>NZ_AUEC01000012.1 GCF_000425785.1 Pseudomonas taiwanensis DSM 21245
TCCTGGGCCGCAGCGCTTGACGGGCATCCATGCCCGTCACCTCCCTGCGCAAGCCCTGCGCTCGGCCTCCTGAAGTCGCATGAGGTGGCGCCTGAACTACCGCGCGCTGGAAGCAAAAGCAAAAGCAATGATTCATGGTCCTCAACTTGCAATCAATTGCCTCAGCACATAATGCAGAATGCCGCCCGATTTGAAGTACTCCACTTCATTCAAGGTATCGATCCTGCACAACACCTCGATCTTCTCCTGCTCCCCATCCTCACGAGTCATTCGCAAGGTTAAACGCATTCCCGGCCGAATAGATGCATTTTCAAGGCCCTCGATATCGATGATCTCCCGGCCCGTCAGCCGCAACTGCTTGCGATCGTTCCCAGCCATGAACTGCAATGGCAATACCCCCATACCAACCAGATTGGAACGGTGGATACGTTCGAAACTCTCCGCCAACACCGCCTTCACACCCAGCAAGTTGGTACCTTTGGCCGCCCAGTCACGGCTCGAACCCGTACCATATTCCTGGCCCGCCACCACCACCAATGGCGTTCCTTCAGCCTGGTAACGCATCGCCGCATCATAGATCGACAGCTTCTCGCCCGAAGGCACATGCACCGTATTGCCGCCTTCCTCACCCCCCAGCATCTCGTTGCGGATTCGAATGTTGGCGAAGGTGCCGCGCATCATCACCTCATGGTTCCCCCGACGCGAACCGTAGGAGTTGAAGTCCCGTGGCTCGACACCCTTCTCGCGCAGGTAACGCCCAGCCGGGCTGTCGGCCTTGATGTTGCCAGCGGGGGAGATGTGATCAGTGGTCACCGAGTCGCCAAGCAACGCCAGGATCCGCGCACCATGGATATCACCGATGTGCGGCAATGGCCCGGCAATGTCATCGAAGAACGGCGGGTGCTGGATGTACGTCGAGTCGTCCTGCCAAACGTAGGTGGCCGCCTGCGGTACCTCGATCGCTTGCCACTGCGCGTCACCGGCGAAAACCTCCGCATACTCCTTGTGGAACATGCCGGTGTCGACTTTGGCCACGGCGTCGGCAATCTCTTTCTGACTCGGCCAGATATCGCGCAGGTACACCGGCTGCCCATCCTTGCCGGTGCCCAGGGCATCTCGTGTCAGGTCCAGGCGCACGCTGCCGGCAAGGGCATAGGCAACCACCAGCGGCGGCGATGCCAGCCAGTTGGTCTTCACCAGCGGGTGCACCCGGCCTTCGAAGTTGCGGTTGCCTGAAAGCACCGAGGCAACCGTGAGGTCAGCGTTGGCAATGGCCTTCTCGATCGCCTCGTCCAACGGCCCCGAGTTGCCGATACAGGTGGTGCAGCCATAACCGACCAGGTCAAAACCCAATTGATCAAGGTAGTGGGTCAAACCGGCTGCCTTGAAGTAGTCGGTGACCACTTTCGAGCCTGGCGCCAGGGAGCTCTTCACCCAAGGCTTGCGTTGCAGGCCCTTTTCCACGGCCTTCTTCGCCACCAGGCCAGCAGCCATCATCACGCTGGGGTTGGAGGTGTTGGTGCAGGAGGTGATGGCCGCGATCACCACCGCGCCGTCGCGCAGGGTGTGGGTTTGCCCATCATGCTGGTAGTCGACTTCGCCAGCTTGATCGGCATTGCCTACCGCCACGCCGCCGCCACCTTCGCTTTCCTGGCGGCCAATCTCCTTGGCCAGTGGTTTGGGCTGCAGTTCGATGAAGTGGTCGAAGGCCTGCTTCACCTGGCCCAGGGCGACGCGGTCCTGAGGGCGTTTCGGGCCAGCCAGGCTGGCCTCCACGTCGTTCATATCGAGCGCCAGGGTATCGCTGAACAGCGGTTCCTGACCCGGCAGGCGCCACAGGCCCTGCGCCTTGCAGTACTGTTCGACCAGCTGCACCGTTTCGTTGGGACGACCGGACAGGCGCAGATACTCCAGTGTCACGTCGTCTACCGGGAAGAAACCACAGGTCGCGCCGTACTCTGGAGCCATGTTGGCCAGCGTCGCCCGGTCGGCCAGGGGCAGGTCCGCCAGGCCATCGCCATAGAATTCGACGAACTTGCCCACTACACCTTTCTTGCGCAGCATCTGTGTCACGGTCAGTACCAGGTCCGTAGCGGTGATGCCCTCACGTAACTTGCCGGTGAGTTTGAAACCGACCACTTCCGGAATCAGCATCGACACCGGCTGGCCCAGCATGGCGGCCTCTGCCTCGATCCCGCCCACCCCCCAGCCAAGCACGCCGAGGCCGTTGATCATGGTGGTGTGCGAGTCAGTGCCGACCAGCGTGTCCGGGAAGGCGTAGGTGCGGCCGTCTTCTTCACGGGTCCAAACGGTGCGACCGAGGTACTCCAGATTGACCTGGTGGCAGATGCCCGTTCCAGGTGGCACCACCCGGAAGTTGTGAAAGGCACTTTGGCCCCAGCGCAAGAATGCATAGCGCTCGCCGTTGCGCTGCATCTCGATGTCGACGTTCTCGGCGAACGCCTGGGGCGAGGCATAGCGGTCGACCATCACCGAGTGGTCGATCACCAGGTCCACGGGTGACAACGGGTTGATCCGCTGCGGATCGCCGCCGGCCTTGGCCACGGCTGCACGCATGGCAGCCAGGTCGACCACCGCCGGTACACCGGTGAAGTCTTGCATCAGTACCCTGGCTGGGCGGTATTGAATCTCGCGATCCGAACGCTGCTCCTTTAGCCATGAGGCCAGGGCGTGCAAGTCATCGCCGGTGACGGTCTTGCCGTCTTCCCAGCGCAGCAAGTTCTCCAGCAGCACCTTCAGCGACATCGGCAGGCGTTGCAGGTCGCCTAGCTGGCGGGACGCTTCGGCGAGGCTGTAGTAGTGGTAGGTATGGTCGTTTACCTTCAGGGTCTTGAGGGTTTTCAGGCTATCGAGCGAGGGCATTGCCAACTCCTTCTGCGCCGGTGCCTGGCAATCATGGATATTTGCCAGTGGCACCGCTCTGTATCGGCCCGTACGTCACGGGCCTGGCTGAAAGGTCAGGTTAGACCTGTTTGTCATGCATGACCCACTTCTGGACCGGCGGGGCATGTCGCAGGTTCCGATCTTCCTTTATCATCGCCGGCCTGCCGGCGCCGGTTGTGCGCCAGCCGAAGTGGAGTGAGAGATGAATACCCTGTTCATGCATTGCCGGCCCGGTTTCGAGGGCGAGGTGTGCGCAGAAATCAGTGAACACGCCGCCCGCCTTGGCGTTGCCGGTTATGCCAAGGGCAAGCCGCAGAGCGCCTGCGCCGAGTTCGTCTGTGCCGAGGCCGAAGGTGCCGAGCGGTTGATGGGGGAACTGCGCTTCGCTCAGTTGATTTTCCCGCGCCAGTGGGCCCGTGGTGACTTCGTCGAGTTGCCGGAAAGCGACCGTATCAGCGTGTTGCTCGAGCACCTCGGCGCTTACCCGGAGTTCGGCAGCCTATGGCTGGAGGTGCTCGACAGCAACGAAGGCAAGGAGCTGTCGACCTTTTGCCGGAAGTTCGAGGTCCCGCTGCGCAAAGCCTTGGAAAAGGCCGGGCGCCTGGTCGAAGACAGCAATCGCCCGCGTCTGTTGCTGACGTTCATCAGCGGCAGGCGGGTGTTTGTCGGCATGGCGCCACCGAGCAACAGCGCGCTCTGGGCCATGGGTATCCCTCGGCTGAAGTTCCCCCGCGAGGCACCCAGCCGTTCGACCCTCAAGCTCGAGGAAGCCTGGCACCAATTCATTCCCCGCGAGCAGTGGGAGCAGCGTCTGGGTGACGACATGACCGGTGTCGACCTGGGCGCATCGCCTGGTGGTTGGACCTACCAGCTGGTGCGTCGGGGCATGCTGGTCACCGCGATCGACAACGGCCCCATGGCCGAGAGCTTGATGGACACTGGTCTGGTGCAGCACCTGATGGCCGATGGCTTTACCTGGCAGCCAAAGCAGACGGTGGACTGGATGGTCTGCGACATCGTCGAAAAGCCCGCGCGCACCGCTGCCTTGATCGAAACCTGGCTAGGCGAGGGGCTGTGCCGCGAGGCGGTGGTCAACCTCAAGTTGCCGATGAAGCAACGCTATGCCGAGGTGCGGCGTCTGCTGGATCGCATGGAAGCCACCTTCAAGGCGCGCAAGGTCAGGGTTTCGATTGCCTGTAAGCAGCTGTATCACGACCGCGAGGAAGTGACATGTCACCTGCGCCGGCTCGACTTGAAGCCACGCTGAGTGCTTGGGGCCGGCAGCCGGCCCCTTGGACCGAAGCCTGGCATGCGCGACAATAGCGATCATTTGCGGAGTTCCACATGACTGAATTCACCCCCGACGCCATCCTCGATGCCACTGGCCTGAACTGCCCGGAGCCGGTGATGATGCTGCACCAGCACGTGCGCGACCTGGCCGCTGGCGGCCTGCTCAAGGTGATCGCCACCGACCCCTCGACCCGCCGTGATATCCCCAAGTTCTGCAACTTCCTGGGTCATGAGTTGCTGCAACAGCAGGAAGAGGCCGGTACCTTCCTGTACTGGATCCGCAAGAAGACCGACTGAGCCGCGCTGGATCAAGCCGGGCGTAGCGCCTACACTGCGTTCCCCGCACAGGAGAGCGCCATGCTGATAGTTGCCGACGAGAATATCCCGCTGCTCGATGCCTTCTTCGAAGGCTTCGGCGAGATCCGCCGTTACCCCGGCAGAAGCCTTGACGCGGCCAGCGTCAAGGATGCCGACGTACTGCTGGTGCGCTCGGTGACCCGGGTCGACCGGCAACTGCTCGAAGGCAGCCGTGTCCGTTTCGTGGGCACCTGCACCATCGGCACCGATCACCTGGACCTGGACTACTTTGCCGAGGCTGGCATCCGCTGGAGCAGCGCACCTGGGTGCAACGCCCGTGGCGTGGTGGATTACGTGCTGGGTAGCCTCCTGACCCTGGCCGACCTCGACGGTGTGTCACTGCCTGAGCGCGTATACGGCGTGGTGGGCGCAGGTGAGGTGGGCGGCCGCTTGGTGCGGGTACTGCATGGTCTGGGTTGGAAGGTGCTGGTCTGTGATCCGCTGCGTCAGGCTGTAGAAGGGGGCGACTATGTCAGCCTTGATACGGTGCTCGAGCAGTGTGATGTCATCAGCCTGCACACCCCGTTGCAGCATGGCGGCGACCACCCGACCTGGCATTTGCTGGGCGAGGCGCAATTGGCGCGTTTGCGTGCTGGCGCCTGGCTGATCAATGCCAGTCGCGGACCTGTGGTGGACAACCATGCCCTGCGCGAGCTGTTGCTGGACCGCGAGGATGTGCATGCCGTGCTCGATGTATGGGAGGGCGAGCCCCAGGTAAACCTGCAGTTGGCTGACTTGTGTACCTTGGCCACGCCACATATCGCAGGCTATAGCCTGGACGGTCGCCAGCGTGGCACGGCGCAGATCTACCAGGCGCTGTGCCGTTTCCTCGGTCAGCCCGAGCAGGTGCAATTGGCAGACTTGCTGCCCAAGCCACCGCTGGCGCAGATCGAACTGGATGCCAGCGCCGACCTGGCCTGGTCCCTGGCGACGCTGTGTCGCGCCGTGTATGACCCACGCCGTGACGATGCTGACTTCCGTCGTAGCCTGAGCGATGACCCGGCCCAGCAGCGGGCGGCCTTCGATGCCTTGCGCAAGCATTATCCACCGCGGCGTGAGATCGAAGGGCTGGCGGTGCGTATTCGGGGCGAGGCGCCGCAACTGGCACAGATGGTCAGCGCCTTGGGTTGCGCGGCCCTGTAAGAGCCGGCTCGCCGGCGTTCAGGCCGGGCAGTCCAGCGCAAAACCCCATCAGGCGCCCATGAAAAACCCGGCCAAAGGGCCGGGTTGTCAGAAATCTATTGCTCAGCCCTTGCGCACTTTTTCTACCCGACTGTCTTCGAGGTCTTTGCACGCTTGCTGGATCATCTGCTCGGTGATCGGCACCTCGCGACCTTGGGCGTCGATGATCGAGCCGCAGACCTTCGACGGTGGTTGATTCTGTGGCTTTTGGCTATCGCTGCTTCGCTGCAGACTCATCTTTCCTGTCTCCTCATCAGGTTCAAGCTCAGGGTAACCCTGCGCCGTGACCGGCCTGTGACAGCTCTGGTTCTGTTGTCACGACAGGGACAGTCCAACAGAAAGCGCCTCAAAGCTCCAGTGACCGGTTAGAACGAAAAGCTATACTCACCAGGGTGTGCGCACTATTGGACTGCATTACCCAGAATTGGTCCGCGCTCGCCTGCAACCGTTCCCCCTTATCGGATGAATGGTAGTCTCAGGGTTCCCGTCTCCTCTGGACCTCACCATGCCCGAATCGGTTTCACCACGTCAGCGACGGGCCCTGCGCCTCGCCTGGCAGTTCATTCGTCCTTATCGGCGCCAGGCCCTGCTGGCAGTGCTGGCACTGGTGGTCACGGCAGGCATTACCTTGTCCATGGGCCAGGGCATTCGCTTGCTGGTGGACCAAGGTTTCATGACCCGCTCGCCCCACCAGCTCAACCAGACCATCGGCCTGTTCCTGGTGTTGGTCCTGGCGCTGGCCGTGGGCACTTTCAGCCGGTTTTACCTGGTGTCATGGATCGGCGAACGCTGCGTGGCCGATATTCGGCGGGCGGTGTTCGATCACCTGGTGGGACTGCACCCCGGCTTTTTCGAAGACAACCGCAGTTCCGAGATCCAGTCGCGTCTGACTGCCGACACCACCTTGCTCCAGTCGGTCATAGGTTCATCGCTGTCGATGTTTCTGCGCAATGCCTTGATGGTGGTGGGAGGTGTGGTACTGCTCTTCGTCACCAACCCCAAGCTCACCAGCATCGTGGTGGTCGCCTTGCCCCTGGTGCTGGCACCGATACTGTTGTTTGGCAGGCGGGTGCGCAGCCTGTCGCGTCAGAGTCAGGATCGGGTGGCGGACGTGGGCAGTTACGTGGCGGAGACCTTGGGGCAGATCAAGACAGTACAGGCCTATAACCACCAGTCGCGGGACCGGGAGCTGTTCGCCGGTACTGTCGAGGCGGCTTTCGGTGTGGCGCGGCGGCGCATTGCCCAGCGCGCATGGCTTATCACCCTGGTCATCGTGCTGGTGCTGGGGGCCGTTGGCGTGATGCTCTGGGTCGGTGGCATGGATGTCATCGCCGGGCGTATCTCGGGCGGTGAGCTGGCCGCCTTCGTGTTCTATAGCCTGATCGTCGGTAGCGCCTTCGGTACCCTCAGTGAGGTGATCGGGGAGTTGCAGCGCGCGGCAGGCGCGGCCGAACGTATCGACGAGTTGCTGGCAGCGCGCAGTGCAATACTGCTTCCCTCGGTGCCGACGACATTGGTGTACCCACGGGTGTCTGGCAGGATCGAGTTGCAACAGGTCGGGTTTGCCTACCCGTCGCGGCCTTCGGTGGCGGCCATCGACGATCTGAGCCTGGTGGTAGAGCCGGGGCAGACCGTGGCGCTGGTAGGACCGTCCGGTGCCGGCAAGTCGACCCTGTTCGACCTGCTGCTGCGCTTCTACGACCCCCAGCGCGGGCGCATTCTGCTCGACGGGCAACCCATCACAGACCTGGACCCGGCCGACGTACGTCGCCAATTCGCCTTGGTTGCGCAGAGCCCCGCGCTGTTTCGCGGTAGCGTCGAGGCCAACATCCGATACGGTCGGCCCGAGGCGACCTGGGAGGAGGTGGAAGCGGCTGCGCGGGGCGCCCATGCCGACGCGTTCATCCGGCAGTTACCCCAGGGCTATCAGACGATGCTGGGGGAGGGCGGGACCGGCCTTTCGGGAGGGCAGCGCCAACGCCTGGCCATCGCTCGAGCGCTGTTGGTAGACGCACCTATCCTGTTGCTCGACGAAGCCACCAGCGCCCTCGATGCCCAGAGCGAGCACTTGATCCAGCAAGCGCTGCCGAGCCTGATGGCCGGTCGGACCACCCTGGTGATTGCGCACCGCCTGGCCACGGTGCAACACGCCGACCGGATCGCGGTGATCGACAAGGGCCGTTTGGTAGCGGTGGGCAGCCATGCCCAACTGATCGAGCAAAGCCCACTTTACGCGCGATTGGCCTCGCTGCAGTTCAATACGCGTTAGTGCGTGGCCCTATGTAACATTTCTGTAGCAATTGCCTGAGAGTATCTGGATCAGCTGTTGCGTAAGTGCTCGACCTGGCTGCTATCGACCGATGGCAGCTTTTTTTTGGTCTGCGAACGAGGACATGGATGTCTTGATCTGCGCTGCCGGCGCACGCCATTTTCTTCCTCCTGGTTCCCGAGATCCCGATGTTGCGTAAATCCCTCAGAGTACAAATGCTCACCCTGCTGGCCGGTAGTCTGGCGGCGATGCTGTTGATCGCCCTGGTGTGCTTTCAGTTTCTGTCTTCCAGCGTGCGCGGTTATGCCGGGCTGGTGGATGGGCCGTTACGGGCTTCGCAACTGATCGACGAAGCCAATCTGCAGTTCAAGATTCAGGTGCAGGAGTGGAAGAACGTCTTGCTGCGTGGTCGCCAGCCGGCTGATCTGGACAGGTACTGGCAGCAGTTCCAGACGCGTGAGCAGCAGGTTCAACAGTTGCTCGGGCAATTGATCGAGACCACCGATGGCAAGCTCAAGGCGCCCTTGCAACAGTTGCGCGAGAGCCACCGGCAGTTGGGGGTAGCCTACGAAAAGGGGCGTCAGGCGTTCTTGGCCGCAGGCGGCGACCCTGTGGCGGGCGACCAGGCGGTGAAGGGGGTCGACCGCGCTGCCAGCGAGCAAATGAGTGCGCTGGTCGAACAGCTGCGCGCCGATGCCCGCGAACGGGCGTCCCACATCAGCGCCGTCGCCGAGCGCACAGTGTGGTTGGGTGTGTTGGTCATGTTGGTGTCGGCTGCGCTGGTCGGCCTGCTTAGTCTTTGGTTGATCAATCGCAGCCTGATCAAGCCTATCGGCCAGCTGATCGAGTACGTCGCGCAACTGAGTCAGGGCCGCTTTGTCTCGCGGGTGGACAGCCGCCGTGAGGATGAACTCGGTCGCCTGGCCCGGGCAGCCAATACCCTGCGTGACTTCCTCGCCGACACCGTCGGCCGTTTGCAGGACAACGCCCAGGAGCTCGAAGGTGCGAGCGGCCAATTGCGCAGCATCGCCAGTGACATGGCCCGTGGGACCCATGACCAGTTCCAGCGCACCGACCAGGTGGCCACGGCCATGCACCAGATGTCCGCTACCGCCCAGGAAGTGGCACGCCACGCTGCCGAGGCAGCACGCGCGGCGGATGAAGCAGACCAAAGCGCCCAGGCCGGCGAGCAGGTGATGCAGCAGACCATCGACATCATCGCCGTGGTCAACCGTGAAATTGCCGGTACGGCTGCGGTGATTCGCGAACTGGAAAACGACAGCACCCGCATTGGCAAGGTACTCGAGGTGATTCGCGGCATCGCCGAACAGACCAACCTACTGGCGCTCAACGCTGCCATAGAGGCGGCCCGTGCTGGCGAGGCCGGGCGTGGTTTTGCGGTGGTTGCCGACGAAGTGCGCAGCCTGGCCCAGCGCACGGCGGCTTCCATCGCGGAAATTCATCAGATCATAGAGGCGGTGCAGTCGGGTGCGGTGGACGCGGTGAAGGCCATCGAAAGCGGTCGGCAGCGCAGCGAGGAGGGGGCCGAGCAGGTCCAGCAGGCGGGGCAGATGCTGCAGCGCATTACCCTGTCGGTGGAGGCGATTCGCGACATGAACCGGCAGATTGCCACGGCGGCCGAGGAACAGACCAGCGTGGCCGAAGACATCTCGTGCAACCTGATCGAAATCACCCGCATCGCCACGGCGAACCAGGAGGCCGTGCAGCACACCGAACGAGCCGGGCAGCGCTTGCATGGCCTCTCGGGGCAGTTGGGTGAGGTGACGTCACGCCTGACCGCCTGACGCGCAAGCGCCAGGCGCGGGTTCACCGGCGAAGCATCCGGGGGAAATCCGCCACCCAGGTTGGCGCAATCCGCTGCCCTGTGGCGGATTGTCGCCATGCGACCTACCGCCTCACCCCATGTTGCCTGGTCCAGGGCCTGTTGGCACGCTCCCTGCTCATAGCGGCGCGCGTGTACACAACAACTGGATCACATCAATGAAGAAAATCCTGCTGACGCTCCTCTGCCTGAGCGTCATCGGTTGCTCCAAACCCGAGGCGCCGCAAAAGTCCGTCGATGTCCTGCTGATCGGCGGCGGCATCATGAGTGCCAGCCTCGGCACCTACCTCACCGAGCTTGAGCCGAACTGGAAGGTCGACGTCTACGAACGCATGGACCAGGTCGCCGAAGAGAGCTCCAATGCCTGGAACAACGCCGGTACCGGGCATTCGGCCTTCTGCGAGCTGAACTACACCAGTGAGGGCACGGACGGCAGTATCGACATCAGCAAGGCCGTCGGTGTCAACGAGCAGTTTGAGATCTCCAAGCAGTTCTGGGCCTATCAGGTCGAGCAGGGCGTGCTGAGCAACCCCAAGTCGTTCATCAACAATGTGCCGCACATGAGCTTCGTATGGGGCGACGAGAACGTCGCCTTCCTGCACAAGCGCGTGGCCGCACTGCAGCACAGTTCGCTGTTCCGCGGTATGGAAATTTCCGAGGACCACGAGCAGATCCGCAAATGGGTGCCGCTGGTGATGGAGGGCCGGGACCCAGAGCAGAAAGTGGCTGCCACGCGGATGGCCATCGGCACCGACGTGAACTTTGGCGAGATCACTCGTCAGCTGTTCGCCTCGATGGCGCGCAACCCCAACGTCAAGCTGCACCTGCGCCACGAAGTGCGTGACATCGTGCGCAACGATGACGGCACCTGGAATGTGCTGGTGGCCGACTTGGCCAATGGTGGGGAGCAGACTCGCGTCAACGCCAAGTTCGTGTTCATCGGTGCCGGTGGCGGTGCGCTTAAACTGCTGCAGAAATCGGGCATTCCCGAAGCGCAAGGCTACGCCGGCTTCCCGGTGGGTGGCCAGTTCCTGATGACCGACAACCCGGACATCGTCGCCCGCCACAAGGCCAAGCTTTACGGCAAAGCCTCGGTCGGCGCGCCGCCGATGTCGGTCCCGCACCTGGACACGCGGATGATCGATGGCAAGCAAGTACTGCTTTTCGGCCCGTTCGCGACCTTCTCCACCAAGTACCTCAAGCACGGCTCGCTGCTGGACATGTTCGCGTCGTTGACCAGCCACAACGTGCTGCCGATGGTGCATGCCGGCATCGACAACATCGACCTGAGCACTTACCTGATGGGCCAATTGATGCTCAGCTTCGATGACCGCATGAACGCCCTGCGCGAGTATTTCCCCAATGCCAGGAACGAAGACTGGCAGTTGCTGCAGGCCGGCCAGCGCGTCCAAGTTATCAAGAAGGACCCGGTACACGGTGGCGTTTTGCAGTTCGGTACAGAAGTCGTGGCCGCCCAGGACGGCAGCATCGCCGCGTTGCTTGGCGCTTCCCCAGGGGCTTCTACCGCTGCGCCGATCATGCTGACCGTGCTGGAAAAGACCTTCAAGGACCGCATCCGGACGCCGCAATGGCAAGCCAAGCTCAAGGAAATCGTGCCGACCTATGGGCAAAAGCTGAACAACGATCTGGAGCTGACCAACAAGACCCGTCAGTGGAGCAGCGCGCGCTTGCAGTTGCTTTACATACCGGTGCAGGCAGAACAGGCCGTAGCCGACCTTAAGTGAGTGGAGTGCTGTGCCGGCCTGTTCGCAGCGCCGGTACAGCCTGCCGACATTTTCTGGACGCAACAAAAAGCCCGCACAAGGCGGGCTTTTTGAAGGATTTGGTCGGAGAGACAGGATTCGAACCTGCGGCCTTCTCGTCCCGAACGAGACGCGCTACCTGGCTGCGCTACACTCCGATGAACAAAATCCTACTGTATCGCCTTTTTGAACGCAAGCCCTTGTTGTGTAAAGGCCGTTTGCTCGAAGGCGGGCTCCATCAGAGCTCTTTTACGGTGCGAATCTGGTCCTTGTTCAGGCGCGTGCGCTTGCCGTCGAGTTGCTCGAATTCATAGAACCCGGAGTCCTCGTCGAACGTCGGGGTGTCCACGGCCTGGATCTCGCGACCGTCGTTCAGCGTGATGACGGTTGGCGATGCGCAGCCAGCGAGGGCGCCCAGCCCCAGGGCGAGAATGAAGGCAGGAAGGGTCCGTTGAATCATCGTGTTTCTCCAGTGCGATGGTGCTAGATGACATTAAGACGCAGGGCGTCCATGCAAGTTCCTCTGACAGTGCAGCATAGCGCTAAAGCCCGGACATTGACCGGGAACAACGGCGGCATCGGCCAGGGCCGGCTGTGATATAACTGCGGCCATCACTTGCTACTGCGACGAATGCTCATGAAAGCCAAAGCAGACACCCCCTTCGTGCCGCTGAACATCGCCGTGCTCACGGTCAGCGACACCCGTACCTTCGAAACCGATACCTCCGGCCAACTGTTCGTCGACCGCTTGACCGAGGCCGGACACCAACTGGCGGCGCGGGTATTGCTCAAGGACGACCTATACAAGATCCGCGCCCAGGTTGCGAACTGGATCGCCGACGAGACCGTGCAGGTGGTATTGATCACTGGCGGTACCGGTTTCACTGGCCGTGACAGCACCCCGGAAGCCGTGGCGTGCCTGCTGGACAAGCAGGTGGAAGGATTCGGCGAATTGTTCCGGCAGATCTCCGTTGCCGATATCGGCACTTCCACGGTGCAGTCTCGTGCACTGGCAGGCCTGGCCAATGGCACCTTGGTCTGCTGCCTGCCAGGGTCGACCAATGCCGTGCGTACCGGTTGGGACGGCATCTTGGCCGAGCAGCTCGACGCCCGCCATCGCCCCTGCAACTTCGTGCCGCACCTGAAGCAGGCAACGGCCTGTGACAGCCGTGGTTGAGGCAGTGCAGAAGCAGCCGCTGATGTCGGTCGAAGAAGCGCTGCAGCGCTTGATTGCCCTGGCCGAGGCTGCGCCGATCGAGGCACGCGAGATCGTTCCGCTGGCCGAGGCACAGGGCCGGGTCCTGGCGACCGACCTGGTGGCTACGCTGGACCTGCCGCCCTGGCCGAACAGTGCCATGGACGGCTATGCGCTGCGCCTGGACGACTGGCGAGGCGAGCCGCTGCCGGTCAGCCAGCGCATCTTTGCCGGGCATGCCCCCCAACCTTTGCAGCCTGGAACCTGTGCGCGGATCTTCACCGGCGCGCCGCTGCCCGCGGGCGCCGATTGCGTCGAGATGCAGGAAAACGCCGAGGTGCTGGACGATGGCCGGGTGCGTTTCCTCGAGCCCATGAAGCTCGAGCAGAATGTGCGACCACAGGGCCAGGAGACCCGCCAGGGCGAACAGGTGATGGCTGCCGGTACGCGTCTCGGGCCGATTCAGTTGGGCTTGGCGGCGACACTTGGCTTCGCCACCTTGGAGGTGGTGCGAAAGATTCGAGTGGCAGTGCTCAGCACCGGCGATGAATTGGTGGAGCCTGGCCTGCCGCTAGGGCCTGGGCAGATCTACAACAGCAATCGCCGTCTGCTGGTGAGCTGGTTGCAGCGCCTGGGTTGCGAGGTTCGCGATGTGGGCATCCTGGCTGATGACCTGGCCCGCACGCGCGAATGCCTGGCCGGGTTGGGCGATGTCGACCTGATCCTTTCCACGGGCGGTGTTTCCGTCGGTGAAGCTGACTACCTTGGTGCAGTCCTGCGCGAGGCCGGTGAGCTGGCGTTGTGGAAACTTGCGATCAAGCCGGGCAAGCCCCTCACGTTCGGACATTTCCGTGGTGTGCCGGTGATCGGCTTGCCAGGCAACCCAGCGTCCACGCTCGTCACCTTCGGGTTGCTGACCCGCCCCTACCTGTTACGCCGTCAAGGCGTGACCGAGGTGACGCCCTTGCGTTTCGATATGCCTGCCGGTTTCGAATGGACCAAGGCAGGAACCCGCCGCGAATACCTGCGTGCGCGTATCGAGCAAGGCCAGGTGCGGATCTACAAGAACCAGAGTTCTGGTGTGCTGCGCAGCGCGGCATGGGCCGAAGGCCTGGTGGAGGTACGCGAAGGCACCCTGCCCAAGCCGGGCGACAGCGTGCCGTTCATTCCCTTCAGCGAGCTACTTGACTGAACGCCCGAGCCAGGCAGCATCGGTTTGCCTGGCGTCGGCCGGCGTGGCTTGAGTCAGGCGCATATGCACATTCTCCAACTGCTGGGCGCTGACGCTCCAGTCGTGGCGTTGTCGGGCAAACTGGCGGCCGGCCTCGCTGAGCTGGCACATGCGCCATGGTTGGTTGAGTAGTTGCGTGATGAACAGCGCCAACTGGTCGCCGTCGTCACTGCCCAAGTAGTGCTCGCCGTTGTTCACGGCCAAGCCTGAAACGCCCTTGGCAGTGGTGATGACGGGCAAGCCTGCGGCCATTGCCTCAAGAATTTTCACTTTGGAGCCGCCGGCATAGCGCAGGGGCGCGAAAAACAGCGCGGAACGTTGTTGCAGTTCGCGCAGGTCAGGGCGGTAGCCGAGCCATTCGATGCGCGGATCGTTCCAGTGCAGTTTCCAGCTGGCGGGCATGGCGTGCCCGGCGATAGCCAGGCGCACGGCGGGGTTGCTCATCCAGACTTGGGGCAGGATCTCCTCCAGCGCCCATTCGATGGCTTCGAGGTTGGCGCCATACTCGAAATTGCCCACGAACAGCAGACGCTGGCTATGAAATGCCGGGCGCACGTTCTGGTAGTGATCGCAGTCGACACCGTTGACCACCACGTTTACCGGACGCCCGCTGACCTGGCTGAGGAGGTCGGCGTCATGGGTACTCACCGCCACCACTTCGGTGGGTTGGCGCAACACGCGTTGCTCCCAGCGCCGGTAGCGCCAGCGGTCGAAGGCATTGAGCGGTCGCAGCCACAGGGGCAGTTGGTCATGGCAGGCGGCGCCCATCACCGATTCGACCGTGTGCTCGGTCAGCATGTACGGTAAGCCACGGGCCTGCAGGGCTTTTTCGAAAGGCTGGAAGCTGTAGCTGTGCTCGATCTGGATCACATCCCAGGGTTCATCCAGCAATTGTTCGAAGCGGTGTCGAAGGCAGGGGGCCAGGCCGTTGATGATGGCCCGCATCGGGTAGTCGATGATGGGGGATGCCAACAGGTTCAGTGGGCTGTGAAGCGGGCGCCTGGGCAGCACTATCAGGCGCTCGACCAATGGTTCCAGAGCATCGCGGGCGGCATCGCTGAGCGGTATCTTCGACTGCACCAGCAAGGTGATCCGGTGACCGTGCTGCGCGAGGGCGCGCAGCAGGTGGTATTGCCGGGTCTTGCTGCCGCTGGTGGTGGGCCAGGGCAGGTAGGGCAGTGTCCAGAGAATGCGCATGACCCGGAATCCTCGCTAAAGGTCGCGGATAACAAGACGCGCCCGCTGACAATCAGCCAGCAGCTGCTGTCGGGGCGCGTCCATAGATATCAGTAAAGCGTACGATGTCGTCTTCGCCCAGGTATTCGCCGCTCTGTACTTCGATCATCACCAGGTCGATGACGCCAGGGTTGGTCAGGCGGTGGGTGCGGCCTGGTTTGATGAAGGTGGACTCGTTGGTATCGAGCAGGAATTCTTCTTCACCATTGGTCACGCAGGCCATGCCGCTGACCACGATCCAATGTTCGCTGCGGTGATGGTGCATCTGCAGTGACAGGGACTCGCCAGGGCGCACCATGATGCGCTTGATCTTGAACCGCGGGCCTTCCTCCAGCACCGTGTACATCCCCCAGGGACGAGTGACGGTGCGGTGCAGGCGATAGGTTTCGTGGCCCTGGTGCTTGAGCTGCTGGGCGATGACCTTGACCTCCTGGCTGCGCGAGGCATCGGCGATCAGCAGGGCGTCGGGGGTGTCGATGACGATCAGGTTGTCCAGGCCCACGGCGCCAACCAGGCGCTTGGGTGAGTCGATGTAGCAGTTGCGTACATCGTGCAGCACCGCTTCACCGTTGCAGTGGTTGCCGGCGTCGTCGGTCTGGCGCAGCTCACGCACCGCTTCCCAGCTACCGATGTCGCTCCAGCCCAGCTCGCAGGGCACCACGGCGACCTTATCGGAGCGCTCCATCAGGGCGTAGTCGATGGAGATGTCCTCGGCCAGGGCGAAGCTGTCCGCGTCCAACTCCACCTGTAGCGCCTTGTCGCCTTGCTTGATGGCACTGCGCTGCAGGCAGGTGGCGACGCTGCCGAGCACTTCGGGGGCGTGAGCCTGCAGTTCCTCAAGCACACTGCTGGCGCGCAGGCAGAACATGCCGGCGTTCCACAGGTGGCGTCCACCGTCGAGGTATTCCTGGGCGGTAGGCGTGTCGGGCTTTTCAACGAAACGAGCCACCTGATAGGCGTGCTCGTTCAGCGCTTTGCCACGTTCGATGTAGCCGAACCCGGTCTCGGCGCGGTCGGGCACCAGGCCAAAGGTGGTCAGCCAGCCGTTTTCGGCCAGCTGGCGTGCATGAGCGACCGCTTGGGCGAAGGCTTCGAAATCTTGTATCAGGTGGTCGGCGGGCAGGATCAGCAGCAGGCTGTCCTCACCATATTGCGTGGCACAGTGGAGTGCGGCGGCGGCTATCGCCGGAGCCGTATTGCGTCCACTTGGCTCCAGAATGAAGTCCAAGGGCAGCTTGCCTGGATTGACCTGGCCATACTCATCCTGGGTGCGAAAGAATACTTCTCGGTTGGTCACGGTCAGCAAGCGCTCGACCCCGGGTAGGGCGCTGGCACGCGCGAAGGTTTTCTGCAGCAGGCTCTCGCCATCCGGTAAGCGCATGAAGGGCTTGGGCATGGCTTCCCTGGAGACCGGCCAAAGACGGGTACCGGCACCGCCAGCAATGATACAGGGGATCAGAACGCTCATTTCACGACCTCGACTCAGGGCGCCGTCAGTGGCGCCATTGAAGGGGAACGATGCGACCTGTCAGGGTTATGGCGGCAAAAAGTCAAAAAACCGACTTTTCTAGGCATCATCTTCCATGAAGGCCAAATATTTGTCGATCATGCTCCCTGTGAGCGAAGCTTTCAATGATGAATGTGTGAATTTGGTTGTTTTTCGTACGATGGCTTGCGCAGGAGGCCCTCGTCAGTCGAGCAGGGCCATGCAGCATTCTGCGAGAGGCGATGGTCGACATCTGGAGAAGACTGTCTTCACTGGGGAGAAAAACGATGCAAGGGCGCAAGGCGGTGTTGATCCTGCACGGCAAGCAGGCGATGAATGACGAAGTGCGTGAAGCCGTGCGCGGTATGCGCGAGCGCGGTTGGACGTTGGATGTGCGCGTCACCTGGGAAGCCGGGGATGCCCAGCGCTTTGTCGATGAGGCGGTGGCGGCCGGTTACACCCATGTGGTCGCAGGTGGCGGCGATGGCACTTTGCGCGATGTAGCCGAAGCCGTGGGGCTGGCGGCCACGGACGCCAGCCTGGCGCTGCTACCGCTGGGCACCGCCAATGATTTCGCCAAGGCTGCTGGAATACCGCTGGAACCTGCGGCGGCGTTGGCGCTGCTGGAGCAGCCCGCAAAACCGATCGACCTGGGGCAGGTGGGCGAGCAACTGTTTCTCAATATGGCCACTGGTGGTTTCGGTAGCCAGGTGACGGCCAACACCTCGGAGGATCTGAAAAAAGTGCTGGGGGCGGCGGCTTACCTGTTCACTGGGCTGTCGCGTTTCAGTGAGCTGCAAGCCGCCAAGGTGGCGTTGCAAGGGCCGGGGTTCGATTGGCAGGGCGAGTTGCTGGCCCTGGGGATCGGCAATGGACGCCAGGCTGGCGGCGGTCAGGTGCTGTGCCCGGAGGCGGTGGCCGACGATGGCCTGCTGGACATCGCCATCCTCCCTGCGCCTCAGGAAATGTTAGGGGCGCTGCGTGACCTCTTCGCCGGCGAGGGCTTGTTCGTCCGCGCCAGGTTGCCGTGGGTGGAGGTCAAGTGCTCCCAGGGGCTGGACATCAACCTTGACGGCGAACCGTTGCAAGCCGAAAGCCTGCGCTTCGAGGCGAAACCTGCGGCCCTGCGCTTGCACCTGCCGGAGGGCTCGCCGCTGCTCAGTCGTCCAGGCTGATGATTTTTTCGCGTACGGCGAACAGCACCAGGCCGGCCACGTCATAGATCTGCAGACGTTTCATGATCTGCGAGCGGTGGGTTTCAACGGTCTTGATCGACAGGCCAAGGCCGGCGGCGATCTCGCGGGTCGATTTGCCGCGCACGATCAGACGCAGGATCTCCAGCTGGCGGGCGGTCAGGTTGTGACGCTCACTGACGGCGTGCTTGCCATGCTGTGCATGCATGAGTGCCTGATTGATCACGGTGTGGGCGATGGCCGGGCTGAGATAGCGCTCGCCATTGCGCAGGGCGGCCAGGGCCTGTTCCAGCTCGGTAGCGGTGGTGTCCTTGAGCAGGTAGCCATGGGCGCCGCTTTCCAGGGCGCGCATGATCAGCTCCGGGTCGGTGTGCATCGACAGGATCAGCACCTTGCTGGTATTGCCGCTGGCGCGCAGTTGGGTGAGCGCATCCAGCCCGCTGGTGGAACGCATGGAAATGTCCAGCAGGATGATGTCCGGCGCCAACGCATGCACCTGTTCGAGCAGCTGGTTGCCGTCGTCGGCTTCGCCGATCACGGTGTAGCCAGGAATGTCGGAAACCAGGGCTCGGACCCCGGCACGGATCAGCGAGTGGTCGTCCACCAACAGCAATCTACAGGTCATGGGAAGCGGGGGTCCTGGCACGTTCATGGGTGCGTGGCGGCCATGGGAAAATGACATCGATCCGGGTGCCCAGGCCAAGCTGACTGGTGATGGTCAGGTTGCCCTTCAGGGCCACCACCCGTTCCTGCATACCGGCCATGCCGCGTTGGCCGGCCTCGGCCGGGTTGCTCGTGGGAGTGAAGCCGCGACCGTCGTCCTGGATGGTCAGGGCCAGGCCTTCGGGGCTGCGTTGCAGCTTGATGGTCAGGTTGCGTGCCTGGGCATGGCGCAGCATGTTGGTAACGGCTTCCTGGGTGATGCGAAAGACGGCCATGGACACTTCCTCGCCAATCCCCCCCAGGCGTTGGTGGCATTCCAGGCTCCAGTGCACGTCGCTGCTTGCCAGTGTGCGAACCAGGTGAGCACGCAGGCTGGCTTCCAGGCCCAGGCTGGCCAGTTGCCTTGGGTTGAGAATGGCCGAGACATCGCGCACGTTGCTCAAGGTGTCTTCCAGGGTGTCGCGCAGGGTGCTGCACTGTGGCTGCAGGTCGGCTGGCATCCGCCGTTGCAGCCAGTCCAGTTGCAGCTTGGCAGCGGTCAGCAGTTGGCCGATGTCATCATGCAGTTCGCGGCTCAGGCGTTGGCGCTCGCTCTCCTGGACCTTGAGCATGCGGTCGGCCAGTTCCGCCGGCTGCAGGTTGATCGACCTAGCGCCGCGGCTCAAGTGCCAGGCCACACCCAGCGTGGCGATCAGTTGCAATACCAGCAGGCCACCCGGCAGGGGTTGGTTGGCCATGAACAGCACGAGATTGGCGACCAGCGAAGCCACGCACAGCAACGCCGTCATCCAGCGCAGCAGGGCAGTGCGAGAACAGCAACGCAGAGGGATCTTCAAGCGTGGGAGCATAAATAGGGAAGCCACTGAAGTATTGCTGATGGAGGGCCTTGCACAGGTATTACCAGAGGCTTTGGCGTAGTGCTTTCAATCAATCGTCCAGCGCACGTCGAAAGGATCTGCAGGGGTGCCGAGAGCGTTTTCGTGTGCGCATATTAACACTTTGGGATGATTTGGTCGCGGGCAGCCAGAGCATCGAATCCTTAGGATTTGCGGGGGTATCCGGAGGTTTTTTCATCTCCGGACGAGGCAAAATGCCATTGTTTGACCAAGTTGTGTGCTTTTCCGGCGCAACTCGCTTGAATCGTACTCAAGTGCAAACGCCAAACTTTGGCCAAACTTCACTAGTTCGACCATGGTGGGCCTTGAACAATACGCTTAGTTGCTCTTCGGAAGGGGCGTTCGCGCCGCTCTAAAGGGGGGATGAGCGCTGCGCTGGCGCGGCCGAATGAGGATGGGCGCCCGACTGTTCGCGCTCATTGCAGGAGGCACACGTTTGCGGAGCAGGTTGGCCCAATATCCGGGCCAGCTCACCCAGCAGCGTGGTCTGTTCGCAGGTGTCCAGGCTCAGGCGGCCGGTGCGCGGGTCGACCAGCTCCAGTTGCCAGGCCAGCAGTGTCAGGCAGGCATCCACGGCCGGTAGGGCTTCACCCTTTAGGTGTCGTTCGTGGCAAGCAGGGGCCAGCATCCGTTGCAAGGCTTCGGCGTAGAGGGCGACTTCGATCAGGCCCAGGTCGTTGGCGCGACGGGCAAGAGTATCGAGGGTGTTGTTCAGGCAATTGCAGGCATCCGGGTCGTTGTCGATCAGTTCCAGGTGCTGTAGGCATTCCTGGGACTGGGTTAACAAGATCTGCGCATCCAGCAGAAATTCCTGCAGGGCGATGCTGTTCGAGGAGGCGTGGTCCATCATGTCACTCCGGCGGCTTTAGCTGGAGCGGGGGTTGGCAACGCCAAGACGATTGCTAGCAAAAGCCTGACTCCATTCATGCAATGAGAATGGCGTCACATTAATGGCTAAAGGATATTGCGAACATCAGGTTGCACCCGATTGCTGCTAAGGGTTTCCCTGATACTGGGTAGGGGTGGCGACGAAGAAGGTGGGGTTGCGATGATCGCAGTAAAGCATGATGGTAAAGTGATATCAATCGCTGGCAAGGCTTTTTCCTGCGGGGGTCAAGCTGCGCATAAAAATGCCGATACAGGATGGATCAACTCACTTTTCCCACACGAGCCTGGGGGCTTTTCCAATGGCTGGCATTCTCGACACGGTAGACCAACGAACGCAATTGGTGGGTGAAAACCGCCTGGAAATTCTGATGTTCCGCCTGGCAGGTCGCCAGCTGTTCGCGATCAACGTGTTCAAGGTGCAGGAAGTGCTGCAGCTGCCCAAGCTGACCTTGATGCCGCAGCGTCATGCATTCGTCTGCGGCGTGGTGAACCTGCGCGGGCAGACCCTGCCAGTGATCGACCTGTCCCAGGCGATCGGCATGCGCCCGCTGCAGCCGGGCCCGGACAGCACCATCATCGTCACCGAGTACAATCGCTCGGTGCAAGCCTTCCTGGTGGGCGGAGTCGATCGCATCGTCAACATGAACTGGGAAGCCATCATGCCGCCGCCTTCCAGCGCTGGCCGTCAGCATTACCTGACCGCCATTACCAAGGTCGATGACAAGTTGGTGGAAGTGATCGACGTGGAAAAGGTCCTGGCCGAGATCGTTCCCTACAACGCCAGGGTTTCCGGCGACAAGCTCGCCGACCCGGTGCTGTCGCGTGCTCGCGGGCGAGAAGTGTTGCTGGTGGATGACTCCAGCGTAGCCCTGGCGCAGTTGCGCGACACCCTGTCCCAGCTTGGCGTCAAGCTGCATGTGGCCAGCGACGGCCTCAAAGCACTGCGCATGCTCAAGGGGTGGGCCGATGCTGGCGAAGATGTCTGCGAGAAATTGCTGATGGTGTTCACTGACGCCGAGATGCCGGAAATGGATGGTTACCGGCTGACCACCGAGATTCGCGGCGATGCGCGCCTGCGCAAGCTCTATGTGGTGCTGCACACGTCGCTGTCGGGCAGCTTCAACGAGTCCATGGTCAAGAAGGTCGGTTGCGACAATTTCCTCTCCAAGTTCCAGCCTGATCGTCTGGTCGATGTGGTGAAGCAGCGTCTGTTGCTGGATACCGCCAGCGCCTGATACCTGCGCTGACCGTGCGCCGGGTATAAGCTAGGCGTTTTCGGAGAGTGCGAGGCTGGCAGGGATGTTTCTAAGTGAGTTGTATCGATATCCGGTGAAGTCGGGGCAGGCGCAACGCTTGCAGGCTTCGCCGGTGGATCACCTGGGTGTGCTCGGTGATCGTCGCTGGATGGTGGTCGAGGAGGAAAACGGCCGCTTTTTGACCCAGCGCGCCTGGCCGCAACTGAGCCAGCTCAAGGCAAGCCATGTTGAAACGGGGCTGCTCTTGGAAACCCCAGGGCAGCCGTCGCTGCAGGTGAAGATGCCGGAGGCTGACGATGATTTGCGCGGGGTGACGATCTGGCGCGATACCTTGCGGGTGCCCGATGCGGGCGACGAGGCGGCTGCCTGGTTGTCGCAGATGCTCGCAAAGCCTGTACGTCTGGTGTATTGCCCGCCACAGCGTGCTCGCTACCTGCCCAGCGGTTATGGCTTGAACAGCGACCGGGCGGCGTTCCCGGATGGCTTTCCATTCCTGCTGATTGGCCAAGGGTCGTTGGATGAACTCAACCGGCGCATTGGCCGGCCCATGGAAATGCTCCGCTTCCGACCGAATCTGGTGGTGCAGGGCAGTGAGCCGTTCGCCGAGGATAACTGGAAGCGCATTCGCATCGGCGAGTTGGAGTTTCGCCTGCTCAAGCCCAGCGTGCGCTGCATCTTCACCACGCTCGACCCGGTGACCGGAGAGCGCAGCCCGGACCGTGAGCCGTTGACCACGCTCAAGACATTCCGTGAAAAGGAAGGGGATGTGTTGTTCGGGCAGAACCTGGCGGTGGATGGCCGAGGGGTGCTTGAAGTGGGGATGAGGGTCGAGGTGGTGGAATAGCGGGAGTGCTTGCCGGCCTCATCGCCGGCAAGCCGGCTCTTGCAGGGAGCCTGGCCGTGTACCCCCTGACAACCGACAGGGGGAGCATGGCTTACATATCGTCGAAGTACCGCTCATGCCAATCCACCAGCGGTTGCGGCGAATTGAGCTTCTGTCCGTAGATCACCGAATACGACAGCACGTTCTGCACGTACTGGCGAGTTTCATCGAACGGGATCGATTCCACCCACACATCGAAGCTCAGGTGCTTGGCGCCCTTGAGCCACTGCCGTACCCGTCCGGGCCCGGCGTTGTAGGCCGCCGAGGCCAACACCCGGTTGCCGTTGAACTGGCTGTGTACCTGGCTCAGGTAGGCTGCGCCCAGCTGGATGTTCTTGTCCGGGTTGAACACTTGCGACGGCGACGCCAGCGGGATGCTGAACTTGCGTGCGGTTTCCTTGGCCGTTGCCGGCATCAGCTGCATCAGGCCACTGGCACCCACGCTGGAGCGGGCATCTTCCATGAAGGCGCTTTCCTGGCGGGTTATGGCGAACACCCAGCTCGAATGCAGGCCGCGTACCTTGGCCTCGCGCACCAGGGTGTCGCGGTGGGCCATGGGGAAACGGACGTCCAGGTCGTCCCAGTATTGAGCCTGGCTGATGGTGCGAATGGCCGGGAAATACCAGCGCAAGTCATAGGCCAGGCGCGCCTGGGCCACCATCTCGTCACGTGTGAAGTGGCGGCTGACGTGGTACCACTCGCGGCGCCCTTCGACGATCTGGCCGCGGGCGTGGAATTCCAGGGCGCGTTTGATCCCGGGCGTATTACGCACCTTGTTGACCAGTTGCGGGCTCAGCACCAGGGGGCGGTTGTTCAGCTGGTAGGGCGTTTGAGCGCGGTCGGCGGCGAGGAAACCATAGAAATCCCGCTCGCGTGCCACATTCTTGTAAAGCAAGGGGATCTGCGGGTTGTTCGGCTGGGCCAGTTCCAGCGTGCGGGCTTGCCAGTACTTCCAGCGGCTGCTGCTGGCCAGGTCCTGGGGCAGGCGCTTGGTCAGCTCGTAGGCATCTTCCCAGCGGCCCAGACGCAACAGCAGACGCAGGCGCCATTCACTGACGGTGTTGTCGCGCAGTTCCGGGTCGAAACGGGTCATCAGGTCCAGGGCGCGCGGATCATAGCGACGGGCCAGGGTCAGGCCGATTTCCCGGGCGATGGCGACTTTTTCGTCGCGGGAGAAATGCATGCGCTGGGCGTAATCGTCGAGCAGCGCCATGGCGCGCTCTGGGTCCTGCCTGGCGAGGCGGCGCAAGCCGAGGCTGACCACGTCGGACATGGCTTCGTTGACCGGGGTGAAGCGCGAAGGTTGGTTCAGCAGTTCGGGTTTCTGTGCCACGTCGACCAGCAGGCGGCCCTGCGGGGCGAGGGTGGTCAGGGTCTTGACCAGGTTGTTGGCCAGCCCATAGTTGCGGGCTTGGGCGGCAAGCTTGGTGCGATTCCAGCGCTTGGCCTCGGTCAGCTGGCCTTCGGCTGCCCACATGCCGAACAGGGTGTCGCAGGCCGCAGGTTGCGACTTGCCGACATTCCACAGTTTTTCGGCGCTGGCGAAACCTTCGGCACGCATGCCATGGCTCAGTTGGTACTGACCGTTGAGGCAGTCCAGTTCAGTGAAATTGAGCTTGGGGTCGTAGTACTTGGCGAAGGTATTCCATTCGCCACGTTCGGCTAGCCAACGCAGCCAGCGCAGTTTCATCCAGTTGGCTTGTGGCAGGTCGCCATGCTTGGCCAGGAACCCCTCGATTTCTTCATTGCTGGCGCTTTTCAGGCGAGCGGTGAGCTCGTCATAGGCCAGGTAAGGCGTCAGCGGGTAGTCGCGCAGGGCCTGGGCGTAACGCAGGTACGGGCCTTTGTCGCCCTTGGCCAAGGCACGTTTGGCCTCGTCGTAGTACTGGCGTTGCAGGGAGAGGTCGGTGGCCTGCACCGCTGTGGCGGCAGCGGTGAGCAGCAGGCAGGATGCAATGTGTAACAGGCGGCTGCGCATGATACGTCCGGGCAGTTGAACCATGGGAAAGTGACGGCGATGCCAGCACTGTTGGAATCTATTGCTTAGCTTAGCCGTTTGCCCGCGACGGGTGAAAGCGCTGTGCTTGTATCAAGGCGTAAAGTTCGACCGGATGTCGCCAGGCCCTGGCAGGATGGCCAACTTAATGCCGGAAGGGGCCAAGTCAGGTAGAATGCGCGCCCGCTTTCTGGAGACGAACATGACCCTGCTCAAATTCAGCGATGTGTCCCTCGCATTCGGCGCCATGCCGCTGCTGGACAAAGTGTCCTGGCAGATCGCCCGTGGCGAGCGGGTGTGCATCATCGGCCGCAACGGCACCGGCAAGTCGAGCATGCTGCGCCTGGTAAAGGGTGAGCAGAAGGGCGATGACGGCGAAATCTGGCGTGCCCCCGGCCTGAAGATTGGTGAGCTGCCTCAGGAGCTGCCCGTAGCCGACGAGCGCAGCGTGTTCGACGTGGTGGCCGAAGGCCTTGATGGCGTGGGCGCGTTGCTGGCCGAATATCATCACCTGAGCCAGAACATTCAGGGTGATGAAGATCTGGAAAAACTCATGCATGTCCAGCACGAACTGGAGGCGCGCGATGGCTGGCGCCTGCAGCAGGTGGTGGAAAGCACCCTGAGCCGCCTGCAATTGCCGGCCGACAAGACCCTGGCCGAGCTGTCAGGCGGCTGGCGCCGTCGTGTGCTGCTGGCCCAGGCGTTGGTGTCCGAGCCCGACCTGCTGTTGCTGGACGAGCCGACCAACCACCTGGACATCGGCGCCATCGCCTGGCTCGAAGAAGCCCTGAGCGGCTTCAACGGTGCCGTGTTGTTCATTACCCACGACCGTTCGTTCCTGCAGAACCTGGCGACGCGCATCCTCGAGCTCGACCGTGGCGGCCTGATTGACTGGAATGGCGATTACGCCAGCTTCCTGGTGCACAAAGAAGCGGCCCTGGCCGCGGAAGAGACCGCCAACGCGCTGTTCGACAAGCGTCTGGCCCAGGAAGAGGTATGGATTCGCCAGGGCATCAAGGCCCGTCGTACCCGCAACGAAGGCCGTGTGCGTGCGCTCAAGGCATTGCGTGTGGAACGTAGTGAGCGCCGCGAGCGTCAGGGCAAGGCCAACATCCAGATCGAGGCGGCGGAGAAGTCCGGCAAGCAGGTCATGGTGCTGGAGAATGTCAGCTTCGCGCACCCTGACGGGCCGATGCTGGTGAAGGACTTCTCGATGGTCCTGCAGCGCGAAGACCGTATTGGCCTGTTGGGCGCCAACGGTACAGGCAAGACCACGCTGCTGAAGCTGATGCTCGGCGATCTTGAGCCGACCTCCGGCAAGGTAGAGCGTGGCACCAAGCTCGAAGTGGCCTATTTCGACCAGATGCGCCACCAGCTCGACCTGGAAAAGACCGTGATCGACAACCTGGCCGAAGGCCGGGACTTCATCGACATCGACGGGCAGAGCCGCCATGTGCTGAGCTACCTGGGCGACTTCCTGTTCAGCCCGCAGCGCGCGCGTACCCCGGTCAAGGCGCTGTCCGGCGGCGAGCGTGCGCGACTGCTGCTGGCCAAGCTGTTCAGCAAGCCTGCCAACCTGTTGGTCCTCGACGAGCCGACCAACGACCTGGATGTCGAGACGCTGGAGCTGCTGGAGGAAGTACTGTCCAACTACAAGGGCACGGTACTGATGGTCAGCCACGACCGGGCTTTCCTCGACAACGTGGTGACCAGCACCCTGGTGTTCGAGGGGGAGGGCAAGGTCCGCGAGTACGTCGGTGGCTATGAAGACTGGATTCGCCAGGGTGGCTCGCCGAAGTTGCTGGGTGTGACCGAAAGCAAGGGCGGCAAGTCGGAGCTCAACAGCGCGGTGGTGGAAAAGCCTGTCGTCGAGGCGGCGCCGGCCCCTGCAGCCGCGGCCGTTGATGCGTCGAAGAAAAAGCTCAGCTACAAGTTGCAGCGCGAGCTGGAGGCGTTGCCGGGGCAGATCGACGAGCTGGAGCAGCGCATGGCGGTGGTTCAGGAAGAGGTCAATGCACCTGGCTTCTACCAGCGCCCTATCGGTGAAACCTCGGCTGTGCTGGCGAAGCTGGAGAAGCTGCAGGCTGAGCTGGATACCTTGGTAGAGCGCTGGGCCGAGCTGGAAGGTTGATCCGACGGGCCCTATCGCCGGCACGCCGACGATAGGGCCCGTGCGGGTTGGATCATTCCTTCTTCTGCAACCGCACCGCCAAGACATCGCAAGGGGCGCCATGCAACACGTCATTGGCGGTAGAGCCCAGCAGCAATGCCAGCCCGTGGCGGCCATGGCTGCCGACCACGATCAGGTCGCAATGTTGTTCCTTGGCCAACTGGTGGATTTCCTGGCGCGGCTGGCCGTAGGTCAGGTGCGAATCGCCACGATTGATGTCCGGGTACTTGTTGAACAGTCGGTCCATGCGCTCCTTGGCTTGGTCGAACTGCTGCTGCTGCAGCTGAGACAGGTCCATGGGCACATCACCGCCGAATGCCATGGCCATCGGCTCGACGATATGCACCAGAGAGACCTTGGCGCCTGTAGGCTCTGCGAGCTTCATGGCGCGCTTGATCACCGGGTCGCATTCTTCGGTCAGGTCGACGGCAACCAGAAGATGTTCGTAGGACATGAGCTGTACTCCTGACAATCGCGATATTGGAAGTATGGTCGCTTTGGGGCAGGTCTTCCGTGAAACTTGAGTAACCCGCTCATTTGCAACGCTTTATGGAATCTAGATATGACGGTATGGCTGGTGGTGTCAATCCTTGCCCTGATTCTCAGTCCGCTTTCCTGGCTGCGTCTTTCACGCAAGCAGGGAGAACAGATGAGTCTGCGCCTGGAGGCTCGGCGCATGGGGCTGGCCATGCAGTTGGCGCCGCAGCAGTGGCCGCACTGGCTGGAAAAAGAGCCGCCTAGCCCGTGTCCTCAGTACCATCGGGCCCGCCGCAAAGGGCACGAAGATAGCTGGTGCTACTGGCAGGTCAGTCCCGGCGTATGGTGGAACCAGTGGCGTGAAGTGTGCGAGGAACCCCGCCTGAACGAGGTGTTCGCGCGTCTGCCTGGGACCGTCTACAAGGTCGAGGCTGACAAACGCATGATTGCGCTGTACTGGAGCGAGCGCGGTGATAAATCTGTGTTGCAGGATATTGCTCACGCCTTTGAAACCCTCGCTTGATCACGCGTTAACGACAAAGCGGCAACATGGCAACGCCCCCAGGAGGGTAGGTGCCAGGTTGCCGCTTTGTCGTTTCTGCAGTGCAGAAAAGGCCAGGCAGGCCGGGAATTTCTTGGAGCCACTGGCAGTGTAGAGGGTTATTGAGGGAATGCCTGGATTTTTTTGTGGGATGTGCGCAGGGGCGCGGTAGGTGGCTGGCGATGATTATTCGGGGCCTGTTCGATCGCCCGCAGCCCGCGCGGCGCATCGCGAGCAAGGCTCGCTCCTACAGATCATCGATTTCCTACCCACAGGAATAACTAGCCCGAAACAGACGTGGGGGCGAGCCTTGCTCGCGATCTACGCTTCACCGAACATCTCAAGGCCAACACCTTCGCCCCCCCTGAATGGTCAATCGCTGACATGAATGATCAGCGATCACTGTCATCATGTATCGAACCCTGCCGTTGCAAAATGACTGGAAAGTCGCGTTTTCATGGTCTTCGCGAGCATTTGACAACGCCGATCTTTTCGGAGAATGTGTGCATACCCAAATCAAACGGGCGTATGAATTGAGCGTTTGTATGTCACAACGCTCACTCAGAACCCCGACTCGCGCGCTAACGGGTGTGCCTGGGGCAAGGGCAGCATGGCCAGCTCTGCCGCCAGCGTTCGGTGCGTACAGTTCAGCTTCCATATCGTGGAGATCAGTTGATGATTTACGAAGGTAAAGCCATCACGGTTAAGGCTCTTGAAAGCGGCATCGTCGAACTGAAGTTCGACCTCAAGGGTGAGTCCGTCAACAAGTTCAATCGCCTGACCCTGGACGAGCTGCGCCAGGCCGTCGACGCCATCAAGGCCGACGCCTCGGTGAAAGGCGTGATCGTCAGCAGTGGCAAGGACGTGTTCATCGTCGGCGCCGACATCACCGAATTCGTCGAGAACTTCAAGCTGCCCGAGGCCGAACTGGTTGCCGGCAACCTGGAAGCCAACCGCATCTTCAATGCCTTCGAAGACCTCGAAGTACCGACGGTCGCGGCCATCAACGGCATCGCCCTGGGTGGCGGCCTGGAAATGTGCCTGGCGGCCGATTACCGCATCATGTCCTCCAGCGCCAAGATCGGTCTGCCAGAGGTCAAGCTGGGTATCTATCCTGGCTTCGGTGGTACCGTGCGCCTGCCGCGCCTGATCGGCTCCGACAACGCCATCGAGTGGATTGCCTCGGGCAAGGAAAACCGTGCCGATGACGCGCTGAAAGTCGGTGCGGTCGATGCCGTGGTCGCCCCTGAACTGCTGCAGGCCGGGGCCCTGGACCTGATCAAGCGCGCCATCAGCGGCGAGCTGGACTACAAGGCCAAGCGCCAACCGAAGCTCGAGAAGCTCAAGCTCAATGCCATCGAGCAGATGATGGCCTTCGAAACCGCCAAAGGCTTCGTGGCCGGGCAGGCCGGCCCGAACTATCCGGCTCCGGTCGAAGCCATCAAGACCATCCAGAAAGCCGCCAACTTCGGCCGCGACAAAGCGCTGGAAGTCGAGGCCGCAGGTTTCGCCAAGCTGGCCCGTACCTCGGTCGCCGAAAGCCTGGTCGGCCTGTTCTTGAACGATCAGGAGCTCAAGCGCAAGGCCAAGGCCCATGATGAAATCGCCCACGACGTGAAGCAGGCTGCCGTGCTCGGCGCCGGCATCATGGGGGGTGGTATCGCTTATCAGTCGGCGGTCAAAGGTACCCCGATCCTGATGAAGGATATTCGCGAGGAAGCCATCCAGCTGGGCCTGAACGAGGCTTCCAAGCTGCTCGGCAAGCGTGTCGAGAAAGGCCGCCTGACCCCGGCGAAAATGGCGGAGGCGCTCAACGCCATTCGTCCGACGCTGTCCTACGGCGACTTCGCCAACGTCGACATCGTGGTCGAAGCCGTTGTCGAGAACCCGAAGGTCAAGCAGGCTGTATTGGCCGAAGTCGAAAGCCAGGTGAAGGAAGATGCGATCCTCGCCTCCAACACCTCGACCATCTCCATCAACTTGTTGGCCAAGGCCCTCAAGCGTCCAGAGAACTTCGTCGGCATGCACTTTTTCAACCCGGTGCACATGATGCCGCTGGTGGAAGTGATTCGTGGCGAGAAATCCAGCGATGTAGCGGTCGCCACCACCGTGGCGTACGCCAAGAAGATGGGCAAGAACCCGATCGTGGTCAACGACTGCCCCGGCTTCCTGGTCAATCGCGTGCTGTTCCCGTATTTCGGCGGCTTCGCCAAGCTGGTCAGCGCCGGTGTCGACTTCGTGCGCATCGACAAGGTTATGGAGAAGTTCGGCTGGCCCATGGGGCCGGCGTACCTGATGGACGTCGTCGGCATCGACACCGGCCACCACGGCCGTGACGTAATGGCCGAAGGCTTCCCGGACCGCATGAAAGATGACCGTCGCTCGGCCGTCGATGCGCTCTACGAGGCCAACCGTCTCGGCCAGAAGAACGGCAAGGGCTTCTACGCCTACGAAACCGACAAGCGCGGCAAACCGAAGAAAGTGGCCGACAGCAGCGTGCTCGACGTCCTCAAGCCGATCGTGTTCGAAGCGCGTGAAGTCAGCGACGAAGACATCATCAACTGGATGATGATCCCGCTGTGCCTCGAAACCGTGCGCTGCCTGGAAGATGGCATCGTCGAAACCGCCGCCGAAGCCGACATGGGCCTGGTCTATGGCATTGGCTTCCCTCCCTTCCGTGGTGGTGCGCTGCGTTACATCGATTCGATCGGGGTGGCCGAGTTCGTTGCCCTGGCTGACCAATATGCCGACCTCGGACCGCTGTACCACCCGACCGCGAAGCTGCGCGAGATGGCCAAGAATGGCCAGCGCTTCTTCAACTGAGCGGCCCCACAGCGCCTGAGAGCAAGAGTAGAGCGAGAGTATTGATATGAGCCTCAATCCAAGAGACGTGGTGATTGTCGACTTCGGTCGCACCCCGATGGGCCGCTCCAAGGGTGGCATGCACCGCAACACCCGTGCCGAAGACATGTCTGCGCACCTGATCAGCAAGCTACTGGAGCGTAATGACAAGGTCGACCCGAAAGAAGTCGAGGACGTGATCTGGGGCTGCGTCAACCAGACCCTGGAGCAGGGCTGGAACATCGCCCGCATGGCGTCGCTGATGACCCAGATCCCGCACACTTCCGCAGCCCAGACCGTCAGCCGGCTGTGCGGTTCGTCGATGAGCGCACTGCACACCGCCGCCCAGGCGATCATGACCGGCAACGGTGACGTGTTCGTGGTCGGTGGCGTCGAGCACATGGGCCACGTCAGCATGATGCACGGCGTCGACCCGAACCCGCACATGTCGCTGTATGCCGCCAAGGCTTCAGGCATGATGGGCCTGACCGCTGAAATGCTCGGCAAGATGCACGGCATCAGCCGTGAGCAACAGGACCTGTTTGGCCTGCGCTCGCACCAGCTCGCCCACAAGGCGACGGTCGAGGGCAAGTTCAAGGATGAGATCATCCCGATGCAGGGCTATGACGAGAACGGCTTCCTGAAGGTCTTCGACTTCGACGAGACCATCCGCCCGGAAACCACCCTCGAAGGCCTGGCGTCGCTCAAGCCGGCGTTCAACCCCAAAGGGGGTACCGTCACCGCCGGTACGTCGTCGCAGATCACCGATGGTGCCTCGTGCATGATCGTCATGTCTGGCCAGCGTGCCATGGACCTGGGCATCCAGCCATTGGCGGTCATCCGCTCCATGGCGGTGGCCGGTGTCGACCCAGCGATCATGGGCTACGGTCCGGTGCCGTCGACCCAGAAAGCCCTCAAGCGTGCTGGCCTGACCATGGCCGACATCGACTTCATCGAGCTCAACGAAGCCTTCGCCGCACAGGCCCTGCCAGTGCTGAAAGATTTGAAAGTGCTCGACAAGATGGATGAGAAGGTTAACCTGCACGGCGGCGCCATCGCTTTGGGCCACCCGTTCGGTTGCTCTGGGGCGCGAATTTCCGGCACCCTGCTCAACGTCATGAAGCAGAATGGCGGTACCCTCGGTGTAGCCACCATGTGCGTCGGCCTGGGTCAAGGCATCACCACTGTCTTCGAGCGCGTCTGATCGCGTTGCAAGTCAGCAGCCGGGGCCCAGTGCCCCGGTTTTTGTTTTTTTACAGATTTTGTTTCAAGAGGGTGAGTGACATGCAGATACAACCAGGCGTGTATCGTCATTACAAAGGGCCTGAGTACCGTGTCTTCGCCGCTGCCCAGCACTCCGAGACCGAAGAATGGGTGGTGTTCTACCAGGCGCTGTACGGCGAATTCGGGCTGTGGGTACGGCCACTTTCGATGTTCCTCGAATCAGTCGAGGTTGACGGCGAGCAGGTGCCACGCTTTGCTTTGGTCAAGGCCGAAGAGGGGCTGTCCGGGCACTTGGCCGGGCCAGGCGAGTGATCGACCGCGCTTGACCTCACTCTTTTGCCACTATATATAGCGGTGCCGCGTCTGGCACCTGACGCGTTTTTAATCTTCAGATTCAGGAATACTCCGATCCATGGGCAAATCGCTGGTCATTGTGGAATCCCCGGCCAAGGCCAAGACCATCAACAAGTACCTGGGCAACCAGTACGTGGTGAAGTCGAGTATCGGCCATATCCGAGACCTCCCCACCAGCGGTTCGGCCAGCGCCAGCAAAGAGCCGGCCGCCAAGCGCGGCAAGACTGCGGGTGAGGCTCCGGCCCTGTCGCCCAAGGAAAAGGCGCGGCGCCAGCTGGTGGCACGCATGGGCGTCGACCCAGAACACGGCTGGAAGGCCAAGTACGAGATCCTGCCTGGCAAGGAGAAGGTGATCGACGAACTGCGCCGCCTGGCCAAGGATGCCGACACCATCTATCTCGCAACCGACTTGGATCGCGAAGGGGAGGCCATTGCCTGGCATCTGCGCGAAGCCATTGGTGGGGACGACAGCCGCTACAAGCGCGTGGTGTTCAACGAAATCACCAAGAAGGCCATCCAGGATGCCTTCTCCCAGCCGGGCGAACTCGACATCGACCGCGTCAATGCCCAGCAGGCGCGGCGCTTCCTCGACCGGGTGGTTGGCTACATGGTTTCGCCATTGCTGTGGGCCAAGATCGCCCGCGGCCTGTCCGCTGGACGGGTGCAGTCGGTGGCGGTGAAGCTGGTGGTCGAGCGCGAGCGCGAAATCCGGGCTTTCATCCCCGAGGAATACTGGGAAGTCCACGCTGACCTGGGCACCGCCAAGAACGCCAAGGTGCGCTTCGAAGTGGCTCGCGAGAACGGCGAAGCCTTCAAGCCGCTCAATGAAGCCCAGGCCATGGCCGCACTGGAGAAGCTCAAGGCTTCCAGCTACAGCGTGGTCAAGCGCGAAGACCGGCCGACCAGTAGCAAGCCGTCGGCACCGTTCATTACCTCCACCTTGCAGCAGGCTGCGAGCAATCGCCTGGGCTTCGGGGTGAAGAAGACCATGATGATGGCCCAGCGTCTGTACGAAGCGGGTTACATCACCTACATGCGTACCGACTCGACCAACCTGTCGGCCGACGCCCTGGACATGGCGCGCAGCTACATCGAGCGTGAGTTCGGCAAGCAGTACCTGCCGGAAGCTGCGCTGGTGTACGGCAGCAAGGAGGGCGCTCAGGAAGCGCACGAAGCGATTCGTCCTTCTGACGTCAATACCCATCCGACCAAGCTCAGCGGCATGGAACGCGATGCCGAGCGCTTGTACGAGCTGATCTGGCGTCAGTTCCTGGCCTGCCAGATGCCGCCGGCGCAATACCTGTCCACCAGCGTCACGGTCGCTGCTGGCGACTTCGAGCTGCGTGCCAAGGGCCGTATCCTGAAGTTCGACGGTTATACCCGTGTGCTGCCACAGCAGAGCAAGCCAGGCGAAGACGATGTGCTGCCGGAAATGGCCCAGGGTGAGGCGTTGAAGCTGATCCAACTCGACCCGAGCCAGCATTTCACCAAGCCACCGGCGCGCTTCACCGAGGCCAGCCTGGTCAAGGAAATGGAAAAACGTGGGATCGGTCGTCCGTCCACCTATGCGGCGATCATCTCCACCATCCAGGACCGTGGCTATGTGACCCTGCACAACCGCCGCTTCTATTCCGAGAAGATGGGTGACATCGTCACCGAACGCCTCTCCGAGAGTTTCTCCAATCTGATGGATTACGGCTTCACCGCCGACATGGAAGAGAACCTCGACGACGTGGCCCAGGGCGAGCGTGACTGGAAGAACGTGCTGGACGAGTTCTACGGCGACTTCAGCAAGAAACTGCTGACGGCCGAGTCGGCAGAGAACGGCATGCGTGCCAACCAGCCGACCATGACCAACATTCCGTGCAAGGAATGCGGGCGGCCGATGATGATCCGTACCGCTTCGACCGGCGTGTTCCTGGGTTGCTCGGGATACAGCCTGCCGCCCAAAGAGCGCTGCAAGGCCACCGTGAACCTGGTGCCGGGTGACGAGATTGCTGCAGACGACGAGGGCGAGTCGGAATCCCGCGTGCTGCGTGGCAAGCACCGTTGCCCGATCTGCGCGACGGCGATGGATGCCTACCTGCTGGACGAAAAGCACAAGCTGCATATCTGCGGTAACAACCCGGACTGTGCGGGCTACGAGATCGAGGAAGGCAACTACCGGATCAAGGGCTACGAAGGGCCGAGCCTGGAGTGCGACAAGTGCGGTAGCGAGATGCAGCTCAAGACAGGCCGTTTCGGCAAGTTCTTCGGTTGCACCAATCCTTCGTGCAAGAACACCCGCAAGCTGCTCAAGAGCGGCGAAGCGGCGCCACCGAAGATGGATAAGGTGGACATGCCGGAGCTCAAGTGCGAGAAGGTCGACGATACCTACGTGCTGCGCGACGGCGCTTCTGGGCTGTTCCTGGCCGCCAGCCAGTTCCCCAAGAACCGCGAAACCCGGGCCCCGCTGGTGATGGAGATCGTTCCACACAAGCACGAGATCGACCCTAAGTACCACTTCCTCTGCGATGCGCCGCAGAAGGACCCTGAAGGCCGTCCAGCGGTGATTCGCTACAGCCGCAAGACCAAGGAGCAATACGTGCAGTCCGAGGTCGATGGCAAGCCGACCGGCTGGAAGGCGTTTTACGACGGGAGTACCTGGAAAGTCGAAGACAAGCGCTGATTCCTCGGTGCTGTAATTGGGGCCGCTTTGCGGCCCTGATCATTTATGATGCAGTAATATGCCTTGCAGCCTATGGGAGGGCACTCGAAATGGCCCAGGAACTCTACACCCGCACCAACCAGAAACTGTTCTTCGCCGGCCTCGCCCTCGAATCGATGGCCAAGGCCGAACAGAGCCAGGCCATGAATGCCCAGGGCCTGGTCCAGGCTGAACGCGAGGCAGCGTTGTTTCACCTCAATGGCGCGCTGCTGGGACTGTGTCACGAGATCGGCGGCTTCTACCGGCTGCCGGTAGTGGCTTCGGTCGAGCAGGCGCTCGCCGACGATGCGCTGAACGACATCGCCATCCCTGAAGTGGCTGAAATGCTCGAACTGGTGCGCCAGCGGGAAACCTGGCTGGCGCAACTGGTCAGTGCTTATGCCGATTTGTTCCGACCGCCGGTCGCGAAGAAAACCCCTAAAACCGACGTCACCCAACCGCTGATCCAGGCTGTCAATCTCGACGAACCCGAGCAACCTGCGCTGTCGAGAGCAACCCTGGAAAGCTGGAGGAACAACCTTAAGGACTTGGTGAGACGGTTCCGTGACGCGTTGAGTGAGTGCTGATCACTGATTCGACTGGTACAATGCTGGCCTTTCGAGGAGAACAGCCCTATATGTCAACGTCCTTTCTAGAAATTGTCGAGTTGCCTGATGGCCGGATCGAACTGCGTCGTGCCGAGGACGAAGGCTCTCTGGTAACCCTGGATTTCTCGGAGGACGCCAAGGCGTTCTTGCAGGGGCAGCACGTCGAAGTCGCCAAGGCAATGCTGAGCGTCGGCGTGCAAATGGCAGGTCGCCTCATGGATGGCGAACTCGAACGCGACGAAGGACCGCGCGTACTGCACTAAACGAAGAGTGTGGTGTGAGGTAACAGGCAAAGCCTGAACATCAGCCGAGGCGGATGTTCAGGCTTTGTGCGTTTCCGGCGTTGGCTGCGCGCACCAGTTGCTGGCGTGCGCTGGCGTTGATGTTCCCTAGCCAGCTCACTACGGTATGGCTAAGGCCAAGGCGCAGGGCTTCACAGGCCAGTTGCAGCGGGCTCTGGTTGCCGCGAGGGTGCAGCAGCAGAATGCGTTCGCGGTTGAGGCCTGCATCCCGCAGCCAGGCTTGTGTCAGGTTAGAGGGTGGGGCGATCAGGGTCAGCCAGCGGGCGTCGTCTTCTTCGCTCAGTTCGCGTAGCACAGGCGCCAGCAGGTTTTGGCAGTGTCCAACTGCGCCGCGCAGTGACAGTTCGCTAAACAGCTCGGGTTGGCTGTGCTTGCGCGCCGGCTCTTGTGCCTTCAAGCCAGGCAATACCGGCTGGGCGAGGAAAGCCTCGAACAGCGGGAGCTGAACTTGCTGGGGTGCATGGATGGACTGCTGCATGACGCCTCCTGGATCAGCGGCGAATGACGCCGACACTCAAGCCCTCGATAACCAGTTCCTGTTCTTTCAGGTCGACTTCGATGGGGGCGAATTCGGGGTTCTCGGCAATAAGCCAGACTTTGCTGCCTTCACGCTTGAAGCGCTTGACCGTTACTTCGTCACCGATGCGGGCGACGACGATCTGGCCGTTTCGGGCTTCACGGCAGGTATGGACGGCGAGCAGGTCGCCATCGAAAATGCCGATGTCCTTCATGCTCATGCCATGTACGCGCAGCAGGTAGTCGGCGCGTGGATGGAAGAAGGCAGGGTTGATGTTGCAGGATTGCTCGATATGCTGCTCGGCGAGAATCGGTGCGCCGGCCGCGACCCGGCCAATGATTGGCAGGCCGTTTTCTTCTGCCTTGGCTTCGAACCCAGGGACACGAATGCCGCGGGAGGCCCCAGGGGTCATTTCGATCGCGCCTTTACGGGCGAGGGCCTTGAGGTGTTCCTCGGCGGCGTTGGGCGACTTGAAGCCCAGCTCTTGAGCGATCTCCGCGCGCGTCGGCGGGAAGCCGTTGTCTTCGAGGCAACGTTTGATGAAGGCCAGAATTTCGGCTTGGCGTGACGTCAGTTTCAACATGGCGAGCGCTCTGTCTTTTTATACAGTGACTGGGATTATATACAGTGGCTGGCCCACTGCAAGCGTTGTGCACGCGGAAAAGGCTGGCAATGTGCTGCATGAGGCGCTGGGCGTGGCGGGCAGCGTGGCCTGCAGCGTGTAGGGCGAAGCTGTGTTTTAATGGCGACCGCACGGTCAGCGAGCCTTGACATAAACAGGCCTGAAACGTATGTTTCAAACACCTGTTTGTCTGGCGGAGTAGTCATGGCCCAATCGGAAACCGTTGAACGCATTCTCGATGCTGCCGAGCAGCTGTTCGCAGAGAGGGGATTCGCCGAAACCTCGCTGCGGCTGATCACCAGCAAGGCTGGCGTCAACCTGGCCGCGGTCAACTACCACTTCGGTTCCAAGAAGGCCCTGATCCAGGCGGTGTTCTCGCGCTTCCTGGGCCCGTTCTGCGCCAGCCTCGAGCGCGAGCTGGAGCGTCGCCAGGCCCGGCCTGAACAGAAACCCTCGCTCGAAGAACTGCTGGAGATGCTGGTGGAGCAGGCGCTTGCCGTGCAGCCGCGCAGCAACAACGACCTCTCTATCTTCATGCGCCTGCTGGGCCTGGCCTTCAGCCAGAGCCAGGGGCACCTGCGCCGCTACCTCGAGGACATGTATGGCAAGGTGTTCCGCCGCTACATGCTGCTGGTCAACGAGGCTGCACCGCGCATCCCGCCGCTGGAGCTATTCTGGCGTGTGCATTTCATGCTCGGTGCCGCGGCCTTCAGCATGTCGGGTATCAAGGCACTGCGGGCCATTGCCGAAACCGATTTCGGCATCAATACCTCGATCGAACAAGTCATGCGCCTGATGGTGCCGTTCCTGGCGGCCGGCATGCGTGCCGACAGTGGCGTCACCGACGAGGCCATGGCCAGCGCTCAGCTGCGTCCACGCAGCAAGAACGCCACCGCCAAGGCCTGAACACTGGGCGGGGCAGGGCGCTTCGGCTAAGCTAGCGCCCATGCCTGACCTCGACTTTCTGCACATTTCCCTGACCGACCAGCGCCTCTACGGCTTCGTCCGTGGGCAATTGCGGGTTCGTCTCGATGTTTCCACGGCACGTAACGGCGCGGGTGAGCGCAATGGCTCCGGCTGTACGCCGCGAGGCTTGCATCAAGTGCGTGCGAAGATCGGTGCGGGTTTGCCGCTCAATGCGGTGTTGAGCGGGCGACGCTGGACCGGTGAGGTCTGGACGCCAGCGCTGCACGAGCAGTGTCCTGGGCGTGACTGGATCCTGACCCGCATCTTGTGGCTCAGTGGATGCGAGTCTGGCTTCAACCGCCGGGGCGGTGTCGACACGTTTCGTCGCTACATTTACCTGCACGGGACGCCGGACATCGAACCCTTGCGCGTACCGTTGTCACATGGCTGCATACGCCTGCGCAACACGGATTTGCTTGACCTGTTCGACCGAGTGCCGGCCCATTGCCCGGTGCGTATCGAAGAGGCTGCCTGCCCCCAGTGGGCTTCTCTCAGTCTTCAATGAAGGATTCCTTATGACCGTCAGCCTGCAAGGCTCTCTGATGGTGGATATTGCCGGTAAATGGCTGACCGCCGAGGACCGACATCTCCTGCGCCAGCCCGAAGTGGCTGGCTTGATCATCTTTGCGCGCAATGTCGAAAACCCCCGTCAGGTGCGTGAATTGTGTGCGTCGATCCGCGCCATTCGTCCCGACCTGATCCTGGCGGTCGATCAGGAGGGCGGTCGCGTTCAACGCCTGCGTCAGGGGTTCGTGCGCTTGCCGGCCATGCGTGCGATTGCCGATAACGCCAATGCCGAGTACCTGGCCGAACAGTGCGGGTGGCTGATGGCCACCGAGGTCCTGTCGGTTGGCCTGGACCTCAGTTTCGCGCCGGTGCTCGACCTGGATCACCAGCGCAGCGCAGTGGTCGGCAGCCGCGCCTTCGAAGGTGACCCGCAACGCGCCACGCAATTGGCTGGTGCCTTCATCCGTGGCATGAATGCCGCAGGCATGGCGGCCTGTGGCAAGCACTTCCCTGGGCACGGCTGGGCCGAGGCCGACTCCCATGTGGCTATCCCCACCGACGAGCGTAGCCTCGAGCAATTGCGCCAGGCTGACTTGCTGCCATTCACCCGCTTGGGCAGCCAGCTTGCCGCCGTGATGCCTGCCCATGTGATCTACCCGCAGGTGGATAACCAGCCGGCCGGCTTCTCGCGCCGCTGGTTGCAAGACATCCTGCGCGGCGAGCTGGGCTTCCAGGGTGTGATCTTCAGTGACGACCTGTCCATGGCCGGCGCGCATGTGGTCGGGGATGCCGCCAACCGCATCGAAGCGGCACTGAGCGCCGGTTGCGACATGGGTCTGGTGTGCAATGACCGCGCGTCGGCTGAACTGGCGTTGTGTGCGGCGCAGCGGCTCAGGGTGAAGCCATCGCCACGCATCGCGCGGATGCGTGGGCAGGGCTTTGCCCGGACCGATTACCGCCAGCAGCCCCGTTGGCTGGAGGCACTCGGCGCACTGAAAGAGGCACAGCTGGTCGACTGAGGCGTCGCTTGCGACATCCCACGGTTTGCGCTATCGCTGTGGGAGCGGCCTCGTGTCGCGAAGGGGCTGCGTAGCGGCCCCAGAAGCTTAGCGCCCGCGTTTGCCTGGCAACGGTGCGAACAGCGCCTCGATCTCGTCATCCCCCAGGCGCCACTGCCCGGCCTGGCCGCCGTCGAGTAAGCCGGACGCAAGCGCCGCCTTCTCCTGCTGCAGTTGCTGGATCTTCTCTTCCACGGTACCCCGGGTGATCAGCTTGAATACGAACACCGGTTTGTCCTGGCCAATGCGGTAGGCGCGGTCGGTGGCCTGGTTCTCGCTGGCGGGGTTCCACCAAGGGTCATAGTGAATCACCGTGTCTGCGGCAGTTAGGTTAAGCCCTGTACCGCCGGCCTTCAGGCTGATCAGGAATACGTCGCTGTCACCGTCCTGGAACTGCTTGACCGGAGCGCGGCGATCTCGGGTGTCGCCGGTCAGCAGGCTGTAGCGGATATCGCGTTTCGCAAGCTCCTGCTCGATCAGCGCCAGCATCGAGGTGAACTGCGAGAACAGCAGCACACGACGGCCTTCGCTCAGCAGTTCTTCGAGCATTTCCATCAAGGCGCCGAGTTTGCCTTTGTCGGCCTGGTTGGCCTTGGCCTGCACACCTTTGACCAGGCGCAAGTCACAGCACACCTGGCGCAGCTTGAGCAAGGCATCGAGGATCACGATCTGGCTGCGCGCCGCGCCGCTGCGGGCGATTTCCTCGCGGACCTTCTTGTCCATCGCCACCCGCACGGCTTCATAGGTGTCGCGCTGGGCGTCGCTGAGCTCGACCCAGTGGACCATCTCGGTCTTGGCGGGCAGCTCGGTGGCTACCTGCTCCTTGGTCCGGCGCAGCAGGAACGGGCGAACACGATTGGCCAGGTGGGTCATGCGCTCGCTGTCGCCCTGACGCTCGATCGGGGTGCGGTAGTCCTGGTTGAAACGCTTGAGGTCGCCCAGCCAGCCGGGCATCAAGAAGTGGAATAGCGACCATAGCTCGCCCAGGTTGTTTTCCATGGGCGTACCGGTCAGGCACAGGCGCTGGCTGGCTTGCAGCTCGCACACCGACTGGGCGGCCTTGCTGGTGCTGCTCTTGATGTTCTGTGCTTCGTCGAGCACCAGGACCGCCCAAGGTTGCCCGCGCAGGTGTTCCAGGTCGCGCGGCACCAGGGCGTAAGTGGTCAATACCAAGTCGTATTCATGCAGAGAGGCGAAGTGCTTGCTGCGTCCGGGGCCGTGAAGGGCCAGTACCCGCAGGCTGGGGGCGAAGCGCTGGGCCTCGTCGAGCCAGTTGGGCACCAGGCTGGTCGGCATCACCGCCAGGGCGGGGGAGGTCAGGCGCCCGGACTGTTTTTCCAGCAGCAGGTGGGCCAGGGTCTGTAGCGTCTTGCCCAGGCCCATGTCGTCACCCAGGATCCCGCCGGTACCCATCTCGCGCAGGGCCTGCATCCAGTTCAGGCCCTGCTGCTGATAAGGACGCAAGGTGGCGTTGAGCTCGCGGGGCGGCGCGACTTGCAGGTCACGGGCATCGCGCAGGCGCCGGCCCAGGTCACGTACGTGTTCGCCGCCTTCCCAGTGCAGTGGCAGATCGGCGATGTCGTTCAGGCGTGCAGCGTCGGCGCGGTCCAGGCGCAGTGCCGGGCCGGCGGTGTCCTCGTGCAGGTACAGCTCACCCAAGGTGCCCATCACGGCCTTGATCCTGCCGTAGGGCAGGGCGACGCGCAGCGCCGGGCTGTCCAGCCGCCCTCGGTTGAGGTCGATCAGCAGGTGCTCGTCGTCGCTGCGGCGGGCCAGTTCGGCTGGGCGCAGCAGCTCAGGATTGCTGCGCAGCAGTTGCAGCACGATCGGCAACAGGCTGTGGCGCTGACCATCGACCACGATCCCCAGCTCCAGGTCGAACCACTCATGGCCTGGGGCTTCGTCGATGGTGGCGTACCAGTCGTCCACCTCGTGCAGGCTGAAGGCGAAATCGCGGTGGATGTCGATTTCCCAGCCCGCCTCGCGAAGGCGCGGCAGGCCATCGCGGGCAAAGCGCAGCCAGGCTTCGTCGTCCGGCAATTGCAGCATCTCGCCGGCACTGTCGGGCAGGGCTTTGCTCTGCCGGGTGGCGGCCTTGAAACCGAGGTCCCGCACGGTCTTGCGCAGGGCTTGCTCAGCCTGGGGCTGGCGGCGGATGCGTTGGCTGGTGGCGTCCACCAGGCGAGTCAGAGGCTTTTCGTCGCTGCCGCTGGCGCGCAGGCCGTCATAGTCGAACGACAGGGCTGCGCGGTGTTGCATCTGGCGCTGCATGCGACCGGTCTTGGGCATGTAGGCGCTGAATTCGAGGCTGCCGAGGGTCAGTCGACCGCGTGGTGAAATATCTTCGATCTGTTCGCTGCTGACAGCGGTGGGTGTTGGAACCTGGCGGTTCAGGGCATTCAGGCGATGGCTCAAGGGCACGACGAGGTGTTCGGGGACCGTGGGTGCACGGGCGAGCTGGCTGGCAATGAAGGGGTCAAGGTCGTGGTCGAGTATGCCGCAGCGGTGCGACTGCCGGTCCACGTAATACAGTGGCTCGATCGGAATTGCCTGAAGTTGCAGGTGCTCATCGTGGTACCAGGCGCCCCGGTAACTGCCGTTTTCCAGCCTTACCCAGCGAAATTCAGCGTGCAGCTTCGGGCCGCCAAGCAGTGGCGATGGGTCCTGCTCGTAGAGTAGGCGCCCAGTCGCCAGGGCGTAGCCGAACAGCTCTGCGCCCTGCTTGCCTTCCAGCTCGACCACCGGCGTCACGGACTGCGTGCGTGCATCGATCAGGCGCAACAAGCGGCCGTCGTCCTCGGTCACGTAGCGGGGGGTATAGTAGATCAGTTCAGGCAGCGACGTGATTCGGGCCAGCTTGAGCGTGTCGTCTGCCTGGCGGGTGCCTTTGAGCACTTCCATTCGGCATTGTTCGCGGTCTTTGTAGACCCGGTAATAGATGGCCGGCCCCTTGCGCGCCGGTGCCGGAGCACTCACCGGTTTGGCGGGGGTCTCCAGTGCCTGCACCCACTGGTTGAGATCAGGGGGCAGCGAGAGTGCGGCTTGTTCGCGGGTCATGGAGGGGGCGAGACCGCTGGCGCCGTCCTGTACGAGCAGCAAGGCGGCGACGCAGTGCTTGCAGTTCAGGCGCACCGGGCAACTGCAACTGCCGAGAATGCGCAGCTCTCCGGCATGCGCGAACAGCTTGATTATCTGGGTGTACGTTTGCCCTGACGAGCCTTTGCAGGTCGACTCGATGGACGTGGCATCCTGCGACAGAATGCGGGTTCGCTCCTGCGCGGCATATGCGCGACCGCGGCTCAGCGCGCCGGGATCGAAGTGATCGACCCAGTGCGGATAGGCCCTGAGCAATTCTTCTGCGTCACCCGCGTTCACATCACTGCTCCATCATCTCCGGGTCCATGACCGGCATCTTCGGTGTGCCCGGAGGCGTGACCTTCAGCAGCACTGCCAGGTGGCCGCCATCGAGGAAGGTCAGTTGGCCGCCTTTCACATTGCTGTTGCTCTGCTTGAATTGTTCGCTCTGCAGCACGTTGCCGTTGCCATCGAGCTGGTTGACCCAGAAGTTGGCCTCGACAGTGATGAAGCGGCCTTCGGTGATGCTCAGGTTGCCTTCGATGGGGAAGTGGCCGAACTGCTCTTTGCCCGTGCCCAGCGCGATACGGCTGGGCTCGCTGCCCACCTGCTGTTGCCACGCCTTGTGCAACAGCACGGTGTAGTTCGGGGTGGCTTCGAGCCGGGTCACCTCATCGTCCAGGGCGACCCGACGCTCGTCGTCCTTTTCCAGGCGCGGGGCGCCAGCGCTCCAGTCTTCCGGGGCGAACGGGCTGGTGAAGGCGGGCACGTTGTTCTGCCGCACCAGAATCATTTCCACCTGATACAGGCCTTCGGCGAAGGCGGCCGGCGCGAACAGCGTCAGCAGCAAGGTCAGGCAACGGATGGCACGCATGGATATTCCTTAAGCAGGCTGTGGTGTCAGGCGCTCGAACAGCGCCTCCAGGGTGTTGAAGCGTTCGTCGGGGCGTTCCATCGGAACCAGGAAGCGGAACTGGGTCGCGCCTTCGAACTTATAGCGTTTGGGCTGGCCTTGAATCAGCTTGATCAGGGTCAGTGGGTCGACAGGGGTCTCGGCCTCGAACTCGAGTTTGCCGCCGTTGGGGCCGGCATCGACTTTCTTGATGCCCAGCTTCTCGGCATGCAGCTTGAGCTGAGTCAGGCGCATGAGGTTCTTGGTCGGCTCCGGCAGCAGGCCGAAGCGGTCGATCATTTCCACTTGCAGGTCCTTCAGACCCTCCTCGTCAGCGGCCGAAGCGATGCGCTTGTAGAGGATCAGGCGGGCATGTACGTCGGGCAGGTAGTCTTCGGGTATCAACGCCGGCAGGCGCAGGTTGATCTCCGGACCACCGCCCAATGGCTGCTCCAGGTTCGGTTGGGTGCCCTTGCGAATGGCCTTGACCGCCCGTTCGAGCATTTCCATGTACAGGGTGAAGCCGACTGCCTGGATCTGACCGCTCTGACCTTCGCCCAGCAGTTCGCCGGCACCGCGAATCTCCAGGTCGTTGGTGGCCAGCACGAAGCCGGCGCCCAGGTCCTGGGTATTGGCAATGGCTTCCAGGCGCTTCTCGGCATCGGCGCTGATCTGCTGGCGTGGTGGCGTCAGCAGGTAGGCATAGGCTTGGTGGTGACTACGACCAACCCGGCCGCGCAACTGATGCAACTGGGCCAGGCCGAACTTGTCGGCGCGTTCGATGACGATGGTGTTGGCGCTGGGCACGTCGATGCCGGTCTCGATGATGGTCGAGGCGATCAGCACGTTGAAGCGCTTGTGGTAGAAGTCGCTCATCACCTGTTCGAGTTCGCGTTCGCGCATTTGCCCGTGGCCGATGCCGATCCGTGCCTCGGGCACCAGTTCGGCCAGGTCGGCGGCGCATTTCTCGATGGTTTTCACATCGTTGTGCAGGTAGTAGACCTGGCCGCCGCGCAGCAGCTCGCGCAGCAGTGCCTCCTTCACCGTGCTCTTGTTCTGCTCCATGACGAAGGTGCGCACCGACAACCGGCGGGCCGGCGGGGTGGCGATGATCGACAGGTCGCGCATGCCGGACACCGCCATGTTCAACGTGCGCGGAATTGGCGTGGCGGTCAGGGTGAGAATGTCCACCTCGCTACGCAGGGCCTTGAGCTGTTCTTTCTGGCGAACGCCGAAACGGTGTTCTTCATCGATGATGGCCAGGCCTAGGTCCTTGAAGCGCACATCGTCCTGGAGCAGTTTGTGCGTGCCGATCAGGATGTCGATCTTGCCTTCGGCCAGATCAGCCGCCGCTGCCGCCACTTCCTTGGCCGACTTGAAGCGGCTCATGACCTCCACGGTTACCGGCCAGTCGGCGAAGCGGTCGCGGAAGCTGTTGTAGTGCTGCTGGGCGAGCAGGGTAGTGGGCACCAACACTGCCACCTGGCGACCACTGTGCACCGCGATGAAGGCTGCGCGCATGGCCACTTCGGTCTTGCCGAAGCCGACGTCGCCGCACACCAGGCGATCCATGGGCTTGGCGGCCAGCATGTCGGCGCGTACGGCTTCGATGGCGGCTTGCTGGTCGGGGGTTTCCTCGAACGGGAAGCCGGCGCTGAAGGTGGCGTAGTCGGCGGCCGGGTCGGCGAACGCATAGCCTTTGCGCGCGGCGCGGCGGGCATAGATGTCGAGCAGTTCGGCCGCCACGTCGCGCACCTGTTCGGCGGCTTTGCGCTTGGCTTTCTGCCAGGCTTCGGAGCCGAGTCGGTGCAACGGTGCCAGGGCATCATCGCTGCCGGTGTAACGGGCGATCAGGTGCAGGTTGGCCACCGGCACATAGAGCTTGGCGCCCTCGGCGTATTCCAGGGTCAGGAATTCGGCGGCCTGGCCGTCGATTTCCAGGGTTGCCAGGCCCAGGTAGCGACCCACGCCGTGGTCGATATGCACCACTGGCGCACCTTCGCGCAGCTCGGTGAGGTTCTTGATGACTGCATCGTTGGCCGCCTCGCCGCGTTTCTCGCGACGCCGGCGCTGCATGACGCGCTGGCCGAACAGCGGGCTCTCGGCAATCAGCGCCACGGCAGGGTCGTCCAGCAGCAGGCCGTCATCGAGCGGGGCGATGGTGATCGCCAGGCGCTCGCTGCCGGTGATGAATTCGGCCCAGCTTTCGACCGTCTCCGGGCGCAGCTTCAGGCGCTCAAGCAGTTCCAGCAGGACTTCACGGCGGCCTGCCGATTCAGCGGTGAACAGGACCCGGCCAGGGAACTGGTCCAGGAAGTTGGCCAGTTCGGCCAGCGGTTGGTTGGCCTTGGCTTCGATGGCCAGGTTGGGCAAGGCGCCGGCGGGGAAACGCTCACGGCCGGCGCCTGGTTCTACATCGTCGGTATTTGCCACGACGCGCGGCCACTGCTTGAGGCGGGCGAAGCAGTCCTCGACCGGCAGGAACAGTTCGGCTGGCGGCAGCAGCGGGCGGGTCAGGTCGCCACGGCGTTCTTCATAACGGCCGCGGACATCGTTCCAGAAGTGTTCGGCGGCCTGCTCGACACCCGGCAGCGAGAACACTTGAGTGTCGTCCGGCAGGTAGTCGAAAAGGGTGGAGGTTTCTTCGAAGAACAGCGGCAGGTAATACTCGATACCCGCGGGGATGATGCCGCTGGTGAGGTCCTGGAAGATCGCGCTGCGGCGAAAATCGACGTCGAAACGCTCGCGGAAGCGGGCCTTGAAACGGGTCACTTCGTCCTTTTGCATCGGGAACTCGCGGGCCGGCAGCAGGCGAATCGAGTCCACCTTGTCGATCGAGCGCTGGGTTTCCGGGTCGAAGGTGCGCAGGGTTTCGATTTCATCGTCGAACAGGTCGATGCGATAGGGCAGTTTGCTGCCCATCGGGAACAGGTCGATCAAGGCACCCCGCACGGCGAACTCGCCGTGCTCGTAGACGGTGTCGACGCAGCGGTAGCCGGTGGCTTCCAGGCGTGTGCGCATCTGCTCGACATCCACTTTCTGGCCGATGTCCAGCACCAGGCTGCTGCCCAGCAGGAAGCGGGTCGGCGCCAGGCGGTGCAGGGCCGTGGTGATCGGCACCACGAGAATGCCGTGGTCCAGTTCAGGCAACTGGTAGAGGCTGGCGATACGCTGGGAAATGATGTCCTGGTGCGGCGAGAACAGGTCGTACGGCAGGGTTTCCCAGTCAGGGAAAGGCAGCACTGGCAAGTCCGGCGCGAAGAAACGCAGCTCTTGCTCCAGACGGTCGGCGGCCTGGCTGTCGGCCGTCAGCAAAAGGGTGAAGCGACCAGCGTTGCTGGCGGCTTCGGCAATGGCAAGGCTGAGGGCGGCACCGGGCAAGTTGCCCCAGGTATGTTTGCCGGCCGTGGCCGACATTTGCGGTAGGCGCAGAACTGACACGGGAGATTGCACTCCAAGCGTTGCGGCAAAGAGATCAATTGTACCGGTGCCGGTGCGTGCTGTCAGGCTCGAAAGGCCATGAACACTCGCTCTGGCGTCGGCGACAGGCGCTCATTGCCCGATACGCGTTGGGGCGTCATAATGTAGCCCCTTTTTTCTGTCCCTACATGTGGAAGGTTCCCGTGACTCAGAAGCCCGACCAGTGTCTTGGTGAGTGGATCGATCGTGAAGCTCTTGCTGAAGCGATGATCCCGCTTATCGGTCAGCTCTACCGCAACAACAACGTGGTGAGCTCGATCTATGGCCGTAGCCTGATCAACCGTTCGGTTATCTCGATCCTCAAAGCCCACCGCTTTGCGCGTCACCGTCAAACCGACGAGACCGAACTGTCCGTCCACGAGACATTCCCCCTGCTCAAGGCCATGAGCGAGCTGAAACTGGGCGCCGCTTCGGTCGACCTGGGCAAGCTGGCCAACAAGTTCAAGCAGGAAGGCAACGGCCGCAGCGCCGAGCAGTTCGTGCGTGAAGAGCTGGCTGAAGTGGTTGGCCAGCAGAACGCTTCGGCGCGTAAGGGCACCGACGTCGTGCTGTACGGCTTCGGCCGCATCGGCCGCCTGCTGGCGCGCATCCTGATCGAGAAAACCGGTGGCGGCGACGGCCTGCGCCTGCGCGCCATCGTCGTGCGCAAAGGCGCCGAGAACGATCTGGTCAAGCGTGCCAGCCTGTTGCGTCGTGACTCGGTGCACGGCCCGTTCGATGGCACCATCACCATCGATGAAGCCAACAACACCATCACTGCCAACGGCAACCTGATCCAGGTGATCTACTCCAACGATCCGGCCTCGATCGACTACACCCAGTACGGTATCGAAAACGCCCTGCTGGTCGACAACACCGGTAAATGGCGTGACGCCGAAGGTCTGGGCCAGCACCTGCAGTGCAAAGGCATCGAGCGCGTGATCCTCACCGCACCTGGCAAGGGCGCGCTGAAGAACATCGTTCACGGCATCAACCATGGCGACATCGCCGCCGATGACAAGATCATCTCGGCTGCCTCCTGCACCACCAACGCCATCGTGCCGGTGCTCAAGGCTGTCAACGACCAGTACGGTATCGTCAACGGTCACGTCGAAACCGTTCACTCGTTCACCAACGACCAGAACCTGATCGACAACTTCCACAAGGGCAGCCGTCGTGGCCGCGCCGCGCCGCTGAACATGGTCATCACCGAGACCGGTGCCGCCACTGCCGCCGCCAAGGCCCTGCCAGTGCTCAAGGGCAAGCTGACCGGCAACGCCATTCGCGTGCCGACGCCGAACGTCTCGATGGCCATCCTGAACCTGAACCTGGAAAAGGCCACCAGCCGCGACGAAATCAACGAGTACCTGCGCCAGACCGCCATGCACTCGGAACTGCACAAGCAGATCGACTACGTCAGCTCCCAGGAAGTGGTTTCGACCGACTTCGTGGGTTCGCGCCACGCCGGTGTGGTCGATGCCGAAGCCACCATTTGCAACGACAACCGTGTTGTCCTGTACGTCTGGTACGACAACGAGTTCGGTTACAGCTGCCAGGTGGTTCGCGTGATGGAAGAGATGGCCGGTGTGAACCCGCCAGCGTTTCCGCGCTGATCCGCTTGTAAGGCAATGAAAAAACGGGAACCTTCGGGTTCCCGTTTTTTTTGGCCTGCATTTATTGTGTTTGTACCGGTCTTATCGTCAGTCAGCGGGCTGACGATAAGGTCGGTGCAGGCAATCGAGAACCCAACCTTGCGTACAGCCCTTTTGTTCATCCTGATGCTCCTCACCGCCTGCGACCAGGGGCCGACCCTGGAGCGCCTGAGCGGCCCGACCATGGGCAGCAGCTACAGCATCCAGTACGTTCGCGAACCCGGCGGCCCGGCGCCTGCGCAGGTGCAGGCAGCGGTCGAGACCCTTTTGCAGGGCGTCGACCAGCACTACTCGACCTACCGGGGCGACTCCACCGTCAGCCGCTTCAACCAGCTCCCGGCCAACCAGTGCTTGGCACTGCCGCCTGACATGCTGGAGTTGGTCGCCCTCGGTCAGCGCCTCGCCGAACAGAGCGCGGGAGCCTTCGACCTTACGGTCGAGCCGCTGCTCGACCTCTGGGGCTTCGGCCCGCAGGCCCGGGCCGAGCAGGTGCCGGACCCGCAGGCTCTGGCCCAGGCTCGCCAGCGTGTGGGTTATCGCCACCTGCACATCGATGGCCAGGCCCTGTGCAAGGATGCCCCGGTGCAAGTGGACTTCAACAGCATCGCCGCTGGCCATGCGGTCGACCTGATCGCCGAGCGCCTGCGCGCCATGGGTATCGGCAACTTCATCGCCGAGGCCACCGGGGAGCTCAAGGCGGTGGGCCACAAGCCCGATGGCAGTGCCTGGCGCATCGCCCTCGAACTGCCCCGTGAAGATCGCCAGATTGCCCGCCAGATCATTCCCGTCAACGGCCTTGCCGTGTCGACCTCGGGTGACTATCGCCACTATTTCGAGCAGAATGGCCGCCGCTATTCGCACACCTTCGATGCGCGTCTCGGGCGCCCGGTCGATCACAGTCTCGCGGCAGTCACCGTGCTCGATGCCTCGGCCCTGCAAGCGGACGGTTATTCGACCCTGCTGTTGATTCTTGGGCCTGAGCGCGGTTGGGACTTCGCCGTGGCTCATGAGTTGGCGGCGGTATTGGTGACTCGGGCAGAGGGTGGCTTCGTCTCCCGAGCTACGCCTGCGTTCGAACGGGCGGTGAAAGGCGAGTGAAAGCACAAGGACGGATGATCGGCGCCACGGAGTCGGTGAACGACATGTAGTGCAGGCAAAAATAGCCTACGACGCGACCAAGGGTTAATGTTCGCGGCGTTCACGCTTGATTAGACTGCACCCGAATTTTTTCATGGCGCCTCGGCGGCATGATCGAGCCCCGCGAGCCACCGTGACCCGCGGGCCAGTTCTGAAGGAGTACGCATGGCTGTCTACAACTACGACGTAGTGGTGCTGGGTTCCGGCCCGGCCGGAGAAGGCGCGGCAATGAATGCCGCCAAAGCAGGGCGCAAGGTGGCAATGGTCGACAGCCGTCGTCAGGTCGGCGGCAACTGCACCCACCTGGGCACCATCCCGTCCAAGGCACTGCGTCACTCGGTGCGGCAGATCATGCAGTTCAACACCAATCCGATGTTCCGCGCCATCGGTGAGCCACGTTGGTTCTCCTTCCCGGACGTGCTCAAGAGCGCCGAGAAAGTGATTTCCAAGCAGGTCGCGTCGCGTACCGGCTACTACGCCCGCAACCGTGTCGATGTCTTCGTCGGCACCGGCAGCTTCGCCGACGAGCAGACCGTCGAGGTGGTTTGCCCCAACGGCGTAGTCGAGAAACTGGTGGCCAAGCACATCATCATCGCCACCGGCTCGCGCCCGTACCGCCCAGCCGACATCGACTTCCACCACCCACGCGTCTACGACAGCGACACCATCCTCAGCCTGAGCCACACCCCACGCAAGCTGATCGTCTACGGTGCCGGTGTCATCGGTTGCGAATACGCCTCGATCTTCAGCGGTCTTGGCGTACTGGTTGAGCTGGTCGACAACCGTGGCCAGCTACTGAGCTTCCTGGACTCGGAAATTTCCCAGGCACTGAGCTATCACTTCAGCAACAACAACATCACCGTGCGCCACAATGAGGAGTACGAGCGGGTCGAGGGCCTGGACAACGGTGTGATCCTGCACCTGAAGTCGGGCAAGAAGATCAAGGCCGACGCCTTGCTGTGGTGTAACGGCCGTACCGGCAACACCGACAAGCTGGGCCTGGAAAACATTGGCATCAAGGTCAACAGCCGTGGCCAGATCGAGGTCGACGAGGCCTACCGCACCAGCGTACCTAACATCTACGGTGCCGGTGACGTGATCGGCTGGCCGAGCCTGGCCAGTGCCGCCCACGACCAGGGCCGTTCGGCGGCCGGCAGCATCGTCGACAACGGCAGCTGGCGCTTCGTCGATGACGTGCCGACCGGTATCTACACCATTCCGGAGATCAGCTCGATCGGCAAGAACGAGCAGGAACTGACCCAGGCCAAGGTGCCGTACGAAGTGGGCAAGGCCTTCTTCAAGAGCATGGCCCGTGCGCAGATCGCCGGTGAGCCGCAGGGCATGTTGAAGATCCTGTTCCACCGTGAAACCCTGGAGATCCTGGGTGTGCACTGCTTCGGCTACCAGGCTTCGGAGATCGTTCACATCGGTCAGGCGATCATGAACCAGCCAGGTGAGCAGAACAATCTGAAGTACTTCGTCAACACCACGTTCAACTACCCGACCATGGCCGAAGCCTATCGGGTAGCTGCCTACGACGGCCTGAACCGGCTTTTTTGAGCGGCTCCGGCCGGTGGCCTGAGCCGGTCGGGGAGACCGATTTCAGCCCTACCCGAGGGTGGTCTTGGCCAAACCGGGAAAGTCTGTAATCAGGCTGTCCACGCCAAAGTCAGCGAGCCGGCGCATCAGTGCCGGCTCGTTGACCGTCCACACCGATACGTGCAAGCCCTGGTTCTGCGCTTTGATCAGACGCTCAGGGGTGCACAGCGTCCAGTTGAGCGCCAGCATTTCGCAGCCGTAGTTCTGCGCGACCTTCAGCGGGTCGAGCCAGGCGTACTCGGCGACCAGGCCGCGCTTCACGTCCGGGACCAGTTCCTGTGCGGCGCCCAGTACTTCGCGTGAACTCGAGGTGATGGTTACCTTGTCCAGCATGCCGTATTGCTGGGCCAGCTCGCGAATGGCCAGCACGGTGGTGGCGGCGCGGGTGCGCGATGCGCTTTTCACTTCCAGTTGCCAGTGCTCGAAGGCGCATTTCTCGAACAGCTCTTCCAGGCGCGGGATAGGGCAGGGCTGCACATGGCCAGGGCCACCTTTACGGGCATCGTAGGTAACCAGTTCGTCAGCGGTGTGTTCCACCACTTTGCCCCGTCGTCCGGTCGTGCGCTTGAGGGTGGGGTCGTGGATGACCATCAACTCGTTGTCGGCGGACAGGTGCAGGTCCAGTTCGCAGCGGGTGACGCCGTGGGACAGGCACTGGCGGAAGCTGGTCAGGGTGTTCTCGGGTGCTTCGCCCTTGGCGCCGCGGTGGCCATAGATCAGGGTCACGTTCGTTCCTTCAGTTCAAAAGAGTGTCAGGCTCAGGAGGAGGGTGGGTTCTGTTCCAGCTGCTGGCGCCGTTGCTGCTGCTGGCGCTGCAGGATGTAGCGGGCCAGCAACTGGCGCTGGGCGTCGGTCATGTCGGTGAATTCGGTGCCAACCTCGTAGGTGCCGTCCGGTCGAGGATCGCAATGGGTCACCCGGCCTCGCAGCAACAGGCCATGGGCGCGGGGCATGAGCACCATCTTTACCTTCACTCGCGTGCCAGGGGCGATGTGCTTGGCCTGGGCGAATTCGATGCCCCCTTCGGAGATGACCACTGCCTGAGGCTTGCCGATTTCACCGATCAGGGTCTGCGCAACCACGGCGCTGAGCAGGTCCAGGCGTTTGTTTTGGGCGCGCAGGAAGGCGGCCAGGGTGCGGTCCTTCTCGCTCAGCTGGCGCAGCAGGTGCTGGGACTCGAAGTCGGACAGGTGCAGTTCGCTGAGCAGGTTGAACAGCGGGGACTCATCTTGCAACAGTTCTGTCTCAAGGGCTTCGGCCGCGCTCAAGGGACTGATTTCCAGTGCGATCCGGTCTTCGATGCGGTAGTATTCGCGGCGATCTTCTTCGTCTAATGTCGTCATGGCGAACCCATGGTAGCGGCGGTGGTCCGAGTGTAAAGCCGCCGTAGGCGCCTCGCCACAAGGACGTTCCCTTTCATCCGAACAAGCCCCGACATGTTCAGACCTCTTTTCGCATTCATCGGTACGCGTTACACCCGTGCCAAGCGCCGCAATCACTTCGTCTCGTTCATTTCCCTGACCTCGATGATCGGCCTCGCCCTGGGCGTGGTGGTCATGATCGTGGTGCTTTCGGTCATGAACGGCTTCGACCACGAGATGCGTACCCGCGTGCTGGGCATGATTCCCCACGCCACGCTCGAAAGCGGCCAGCCCGTCAACGACTGGCCAGCCCTTGCCAAACAAGTAAAGCAGAATCCGCAGGTGGTGGCAGTTGCGCCCTACACCCAGATGCAGGGCCTGCTGACTCACGATGGCAAGGTGCAGAAGGTTTTGCTCAATGGCATAGACCCTGCGCGCGAGCGTGAGGTGTCGATCATCGACAACTTCATCCTGCAAGGGCGCCTGGAGCAACTGGCGCCGGGCGAGTGGGGCATCATGATCGGCGACAAGGCTGCGGCAAAGCTGGGGGTGGCCATCGGCGACAAACTCACCTTCGTCGCCCCCGAAGTCAGCGTCACGCCGGCCGGCATGTTCCCGCGCATGAAGCGCTTCACCGTGGTCGGCACCTTCCACGTCGGCGCCGGCGAGATCGATGGCTACCTGGGCCTGACCAATATCGCCGACCTGTCGCGCCTGCACCGCTGGAAGGCCGACCAGGTGCAGGGCCTGCGCCTCAAGTTCGACGACCTGTTCCAGGCCCCGCGCGTGGCCTGGGAGATCGCCCAGCGCCTGGGTGACCAGGAGTTCTACAGCCGTGACTGGACCCGCACCCACGGCAACCTGTACCAGGCCATTCGCATGGAAAAAGCCATGATCGGCCTGCTGTTGCTGCTGATCGTGGCCGTGGCGGCATTCAACATCATTTCGACCCTGGTGATGGTGGTCAATGACAAGCGCGGCGATATCGCCATCCTGCGTACCCTCGGTGCCACGCCGGGGCAGATCATGGCCATCTTCATGGTCCAGGGCACGGTGATCGGGGTGATCGGCACCTTGATCGGCGCCGTGGTCGGGATTATCGCCGCGCTCAATGTCAGCGCGGTGATCGCCGGCATCGAGAAGCTGATCGGGCACAAGTTCCTCAACGCCGATGTGTATTTCATCGATTACCTGCCGTCGCAGATCCAGGCCAATGACGTGTACATGGTCTGCGGTGCGGCGCTGGTCCTGAGTTTCTTCGCCACCCTGTACCCGGCCTGGCGTGCGGCCCGCACCCAGCCTGCAGAGGCGCTACGTTATGAGTGAGTCGCGCATGAGTGATAAAGCCGTTCTGAGTTGCCGCAACCTGGGCAAGTCCTACGAGGAGGGCCCGGAGTCGGTGCAGGTGTTGTCCGGGTTGAACCTCGAACTGCATGCCGGTGAGCGGGTGGCCATCGTCGGCAGTTCCGGCTCGGGCAAGAGTACCTTGCTCAACCTGCTGGGCGGGCTCGACCGGCCCACCCAAGGCAGTGTCTGGCTGGCCGGCGAAGAACTGTCGGCGCTGGGCGAGCGTGCCCGTGGCCTGCTGCGTAACCGTGAACTGGGCTTCGTCTACCAGTTCCACCACCTGTTGCCCGAGTTCACCGCCATGGAGAACGTGTGCATGCCGCTGCTGATCGGCCGCACGCCCATACCCGAGGCCCGCGAGCGCGCCGAGGCTTTGCTCAAGCGCGTTGGCCTGAGCCATCGTCTGCATCACAAGCCGGCCGAGCTGTCCGGCGGCGAGCGTCAGCGCGTGGCGATCGCCCGAGCCCTGGTCAATCGCCCGGGCCTGGTGATGCTCGACGAGCCGACCGGCAACCTCGATCACCACACCGCCCAGGGCATCCAGGAGCTGATGCAGGAATTGTCCAGTGCATCCAAGACGGCGTTCCTGGTAGTGACCCACGACCTCAATCTGGCGCGTCAGATGGACCGCGTGCTGAAGCTCGACGATGGCCACCTGGTAGCGATCTGATCAGCGTGCCTGGGGCGGCCTGAGCCGCCCCGCAACTTATTCATTGGGTGTTTTCGTACATGTTCAGACCCTTGCCCTTGTTCATCGGTGCTCGCTACACCCGTGCCAAGCGCCGCAACCATTTCATCTCGTTCATCTCCATGACCTCGATGATCGGCCTGTCCCTGGGCGTGCTGGCGATGATCGTGGTGTTGTCGGTGATGAATGGCTTTCAGCGCGAGATGAGCTCGCGCATTCTCGGTTTGGTACCCCATGCGGCGATCCTTGGCGTGCAGCCGCTGGACGACTGGCGCAAGGCGGCCGATGCCGCGCTGAGCAATCCTGCGGTGATGGCCGCTGCGCCTATCACGGAAATGGAAGGCATGCTGTCGTACAAGGGCGCCATGCAGCCGATCCAGGTCAGCGGTATCGACCCCGCCGAGGAGGGCAAGGTGTCCATCGTCGGCCAGCACATCGTCCAGGGGCGTTTGCAGGACCTTGAGCCAGGAGAATACGGGGTGGTGATCGGTGAGCTGACCGCGCGTCGCTTCCGTCTCAATACCGGCGACAAGCTGACCCTGATCGTCCCGGAAATCAGCAAGGAACCGGGCGGTATCACCCCGCGCATGCAGCGGTTGACCGTGGTCGGTATCTTCAAGGTCGGTGCCGAGCTCGATGGCTCGCAGGCCTACATGCATGTCGCCGATGCCGGTGAAATGCAGCACTGGGCCGCGGGCCAGGTCCAAGGGGTGCGCCTCAAGCTGCATGACCTGTATGCCGCGCCCCAGGTGTCCAAGGCCATCGCCGCCAGCCTGGGCGATGCCTACCGCGCCGACGACTGGTCGCACACCCAGGGCAGCCTGTTCAGCGCCATGAAGATGGAAAAGACCATGATCGGCCTGTTGTTGCTGATGATCATCGCAGTGGCGGCGTTCAACATCATCGCCACACTGGTGATGGTGGTGAACGACAAGGGGCCGGACATCGCCATTCTGCGTACCCTGGGCGCCACGCCCGCGCAGATCATGGGCACCTTCATGGTTCAGGGCAGCCTGATCGGTATCGTCGGAACGCTGATCGGCGGTGTGCTCGGGGTGATTGCCGCAATCAACGTCAGTCAGATCGTCGGTTGGTTGGAGCGGGTCAGCGGGCAGCACATCTTCACCTCGGATGTGTACTTCGTCAGCAGCCTGCCGTCCGAGTTGCAGTGGGGGGATGTGGCGATCATCTGCACGGCGGGGTTGGTGATGAGTTTCCTGGCGACCATCTACCCAGCGTATCGGGCGTCGCAGGTGCAGCCGGCTATTGGGCTCGCTGTCTGAAATCGGGTTGGTGCTAGGGGGCGTTTTGCGCCCCTTTCGTTACGCAAGGCCGCTCCCGGGATTCACTGCCGGGCGCTGAATTCGATCACGAACCGCGTCCACCCATCCGTACACTCCGCCCGAATGGTCCCGCCATGGGCCTGTACGATCGACCGGGTAATCGCCAATCCCAGCCCGGCATGTTCGTTATTGCCTTCCCGCCGTGCCGGGTCCGCGCGGTAGAACCGATCGAACAGCCGAGGCAACACCGCCGCCTCTATCGGCGTTCCCGTGTTGGCGACGCAAAGGCGTAGCCCTGGCTCCAACGTCACTTGTATCTGCCCACCGGCGGGTGTGAAGCGCAAGGCATTGTCCAGCAGGTTGGACAGCGCCCGCCGCAACATATGGCGGTCGCCCTGCAGCATCGCTTCACCGTCGCGCTGCATCCGCACCTCGACGTCCTCGGCCAGCGGTGCGTAATACTCCAGCAGGGCATCCACTTCGTCATGCAAGGCCAGCGGCGTAAGGCCGGGTACCAACAAGCCATGGTCGGCTTTGGCCAGGAACAGCATGTCGTTGACCATCTGCGCCATCCGTTGCAGCTCTTCCAGGTTGCCATGTAGCGCCTCCCGGTAGTCTTCTAGGCTGCGCGGGCGGGTGAGGGTGACCTGGGTGTGGGTCAGCAGGTTGGACAGCGGTGTACGCAGTTCGTGGGCGATATCGGCGGAAAACGCCGACAGCCGCTGAAAGGCGTCGTCCAGGCGCTGCAACATGGCGTTCACGGTGCAGGCCAGCTCTGCCAACTCATCTGGCATCTGCTCGGCGGGCAAACGGGTAGTCAGCGAGCGTGCCGACACACTGGCTGCGACCTGGCCCATTTGGCGCAAGGGCCGCAGTCCACGGCGCGCAGCCCAGGCGCCGAGCAGCGCGGTGGCCAGCGCCGAAAGACCGACAGTGAGCCATATCAGGCGCTGCATGCCTTGTAGAAAATGCTGGTGGTGGGTGATATCGAGGAACAGCGTCAGGCGCGCAGCGTGCCGGTCGCCTGCGCTCAAGGGGGCTGTGAGGCTGCGGTAATCCATACCGTTGGCATGCAAGGTGGCCAACCCGGAAGGCAAGGGTGTTTCGGGCAACGCCGACTGGCTGTCGAACCACAGCGTACCATCCTGGCCCTCTACGCGCAGGGCGAGGTCCGACTGGTGGCTGAGTTCGTTGCGCAAAGCAGGCTCGCGTGCGCGCAGATCGCGAGCGTCGTTCACGCCGGCCAGTTGGGTGCGAAACAGCGACAGGCGCGACTCCAGCAACTGCTGGTCCAGTTCGATGAAGTGCTGCCGGCTGGCGTGGCTGAACAGCAAGCCTGCGCCCAGGGAAACCGCTGCGGTACAGGCGGCGAAAAGGAGTGCCAGGCGGCTGCTCAGTGAAACCGGGCGCATCAGTCGTGGCGCTCTTCGAGTACATAGCCCATGCCGCGCACGGTATGGATCAACTTATTGCCATGCGGGTCGTCGATCTTCAGGCGCAGGCGGCGGATCGCGACTTCGATGATGTTGGTATCGCTGTCGAAATTCATGTCCCAGACTTGCGAGGCGATCAATGACTTGGGCAGCACCTCGCCCTGTCGGCGCAGCAGCAATTCCAGTAGCGCAAACTCCTTGGCGGTCAAGTCGATGCGCTGGCCGGCGCGTTCTGCACGGCGGCGGATCAGGTCCAGGCGCAGGTCGGCCAGGCTCAGTGAGGTGTCCTGGGCGGGGTTGGCGCCCCGGCGAAGCAAGGTGCGCACTCGGGCCAGCAGCTCGGAGAAGGCGAAGGGCTTGACCAGGTAATCGTCGGCGCCCAGCTCCAGGCCGTGGACCCGATCCTCGATGGCGTCGCGTGCGGTGAGGAACAGCACCGGTGTGTCCAGGCCGGCTTGGCGTACGGCCTGCAGAATTTGCCAGCCATCGCGTCCTGGCAGCATCACATCGAGAATCAGCAGGTCATGGTCGCCAGTCAGCGCCATGTGCTGACCGGTGTCGCCATCGGCGGCCAGTTCGGTGGCGAAGCCTGCTTCGCTGAGGCCCTGGCACAGGTACTGACCGGTGCGGGCCTGGTCTTCGACGATCAGCAGTTTCATGCATTGTCCGTGTTGGCTGAAGGGGGCCTGTAAATGATACGTGACGATGTGTCCGCTCGGCCAAGCTGACGAAGTTGTAATCTTCCCGTCAGCCAACCGCCAGTCATTGCTTCCTGTTCCCGTCAGGTCGTCGGCCATCGAGTGACAAGAGCCCCAAGGCGAGGCGCAAAAACGGTAGACTAGGGGCATTTCGAACCTTCAGGTCAGTTTCCATGCATCCCGCCGCCGAACATTCCCCGCTGGGCAAGTCCAGCGAATACATTGCCACCTATACCCCTTCGCTGCTGTTTCCGATTCCGCGTACCGCCAAGTGGGCCGAGTTGGGCGTAACCGCCCAGACCCTGCCATGGCAAGGTGTGGATTTCTGGAACTGCTTCGAGCTGTCCTGGCTGCTGCCGTCGGGCAAGCCGGTGGTAGCGATTGGCGAGTTCGCCATTGCGGCCGATTCACCGAACATCATCGAGTCCAAGTCGTTCAAGTTGTACCTCAACTCGTTGAACCAGACGGTATTCGAGTCGATTGCCCAGTTGCAGGCGTGCCTGGTGAAAGACCTCTCCGCTGCCGCCGGCAAACCGGTGGGTGTGCAGGTGCGCACCTTGGCCGAAGTCGAGGCGCAAGGCGTGGTGGCGTTGCCTGGGCAGTGCATCGATGCGCTGGATGTCGCTATCCACAACTACGAGCAGCCCCAGCCGGAACTGTTGCATTGTGACCCTGACCGGGTGGTGGAGGAGACGCTACACAGTCATTTGCTCAAATCCAACTGCCCGGTGACCGGCCAGCCTGACTGGGGCAGCGTGGTGGTCGAATACAAGGGCAAGGCGCTGGATCATGCCAGCCTGCTCACTTATCTGATCAGCTTCCGCCAGCATGCTGACTTCCACGAGCAGTGTGTGGAGCGGATCTACCTTGACCTGAAGCATCTGCTCGAGCCTGAGCATCTGACGGTCTATGCGCGCTATGTGCGCCGGGGCGGGCTGGACATCAACCCGTATCGCAGCACGGGTCCGGTCAGTCCGCAGAACCTGCGGTTGGTGCGTCAGTAAGTCTAGGACTGCTTTACGCCCTGGTGGAGCCGGTTTGCCGGCGATGGGCCGCGCAGCGGCCCTCGCTTCTTCAGATACCCATACTGTGCAGCGAGTTGGCGATACTGCGCAGGGTCGCGGTCAGATCCGGGTGATCGGCCTCGAAACGCTCGATCGCCAGATTCACTCCATCCACCAGGTTGTGGTCTGGTGTCGCTTCCTCAAGCTTCAACTGCGCCTCGATCTGTCGCGCCTCTTCATGCAGGGCGGCCAGTTCCTCATCCGAAAGCGGCACGTTTCGATCCAGTTGCTCGCGCAGGCTGTTCAGTCGCTCTTGCAATTCGCGGGCAGGCATTGGTTGTTCTCCATCAATGGCTTGGCAAGGCATGGACCTCGGCGACGGGGCAAAGGTTCTCGTCTGTCTTCAAGCGTAATTCACTTGCCCACGCTTTGCATGACCCGCATCAACGGTGCTGTATCAGGGTTTTTCGCCTTTGCGTCGGCGCTGGGCGATGTCGACCAGGCAGGTGTCCAGCGCTTCGAGGTGGTCGATGACCGAGTGCACGCCAAGGTCGAACAATGCCAGGGTCGCCCTACCGCGGGCCAGTTCCTGCTCGTGCGGGCTCATGGCTTGCCAATCGCTGGAGGCAAGGTCGCAGGATGGGCTGCAAGCAGCCAGGCCGACGGTCCACAGGCCGGCGTTGAGGCCTGATTGCAGCAGCCGGGGTTCACCGCTGACCAGTACGCAGCCTTCCAGGCGCGGGCTACCCAGGCACATCAGCGCCTGCCAGCAGGCATTCGGCGCAGGCCATTGGGCGCCATTGGCCCCATGGCCAGGCAGCCATTGCGGAAGCACACTGGCCAGGTGCTTGCTCTGGGCTACGCTCTGCTCATCGAGCCAGATGCATGGCACTTGCCGGCGCCGCAAGCCGGCCAGGGCATCGAGCGCGCCAGGGGCGGGCAGGGGGCTGCCGTTTCGAGCCTGTACCAGGCAATTGCGCAGGCCGAACAGCACAGCGGTGAAGGCAGGTGCATCATGCATGGCAACGTCCCTGAAATAGTCCGCAGGCTAGGGCGCGAATGTTACGGCCCAATGACCAGCAACAGATGTTCACAAAATATTGAGCAAAAATGTGTAAAGCTGTTTCTCAACCCGCAAGCCTTTATACTGGCGGCTTATTTGCAGCGCACTGAGCGTGGCTGCGGCCGAGAAAATCGATGGAGAAACATCTATGCGTAGGATCGGTGCCGGTGTGATCGAGCGGGTCACCCAGGCTTGTGTCTGCGCCAGCTTGCTGCTGGCGCCCGTGGCAGCTACCCAGGCAGCCACCGAGGAGGACCCTTGGGAGGCGGTCAACCGTCCGATCTTCAGGTTCAACGACACCGTCGACACGTATGCACTCAAGCCCTTGGCCAAGGGCTACCAGGCCATTACCCCGCAGTTCCTCGAAGATGGTATCCACAATGTCTTCCAGAACCTGGGCGATGTGACCAACCTGGTCAACGATGTGCTTCAACTCAAGCCCCGTGCTGCCGGCATCGACACCGCGCGCTTGATCGTCAACACCACCTTCGGCCTTGGTGGCTTCTTCGATGTGGGCACCAAGATGGGCCTGCAGCGCAACGATGAAGACTTCGGCCAGACCCTGGGCTACTGGGGCGTGAGCAGCGGTCCGTATGTGGTGATCCCGCTGCTGGGCCCCAGCACGGTACGTGACGGCCTGTCCAAGTACCCGGACACCTACACCAAGCCCTACCGCTACATGGACCATGTACCGACCCGCAACTCGATCTTCGCTTTGGACGTGATCGATACCCGCGCTAATCTGCTGTCGGCGGAAAAGCTGATTCAGGGTGACAAGTACATCTTCATTCGCAATGCCTACCTGCAGAACCGCGAGTTCAAGGTCAAGGATGGCGAAGTCGAAGACGACTTCTGATTCACATTGGTGCGAAAAAGGCGACCTCAGGGTCGCCTTTTTCGTATGCCATGCGTGTTCAATGCATGGCCAGGATACGCAGGCCAAGTTTCTGCTGCCCAGTGGGCTGGTCGGCGATCCACACGACCTCGGTGCTGGCGTGCAATCCCCTGAGTGCCGGATGGTCGGAGTCGATGCGCACTTCGAGTCGATCGCCCACCTTGAAGTGCTGCGCGGCTTGTACCTGCATGCCACCGCTGGACAGGTCGAGGCATACCGCCGCGATCACCTGGCCGGCATGTAGCAGGCTGACCTCGGTATCGATGCGCATGCGGATGAAATCACGTTTTTCGCTGTGGCTGGTGGGCGTCTGGGGCATGCTGCATCCTTCCCATCGGGTTGCACGGGTCGGCTTTCTTATAACTCCCGGTGATTTGCCCTGTAAAGAGCAGGGGCGTCGACCTAGCTGTGCTTGAAACGCCTGGCGGATGGGAGTACCGTCTGCGCCTTACGAGGTACCTCCGCCAGTTGCTGGGTCAGTTTTCTTGTCCTACAACTCAAAGAGAGTGTTACCACCGAGTATCCCTGTAGTCGGCTGTCAGTCTTGATGACACCGCTTCACCAACCCAAACCGGCGCCGTTCGCCCACATGCAGAAAACCAGTGCAACGCTGCTGATCATCGATGACGACGACGTGGTCCGTGCGAGCCTCGCCGCCTATCTGGAAGACAGTGGCTTCAGCGTCCTTCAGGCCAGCAATGGCCAGCAGGGGCTCCAGGTCTTCGAAGAACACCAGCCCGACCTCGTGATCTGCGATCTGCGCATGCCGCAGATGGGCGGCCTCGAACTGATCCGCCAGGTCAGCGAGCGCGCGCCGCAGTTGCCGGTCATCGTGGTGTCCGGAGCCGGGGTGATGAGCGATGCCGTCGAGGCCCTGCGCCTGGGTGCGGCCGATTACCTGATAAAGCCGCTGGAAGATCTGGCGGTGCTCGAGCACTCGGTACGCCGAGCGCTCGATCGTTCGCGGCTGGTGCTGGAGAACCAGCGTTACCGCGAGAAGCTCGAAGCGGCCAACCGTGAGCTCGAGGCCAGCCTGCACTTGTTGCAGGAAGACCAGACCGCCGGCCGTCAGGTGCAGATGAACATGCTGCCGGAAAGCCCCTGGGGCGCCGGCGAGTTCGTGTTCGAACACCAGATCATCCCGTCGCTGTACCTGTCTGGCGATTTCGCCGACTACTTCCGCGTGGATGACCGACGCATTGCCTTCTACCTGGCCGATGTCTCCGGACACGGTGCGTCGTCGGCCTTCGTCACCGTGTTGCTCAAGTTCATGACCACACGGCTGCTGTTCGAGCTAAAACGCAACAGGAATCGTGAGTTCAAGCCTTCGGAAGTGCTCAGCCACATCAATCGTGGGCTGATCAACTGTAAGCTGGGCAAGCATGTCACAATGGTGGGCGGGGTGATCGACGAGGAAACCGGCCTGCTGACCTACGCCGTTGGTGGTCACCTGCCGCTACCGGTGTTGTATACCCCGGGCCAGGCGCGTTACTTGGAAGGCCGTGGTTTGCCGGTGGGCCTGTTCGACGAGGCCACCTATCAGGACCAGGTGATCGAGCTGCCGCCGCAGTTCAGCCTGAGCCTGATGTCCGATGGCATTCTGGACCTTTTGCCGGGAGACACGCTCAAAGATAAAGAAGCTGCCTTGCCGGACATCGTCAAGACAGCGGGTGGTAGCCTGGATGGGCTGCGCCAACGATTTGGATTGGCTACGCTTGGGGAGATGCCGGATGATATCGCCCTATTGGTGTTGAGCAGGAACCTTCAATGAGTACCGGTAGAATCCAGTTCGCCGAGCAAAGCGGTACCTTTGTACTGAAATTTGTCGGTGAAGTGCGCCTGACCCTGTGTTCGGCGCTGGATGCGACGATCGAGAAGATCTTCACCGCGCTGAACTTCTCGGCCATCGTCATCGACCTGACCGAGACCGAAAGCATCGACAGCACTACCTTGGGCCTGTTGGCCAAGTTGTCGATTCTGTCGCGGCAGAAGGTTGGCCTGTTGCCGACCGTGGTCACCACCAACCCGGACATTTCGCGTCTTTTGCAGTCGATGGGTTTCGATCAGGTGTTCAACATCGTCGATCGTCCGGTGCCGTGCCCGGAATGCCTGACCGACTTGCCATCCCAGGACCAGAGCGAGGACGTGGTGCGCTCCAAGGTGCTGGAGGCGCACAAAATCCTGATGGGGTTGAACGACTCCAATCGCGAAGCCTTCCACGACCTGGTAAATGCGCTGGAGCGGACCTGATCCCACCTCTGCATCGCTGCCTTCGCGGGTTCACCCGCGAAGGCGCCAGTGAATCCAAGCCAAAGCTCACGCCCGTCGCATGAACTCCGTCGCCGTTCCACCGGCGGCATTCAACTGGAACACCCGCGCTGGCCGCCCCTGTTCATCGAAGAATACCTGTCCGAGCCCCGCGCTGTTCCATAGCCGTTCGCCTGCATCGGCATGGCTGGGCGTGCGCGGTATCACTTCCATCTCCCGACGCTTGGTGAACCAGTTGAGCGGCGAGCGTGGCGCGTACAGCCAGCGGTTCAGCCGGTCGAGCACCGCCAGCAGGCGTTTGGGGAATTCGTTCTTGATGCCGCTGCTGGTGATCTGCCACAGGTGCGGGCTGCGCTGACGATGGCGAATCAGAACTTCGTAGACGAACGAATAGTGCACATCCCCCGACAGGATCACGTAATGCCCCGGTGTGCGCGAGTGGCGGAAGATGTTCAGGATCACCTGCCCTGCACCCCGGTGGGCCATCCAGTTTTCGGCATCTACCAGCAGCGGGTAGCCCAGCCAACTGAACACCCTCTGCACGGTCTCGATCAGCTTCACCCCGAAAATCGGTGCAGGTGACACGATGACGGCGGAAGGATGGTCGAGCAGCGCCTGCTGCAGCTCGCACAGTGCTTCCCAATCCAACAGGCCGGAGGGCTTGGCCAGGTTGCTTTCGCTGCGCCAGCGTCGGGTGCGGGTGTCCAGCACCAGCAGAGGCGGGTTGGTGGGGAGGTTGAATTGCCAGCCCTGAAAGCGCAGTAGCTCGCCGATCAGTTCATCCTGCACCTGGCTACCCGACGCGGTTTCGGCCAGCGCGCCGACTTGCCCGACCAGCGCTTTGCAGCCATCGGGGTCATTGCCCCAGGCCTGGCACAGCAGGTAGCCCAATAGCGCATTGCCGATGATCCGCCGCGAGAAGGGGTGGCCGTAGGCGGTTTCTTCCCATTGTGCCGACAGGTTCCAGTCATCTGTGATGTCGTGGTCGTCGAAGATCATCAAGCACGGCAGGTGCGCCATCACCCGGGCCACCGGAGCCAGGTTGACGGCAAAGGCCTCGATCAGCGGCAACTCTTTGTGGTACCGACCCTGGCGTTGGGGGTTCAGCCCTTGCGGCATGGTCAGGTCGACCAGTTGCCAGGGCGTGGGCGACCATACCAGCAGGTACATGGCCATGACCTCGGCGAAGGTCACCAGGTGATTGTCGGCATTGCTGGAGGAGAAGATCGGCTTGCGTTTGCCACCGAAGAAACGCTCGCGCAGGGTTTCGTTGCGCTCCTGCGCCGGCAGCAAGTCCGCACGGTGGTAGTAGCAGGCGGGGTGCTTGTAGAGTGCGGCGCTGTCGCTGACCAGGGCGCCGTCCAAGGTTTCATCGAGCAGGCCCAGGCGTGCGATCAGTGCATGGATGGCCCGCAGCATCGGGCCGGCCACATCGTCGGCATAGACCTGATCGCCAGTCATCAACAGCAGCGCCGGACGTTGTTCAGGCCGTTGGCATTGCTGCAGCAGGCGATCGGCACATAACAGGCCATCGGTGGCGGGGTGATGCGGTTTGCGGCAAGAGCCGTGTAGTAGCTGGTCAAGGCGTTCGCGCAGCACGAAGTTGGGGCGCCGCTGGCCGGGGTAAAGCAGGTGCTCGGCCCAGTCGGCAATGCCTCGGCCGCCGAGAAGCACATCGTATTGAAGCTCGACGTTGCAGGGCAGGGGCTGCGCGAAATGGATGTCCAGCAGGTGCAGGTAGGCGTGTTTGCCCACTGGGATGACCTGGCAATCGGTCCTTGGCGTGATGCCAGGGCAGTCCAGGGTGAATTCGGGTTGCAGCGGTTGCGTGCAGGCGAGCCAGATGGCCAGGCGCTGGGGCTCCAGGCGGCGCAATACTGGGCCTGCGAGAACGAGCGGCAAAGAGGAGGAGGGTGTCATTGACAGCTCTGGTGGCTAAAAGGCCCTACGCTGGCAAGCCAGCGTCTAACGGACGGTGCAAAATAAAACGGGCGGAAAATGTGAACACTTCCCGCCCGTCAGGCAAACCCGGTATGTATCAGGCTTTTTCAGCCATCAGTTTTTCCAGTTTCTCCTGATCCCGCGCGAACTGACGGATGCCTTCGGCGAGTTTCTCGGTGCCCATGGCATCTTCGTTCATCGCCCAGCGGAATTGGCTTTCGTTCAGTACCTGCTTAGCCTCACCGGCATTACCCGGCTTGAGTATGCGTGGCAATTGCCCTTGATCATCGCTCAACTGCTGCAGAAGTTCAGGGCTGATGGTCAGGCGGTCACACCCTGCCAACTGCTCGATCTGGCCGATGTTGCGGAAGCTGGCGCCCATGACCACGGTGTTGTAGCCATTGGTCTTGTAGTAGTTGTAGATGCGGGTGACCGACTGCACGCCCGGGTCCTCGGCGCCGACATATTCCTGGCCGGTACTCTTCTTGTACCAGTCGTAGATACGGCCTACGAAAGGCGAGATCAGGAACACCCCGGCATCGGCGCAGGCCTGGGCCTGGGCGAAGGAGAACAGCAAGGTCAGGTTGGTCTGGATGCCTTCCTTTTCCAGCTTCTCGGCGGCGCGGATACCCTCCCACGTGGAGGCTAGCTTGATCAGCACGCGGTCTTTGCTCACACCGGCGGCTTCGTAAAGGGCGATCAGTTGGCGAGCTTTGTTCAGCAGCGCCGGTTCATCGAACGACAGACGGGCATCCACTTCGGTGGAGATGCGCCCAGGGATGACCTTGAGAATGCCCGCGCCCACGGCCACGGCGAACTTGTCGCACGCCAGGTCGACATTACCCTTGGCGTCGGCTTTCACCTGCTTGAGCAGGTCGGCATAACCAGGGATGGCGGCTGCCTTGAGCAGCAGCGACGGGTTGGTGGTGGCATCGACTGGCTTGAGGCGAGTGATGGCATCCAGGTCCCCGGTGTCGGCGACCACGGTGGTGAACTGCTTGAGTTGTTCCAGCTTGGAGGTCATGGGCGTGCTCTGTCCTGTGCATTTACTCGACATTACCCGAGCCCCGGCAGCTGCTCAAGGCCTGCCGACGCTGCTCGGGCGAACACCGCGAATCCCTGTGGGCGCGGGCTTTAAAGGTGAGCATTCGAGTCGCAACCGAGCCAGAGGTTCCTTGGCGTCGCTTTGCAATCCCGTCCCCGTAAAAGACGGCTTGTCGGCAGCAAGGCGCTGACTGGCGTGTCACCGCCCCTGCAGCAACTCCGCCGCCTGGTCGAACACCACCAACGGTTCAGGCGCTTTATGAATATCCGCCGACAGCAACTGCCGGAACCGCCGCGCCCCCGGGAAGCCCTGGCCAAGCCCGAGGATATGCCGGGTGATGTGATGCATTGCGCCCCCGCTTTGCAGATGCGCAACGATGTACGGTCGCAGCGTCTCTAGTGCCTGGCTACGGCTTACCGCCGGTGCTTCGCTGCCGAACAGGCGTTGGTCCACCTCGGCCAGCAGGTACGGATTGTGATACGCCTCGCGCCCCAGCATCACGCCATCGAAGGTCTCAAGGTGCGTCTGGCACTCGTCCAGGGTCTTGATGCCTCCGTTGAGCACGATTTCCAGGTCGGGGAAGTCCGCTTTCAACTGCGCGGCAACGTCGTAGCGCAGCGGCGGGATTTCGCGGTTTTCCTTGGGCGACAACCCTTCGAGGATGGCGATACGCGCATGCACGGTAAAGCTACGGCAACCGGCCTCGCGTACCTGCCCGACGAAATCGCACAGTTCGGCATAGCTGTCGCGGCCATTGATGCCGATGCGATGCTTGACCGTGACCGGAGTCGATACGGCATCACGCATGGCCTTGACGCAATCGGCCACCAGCGCGGGATGCGCCATCAGGCAGGCACCGATCATGTTGTTCTGCACCCGGTCGCTCGGGCAGCCGACGTTCAGATTGACCTCATCGTAACCAGCCTCCTCGGCCAGTTTCGCGCAGGCGGCCAGGTCGGCCGGGACGCTACCGCCCAGTTGCAATGCCAGCGGGTGCTCGGAAACGTCGTGGCGCAGGAAGCGGTGGGCGTCGTTGTGAAGGAGCGCACCGGTGGTGACCATTTCGGTGTAGAGCAGGGTGTGCTTGGACAGCAGGCGCAGGAAGAACCGGCAGTGGCGGTCGGTCCAATCCATCATCGGCGCAACGCTGAAGCGGCGGGACGGCTCAGGGCGCGTGGTTTGAGGCTTTGAGGCTGATTCTAGGGGCATTCTGGGTCTACGCAGTGTGTACCGTCCTGGAGGCTGCTGAGAGCGACAGGGTAGGGCGTACCCATACCGAGATCGTGCTTGTGCCAACGCAGAACATGTCAATGTCCAAGCAAGCGGGGAGCTGACGGGGCGGTCGACTGCACCGTTCAGGCCCGCCTGAAGAGAAAGTGCCCTAGTTTACCAAGAGTGCCGCACATTCGCCTGTGTGCAGGTCGCATGGGTTTACACCCGATCTTTGCGGTTGCCGGTAGTTCTGGGTGGAACCGAGTTTTTGCTCTGCCATCGAGCGCGAAAAAGCGTCACTGCGCAGGGAGCGGCACTATTGTTCAGGAGTTTGAGTGCACGCCTGAGGCCGATATCGGATCGGTCTGCATGTCCAAACAGACTTCTCTCAACAGCGTGCGTAACCACTGATGCGCGGGATCGGCCGCGAAGCGAGGATGCCAAAGCAACGACAACGTAAAAGCTTCGGTTGGGACGGCAACGGAAAACTGTACATGCCTTGGTACGGTGATGCGATCAAGCCCAGTTTTCCTCAACTTGCGTCGCTTTCCAGTCCGGGTCATTCAATCTTAGGAAGGGGAAAGGGCAATCGGTAAGGTCCGCTTCCGACTCTTACCGCGAGATCCTGAAGGTTTACCTGCTGCCTTGGCGATGACGTTGATCAGCACGATAGAACTGCCCGATCGCCACGGTAACCCCGAGGAATAGGGTTGCCGTCCCCAGCGCTTCCAATGGCGATGGCCAACGCTGCTGGATGAGAAGACCGAACGTAGTGGCGTAAAGCGTTTCGCTGGCAATCAATTGCCCGCCTAACGCCAGAGGAATGCTTCGCGTTGCGATGGACCAAGCCCAGGCACCGCCGAGGGTTGCTGCCAACCCCTGTACCAGTCCGCAGAGAAGCACCGCCGAGGTTCCGTCGAGAGCGCCGCCGTGGCTTACGAAACTGGACAGTTTCAGGTAGAGCCCCACGGGTAGGAATGCGACCATTTCGATGCTGCACGTCAGGATAAGCAGTGCCGACCAGAACAGCGGATCCATGCCCGGTCTTGTCCGGAGCGCGCGCTCGTTCAGCAAGCCGAAGGCAGTCCAGAATCCAATCGCCAGCAGGGAAAGCAAGATGCCCGCCAGCACCATGACAGCGGGCTGCGAGGCTTGCCCATTGGCGCGCTCGAAACTGCTGGCATTGACCATGATGATACCCAACGCGCCCAGCAGCAGTGGGGCGGCGATGCTACGCCAAGGAATCACTTGGCTGTGCAGGTTTCCGGCGATGGCCAGGACGATGGGCACGCAACCTAGCATCACCGGTGGAATCACCGGCCCAGCTGCGATAACGGCACTGGTGATCAGGAAGAAATAGCCGATGTAGCCCAGAAAGCCGAGCAGGCCGACCGTCAGCCAATCGCCAAGTGTCAGCGTCGTCACTTGTCGACGGAACCGAACCAGCACAATGAGCGCCCCCAGGCCGGCAAACGCGTAACTCACCACCGCTAGGTCAAAGGTGCTGTACTCCCCGATCAGGCTCGGCAACAAATAGAGCAACGACCAGGAAAAAGTGGCTGCGATGGCCGCGATCAATCCAACTTTCATGTGCACTGCTCTGTGTGAGGTTGGCAATGCAGCCATTGTCTGGCCATTTGTCGTGCCGTATTGAAAACCGCCGCGCAATTGCCGTGCGCGGCACTCACAAAGCTGCCCTCCAGCAGCAGAAACAGGCTATCGGCGATTTGCTGTGGGGCGTTGAACTTCGCCAGCCTGGCCAGCGAAACCAATTGCTCGCGCACCCCCGCTTTGTGCCGCTCCGCAGCAAGGAATACCGGGTGACTGAATGAGGAAAACTCGGCAGCACTGTTGACGAACAGGCAGCCGCGATGACTGTCGCGCTCGACGTAGCCCTGATAGAGATCGAAGAACGCCAGAAGCGCCTCCAGGGGATCGGGCAAGTCGTTGCGCAGTTGCTCGACTCTCGCTCGCCAGATGCGATCACGCTCCTCCAGGCATGCAACGATCAGCGAATCCTTGGATGGAAAGTGGCCGTAAAGCGTCATCTTGGTGACACCGGCCCGCGCAGCGATGGCCGCTACGCCGGTGACATGTAGTCCTTGGCTCAGAAATAGCTCCAGGGCGGCGTGGATAAGTCGCTGGCGAGTTTCTTCCATGGCGGTTGGCCTTCGCATATGGGGCGGTGATTCGACTATACCGACCGGTAAGGATTGATTGGGCGCAGAAGCGACCACTCTCGATGTACCAGCGACACCGGCCTGCGAACTGATCTTGATGAGGCTGTCACCTGCGCCCGCGTCTGCAGGAAGCGCTAGCTTCGCCGACTGAATCGCGCACTGAAGACAGCCCACCGAGGCGGACAAGGCGCTTCGCGACCCTGGCACGGTTGTGGTGCTGACGCAATAACTTGCGCCGGGGTTTATCGTTGAGCGATGGGCATCCCGGTGGGCGTGTATGGCCACTGCGACAAGCGCACGCAGCTGCCAACCCTTCACGTCGGTTTCAGGATGCGCCTGGTCGCTCCCACGCACCTTCTTGGCCCTACAAGTGCCATGCTTGTTGGATGCCCCGGAGTCCAGTGCGCGCAGACGCACGGCCTTGGGCAAGGAGGCTGCCGACAACCACGCAACCGTGACGTGGTCGGTACGCCGCAGCAGAACACGCCGGGCACTTGCCACTACAACAAAAGGCGGGCCCGTGATGCAGAGGTCCGCTGTATGCCTGATGAACTGCTTGACCTGCCGTTGATCCACAGCATTCTGGCGCGCGAAAAGGAAAACCCTGGCGCGCTGTTACCGATTCTCCATGCCATCCAGGACAGCATCGGCTACGTACCCGATGCCGCCGTCCCCGAGATTGCCCATGCCCTCAACCTCAGCCTGGCCGAGGTGCGTGGGGTCATCAGCTTCTATCACGATTTCCGCACCGCGCCGCCAGCCCGGCACACCCTACGCCTGTGCCGCGCCGAGTCGTGTCAGAGCCGTGGAGCCGAAGCCCTGGCCGCGCAACTGCGCGAGCAGCTGGCGCTGGACGATCATGGCACCAGCGCCGATGGGGCTATCGGTTTGCGACCTGTGTATTGCCTGGGAGCCTGTGCCTGTTCGCCAGCCCTGGAGCTGGACGGTCAACTGCACGCAAGGCTCACCCCTGAGCGGTTGCGGGCCTTGGTCAAGGGTTGCCTGGAGGACGCAGCATGCTGAAGCTGTTCATCCCCTGCGACTCCGTGGCCCGTGCCGTCGGTGCCGATCAGGTCGCCGATGCCCTGTTGCGCGAGGCCGAGCGTCGGCAATTGCCGCTGCAGATCCAGCGCACCAGCTCACGTGGTCTCTACTGGCTCGAACCCTTGGTGGAGTGCGACTTCGGCCGGGGGCGTCAAGGCTTCGGGCCGGTTACCCCGGAGGACGCGCCAGCCTTGCTCGATGCGCTGGTGGGCGAGCCGGGTGGCCATTCGCTGGCCTTGGGTGCCGTTGAAGACATTCCGTATCTGAAAAGCCAGCAGCGCCTGCTGTTCGCCCGCGCCGGCATCACCCGGCCCTTGTCGCTGGAGGACTACCGCGCCCATGGCGGCTTCGAAGGCTTGCGCAGCGCCGTGACGATCGGCGGTGCCGATGTGGTCGCCCAGGTGCTCGAATCCGGCCTGCGCGGCCGTGGTGGCGCAGCCTTCCCGGCGGGCATCAAGTGGCGCACCGTGCGTGAAGCCGGCGCTGGACAGAAGTACGTGGTGTGCAATGCCGACGAAGGCGACTCCGGCACCTTCGCCGACCGCATGCTGATGGAGGGCGATCCGTTCCTGCTGATCGAAGGCATGGCCATTGCCGGTCTCGCGGTGGGCGCAAGCAAGGGGTACATCTATGTGCGCTCGGAGTACCCGGATGCGATCCGCGTGCTCGACCAGGCACTGCTCATCGCCCGTGACGCGGGTTATCTGGGCGACGACATAGTCGGCAGCGGCCAGGCCTTCGACCTGGAGGTGCGAGTAGGGGCGGGTGCTTATATCTGCGGCGAGGAAACCGCGTTGCTGGAGTCCATCGAGGGCAAGCGCGGAATCGTCCGTGCCAAGCCACCGCTGCCTGCCCTGCAAGGCTTGTTCGGCCTGCCGACCCTGGTGCACAACGTGCTCACCCTGGCCTCGGTGCCGACGATCCTGGCCAAGGGCGCGGCGTTCTATCGCGACTTCGGCATGGGGCGCTCGCTGGGCACCATGCCGTTCCAGCTGGCGGGCAATGTCCGCTACGGCGGCCTGGTGGAACGCGCCTTCGGTTTGACCCTGCGGGACCTGGTGGACGGCTATGGCGGCGGCACCGCCAGCGGCCGGCCGTTGAAGGCCGCGCAGGTGGGGGGGCCACTCGGCGCCTGGGTGCCTCCCAGCCACTTCGACACCCCGCTGGATTACGAAGCGTTCGCCGCCATGGGCGCGATGCTCGGCCACGGCGGCGTGGTGGTGGCCGACGACACCCTGAACATGGCCAGCATGGCGCGCTTCGCCTTGCAGTTCTGTGCCGAGGAGTCCTGCGGCAAATGCACCCCGTGCCGAATCGGCTCTACCCGTGGCATGGAGGTGGTGGACCGGCTGATCGCCACCCGTGACCTCACCGAACGCCACGACCAGGCCCTGTTGCTGCGTGACCTGTGCGACACGATGCAGTACGGCTCGCTGTGCGCCATGGGCGGGATGACCTCCTACCCGGTGGCCAGTGCACTCAAATACTTCCCCGCCGACTTCGGGTTGACCACCACGGAGGCCGCCCAATGATCAATTTCTTCGACCCCCAGACCGACCTCGGAACCCCAGCGCGCGAAAGCGACGTGCAGGTCAGCCTGACCATCGACGGGCGCGCGATCAGCGTTCCTTCGGGCACGTCCGTCATGCGTGCCGCCGCGTTGCTGGGCACCAGCATCCCCAAACTTTGCGCCACCGACAGCCTGGAAGCCTTTGGCTCGTGCCGGCTGTGCATGGTGGAAATCGAAGGCATGCGCGGCTACCCGGCTTCGTGCACCACGCCGGTCAGCGAAGGCATGGTGGTGCGCACCCAGACCCCGCGCCTGGCCGGCCTGCGCCGCAACGTGATGGAGCTGTACATCTCCGACCACCCGCTGGACTGCCTGACCTGCTCGGCCAACGGCAATTGCGAACTGCAGACCGTCGCCGGACAGGTTGGCCTGCGCGAGGTGCGCTACGGCTATGATGGCGCCAACCACCTGGCGGAACAGAAAGACCAGTCCAACCCGTATTTCGATTACGAGCCCAGCAAGTGCATCGTCTGCAGCCGCTGTGTGCGCGCCTGCGAGGATATCCAGGGGACCTTCGCCCTGACCATCACCGGACGCGGTTTCGACTCGCGGGTCGCGCCAGCCGGTGGCGACAACTTCCTCAGCTCCGAGTGCGTATCCTGCGGTGCCTGCGTGCAAGCCTGCCCGACCGCCACCCTCAGCGAGAAAAGCGTGATCGAGCTTGGCCAGCCCGAGCGAGCGGTCATCACCACGTGTGCCTACTGCGGCGTGGGCTGTTCGTTCCGCGCCGAAATGAAAGGCGACCAGTTGGTACGCATGGTCCCGGACAAGAATGGCGGCGCCAACCACGGCCATGCCTGCGTCAAGGGCCGGTTCGCCTGGGGTTATGCGACCCACCCCGACCGCATCACCAAACCGATGATCCGCAAGCGCCTGGAAGACCCTTGGCAGGAAGTCAGCTGGGACGAGGCGGTGACCTATGCGGCCAGTGAGTTCCGGCGCATCCAGCTCAAATACGGGCGCGACTCGATTGGCGGTATCACCTCCAGCCGCTGCACCAACGAGGAAGCCTACCTGGTACAGAAACTGGTGCGCACCGCGTTCGGCAACAACAACGTCGACACCTGTGCCCGGGTCTGCCACTCACCGACTGGCTATGGCCTCAAGCAAACCCTGGGGGAGTCGGCAGGCACCCAGAGCTTCGACTCGGTGATGCAGGCCGATGTGGTGCTGGTGATCGGCGCCAACCCCACCGACGCCCATCCGGTGTTCGGCTCGCAGCTCAAACGGCGCCTGCGCCAGGGCGCGCGTCTGATCGTCATCGACCCTAGGCGCATCGACCTGGTCGACTCGCCCCATGCCCGCGCCGACCTGCACCTGCAACTGCGGCCCGGCACCAACGTGGCCATGCTCAATGCCTTGGCTCATGTGATCGTCACGGAAGGGCTGCTGGCGCAGCGCTTCATCGACGCCCGCTGCGAGACCGTGGACTTCGCCCACTGGCGCGATTTCGTCAGTCAGCCGGAGAACGCCCCCGAGGTACTTGGCCCTGTGTGCGGTGTACCCGCCGAGCAGATCCGTGCCGCGGCGCGCCTGTATGCAACCGGTGGCAACGCGGCGATCTACTACGGGCTTGGCGTTACCGAGCACAGCCAAGGCAGTACGGCGGTAATGGGCATCGCCAACCTGGCCATGGCCACCGGCAACATTGGCCGGGAAGGGGTCGGGGTGAACCCATTGCGCGGGCAGAACAATGTGCAGGGCTCGTGCGACATGGGTTCGTTCCCCCACGAGTTGCCCGGTTACCGGCACATTTCCAACGAAACCGTACGTGCCGAATTCGAGCAAGCCTGGGGCGTGACCTTGCAACCCGACCCCGGGCTGCGCATTCCCAACATGTTCGAGGCCGCGCTCGACGGCAGCTTCAAGGCGCTGTACTGCCAGGGCGAGGACATTGCCCAAAGCGACCCAAACACTCAGCACGTCACCGCAGCGCTGCTTGCCATGGAGTGCGTGGTGGTGCAGGACATCTTCCTCAACGAGACGGCCAAGTTCGCCCATGTGTTCCTGCCGGGCAGTTCGTTCCTCGAGAAGGACGGTACCTTCACCAATGCCGAGCGGCGTATCTCGCGGGTGCGCAAGGTGATGGAGCCGCTGGCCGGCAAAGCCGACTGGGAGGCTACCGTGGCCCTGGCCAATGCCCTGGGCTACCCGATGAACTACCGCCACCCGTCCGAGATCATGGACGAGATCGCCCGCCTCACGCCGACCTTCCACCGCGTCAGCTACACCGAGCTCGACCGCCACGGCAGCCTGCAGTGGCCGTGCAACGAGGCAGCGCCCGACGGCACGCCGACCATGCACATCGACCAGTTCGTGCGGGGCAAGGGGCGCTTCATGCTCACTGGGTACGTGCCTACCGACGAGAAGGTCAACAACCGCTATCCGCTGCTGTTGACCACCGGCCGCATCCTCAGCCAGTACAACGTTGGCGCCCAGACCCGGCGCACCGCCAACGTCGCCTGGCATGATGCCGACCGTTTGGAAATTCACCCTACCGATGCCGAGAGCCGGGGCATCGTCGAGGGTGACTGGGTTGGCATTGGCAGTCGTGCGGGGCAGACGGTGCTGCGTGCCAAGGTCAGCACACGGGTAGCGCCCGGGGTGGTCTACACCACCTTCCACTTCCCCGAGTCTGGCGCCAACGTGATCACCACCGACAACTCCGACTGGGCCACCAACTGCCCGGAATACAAGGTTACGGCGGTGGAGGTGGTGAAGGTGTTCCAGCCGTCGCAATGGCAGAAACGCTACCAGGACTTCAGCGAGGAGCAGCGTCGTCTGCTCAAGGAGCGCCGCGCCGCGGAACAACCGGAGAAAGCCGAGGTACGTCGATGAGTAGTGAAAACCTGGTGAAGATGGCCAACCAGATTGCCCATTACTTCGACAGCGAACCGGATCACGCCCTGGCGGTACAGGGCGTGAGGCAGCATCTGAAAAGCTTCTGGACACCGGCCATGCGTCGGCAACTGAGCGAGTGGAACCAAGCCCATGGGGGAGAGGGCTTGGACCCGAAAGTGCGGGAGGCTCTGGCCTAGGGGAGGGAGTGCTGGTCCTGTCGCCGGCAACCCGGCTACTACAGAGGGTGTGCCGGGGTGGGGGTGGTGCGAAGATGAAATGTCCGTAATGTTTTTCTGTCGAGTCCTGGGGTAATGCTACGCTCGCGAAAACAACCCCATGCACTCGTTACGGAATTGCACCATGGACATGAACTGGCACCAGGCCTTGCAGGAGAGCCTGAGCTGGCTTGCAATCGCCTCGTTCATCACCCTTGCCTGTTTCACCGCTGCGGCCGCGCTGGCAGTGCGCTATACCCGTTGGGGCAGCCAGTTCTGGCAGTTGGCCGGCCCTTACTTTAGTTTCCGGCGCAGCTGGCGGCCTCTGCTTGGGTTCGCGCTGCTGCTGGTGCTGACCTTGTTCGCGGTGCGCCTGAACGTGCTCTTCTCGTTCTGGTACAACGGCTTCTACAGCGCGTTGCAGGCCCTGAACCAGACAGCGTTCTGGTACTTGCTCGGGGTATTCGCGGTGCTGGCCACCATCCATGTGCTGCGCTCGCTGTTCACTTATTATGTGACTCAGGCTTTCAACATCCATTGGCGAGTCTGGCTGACCGAGCGCCTGACCGGTGATTGGATGCATGGCGACGCCTACTACCGTGGGCAGTTCCTCGCCGAGCCGGTGGACAACCCCGACCAGCGTATCGAGTTGGACGTCAACGCCTTCGTGACCAATTCGGTGTCTCTGGCATTGGGTGCGGTCAGCGCGCTGGTTTCGCTGGTCGCCTTCACGGGCATTCTCTGGGGGCTGTCGGCGCCGCTGTCGGTGGCTGGGTACGAAATCCCGCGGGCGATGGTATTCGCCGTCTACGTGTATGTGATCGTCGCCACCTGGATCGCCTTTCGCCTCGGGCGTCCGCTGATTCGCCTCAACTTCCTCAACGAAAAACTCACGGCCAACTTCCGTTATGCATTGATGCGTCTGCGCGAAAACGCGGAGAACATCGCGTTCTACCAGGGCGCTCAGGTGGAGCGAGGCACGTTGCTCGGCCGCTTCACCGCGCTGATCGGCAACGTCTGGGCGTTGGTGTTCCGAACCTTGAAGTTCAGCGGCTTCAACCTGGGTATCAGTCAGGTGGCCGTGGTGTTTCCGTTCATCCTGCAGGCGCCGCGGTTCTTCAGCGGTGCAATCAAGCTTGGCGATGTGATGCAGACCTCCCAGGCCTTTGGCCAGGTGCAGGATTCGCTGTCGTTCTTCCGCGAGTCCTACGATACCTTCGCTCAGTACCGCGCCACCCTCGACCGTCTGACCGGTTTTCTCGATGCCAACCAGCAGGCCAGCGAACTGCCGCAGGTCACCACGCAGGACCAGGCACACGCGCTGGACATCAGCCGGCTGCAAGTGCTGCGCCCCGACGGCCACCCCTTGATCGCCGACTTGAATCTGAACCTTCAGGCCGGCCAGGCGCTGTTGATCAAGGGGCCGTCCGGCAGCGGCAAGACCACCTTGCTGCGCGCGCTGGCAGGGCTATGGCCCTATGCCGAAGGCTTGGTCCGCAGACCCCTGGGCAATCAGGCGCTGTTCCTTTCGCAGCGCCCATACCTGCCACTGGGCGACCTGCGAACCGCCATCGCCTACCCGGCGAGCAGCGGTGCGGCGGACGATGCGCGCATGCAGCAGGCGTTGCGTCAAGTCAACCTGCCCCACCTGGCCGAGCGGCTGGACGTCAGTTGCGACTGGTCGCACATACTCTCGGTTGGCGAGCAGCAGCGCCTGGCGTTCGCCCGGGTGCTGTTCAACCGGCCCCAAGTGGTGTTTCTCGACGAGTCCACTTCAGCCATGGACGAGGGGCTGGAGCATGCGCTGTATTCATTGTTGCGCAATGAGATGCCTGACACCTTGCTGGTCAGTGTCGGCCACCGCAGTACCTTGGCCAGCTTCCACTCCCACCGCCTGGAAGTGGATGGCCATGGCGGTTGGTCGTTGATCGAACAGGAGTTGCTACCCGTCGGCTAGGGCGTGCACCTGTGGGAGGCGCCTGCCTGTAGTTCAGCGCCGCACTTGCGCTGGGTCGGTTACGGCGGACCACTCGAACTGGTCTGGCGCCAGGTACTGCACCTGCTCCGCCGGCAGCTGCGAATCGAGCCACGACCGCGCGTGTTCCGGCGCCAGCACCAGGGGCAGGGCGGTGCCGGCTCGTGGATCATGGTCCTGCGTCAGGATCACGAAACCATCGTCCTCTTCTGGCGCCAGCCCTATACGAATCTGCGTCAGCGCGGCGACGAAGATCGGAGCCCCGCTTTTCAGGCGAACGAAGTGGCACCGTCGCCCGTTAGGTGCCTGTGCATCGTCCGACCAGGCGTACCATCCGTCCGCCATCACCAGCGCTCGGGTCTGTGGCCACAAGGCATGGAAGGGCAGGCAGGCGCTGATGATCTGCAGTGGCGCGCTGATCGACGCAGGCTGGCGCTTGCCCGCCCACAGCGGTGTCCACCCCCACGGACGTGGCGTCAAGCGCAGGCCGGTGTCGCTGTCGTGCAGGATCAGCATGCGAGTGCCCGGCTCGATGGTGGGGTGGCCAGGGGGCTCGTTGCTGGCGCTGTCGAGCACAGGCTGTTCGGCGCCCAGCACTCGCAGGTAGTCGGCAGGGCCCTGGTATTGGGCGAAGCACTCACACATGGGCGTTACTCCCTGAGGCGGGTGGAGCGAAGCTGGAAGGCTCCGGGGTCTGTGGCACGTTACCTCGCCGACAGTGAAGCGTTGATGATCTATGCAGCGTTTTCACTGTGAGTGCACCTGGCTGCTGAAGTGGGGCAACAGGGCCAAGCCGACCAGCGTGGCGCCGGCGAATGCGGCGCCGACCAGGAATGTGGCCCGAAAACCTGCGCCGTCCCATAACAGGCCAGCGACCACGCTGGCACCCAGCAGCGCCGCGCCGGTGAGCAGGTGGAACAGGCCAAAGGCCGTCCCACGCAGTCTGGCCGGGGCACTGTCAGCGATCAACGCACTGAATATGCCCTGCGTGAAGCCCAGGTGCAGCCCCCAGGCCACCACGCCGAGTGCCAGCCCGATCCAGCCCGGACACAGCGCCAGCAGCAGGTCGGCGATCAGCAGCAATGCCAGCCCCAGCATCAGCACCACGCGGCGGCCGCGCCGGTCGGACAGCGTACCTGCAGGGTAGGCCGAGATCGAATAGGCCAGGGCCAGGAGCACCAGCACCGCCGGTGCCCACTGCGCGGCCAGGCCCATGTCCTGAGCGCGCAGCAACAGGAAGGCTTCGCTGAAGCGGGCCAGGGTGAACAGCGTGGCCAGGATGATCAGCCGCCAGTAAGCAGACCCTAGCCGCACCAACTGGCGCAGGGCAAGCGGTGAGCGTACGGGACGCGTCTTGGGCAGGGTGTCCGGCTCGCGGACGAAGGCTATGAGGATGAACACTGCCAGGAACGCAGGCACCACCGCCACCCAGAACACCGTCTGGAAGTGACTGGAAGTCAGCCACATCACCCCGATCGCCAGCAGTGGCCCGAGCAAGGCGCCGACCGTATCCAGCGCCTGACGCAAGCCGAATGCTGCACCGCGAAGCTCTGGAGGGGTCACATCCGCCACCAGCGCGTCCCTGGGCGCCCCGCGAATACCCTTGCCGATGCGGTCGACAAAGCGCGCACCGGTCAGCCACTCAAGGCCGGTCGCCAGCGGGAATACTGGTTTGGTCAGGGCCGCGAGGGCATAGCCCAGCACCGTGAGCAGCTTGCGTTTGCCCAGCCGGTCGCTCAAGGCACCGGAGAACACCTTGGTGATCGATGCGGTGGCCTCGGCGATACCCTCGATGAAACCCACCGCAACGACCGAGGTACCAAGCACGGTCACCATGTACAGCGGCAAAAGGGCGTGGATCATCTCCGAGGAAATGTCCATGAACATCGATACGAAGCCCAGCGCCCAGACACTGCGGGGAATTTTCGGCAGTACCCGGGTGGGTCCTGAGCGTTCGGATTTTTCGGCGGCGCGCATGGTTGGCCTCGGCTTCCTACCTTCGAAACTGTAGGAGTCATTGGGCAGGTTGCAACATTGCTGGTGTGCCGGGTTGTTCATGCCAGCCGACCCGCTTTGCCGGCGCTGCGACAGTGCCCGAAAAACGTCTGGGGGCGACGCGGCGACCGTGCTCCCACTCCTGAAGCGAACATACCGAACCCCCGCTTGGCGAAGTTCCGTCACAAATATGTAAATTTCGTAAATAAGATTTAAACGCATTTGAGAATCATTATATTCACCATCCCTGTTGGCCCCACACAATGCTTGCCGGGCCGAAGGGCGAGGGGCCCGTCGGCGCGCAGGCCGGGCCGTGCCTTTGCCCATGACCGCAGGAGAAGTGTCGATGCAATCCAGAACCTCACCCAACAGCCTGGCCCTGGCGTTTGTCGCGCTGGCGTCGCCGGCCATGGTGGCGACTGCGGCCGAGGCCGAACAGCAACACACCGGTGAGGTGGTGGAGGTTCCGATGGCCGACCCTGCGCTGGTGATCCAGGACACCTTGGTGACCGCCGAGCGTGAGGCACGCCAGGCGCTGGGTTCGTCGATCATCACTGCTGAAGATATCCAGCGTCACCCACCAGCCAATGACCTGTCCGACATCATTCGCCGCGAGCCGGGGGTCAACCTCACCGGCAACAGTGCCAGTGGCGCGCGGGGCAACAACCGCCAGATCGACCTGCGGGGCATGGGGCCGGAAAACACCCTGATCCTCATCGATGGCAAGCCCTCCAGTGCACGCAATGCGGTGCGTTATGGCTGGAACGGCGACCGCGACACCCGTGGCGAAACCAACTGGGTGCCGGCCGAGGCTGTCGAGCGCATCGAGATTCTTCGCGGTCCGGCTGCAGCGCGCTACGGCTCCGGCGCCATGGGCGGGGTGGTCAATATCATCACCAAACGCCCCACCGAAGCGTTCAAAGGCAACGTCAACCTGTACACCCAACTGCCCCAGGACAGCGCCGAAGGGGCTAGCCAACGGACCAACTTCAACCTCAGCGGCGGGCTGACCGAAAACCTGGGGGGGCGGTTGTACGGAGGCCTGGCCAAGACCGATGCCGACGACCTGGACATCAACGCCAGCCATGCCAACAGCGCTTTGGTCGCTGGCCGTGAAGGGGTGCGCAACAAAGACATCAATGGTCTGCTGAGCTGGAAACTCAATGATGAGCATCGCCTCGAAGCCAGCGCAGGTTACAGCCGCCAGGGCAACATCTACGCTGGCGATACCATGAACAGCAACGGTGGCAGCAATGTCGAGCTGATCTCCAGCCTGTATGGCCACGAGACCAATGTCATGCAACGGAGCACCTACGACCTGACCCACCTGGGTGATTTCACCTGGGGCACCAGCAAGACCTCCCTGGCCTACGAGTACGTGCGCAACTGGCGTCTTAACGAAGGCCTGGCCGGTGGGCCTGAAGGGGCGATCAACGACACCGGGGCGGCTATGTCGCGCCTGCGCAACACCCGCCTGAGCAGCGAAGTGAACCTGCCGTTCGCCACGGGCAGCACCGAGCACGTGCTGACCCTGGGCGGTGAGTACCTCTACGAGTCGCTCAACGACCAGGGCTCGTTCCGCCCGCAGAGCTTCGACCCCAGTGGCGCGGGCAACAACGTCATCAGCGGTTTCGACCGCAGCGACTCGAAGATGACCGCCAAGAGCTATGCGCTGTTCGTCGAGGACAACATCGTTATCGGTGACACCACCGTCACCCCTGGCCTGCGTTTCGACCATCACGAGACCTTTGGCGACAACTTCAGCCCGAGCCTGAATGTGGCGCACAAGTTGACTGAGTCGTTGTCGCTCAAAGGGGGGATTGCCCGCGCCTACAAGACGCCGAACCTGTACCAGTCCAACCCTAATTACCTGCTCTACAGCCGTGGCAACGGCTGCAGCGTGCAGCAGACCAACGCCGGTGGCTGCTACCTGCAAGGCAACGCCGACCTGAAGCCGGAAATCAGCGTCAACAAGGAAGTCGGCCTGCTGTACGACCGTGGCACCTGGCGCACCAGCGCGACCTACTTTCGCAACGACTACAAGAACAAGATCATCGGCGATACCGATGTGCTCTACACCATCAACAGTGGCCGTCGTGTGACCCAATGGGAAAACGCCGGCAAGGCGCGGGTCGAGGGTATCGAGGGCAACCTGTTCGTCGAGCTGAGCCCGACGGTGGACTGGAACACCAACCTGACCTGGATGCTCGACAACGACAACCGCGAAACCGGCGAGCCGCTGTCGGTGATCCCCGAGTACACGGTCAACACCACGCTGGACTGGCGTGCCACCGACAAGCTGTCGTTCCAGGTCGCCGGCACTTACTACGGCAAGCAGAAATCGCCGACCTACAACTTCCGCACCCAGGAAGACTACGACGAACAGGCGCAGCAGGATGTCGAAGCCTACGGGTTGGTGGATGTCAGTGCCGGGTACACGTTCAACGCCAACTACAACGTGCGGGTAGGGGTGAACAACGTGTTCGACAAGCAGATCCTGCGCGGCGGCAATGCCAGCAGCTCGGGCGCCAACACCTACAACCAGCCAGGGCGCGCGTTATTCGCTTCGTTGAACATCTCGTTCTGATCATCGCTAGCAAGCCGGCCCCACACGACCCTTGTGGGAGTCGGCTTGTGGTGGTGACGAACCGCAGCGATCGGGCTGCACGCAGCCCCCTAGGAAAAACACCAAGGACCACTCGATGATCAGAGTCCCCGCCTGGCTGCAGATCCTCTCCCGCAGCTGCGCCGCGTTACTCGGCGGCTACGCCTTCAGTTACTCGGCCACCGCTTGCCTTGCCCGTCTGCTGCCGCTATCGCCCGCCGACGCGGTGATCGTCTCGACCCTGCTGGCATTCGTCCTCTACACCGGCGCCATCCTCTGGGCCTTCGCCAGCCGTGACGCCTTGCGCGCCTGGGCGCCGCTCGTCCTGGCAGCGCCGCTGGCGCTCATCGGGTTCTGGCCCCAGACACTGGAGTGGCTGGCATGAAAAACACGTTCACTCAATCCATGGCCTGGCTGCACACCTGGGCCGGGCTGATCTTCGGTTGGTTGCTGTTCGCCATTTTCGTCACCGGCACGTTGGCGGTGTTCGACGAGGAACTCGATCACTGGATGAAGCCTGAGATCCCGACCCGTAGCGTTTCCCAGGCCGATGCTGCCCGACAAGCGGTGGCCTTTTTGCAGGCGCATGAGCCGACAGCGAGCCACTGGGGTATCAGCTTGCCCACCGAGCGGGCGCCGGGGCTGCGGGTGTCCACGGGGGAGCGCCGCCATGGCGGTGGGGTGCAACTGGACCCGGCAACCGGCGAAGTCATCGAGGTCCGTGACAGCGTCGGCGGCAACTTTTTCTTCCGTTTCCACTTCACCCTCGACCTGCCGCGCAATTGGGGCATCTTCGTGGTCGGAGCCCTGGCCCTGGTGATGCTCGCCGCGCTGGTGACCGGCATCGTCATTCACAAGAAAATCTTCAAGGAGTTCTTCACCTTCAGACCGAACAAAGGCCAGCGCTCCTGGCTGGATTTTCACAACGCCAGTGCAGTGCTGTTGCTGCCGTTTCACCTGATGATCACCTACACCGGGCTGGTGATCTTCATGCTGATCTACATTCCCGCGGGCGTCGATGCGCTGTTCGATGGCAACCACCGCGCTTACTTCCAGGCCCAGGGCAATGCGCGGCTCGAACAACCCCGTGGGTTGACCAGGCAACCCGGCGAGCTGGTGGACATCGCACCCTTGCTGGCCCAGGCCGAGGCCCAGCTCGGCCCGATTGCTGGCTTGAGCATCCGTAACCCCAACACGGCCGGCGCACGTATCGAGATCCGCCCGGAGCTGGGCAACCGCATCGCCCTCAGCAAGGGCCAGGCGATGGTGTTCGATGGCGTCAGCGGCAAGCTGCTCAGCGATGTGCCTGAGCTGCGCCCTGCGCCGTTGACCCAGCGGGTGATGGTCGGCCTGCATTTCGCTCAATTCGGGGGCTACCCGATGCGCTGGCTGTACTTCGCCTGCGGGCTGGTCAGCTGCGCGATGATCGCCAGCGGCCTGGTGCTGTTCTGCGTCAAGCGCGGGCGCCAATACGCCAACAGCGGTGCCGAAGCACGCGGGCTTGGTGGGTACCGGGTTGCCGAGGTGTGCAACATCGGCTTCATCACCGGCCTGCTGCTGGCCTGCATCGGCTTGCTGTGGGCCAGCCGCTTGCTGCCAGTCGAACTGGCACTGCGGGAGCAGTGGGAAGTACGGGCGTTCTTTGGCGTGTGGTTGCTGGCGCTGCTGCATGCGGGTGTGCGCCCGGCCAAGCGCGCTTGGGTCGAGCAACTTGGCCTGGCCGCGCTGCTGTGCGCAGGCTTGGCCTCGCTCGGGGGAGTCGGCGATGCCATCCGTCTTGGCGTGGTGGTCACGGCGCTGGTGCTGGGCGGGCTTCTGGGGGCGGCGGCGTGGCGGGTGCAGCGTAAGCCGTCGGCGCCCAGGCAGGCAAGGGCAGGGCGCCTGAGGGAGATGCAAGCATGATCATGCTGGTCACAGGCGGCGTGCTGTGCGCCTACGCTGGAATGCTCGGGCTGTGCCAGGGCCTGGAGCGCCACTACAAGCAGGTCTGGCAGCGCACCTGCCCCCGGTCGCTTCGTCTGACCCTGCGCAGCGCAGGTTGGCTGGCCTTGCTGGCGAGCCTGTGGCTCTGTGCCCAGGCCTGGGGTTGGGCCATGGGACCGGTGGCTTGGTTCGGTGCGATGTCGCTGGCCGGGATGGCACTGCTGATGCTGCTGCCATACTGGCCACGGCTGGCGGTTGCGTTGGTTGCGCTGGTGCCGGTCTGGGGGCTGCTGCAGCTGTGCTTTTGAGCCGGACGCGAGGCTGCAAGCCAGTCCCTGGCGCGCTGACGCTGCCTTCCGTCACCCTGGCGGTTGCGGTAAAACATCCACAGACGTGCTAAACCAGTCTGCTCAACTCGACCCTCAAGAGATTCCCGGTGAAAGCTGTACGCCTCACACTCATTTGTCATGCCCAGACCGCGGCTCAGCGAGCGGGGCGTTTGCATCGTGCGCAGGATGGCATTCTGGACCACGCCGATCGGCCATTGACCCCTATGCCCGATGTGCGCGTGTTGACGGCACCAGAGGCACGTACCAGGGAAACGGCGGCCTGGTTGTCGGGCGCGCCTCAGGTCGAGGTCGGCCTGGCCGATTGCGACCTGGGTCGCTGGCAGGGCATGACGCTGAAGCAGTTGCAGGCCGAGCAGCCCGAGGCGCTGGCGCAGTGGCTGGAGGACCCTCGCAGCGCACCCCATGGGGGCGAATCCTTTGCCGAGGTGTGCCAGCGGGTGGGCGGTTGGCTGGAGGCGTTCGAGGGGAAGGGGGACTGGTTGGCAGTGACGCACCCTATGGTGATCCGGGCAGTGATCGTTCACCTACTGGGGTGTCCGCTGACAGCGTACCAACGCATCGATGTGTTGCCGCTGTCGCGTCTGGCGTTGAGTTACACCGGGCAATGGCGCCTGCGTCTGGCGTGACGCAGGCGCGTCAGCTCAGAACGCCAGCTTGTAGCCGATCAACAGCAGCATGCCGGCCAGGCAAGGCCGCAGCACGCGGTCGGAGATACGCCCGGTGAGGTGGCTACCCAGGTAGATGCCTGGCAGCGAGCCGAGCAGCAGGTAACCCAGCAGCGACCAGTCCATGTTGCCCATGCCCGCATGGCCTAGGCCGGCAACCAGGGTCAGCGGCACGGCGTGGGCGATCTCGGTCCCCACCAGACGGCGGGTAACCAGGAACGGGTAGAGCAGGAACAACGCCACCGTGCCCAGGGCCCCTGCACCGATGGAAGTGAGCGTGACCATCACGCCCAGCACCACGCCGGTGAGCACGGTGAGGATATTCAGGCTGCGATCGCTCAGATGGTAGTGGTCACCGGCATGGCGATTGGCGAAAGCCTGCAGGCGCGACTTGAACAGGATCGCCAGCGCGGTCAGGATCAGCACCACCGCCAGGCCTTGTTTGATCACCGCATTGAGTGCCGAGGTGTCGGTGTGCAGGGTGCTGAGAAACCACAGCGTCAGCGCGGCGGCAGGCACGCTGCCCAGGCTGAGCAGGCCGGTGATCTTCCAGTCGATGTTCCTGTTGCGGCCATGCACCCAGACACCACTGGCCTTGGTGATGGCGGCGTACAGCAGGTCGGTACCCACGGCGGTGGCCGGATTGATGCCGAACCAAAGAAGAATGGGCGTCATCAGCGAACCGCCACCGACGCCGGTCATGCCGACGATGAAACCTACAACCAGTCCGGCAATGGTGAAACCAAAAGAACCTACATCCATACGCTACTCGACTGCCCAGCTTGCCCGTTTTCGGATGCTGCCCAGCATATAGATTTTTTTATAGCCAAATAGACTTGTTCGTTATTAGGTTATAACTGCGCTGATGCAGCGGCATCCCGATGATGCAGCAAACGCCGGCAAGCCGGACCCTCGTCGAAGGGGGAGCCGCCTTGCCAGCGATGGGGCCGAATCAGATTCGGAAGCTACCCACCAGTTGCTTCAACCGCCCGGCCTGCTGGGCCAGCGCATCGCAGTGACGCAGGGTTTCATTGAGGTTTTCCACCCCTTGCTGGTTCAGTGCGTTGATCTGGGTGATGTCCAGGTTGAGGCTCTCGACCACGGCGGTCTGTTCCTCGGTGGCGGTGGCGACGGATTGGTTCATGCCGTCGATCTCGCCGATACGCTGGGTCACGCTGGCCAGCCGCTCGCCCGCCTGGTTGGCCACCTGCACGGTCTGCTCGCTGGACACCTGGCTGGTGTTCATGGTGTGGACCGCCTCGCGGGAACCGACCTGCAGGCTGGTGATCATGCGGTGGATCTCTTCGGCCGACTCCTGGGTGCGGTGCGCAAGGTTACGCACTTCATCGGCCACCACCGCGAACCCACGTCCGGCCTCACCGGCGCGGGCGGCTTCGATGGCGGCGTTGAGTGCCAGCAGGTTGGTCTGCTGGGAGATGCCTTTGATCACATCGAGGATCTTGCCGATGTCGTCGGTACTGGCGTTGAGCGCTTCGATCTGCTCGCAGGATTCGCTGATCCGTTGCGACAGAGCGGTCATGGCGTTGATCGCTTCTTCGACCACTTCGCGACCGCCATGGGCCTGTTCGCTGGCACCGCTGGCATGCTGCGAGGCATCGGCGGCGTTGCGGGCGATTTCCTGGGTGGCGGCACCGAGCTGGTTGATCGCGGCGGCAACGCTGTTGGTGCGCATGCTTTGTTCTTCAGAACCGATGATCGAGGCGTTGGAGGCGTTGACCACCTTTTCCGACAAATCGTGTACCAGGCGAGTTGCCGAAGACACTTCGCTCATGGACGCGTGGATACGCTCGACGAAGCGGTTGAACGAGGTCGCCAATTCGCCGAATTCGTCCTTGTGTTGCACGGTCAGGCGGCGGGTCAGGTCACCTTCGCCCTCGGCGATGTCACGCATGGCGCGGCCCATGGTGGTCAGCGGGCGCATCAGCACCGGGATCAGCAGGCCCAACAGGCCGGCGATGGCCGCTACCGCGATGATCATGGCGATGACCGCCGAAGTGCGGAACTGGCCAAGCGCGGCATAGGCCTTGTCCTTGTCGATCGACAGGCCGATGTACCACTTCGCCGAGGGCAGGCCGCTGACCGGGGCGAAGGAAATCAGTCTTTGCTGACCATTGAGCGTGACATCCTGCATACCGGTGGTGACCCGCAGGCCGCTGCCGGGATAGATGTCTTTGAGGTTCTTCATCGCCTGGTCTTTGTCCGGGCTGACGATCACCTGGCCTTCGCTGTCGACGAGGAAGGCATGACCGATACCGCCGAAGTCGACCGAGTTGATGATCTGCACCAGGGTATCGAGGGTCAGGTCGCCGCCAACCACGCCCATCAGCTCGCCGTTGCCCTTGCGCTTGACCGGGGTGGCGATGGTGACCATCAGGCCACCTACGGCGCCCTGGTAGGGGGCGGTGAGGACGGTTTGCCCGGCGCTGACCGCCGCGCCGTACCAGGGGCGCTGGCGTGGGTCGTAGCCGGCAGGCATCTGTGCGTTGGGACGCTGGGTGAACGCGCCGGTAGCCTGGCCCAGGTAGGTGAAGAGGAAATTGCTCGTGTAGGACGGTTGCTCGATCAGCCCGGCCAGGTTGTCGCCAGCGCCTTGCTCGGCGATGTCCTGGGCCAGGTTCTCCAGCACCAGGATGCGCCCGCTCATCCAGTTCTGCACGCTGCTGGCAGTCAGCGCACCGGACTGTTGCACGGACGATTCGATGTTTTGGGCAATGGTGTTGCGTTGCAGGTAATCGTTGTAAAGCGTGAACAGAGCGAAGGCCAGCACCACGACGGCGCAGGCGCTGAGCAGGATCTTATGGCGGAATTTCAGGTTCATGTTTCGAGACCTTGAGCCAGTGATGGGAGGGCGCTGCGCGCTTGTGGCGGGCGTGCGGACCTTTCACCTTTCATATCGGCGTGCTGGGTAAAAAATTGAAACAGTAACAGTGACTTATTGATCCTCTGTCGACGGACGGCAGGTCAGCGTGTGGCCAAGTGTTCGATCAGCATGCGAGCAGCCTGGCGCAGCGGCTGTTGCTTGCGCCAGAAGGCATGGATCGGCAGCTGCAGCTCATTGTGCGTGTTGCGAAAATTCAGGCGCACCAGGCGTCCGGCTTCGATCAGCGGGGCGACCCGGCTGAGCGGCAGATCACCCCAGCCATGGCCGGCTTCGACCATCTGCAGGGCGAGGTCGAAACTGTCGGTGTACCAATGGGTGGCACCGATCGAGGCACGCGGGTCGGCCAGCGGCAGGTCGCGGCTGCGCACCAGGATCTGGCGTACGGCAACCAGGTCCTCAAGATAATGGATGCGCTCGTCGAGCATGGCGCGATGGTTGGGAGACAGGGTCGCCACCAGTGTCTCTGTGCCGATGTGCTGGAATCCTCGTTGGGGGTCTACGTGCAGACCGGCGAAGGCCAGGCAAAGGTCCGCCCGCCCATTGTCGAGCAGCTGCAGGGCATCCTCTTGAGGGGCGCTGAGCAGGGCGATGTCCAGCAGCGGATAGCGCTCGCCCAGGTGGGCGATGGCGGCCAGCAAGGGACGGTGGTCGATGTCCGGGACCACGGCGATGCACAGGCTGCTTTCAAGCCCTTGGGACAGCTCAAGTGCATGCACCTGCAGAAGGCCTAGCTGCTCGGCAATCAGCCGGGCGTGGGGCTCGAGGGCCAAGGCACGGGGGCTGGGCCGCACTTCGCGCGGGCCGCGCTCGAACAGGGTATAGCCCAGTTCGGCTTCGAGGTTGCCGATGGCCATGCTCACCGCCGAGGGTACCCTGCCCAAGGCGCGCGCAGCGGCAGAAAACGAGCCATGGTCGAGCACGGCGAGGAACAACTGGATGTTATCGCTGGAAAAGTTCATGGGCAGCCTCCTGTCAGTCAATCTGAAAGCTGTTGACTTTGCCTGTCAATAAAAATGAATCATCCTTGCGCCCATCGCTTTTGTCATTTGAGGTAACCCCTGGTGCAGGGACTGAAACGCAAACTGGTCTATGTGACCTTCTATGAACTGATCGGCCTGTGCATGTCGACCGTGGGGCTGGCCTACCTGTCGGACACTCAGGCATCGCACACCGGGCCACTGGCGGTGATGATCACCACCATCGCCATGCTCTGGAACCTGATCTACAACAGCCTGTTCGAGTACTGGGAGAGCCGCCAGGCCAAGCGCGGTCGCAGCGTGGCGCGGCGGGTGGCGCATGCCGTGGGTTTCCAGCTGACCTTGGTGGTGTACCTGATACCGCTGATTGCCTGGTGGCTGGACATGAGCCTGGTCGAGGCGTTCCTGGTGGACCTGGCGTTCATCGTTCTGGTGCCTTGCTACACCTTCGTCTACAACTGGGCGTTCGACCGGATCTTCGGCCTGCCGACCTCGGCGATGGCCGTGGCCTGACGCCGCCCAGCCAGCCTCAGGGCGGCAGGCGTATCAATAATGGCTCCTGGCGCTGCTGCACTTCTTGCTCCCTCAGCTGTGGTGCGCTGGCCAGCAAGCTGTCCTCGACCTGGCCGGACAAGTAGTACACCCCCGCCATGGCGCCACTCTGGCGGTTCTCCATCAGCGCCTGCCATTCCTGGTTGAGCGCCACGTTCAGGATCACCCGCAACTGCTCGACCATCTGCGGATGCTCGCGGTCGTGGGTGATCATCCCGTAGCCGGCCGAGACGATCGAAATCATCGCCCCGGCCACCTTGCCCACGGCACTGGCCACGGCACTGGCTATGCCGCGTGGCGCCAGGGTGGCCCCGAGCTTCTCGCTGGCGCGGTCGGCAACCGTTGACAAGCCAATATCGGTTTGCCCAGGGCCTTTTGCTGCTTGCAGGTGCAGGTGCTGGCGCAGGGCCTGCCAGGCGGGCTGCTGTTCCAGTGGCTTGGCGCGCAGCAACTGATAGAGGCTGGCATTGCGTGCCTCGGGCGGGCCCAGGGCGATGGCCGGGATGCGATTGAGGCGCTGGCTGAACTGCTCAGGCGGCGCACGATAGCGGGCGATGATGGCTGGCAGTTGCTGGCCGAGCAGTTGCACGTACAACTCGCAAGCCCGATCACGGATGCCTTCGGGGTTGATCTGTTCGGCCACTGGTTCGATCACCCGTTCGTGATACTGCTCCTGCAGGTACAGGGCCAGGCGTTTTTCCGCAGGCTCCCGGCCTTCGCCACTGTCGAGCTTGTACCAGGCGACCTTCAGGGTCAGCCATTGCTGGGTCCAATAGCCGGTGAACCAAGGGATGAAGTCGCTCTCGGTACGCTGCTGCACTTGCTCTTTCCATACCCGCATCGACCGCCGGGCATAGTCATTGGCCGAACCGGCGGCGCCTACCGAAGCCTCGATCAGTTCCTGGTCGATGCGTTGCCAGATGGCGGGCGTGAGCGCCACGGGCGGCGGTGGCGGCGGTGGCTTGCTGGCGCAGCCGCCGAGGGCCACCAGCAGGCAGATCAGCAGTGAGGGAATGCGCAGCGTCATGCGAGCGCCTCCCTGATAAGTGAAGGGGGTTCAACGAGTATAGGGGGCGCATTCTGTGCCTGCCTTGCAGCCCATCGCGACGGCGCGTCGCCGCGACGAGCAGCGGCGATGGCGCAAAGGCGGTGTGGATCACTCGAGTTCGAGCTTGTCTTCCAAACGGTCGAGGTGCTGGTGCATCAGGGTCAGCGCTGTTTCCTCGTTGCCGGCTTCCACGGCGTCGATGATCGCGGCATGTTCCTCCCAGGCGCAGTGTTCGCAGCACGGTGATTCGTAGCGCGCGATGATCAGCGAGGTCATCGGTACCAGGCCGTTGAGAAAGCGCGCCAAGGGGGCGTTGGCGGCCACTTGCGCGAGTTTAAGGTGGAACTCGCCCCCCAGTCGAATCGCCGCACAGCGCTCGCCACGCTCGTGGTGCAGGCGTTCGCGCTCCACCAGCGAGCGCAATTGGCGAATGTGCGAGGGCTTGGCGCGCTGGGTGGCCAGGGTGATCAACGTCGTCTCCGCCAGGCGTCGGGCGCTGAGCACCTGGCGTGCTTGCTCAGGGCCAGGTGCGGCCAGGTGGGCGGTGTGGCTTGGGCGCTGAACCACCACTTGCTGATCCGACAGGCGCCCCAGCACCCGGCGAATCACCGTGCGGCTGACGCCGAAGGCATTGCCCAGCGCTTGCTCGGGCAGCAGGCTGCCCGGTGGCAGGCGCTGCTCGAGAATGGCGTCGAACAGCCGGGGGTAGATCTGATCGGCCGACAGGCGCGTCTCGCCAGCGGCGAGCAGGGCAGGCAACTGAGGGGCGGCTTGGGCGCAGGCGGTCATGGTCGCTCTCCTGGGGTCATTGGCTGTGATGTTCGTCCGGGATGTTCAGCTCGATTCCCATGCGCTGGCCTTCGGCCAGGATGTGCCGGCGCATCTGGGCGCTGGCCTGGGCGCTGTTGCGATCACGGATGGCCCGCACCACGGCTTCGTTCTCCTTGAGTCGGGCGGCCAGGTGCTCGGGGGAATTGCGTAGCATGTCGGCACTTTGCTTGAGGGCATTGCTGGTCTGCTGTACCACGCTTTGGAAGATCGGGTTGGTGGTCAGGGCGAACAGCGCTTCGTGGAAGGCAATGTAGGCTTTGACACCGGCTTCGCTGTCATCGGCCTCGAGGGCTTCGCGCATGTCCATCAGGGTCAGGCGCAATTGGCCAATGTCCTGGCTGTTGGCCGATTGCGCCACCAGGCCGACGATGAAAGGTTCGAGGGTGTAGCGCAGCTCCAGCACGTCGGCCAGGCTGGCCGGTGCCGTGGTATCGGCACCGGGCTCGGTCACCATCGCCTCGGCATCGAGTACCAGAACCCCCTTGCCCGGCATGGCGCGCACAAGGCCCAGGGTTTCCAGCACGGTGACGGCTTCGCGCAGGCTAGGGCGGCTGATGCCCAGTTGCTCGGCCAGCTCGCGTTGGCCAGGCAACATGTCGCCGGAGCGCCACTGGCCCCGTGCAAGCGCCTGGCGCAGTTTTTCCACCACTGAGTTGACGACGGTCGATGAGCTGATCACGGTTCGCTCCTGGAGGGGCCGGCATCATTGCCGGCCACACTCGGTCAAAATTCCTGTTGATGGGCGTTGGGCTGCTTGCGTGGGGTGTGGGCGAAACCCGGCTTGCCATCGAGCACATTCTGCGCACGTTGCATGTCGATGTCCTTTTCCCATCGGGCGATGGCCACGGTAGCCACGCAGTTGCCGATCAGGTTGGTCAGCGCCCGGCCGATGCCCATGAACCAGTCCACCGCCAGCACCAACACCAAGCCCACTACTGGAATCGCCGGTACGGCGGTCAGGGTGGCAGCGAGGATGACCAGCGCCGAACCTGGGATGCCGTGGGCTCCCTTGGAGGTCACCAGCGACACCAACAGAATGGTCAGCAGGTCGGTCATCGCCAGCGGTGTGCCGGTAGCATTGGCAATGAACACGATGGCCAGGGTCAGGTAGATGGAAAAGCCGTCGAGGTTGAACGAGTAGCCCGTCGGAATCACCAGGCCGACGGTGGAACTGCCGATGCCCAGGTGTTCGAGCTTACGCATGATCTGTGGCAGCACGGCGTCGGAGGAGGCGGTGCCGAGTACGATGGTCAGCTCTTCGCGCAGGTACTTGATGAACGGCAGCAGCTTGAGGCCCGACAGGCGCATCACGGTGCCGAGGATGATCAGCACGAAGCCCGCGCAGGTCAGGTAGAACAAGGCGACCAGCCCGCCCAGGTGCTGCAGGGATTCCAGGCCGTACTTGCTGGTGGTGAAGGCAATGGCGCCGAACACTCCGATGGGGGCCAGGCGCACGATCATGCCCATGATGCGGAACACCACATGGCTCAGCTCATTGATCAGCCGCGAGATACCCGCCGCCGAGTCGCCCACCAGGTTCAGGGCACTGCCGAACAGCACCGAGAACAGCAGCACCTGGAGGATGTTGTTATCGGCGAAGGCACCGACCACCGACGTCGGGATGAGGTCCATGAAGAACGCCGTGGCGCCATGGATGTGCTGGCCACGTTCGGCCAGGCTGCTGGCGTCGGCGCTGGACAGCTGCTCGAGGTGAATGTTGGCGCCGCTGCCGATGCCGCTGGTGAAGGCGAAGACCAGGCCGATGACCAGGGCGATGGTGGTCAGGATCTCAAAATAGATGACGGACTTCAGGCCGATTCGCCCGACTTTCTTCAGGTCGCCGGCGCCAGAGATTCCACTGACCACCACGCAGAACACGATGATGCCGATGAGCATCTTGATCAGCTTGATGAAGCCGTCGCCGAGGGGTTTGAGTTGCAGGGACAGGTCGGGGAAGCTGAGGCCGCAGGCAATGCCGAGGGCAAGGCCCAGCACCACTTGCAGAAAGATCGAACGCGAGCACCATTTGAGCATGGGAGGGGTCTCTGATCGGTGTCCTTGCTTCGATGCCGCGAGGGCGAAAGAGCGCAGGACTTAATTATTGTGGTCTTACCGGTTTGTTCAGTGCAGGGTCATAAAAGCGCGAAAAATCCGACTTTGCAAGGAAATTCGGCCTTACCGGTCTGACCAGTTATGGGGCATTGTGGCCTCACTGGCTCTAGTTCGGTGCACATAGCGTTGCGGGCCTGGTGGGGCGCCCGCGCGGATGAGGCGAAAGAGTTCAGGATTTGGCCAATGCCTGATCCACTGCTGCAATCAGCTTGCCAAGCGCCTTGGGCGGGGCCTTGTGAATCACATCGAACAGGTACGCTCGCTGCTCGTCTTCATCGTCAGGCTCGCAGAAGAAGACCTTGGGCTTGATGCCCAGAACGTCGGCGAAGGTTAGCAGGGCGTCGATGCTGGGGGTGTAGGTGCCGGTCTCGAAGCGGCTGATGGTCTTGGGGTCGAAGCCGGTCTGCTCGCCGAATTGTGCCTGCGTCAAGCCTGCCAGCTTACGGTAGCGGCGCAGGGCAAATCCCAGAGCTGATCTCTTCATCAATTAATTCCCATTTAGAATCAGGAACTTACCGGTATAGTTTGGTGTAATGCAACGCTGCCTTGGATCACATTTGCTTGATTTATGTGATGGTATTCGTAGAATTCGCACTTTGACCGGCCAGTCATTATCGGCTCTCGCTCTATGCTCGACCCGAGGCTGCAAGGGGCTCAGGTGCTCTGGAGCGTTGGAGCCCCACGATGTGAAGCGGTTCCGGTGTGTCCGATGAGCGCGGCGCCGGTTTTCTTGTGAATGGAGTCCCATCGTGCGTGTCAACCTGCCGGTTACACCGGTCGAGCAGCGTTTCCCCGAAGATCAGCGACTGATATCGGCCACCGATACGGCCAGCCTGATCACCTACTGCAACCCAGAATTCGCTGCCATCAGCGGCTACAGCGAAGCCGAGCTGATCGGCAGCCCGCATAACCTTGTGCGGCACCCGGACATGCCTGAGGCGGTGTACGCATTGATGTGGCGTTACCTCAAGGCCGGTAAAAGCTGGATGGGGATCGTCAAGAACCGCTGTCGCAACGGCGATTTCTACTGGGTCAATGCCTATGTCACGCCGATCCTGGAAGATGGGCGGGTGGTCGGTTACGAGTCGGTACGGGTCTGTCCGACCCGCGATCAAGTGCGTAGGGCCGAGGCGTTGTATGCGCGCTTGCGCCAAGGCAAGTCGGCGTTGTCGACCGGCCGTCGCCTGGCATTGCTGGGGCAGGCGCTGGCACTGCCGATGCTCGGTGGTGCCCTGGCAGTGGCGGCCAACCAGTGCTTGCCTGGTGCGCTGGGCCAGGGCGTGACCTTCGCGCTGTTCGTGGCCTACGGCCTATGGGGACGCAACGATTTGCGCCGGCAGTTGCAGCGTGTGATCCAGGGCGCAGACGGTACCTTCGCGGACCCGATCGCAGCCTTGACCTACAGCGACCTGCCGGGCGCTGCCGGGCAGTTGCAGTTGATCCTGGTCGGTGAGCATGCGCGACTCAAGACAGCGCTGACCCGCCTGAGCGATCTTGCCGCGCAGATGGCCGTGGCCGCCGCGCAGGCGGGGCAGTTGTCCCGTGGCACTGAAACCGCCCTGCTCGAGCAGCGCGCCGAAACCGACCTGACCGCCACCGCCATGACCGAGATGGCCGCCTCGATCGGTGAGGTTGCCAGCCATGTGCAGTTAACGGCCAGTGAAGCCCATACCGCCCATGGGCTCGCCGAGCAGGGGAACCGGGTCGCCGACTCGACCGGTACGGCTATTCGCAACCTCGCGGCCACCGTTGGGCAGATCAACCGGGCGGTCACTGACCTTGCGGACCAGACCGACGCCATCTCCGAGGCGGCCGGGATGATCCGCGCCATCGCCGAGCAGACCAACCTGCTGGCACTGAACGCGGCCATCGAAGCGGCCCGTGCCGGTGAGCAAGGGCGTGGGTTCGCGGTGGTGGCCGATGAGGTTCGGGCGTTGGCCGACAAGACCCGCCAGTCGACCCTGCACATCCAGGGCGTCATCGACACGTTGCGCGAGGGCGCCGAGCAGGCCGTGGCCATCGCCAGCCAGGGCATCGAAGGGGCCGAGCACGGTGTAGCCCAGGTGCAGGAGGCGCAACAAGCGTTGCAAGGTATACGCGAGGCGGTGCAGCGAATCAGCGACATGAGCCAGCAGATGGCGACGGCCTCGCAGCAGCAGTCTTCGGTAGCCGAAGAGGTGTCCCGGCAAATCAACGGGGTCGCTGGCATCGCGCAGCAAAGTGCCCATAGCGCCAATGCCGCCGCCTCGCGCGGCGCCGAGCTGGAACAGGTGTGCGCCGGATTGCGCGCCCTGGTGGAGCGCTTCAACCGTTAAAGGCAGGATGCTATGGACGATATCTATCGCGCGGCCGTGGACGCGGCCGCGATCTTTTCCGAGACCGACCTGCGCGGGCGAATCACCTACGTCAACCAGCAGTTCTGCAGTATCTCTGGCTATAGCCGTGAAGAACTGCTCGGTGCCAATCACCGTATTCTCAATTCAGGCCTGCACGAGCCGGAGTTTTTCCTGGGCATGTGGCGGGCCCTGGTCGCAGGGCGGGTGTGGAAAGGCGAGATCTGTAACCGGGCCAAGGATGGCTCGCTGTACTGGGTGGACAGTACCATGGTGCCGCTGATCGACCCCAAGACTGGCAAGGTGCACAGGTACGTCTCGATCCGCTTCGATGTCACTGAAAAACGCCAGTTGCTGCACACCCTGCAATGGCGTGTCGGACACGATGTGCTCACTGGGTTGCCCAACCGCGCGTACTTGTCCGAGTTGCTCAACCAGGCCCTGGCGTTTTCCCGTCGCGAGGACATTCCGTTGGCGGTGTGCATGCTCGACCTCGACGGTTTCAAGGCGGTCAACGATGGCTACGGACATGCCGCGGGCGACTTGCTTCTGGTCGAGGTGGCCCAGCGGTTGAGGAGCATCCTGCGCGGCGGTGATGCAGTGGCAAGGCTGTCGGGCGATGAATTCGTGCTGATCCTGCGTCATGTCGATGGCAGTCAACAGTTGCATGCCGCCTTGCATCGGATACTGCACGCCCTGGCTGCGCCTTATGTCATTCGCGAGCAGCGCCTGGCGCTCAGTGCCAGCGTTGGCGTGACGTTGTTCCCACAGGATGACGAAGATGCCGATACGTTGGTACGCCATGCCGATCAGGCCATGTACGTGGCCAAGCAGCGCGGGCGCAACCGGTATCACATTTTCGATGTTTCCCAGGAACTGGAACTCAAGGCGACGCACCAGACGGTCGCGCAGGTGCGCCGTGCGCTGCGCCAGGGCGAGCTGTGTCTGTATTACCAGCCCAAGGTCAACCTGCACAGCGGCCAGGTGCTGGGTTTCGAGGCCCTGCTGCGCTGGCAGTGCCCAGGCCGTGGACTGGTATTGCCAGGCGAGTTTCTGCCCTTGGTCGAACAGACCGACCTGATCGTGGAGATTGGCGAGTGGGTGATCGAGCAGGCGCTGCACCAACTGCGTCGATGGCAACGCGAAGGGCGTAACTGGTCGCTGAGTGTGAACATCGCCGCCCGACATCTGCAGCGCAATGACTTTGCCGCGCGGCTGGCGCAGTTGCTGGCCGAGCACCCAGGCATTGACCCCACTCGGTTGGACCTGGAGATCGTCGAGTCGGTGGCGCTGGATAATCTCCAGCACGTCAGCCGTTGCTTGGACGCGTGCCTGGCGCTGGGGGTACGTTTTTCGCTGGATGACTTCGGCACCGGCTATTCGTCCTTGAGCTACCTGAAGCGCCTGCCGACTCAGACCATCAAGATCGACAAGTCGTTCGTGCGCGACATCCTCCATGACCAGGATGACCTGGCGCTCACCGGGGCGGTGATCGGCCTGGCACGGGCCTTTGGCCGCGAGGTCATCGCGGAGGGGGTGGAAAGCGTCGAGCATGGGCGGGTGCTGATGGAGCTTGGTTGCGCACTGGCGCAGGGGTATGGCATCGCTGCCCCGATGCCAGTGGGCGAGGTGGCGGCATGGGCGCAGGCCTATCGACAACCGGAGCCATGGCGCTCGGCCTGATCACGGCAGTGGGGCCATGCTCTTGACCGCCGCCAGCTCCGGGTGCGCCACCAGTTTGTCGATATGCAGGGCGTCATCGTTCATCCAGTGTTCGGTAAGGACCCGGTAGTGCTCCATATCCCGACAGCGCATGCGCAGGCTGTAGTCGAAATGGCCGCTGATCAAATGACACTCGTACACTTCGGGGCAACTGCGCATGGTGGCCTCGAAGGCCTTTTGTGCAGCGCGGCCGCTCTGGTTGGAGAGTGCCACCAGTACCAGCAACGAGAGCCCAGGCGATACTTTCTGCAAGTCGATGATCGCTCCGTATCCACGTATCACCCCACGTCGCTCCAGTTTGCGCACACGCTCCAGGCAGGGGCGTGGGGTGAGGTGAACAAGGGTGGACAGCTTCTCGAAAGTGATGCGGCCATCGTGCCGTAGCACGTCGATGATCGCCTCGTCGATGCGGTCCAGGGGGTGGTGGGAATCGGCCTTGGTGTCCATGCGCAATGGCTTCATTCAGCGGGAGGCATGGACAGGTTAGGCGGTAATTCCGCAACTGTCGCTGCAGGGAAAAGAGGGGCCGTCGTACGGCCCCGCAATATCAGGCGATTGCGCAGCTGGCTGGGTGTGCCGCTCGAATGCCCACCCTGCGCGGTTGCAGCAGTGCGTATAGATCTTTTGGGTTCTCCAGGGTCGGTACCAGCTCGATGTCCTGCCCGATGTCCAGAGCTTGGGCGCAATCCAGTACGTAACGCAGGGCCGCGTAATCCTCCAGGGCAAAGCCGACCGAGTCGAACAGTGTCACCTGGCGGTCATGTTCGCGGCCAGGCACCTGGCCCGTCACCACTTTCCAGAATTCGGTGACGGGCAGGTCTGCCGCCGCCTGCTGGATCTCGCCTTCGATCCGGCTCTGTGGCTCGTACTCGACAATCACCCGCGCCGCTTCGACGATGGCCCGGTGCAACTCAGTCTTGCCCGGGCAGTCACCGCCCACGGCGTTGAGGTGCATGCCCGGTTCGATCATTTCCGGGGTAAGGATGGTGGCGTAGGCTTTGTCGGCAGTCACCGTGGTCACGATGTCGGCGCCGCGCACGGCCTCGGCGACCGAGTCTGCCACGGTCAGCTTCAGGCCGGGACGATCTGCCAGGTTGGCCACCAGCTTGGCGGTGGCGGTCGGGTCGATGTCGTACAGGCGAATCTCGTCGATACCCAACAGTGTTTTGAAGGCAATGGCCTGGAACTCGCTCTGGGCGCCGTTGCCGATCAAGGCCATGCTGCGGCTGTCCTCGCGGGCCAGGTAGCGGGCGGCCAGGGCCGAGGTGGCTGCGGTGCGCAGTGCGGTGGTCAGCGTCATTTCGCTGAGCAGCACCGGGGCGCCAGTGTCGACGCGGCTCAGGGCGCCGAACGCCATCACCGTCAGCAGGCCGTCGCGGGTGTTCTTCGGGTGGCCGTTGACGTGTTTGAAGGCATACAGGTTGTGATCGGAAACCGGCATCAGCTCGATCACTCCGTCCGGCGAGTGATTGGCCAGGCGCGCGCATTTTTCGAAGTCCTGCCAGCGCAGATAGTCCTGGCGAATGTACTCGGCCATTTCCACCAGGCAGGTCGACAGACCTTTGCGATTGACCAGGCGGGCGAGGTCTTGCACATCGATATAGCGGGTCATGGGGTTCTCCGTACAGCGGCGCACCTGAGCGTCGGGTGGGCTCTCAGGGTGGGCTGTAGGTATATTTTCCGACAGGCACTGTGCAAAAGCTGGCTGTGCGCAGGGCGGGGCTCAGCCGCAACAGCTGAAATCAAGCGCCAGGCAGCCGAATCGGCTGTGGGCGGCCCTGGCGCGAAGCTCGCCCAAGGCCTGTGCAGGGAACCTCACTGCGTGTTGAACATTGTCATCGCCAGCTGTCGATACAGGGCGTCTTGGGCGTCGCGACGGGTGCTGAGCAGCAATCGGCCAGCCCGTTCGTACAGCTCGCTTTCGCCGCTGTACCGTCCTGATACCAGGTCGATACGTTGCAAGATGCCTTCAATCCGCCACCTTAAGCCCTGTACTGCGGAGGTCTCCCGCTCCAGGGCTTCGATGAATCTCGGTGGCACGGCCGGTCCGGTGTAGGGCGCGATTGCCGAGGTCGGCTCGGTCAAGTCGGTGTAGTACTCCGAAGCCGCCTGCCACTCCCGGGCCAGTGCCTGGAAGGCCTCAGGGTAAAGCCGTTGCACCCAGGCGCGCCAAAAGGGTTGCTCGCTTGCCCAGCGCGCCAGGAAAGCCCCATCCACCTCGGCCAGTACCGCCTGGGCAAGGTGCTCCAATGTGCCCTCGCTCAGTTGCGCCAGGTAGCCGAAAGCGATCTGCGCCGGTTGATCGGGTAGGCTCAGACGTTCACGCAAGGCGATGCGTGCGACCAGGGCTATTTCGATTTCGTCGGGAGGGAGTTGAGGGTCGGTCAGTCGCTCATCGCTCATGTCATCGTCGGCCAACAGCGCTGGAGCGGCCTGGCGCGCGGCCTCGTCCTCGGCTGCGCTCAAGGCTTGGCGTCGCGCCCGGCGGGCGTTGTACAGGGCGCCGACCCGTTCATCGAGACATGCTTGGCGTGCCAGGCTGGTGACCACGGAGACAGCGACAGCCTCGTCCGATGCTCCGGTGTGGGAAGTGGCTACGCAGCGCCACACCGCGACTTGCGTTTCCACTCGCTGGAACAGCAGGCTGGCCTGATCCACGCAGGCCTCGGCGGCATCGTTGATCTCGGCGGTGACTTGTTCGAGCAATTGCGCGCGTCCCCAGCCAGTTTCCCCATCGACAAGATCTTCGGCGGTCAGGGTGCTCAGCACATGGACGATTCGCTCGCGGGTGAGGGTTGGGTTTGACTGATAGTCCGGTGTTTGGACCATGCGCTCGACCAGGCGATACAGCGCGGACCAGGCGGGCTCTTCGGCATGGGCTTGACGGTGCGCGTCGAGTTCGGCGGGAAGCTCGAGGGCCCAGGGTTCTTCTTCCAGGACGTCGAGGTCAGGGATGGCTTGGAGCCCGGCATTGACCAGCCTGAGCTGGGCCTGTTCGTCGAAGGGGTTGTCGTCGAAGTCATAGTAGGTGCCTTCCTCGCCACTGCGAATGGCTTCGGCGAAGGCTGTGTCGCGCAGTTCGGGCGCGTCAACCAGGCGGTTGCCGCTAAGGTCTAGCGAACGCAGCACCAGGGGGCGCTGATCCATCAAGCCGACGAGTCCCACGGGCCACTGCGTGATCTCGACGCGGTCGAGGTCGAGGGTGTGCAGTCGCTGCCACCCGGTCACGTCAGGCGCGAGGCGCAGCGGGTTCTCGCCCAGGCGCAACGACTGCAGGTGATTCAGGCGTGCCAGCGCGGTGCGGCTTTCCGGGGTCAGGGTGATTTCGTTCGACCCCAGGCTCAGCTCGGTCAATGCAGGCCAACCTTGCAGGGCATCGAAGTGTTCGGCCTGCAGCACCAGATTGTTGAGGTCTGCCTGTAACGAGTACAGGTGCTGCAACTGACCGAGCCGTTCCAGGGCCTGGGTGGGCAAGTCTTCTAGCGCGTCGGTGAGGTTCAGGCGTTGCAGGCGAGGAAGGTGCGCCAGAACGTCGAGGTTGCGAGGCGTGTCCAGAAGCAGGAAGTTTTCCGACAGGTCCAGGGACTCCAGCTGGGTCATCTGGGTCAAGGGTTCAGGCAGCCAGCGCAGCAGATTGCTGGAAAGATCCAGATGGCGTACGCCAGGAAACGCCTGCAGGAATCCATCCATATTGGCAGCTTCACCGGCGCGTGAACCGACCACGATCAGCCAATTCACGTGCGTCAGGCGTACCGGCAAGGTTGGCAGAGAGCCCAGGTGTTGCGCCTCGAGCACCAATTCGACCTGATCGACTTGCGGGCTTTCCCGTCGCCATGCCTGGCGTATGCGACAGGCCGCCTCGGTGCGAGCGATGCGGCGCTGTTCGATGGCGCCCACCATAAGCCCTTCTGCGTCATTGACCCAGGTGTCGAGCGTAGTGCCAAGGCGTTGGTACTCTGTTCGCAAGCCTTCGAGCAGCCTGGTGAACGCGCCGGGTGCGTCTCCGGCCGCCTGGCGCAGGCGATAACGCAACCATTCGCGATCGCCTGGCTCGCGGCTGGGAAACAGCATGTCGAACAACGCGTCGTCATTCGCCCAGCCTTGGCCGCGGCCGCTGAGTGGATAGCCTATGCGTCCTGTTTCCAGAAGGCGCGTGGGTAATTGGTAGAGCTTGCGTACCGGAGCCATGCCCAGCAGGCGGGCAGCATTGTCGCGGTCGGCGGCGGCTTTTTCGAACAATGCATCGCGTAATGGCAGGGGGTCGTGTATCTGCAGGTTCAGCGCTGTCCGCTCGCTGTCCGGCAAGGCATCGAGCAGGGCTTGGTAAAGGGTCCTGTGACCGGACAATGATTCTGCGTGCTCGTCATAGGGTTGGTAGCTTTGTTCATGGCGCACCAGGGTCTTGACCGGTCGACCGCGCGGGCCGGCAGCGTTGATAAGCCGGCCGTGCAGACTGCCTTCGCGCAACTCGATACGTACCGCGTTGCTCCAGCCAGGTAACTGCTCCAGGCAACCCAAGGCCAGGGCATCGCGATCCTGCCAGGGGCCGCTGTCCTGGTAAAAACGCAGCAAGGCGCGGTTGATGCGAGCTTCGCGCAGGTACAGGCGAGCTGTCTGTGCAATGGCGATAGGCAGGCGGCCACTGCGTTGCAGATGGTCCAGGTCGCGGTTGCTGGCTTTGGCAAGGATCTCGGACTTGGCCCTGAGACTCAGGGAAGGAAAATCGCGTCCGAGGACGACCATGCCGGTGTTTGTCGGCCCAGGTGTTGCGGCATCCGTTGCGCCAAGTGCCTGCAGGTTGTCGAGCAGCAGGGCTGGGGCGGCTTCCTGATCGACCACCACGCGGCGCACGGCTGCATCGCTGAAACTGCTGCTGCGCAGGGCCCGTAGCAGGGTTTCGTCACTCACCGCGACGCCACTGTTGCCGATTCGGCGCATGAGCCTGGCGGTGGTCCAAGCCAGAGGTTGCTCGTGTTCGAGCAGCCAAGGACTGTGGCCGTTGCCCAGCAGGCGAGGCTGATACTGGTGGCCTCTGGCGGTTGCGAGACGCCAGCCATGGGCTGCTGTTTTTTCGAGCGGAAGGTGGTTGCCTTCCAGGGTGAGCCAGGGACGGCCCTGATGATGATGCAAGCCTTTGGTTGCCGGAGCGCCTGGTGGCCAGGGCGCTTCTCGGCTGAAAGGCAGCAGGTCTGCATGCCAGAGGCGTTGGCCAGAGGGGCCTGGAATGCGTGTCCAGTTCTCCAGCGGGCCAGTCAGACCGATTGCCGCATGAGCGGCGCCCAGTACGGCAATCTGCACCAGATTGTCGAACACATCGAACAGATGGCCGATGGCCGCATCGGTTTCTCCCTCGTTGAGTGCATGCACGCCTTCGAGAAACGCGTTCACGATCTGCGCGCCGCCGACCACCAGCATCAACTCGCCCAGCGCCGGCACGAACAAGCTCGCCACATTCAGTGCGGTCAGGCCCACGCCCAGCCAGCCCAGCAGGCGTGCCTGCCCGATCGCAGCGTCGAAACGCGCCGTGGGTACGACCAGCGTCACGGCATCGGTCAAGGCGACCTGCACCTGGCTGCTGGCTCGCTGTTCGAAACAGTCACCTGTCCAGGGCGTGAAGGTCAGCGTCAGGCGGGCATTCTTGTCGAGGGTCTCCTGCCATACGTCGTGGGGGGAGGGGAACAGCCGTTTGATCCAACTTACCGACTCGCCTTTTTCCAGCACAGGTGGCGTTGGGTAGAGCAGTGCGTAGGGGTAACGAGGGTAGAGTCTTTGCCGCAGTCGGGCAGCGAAGGCGGGTTGTTGCGCGTGGCTGACGAAGCGGTTGAAGAACAGTCGGAAGTCCTCCTGCCATAAACGGTGGGTAAGCGCTGTGCCGGCAGCCTGCAGGGAGGGGTACTGGCGTACTGCGCCCGAGGGGTCTGCGGGCAAGTAGAGCAGGCAGGGCTCTTGCTCGTCGCGTGGCTCCAGTCGCACCAGCAAAGGCCCGCTCAGGGGGACGCCGAGAACGCTCAGGTAGCCACATTGAAGGCGTCTTGTACCGGTCAGTGAGCGCACTTCGTGCGAGCCTGCGAGCGCGGCTTCGCCCAAGGATTCCCCGCGGCTGTCGATCCGTCCTTGCAGGCGAGCGTAGGTCAGTTCCGCCGCGAAGGCTGCGTGGTCCTGCCCGCGAAGCAGGGCGCGAAAGTCATCCGTGTCGATGTGTTGCCGCAGGTGGTTCAGGTAGCGTTGGCCAAGGTCAAGATTGCGCACGCCTTTGACGAACAGCGTGGTGTCTACGGCCATGGGCTCGAGGGCGTCTTCGGAGGCATAAAGGCGGATGGGCGTGTCGTCGGCCATGTTCTGCATGGCGGCTTCCAGCCAGGACATCATGCGTCGATGAGCGGGCGTGCGGTCGGCCAGCACGGCCGTATCGGGTGAAGGGAGCGGTATGTCCGGATACCAGCGGGCGAGGGCTTCGTTGAGCAAGGGGCGACAGAAGGCTTCCACCGATTCGAGGGGAGTCATGGCCTCGTGCAGTTTTCTCGTGGCCTTGTGGCTGTGCTGCACGCGCTTGCGCAGGATCTGGCGTTGCTGTTTGGTGGCCTCGGTCAGCCAGTCGTGCAGGCGCTGCTGAATCAGCGCCAGGTGGTGAGGTTGCAAGGTGTGCATGGGCTGCTCCTGATGGGGGGAGCAGTGAGGCTAATGGCGATGCGGCGAATGCCTTGCGTACAGTGTTAGCACCAGGGGCCAGGTTTGGCGCGGTAGGGCTCGCCAACGAAAACGGCACCCTCTGGGTGCCGTTTCACGTCGTGCGCCACGTGTGCTTACTTGTGCAGTTCTTCCGCTGCGTACAGCGTGTTCTCCAGCAGGCACGCCCGGGTCATCGGCCCGACACCGCCTGGTACCGGGGTGATCCAGCCTGCGCGGGGCAGGGCGGTCTCGTAGACCACGTCGCCGACCAGCTTGCCGTCGTCCTGGCGGTTGATGCCGACGTCGATGACGATGGCGCCTTCCTTGATCCACTCGCCCTTGACCAGGCCCGGCTTACCGGCGGCCACTACCACCAGGTCGGCACGGCCAACGTGGCCGGCGAGGTCCTTGGTGAAGCGGTGGCAGACGGTGACGGTGCAACCGGCCAGCAGCAGTTCCATGGCCATGGGGCGGCCGACGATGTTGGAGGCACCGACGATCACTGCGTTCATGCCGTAAAGGTCCTGGCCGGTGCTGTGCAGCAAGGCCATGATGCCTTTGGGCGTGCATGGGCGTAGCAGCGGGATACGCTGGGCCAGGCGGCCGATATTGTAGGGGTGGAAACCATCGACATCCTTGTCCGGGCGGATCCGCTCAAGCAGCAAGGAGGCGTCAAGGTGTGCGGGCAGCGGCAGTTGCAACAGGATGCCGTCGACGGCCGGGTCGTCATTGAGGCGGTCGATCAGGTCGGTCAGGGCTTGCTGCGTGGTTTCGCTGGGCAAGTCGAAGGCCTGCGAAATGAAGCCGACCTCTTCGCAGTCCTTGCGCTTGTGCGAGACATAGACTTGGGAAGCGGGGTCGGTGCCGACCAGGATCACCGCCAGGCCTGGAGTGCGCAGGCCTTGCTGGCGACGCTCCACGACACGTTGAGCGATCTGCTGGCGCAGGTTGGCGGCGATCGCCTTGCCGTCGATTAGGTGTGCAGTCATAGACGCGTGATTAACCATCGAGAAAGGAACATTAAAGAGGGCGCATTCTCGCACGACATGGCCAAAGGGCAAAGGCGGGTGGTCGGGCAAATCCCCTAACCCCTTAAATAATTTAAATTTTTTAGAAAAAGGTGTTGACGGTATTCCCGCTCGTCTATAAGATTCGCCGCACTTGTCGGGTACGACCTAGCACGGGTTGGCAAGGTCGGGCAGAATGAGTGGTTTGTTGGCTCGTTCGGTCAGGCACACTGCTTATGCGCCCGTAGCTCAGCTGGATAGAGCATCCGCCTTCTAAGCGGATGGTCGCAGGTTCGAGTCCTGCCGGGTGCGCCATTAGGCTGCTTGGGCGAGCAAGTAAGGCTGTATAGCGATATGGTGGGCGTAGCTCAGTTGGTAGAGCGCTGGATTGTGATTCCAGTTGTCGTGGGTTCGATTCCCATCGTCCACCCCATATTCTTCAGAGGCGCCTTGATTGCATGATCTGGCGCCTTTGTTTTAAGCGCTACGCGGACGTGGTGAAATTGGTAGACACACTGGATTTAGGTTCCAGCGGCGCAAGCTGTAAGAGTTCGAGTCTCTTCGTCCGCACCATGCTTCTGTAAGGTTGTAACACGGTTGTAATGTAGTACCGCAAGACCGCAATATGGTGGGCGTAGCTCAGTTGGTAGAGCGCTGGATTGTGATTCCAGTTGTCGTGGGTTCGATTCCCATCGTCCACCCCATATTCTTTAAGGGCGCCTTGATCGAATGGTCGGGCGCCTTTATGTTATCTGCTGTATGCGGACGTGGTGAAATTGGTAGACACACTGGATTTAGGTTCCAGCGGCGCAAGCTGTAAGAGTTCGAGTCTCTTCGTCCGCACCATCTTTTGCATTGAAAAGCCGCTTATTGCGGCTTTTGTGCCTTTTGGGGCGTGTCTTGAGTTGTTGGCTGGTGCGGGTATCGAGCGCCGCCCACGCGGCGCATCGCGAGCAAGGCTCGCTCCTGCGTCTGTTTCGGGCCGGTACCGCCAGTGACAGACGCGCGCGACCGCCTTGTTTGACGACGCGATATCGCGTCGAGTGCCGAAGCGTTTGAGCGCAAATCTCGCAGGAATGATTGGCCCGAAACGAACGTAGGAGCGAGCCTTGCTCGCGATGCGCCGTGCGAATTGCTGGATTCCCTCCCCCCTTGCAATCCTCTGGTGGCGCCCCAATAAAAGCTGTTAGATTTCAGCCGGTTGAAACACCGGACCATCTGGCCGGCAGAGGAACAACCCAATGATTGCAAAAGAAGCCCGTCAGGCCCTGGCGCTGCAGCGCTTCGCCGAAGCCAATCCGCAGCTGCTCGAAGAGATTTGCGAGCTCGATGCCCGTGAGCAAGCCCAGCAGATCGAATGGGCCTTCGAGGATGCCGCCGAGGAGCAGGGTATCGAGCCCTGGGAGCTGGCGCTGCAGTTGATCGCCGAAAGCCCTGAGCAACTGCAGGCGATGCGCCTGGAGACCCATCGCGAAGTGGCCGAGGCGCTGGGGATGGAGTGGGAAGAGTACTGCCAGTTCAACGAGATCGACCCTGAGTAAACAGTGTCGCTTGCCCTGGCAGTTGTTTGACAAGGTATTTCGGTTGTGTGCCGCCCAAGGCGTCGCGCAGCCTCCTTATATAGAAGGGCCCGGCGGTGCGCCGTGCGGGCCTTGCAAGTTAATCGACCGGCGTGGTTTTCCGTCGTCCCGGGTGGGGTGACTTCTGGTGCGCGACTCACTAGAATGTTTGCCCTTGATTCTGGAGTCGGGCTATCGCCGGCTAACGTCTGTGCAACGAGGAATATCCATGCAAGTTTCTGTTGAAAACACTTCCGCTCTCGAGCGCCGCATGACCATCGCCGTTCCGGCCGAGCGCGTCGAGAACGAAGTCAACAAGCGTCTGCAGCAGACTGCCAAGCGCGCCAAGGTCGCGGGCTTCCGTCCGGGCAAGGTGCCAATGAGCGTGATCCGCCAGCGCTTCGAGGGCGATGCCCGTCAGGAAGTCTTCGGTGACCTGGTCCAGGCTTCCTTCTACGAGGCGGTTGTCGAGCAGAAGCTGAACCCGGCTGGTGCTCCGTCCGTTGAGCCGAAGTCCTTCGAGAAGGGCAAGGACCTGGAATTCGTCGCTGTCTTCGAAGTCTTCCCAGAGTTCACCGTTGCGGGCCTGGAGTCGATCAAGGTCGAGCGCCTGAGCGCCGAAGTGGCTGACGCTGACCTGGACAACATGCTGGAAGTGCTGCGCAAGCAGAACGTGCGCTTCGAAGCCGTCGAGCGCGCCGCCGAGAAAGACGATCAGGTCAACATCGACTTCGTCGGCAAGATCGACGGTGAAGCCTTCGCCGGTGGTTCGGCCAAGGGCACTCAGCTGGTGCTGGGCTCCGGCCGCATGATCCCAGGCTTCGAAGATGGCCTGGTAGGCGCCAAGGCTGGCGAAGAGCGCGTTGTCAACGTGACCTTCCCAGAGGACTACCAGAACCTGGACCTGGCTGGCAAAGCCGCCGAGTTCACCATTACCGTCAACGCCGTTGCCGCGCCTCAGCTGCCAGAGCTGAACGAAGAGTTCTTCGCCCAGTTCGGTATCAAGGAATCGACCCTGGAAGGCTTCCGCGCCGAAGTTCGCAAGAACATGGAGCGTGAGCTGCGTCAGGCGATCAAGAGCAAGGTCAAGAACCAGGTCATGGACGGTCTGCTGGCCGCCAACCCGATCGAAGTGCCGAAAGCCCTTCTGGAAAACGAAGTCAACCGCCTGCGCGTCCAGGCTGTTCAGCAGTTCGGTGGCAACATCAAGCCTGAGCAGCTGCCAGCCGAGCTGTTCGAAGAGCAAGCCAAGCGCCGCGTTGTGCTGGGCCTGATCGTCGCCGAAGTGGTCAAGCAGTTCGAGCTGAAGCCGGACGACGTCAAGGTTCGCGAGATGATCGAAGAAATGGCTTCGGCTTACCAAGAGCCTGAGCAGGTCATCGCCTGGTACTACAAAAACGACCAGCAACTGAACGAAGTCCGTTCGGTTGTGCTGGAAGAACAAGTTGTAGATACTGTTCTGCAGAAAGCGACTGTGACCGACAAATCGGTCTCGTACGAAGAAGCAGTAAAACCAGCACAGGCTCCAGCCGCTGAGTAATACGTTTCTCTCGTAGGAAACCCCCACAAGCCAGCCTTCGCGCTGGCTTGTGCGTATTCAAGCCATGACTATTTGGGAGTGAGCGCAGGACATGTCCCGCAATTCTTATATTCAGCAGAGCTCTGACATCCAGGCCGCAGGCGGTCTGGTCCCGATGGTTATCGAGCAGTCCGCCCGTGGCGAACGTGCCTATGACATTTACTCGCGCCTGTTGAAGGAGCGAGTGATCTTCCTGGTTGGCCCTGTAGAGGACTACATGGCGAACCTGGTGGTGGCGCAACTGCTGTTCCTTGAAGCGGAAAACCCGGACAAGGATATCCATCTGTACATCAACTCTCCGGGCGGCTCCGTGACTGCTGGCATGTCGATCTACGACACCATGCAGTTCATCAAGCCGGACGTCTCGACCATTTGCATCGGCCAGGCCTGCAGCATGGGCGCCTTCCTTCTGGCGGCCGGTGCCAAGGGCAAGCGTCACTGCCTGCCGAACTCGCGTGTGATGATCCACCAGCCGCTGGGCGGCTTCCAGGGTCAGGCCACCGATATCGAGATCCACGCCCAGGAAATCCTCAACATCAAGGCGCGCCTGAACGAGCTGCTGGCCTACCACACTGGCCAGGACCTGGAGACCATCAAGCGCGACACCGAGCGTGACAACTTCATGAGCGCCTCGCGCGCGGCCGAGTACGGCCTGATCGACTCGGTATACGACAAGCGGCAACTGGCCTCCTGAACCCAGGTGCCAGAGCAGGTAGGTGCCGAAAGCGCCTACCTGCGGACTTGAAAAAGCCCGCAATTGCCTTCATCTTGTGTTGCAAGCCTACCGGATTGGATCGATCGAATGACTGACACCCGTAACGGCGAGGACAGCGGCAAATTGCTCTATTGCTCCTTCTGCGGCAAAAGCCAGCACGAAGTGCGCAAATTGATTGCCGGGCCCTCGGTATTTATCTGCGACGAGTGCGTCGACCTGTGCAACGACATCATCCGTGAGGAGGTGCAGGAAGCCCAGGCCGAAAGCAGCGCGCACAAATTGCCTTCGCCGAAAGAAATCAGCGGCATCCTGGACCAGTACGTAATTGGTCAGGAGCGCGCCAAGAAGGTGCTGTCCGTAGCGGTGTACAACCACTACAAGCGCCTGAACCAACGTGACAAGAAGGGTGACGAGGTCGAACTCGGCAAGAGCAACATCCTGCTCATCGGGCCAACCGGCTCGGGCAAGACCCTGCTCGCCGAAACCTTGGCACGTCTGTTGAACGTACCGTTCACCATCGCTGACGCCACGACCCTGACCGAAGCCGGTTATGTGGGCGAGGACGTCGAGAACATCATTCAGAAGCTGTTGCAAAAGTGCGACTACGACGTGGAGAAGGCCCAGATGGGTATTGTCTACATCGACGAAATCGACAAGATTTCACGTAAGTCGGACAACCCGTCGATTACCCGCGATGTATCGGGTGAGGGCGTGCAGCAAGCGCTGTTGAAACTGATCGAAGGCACCGTCGCCTCCGTACCGCCGCAAGGGGGCCGCAAGCACCCGCAACAGGAATTCCTGCAGGTTGATACCCGCAACATCCTGTTCATTTGTGGTGGCGCCTTCTCGGGCCTGGAAAAGGTCATCCAGAACCGCTCCACCAAAGGTGGCATCGGTTTCGGCGCGGAAGTGCGCAGCAAGGAAGAAGGCAAGAAGGTCGGTGAGTCGCTGCGTGAGGTCGAGCCGGACGATCTGGTGAAGTTTGGCCTGATCCCCGAGTTCGTTGGCCGTCTGCCAGTGCTGGCGACGCTCGACGAGTTGGACGAGGCTGCACTGATGCAGATCCTCACCGAGCCGAAGAACGCCCTCACCAAGCAATATGCCAAGCTGTTCGAGATGGAAAGCGTGGACCTCGAGTTCCGCAGCGACGCCCTCAAGGCCGTCGCCCGCAAGGCCCTGGAGCGCAAGACTGGCGCCCGTGGCCTGCGTTCGATCCTCGAAGGCGTGCTGCTCGACACCATGTACGAGATTCCTTCGCAGAAGGATGTCAGCAAGGTGGTGATCGACGAGAGCGTCATCGAAGGCACTTCGCAGCCGCTGCTGATCTACGAAAACAGTGAGCCGCAAGCCAAGGCCGCACCTGACCTCTGAGTCGGGCGATGGCAACAAGCAAGAAGGGGCCTACGGGCCCCTTTCTGCTTTTCCTTCTCCAGCGCTTGTAATTTGCCAAGCCTGCCCCCACATTAGGTCCAAGCATAATTTCCACCGGTTTCCGGCCATAAGGCCGCTGTAGAGGCGAAATCATGAAGACCACCCTCGACTTGCCTCTTTTGCCATTGCGCGATGTCGTTGTTTACCCGCACATGGTTATCCCGCTGTTCGTGGGGCGCGAAAAGTCTATCGAAGCCCTCGAGGCCGCGATGACGGGCGAAAAGCAGATTCTCCTGCTTGCCCAGAAGAACCCAGCCGATGACGATCCGGGCGAAGACGCCCTGTATCGTGTCGGTACCGTTGCCACCGTGCTGCAACTGCTGAAATTGCCTGATGGCACCGTGAAGGTGTTGGTCGAGGGCGAACAGCGCGGCGCGGTCGAGCGTTTCACCGAAGTTGAAGGGCACATCCGTGCCGAAGTGTCCCTGATCGACGAAGTCGACGCCGCCGAGCGCGAGTCGGAAGTCTTCGTGCGTACCCTGCTGTCGCAGTTCGAGCAGTACGTCCAACTGGGTAAGAAAGTCCCCGCCGAGGTGCTGTCGTCGCTCAACAGCATCGAAGAGCCGGGCCGCCTGGTCGATACCATGGCTGCCCACATGGCGCTGAAGATCGAGCAGAAGCAGGAAATCCTTGAGATCGTCGACCTGCCGGCCCGTGTCGAGCATGTGTTGGCGCTACTGGATGCGGAAATCGACCTGCTGCAGGTGGAAAAACGCATCCGCGGTCGGGTCAAAAAGCAAATGGAGCGCAGCCAGCGCGAGTACTACCTGAATGAGCAGATGAAGGCCATTCAGAAGGAGCTCGGTGACGGCGACGAAGGCCACAATGAAGTCGAAGAGCTGAAGAAGCGCATCGAAGCCGCCGGCCTGCCCAAGGACGCACTGGCCAAGGCCCAGGCCGAGTTGAACAAGCTCAAGCAGATGTCGCCGATGTCGGCCGAGGCCACGGTGGTCCGCTCCTACCTCGACTGGCTGGTGCAGGTGCCGTGGAAGGCCCAGAGCAAAGTGCGCCTGGACCTGGCCAAGGCCGAGGAAATTCTCGATGCCGACCACTATGGCCTGGAAGAGGTCAAGGAGCGCATTCTCGAGTACCTCGCCGTACAGAAGCGCGTAAAGAAAATTCGCGGCCCGGTGCTGTGCCTGGTCGGTCCGCCTGGCGTCGGCAAGACCTCGCTGGCCGAGTCGATCGCTGCCGCCACCAACCGCAAGTTCGTGCGCATGGCCCTCGGTGGCGTGCGTGACGAAGCCGAGATCCGGGGTCACCGTCGTACCTACATCGGTTCGATGCCGGGTCGTCTGATCCAGAAAATGACCAAGGTGGGTGTGCGCAACCCGCTGTTCCTGCTCGACGAAATCGACAAGATGGGCAGCGACATGCGTGGCGACCCGGCTTCGGCGCTGCTGGAAGTGCTGGATCCGGAGCAGAACCACAACTTCAACGACCACTATCTGGAGGTCGATTACGACCTCTCGGACGTGATGTTCCTCTGCACCTCGAACTCGATGAACATCCCGCCGGCGCTGCTCGACCGCATGGAAGTCATCCGTCTGCCGGGCTACACCGAGGACGAGAAGATCAACATCGCGGTCAAGTACCTGACCCCGAAGCAGGTCAAGGCCAACGGTTTGAAGAAGGAAGAGCTCGAGATCGACGTCTCGGCCATCCGCGACATCATTCGCTACTACACCCGCGAAGCCGGTGTGCGTGGCCTTGAGCGGCAGATCGCCAAGGTATGCCGCAAGGTGGTCAAGGAACATACCGGGCAGAAGCAGGTCAAGGTCAAGGTTACCAGCGAGCAGCTCGAGCACCTGCTTGGCGTGCGCAAGTTCCGCTATGGCCTGGCCGAGCAGCAAGACCAGATCGGCCAGGTTACCGGCCTTGCCTGGACCCAAGTGGGCGGCGAATTGCTGACCATCGAGGCCGTGGTGATTCCGGGCAAGGGCCAGTTGATCAAGACCGGCTCGCTGGGCGATGTCATGGTCGAGTCGATCACGGCCGCGCAGACCGTGGTTCGCAGCCGTGCCCGAAGCCTGGGCATTGCCGCCGATTTCCACGAGAAGCACGACGTGCACATCCACATGCCAGAGGGGGCAACGCCCAAAGACGGGCCGAGCGCGGGTATCGGCATGTGCACTGCGCTGGTGTCGGCACTGACCCAGATTCCGGTGCGCGCCGATGTTGCCATGACCGGTGAGATCACCCTGCGTGGCCAGGTTCTGGCTATCGGCGGCTTGAAGGAAAAACTGCTGGCGGCACACCGTGGCGGGATCAAGACGGTGATCATTCCCGAGGAGAATGTTCGCGATCTGAAGGAGATTCCGGAAAATATCAAACAGGATCTTCAGATCAAACCCGTCAAATGGATTGACGAAGTCCTGCAAATTGCGCTGCAATACGCCCCGGAGCCCTTGCCAGATGTGGCTCCGGAGATAGTCGCGAAAGATGAAAAGCGCGACGGCGATGCTAAGGAAAGAATCAGCACGCACTAGTAGTTTTTAGCTGGGGGGCTTTCCTTGACAGTTTTTTCGGGGCCTTGCTATAAAGCGGCACGCTATTGTCAACAAGCCGCCCAGCGCACGTTTCATAAGCTTTTCATTACATACTTAGAAACAAACTCAATAGAGAATAAGGGGACTTAGAGTGAACAAGTCGGAACTGATTGACGCTATCGCCGCATCTGCTGACATCCCGAAAGCTGTAGCCGGCCGTGCGCTGGACGCAGTCATCGAATCCGTCACCGGCGCCCTGAAGCAAGGTGACGATGTGGTACTGGTTGGCTTCGGTACCTTCTCGGTCAAGGAGCGCGCCGAGCGCACCGGCCGCAACCCACAGACCGGCAAGGCTATCAAGATCGCTGCCGCCAAGGTTCCAGGCTTCAAGGCTGGTAAAGGCCTGAAAGACGCCGTCAACTAAGTCGTCTCTTTCAGCCGGTCCTGGCTTGGCCAGGTCCGACCGCGTGGCGGTGGGGCGCAAACGTTCCCGCCGAGCACGCCCGCTTTGAGAAGGCGCATCCACCGGATGCGCCTTTCTTCATATCAGGACTCTACCCACGCTCCGCGGTTGTCGACGCAGTGGTACAACCGTTTCTGGGGGACGCATGCTGCAAAATATCAGGGACAATTCACAAGGTTGGATTGCCAAGACCATCATCGGCCTCATCGTCGTGCTGATGGCGTTGACCGGGTTCGAGGCCATTTTTCAGGCCGCCACTCATTCGCAGGACGCCGCCAAGGTGAACGGCCAGACCATCAGCCAGAACGAGCTGAGCCAGGCCGCGGACATGCAGCGTCGTCAGCTGATGCAACAGCTGGGCAAGGATTTCGACCCTGCGCTGCTGGATGACAAGATGCTGCGCGACGCCGCGCTCAACGGGCTCATCGAACGCAAACTGCTGCTGCAGGGAGCCGAGGACGCCAAGTTTGCCTTATCCGAGGCAGCGCTGGATCAAGTGATCCTGCAAAGACCGGAATTCCAGGTCGACGGCAAGTTCAATGCCGACCGTTTCGACCAGGTCATCCGCCAGATGGGCTATGGCCGCATGCAGTTCCGCGACATGCTCGCCGAAGAAATGCTCATCGGCCAACTGCGTACCGGCCTTGCCGGCAGCAGCTTCGTCACTGACAAGCAGGTGGAGGCATTCGCTCGCCTGGAAAACCAGACCCGTGACTTCGCTTCCCTGACCTTCAAGGCCAACCCGGCTGTGGTCAAGGTCAGCGACGAAGAGGTCAAGGCGCATTATGACGAGCATGCCAAGGAGTTCATGTCGCCGGACCAGGTGGTCATCGACTACATCGAGTTGAAGAAGTCGGTGTTCTTCGACCAGGTCAAAGTGACCGATGACGAGCTCAAGGCCCAGTACGAGAAAGAAATCGCCAACCTGGCCGAACAGCGCCATGCCGCTCACATCCTGATCGAAGTCAACGACAAGGTCAGCGATGCCCAGGCCAAGGCCCGCATCGAGGAAGTCGAGCAGCGTCTGGCCAAGGGTGAGGATTTCGCCGCCCTGGCCAAGGAGTTCTCCCAGGACCCTGGCTCTGCCAACAGCGGTGGTGATCTCGGTTTCGCTGGCCCGGGCGTCTATGACCCCGCCTTCGAGGATGCGCTGTACAAGCTCAAGGACGGTCAGGTATCGGCTCCGGTGCGCACCGAGTTCGGCTACCACCTGATCAAGCTGCTGGGCGTGCAGGCGCCGGAAGTACCGAGCTTTGCCAGCCTCAAGGACAAGTTGACTCGCGACCTGAAGCTGCCGCTGGTCGAGCAGCGTTACGTCGATGCCGCCAAGCAGTTGCAGGATGCCGCTTACGAGGCGTCCGACCTGGTTCAGCCGGCCCAGGACCTGAACCTGAAGGTGCAGACTTCGGCACCGTTCGGTCGTGAAGGCGGCGAAGGTATCACTGCCAACCGTGCGGTGATCCAGGCGGCATTCTCCGAAGAAGTGCTGGAGGAGGCTGCCAACAGCACCGCCATCGAGCTCGACCCGGAGACCACCGTGGTGCTGCGCGTCAAGGAGCACCGCAAGCCTGAGCAACTGCCGCTGGAGGCCGTGGCCAAGAACATCAGGGAGCACCTGGCCAAAGAGAAGGCTACCGCCGAGCTCAAGGCCAAAGCCGACAAGCTGATTGCAGGTCTGCGCGATGGTTCCATCGCCGCGGGTGCTGCATACGAAGGGCAGGGGTGGACTGCACATGAAGCCGTTACCCGTGGCCAGGACGGTATCGACCCGGCCGAGTTGCAGGCGCTGTTCCGTCTGGCCAAGCCGCAAGCCAAGGACAAACCGGTGTTCGGCAGTGTGGTGCTCAATGACGGCAGCCTGGTAGTGCTGCAACTCAAGGGCGTGAACGAAGGCGCCGCCGCTAGCGACGAGGAGAAGCTGCAGATCCGCAGCTACCTCGCTTCGCGGGCCGGTCAGCAGGACTTCGCGGCCTACCGCAAGCAGCTGGAAGCCAAAGCGGACATCACTCGTTACTGAGTGGTTGCTGCAAACCGAAACAGGCCGCTCATGCGGCCTGTTTCGTTTCTGCGGCTTGGGTTGGCCTCATCACCGGCAAGCCGCTACCGCGGGGTAAGGGGGCGGAGGTCTAACGCTTCTCACCCTCGTAGTTATCGAGGGTATCCCGGGCAATCTCACGCCCCAGTGCGATCAGCTCAGGCGCCTTGTAGAACTCAAAGAACCGGCATACACGTTTGGGCACGTTGATCAGCACATCCGGCGGGTACCCTGCGATCTTGTACTGCGCCAGCGAGGTTTGCATCACTTCGAAGCTCTGGTTGATCAGGTCCAGCAGTGACGCCGGACCGACGTTGTCGATGATGAACGAGCCGGTGGCTGACTTGGGGGCACCTTCGCGCTCCGGAGCTGCCGCAGGCTGCTGAGCTTCGGGGTCGGCGACGTCGGCGAGCCAGGGGTTGGGGGGCGCGAGCCCCTCGGCGACGATCTCCTGTTCGATACGTATCAACTCTTCTGCGGGCTTGCGCCGGAACGGCAAGCGCGACCCCAGCGAGGTCAGCAGCGCGTCGAAGCGCATCTTGAAGGCTGCCGGGCGCTCGATGACAGGCAACTGATACTGTTTCTGGTTGGTGGCGTTGAGATTGACCGCGATGATCAGATCGCAGTGGCTGGATACCACCGGCACGATTGGCAGCGGGTTGAGGATGCCGCCGTCGACCAGCATGCGATTGCCCTGCATCACGGGCGTGAACAGGCTCGGAATGGCCGCCGAAGCACGCATGGCCTGGTGCAGGCAGCCCTCCTGGAACCAGATTTCCTGCTGGTTGGTGAGGTCGGTGGCTACCGCCGTGTAGGGTATGCGCAACTGTTCGATGTTGATTTCGCCGACGATCTTGCGAATCTGGCCAAACACCTTGTCGCCGCGAATGGCGCCAAGGCGGAAGCTGACATCCACCAGGCGCAGCACATCCAGGTAATCGAGGCTTTCGATCCAGTTGCGGTAGTCGTCGAGCTTGCCGGCGGCGTAGATGCCACCAATCACCGCGCCCATGGAGCAACCGGCAATGCAGGCGATATCATAACCGCGCCGTTCGATTTCCTCGATCACGCCAATGTGGGCGTAGCCCCGAGCCCCACCCGATCCCAACACCAGCGCTACACGTTTGTTCATGATCGTTCCCCGGCTTGTGCAACCATTGTCCAACAATGCACGCTTTGATGCCTGTGCTTCAATGTAGACCGCGCTGGACTACTCTAAGCAAGGCATATCGAGCAGGGCACTTTTCAGCGGACCGTGCGTCGAACAGCCACACTTATTTTCTTTTGAGGTAACACTGATGAAAGCCTGGATCTGCCTTCCTCTGATTGCCCTGGCCCTTGCTGGCTGTGCGGGCAAGACGGCCTACCGTGACAGCTGTGCGACCCAGTTGGATGCCGCCTGGAAGGAGCTCGACCTGGCCAAGGCCGAAGGCTTTGCCGGTACCGTCAGTTACTCCAAGGCACTGTCGCTGTTGACCGGGGCCAAGACCCAGCAACAGTTCGAAGGCTTCGAAGGGTGTACCCGCAAAGCCGAGAAGGCACGCTTCTATATCCGTGAGTCCCGCGCCGGGCGCTGACCGGGGAGCGTCATATGTCCACCAGCATGCTCGATCATGTCGTTGCCCAGATCCTGAACCTGCAGGTGCGACTGTTGGCGAGTCGCGAGCGTCTGGCTGCCGATACCGACAGCGAGGCGCTGCATGATCTGCGCACCAGCCTACGGCGCTTGCGTAGCCTGTTGCGGCCGTTGCGCGGGTTGCCTGGGGTGGAGCAACTGGAAGATGCCGCCAGGGCGTTGGGTAGCCTGACCACGCCATTGCGAGACCGTGAGGTGCTGGGTGCAGAGCTGGTTCGCCGTGGCATCGTCCAGGCGGGGAAGCGGCGTCTGGAAGGGCGGGGCAATACCTTCGCCAGCGTGGCGAACAGCGCGCAACTAGGCCGGGTGCTGGCCATTCTCGATGCGTTTCCCTTGTTCCTGCGTGCGGCTGATCGTGAGGGGCTGACCAAGTCGCTCGACAGGCGCATCGACAAGCGTCTGGACAAGCAATGGCGCAAATTGCGCAAGGCGCTGGCCGACCCTGCCCATGACCGGCATCGCTTGCGTTTGCTGATCAAGCGAGCCCGTTATGGTGATGAAGCCTATCCGCAACTGGGGCATACGGGGAAGAAACTGCGGCGTCTGCTCAAGCGTGCGCAGGGTGACCTGGGCGACTGGCATGATCGGCTGCAATGGCTGATACAGGCTCGCGAGCAGGCGGACCTAGCCTCCTGCGGTGCGGACTGGGAGCAGGAGTTGCATGAGGCCGAGCGTCAGTCCGATGTCACCTTGGATGCCCTGCAGGCGGCGCTTGAGCACAGATAGCCCTGCAAATGACCGAAATGCGGGCTGATGGCTCGTGGCAGGGCCTTTAGTATGGCCTCATATGCCTGCCCGAGGAGCCTTGCCCCGTGAACTTCGATCAATTGCTCAATGCTGTAGGAGCGCAATCCGAACCCATCAGCATCCCACCTGAGTGGGCCCAGGGCCGCGCTGTGTTCGGTGGCCTCATGGCGGCCATGGTCTACAAGGCCATGAGCTTGAAACTGCCTGACGATCGGCCGGTGCGTTCGCTGGCCATCAGCTTCGTTGCCCCGGCTGCCCCCGATGTACCGATACGCTTCGAGGCCGAGGTGCTGCGCGAGGGCAAGGCGGTTAGCACGCTGCTGGGCCGAGCCGTGCAAGGTGGTCAGGTCGTCACCCTGATCCAAGGCAATTTTGGTGCGGGGCGGCCTTCGGTGGTCGACGTGCCAGCACAGCCTGCGATCCCCATGAAGGCGCTCGAAGCGTCTGCCCCGGAGCTTCCCTATATCAAAGGAGTCACCCCGGAGTTCATGCGCCATGTGGCCCTGCGCTGGGCGATCGGTGGTCTACCGTTCAGCGGCAATGCATCACGGCAGATGGGGGGCTGGGTGCGACTGCGCGATGTTGCACAGGCGCAGGTCAACGTAGCTCACCTGCTCGCCCTGGTCGATGCCTGGCCGCCCAGCCTGATGCCCTTCCTGAAACAGCCGGCGGCGGGCAGTACCCTGACCTGGACCATCGAGTTCATCCAGCCGACGCCGAAACTGTCGACCTTGGACTGGTGCCGCTATTGCGTCGAAACCGAACATGCCCGCGATGGCTACGGACACGCGGCGGCAGCCCTGTGGACGGCCGACGGTGAGTTGCTGGCGCTGAGCCGGCAAACGGTCACGGTATTCGCCTAGCGGGTGCGAAGCAGGACGCCCACAGGAGGGAGGAGCTTCAATGCCGATGTTTGTGTCGCTCTCGCCAGGCACGCCACCAGGCGCCGCTGAGCACGAACCGCGGAAAGGTGATGAACTGCTCGGTCAGCAGGCGTTTTACGGCATCCTTGCGGTTGGCGAAGGGTTCCGGTTGCTCGGCTTCCAGGCGATGGCCTTGGCGCTGCATGCCAAGGCCTGCGATCAGGGCGATGACACCGACTGCGATCTGGCCCAAGTCCAGCGCGACGATACCCGACAGCACCAGTAGCGCGCCCAGGATGAACAGCGGCACCGCGATCAGGTGGAGCACCAGGTTGGTGGGGTGGCGGTGGTTGTGATGGTAGCCGCGCCATTGCCAGGCGGGCAGATTGGGCAGACGTTTGCTCATGGGCATTTCCTCTCGGTCATGCCCAAAGCTTAGTGCCGCCGAGGATCGGCAGCCAATCGACGCTGGCTATGGTGACTATAGCTTGAGTTGGCCAATAGCCTTGTTCAGTTCCCCGGCCAAGGTCGCCAGTTCGCTGCTGGTGGTGGCCGAGCCGACGGTCTGCTGCACGGTTTCTTCGGTCACGTCGCGAATGCTCACCACCGCGCGATTCATCTCTTCGGCGACTTGGCTTTGCTGCTCCGCGGCCACGGCGATCTGGGTATTGCTCTCGCGCATCTGCGCCACGGCGTCAGTGATCTCTGCCAGGGCGATGCCGGCTTCCTGCGCTTGCTTGACGCAGTCGTCAGCCTTGTACGAGCTCTCTTGCATGAACTCGACGGCATCGCGGGTGCCGGACTGCAGCGCCGCGACCATGGTGGTGATTTCGTCGGTGGAGGTTTGTACGCGCTTGGCCAGGTTGCGCACCTCGTCGGCGACCACGGCGAAACCGCGGCCCAGGTCGCCGGCGCGGGCGGCCTCGATAGCGGCGTTGAGTGCCAGCAGGTTGGTCTGTTCGGCAATGCTGTGAATGACGCTGACCACACCGTTGATCTTCTGGCTGTCATCAGCGAGCTGGCGGATCATTTCGGCGGTTTGTTGCACGCCGCTGGACAGCCCGGAGATCGAATCCTGAACCCGGTTGACGACATCCTTGCCGCTCCCGGCCAAGGTATCAGCGGTCTGCGAAAGGTCGCGGGTGGCGCCGGCGTGCTGGGCGATGTGATGCACGGTGGCCGACATCTCGTTGATGGCCGTGGCGGCCTGGTCGGTTTCGCTCTGTTGGCCAAGCATGCCGTGGCGCACCTCGTTCATGCTCGCTGCCAGGCGCGCAGCGCCGGAGTCCAGTTGCGCGGCGGTACGTGCCACGGTGCTGACCACGCGGTGATAGGTCGACTGCATGGCATTGAAGGCACCGGCCATCTGGCCGACTTCATCGCCACAGGCCAAGGGGACCCGCGCCGACAAGTCGCCGGTTTTCTCCACGTGCAGCATGACGTCCTTGAGGGTGTTGAGTTGGCTCAGCAGGAAGCGAATCAACAGTTGCGACGCGCAGAGCATCGCCAGCATCAGGATCAGCACGCACACTGCATAGTTGGTGAAACGGTCAAGGAACACCTGGCGCAGGCTCGGCGAAGCGGCCAGCACCGCAACCTGCTGGTTGCCATGGCGCAGTACTTGGGCGCCACGTAGCGGGTTGTCGCCGAGGATCCAGGCGGCGGGTAACTCGACCCAGCCCTGGGCATCGCGCAGGCCTTCCACGGGTTCGCCGGCATAGGTTGGAGTTTGCCCGGACTGCCAGGTGATGACATTGGCCTGCACGGGCAGGGCTTGCCCGGTTGGCCAGGCAGCCAGTAGCGCTGCCTGGGCGGATGCCTGGCCCTGCGCGGCTTCCGCCCGGGCGCGTTGCTCCAGGTGCACGGCGTACAGCACCAGTAGCAGGGTCGTGACGAAGGCCACCGCGTTGACGGCCCAGAACTTGTACTTCAGGGAAACATTGCTAATCCAGGCACCCATGGGCAGGTCTTCTCTGAGTTGAGCGGGAACATTGTTGGCAAGGTGCCATCATTGTGCCCGGGCAAGCCAGCGCCTGTGTTGATATGCGTCAACGGAGCCCGAAGAAGGCCCGTGCCGTTGCCGTGGTGTGGGCGGCGGTGTGCTCCAGCGATTCGCCACGATGCAAGGCCACCTCGCGCAATACTTCGGGCAGGAACGCTGGCTCGTTGCGTCCATTCTTCGGTTTTGGCCGTAGGCTGCGCGGCAGCAGATAGGGCGCATCGCTCTCCAGCATCAGCCGGCCTTCGGGGATGTTCCCAACCAGAGGGTGCAGGTGGGTTCCCCGGCGTTCATCGCAGATCCAGCCGGTCATTCCGATATGCAGGTCGAGGTCCAGGTAGCTGAACAGCGCCGCGCGCTCGCCTGTGAAGCAGTGCACCACAGCGGCAGGCAGGTGGTCGCGGAAGTCCTTGAGCACCGCCAGCAGGCGTTCGCTGGCGTCGCGCTCGTGCAGGAACACCGGCAGGCGCAATTCGGCGGCGAGCGCCAGCTGGGCTTCCAGGGCTTTTTCCTGCAGCGGGCGAGGGGAGAAGTCGCGGTTGAAATCCAGCCCGCATTCGCCGACTGCACGCACCCTTGGTTCGTTCAGCAGTTGGCGCAACTGGCGTTCGCTGTCGGCATCCCAGGATGTGGCGTCATGGGGGTGCACACCGGCGGTGGCGAACAGGTGGCGGGCGTCTGCATCGAGCTGCTGACACAGGGCCAGGGCCTGTTCGCTGATTTCCAGGCTGGTGCCCGTCAGGACCATCTGAGCCACACCGGCCTCGATGGCGCGTTCGACAATGGCCGCCTGTTGATCATGAAAGCTGCTGTTGGTCAGGTTGACGCCGATATCGATCAGTTGCATGGTGCTACCTCGTGCCGCGGGGCGGCCAGCATAGCAAAAAGCGCGATATTCGGAAAAAAGCCAAGAACTTCAGGCTGTTGCCGTGGTCTTCTGCCGCCGTTTATTACGAGCTGCCTGTGCCACATGGATGCCGCCTCCCGACCTCGGACACGTTCTAGCATGCTGCGATACCTGCTCATCTTGCTGCTGACGCTTGGGCTGCTCACGACCGGCCAGGCCCAGCCGCGTCTGCCTGGCCCTCAGCAGAGCGTGCCGCCTGCCAATGTCCGTGATCTGGAACACGTCCGCGCCAGTAAAGTGTTGCGGGTCTTGGTCAACCAGAGTCGCAACAGCTCGGGCGAGGTCAAGGGCGAGCCGGTTGGCCTGGAGTATTATCGCCTGCGTGCGCTCGAGCATTACCTCAACGCCCGCGCGGGTGACGGCCAGCAGGTTCAGCTCAAGCTGATCCCCAGGGCCAAGGAGCAATTGCTGGGTGCACTGCAGCGTGGCGAAGGAGACCTGGCCGCGCCGGGCGAGTTGCTCGACCCCTCCATGGTGCGCGGCGTCGACACCAGCGCTCCGGTGCTGGACCTGGTGCCGCTGGTGCTGGTGGGGCGCAAGGGCGAACGCAGCTTCAGCCGGGTCGAGCAACTGTCGGGTCGCACCGTGGCATTGACCAGTGCCAGCGCCGCCGGCCCGGTGATCGAACAGCTCAACCAGCAGTTGGCGTTGCGCAAGCGGCCGCCGATCAAGGTGGAGTGGGTCGATGCGACCCTGGCGATCGAAGACGTGCTGGAGATGGTCCAGGCCGGCATCTACCACCTGACCCTGGTCGAGCGGCCCATTGCGCAGCGCTGGGCCAAGGTGATGCCGCGGCTTCGTCTCGACACCCGGGTGCAAGTGGGCAGGCCGCAGGCCATACGGTGGTATGTCCGGCGCGATGCACCGCAGCTGTTGGCCACCGTCGACCGTTTCCTGCAGGTCTACCGTGCACCGGACAACCAGGATGCGGCATTCGAACGCATCTATCGACGCCAGTACCGTGTGCACGACCCGTTGGCCAAGAAGGACCGCCAGCGGTTGGCCTCGCTGCGCCCGGTGTTGCAGAAGCACGGCCAGGCCCAGCAGATCGACTGGTTGAACCTGGCCGCGCTGGCGTTCAAGGAGTCCACTCTGAACCCAAGTGCCCGTGGCAGTGGAGGGGCCCACGGGCTGATGCAGATCACACCCTCGGCGGCGCAGCGGGTGGGGGTGAGCAATACCGCGACCGTCGATGGCAACGTCCAGGCCAGTGCCCGCTACCTGGCGATGATTCGCCGCAAGTTTTTCGCCAGTGCGCAGATCAACGAGCGTGAACGCATGGCCTTCGTACTGGCAGCCTACAACCTCGGGCCAGAGCGCGTCCAAGCCATGCGTGCCGAGGCTCGGCGCCGAGGCCTCAACGGTAACCAATGGTTCTTCCAAACCGAGCGCATCGCCATGGAGCAGGTGGGGATGGGGCCGGTCAACTTCGTCAACAGCGTCAATAAATACTTCCTGGCGTTCAATCGCGAGCGTGCGGTGTTGGAGCGAGTGGCCAAGCGTTAAAGTATCGAATATATCGATAGTGGTTAGCGTTATTTTGCGATTTTACTATCCGTTAATTTGATTAAGATGGCGCCCATCCCAACACACACCGCTTACTCAAGGAAGTCTCGAAATGAACACCACCACTCTCAACGCCCTGTTCTCCACCCGTGCCGGCGCAGGTCTTAGCGTCATTCGCATTCTGGTCGGCATCATCTTCATGGCCCACGGCGCGCAGAAACTGTTCGGCCTGTTTGGCGGCTACGGCCTGGAAGGCACTGGCCAATGGATGGAAAGCATCGGTCTGGCACCTGGCTACCTGATGGCCCTGCTCTCGGGGAGCGCAGAGTTCTTCGGCGGCCTGGCATTGGTGATCGGCTTGTTGGCCCGTCCTGCTGCACTGGCACTGACCGTGACCCTGATCGTGGCGATCTTCTCGGTGCACATCGGCAACGGCTTGTTCATGTCCAACAACGGCTACGAGTTCGCCCTGGCGCTGCTGGCCGGTACCGTGGCGGTGCTCATCGAGGGCGCGGGTCGCTTCTCGCTGGACCGTTTGATCGCCCGCTGAAATCGGTCTGCGGCAAGCTGCGATGAAGGTCTACTTGCAGCTTGCCGCTTCTCGCTCTAGGATACCGCCTGCGCCGATTTAAACAGCTACTTGCGGGGCGCGGGATAAGCCCCCTCCGGGTCATCCGAAATACCGCTAAAGCGCTGGTTCGGTGACGCCTCCCACCGCTGCCCAGCGGGATTCGCGAGGCGGAGAGATGCTCCATGAGTTGTCCACGTACCAGTGTCTGCTTGACCCCACTGCCTGCCAACCAGGCGTCCCGTACCCCGCGCATCCTGCTCGGCGGCCAGCATCAGCCCACGCTTTTGCGTCATCTCGAAGGCTTGTCGCGCCGTAAAGGCCAGGCCCGTGCGTTTCTCATCCAGTTCGCCGAATCCTGCTTCGACCTCGAACAGTACGGCAACGACCGCTTCGACCTTGCCGTGATCCAGGCACCCACAGCCCAGGATGCCGGCCAGGTCATCGGCCACCTCACCCGCATTGCGCGCCAGGGCCTGATCACCCGCCGCTGACAGCGGTTCAGGCACTGATGGATTGTTGTATGCTTGGCCCCGGACTGTTCGTTGATCAGACGTTGTCGGGGGTCAGAGTTGCCAACAAACATCATCACCCGCCATGGGTTCGAGTCCTTGAAAGGTGAACTCGACCATTTGTGGCGAGTGTATCGGCCGGAAATTACCCAGAAAGTGGCATGGGCAGCGTCGCTGGGTGACAGGAGCGAGAATGCCGATCTCGCTCAATCACCCCAGCGACACTACTATTTCTGCTGCAGCCCTTACCACGCCTGGCCCGCTTAGAGAGTAGGCCTACTATCTATGACCTACTATTTCGAGTAGGTCTAGACGCTGCAATCGCCTACCTTCAGACCGATAAGCCCTCGCAGGCGATAGGTCTTGATCCAATTTTTTTGATTATTACTGAGTGCCATTGGATTCGTAGTACCCTTGGCCAACCTGTCTTCGCCGACGTCCGGCGCACCAAGTTCGATACGATCCCAGAGCAGACCGCAGCCCGCGTACGCATGATGGGAACGTCACAAGACCTCTACAAGCCGTCCCAAATGGCTTGTCAAAATTCTGGCGACTCTACGGTTTATGTTCGCTTAATCGATCATTCCGAGCATTGACTTTCGGCCATCGGTTCGCCAGCACGGTACAATCCAAGCCACGTCAAACAGGTGTGAGAATCTCACCCAGCGCCTCAGCTAGCCCTTCACAGCAGACCCGCCGTCGGTAATTGTGCCCAGTGCGGACTGAACACTCCAGGCATTAAAAGGAAAAGCAGTTATGGATTTCATTACCAGCGCGATCATTTCCAGCGCCGCGTACGACGTCGTCAAGCATGGTTTCCTGTTCACCGCAGGCAAGATCAAGGAGCACCTTGGTCGTTGGATCACCGAGGATGCCGTAGCCGAGCAACTGGCAGAGCAACTGGCCAAGCTCGAAATCACGGACGAACACAGCCCAATCGCCATCGAACGCCGCATCGATAAGTCCCCCGAACTCTGCGCCCTAATCCGCCAGATCAACGCCCACGTGGCGACAGTTGCTCCGTCCACGATCACTACTGTCAACCAAACCCACAGTGGGAGCGGTGATAACGTAGCTGGCCACAAGATCTCGTACTGAAGAGTAGGGTGCGACGTTATGGTTCAGGGCGGCACCGTGAGCACAATCAATCAGCACCACAATGGGACGGGCGACAACGTCCAGCACAAGCTCGACATCGTCATCCAGGCGTTGGCGCCTTCCCATCTGCGCAAGGCCATCGATCTCCTTCTGGCCGATGTTCGAAAGAAGAACATCGTTTCTGCCAAGGTGCGGCTCGAAACAATGAAGGCGACCGAACACGGTAACTCGGAAGTGTCTGCGCTTCTGGATGTCATCGGGCTCTATGGAGACTTGGTCGAGCCGGAAGGTACGCAGGAAGCCCTGAACGCCGTTACACGGGTCACCGCTGCGACCCAGGACGAAATCGTCAAAGACCACTGCATCGCGGCGCTCCTGAAGTTTTCACGGAAGACAGACTCCGAAGAGTCAGCCAAGGCGCTTTATGACGAGACCGCAAACCCTGGCCCGCACGCCCGCGAAGCCTTCTACCGCTACTACGCAACAGTGGATGTCGTACTTGCGGCGAGCAAAAAACTCATCCTGAGCGAAGGCGAGCTCACTGGTATCGTTGATGGTGCCTGCCGTCTGGAAGCCCTGGATATCGCATCACCTGCAGCTATCCGTCTTCATGACCTTTACCCGTCGGACAACTCAAGGGTTCTGCTGCTGATCACGAAGGCGCTGCGCCTGAATCCCGCAGTCAAGGAATGCCCCTACTGGTTGACTGATCCACAGCTCAAACACTCGATCGACGAGTTGGTGGCGGATGTCGCGGAGCTGATCGAGCAGTCGAATGGCAATGATGCCAGGCTCTACGATATGGCTGGCCCGATCCTCGATTACTTTCAGACCTCACTGCCTACCAGGCTTTTGAATGTCTGTGCAAAGTACGTAGACCGGATGGAAGCGTCATACCCAGAGGTGGCTGCGCGCATTCGATCAACCCAGGGAGACCACTCAGGCCTTTTTGAGTCCATGCAGTCGGTGACTGCAGCCCAAGGTGGACAGGATACACGAATTGCTTGGTGCCAAGCGTTTCTGGCCAGCGACGCTGTCCAGCTCCTAGATGCCGTTTTCTTCACCCGATTCGCGAAGCCGGATGAACTCAGGCGCTGGCTTACTACTGAGGCGGCCATTACCGACGCGGGCGATATTGATACTGCGATGGTGATGCTTCTGGCTCATTCTCAGCTTGTCGTTCATACCAAGGACTTGGCTGAGCGTTATGAGTTGGAGGGAAAGGTCGATGAGTTTATCGGTCTGTTTGCTCAGCGAATCCGGAGCGAGCTGTCTGCCTGGATCGTTTTAGAAGTGGCCGAAAACCTGTATGAGGCGGAAATCCCTCAAAAGGCGCTAGCGCTGACGTCTGCGGTGCTACCAGACGGTGAGCTTTGGCCGTCGCCGTTCGTGCTGTTCCACCTGAGATGCCTGCTCGAAACTCAGCAGTATCAATCGTTCGATACCCTCATTGCTCGGATTCCCGAGGGTGAGCGATCGCTTTCATTGATGCATTTCCTTTCGTCGAAGGAAGAGGCGCTGGGAAATGTTGAGCGCGCTCTGACGCTGAGTGATCAGATGATCCAGGCAGCTCCGCACAACCTTAGCTGCTGGTTGCGCGGATGTGAGCTGCGTGAGCGCTATCACAGCTTCGATGAGCAGCGGCAATTCCATGATGGCATTCCTGATGAAATCCTGGAAGATTACTCATACGAATCCATGGTGGCGATGCGTTTCCTGACTTCTGCTGGGAATTTCAAACGTGCGGAGCCTCGCTTGGTGCGATGGTTCTTGGAAAACCCGTCTGGCAGGGCTGTCATGTTGGTGAATTTCCACTTCGGAAGTGCTTGGCGCGGGCAGGCAGGCTTCAACGTGTCGAGTGTCGTTTCGGGTTGCCTTGAGGGTGTCGAGTTCGAACAAGATGGAAAACCACAAATTCGGCTGATCGTCGAGGAGGGTGAGGCGAAGGGGCAGCATGTTCTAATCAGGGATTCTCAGCTCGCCAACCTTTTGGTTTCGCTGGAGGTCAACCAGGCGGCGCTGCTGGGCGTCGTGGAATATAAGCTTCTATCCCGCTTGCCCCCTTACGTGGCATGCATTCGGCTTGCTTCACAGCTGAGGCATTTACAAAACGATGGGAGCGACGTTTTCGCCATTCTCCATCTCCCTAAGGATCCGGCGGAGTTCGTTACGTTTCTGGAGCAAAAGCTGAGGAGTAACCGAGCTCATCGTAAGGTGGGCCTGAATGATGACATTCCGCTCTTCATTCGCTCACATGCAGAGCAGGGCGATAACCCGATAAAGGCTGCGCTGAATGCATGGTCTGACAGCACCATGCCGAAATCTTTGCTGGTAAGCGAGGGCAGTGCTGAGTCCGGCGAGATTGTGCTGGATGCCTATTCAATCGCTTACCTGACGATGACCAATGTGGTCGATAAGCTTCTGAACAAGGGCTACACATTCGTCCTTCCGGCTGAAACCAAGGTGATCTTGCAGCGGTGGGTTGATCATGTCTCGCATGAAAGCTTCATGATGATGGGCGTCAACGGTGCTGGCAGGTTGTTCACGACGACAGCATCGGATGTCCAGGCTCGTGATGGGCATACCCTGCGCGGGATGAGGCTCATCTTAGAAGAAGCAGTGGTCAAACACCCGGTTGTGCACGATACCGCATTGGAGCTTTACTCCATCAAAGACGGGATCGATGCCACCGTGTACTTAGCGATCCAGTTATCGGCAGCTAACGAGATTCCATGGTTCTGCATGGACTTCGCATTTGCTGGCCTGCATTACTCGAAAGGCTGGAAGGTAGCGAATGTGAACAGCATTCTGCTCAGTGTCACTGACACGCCAGATTTTGATTTTGAAGAGCGTCGCCATGGGTTGCTGCTCTTCGCTCTGAAAACGTTGCCGCGACCGTTGATGCTGACGGAGCTGAAGGCCTTGGCGGGAAACCCCAATCCATTGTCCAGCATGATCCTGAGCAAAGTCCTTGAGAATCACGGGCGCCAGATTTTCACGGACAGCGCCCGGTTATGGTTGCTGCTCGAACTGCTAATTTCGCACATCGTGTGTACTTACTACCGGCTCGCCATGCCTGCAACGCGTGCCCCTGCTTACACACCTTTGGGGCGTTATGAAGAGCATGTTTTCAACCATGGCCTGCGCCTGTTTGTATTCGAGCGTGGTGATCAATCTGCAGAGTTCTGGTTGGCAGTAGCACTCAGGGCTAGCCTCGACATCTTGGGGGTTGATCAGAAGCTCTCCAATTACGCGGCGGGCTTGTTTGCGGATTTTGTCAGCGGGCACTTTATGGATGTCGACGCGATCATTCAGTTCTACGGCGATCTTCCAGACGAATATCAGCTACCTCTGGGGAGGTAGCGATCCAGGTTGAGTGAAGAAACGCGAGAGCTTCATCGTCAAAGGGAGCTGTCGAAGGTCGGCCAGTACGAGGGGAGGCTTTGAACACTGGCCTGCCGCCGGGCCTGGGGCCAGTGAATATGTGAGTTCTCCCGCAGATCCGGCAATGGAAAACACTTGAGCTCAAGCGGTAGCCTACTCGCTTGAGAGATATACACTACAGGGCCTGGGATCACATTCTATGGCGGCAGAAATGAGTTTTGAGGATCTGATTCAACACCAGGCTGTGCAAGTCTTTGGCAGCAAAGCCAAGGCCGATGCGTGGTTGGCTCGTCCCCGGGTCGCGTTCGGTGGTCTAGCGGCGCTGGAGTGTGCGCGTGAGGAGACCGGGTATCTGCGAGTGAAGAGTGAGCTTGAGCGAATTGCCCACGGCCTCGCCTGCTGATCGATGCGCCTCCGTTGGCCTGGTCGACCTATGGGCTCTAGACTACAGACCACTCATCCGCGAAGCGGTGCTCGCATGCTGCAGACCTATGGATGAGACCATCTTGGGAGAGTCATGAAAGGTCAAAATTCTATGATTAGTAAATCGAGGTCTCCATCCCTATGCGATCTGCCATTGAAGATAACTTGCTCAGAGAAGCGCCATGAGCGCTAGGCATGCGGAATGGGCCCGATTTTGTCTGCGCCATCGACAAATGGAGGAAGTAGTCTTGGAGTTTGATGGTGCTCAGGTTGAGCTTCCGCAGATTGATGAGCTGACGGAAGTTCGCATCGCGGCTAAGTTCTCACGCGGCAAGCAGATGAGCTGTACGCTTTTCTTTGCGCCGCTGGATGAGATTGAACCCTGCTTTGATACTGCATATTACCGTCGTGCTTATGAGGGTTTCAGGGAAGGGCATTGCCTGTTAATCCCTCTATCGGAAGATGTGGTATGGACACCTAATATGTGGCCAGCGACGATCTCAGAGCTGAATTCTTTTGTTTCTGACTGTGCCCACTCTCCACGATATTTCGAGGCGTGGGTCATGGCGAGGAGCAGCGAATCAAACAAGTTATCGATGGTCATCATAACTCAAGGAAACATATGCCACGGATATTTGCTTGGATCTCCAAAAAATGCGGGGTTCGGTGGGGTTCGTGTTGTTCCAGTATTCTTTGAGCAAGTTGGCGAATTGACGTGCCAATCCCCCGTGCGAGTTGGAATAGAACTCGAAGCTAGATATCTAGATGCTCTACTTAGACATGCTCGCCAGTTTCAGTCGTTATCTAGCGACGCTTACGAGGATCGTCTTTTGCAAGAGGCGCTGCATGAGTTTGCTAATGCCTTGGAGAATTCTGAAACCTTTTGCGTATCCAAAAGCCCCTCCAACTGAAAGGAGAGGAGCAACCCGCACCTAACGTGGCGAGCTGAACGAAGAGAAAACGGCGGCGAGCTTTATGAGTAATTAATGAAATTTTCGGTGGCGGGTATTCCCTCTGGGTTCGGTGAAGTTTGTTCAAATTAGCACAACGTTCTTGCCTGATCCTGTCGCTCGAAAGAGGTTGTGATAGATCGCTCACCGCTTCCCATATATCATCTCTTCTCGTAATCCACTAGGATCATAGCCCTCCCCAGACCGGCCTAGAGGTTTATGTGTTTCCCACCAAGAAAGTCGCTCGATTGGGACGCGTACGCTGGGGGTGGCCAGGTTTCTCTCCCTACAAGGACGCTCGGGTCTACGGATTCGACTTCTTGATGCGTGCTAGCAGCGATCGTATTTATGCATGCCTGGCGGCTGCATCTGCCTATACCCCAGAGACGGTTTGCTGCATCTGGGATGCTGCTCGCGATTTCTATAGCGATTCAAACTTAGAGGCAGCACTTCGATCGATACTGGCTTCCAATAATTTCTGCTTCCTGGAGATGCGCCACGACCTGCGTCATTCGGACGGTGATGATGAAGAAGGTATACGGGAGAACTGTCCTGAAGAAGGGCACGCTGCCATGGAAATTCTCTCCCGGATTCTGCGGGGAATTCTTCGTCGCCGGCTCATGGATCCTGATTATGGATGGCCACTCGCTGAGGGTATGGGGTGGGCTGAACTGACTGAAGCGCTGAAGCTTAGGCTTTTTGAGGACGGGTGCGAGGTAATCCAGGAGCACGTTCTTGGTCTTGAGCTTGGATTATGAACTGTAGATGGCACGCGCCAGAGCTCTTCGTCGGTTCCATGAAATCGAGATCGAAGAGCAGGGTCGGGAGGCGTAAAAGGAATATCGTTGAACGGGAAGGGGAGCTTTACCCAACCCGTTCGACCTAGGGCTGGCAACTCAAGCCGGGAATTTCCGTCGCTCCAGCTTATCCATGAATTTCTGCAGCTTCTCAGGATTCGGCCTGACCTTGGTGTGCTCTTTGATTGCTGCCAAGGACTCTTGAATGATGTAGGAGGTTTCTTCCCACTCCTTGGAAGTCACGCCGGTGATTTTGCGTCGCAGCGTCCACTTGACCGCGAGCCACTCGAAGTTGACCCAGGCACGCGGCAGTTCACGTTGACGGGACTTCATCAAGCCGTAAGTGAGCTCGTAGAAGTCAATGAACTGGCTGCCGTAGACGTTGTAGATGAAATCTTCGTCATAGATACCATAGCGTATGGCGTTGGCACAGCCTTCAAAGGCGTTCAAGATTCTGAAGGCAGCCTTTGATACTTCGATGAAAGTTGGCTCAGCAGTTGGGGCTTTCTCGGTGGCTTTCCCCGAGGCAGCAGAGGATCCAGCACGCATTTCCGGTGCCGTAGCACAGAAGACAAAGCTATGGGAATTTTGTTCGTTTGTGCTTGAGCCGAACATCATGAAGGCGAAGTTTGCCGACGCACTGGACTCCGCTGTTGAATCACTTTCGGCTTCAGCGGCTTTAGCTTCTTCCCGCTCTTTTTTGACGGCTGCTTCCAAGCCTTGCATATAGTCGTAGGCTTTCCTGCGATCGATCGTCGAATCATGCGCGGCTAGTTTCTTACGAACAATGGCGATAATGCTGAAGGCGTCATTAAGATCACTTCTGATCTTGTCGAAGTCGAGCGCATTCTTTTCGCTTGCTGTTTTACGGGTAAAGCCAATTGTCAGGCCAACTAAGCCAATACTTGCATAGGCAAGGAGTGGCATCAAAAAGATGGACGGGTTAATAGTGGCGAGGGAGCATTTATCACAATTGAGCTGAGCGCAGAAAAACGCAATCAATACGCCGCAGAGCATAATGCCGACCACGATATAAATGATCGGGAGCAGATATTTGTATTTGTTGACCAGATTGAAAATCATTAATTCTGTCCATAAAAAAAGCGCCACCCTGTGGGTTGGCGCTTAGTTGCCTCTTGCAAGGTCTAGATCACATGAATCCTAAATCGATCTCTTTGGCAATCAATTCAAGTTTTGGCTTCATAATGTATTCCTCACGTAATAAAGGGGCAGCTAAGCACTTTTCTCGTGGCTTCCTGCACCCCGATTCTCACACCCTTTGGTATTGAAATGCAATCAAAACCTATGTTGGGATCTGAGCCGGAGGCCTAATTTGCCATCGAATCAGTGTCTTAGCGCAGGACGATTGCATGCTGCTTCACTCGTCCATCACAACGCGCTGACACCACAAGGATAGCATTTTGCCACCCTGCTAGCCAGTGCAGTCTCCCTCCACCAGGCCAACCGCCTCACCTTAGCCGTAACAGCGCTCATCCACCCGGCTGCACACCAGCGCCCAAGAGGTCAGCCATGGAGCCCTGCCATCTCAGCCTGCCGGCGCAGGTCTGCAATGTCACGTTTGGGTGGCGTACCGAACTGGCGGGCGTACTCACGGTTGAACTGGGACGGACTTTCGTACCCCACACGATAGGCCGAGACGGCGGCGTCCATGTGTTCGTTGTGCGGCGATCATTTTCGCCTAAATGAGTGTCCGGGGTTAGTAGACCACTACAGACGTTCTGTACGGTGTGTTAAGCCTGAGTCGGCTGCACACTGACATGGCCTGCTTATCTTTCAACCGGCTAGAGCCGGTGTCATGACGTTTTGTGCAGATGCCTGCTCACCGTTGCGCCTGATACGCCAAGTTGCCGGGCGATCTCCGCCTGTGACAGATCTTGGGCCTTCAGTTCCAGGATGCGCTTTCTCAGCGTTGCGGCTTGGGCTGAAATCGGATGAACCTGACTGGCCGGATTCAACGGAATGTCGGCATCGAGCAGGCCCGCTTTCTCCAGGTCGATCTTGATGCTTTTCAGGATTTGGCGGGGTGAAGTGCCGCGTTCGGCGGCATACACCACGGTGAGCAGCGTCATTGGGTCGAGCTCAAGCGCCTTCGCCAAATCTTCACTGACTTTCAAGGTGACGTTTCGCTGGGCCGCTTCGAGTCGGCTGACGTGAGACTGATCTCGCTGGCCGCCAAGGTCAGCTTGGGACAGATCACGGTGAGCCCTGAGAAATCTCAATGCAGCTGCAAAGGCGGTGCGTAGAGCCATGGGGAGCGAGTTCCGCAAACGGAACGATATGTCGAATTTGCGTCGATACACGCAAATGCTTATAGTCATGCATGTGTAACGGATGGGTTCATCGCCCTGTGAGCCGCTGCGAATGGGCTATTTCAATATACCGTTAAATCGCATGGCGCCGCCGCAGGTGGCCTCAGTGGGGGCTGTCTGCGTGCGGTTGGCGCAGTAGCGCTGATTCAATGTGGAGTCTAAGCGATCAATGAGAGTCCTGGTTTATTCTGACTTGCACCTTGAGTTCAAAGCGTTCCAGCCGCCGAGCGTTGATGTGGATCTGGTGGTTTTGGCCGGCGACATCAACCTGCTCGGCAGGGGGGTGACATGGGCCAATGAGCTGTTCACATCCCCGGTGCTCTACGTGTGCGGGAACCATGAATTCTATCGTGGGCACATCGATCGGACGCTTAGCAAGATGAAACAGGAGGCGGCTGCGCATGTGCACGTCCTGGAAAACCAGTCCCTGATCATCGGCGACACGCGCTTTTTGGTGGGCACGGCGTGGACAGACTTCACGTCAACTGGTGATTACCGCGTTGCAATGCAGTTGTGCGGGGAGTGGATGAATGACTTCAGGAGTATCCGAATCGGTGAGGACTACAGAAAGCTACGTCCTGCCGACCTCATCGCTCGAAACATCGCCACTCGCGAATTCCTGATCTCTGAACTCTCGAAGGATTTTGAAGGCCGCACGGTGGTGGTTACTCATCATTGTCCGATTCCCGAAGTGGCAGGAGAGAGTCATGAAGGTCACCTTACGGCTGCTTACGTAAACCAATGGCATGACCTGGTTGCGCAGGCAGATGTATGGATCTTTGGCCATACCCACCATCAGGTTGATGTGGAGGTGAGTGGCTGCCGGATCATCTCTAATCCCAGAGGTTACCCAGGCGAGCCGACCGGCTTTGTGCCTGACTTTGTCCTGGATATTGGAAGCGAGGGTGGTGCCAGGATGAACAGCGATGTTGGTTGATGGATGGCGGCGCTTGTACAGCTGGACGCGTAGCCGATTATCGAGGTGGCTCGGCGGTGAACCACTGAGCCTTGAGGAGCAGCAAGTTTCTGAGTCGCTCAAAGCTCTTCGGACATTGCGCTACGAAAGCGGACGTGTGTCTGTCGATCCCGAGGAAGTACTCGATCGACCTGGTTGCCTCTCGGCAAGTGCAGTAGCTGCTGACCTCGTGAACGGTGTTCGCGCAGACCAGCGTGTGATCGACAAAGCGGCACTGGATGAACTGGTTGACTTGATGGTTAGGCACTTGCTCAGGTCTTTGCAGCGGGCAAGACATTTGAGGAAGCAGAGGCTGTGTTGGATGAGGTGATGCGGCAAAGCATTCGAAAGGTCAATGGCGCCCAGGATGCTGAGCGCGGAAGCTGAGGTAGTGAGTAGTGAATGGGTTGTTGGAAGATGTGTTCTACGGGCCTGCGCGCGTATTGATGGGATCTCGCCTTGCTGATGAGCAATTGTTATCAGCGGCTGGGGAGGAGTTCGAAGGTCGGGAGTATTGTGTGGTGCGGGATTGGATGATCCTGGATGTCATGGTGAGCGAGCGAGACGAGAAGCTTATCCACGCGAGAGATTTACAGCCGGTCACACTGTTCGCTGGGCGAGTACTTTTTGACAGTCGGGGCATACGACAGAGTGCAGCCATGCTCTCCGGCTTCATGAGGCATACTGAGTATTGCTTCTTTGAGGCGGAAGAGATGGTGTACGTGTTGGGTGGGCGCGGTGCCCGCAAGCATGTATCAATGCCGGCTCTGAGGGCGTTGTCTAAGATGTGTGGTGAGCTTCGTCGGAGCCCGGATCGGCACGGCTGCTGGCCCACGATAGAAGTAGGCGCTCTGAGTGATAGAGCAGGGCGATGGTCAGAGGGCTGATCCGAGGGCCGATCTGAGGGCTTGTGCCGATCAGTCACAAGCTGAAGCTTAGGGGGTACAGATGTACTCCTTGAGTGCTCATTCATCTGGCCTATGCAATTGCGCCCTACTGTGGATTTCGGCAGGCCCAGAACAGCGCACCCGGGTCACCGCCGATTGCATAGGCTCAGAGGCCTTGGCGGGGCTTATCACGGCCTTGAAGATCACGCCCGGCGACAGGTCAGTTACTAGGGGTACGGTTGGCGTATCGAACTTCGCGCATGGCTGTTCGAGTATTTGAGCTAAGGTTTTGAAGTGCGTAAGGGGCGGGCTAACAGATCCTCAGTGAGGGGTTGCTTGCTCACGATATCGGCGGGTCAAAACCATCTCCGACAATCCCTCATTAGCTCGGTAGAGACCGCTAGATGTTGTACGACACTGACCGGAGATTTTTGATCTGCCGGACTAGACTCCTGCTGTTGCGCTTCGCGCCTTGTATTTGATCCCAAAGTGAAAAGCAGCCGGCCTAAAGGCCGAACCAGACGACCTGCCCAAGCCCCCGGTGGGGGCTAGACCGTGTGGGCAGTCCGACTCGGGATACTTTCTGAATCACCAAGTGCTGAAAAGCTGGAAAAGCGAGCGGCGAATAGCTAGGTAAAAATCGAGATATGGATGCCACGCAGATCCCCGCCTTTTTTTGGCTCTCAAATATAAGAACTCCGTCTCGAAAAAAAATTTTATAGGGCAAAATTTGAAATTTTGTTCGAATGTGTGATGGACGTCACAAATATTGAGCTTTTTCTGAGGGGAGGAGAGCCAAAAATGACTTTCAGCAGGGCGCTACGTCGCTTCAAGCGATTAGAAGATTACCTATGCACGGTGGCAAGGTTTAGCCATCCTTAGGCTGATGATATTGCGCGAGTGCAATGATGCCTTGCTTGGGTCATGACGTAAGCAAGGTTGTGCCTTGAGGTAAGCGGGGGCTACTAATCAAGATTTGTGGGCGGGCCATTGAGGTTCATAGCTTAATTCTGATGGTTTTTGGGAGCAGGTGGTCGGTGCAGCCTAAAAGACCTGAAGTGATTCGATGATCGCGTCACTTCGCGGCCTGAGTAGGAGAGACGCTAGAGGGGGGAGGCTTCAAACTAAGCTGAGTGCAAAGGGACTGCGGCAGTAGCAGAAGCGGTCTCCTGTCCTAAGGGAATCATGACTGTAGAATTAGAGCATAGTGGGTTGAACAAATTTTATGCAGTGACGTCAATTTTTAAGACATGCAAGTCACGATGGTTTAGGATATTTACCTGACTTTAACCTTTGAGGATCTACCATGTCGCGTTTAGCAGAATTTCGTCAGTTAGAGCAAAAATTGGCCGCGCAATTGGCTGAGCTTGAGGCGTTGAAAGGCAGTTCAGAGCTGCAGAAAGAAATTGAATTCGAATCAAAGCTTCGTGATTTGCTGGCGAAGTATGGGTACAGCCTGCGGGATATTATCAACATCCTGGATCCGCAAGCTAGCCGTCGCACAGCACCTTTGGTTGCTGAAAAGGCTCCTCGCCGTGAGCGGCAGGTCAAGCAATACAAGAACCCGCATAATGGCGAAATTATCGAAACGAAGGGCGGCAACCATAAGCTGCTGAAGGAATGGAAAGCTGAATACGGCGCGGATGAAGTAGAGAGCTGGCTGAGCAAGTAATCTGGCTGCGCGGGGCAAGGCCTCCTGCTAGGAGGCCTCATCCTAGGCTCTTTAGTTGAGCAGCAGAGTGCGGGCCTATCAGGCTCAGGTGTAACGGTTAACTGCTCGAAGATCTCTCAGCACTTCGTCAGCCCAAGCAAGTACTACACATACCATGAGTGTGATGCCGGCGTAGCGGAGCACTGCAACAACACCTTCTGAACTCATTTCCTCTAGGTCGTGATAACACCATGCCAACAGGAATCCCATCATCGCCCCCAACGCTGCGCGAAATGCCATCAGCAGGCTCCCGCCGATGCTGATAAGAAACCTGTGTAGCTCACGTGTTTTGCCCATGAGCAAAAACGAGCGAAATTTTGTTCTCCACGAGAAGAAGCTCACAACAGCAAATGCGATGAGCAGACAGAGGTAATACTCCATAAGCTGGGGGGCAGTCAGCAACGCTTTTACCAAGCTACTCACCTGGTCTTTGGATGTACAGGTGATCACCGGCAGTGAACCTACTACGAACGCATACACGACCTCTCTCCCAGCTCGTCGCCATAGCCCAAATTTTTCCTGGCTTCGCATGAGCAATTGTATAGATCCCTGTTGAATATAACGAGATTCAGGACGCCGGGCCTGGGAGGCATGAGCGTCTTACCCAGTTTCTAACGTTTCCTGAAGGTGAGCTGAGATCTTACCGGGAAACGGTAAAAGCTCAGGTTTGATTCCTTGTTTTTCGAAGAGGCCAGCGCCATTCCTTCTCAATATCGGCGCCGGACGAATTGCTTTCAGTTGATTGATTGTATCCTGTGAGGCGCCTCGTGATTGCTCGGGCCTTTGGAGGGGTCAGCACCATCGAGAAATCAGTAGGTTTGTTGCAATGGCTGGCCTCCAGCTTCACTATGGTGTGCCTAACGCCCAGTTGAGATTGATTACTTCGCATCCTATCAGTGAAGGTTGGTAGACCTCAGTGGTGCCGACCTTTTAACGGTTCGAGCAAATTGCTCGCAAAAGAGAGCATTTTGCTCGCAATAAAAAGCCAGTTGGCAGGTTCCCAGCTCTAAGTGTTGGCGTAGCATCGTTTTTGAGAATTTGGAATTCTCGATTCGAACGGTGCGCGAGGTAGCTTATCTGCTTCGCGGGGACGGAGCCCGAACGCGCCATTGGCCTGAGCCTCAGGCAAAAAATCATCAAAAGCCCTGAATAAATTACAAAAGCTAGGGAGCAAATATGATTTCACTTCGTACGTTGTCAGTCCTTGCAATTCTTCCTTTGTTCACTGGTGTTGTCTCTGCTAAAGAATATACAGAGATCCGATTTGGTGTGGATGCTAACTACGCCCCTTTTGAATCCAAGTCTCCTGACGGTAGTTTAGTGGGCTTTGATATCGATTTAGGGAACGCAATCTGTGCTGAGCTCAAAGCTGAATGTAAATGGGTCGAAAGCGATTTTGATGGGCTGATTCCAGGGCTTCGAGCCAATAAATTTGACGGTGTTCTGTCTTCCATGACTGTTACACCAGCGCGTGAAAAAGCAGTGGACTTCACCAATGAGCTTTTCTCAGGCCCGACATCCTATGTTTACAAGAAAGGCTCTGGCCTCAATGCTGACGTGAGCTCTTTGAAGGGCAAGCGGGTTGGCTATTTCCAAGGAAGCATTCAGGAAGGCTACGCTAAAGCAGTTCTGAAAAAGGCAGGAGTTAAGGTTCAGTCATATCAGAATCAGAATCAGGTTTACTACGATCTGGTGTCTGGCCGTCTTGACGCATCCATCCAAGATACCCTTCAAGCCAAGGCAGGCTTCTTGAGTTCGCCTCAGGGTGCTGATTATGAGATGAGCGAGCAGGTCGAGAGCGAATTGTTACCATCCAAAACAGCTATTGCTGTTGTAAAAGGCAACGAAGATCTCAAAGAACAATTGAACAAGGCCATTAAGGCAATCCATGAGAATGGGACGTATGCCAAGCTTCAATCGAAATACTTTGGTGATTTGAATCTTTATAGTGGTAAGTGATTGTATGCGCCTATCTGGCATAGGCGCTTCATCTCATCAAGAGTCATTCGATCATGATTGATAATTTTTTTGAAGCTGTTGGTCTGCCAGGGCTCAGCATGCAGGGTTTTGGGCCGCTGCTGCTGAAGGGGACTTGGATGACCATCAAGCTGTCCTTGCTGTCCCTTGTAGTAAGCGTGATTTTGGGACTGATTGGTGCAAGTGCCAAGCTTTCCTCGCTCTCTATAATCCGGCTCCCTGCTCAGCTGTACACCACCCTGATTCGTGGGGTGCCGGATCTCGTTCTAATGCTCTTGATCTTCTATAGCCTCCAGACTTGGTTAACTGACCTCACTCAATATCTCGGTTGGGGTTATGTTGAAATTGACCCGTTTGCGGCGGGTGTGATAACTCTTGGGTTTATTTATGGTGCCTACTTCACTGAGACATTCCGTGGGGCAATGCTATCTGTTCCCAAAGGCCAGCGAGAGGCAGCAGTAGCTTATGGACTGAACCGCCCTCAGCGTTTTTTTCTAATTACCTTTCCACAAATGATGCGCTTTGCACTTCCTGGTATTGGTAATAACTGGTTGGTTTTGCTTAAGGCTACCGCTTTGGTGTCGATCATTGGATTGGCAGACCTTGTGAAAGCCGCCCAGGATGCGGGGAAAAGTACTTTCCAGTTGTTTTACTTTCTTGTGCTTGCGGCTCTTGTTTACTTGTTTATTACAACGCTATCGAACTACGTATTGCGCAGGCTTGCACGTAAATATTCCGCTGGCTCTCGCGAGGCTTTGCAATGATTGACTTACTGCAGGAATATTGGAAGGCTTTCCTGTACACGGATGGAACAGAGATTACTGGTCTGGCTATGACGCTATGGTTGCTGACGGCATCCATTGTTCTTGGCTTTATAGGGGCCATTCCTCTGGCAATTGCCAGGGTTTCAGAGCGAGCCTATATCCGCTGGCCCGTGCAGTTTTATACTTATTTATTTAGAGGGACGCCGCTTTATATCCAGCTACTGATCTGCTATACCGGTATTTACAGCATTGCTGCTGTGCGATCCCAGCCCGTGTTAGATGCGTTTTTTAGGGACGCGATGAACTGCACAATCTTGGCCTTCGCACTCAATACGTGTGCCTACACGACTGAAATTTTTGCAGGCGCAATAAGAAACATTCCCTACGGCGAGCTCGAAGCGGCTAAAGCTTATGGACTGAATGGTTGGAGGCTGAATGCGTTCGTGGTAGTGCCGTCCGCATTGAGGCGAGCGCTTCCGTACTACAGCAATGAAGTGATACTGATGCTGCACTCTACTTCGGTAGCCTTCACCGCCACAATCCCTGACATTTTGAAAATTGCCCGTGATGCCAACTCAGAAACGTTCCTGACGTTTCAGTCCTTTGGGATCGGAGCGCTGATTTACCTAGCTCTTTCATTTGCGTTAGTAGGGTTGTTCCGTTTGGCTGAGCGACGCTGGCTGTCGTTTTTAGGCCCTGTACATTGACTTTAGGATTGCCGCCGATGACCAGTTTAATAACACCAAATAGCATTGAGCAGAGCCAACCCATGGGCAACAGTTTTGAGTCAGGGTACAAGCTGACGGTTGAAAACCTGCACAAGAGCTACGGCGATCACCAGGTTCTCAAGGGTGTGTCGCTGAAGGCCAATAAAGGCGATGTCATTAGCCTCATTGGAGCCAGTGGATCTGGGAAAAGTACATTTCTGCGCTGTATCAATTTCCTGGAAACTCCTACAGACGGTGCCATGACGCTCGACGGAAAGGAAATTCCGATGGTCAAGGATAAGCATGGACTCCGTGTAGCCCACGCTGCAGACCTCCAACGTCTACGCACCCGTTTGGCGATGGTTTTCCAGCATTTCAATTTGTGGAGCCACTTGAGTGTTCTGGACAACATCACTCTGGCGCCTCAGCGCGTCTTAGGTGTTAAGAAAGCTGATGCCGAGCAGGCCGCCCGCCAGTACCTGGATAAGGTGGGCCTACCCTCTAGGGTTGCAACACAGTACCCGGGCTTTTTGTCTGGAGGTCAGCAGCAGCGCGTGGCTATTGCTCGGGCTCTAGCCATGGAGCCTGAGATCTTGCTTTTTGATGAACCAACATCGGCATTGGATCCTGAGCTGGTTGGTGAGGTGTTGAAAGTTCTCCAGGCACTGGCAGAGGAGGGGCGAACCATGTTGATGGTTACCCACGAAATGGCGTTTGCAAAGCAAGTCTCCAGCCAGATTCTGTTTTTGCATCAAGGTCTGGTGGAAGAACAGGGTGGTTCAGACATCCTGACCAATCCTCGTAGTGAGCGGTTACAGCAATTCTTGTCGAACGGTCTCAAATAAGAGGCAATATTTGTCACGCGGGCCAATCGGAAGTTCGATTGGCCTTTTTTTTCGGCGATAGGGTGGTCGTCAATGAAGTTAATGTTTTCACATAAAGTCATAATTTCTGCTGCGCTGGTGGTGGCTGTGGCCTTCACCAGTTTCGCAGCTTACAATGACACGCTGCAGCGGCATGCTCTGTATCGTGGTGTTGAAGCTAAACTTTCAGGTCTAAGTATTTCTACAGCAAGCGGTATTTCGCAATGGATGTCCGGTAGGTTGCTGTTGCTTGATAGCTTGAAGGAGTTACTCGCGACATCTGCAGGCCCAGAAAGTCTAGTGGCCGTTCTTGATCAGTCTATTTTAAAATCTGTATTCGCGTTTACCTACTTCGGCAACGTCGACGGAGCGTTTTTCATTCGTCCCCAGGATGAGATGCCTGCTGATTACGATCCGCGTATGCGTCCCTGGTACAGGATAGCAGTGTCGGAAAACAGGACTGTGTTAACAGAGCCCTACCGCGATGACACCAACGGAAAACTGATGCTTACCGTTGCGGCTCCAGTCAAGAATGGCGACCGCCTGCGAGGGGTGGTGGCGGGTGACCTGCCACTTGACACTGTTGAAAGGATTATAAATTCGGTTGAGCTCAAAGGCATGGGGTACGCGTTCTTGGTCGACTCGGACGGAAAAATCCTTGTTCATCCTGATCGCGACCTTCTGATGAAAGACTTTACTTCAGTCTACGCAGGGGGTAAGGGTGGGTTCAGCAACGAGCTCATTGAGGTGCAACGGGCAGGCAAGGATGAGCTGGTGATGTTTGCCGCCATTGAGGGACTACCCGCAGTCAAGTGGTACGTCGGCCTGGCACTCGACAAAGACAAGGCTTTTCAGGAACTAAATGGCTTTCGTTTTGCAGCGGTCATGGCGACATCAATCACTGTAGCAGCGACGATATTGCTTCTGGGCATCATGATTTACTTACTCATGCACCCTCTGCGACGTATGCGTGATGCGATGAAGGATGTCGCTAAAGGAGAGGGGGACTTAACAAAGCGTCTTGAGGTTAGAACCCAAGATGAATTTGGTGTGTTGGCTCAAGACTTCAACGTGTTTGTAGAACGGATTCATAATTCAATCCGCGATGTTTCATCAGCTACTGAGTCGGTATTTGCAGAAGTAAAGCGGGTAACGACGTCATCTGCAGGCTCCCTGTCTATGTCAGGCGAGCAAGCTCAGCGAACGGATAGCGTGGCAGCAGCGATTCATGAGTTAGGGGCAGCTGCTCAAGAGATTGCTCGCAATGCCGGAGATGCCTCAGTACAAGCCGCTAAAGCCCGTGGGCAGTCCCATGAAGGAGGGCAAGTGGTTGCTGGCACGATCTCCAAGATGAACGACCTTTCCGAGAATCTTCGGCTTGCTTCGGGCAGCATTGAGTCACTGAACGATAAGACGGTCAGTATCGGGCGCATCCTGGAGGTCATCCGGGGGATTTCTGAGCAAACTAACTTGCTTGCACTCAATGCAGCAATCGAGGCTGCCCGTGCGGGAGAGGCTGGGCGAGGGTTTGCGGTAGTTGCAGATGAGGTTCGCAGCCTGGCCTATCGGACGCAGGCTTCGACCCAAGAAATCCATGGGATGATCGATGAGCTTCAAGCCGGTGCCTTGGAGGCGGTCAACCGGATGGAGGTGAGTGAGCATCTCAGTGCACAGGGGATGGCGGTGGCTAATGAAGCAGGTGCTTGCCTGCATGTCATCAATCACCACGTTGGCGATATTGATGGCATGAACCAAGCAGTGGCTACCGCCACGGAGGAGCAGTCTTGCGTCATTGAATCTCTCAATGTCGACATAGCTCAGATCAATAGCCTGCATGCTGAAAGCGTCAAAAATCTTCAATCAACCCTAAGCGCCTGTGAGAACTTGCAGTCTCAGGTTGAGCGTCTCAGAGGCTTGGTTGGGTCATTCCGGACATGATTCCAGCATTCTGCTTCCTCGCTAAAAGCTGAGTTGTCGTAGTTCATCGCTCACGAACGAAATGAACTCGCGGACTCTTGCCGTATACCGAAGATCACGATGCGTCAGGATCCACAGGCCAGTCGTGAATTGCTCCAGAGCGTCTGACTCAAGCCTCGCAAGCCCTGGCGTGTTGTCCCCAAGATAGCGGGGTAGAGGAACAATTCCCATCCCTGCTATTGCTGCCTGGCGCAGTGAGATCAATGAGTCTGCCTTGAAGATAATAGAGCTGGCAGGGATGGTTGATTGAATCCATTTTGTTACGGCCATTTGGCTGAAGGTTAGGTCGGGTGCAATCCACTTGCTAAAGGACAACGGGTTGCTCTCCCCAATCAGATTGGCAATTTCGTTGGATGCATACAGCGCGAAGCGGACGTCCGCAAGGTGTCTACCAATCAGGGACTCTGTAGGGTTATCTCCCGTCCTGATGGCGACATCAGCCAGGCGCTGAGCAAGGTCAGTGACAAAAGGCCCGGTTGATAACTCAACGACAATTTTCTCGTGCCGCTTGCTGAATTTCTCAAGAATCTGTGGAAGGATCGACCCCATGATCGTATCGCAGGTGGTGATTCGAAGAACTCCCTCCAGCTTAAGGTCTTTTCCTTCGAGTCTTAGTGATAAATCGTGTACTGCTCCTCTCATGGTTTCAGCAGTGCGCAGCAGTTCCTCTCCAGCATCAGTCAGCGTATAGCCAGTCGCGAGTCGATTGAAAATTCGTAACCCGTGAGCTTGTTCAAAGGTATTCACACGCCGCAGCACGGTGGTGTGATTGACGTTGAGGTGCCTGGCTGCTGCTGCAAACGACGCATGCTCAGCTACAGCAAGGATTAGCCGCAGATCATCCCAGTCCCAGTTGTGCATTCTTGCAGTCCCGTTTAGTGAAAAAGCAGATTGTTTCAAAATCAAGTAGTCACCAAAATTAGTCACAAGCAGTGCAACCGGCACTGCATGAATAAAGGAACAGATATGACCAATTTTAGTCCTGCGTATTTAGGTGGAATTCTTCTTAGGCTCACAGCAGGTGCTGCCCTGCTGATACACTCGCTTTATCTCAAGGTCTTTGTGTTCACCATGAGTGGCACAGTGGCATTTTTCGAGTCGATCGGACTACCTGGCTTTTTAGCCTGGATGACCCTTGTGGTTGAAGTTACCACTGGAGTGATGCTTATTTTTAAGATCAAACCGCATATTGCTGCAGCTTCCGCAATTCCTGTTCTGCTTGGCGCAACCTGGGCACACTCGGGTAATGGTTGGCTGTTCAGCAATACTGGTGGAGGCTGGGAGTACCCACTGTTTTGGACAATGACGTTGGTATCTATTGCCCTGACTGAGTGGCAGGCCAGTAAGGCTCTGGCGGCTTGTGAAGTAGAAGCCTGTGCTTTACCCAAGAACTGAATTTCTCCTCCTTGCCGGGGTGAGAAACTGAGACACAGCTACTGTATGTAATGGTGGCTGAAAAAGTCAATATACCTACTCAGATGTAGTCTCTGCCAATCGGCTTGACAGCATTCTAAGTGTGGCTATGAAAATCCCAGAGCCTCTGCATGTGGCAGGGGCGCTGGGATTGCTTTTAATCTGCTAGGTAGCTTACTTGTCTACTAAGACCTTTGGATTGGAGTTTCCCCAAACGGTGTACAAGTCGGCGAGTAGTGCACCATTGATGTCCTCCATCTCTGCTTGCGTAACCTCTGCCTGTCCCTGCTTTCCGAATAGCACCACCTCATCACCTTCTTTGATGTCCGGGAAGTCGGTGACGTCAATCATCAGCGTGTTCATCGAGACTTTGCCCACTACGGGAACTCGATGCCCATCTATGAGTACAAATCCTTTGTTGGTGAACGCACGGCGATAGCCATCAGAATATCCCACCGGAATATTGGCCAGTATTGAGTCGCGTTTTAATGTCAGCGAACGGTCGTAGCCAACTGTATTTCCAGCAGGATAGGGATTAACGGAGGCTACTCGCGACTTGAACTCCATCACTCTCTTGTATTCAGTGTGAGATGGAACAGTGTCGCCGAAAAGAGCGCCGCCCGGCCTTACCATGTCTAGCCGAGCTTCAGGCACTTCGAGCGTGGCGAATGAATTAGCCGTGTGCAGGGTGATTTTACTGCGATCGAGCTTACCGTTCTCGATAAGCCAACTGGACTGCTTTTTAAAATCATCCAAGCCTTTCAACACATCGACGCGATCCTCGACAGCGTAATGAGTCATAATTGCAACGATTTCAAGGTTTTTATCGTGTGTCACGCTCAAAGCATCCTGGCGTCCTTGCTCGCTATGAAGTTCAAACCCGTTTCGACTCATGCCGCCAGCATTGAGTGCGATGTGGATTTTTAGCTTTTCCCCCCGCTGCGCAGCGATGGCGCCTGCTTCTTTCGCCAGTTGAGCGTTGCCAATCAGCTCTTCGATGTTGTATTTCAGAGCGTCTTGAATTTCACCGATTGATGCGGTTCGGACGCGTACAAGCTCGCCAGTGAAACCACTCTCACGTACTACCCTGGCCTCTTCATTGCTTGCAACAGCAACGCAAGGCACCTGCATCGTAATAATCGAAGGCATAACTAGCCCGATTCCGTGGCCATAGGCGTCAGCCTTGAGCACTGCACAGATCTTGGATTTACCTTCAAGCGTAGCCTGCAGTGTCTTTATGTTGTGTTCGAAAGCAGCTTTGTTAATTTCCACCCAGGCATTGCTTGCTTGGATGGTTAGATCCGCGTTGCCATTGTGAAGGCTCAAGGGTGGGGCTGCCCACACATGGCTTTGGCAGAAGGTGAGGCTTAGGGAGATAGCGAGAATTGAACGACGGAAGGGCATATACATCTCTCCATGGACGAACTGCTTAGTATTTATTTTTGTAGCACTGCCTGGTGTCGCCTATGCTCGTAGACTAACTGCCCGTGCATTACCTACCACTTATACGGTAGCAAGAGCCTGACAGGGAGCACAGCTTACGAAGCTGTAAGGAGTTTTCTTGTTCTATCACAGGTGTTGCGACAAAGTCACAAAGTCCTGGGTTAAATTTTCTTATGGCACTCTAGTTTTTCTTCATTGCTCGCTGAGCACGGAGGATTTGTTTGCTCAAGGGTCGATTGTTAATGTTGCCTTTGTCTTAAGAGCTTCGTGTTCTTGAGCAATTGTTCAAGAGTTATTCTGTGGTAATAATTAGCCGCTGGTTTGTGAGTTTCGTTTTTTCGCTTCTGCAATCATGGAAGCTCCAATTGCTTGCTCGCCACGCTCTATGAGAATGGTGCCAGCTCCGATCATGTCCCTTGCGCCATCGTCTTGATTGAGTTTGAATTTCCCCACTAAATCGGTGATCTCTATTTCAATTAAAAATATTTGGCTCAGTAGCTCGCTGACATATTCTTTGGGGGCATCTGAAATTTTCCAAGGGGTGTCCATTGATGCCTCATGCCGCTTGGTGAGTTTTGCAACAAGTTTACGAGCGCGGGTCTCATCATCATGGAATCTTATGCGTCCTTTTGCATGCACAACAACGTAGTTCCAGGTGGGTACTTGTCGCTCTGTTTCTTTTTTGCTCGGTAGCCATGTGGGCGAGATATAAGCATTGCCTGCTTTGAAAATGACTAGCACTTCGTCTAGATTTTTTATTTCATTGAGGATAGGGTTGTTTTTTGAAGCATGCGCACTCAGCAAGCCTAGTGAACCGGCGTCTGGGTCGAGCTCGAATGGAAGATGGTTTGCATCGAGTCCTGATTGGCCATAGGTTACTAATGTTCCGAATGGGTTTTCCATCATTATTTTATGTAATACTTCTTTTCGGGGTTCGCTGAAATGTTTCGGTAAATACATGTGTGGGGCCTGCTTTTGTATGGTGTCAAGTTTGTGATTTATTTCAGTTTAAGGAGTATCTTAATTAGGTGTTAAGCTTTTTTGCGAGTATTTGCGAACTGCTTCGGTCAGTAAGTCTAGGTTTTTCGAATTGAAACTCCACCGATGCCAATGCAGTGGCACGTCCAGGTAATATTCCGGAGCAATATTAGTAAGCCCTCTAGCCTCAAAGAGGCTAGCGGCAAGTACTTCAGGGGCCATGCCCCAGCCAAGGCCTCGCGCCATCGCATCAAAATAACTACTTGAAGTTGGTATGTGATTTGCTGGTGGAGTGAGCGCTTCGCCTGTTAATGACTTTAGAAAAGTATGTTGTATTCCGTCTTTCTGATTGAACGCTAGTAGAGGCGCGGTGGAGAGGCTCTCTGTATTTAATCCACTGGCAAAGTGTTGGTGTTGGAAGGATTTCGATGCCAGCGCTATATAGCGCATTCTCCCTAAGCATTCGACTTGGCAGCCTGGTGCAGCAATCGGACTTACGCTAATAGCGGCAACTACATTGCCGTCTCTAAGCAACGCTTGTGAGTGGTTCTGATCTTCAATGCGTATGTCAAAAATTACGTGCGATTGTTTTTGGACAAACTCCATGACGTCTACAAACCAGACGTCAAGTGAGTCTGCGTTAACGGCGATGGGAAGTCGGGTCAGGGTATGATGCTCATTGTCAAATATTCCCAGGTCGTGATTCAATTCGCTTTCGAGAAAGTCGATTTGCTCTGTGAATTTCAAAAGTGTCAACCCTGCCCTAGTGGCTTTGCAGGGCGAGCCGCGCATGATGAGCACCTGCCCGAGCCTGTCTTCCAGTTGCTTGATTCTTAGGCTGATTGCGGATGCAGTTATGTGTAGTTTTCGAGCTGCACCCTCAAAGCTTCCCTCCCGAATCACTGATGAGAAGGCGGTGAGTTGCAAGTTGTCGATCTTCATATTCAGTGATCCGGCTGACTGGACGGTTGTGTGCTCTGGACTGCGATCATTACAGCTTATATTCAGATGTTAATGCTCTTATGCGGAGCTCAGCAGTACAGGATCGTAGCGTAATTAATGTTTTAGGAATGTAGTGAAGTGATCTTGCCAGCCTTCTGTCGCTGCAAAAGGTAGTAAGCCGCTGACCATTCCGCGGTGCAGCAGGCCATGGGATAAGACATGGCTAAGGATTTCTGATTTATTCATATTTCCTGACTTTCCATCGGCGAATACAAAACTCACCCGTTCTTCAAGTTCAGTTTCAGTGACGAATTTTGTGTAGTTAACGAACCAATTGTTTGTTTCTGTAAATCTTAGCGACAAGTCAGAAAGATGCTGGGGCTCCTCTGAAGTGGTTGAGTTGCATGACATTGCGTTGCCGAGCAACCTTCCCATGAACAGATTATCCACGATGTTGATGTGAGCTAGATGCCAGAGTGCTTCTGCAAGGTTTGGAGCAGTGAATGTACTAGGCGACTCGGCCAAGATTTTGAACAGCTCAGATTCAGACCAGGCTTTGTACTGAAACAGTGAGTGGAAAGCGCCTGCTGCAGTCATTTTTTCTCCTCCGTTCTCACGGGACTGGGGGGGCTTTGCCGTCCTGGCAAAGGCTGGTTGGTAACGCGACGGTCAGTATATTGACTTTTTCGGTCGATGGCACGAAGCTGTGATGGCGATGGGTGCCAAAGCTGTGGGCTGATTGCCCAGTGGCCCAGTGGCCCAGTGGCCCGTTGGCTCTCAGGCTCCCAAGGACGCCGTTGTCGTGATTGTTGGCTTGCTTCAGTCGAGCTCTAGGGATGTAGCTTTGAGGCGTTTGAATAACAAATTATGTGTGAGTGATTGCTTTACGCGATCCGGAGGTGGCGATGAAACGCACTTTGGACAAAATCGATGAAAAAATCATCGAAGAACTTACTAGGAATTCGCGTTTAGCTCACAATGATATTGCGATGAAAGTTAATCTTTCTCGCAATGCTGTTAGGCTCAGAATTGAGCGCCTGGAGCGAGATGGTTATATCAAGGGATACACTATTGTAAAAGGATCGGCTTCTTCGGAGCATCCCCCAATAAGGGCTATGGTATTTGTGTACAGACAAGATCGAATGAAGGGGGCTGAGGTAGTGCGTTCTGTTGCAGCCATTCCTGAAGTGGTCGCTTGCAATGTTATGAGTGGTGATCTTGATATTGTCCTGACTGTCGAGGCGTCTTCTCCGGATAGGATAAATAAAGTCTGGACTGACATTTCAAGTTTGCCTGGTGTTGTCAATACAGTTACGTCTTTTGTCCTGTCGCATACAAAATAACTAGCAGGCAAATCGGCATGCAGAGCGAGCATTTTGCTAGCAAAATCGGTCTGTTTGGCATATTCGGTAAAGCAGGGTTGCGGCTTACGATTTCCTCCAGTGGTAAACAACAAAATGAGGCCGTTGCTGTGACTGAATACAAAATTGCTTTGCTGGGTTTCGGTGGTGTCAACCGTGCTCTGGCTCAACTGGTTGCTGAAAAGAATGAGCTGTGGGCGGAGGAGCTGGGCTTCACGTTGAAAATCGTTGGCGTCAGCGACATCTTCTTGGGCTCTGTGATTGGCAAGGACGGCCTGGATCCTAAGAAACTGGTAGCTGTGCCTGCAGCCAAAGGCGCCTTTTCCGGTCTGGAGAATGGCAGCGCAGAGCCCGCCAACGAGACCGTCATCCGCTTCTCCGGTGCAGATATCGTTGCTGAGGCCACCTTCACCAATCCGGTTGATGGTGAGCCAGCAACCACCTTCTGCCGCTGGGCTCTGGAGAAGGGTGTTAGCGTAGTCACTACCAACAAGGGCCCAGTAGCTCTGCACTCTGCTGCACTGAAGAAGTTGGCAGCTACTACTGGAGCTGCATTTGAGTTCGAAGGGGCCGTGATGAGCGGTACTCCGGTTATCCGCTTGGCTCAAGAAACCTTGGCTGGTTCAGAAATCACCGGCTTCAAGGGCATCCTGAACGGCACCTCCAACTTTATTCTGAGCAGCATGCAAGCTGGTCTGGACTTCGGTGATGCATTGGCAAAAGCTCAGGAGCTTGGCTATGCCGAAGCAGATCCAACTGCTGACGTAGAAGGTCATGATGTACGTCTGAAGGTGGTTATCCTGGCAAATGAACTGCTGGGTGCAAAGCTGACTCCGAACGATGTGTGCTGTGAAGGCATCTCGAATATCACTGTTCAAGACATTCAGAGTGCCGCTCAAAATAACTCGCGCTGGAAGCTGATCGGCAGTGCCCAGCGCACCCCAGCAGGTACTGTGACTGCTTCGGTCAGCCCGCAACTGCTACCGAACACTGATGCGTTGGCCGGGGTAAGCGGTGCAACAAATGCTGTGAGTTTTGAAACCAACCTTCTGGGCCCTGTCACTGTGGTAGGTGCTGGTGCTGGCCGCATTGAAACTGCGTACGCACTGCTGTCCGACATCATCAGCATCCACAAGAACAAGATCAAACAGGCGATCTGAATATGAATAGCTTGAGTATTGCTCTGTCCACAGATTACGAAGAGATCACAGTATTCAACCCGTTTGATGGTTCTGTGATTGGTGAAGTGGCTAAAGTGCCGGCGACCTCTGCTCACCTGGTAATCGATGCTGCAAAGCATGGTGCTGTGATCGCCCGCAACCTTTCTCGCGCTGAGCGCTCTCGTATTCTGGAGCACGCAGCTGCGCTGGTTGAGACGGACAAACAGGCTTTCGCAGAGCTGATTTCGGCGGAGTCGGGCAAAACTATCCGCCAAGCGCGTAAAGAAGTTCTTCGCTGCGTAAACACGCTCAAGCTGTCGGCTGAAGAGGCCAAGCGCAACGCGGGTGAAGTCATTCCGTTTGACTCCTATGTCGGCTCAGAATCGCGTCAGGGTTGGTTCACTCGTGAACCTCTGGGTGTCATCTTGGCCATCACACCTTACAACGACCCGTTGAATCTGGTTGCCCATAAGCTTGGCCCAGCCATTGCCGGTGGCAACTCGGTAGTGCTGAAACCTTCCGAGCTTGCCCCTCTGTCTGCGGTGAAGCTGGTGAGCTACCTGAACAAGGCAGGCTTGCCTGCTGAGGTCGTCTCGGTGGCTACCGGTGATGCTGAACTGGGTAAGGCGCTGGTTGCTCACCGAGCTGTCAGAATGATTTCGTTCACCGGTGGCTTTGCTACAGGCGAACAGATCACCAAGACTGCCGGTTTGAAGAAGATGGCTATGGATCTGGGGGGTAATGCGCCAGTAATCGTTATGGGCGATTGCGATCTTGAGTCTACAGTCGAGTCTTGTGTATCTGGTGCCTACTGGGCCGCAGGGCAGAACTGTATCGGGACTCAACGAATCCTGATTGATAGCAAAATCTATCAGGCCTTCAAGGAAAAATTCGTAGAGCAGTCACGTGACCTGGTAGTGGGTAACCAGGCCAACGAGGCCACTGACGTCGGCCCGATGATCTCTGAGGCCGCAGCAAAACGTGCAGAAGATTCTGTGCAGGAAGCCGTCAGCAAGGGTGCCAAGGTTCTGCTTGGTAACAAGCGGGAGGGCACACTGTTCTATCCAACCGTCCTGGAAGACGTGAGCTTTGAGTGCAAGGTTTGGCAGGAAGAGGTGTTCAGTCCGATCGTTATCCTGCAGGAGATCAGCACGCTCGAAGATGCTCTGGCGCTTGCCAACGAGCCAGAGTACAGCCTGCACGCTGGTATCTTCACCAGCAATTTGAACACCGCTATGAAGGCCGCGAAGCTGCTTGAGGCGGGTGGCGTGATGATCAACGACTCGTCTGACTACCGTTTCGATGCGATGCCATTTGGTGGCTTCAAGTACGGCAGCATGGGGCGTGAAGGTGTGCGTTTTGCCTTCGAAGACATGACGCAGCCTAAGGTCATTTGCCTTAACGGCCCTAGCGAGTAAGGCCTTAAGGTCTTTCAGGCTCTGATAATCGTTAGGTTGGTAAAAAGGGGGGCGTCAGCTCCCCTTTATTCAAGATCAGGGGGTGAAAATGAGCAATCTTATTCAACGATACCCTAGTCAGGCACCTCTGCCTCTCTCCAGGGCTGTGAGGGCTGGCGGTTTTTTGTTTCTTTCAGGTCAAATTCCGGTTAGTCCGTCTGGTGACGTAGTAAGAGGTGACATCCGAGTTCAAACCAGAGCTGTATGTCAGCGCATAGGTGAAAGCCTGGCTGCTTGCGGTGCCAGTTTTGATCAGGTTGTAAAGGCAACTGTATGGCTTTCGGACTTGAGCCATTTTGATGGTTTAAATGAAGTCTACAGGGAGTTTTTTGGCTCTGACCTTCCTGCACGCTCTACCGTTACCTCTGAACTGGTGTTGGGTGTTGATGTGGAAATTGAAGTTCAAGCCTTTGTTGGTCAGTCTTGATTATCTTCTTGGTTTCTGAAGGCTCTTTGCTCTTGCGTGTAAGGCCCATCATAGCCTTTGTTGAGCGTGGAGCTGCTTAGTTTATATGTGAGTATGCTGCTTATGTAAGGCGTGCATTGGTTACGCCTTGCCGTAATACAATAACAAGGTGTTGGCGTATGAGCTTTAAAGATAGTGTTCCTGCTGACTCGGCGGCTGAGAGTGCAAGCAGGGTTAAGTATGTTGGTGCAGAAGATGTTGGCTACAAAAAGACACTTCGTGCACGCCAGATTCAGATGATCGCAATTGGTGGTGCTGTTGGTAGTGGTCTATTCCTAGGGGCAGGTGCTCGCCTTTCTGAAGCAGGCCCTTCACTCGTTTTTGCATTTGCTGTTTGCGGTGTGTTCGCGTGGTTTATCATTCGCGCTCTTGGTGAGCTAGTTCTCCACAGGCCCTCAACCGGGTCTTTTGTGTCCTATGCCCGAGAGTTCTATGGTGAAAAACTGGCATATGCAGCAGGCTGGATGTACTGGACAAACTGGGTAACTGTTGCAATTGCAGAGCTCACGGCTACAGCTCTTTATCTGAACTTTTTCAAGGCCTATGTTCCGTTCCTTGGAGATGTTCCTCAATGGGCTTCTGCGCTTGGTGTGCTAGCCATCATTACAGGCATCAACCTGGTGTCTGTAAAAATATTTGGTGAATTAGAGTTCTGGTTTGCCTTCTTCAAGGTTGCGGCCCTGGTTACCTTCCTTTGCGTGGGTGTGTACATGGTTGTCTTTGGTACACCAATCGATGGCCATGTACCAGGCTTCCAGTTGATCTCAGATCATGGGGGGTGGTTCCCTTATGGTGTGATGCCTGCGGTAATTTTAATACAGGGCGTAGTTTTTGCTTACGGTAGTATTGAGCTTGTTGGTACGGCAGCAGGGGAGGCCAAAGATGTTGAAAAGGTCATGCCGAAAGCAATTCGCGCAGTTGTCTTCCGTATTGTTGTTTTCTATGTTGGCACTATATTGCTGCTTTCGTTGCTTATGCCGAGCTCCTCATACATTCCAGGAGTAAGTCCGTTAGTAACCTTCTTCGGTGCCATTGGTGTCCAAGGCGCTGACGCTATCATGAACATGGTTCTGTTCACCGCAGCCATTTCATCCCTAAATGCTGGGATTTACACTACTGGACGTATTCTTCGTTCGCTTGCAGTGACGGGTTCTGCGCCACCTTTCCTTGTGAAAATGAACAGCAATGGTGTGCCATTTGCTGGGATTATGTTCACAACCATTGCATCTCTTGTCGGCGTAGCTATGAATGCATTTCTACCAGACCAGGCTTTTGAGATTGCTATGTCGTTGACAGCAATTTTGATGCTGGGTGCTTGGGGCGTGATTATCCTCTGCCAGCTCAAGCTTTATAGGCTTTCTCAGCAGGGGCTCATTGAACGTCCAAAGTTTAGAATGATGTTCGCGCCTTATAGTGGTTATGCAACTCTGGTGTTTTTCGTCCTAGTCTTTATTTTGATTGCTTGTGACTATCCAGTCGGTACGTACTCTGCCGCATCTATTCCGTTCTATGGTGCAGTTCTTGTGGTCGGCTGGTATGTGGTTCGTGGCCGGGTTTATGGGATCGCAAGTGGCAAGTTGAAGTTTGACGATAATCAAGAGTTGGTTCCAACGGATGCTAGTGTATCAAACGATGGGTTGACTGTTAAGCCATCCTTAAAAGAAGCTCAATAAGCAAGAGGGTACTAAGATGCGTCCTGATAAAGAAAACCTGGCCACATTGGGTGTTAGCAGCCAGGCAGTTCATGGCGGTAACGTTATGGACGTCACCACTGGCGCAGTGCGCACACCACTGGTGATGGCAAACTCTTATCGCCTTCCTGACGACCCGGAAGACATGGACTGGTCGAGCCCTGATGGCTTGGTTTACACCCGTAATGCAGGTCACAACCAGGTGTGCCTGGAAAAGAAACTTGCAGCTATCGAAGGCGGTGAGGCTGCAGCTGCGTTTGCAACCGGGGTTGCTGCGCTGCACTCGGTATTCTTCACTTTTCTGAAAAGTGGGGATCATATCGTTGTCGGTGACGTTACCTACGAAGCAGTATGGCGTTTGTTTGCAGAGTTGCTGCCTGAGCGTTATGGCATTCAAGCGACCTTCGTCAACATGGGTGATTTGGAAGCAGTGCGCAAGGCAGTGAAGCCTAACACCAAGCTGATTCACACCGAGTCCATCGGGAACCCGACCACCAAGGTAGCTGATATCGAAGGCTTGGCAGAAATTGCCAAAGCGAATGGTGCTCTGCTGTCGGTTGATGCAACCTTCACCCCACCGCCATTCTTCCACGCCTTGACCAAAGGGGCTGATTTGGTTGTTCACTCCCTGACCAAGTACATCAATGGCCATGGTGACGCCATGGGTGGTGTTGTGATCGGCAGCAAAGAACTGATCGGCAAGATCAAGCATGATGCCTTGGTCGACCTAGGGGCTGTAATTTCGCCGTTCAATGCCTGGCTGATCATGCGCGGCTCGGTAACCTTGCCCCTGCGGATCCGCCAGCATCTTGCTACGGCTGAGAAAGTAGCTGCGTTCCTGGATTCCGATGACCGCATTGCCTACGTTTACTACCCGGGTCTGCCGTCCCATCCTCAGCATGAACTGGCCCGTCGTCAGTTTGAAGGCAAAGGGTTCGGCGGTGTGATGGCATTTGCTGTCAAGGGTAGTTCTGACAAGCAGAACCGCTTCGTTGCGAAGCTGAAGGTTATTACTTCAGCGGTTTCCATTGGCCATGACGAATCGCTCATCGTTCATGTCGGCCCAGAAGCGCGTGGCGGTTCCGAGCATTACCCCAAAGAGTTCCTTGAGTACGGTCACCTGCGCCTTTCGATTGGTCTCGAAGACGCTGATGATCTGATTAAAGACATTTCAGCGGCTCTGGACGAAACGTTCAGCAACTGAAGTAAATTCGGGAGATTTCATGCAGTCTCCCGAATTGCCGATCTTCGTAGGTAACCCTCTTTGCCTCCCTACCAGGGGAGGCTTTTTTTAGCTTTAAAAATTTGTCACTGATGAAGTTCTGCAACAGTCATTGTAAAAATCAGGGTTTCTTTCCCATCATTTATATACTGATGAGGAACATCAGTTTTTGCAATTGCTGAGCATCCGTGTTTGATGATGAGTTCAGCTTCACTAATGACAAGTTTCAAGGTGCCTTGCTCAACATGAAAGAGTTCGAAGGTACCAGCGGGATGTCCACTGGACTCGAAAAGCTCGCCTGGCTTGAGCTCCCATTTCCATAGCTCAATCATGTTGGGCCCGCTGGTGCCTGCCAGCAAGCGTGCAGATCCGCCTGCCGGCCCGTTCCACAGTGTCGGAATCTCTTGCGCCTCAATCAAGCGGGCAGTGGGAGTGCTTGCCACATTCACGACATCAGCGACGGACAATCCAAGTGCTGCTGAGATCTTGCACAGGATGCCGATGCTAGGGTTTGCTTTGCAGTTTTCAATCTCGACTACCATTCCCTTGCTGACGCCTGAGCGACGGGCAAGCTCATCAAGAGAGATTTTTTGCTGCTTGCGTACCTCCCTAAGCCGCTTGGCGACTGCCTCGCTTACCTGCTGAACATGGGCTTCCGGGTCGGTCGATATATTGACTTTTTTGGTCATCGGTCAGTAAAATGCTCTAAATTGGTCAGTTTTAGGAGATTCTCTGATGCTTTCTGTACATCCGTCAATTGACCCCAGGGTTGCCGAGCTAGCTCCTGGTTTTCGAGCGGTCAGCGTTGTCGTTGAGGCTGCTCCTATAGTCAATCCTGATGTCGCAGCGCAAGCCATGGAGCGTGCTTACCAGGTGGTTGAAGCTGGCACTTCAACTTGGGCCGAGGCTCATCTGGCGGCATGGGGTGATGCTTTCCGGAAATTTGGCGTTAAGCCACAGCGTACGCCATGTTCCGCAGAAGCCCTCCTCAAGCGAGTCAAAAAGGACGGTAAGCTGCCAGCTATCGACCCTGTTGTAGACCTGTACAACGCAATCAGCATTCAATATGCGATTCCTGTAGGCGGTGAAAATTTTGCGGCTTATGTTGGCATGCCACGATTGACCATAGCTGATGGTAGTGAAGAGTTTGACACGATGAAAAGTGGCGAGCCTGCAAATGAGCCGCCAGATGCTGGTGAGGTTATTTGGCGGGATGACCGAGGTGTGACTTGCCGTCGTTGGAACTGGCGTCAGGGTGTTCGAACTCGTCTGGATGCCGAGGCCAAGCAGATGTGGTTCATCCTTGAGAGTCTTCCTGAGATGCCAATTGAAGCACTGAATGCGGCTGCAGATGATCTCGTGACAGGGCTGTCAAAAATGATGCCTGGCGCTGTTATCACCACTGAACTCGTCGAAGCTTAATATTACAGCCAGTACATTAATGCCCCGGGGACGACCTCGTGTATTTGGGCTAATCTCGCCGGGACGACCCGGCTTCTATACGGAGCCGTTCATGGCTTGGTTTAGTTTGATTGTTGCAGGTATTCTGGAGGTCGTATGGGCCTTCTCTATGAAGCAGTCTGAAGGCTTTACAAAAATTGGGGCTTCAGTTGTAACAATTGTTACAGTTGTTGCTAGCTTCATCCTGCTCTCCTATTCGATGAAGAGCTTGCCACTGGGTACTGCCTACACCATTTGGACAGGCATTGGGGCTGTTGGAGCATTTGTTGTAGGGATAGCATTTCTTGGTGAGCCGGTTGGCACACTCAGGATTTTAGCTGCGGTTATGATTATTGGCGGCCTGCTGCTTATGAAATTCTCTTCTGCAGTATGAGCCTGATAAAGGGATTAAAGGCCGCTATCAAGCGGCCTTTTTTTATTTCAAATTAATTAACATTGTTGGCTACAGGGCTTTAACGAGCAAAATGCTCGCTCATGAGCATTTTGGCCAAAAAATAATGCCATTTAACCTATTTAAATGCTGGTGTGGCGTGCATAAAGTGCTTTCAGGACTCCTTGAAGCATTTTTTTGCAGGACAGGATGGTCGCTTAATTCTTATTTGGAGTAAAAATGGACTACGTAAGCACTCGTGGTTCTGCGGAGCCTGCCAATTTTCGCAGTGTCGTCCTCTCAGGTATGGCATCAGATGGCGGGCTCTACGTGCCGGAGAGTCTCCCGCGCTTCGACAGCCAAGAAATTGCGAGTTGGTCATGGCTTCCCTTTGATGAGCTTGCGTTTCGTGTAATTTCTCCCTTTGTGGATGGGGAGATTGAAAGCTTTGTCTTGAGGAGAATGCTGAAGGACTGCTATCAATGCTTTGACCATCGGGCGGTAGCTCCTCTTCAGCAGATTGGCCCAAATGAGTGGGTTTTGCAGTTGCATCACGGGCCTACTCAGGCATCCAAGGATTTCGCAGCCCAACTCCAAGCTCGGCTTGTGACACATCTTCTGATCCCGCCCAGCCAAGCAGTCGTTATTGGGGCGACCAATGGTGACACGGGGCTTGCAGCCATCGAAGCCTTCAAGGATTTGCACAATGTGAAGGTATTGGCTCTCTACCCCCGAGACGGTGTACCCGCTGATCGCTTGGCTGGTTTGATGGGGGCAAGCTCAGATCATGAACATTTGATCGAGGTTGACGGTAGCTTTGATGATTGCCAGACCCTGGTCTCTAAGGTGCTGAGAGCTTGGCCGGCGGGAGATGTCCTTCCCATCAGTTTCAACTCTACAAATTGGGTTGGTGTCTTGGCTCAGATCGTCTTCTTTTTCCACAGTGCTTTGCAGCTTGGGGGAGGTGTGCGGCCTGTTGGGTTCAGCATACCGGGGGCAAGCTTTGCCGAGATCTATGCATGCTTCATTGCCCAAAAAATGGGGCTGGCAATCAATCAGGTCATTGTGTCGACGAATACCAATGACTCTCTGCATCGCTTCATTAACCAGAACAGCTACTCTACCCGAGAGGTCAGCCATTCGCTGTCTCCCTCAATGGACTTTTCTCTCTTTTCAAACCTCGAACGGTTCATCTGGGAGCTCTATGATCATGATGGCGGTACCGTACAGCGCCTAATGGCTGCTTTCGAGGAGTCGGGTAAGCTGAGCATTGGGAATAAGCAGTGGCTGCAGGCACGTATGCTGTTTGACTCTTATGCCGTTGCTGATGAGCAGGTTAAGGCGGAGATGCTCACTTTGTATAAGGAGGCGGGCACAGCTGTTGATCCGCAGACTGCAACGGGCGCCCTTGCCGCACGCCTGCATCGTCGTAGCATTGCGAGCCCAATGGTGACCCTGGCGCAGCTTGCTCCTAGCAAGTCCTCGCAGCTTTTGGCTGAACTGGACATGTGGAAAGGTGAAGTCACTGAGGCGGCCAGTTTGTCTGTGGATCACGTAGTGCTGAGCAAGGGAGATATCGATGGCCTTTCCAGCTTCATTCGGGGCATATAGGGACACTGTATGAAACGTTCGCTCGATCCCCAGGATGAGCGGATCCTGGCTGAGCTCACTGCCAACGCCAAAATGGCCCATGCTGAGCTAGGTACCAAGGTCAACCTTTCGCGCAACGCAGTCCGTCAGCGTATTGAGCGTATGGAGCGCGATGGTGTTATTCAGGGATACACAGTGCGGGTGGGGGAGGGGCTAAAACCTTCAGCACCAATAAGCGCAATCATCTTTGTCTATCGGCATGACCGGATGCGTGGAGATGATGTGGTAAGGGGGATGAAGGGTATTCCTGAGGTCACCATGTGCGAAGTCATGAGTGGTGAGTTCGATCTCATGGTAAGGATTGAAGCAGCCCACCCTGAGCGGATTCATACAGTGTGGAAGCTGATTGCAGCCATGCCCGGCGTTGAAAACACAATGACCACATTTGTGCTGAATAAGCTCATCTAAGCTCGACTATATTCGAATTTTGGAAAAGTATGGGATTTCCAGATATGTAGATGGGTGCTTTGCTAATGAAGCATGCTCTGCATTTTTGATGCAGAGCATGCTTTTAAGGATGCTGGATAGACTGCTAGATTTCCATTGCTATTGATGCCCTATTTATTCTCGGCCTGACGATTTGTAAAGCAGACCAGAGCTTGAGGGATTAGGGCTTCCAGCACAGGTTGTTGGCTCTCGCGGTTTGCACTGTAGAGGCTAGTCTCTGTTGCGGTTTTGGATTTAATTGCATCAAGCAGCAATTTTCACGGCTTCCATGAACTTCTGGAGGCGAGCTGAGTTGGTACCTTTCAGCAAGTCCTTGGGTGGTGCATCATAAATGATCTCACCATTTTCCATGTAAACTACACGGTCAGAAACGTTGAATGCAAAGTTCATTTCATGGGTGACGATTACCATCGTCATACCTTCCTCAGCCAATTGGGTGATGACTTTCAATACCTCAGTCACAAGCTCGGGATCCAGCGCCGAAGTTGGTTCATCAAAAAGCATTACCGCAGGCTCCATTGCCAAGGCCCGTGCAATAGCGACCCGCTGCTGCTGTCCGCCAGACAACTGGTGAGGGTATTTGTTTGCGTGTTCGGCCAAGCCAACTTTGGCTAGCATTGCGAGGCTTAGCTGCCGGGTGACTTCGCGGGTGTCATGATGATGGTACAGGGGCGCCATCATCACATTATCCAAGACTGTGCGGTGGGCAATCAGGTTAAAGCTCTGAAATACCATCCCGACATGAACGATGCGATGCGGATTCTGTTTAGCCTTTTTTTCACAGGCATTTTCAGTCCCTGCCAGGAACGGTTCGCCTTGGAGAAGCACAGCCCCTCTGTTGAGTGCCTCCAAACCGTTCAGGCAACGAATCAAGGTGGTTTTTCCCGATCCGGATGGGCCGATGATTGAAATGACTTCGCCCCATTTTACTTTGAGTGAAACGCCTTTTATGACTTCATGAGAGCCATAGGACTTTCGACCCTCTACCAGCTCAAGAGCGTATTCACCTTTCTGCTCAAGCTTAAGTGCTTTAGAGGTAGAAGCGGGTTTTACGGCTGCTTCCAACAGCTTCACTACGCCAGGCTGGCGGCGAGTGATATCCAGCTTCCGCTCAAGGGTCTTGAGCAGGAAGCCAAAGACCGTAACAATGAGGACGTAGAAGCAGGCCACCGCTGTCAGCGTTTCAAGAATCAGGAAATTTTGGGTGTACAGGCGTTGGCCGACAAGCAAGATTTCGCCGAGGGAGATGACTGATACCAACGAAGTCAGCTTAACGATCGTGATGTACTCGTTTATCAGTGTGGGTAAGGCGATTCGGAACGCTTGAGGGACGACAATCAGACGTTGGATGCCTACGTAGCGAATACCGAGGGCCTTTCCGGCTTCAACCTGTCCCCGAGCCACTGATAGTAAACCCCCACGATGGATCTCAGCGATGTACGCTGTTTCACTGAGGACTAGAGCGACGAGACCTGCAACGAATGGGTCTCCGAGCCAGCCACTTGTGCCGGGAAATACCTGGGGAATATTGAAAGTAAAAACTAAGAGTACCAGTAGGGGCAAGCTTCGGAAGAACCAGATATATAGCCCTGAAGCTCCGCTTACGAATTTGTTAGATGACTGTTTGCCGAGGGCTAAAATGAATCCAGCCATAATTCCGAGTACCCATGTGGTGACGCTCAGTTCAACGACCGTCCATGTTGCCTCCCAAAACGCAGGCTCGGCGAAAAGGCTCAGTATATAGCTCCAATCAAAAGACATAATAAACTCCTGCAGGCGGTCAGGGACGACCGCCCTGTATTGTTATAGTCGAGTTGTTTACTTGCCTACATACGCGGCAGCGATGTCATCCTTGGTCGGCTCTTGCAAGTTGTAACTTGAAAGCAGCGCCTGGTATTCGCCGCTTTCCTTCAGTTTTTTTAGCTGCTCTTCAAGTGCCGTCGCTAACGCAGTATTTCCTTTCGCGACCCCCAAGCCGATTACAACAGGCTCGATAATTGCTTTGGAAGTGATCTCCAATCGCCCTTTGGTCTGCTTGATCAGCATCTGCGAGACGGCAGCATCTTCAAACTGCACGTCAGCTGCGCGGGAAAGAAGTGCTTGAGCAGCTACCGGTGAGGATTCGTACTCTTGGACAGCAATAGCCCCTTTGCCGGCTGGGAGGCAATAGTCACTTGATAGATTTGCCAGTGTGGGCACCCAGGCAGCGCCTTTAAGCGAAGCTACCTTTTTTCCACACAAATCGTTCACGGTTTCTGGGCGGAAATCGCTGCCCTTGAGTATCATCAGTGACCCCCCTGTTTTAAGGTAGGGCACGTAGTCAATCTGCTTTGCGCGCGCAGGGGTGATGTAAAGCGCGGATGCGATAACATCGTATTTTTTGCCCGATAGGCCGATTACCAGGTTGGCGAAGCGTGTGTCATCGATGCGCGGTGTGAGGCCAAGCCCTTTGGAAATTTTGGACATCAGTTCGGCATCGAATCCGGCTGGAACGTTCTTGTCGTAGTAATCGAAAGGTGCCCAGGTAAGATCCGAGCCAATGGCGAGCACTCCAGGTTGAAGGGTTGGAACCTCTTGTGCTTTTGCATTGATAGCTACTGCGCCGAGTGTGCCTACCAGCAAAAAACTGAAGACTTTTGAGATGTGCATGATGTAATCCTAAGTGAAAGGGGCTGCTAGGCTGCGCGGTTGCACGCAACAATAATTATTTCTTTTAGGCAGACTTTGATAAGCACGAAGTGCTTCAGTGCGCCAAGCTCGTAACAGTGAAATCCATGGTTAACTCCAGGTGTAGTAAGCGGCAGTCATTCAAATAGCTCTAGCAGCCCGTCATTTAAGCTGGTTGCGCCGATGGGCGAGGCTGGTGGAGCTGGAGTCGAACGTCATCTTATATTTTTATAGTTGCCCCTGTTATGGGAGTAAAAATGGACATCTTTACGTGCGCTGGCCGAAATCAGGCTCCTTAGCTGCTGCTGATTTCGCTGCTTTGTCTCTCCCTGATTCACTCAAGATGGTCATTGGCTCTCGGATGAGTATCTGCCTTGGCTCAGTAAAGCTAGGCTAAATCTACCCTTCAAAGATAATATACCCCTACGTAACCTATAAAAGGTCTCTTATATAAGGCGTTGAAAGAGAAAATTTCTCGTGTTAGTTTTGCGATCTGTTGTGCGTTTGCTAGAGAGTCGCATGGCAGAGAAGGGGTTGCGTCACTGGTACGGAGGGTTAACTCCGTTACATCAATGGTCACGGTAAAAACGTAATGAAAGAGGGCGCTTAAAGCGCCCCCCAGGGTTGTATCAACGAAAAATCACAGCTTATGCCAGCGCGCTAGCCTGCTGCAGATTCAACGATCTAGTCTCAGGTGCAAGGAGTATTGCAACGAGCAACCCGATGAAGGTAATTCCTGCTGCCACCATCATAGTGGTCGCCACGCCTAAGGAACTGAGGGATACAGGGACTAAGTATGTTCCTACAGCTGCTCCAATCCTAGAGAAGGAAGTGCCAATGCCCACGGCAAACGACCGAATCTCTGTGGGAAATATTTCGTTGGGATACACGAAGGTCAACACCTGAGCCCCGCCAATGAAAAGAGCGTAGCAAGAGAAGAACAGAATGACCAAGTAACTTGAGCTAGACTGGAACCCTGCTAGGCCGACCAGAGAAATGCCTGCAAGCAGGAAACTGTAGATCATGGTATTTCGTCGTCCAAGGGTATTGATGCACTTAGTTGCAAAAATGCAGCCTATGACGAAGAAGGCAGTAATCACAATCGATCCAATGGAGCCTGCATCATCATCTAGCTTGAGAGCAGACAGAACCTTGGGCGCAAAAGCATAGACAGCGAACACAGGTAGCATCGCACAAGTCCAGAAGGCCACGACGAAGAACATACGCTTGCCATATCCAGCGGACAGGATACTTTTCAGTGGTAGACGAACGTTGCTGCTGTCTTCGCCAACATTGTCGATGGTGAAATCGCGGCCATAGATTTCTTTGACCAAAATGCTCGCTTCTTCCTTTCTTCCTTTGCTCAGTAGCCAGCGCAAGGACTCGGGCGTTCCCAAACGTATGAAGAAAAGTAATCCACCAAGAACGGCTCCGCTTGCTAACACCATCCGCCATACATCATCTCCACCGACGCGAAGGATGATTTCGCCAAACAGGTAAGCTGCAGCAGCACCCGCAAACCAGCATGTGGAAAGTGCGGCAAGTCGAGGGCCACGGTTCTTTCGGGGAAGGAACTCAGCCAGCATAGCTGTTGCAGCTGGATACTCAATGCCAACGCCGATGCCGATCACGATTCGCCAGAAAAACAACATCTCTGCGCTGTCCGCGTAGAATTGGCCAATAGATGCGATTAGGAAAATAATAGGGCTTGCATAGAACAGACGTTTACGACCCAAGCTGCTGGTAAGCCACCCGCCGATCAAACCTCCAGCGAAGATACCGATAAGACTTGAAGCGGCGATCATTCCCTGCCAAAAATCACTCAATTGTAAATCGGCAGTGGCATGTAGAATAATAACTCCAATGATACTGAGAACATAGCCATCTACAAAGATTCCGCCGGCAGCACTAACTGTGAGGCGCTGATGGAATTTTTGAATAGGTACATCTTCAATTGAAACATTAGGCATTGTCATTGTTGTTCCTTTGTTTCTAACGCTTATGGACTGTTAGCGCTGGCTTGCATTTTGTATGTATAAGTGGCGCAGTATTTCAACTCACGGTGTGCCGCAACCTACATGGCGTGGATGTGGGCGGGCACATACTGCTCACCAGCCAGACTCCAGCCTATCCATAGGCTGGAATTAGCAAGGGTGTAGGCCTTTGATGGAGCCTAAGAGGGGAACGGTCGGTTCAGTTGTTAATGATCAACATCTCACGCGGAGCGCGGCGGGTCAGAATGACTGGGCCAGAGCTGGTGATATGGATGTTTTCTTCATGAACCAGCATCTTGCCAGGCGCGTATTCCATGCCCGGTTCGATGGTGATGACCATGCCTTCGCGCAGCACGGTGTCATCAGTTGGCATGTGGGAAGGCGGTTCGGTCAATTGCAGTCCCAAGCCATGGCCCAGGCGACCGACGTTGTTTCCGAGCATGCCAGCTGGTTCTAGAACACCCATCATTGCTTTCCAGAGCTCAGATACTTTTGTGCCAGGACGAGAGATCGCGAAGGCCGCCTCGGTGGCATCCCAGATTGCTTCGTTCGCACGCAGGGCTGCGTCATCGACTCTCCCAAAACCAAAGTTACGGTCGAAGTCGCAGAAATAGCCGTTGACTGTGGCGCCGACGTCAATGATCAGCACATCACCGTCTTCGATAACGCGGTCGCTTGGGCGAGAAATAATTTGCTCATAGCCACCAGGCCCAGATGCTGCAGCCATGAATGGTAGGGCATGCGCACCGCCTTGGATAATGTCTACTGACAGGGCTTTGCTGATGGCAAGTTCGGTTTGTCCGCATCGGGCGTGGCTAGGCAACTTGTCGAAGGCGTCGCTCACGATGGTGCAGGACTGACGGATGTACTCTACTTCGGCTGCTGATTTGATCGCTCGCACGTTCCAGATGCACGGGGAGCCGTCAACCAAGTCAACGCTGCCCAGCTTGTCCTTGAGTAGGAACAGGTCGTTCACCGGCATGCGAATCACTGATTCACGACCCATTTCCATGCCGATACGCCCGAAGCGTCGCGACAGTGATAGCAGGGTGTCGCTGAGCAAAGTGACTCCGTCATCGGTCGGACGGGGGGCAGGCCAACTCAGCGTTTTGCCGATCCAGGAACCCTGCAACAGAGGAGCACCGATTTCAGGTACCACAGCGATGCACTCGCCCTCGGCTGGGATGATAAAAAACCAAGGGCGCGTCGGGCTTTCCCAGAACTGGCTGTCGAAGCCACTGAAGTAGCGGAAGTTCGGTGGTGAGGTGACGAGCAGTGCATCGAGGCGATGGTGGCTCATCTCTGCTTGCGCACGGGCTACACGGCTTGCAAATTCTTCACTGGAAAATGCGATGTTCATGACCAATACCTCCAACAGTTTTCATTGTGCTTGGATCACTATTTGGATGTTGCTAGCGTCCACATTGCGTTAGTCAGAATCTGAGCGCCTAGGACGAGCTCTTCGTCTGGAGTGCTTTCTTTCGGGTTGTGGCTAATTCCTTTACAGCTTTGTACAAACACCATGGCTGATGGACAAACCTTCGCGATCATCTGAGCGTCATGGCTTGCCCCGGACACCATGCGCATATGGGAAGCGCCAATGAGCTGGGTGGTCTCTTCCAGCAAATCGCAAAGCTTGGCGTCAAATTGAATCGACAGGGCCTTTGAGAGTCTCTGCAGTTTCACTTCGTACCCCAGGTCTTGCAGCTTTGCAGTCTCATTCCAAAGCCAGGCATCGGCTTTTTGAAGCTGATTATCGTCAGCGTCTCGAAAGTCGATCGTGAACTTCGCTCTACCAGGCACAACGTTGATTGCATTAGGTTCGAGGGTGAAGGTGCCGATGGTTGCAACATTCGGCAGCCTTTCGTGGGCTGATAGTTCCTCGATCCTACAGGCCAATTGCATTGCTGCGACCCCGGCGTCTTTGCGCAAGTTCATTGGGGTGGTACCGGCATGGTTAGCACAACCCTCGATCTCGACTTGCCACCAAGAGTGGCCTTGGAGTGCTTCGACAATTCCCACTCGGGTTTGGGTTGCTTCCAAAATAGGGCCTTGCTCGATATGAAGTTCGAGGAAGGCTTCTGGAAGAAATTTCCAAGGATCGATTTCGCCGGCATAGCCTATACGGGTGAGCTCTCCCTGAAAGGTCTTGCCATCGCGGGTAGATACGGCCAAGGCTTCGTCCAGTGCAATGTCCTTGGCGATAACGCGAGATCCCAGAAGGTCGGGCGAGAACCTAACGCCTTCCTCGTTGCTGAAGACGACGACGGCCAGCGGTTTAGTTGGTTGCAGGCCGGCTTCGTTGATTGCCTGAAGGAGCTCAACGCCTGCAACCACTCCATAGCAGCCATCCAACAAACCAGCTCGGACGACTGTGTCGATGTGTGAGCCCGTCATGATTGGTGCGGAGGCTACTGAACCACCGACAACACCGTAAATGTTGCCGATCTTGTCGACATGAACAGTGGCCCCGGCTTCGGAAAGCCAAGTTGCGATCAGGTCGCGCCCCAACTTGTCTTCGTCCGACAAGGCGAGGCGAGTACCGCCTCCGCTGGGCAGGCCGCCGATTTGACCCAGCTCCTGAAGGCGTTGCAACAGGCGCTTGCCATTTATGATTGGGGATCTCATGGCAGCGCCTTGGCCTGAGTCAGGAGCTGGGCGTACAGTTCCGGATCGGTCGCGCCTTCAGTGTTGATTACCAAAGCGACCGAGTCTTCGTTCAGTCCTAGGGAACTCTTGGCTTCTGGGTGAGCCAAGGCTACCAGCAGACCACCGAGAGAGGCAGCACCACTTTCTCCACCCTCGATTACCGGATCCGAAGTGCCTTCGCGTGCCATTGCAGCCATGGCGTACAAAGCATCTTCGTCGCTGATGGTCATGAACGCAGTGACTGTTTCTTTCAGAATGCGCCAGGCGACCATGGATGGCTCGTAGCACTCCAGCATCGCCATTACGGTTGCTTCACCGTGATTGATCTTCGTAGCTTCACCTTTGATGGCGCTCTCGTAAATGCAAGCTGCTTTCTCAGGCTCGACGACCACGATTTTTGGTGCCAGGTCGCCATATACCGACGTCAGGTATGCAGCCAGGGCGGCAGCGAATCCACCTACGCCTGCTTGAAGAAACACGTGGGTCAGGCTGCAACCACTGGTCTCCACCTGCTGGACAATTTCATCGGCCATCACCAGATAGCCCTGCATAACCCAAGTTGGGATTTCTTCGTAGCCGGGCCAGGAAGTGTCGGATACAACAATCCAACCGTTCTTCTGAGCGGCGTCGGTTGCGTAGGCTACGGAGTCGTCATAGCTCCCGACCACTCGCTGCACTTCCGCGCCAAGTGACGCGATTGCATTTGCGCGGCTTTCGCTTACGCCGGCATGTACGAAGATGACCGAGTGGCAGCCAGCGACCTTGCAAGCCGCAGCAACAGAGCGCCCATGGTTACCGTCAGTTGCGCAGGTAATCGTGAGCGACTGAGCAACCAACTGTACTTCTGGGCTCAGAATATCTTGGGGTGCCACCTTACGGCCAAGGCGTTTACCAGCCTCATGCAGGATTACGCGGACAACTGCATGAGCTCCACCGAGGGCTTTGAAACTTTTCAGGCCGGAACGGCGGCTTTCATCTTTTACGAGAATCGCGCCGACGCCTTGGCTTTGGGCGAGTTCCTGGAGGCTCAGTAGAGGGGTGATGTCGTAATCGATGCACTCAAGGTGGCTTCGAACTTCATCAAGGTGGGCAGATGTAAATGGTTTCAAGGCTGCGGGAGCTTCGCCAGTCCTGACAAGCTCGTTCTTGTTGTATCGCATTTCGGAAACACCTTTTTTGCGTAGGGCTTGAAGAGAATATATGCTCCCTCAAGGCATAAAGGGTCTCTGAATACGCCATCAAAACGATAAAAATTCTCGCAACAGGTATTTTCTATGACAGTCGAAGCCCCTCAGATAGACGCGTTTGACCGACACCTTCTTGAGCTTGTTCAACGGGATAATCAGATGCCCATGCGTGAGCTTGCTGAGCGTGTGAACCTCTCGTTACCAGCCGTGGCAAGGAGGCTACAGCGGCTGAGGAAGAACGGAGTGATAATGGGTGATCGAAGCGTCCTTTCTCCGGATCACGTAGGAATCAACACCACCGTGATCGTGAACGTTTCTGTATTAAGTGAGGTGATTGAGGAGTTGGATGCCATTCGCCAGCGGTTCCTCGAATGCCCCCAGGTGCAGCAGTGCTACTACGTCACTGGAGACATCGACTTCATTCTGATCATTGCCGTCAAAGACATGAAAGAATACGAGAAGCTAACCCGGGAGCTCTTCTTCGAAGGAGGTAACGTCAAGCGCTTCATGACCTTCGTTGCTATGGACAGAGTAAAGGTCTCTCTTGATTTAAAGCTTTGACTTGTAGCATCCCACTCCAAGGTGGCCTTGAGGAGCATTACGAAAGTGCTAGCAGCTCCACAAAGAAATCTAGTTTCGGCTTTGGAAAAAAGGCTATCAGGGTATGACTCTGGTAGCCCCTTTTCGTTAAGAGATGGAGGTCTTGCTAGCCAACTGCGGAGCCTTCCCTTTGCGACGGTAGGCCACAGCCAGAATGGTGAACCAGATTGGCATGCAGAGCATTGCGTGCAGTGTGTCTGGCTCCAGGGCCAGAAGCACAATCACAAAGGCGAAGAATGCCAGAACGAGCCAGGGCATCAGCAAGCCACCTGGCATTTTGAAGCGTGATGCTATGTGCAGTTGAGGGTCAATGCTGCGGTAGCGGATATAGGCAACCACGATCATTGCCCAAGCAAAAATAAACAAGATTGCAGAGATGGTCGAAAGCACGGTGAATGCCTTCATCACCTCGGGGATGATGAACAAAATCACCAGGCCGGCACCCATGCATGAGCAGGAGAACACCAGTCCCCGTATAGGGATGGACGCCTTGGAGAGCGCGTGGAACAGCTTTGGCGCTTGTCCTTTGCCTGAGAGGCTGTAGAGCATCCTGCTTGTTGCGAATACCCCTGAGTTCGCTGCTGACATAGCTGATGTCAGTACGACCATGTTGATCATGCCGGCTGCTGCTGGGAGGCCGGCGAGCAGGAATACCTGCACGAACGGGCTCTGATCAATACTGATTTTTGCCCACGACGATACTGAAATGATGCAGCCCAGAGCGAGCACATAGAAAATGATCACACGCACCGGTACCGAATTGATGGCTTTCGGCAAGGTTTTGTGCGGGTCGTGGCTTTCTGCTGCTGTGGTGCCAATCAGCTCAACGCCTGCAAAAGAGAAGATCGCAATCTGGAAGCCGGCGAAGAATCCGCTGATGCCATAGGGGAAGACAACACCGTCCTCTGTCAGGTGGCTCAGGGAGGCAACCACGCCCTGTGGTGAGGTGACCGACAGGCTGATCATCACCACCCCGGTCACGATAAGCGCAATGATCGCTACAACCTTGATCAGAGCAAACCAGAATTCAATTTCTCCAAACATCTTCACGGCGAACATGTTCAAGGCAAACATGATGGCGAGGACGCTAAAAGCAGGGGCCCAAGTAGGGATATCTGGGAACCAGAATTTCATATAGCTGCTGATTACCGTGCAGTCAGCGATTGCTACTACCACCCACGCCAGCCAGTACGACCAGCCGATGAAGTAGCCTGCCCACTGTCCGATGTACTGCGTGCAAAAGTCCGTGAAGGTTTTGTGCTTCAAGTTTGAGAGGAGAATTTCACCCATGGCCCTCATGACAAAGAACATGAAGAAACCGATGATGGCGTAGGTGAGGATGATTGAAGTGCCAGAGACGCTGATGGTTTTGCCTGAGCCCATGAACAGGCCTGTGCCAATTGCTCCACCGATTGCGATCAGCTGGATATGTCGGTTTTTCAGGTTTCGCTGCAGGGAGGATTCATCTGGTACATCGTCTGCTGCTTCATGCGATATGGGAGTGTTGCTGTGCTTCATGCCTCATACCTTTATATTGTCTCTTTTAGAAGGGGGCTGATGCTGCTTGAAATTAATGTTGTCCTTCTGTAAATAGTTAATAAGGCTAGGCAAATACTAGAAAGCTAAAATCGATTTAGAGAGCAGTCTGCTTGACTGGCGCTTGCTCGTCTAGAACTGCTTCTGGATAGGCCTATTTACGCGGTGCGGCTATTGAAAAGCGAGGGAGGAAGGATATGCCAACAGACATGCAGTGCTGAATAGGTCAAAATGCTGTTTTTTTCGAGCAAAATGGCAGTTTACTGCGCATTTGTAATTTTATTCTCACAAAATGAAAAAACGCCGTAAGCAAAATGCCTAGAGCGTTTTTATGTTTTATGGCCCAATCACTAATCACTGACAAAAACTGCCATTAAGAAGAAAATCAACAACTCGGCAGCTGCGGAAGGCAGCGGTTTTGTATACAATCATTTCCTTATCGCAACCCTCAGCATAATAAGGCCCAAGATATGCCAGAGTTCAAATTGCACTGCTTTGCTCTTTCAGGTAACGCGTACAAGGTGGCTTTATTTCTCGCGCTTGCCAAGCAAGACTGGCAGGCGCTTTTTGTTGATTACCTGAACGGGGAGACCAAAACCAAGGAATGGCGCGTAGCAGTCAATGAGCAGGGAGAGGTTCCTGTGCTGGAGCATGGGGACAAGACGCTTAGTCAGTCTGCGCTCATCCTGGACTACCTGGCTACGACGACTGGGCAGTTTGGCTCTGATAACGTAGAAGAAAAGCAAGAAATTTGGCGATGGATGCTTTTCGATAACCACAAATTTACAAGCTACTATGCCACGTTGCGGTTTATGTTCGGGCTGCAAAAGGTAGGTGAAACGCCAGTGGTGCAGTTCCTCCGTGACAGAGCTCGCGCCGCCTATCAGGTCGTGGATGACCACCTTCATGAGAGATGTTTCCTGGTCGGTGAGCGGCTAACCATTGCCGACCTCTCGTTAGCTGGCTATGTCTTCATGCCGGAGGCTACTGGAATTAGCGAAACAGAGTTCCCGAATATCATGGCTTGGAAGGCGCGGATCATGGCGATGCCAGGTTGGAAGCATCCGTATGAGCTTATGCCTGGCCCAACCAGCTTGTAAGCTGGAGAGCCTGAACTGTTTTGACACAGGAACTCGCTGTGAACCGATCTACATTCTGGTCGTTTGCTCTGGTGGTTGTCACCGCTATCTGGGGTTGGAGTTTTGTTGCAAAGCATGACCTCCAAGGCATAGCAGCCTCGTGCCTTAATAGTTGGTTGTTCTTGCTGGGGGGGGGCAGCCTGCTGCCGTTTGCTTTCAGCTCGTTGCTGAGGATAGGGAGAAAGGATTGGCTGGTCGGAGTGGCGGCGGGGGTTGTGCTGTTCGTTGCCTTTGCATTTCAAACGACAGGCATCCAGCTCACGTCTCCTTCGAACGCTGGTTTCATAACCGGGCTTGCAGTGGTTTTCACTCCGCTGATCCTGTATTTCGTGAGCGGTGAAAAGACCAGTAGCCTCCAGCTGGTAGGAGCAGTCATTGCCTTGGTGGGCTTGGCATTATTGAGCGTCAGAGGGTTTGAGTTTCATGTGGGGGATGTGCTGATCCTGGTGTGTGCTGTCTTCTTTGCGGCGCACATAGTGGTTCTTTCTAAAGGGCGCTTTTCGGGCTCGCCACTGGCTTTTGCCGTGATCCAGTTGTTTACGGTTGGTGTGCTTTCATTAGCTTGGAGCGTGGGGGCGGGTGAGTTCACAGTACCTGCTGACGTGGACAGTCAGATGATTGTGGTGCTGCTTGCAGTACTGAGCACGGCTCTTGCTTACGCAGTCCAAACCAAAGCACAAACAGTGATTCCAGCTCAGAAGGTTGCGTTGATACTTTTAGCTGAACCGGTATTTGGTGGTGTATTCGGCTATTTCCTGGCAGGAGACAGGTTAACCAGTGTTAACTTGCTTGGGGCGGCTCTCATCGTCTTTGGGATGCTGATCAGTGAGCTGCGTTCGGCCAATCAGCTTAAATTATTGAAATTTAAGGCAATAAGTGGGAGACGGTGCGTGAAAAACGAGCAGAATGCCAGTTGACACTTGCATTCCTGAGCGGCGATTATTCTCCAATACTTACGCAGCGAGCATTTACAATGACTCAATTCAACCACGCAGCAACTGCTTTGAGCCTAAAGGCTTCTGCACGTCTGCGTGTTGCCGTTGCTAAGAAATCCAAGAAACAGCCGCTCATCTGACCGAGGCGCGCTGTCTCGTCAGGTGGGCTGACGAGACAGATGGCGCTAGGTATCCCTACCAGACCTCTTTCGACTCTTACCCTTCTGACGATCACTTTCAGTCAGTAATAGGAGTTTTGCATGTCGAGTTTTCGTGGAATCTGGATTGCCCTGGTTACACCATTCCGGTCATCTGAGATTGATTTTGATGCTTTAGAGCGCCTGGTACAGAAGCTCATCGCTGATGGTGTTGCCGGATTTGTGGTCTGCGGCACCACGGGAGAAGCAGCTTCTCTATCAAAAGCTGAGCAGCTATCGGTGCTCGATGCTGTGCTCACTTGGGTGCGGCCATCGCAGGTCGTGATGGGGCTTTCGGGCAACAACATGCGAGAGATGCTGGCATTTCAGTTGGAAATTCAGAAGCGCGAAATTGCAGGGCTACTTGTACCCGCACCGTATTACATCAGGCCCTCACAAATAGGTATTGAGTCCTTTTTTACCGCGATCGCTGATGCAGCTTCTGTCCCGGTCATTGTTTACGACATCCCTTACAGGACGGGAGCTCGGATCGAACGGGAAACGCTCAGGAGGATTGTCCAGCATCCACGTATCAGAGCGGTCAAGGATTGCGGCGGTGATAGCGAAACCACCATGGCGTTAATCCAGGATGGCCATGCTCAAGTGCTGGCTGGTGAAGATTCGCAGCTCTTCAACAGCCTGTGTCTAGGCGGGGTGGGAGCCATCTCCGCATCGGCGCATGTCAGGGCTGATCTCTACGTGAAAATGCAGAAACAATTGGATGAGGGCGATGTTTTCGGAGGTCGTGAGACTTTCTATCGTCTTCTGCCCTGGATGCAGATGGCGTTCGTCGAGCCAAATCCGGCTGTTGTAAAGGCTGCTCTTGAGGTTCAAGGAATGCTAACTGCTGAACTGCGTGAGCCAATGCAGCGTTGTACTGCTGCAACACAATGTAAGCTGATTCAGGTGCTGAGTCAGCTCGGAATATAGCACCCTATCAGGTGGCTAGTAAGTAAATAGATTAAAGCGTGATGATGTTGCCTTTGTCGCTGCCTCAGTTGCTGTTTAGATAATTGGCCTGATGGGGTGGCGACTGAGTAATTTAAGTTAGAGTAGCGGTTCTATGCTTTGCTCCGAATTTCGAGAGTGAAGTGGCCAGAACTGAGGCTTATTAGAATGTAAACAAATGACGTCCAATAATGCACCGCCATTTGAGGTTTAGGTCTAGTTATTAAGGTCGATCGCCCGGCTGTGAAAAAATGCAAAACAGCCGGGTATTTGAGTTCGCACCTTAGCTCGGCCAGCAGGAACGACGTATAATACTGCAAAAGTTCTCTTGCTTTAAATCTGGGTTTTTATCGGAGATCACGTCAGCCTTTACATTGCCAAATGTCGTTTGCGGTTTGTGTGAGATACCGTCATAGAACGTTTGGATGATTGCTTCTTTAAAGTTTCTGCCACGAGGGTGCACTTTCACAACGGCATCCCGGACACTTGGAGCCAAGTGCTCATGGTGCATGCCGAGGACGTCTGTTTCCACACCGGCTGTAACAAGTGCGATAAGTGGGTGCATATGCTCCGGAATCCCTGGAGTGGTATGGAGGGCAATGGCAGTCCATACACGTTCAACATCACGTTCGTCGATACCGTGTCTCTCAAGGAAGCTACGTGCTGCATTCGCACCATCTACCTCGAAACGGCAACATTTGCTGCTATGTTCGTGCGCCAGACCTAAGTCGTGGAACATACAACCTGCATAGAGAAGCTCAGGATCAAACTTTAGCCCTAGTCGTCTTCCAGCCAATGCGCCGAAATAGTAAACCCGGCTGGAATGATGAAAGAGAAGGGGAGAGACAGTTTCTCTTACGAGCTCAGTAATTTCCCGAGTCATGGCGCTGTCCGGTACTTTAATACCAGCAATTTCTTCAGTCATGGGTTTATCTTTGGTTCTGGAGGTTGTAAGTGATTTTGGGGGGTACGTAGTCTGTCCTCAATAGGCTTTTTACGTCAAAAACTGCCATTTCCAGATTTTTTGGTCTAGCTCGTTAATATTGATGCTGCTCTTTCCACACATGGAGCAGGCTGACTACTCGATTCAGCAAGTGGTTGTGAGGCCCAGTTGCCTTTAATTTTGGTGATCATCAGGTACTGATGCTGCAGCATGAAGGTTCACCCGTCCGAATCTGGGCTGCCACTTAGGACACACGCACACTCAATCCATGGCCCAATGTGTGTAGGTAGATGACATCGTGTGAGCCCACCGGTTTTCAGCTGTTCGCCCAGACCAGAAAAAATCGCATAGGTTGGAGGCTTGACTTGAATTGCAATTACCTGTCAATTATTGCCATAGTACCTTTTTTGATTGTGTCTTTCTGATTGATAATCTCGGTGTACCAGTGCCCAACACCCGTACTATTGCAGTCCTCGCCTTACCGAACGTCCAGCTTCTCGATGTAGCAGGGCCCGTCGACGTTTTTGCTGAGGCCAATCACCGTGCCGGATGGCCCGCGTATCGTCTTCTTTTGCTGTCCACTGAATCGGGGCCAGTAGTTAGTTCATCAGGGGCTCGTTTGGTTCCTGATGGGCGAATAGGGGGAGAGTTTGGATCTATCGATACCTTGCTTGTAGCTGGCACTCCATATGCTGCTGACGCACAGTACCTTAGATCTGGAATTCTCGATTGGCTGCGTGATCAGGCCCATCGCTGCCGTCGCTTCGGATCGATCTGCAGTGGCGCTTTTGCATTGGCTTCGGCTGGCCTTCTTGATGGGCGGCGGGTTACCACTCACTGGGAACTGGCGGATACGCTTGCAAAGCGTTTTCCACTCATTGAAGTCGAGCCTGATGCCATCCAGGTGCATGATGGCAACCTACGCACTGCTGCAGGTGTAACTGCAGGTCTTGATCTTGCTCTCTCGTTGGTTGAGGAGGATTTGGGTGTTCTTGTTGCTAAACAGGTTGCAAGCCATTTGGTGATGTACTTCAAGCGACCAGGGGGGCAACTTCAATTTAGTCGGCATGGTGAGTTCTCACCGTTAGGTCGGTCTGCCATTCAAGCATTACAGCGGTATGTAGCAGCGAACCCAGGGGAAAACCACAGCATTGAAAGTCTTGCTGCCCGAGTTGGGTTAAGTGGACGCCATTTTGCTCGGGTATTTCGGGACGAGGTGGGCATGACGCCTAGAGCGTGGGTGGAGCTTGCCCGTATTGAGGCTGCCCGTGCACGTCTAGAGCTTGGTGTTGATGCTCCAAAGCAAGTGGCAGATATGTGCGGGTTTGCCAACGCTGATACCCTGCGGCGGGCGTTCCAACGGCATTTCGGCATCTCCCCTGCGGAATATCGTAAACGTCATGGGCGTTCTGTTTGAAGGGTGGCAAATATGGGATGAAGCTCGTGGTAATTATAACTAGAAAGGGGGGCTGTGGCCCCCCCCCTTGATTTTTTGGCTCTATTGCATAACCCTCTACAATTACAGTGCGCTATTCCTGCTGTCTGCCTTTTCAAGCTCTAATTTTAGCTTATGACTTTCTGATTTATTGTATAAGTCCGATACTGAGTCTCATGACTGGCAGGCGTTTGATGAGTCTGTTTACGTGCCTGGGCATGGGGCATAGGTAGAGCGGATCGTGTCGGAGCTATGGGTTGCTACGAAATCGCATTCTAAAAATGCGATCTACCCTATTGTTCCGGAATCCATCATATTTCCATGCTTGCGTAAATTTATATGGAAATTAAAGCATTCCTCTAGGATGTGAGGTGTTTGGCCGCCTATCAGTGTGCAAGCTCTATCGAAGTACTTTTGCAGCAATGGGCGGTAATCTGGGTGGACACATTTTTCAATGATCAACAGTGCCCTTTCTCTTGGCGCCAATCCCCGCAAATCGGCTAGGCCCTGTTCTGTGACAATAATGTCAACGTCATGCTCAGTGTGATCAACATGTCCAACCATTGGCACCGCGCTAGAAATCTTTCCACCCTTAGCGATTGACTTAGTAACGAAAATCGCCAGATGCGCATTGCGGGCAAAGTCACCTGAGCCGCCCAAGCCATTCATCATATGGGTGCCCCCTACGTGGGTAGAATTAACATTGCCGTAAATGTCGAATTCAAGTGCAGTGTTAATGCTAATAGTGCCAAGCCGACGAATGATCTCCGGATGGTTGGAAATTTCCTGCGGGCGAAGTACCAATTTTTCTTTGTATCTGTCTAGATTGGCCATGACATGATGGCACATACTTTCGGACATGGTGAATGAGCAGCCCGAAGCCCCGACAACCTTGCCCGTATCTATCAATTCAAACGTAGAGTCTTGCAAAACCTCGGAATACATGGTTAAACCGCTGAAGTGTGATTTCTGCAGTCCGCTCATAACAGCGTTGGCGATGGTGCCAACACCTGCCTGTAATGGCAGTAAGCTCGTCGTTAGATTTCCTCGCTCTACCTCCATCTCGAAGAAGCTAATCAGGTGATCAGCGATGCTTTCAGTTTCGTCGTCCCCTGGTTGAACAACGGAGTAAGAGTCTTCCTTGTCTGTGATAACGATTGCAGCGATCCGTGCTGGGTCAACTGGAATGAAAGTGGTTCCGATTCGTTCTTGGGTGGTAGTAAGGGGGATAGGCTCTCGGTTGGGGCGTCTTGACGGGATATATATATCGTGCAACCCCTCCAAAGCAGCGGGGTGGGCCAGGTTTAGTTCGATAATCACCTTTTCAGCTTGTTCAACGAAGCTAGCCGAGTTGCCGGTAGAGGTGGTCGGTACAATGCCTCCAGTCTCTGTAATTGCACAGGCCTCAATGACAGCCACATTGATCTTAGGCAGGCTGCCTGAGCGCAACTGCTCTGCAGTATCAGACAGGTGATGGTCGATATACATGACTTCACCGCTGTTCACTGCTGTGCGCATCACGGGGTCTGACTGATAGGGCATGCGACGAGATAAAAGACCGCTCTCAGCCATTAATCCATCCATCTCATTTCCCAAGCTGGCTCCAGTAATAAGAGTGATTTTTAACTCTTCATGTTTGGCGCGTTCGGCCAAGGCCATAGGGACTAGTTTGCTCTCGCCTGCACGGGTAAAACCGCTCATTCCAACAGTCTGGCCATTTTTTATCAGCTTAGCGGCTTCGTCGGCAGAGGTAATCTTCTCGCACAAATGCTTCAGGCGAATACGATCGGGATACAGGGACACAAATAATTCCTCATTACGGTTTTTGATGCAGATTTCCCAGAGGCGTTGCCTAAGTGGTCGCATAGATTGGAGAATTTTTTTATTTTCGCAAAAGAGTAGATCCCGATGCTTGTAAAACATCACGGTGTTTTCTCTATTGATTACCAGTGCATAAGTGTGCAAGGCAGCTAAGCAAGGTTTATGCTTTAGTTGTAAGTGTGTTGACAGTTCAGTGCGTTTCAGCGCTGGGAGAGATGACGACTTTTGCAGATGTTTTGATAGCGCCTCGGTACGACTGGTGCCGACATTTTCTGGTGTCGCGCCAGTTGGCTACAAATGGTGCAGAGCGTCAGATTCTGCCGAAAACGTACTTATCCAGACATGAGTCCATTCAGTTTAGACCTTAGTATAGTCTCTCTTTTAGGCTCTTCTTACCATCTGGTGAGTAAAGAATAAAAGTCCTGACCTGATGCGATCCGGCACGTAGGCTTGATCAAATCATGCCTCCGCAGCGATTATGTTTGGCAGCTGGTATAGGTAACCTTATTGATGTAATGCTCCTGCTGCTGTCGTCTTGATTACCTTGGTGATAATGGAAATGGTGTCCGAGCGCACGGCTGCATGTTGCCAGAACATTGGTATATCGACGTATTTGCCCGGAATTATCTCGACAATCCGACCGGCATCCCGCGCTGCTTCGAACATACCTTGAGCGACTACACACCAACCTAAGTTGCGCTCTGCAGCCTCAACAAAGCCCTTGATGTTGGGAAGGTAATGTACTGGAGGATTTATATTGAGCGAAGTCACAGTTCGGATGAACGATGACTGGAGCATGTCCTTACGGTTGTAAGCAATGACAGGGGCCTTGGCAAAGCTTGTAGCATCTGCTCCATCAGAAAAGTAGTTTTTATAAGTCTTCGGGGATGCTATGGCGTGGTATCGCATGCACCCTAGAAAATGCACTTGGCAGCCTTGGAGGGCTTGAGCTTCTGAGGTGATGACTCCCAATGCAGCTCCGCTTTTCAAGAAGTCGAGTGTGTGGCCCTCATCATCTCGAAGTATGTCAAAGAGATAGCCGTGCTCTTGGTGAAGGGCAGCTAAAGCGGAGATGAGCCAGGTGGAAAGCGAGTCATCGTTCACCGCTATTGGAATCGAGGATGAGAAAGCCGTACTGCTGGATCCAGGCAGAAAGTCGGCCAAGGCCTCTGCTTCTATGAGCTGCATGGGGCGTACCCTGCGCAGTAAACGTTCGCCGGCAGGGGTAGGGCGACAGGGTATCTCGCGAACGATGAGTACCTGGCCGAGCCTATCTTCAAGAGCTTTTATGCGCTGGGATATTGCGGAAGGGGTAACCGATAGGCGGTAGGCTGCTTTCTCGAAGCTTGCCTCCTCTAGAACGGTGATGAATGCTGTGATCTGCGGGTGTACTAGGTTCATGCTGACCCCAGGATTAGCTTGGCTTAACCTAGGTAAGATTTTATAGCTTTTCTAAAGACTTGCCATTGGCTAGCCTGATTTCGGTCAAGCAAATGTTGGTTTGTAGACGAAATTCTTACACTTGCAACAGGTAACTCTATGAAGACTAAATTTCAAAACTTCTGGAACGCGCTAATGATCTGCTCCGCTGCTTGGGGCGAGTACAATAAAAGGAATTTCGGTAAGCGTTGATGGACTCGACGTTTCCACGGAGGCTGCACATGTCAATGTGTAGCCTTTTTTTTGTGCATTTTATTAGGTTGTCGGGTTTTTAATGAGGGTTTGGCTGATGTAAGTTTATAAACTAAATTTCTTTTCTGCTCTTTGAGGTTCTTAAGCTCTCGGTCGGCGGGTGACGGTAATGTGTCATGCTGCCTGTGCGACTCACTTCTTTGTGGGCATAGTAGGAGCCCCAGTGGTGGGGCTTGGTTGTTTTTGCTGGCTTTAGCTTGGCAGACCCTTAGTTAGGGTGAGCTAAATTGTAGAGCAGAAGCTAAGGCAATTTAGTCATGGATAAGGCCTCAGAAACGAGTAAACAGTAACTTTAACCCAGCAGCTCCAAATACCATGGCCAGAGAGCCTTCAATGAGGCGGCGGGCACGCTGGTAGGCGCGAATCATTGGTGCGGTCGAAAAGACAATCGCATAACCACAGAAAATTGTGACACTTAGGAGTGCGCAGCCTGTGAGGATGATAACTACGGTTGATTGTGAGGCTTCTGCACCCAGGCCCAAGCTCATGGTTGCAATCCAACCCAGGAGAGCTTTGGGGTTGGTCAGATGCATCAGGAGGCCTCGTTGATAAAGCTGCAGTCCAGATGCTCTCCGTGGAGCGCTAGCCCCATTAGCAAGCTGCTCATCGGTCTTCAACGCGGATCGAGCTGCTTTGAACCCCAGGTACAACAGATAAGCCCCGCCCAAAATCTTCATGATCACCAGAGCGTGAGCATATTTTGCCAGCACTGCTGATATCCCTGTGGCTGCCAAGCTTCCCCAGAACAGTGATCCGCTTACCACGCCGGCAGCAAGGCTCAGAGCTGATTTGCGCCCATCCTGCATAGCTACCCCCATTATCCGCATGTTGCTTGGCCCTGGGCTCGCGGCACCGATGATGTAGACCAAGAAAACTAGCAACAGGTGGTGCAGATCAGCTTGCATGATGGCCTCGCGTGGGGCGGTTAGGTCTGTAACTATAGATTTCATTGACCGATACGGTCAATATAACGACCTTAAAGCTGACAGGGAATGTGCAGCCAGCTGGATCAGGCGGTACCAGGACGAGCTGGATGCCTAGCGGTCTTGGTGATTTCTTGGTGCAGCACATTTCCTAAGGCACCTCAGCCTTGTGGTGGGTGAGTCTGGCTGCCGTGCCCAAGGATCGTGTTTAAAGACTCAAGAGTTGCTCATGCCTAGCCGAACAAAGATTCCCCTCACGGTATACCTCCTCGGGCTCACCATTTTTACCCTGATCACCGGTGAGTTCATGGTGGCTGGCATCATGCCAGCCCTTGCTGAAGCGTTTTCAGTAAGCCTTGCAAAGGTCGGTAACCTGATAGCCTTTCATCCACTTGGTATGGCTCTGGGAGGCCCACCCCTGGCGGTGCTACTGATAGCAGGCGGAGTTGGCAACAAACGTGCGTTGGTGTGTTTGTTGGCCTTGTTCGTCATTGCTTCGTCGATGGCAGCCGCTGCTCAAAATTATGAAGTATTGCTGTTGGCACGGGTTGTCATGGGGGTTGCAACCTCTGCATGCATGGGCCTTTGCATGACGATCTGTGCTGGCCTTGTAAGTCTTGAGTCCAGAGGGCGTGCAGTGTCGATAGTGCTAGCAGGCTTGATGCTTTCGCCTGTGGCCGGCGTTCCGCTCACCAATTTTGTCGAGCACATGTACGGATGGCGTGCGAGTTCCTGGATTGTGGCGGGGCTATCGCTGATCTGTACCTTACTGGTTGCGCTATGGGTATCTGACGCGCAGTCCAGTGATCAACCTGTACTACGGTTGCAGATGCGGAGCCTCAAGAGCATTAGTCTCTGGGGAGCCTATTTCACCAGTGGTTGTATTATCGGCGCGACCTTTGCGGCGTTCAGCTACATCACCCCGATTCTCATCGAGGAGGTGGGAGTGTTGCCGAGTTCTGTTGCACCTCTCCTAGTCCTGTATGGGCTCGGAAATGTGATCGGCAACACTGTAATTGGGCGGATTGCAGACCGTTACACCTTCCAGGCGCTGGGGTGGGGATTAGTTTTACTCATTTTAGCATTAGGCGGCTTTGCTCTTGCCGGAGATCTCCGCTGGCTCAATCTTGGTTGCTTCTTGGCCTTTGGGTTTACAGGAGTGGCTCTCAATCCGGCAATGGTTGCACGGGTAATGAAGGCTGCTGAGCCACATGCGCTTGTAAATACCCTCCACACTTCAATAATTACTGGTGGCTTGGCTTTTGGCAGCTGGGCTGGCGGAGAGGCAATTGATGCTGGGTTCGGCCTGCGCGCCCCACTATGGGTGGGTGTAGGAATGGCTTCACTGGGTCTTGCGAGCCTTGTGCTGCCCATTTTGAAGCAGCGCTCAGAGAGACTTCGAACAGAAGCAAAATCTGGCAGCTGCAGCTTTGTCGAGTAGAAGTCAGCCAGTGGGGTATCGGGCTTAGTTCTTCATACTCCTGTGTGTATTTGGATCAATGAGAGGTAACTGGTATGTTCACTGGCTTGAGTGCTTTTCCATTAACCCCAATGAGCGAGGATCAAATCGATGAAGCGTCATACGTTCATTTGATCTCGCGGCTCGTCAGGGCTGGGGTTGACTCGATAGGGGCATTAGGCTCGACTGGCAGCTATGCCTATCTTTCGCGAGGTGATAGAGCACGCTTGGCAAAGCTAGCCGTTGAACATGCTGAGTCCACGCCTGTAATGGTGAGCATTGGCTCTTTACGTACAAAGCACGTCTTGGAGCTGGCTGAGGATGCTCAGAAAGCAGGGGTGAGTGGTGTTCTACTAGCCCCTGTGTCGTACCAGGTACTTAATGATTCTGAGGTGTTCGAACTCTATAGAAGCGTGACTTCAAACTTATCTGTGCCTCTCTGTGTATATGATAATCCTGGGACTACCCATTTCACCTTCTCAGATGATCTGCATGCTCGTATTGCCCAATTGCCTAACGTTTGCTCGATTAAGATCCCAGGAGTGCCTGCATCACACTCTGAAGCCCAAGCGCGTGTCGAACGCCTACGTGCAGTAATTCCGGCACATGTGAGCATTGGCGTCAGTGGAGATGCCTCTGCTGCCACCGGCCTCAATGCTGGATGCGAAGCTTGGTACTCGGTGATTGGTGGCTTGTTCCCTGAGACAGCACTGGCCATCACACGTGCAGCCCAGCGCGGCGACGCAGAGGAGGCACAGCGCCTCTCAAGTCAGCTGCTGCCACTTTGGCAGCTGTTTGGCCGTTGCGGCGGGAGCTTGAGGGTGGTGGCAGCAGCCGCGGAGCTGCTCAACCTGGTTTCTGCTCCTAGCCTTCCTTTGCCTTTGAAGAGTGCAGAGGGGCAGGTTCGGGAAGATCTGAAAAACCTGCTTAAACTTCTTGATCTGAGATAGCTTGGATTGCATAGGGCGCCCCGCATTATGCGGGGCGATACGAGTTATCGGTTAAGATAGGAAGTAAAGTTGGATTTCCAGCCCTTTAGGAAGTCTTTTGGAAAAATGCCGGCCACTTGGCTTTTGTGTAGTAGTCCGTGGGTGATCAGGTGGGTTAGGATTTGTTCTCTTGTCATGTTGCCATCATCGCCATCCATGAAGGTAAATGAAATCCTTTCTTGGAGTTCGTGGGCGGTTATGTTTTTGACGTAGTCTAATAGCCACTTGTTAGTGTTGCGGAAGTCTTGTTCGAGCTCACCAATATCTTGCTCCTCATCTGTGACGGTGGAAGTGAATTCGGTTGAGGTTCCAGTGAGCCTGGATATGAAGATTTTATCGACGATGTTGATATGGGCTAGATAGTAGAGGCCTTCTTTTAATTCGGCAGGGTGATTATGTATGTCTGCTGTTAAAAGGCAGTCAAAAATTTTACCTTCTGACCAGCTTTTGTATTCAAATAGCTCCACTAATAGGTTTGAGGCGAACATAATTCCTCCAGTTGTTAATCGCGGGGTATAATTTCTGTGGGCCGCTATGTCCGTTGGTGCACAAGAAATTATGCTTTCCTCGGGTGTCGGCTTTCCGTTTGTGCAGTCGGGCAGGCTTTACTCATCCATCAGTGCCTGTGCCGTTAAATTAATAGTTGATGAATTTGACTTAACTGTCAACCTGATATGTTGATTTTAGGATATACAGGTACTTTGCATTAGTCTCTCAGATTTTCTGAGTCTGAGTTATTGGGTGAGCAGCTTGATAGCATGTACAAGCAATGTGCTCGCACAAAAAAGCTGATTGCCATCTGTATATGAGCAATCAGCAAGTTTAGTATTTTGATTGGGGTGTAGAGTGATAAGGGGGTCTTATGTGGGGGATGAAAACGATTTTCTTGGTTTGCGGGGGGACTCCTCCAATTCTCAGCCGTTGCTGACAAGAGCACATCCAGGCGCAGTATCCCGGCTTCGTCATTATTGAATTATCTCGTTGATGGGCATTCAGACTATAAGTGGCAGGGGAGGCGGAATGCGTATTCGAGGGGATGTATTTTGGGGCTGGGTTGATCCAGTGCTGCATCATCGGACGCATGGGGAGGTGCTGGACGATGGTACGGTAATAGATGTCCAGGTCAGGCTCTCACGGACTCGGCAGACTCAGCTGTTCATTGGTGTCTATAGGGGTTGCGGGATGGCTTTGTATGAAGAGGCTTTCGACTCTCGACCAGGCGAATCTTTGAGTCGAGCTTTGGTATGGGGTGTAGTGCGAGGTATGGGCAGATTACGGGGGGAAGAATTCCATGAATACAAAGCTTGTCAATGCGATACGGGAGCAGATGAGAGAACGGGCTCTGGCCGCTCGCGCTGGTAAGGGCTATCTGATCCTGTTTATCAGTCAATCCTCATTAAAAGGCTACTCGGGTGATCAAATGCAACGAGCTGATGACGCCCTCAAGCAAATGGCTCTTTCGGAGGATTTTCAAGCAATCGGCCTTGAGATCCAACGAAGGATGTTGCGTCCTGACTCGCTGCCCAGCGATATCGTTGGCCCCGATGCGGGCTTGTATGTCCGCTTTGTGTGGCAACTGGTACCGTCGGCCTCCAGCCAGCTTGAGCACGTTTCCCGGTCTGCTCAAGCGTGTTTCAAGCAGGCCCAAGTTGACGCAGTAGACGTAACTAGGGATCTTGAAAGGATATTCTTGCTGGTTTACGGCGACTAACTCCGGCTACTTGTCGGGGTAGATGAGGGCGGTGCCGAAGCCGGCGCGCGGAGACACCGTAATCAGTGTGGATAGGGGAGGAAAGCTCTCCCCTCAGCGCACAGACCAGATCCACTAAGCGATGAACGATCGAGGGCATTCGGAAGCGAGCTTACGTCCCATCGGGCTGGCTTTGAAGGTAGCCAGTTCACACGCCATTCTCAGCATGGACTCTACCCGCTCCGCCCGCATTCCTTTGCTTCCCGCTTGTTCCAAGTGAAGAGCCAACATCTCTGTCAGGTCATGGCCTCGGCTGAGCGCCCAGGGTTTGGTGTTGGCCTTTTCTATTTTCTCAGCCTCTTCGAGCAGGTCTTCGACATAGTTTTTGTTGTTCGACCAGTACGGTAGTTGGGCTTCAAATGCTTTCTGGTCGATGACAAGGTTCCGTGCGTCGAAAAAGGGTTCTATCTCAAAACTGTTCAGGATGCTGGAGGAAAGTTTAAACGCCTTGACGGTAACAATATCTGCAGCGCGCAGGGAACCAAGGTAGCGAGATGCAGCCTCCAGCTTGCGTTTGATATCCGGTGCGCTAGCCCGATCAATGCCGTGGTTGATCAGTACCTTCTCCAATGCGCCATTGTTGATCAAGAATGCTTCCAGGTCATTGTACTCAACCAACGATTTATGATGGCAGAATGCATTGTAGATGAAGCGCGGATCGCTGATCATTTTGACACCGGCAACATTGTCAAAGTCAACGTCGGCGAAGAAGAAAAGCTCAAGATCGCTGTAGTGTGGATGTTTGGACGCTTGGTAGATTTTTTCTACAAGCTCTTTGCCACGCATCCCGGCAAACCGGATGCTAGCACCTTCCTTACACCATTGTTCAAGGAAGAACTTATCGGTCACTCCCTCTACGACAATGGTCTGCTCTCCCTTGGATTTGAACATCAACTTGGCGGTATTCAACAAGTTGGTTGGATTGCACTGTGCATCACGAAGTCGACTCATCAGGTTTCCCATCCTTAGGAATGTTGGGTATACAGCTCAGCCAGCTCTACGGTGTCATCCCAACGATGGCCAATCACCATGGGCGAGTGGGTCGCGACGACGGTCGAGAATCCATTGATTTCACGGATACTCTCCAGGATGTCCAGGAATTTCTCCTGCCACTCAGGGTGGAACGAGATCTCTGGCTCATCAATCAAGACCAGTGAGCCAGGCTCCGTCTTGAACACCAGCTTACCCAGGATGACCAGAAGGTGCTGTTCGCCTGACGACAGAGCTGCCAGTGACAGGGGGTCTTTCTCTCCATCTTTGGCCCGGATTACGATCCCTCCGTCTGCCGACGGCCAGGCTGTCGTGAACGCGAATAGCGAGTTGATCGATTTCGTAAAGACTTCGAGTTTGTTTGCAACTGGAGCAAGCTCCGAGAACTTATGGTGGATGTCATCCAGGTAAGTCTTGAGAACGACCCGGGTGGCGTAGTCGCTGATCTCTGTCTGGTTACTCAGGTGTGTGGTTGAGCTGTCCTTGGGGAGCAATCCCAGTCGTTTATACCGTGACTCATGATGCTGGACTGCCGCAATCGACTCCTTGATTGAGTCTTCTGAAGGGGCTTCCCCCGACTTGAGGGAGTCGATGATGCGAGCCGGAAAGCTGGTCTCCTTCTCACGACCGATCTTGAACTGGTTACGAATGGTGTCCTTGATCAGTTCGGCGATGTCGCGCGCGATCAGTGTCACCATCGACGAATGGGCGGATGGATTTTCGCCCTCTTTGAGTCTGTTCGTCGGAATTGAATAGATGGACAACTGTGCACGCAAATCTTCAACCCAGTCGATCGCGCGGAATCGGTGGCGGAGATTGCTTTTGCCACCATACCTTGCCAGCACTTCGTGTCGTTCCAGAATTTCACCAGAAACGTCATGTTTCCACGTGGTGTAGCCGATCCGGGTCAGGAAGTTCAGCTCGCGCTCGATGAAGTAAATGCTTTCATCGATGTTGTCCTCGAACGGGTCGCCTAGCTTGGCAAATTTGCTCCCGCGCGAGAATGAAACCATTTGTTTGCTTTTGTCTTCAAGCGTCTTGTAAATGGTGAGGGGGTGGCCTTCCGAGAAGGTGAACTCAATGATGGAGTAGTTTTCGCGGATGAAATAGTAATAGTCGCCAGATGCGAAATTTTGCAGGATCCGAAGAATGGTTGACTTACCGTAACCGTTCGGCGCAGTAATAATGGTATTACCGCTTGGCGGATCCAGATTGATCTCGTAATCAAAACGACCAAAGAGTTTCTCGGCTCTGAATTTTACAATGCGCATCAATATTCCCTTTGAGCTGTATTCGCAACCCTGCCGAACACCTTGGGCTGTGTTGGCAAAAAGCCATGATGATGCTCAGTATAACCCTTCCAAGAGTACTGGGAATACGGTCTCAAGCCGCTTTGTGCCGTCAGGAATGGCGCTCGGGCCAATTGACATCATCGTCACTTTTGACGATGATCAAGTCATGAATTATCCAGGCGGAAAGGGCAAGTGCTACCAGCGCTTGATCAATCTGATGCCCTCGCATCAGGTCTACATCGAAACCCACCTAGGGGCAGGCGCCGTGATGCGGCACAAGAAGCCGGCGGCTCGCAGCATTGGCATCGACATTGATCCTGCCGTGCATGCCTTGTGGCAGCAAAACGACTTGCGCGGGCGGTGCGAATTCGTGCATAAGGACGCCCGCGAATTCCTGCAGGGGCACACCTTCACCGGGAACGAGTTGGTCTACGCTGATCCTCCTTACCTGCCGGAGACCCGCAAAAGCAAAAAAGTTTATCGCTTTGAGTACGACCAGCAGGGCCATGTCGAGCTATTGGCAACCTTGAAGACGCTTCCGTGCATGGTGATGGTCTCGGGGTATCGCAGTGATCTCTACCTGGAGGCGCTGGAGGGGTGGCGAATGATTAGCTTCAACGCCAAGACGCATTCAGGTATGCGTGAGGAGTGTGTCTGGATGAACTTTTCTGAGCCCGAGGCGATACATGATACCCGCTATCTGGGCCATACCTATAGAGAGCGGCAGACCATCGCTCGCCGCCAAGTTCGGCTGCGCGAGAGGATCGCACTCATGCCTCCGGTAGAGCGCAATGACCTGATTCAGTGGATGAACGACACTTATGGAGAGGGAGTGAGATAGCCATGCAGATGGGGTGTGTAATCTCAGATATGATCGTACACCGGCGGCAGTTTCCTGAAGCGCAAAGCGAGGTGCTCCCTGGTGTGCAATGGGGGCCGATCGAAGCCTTTCCCTCTCCGGCCTACTGGGCGTACCAGGCGTGGGCGGATGAAATTCAGCCGCACCCCCTGAATTACAAACTGGGCTCCACCTTGAGGGAAGAAGTGGGCGCCTGCCTTCTCGGTGGTCATGGTATCCCTGCGAGCGTAGGTTTGGCCGCCTTTGCACATCTCAAGGGCAAAGGGGCTTTTGCCTGCCACCTGCCTTCAGAAGGTGAGCTGCTGGCCTGGTTGTCCGAGCCGCTGAAACTTGACGGAAAAACGGTGCATTATCGTTTTGCCCGGCAGAAGTCCCGATATCTCCATGCAGCCCTCAGCGCCTTGCACGCCGACGACATTCCTCTGCACTCTGGCCAAGCGCTGCGGAACTGGCTGCTTTCGATTCCTGGCATCGGGTTCAAGACCGCCTCATGGATCGCGCGCAACTGGTTGGACGCCGATGATGTGGCCATCCTGGACATCCATATCCTGAGGGCGGGCGCGCTCGCGGGTTTTTTCACTCCGGGCTTGACGGTGGAGCGGCATTACCTGCAGTTGGAGCAAGAGTTCCTGGCGTTCAGTCGGGCGTTGTCGGTCAGGCCATCTGCATTGGATGCGTTGATGTGGTACCAGATGATGTCCGCATCGCATGTTGTCCATGATCTTTTAGGCAGAGCCAAGTTGAGGGCCGCCTGAGCCTGCAAGTTCAGGACTGCCAATCAATGCCATACCGACACCGGCCAGTCGTCCTGCAGGGCATAGCTCGCTGACCCACGGCTCACCGGTGATGCCCAAGGGGCAGAAATGCATGCCGAGAGCTTCGGCTGCAATCGACAGCGTACCTAGTAAAGCGCCGGCATCACGCCAGATCAGGCTCGCAGCGTGATGATACTTGGCGTAACTCTTGCCAGGCTCGGCAATCAAAGCGATTCGGGTGGCGAAAGGGGAGTCGATAACCTCCAGGCTTTGACCCAGAAGGGGCGTGAGGGCAGGGGAAACACCAGGCACCTGCACAAGCGCATGCGCCTCCCCGTCATATCGATACCAGTCGGGAAGATCCGGCATTTTCAGAAGCAGGTGAATGGGATGGAGCGCGCCCGCAGAAGGGGTAGGGCGCTGCTCCAGGCGAGGCCCGTACCCAGAAGGTTCGCACGCCATGATCCCTGCGGTGTGCCAGAGAAGCGACCCTAGGGCATCTATGTTCACCGGCCCGAAGGATCGTCTGCTGCGTCGCCGTGTCAGCGCCTCGAAAACTGAGGGGGAGGCTGCTTTAGGAGCACTGCCTTTGGTGGCAGCGAAAAACAGATGCTCTCCCGCCGGCCAAGAATAGAGCTCATAGGGCTCTGGAATCGACCGTGGTGAAGGGCTAGGGTGCCGTGTCCAGGTCATGATCCAGCTCTTTCCAGACCTCGAAATACTTATTGCAGCCCCTGCAGTTACCGCAGAGCACATTTGATTTGTGGCAACTGTGCGCCCAGGACAAATAGTTCATTGGCACGCCGGAGGCACGCACCAATTCGGATGTTGTCAAATTGATCGCGGGCGCCTCTACGGTCATACCGCCCTCTTGCATGGCCATCAACTGGCTGATGGCGGCCACGAATGCGGGTGTTCCATCCTGGTGTGAGCCGTCAGAACTGACAGACCCCAGGTACAAGACGTTGGCTCCGAGGCTGATCGCTTTCATGGCGGCGAGCGTGATCAGCATCTGGTTCCTGTAGGGCCACCAGTCCGACGCAGGGGCATGTGCATCTGCGTTGGCCCCGGCCATATCGCCTGAGCCCAGTGATCGGCAGTCAATTGAGACAACATGGTGCTCAATGCCGAGATGTTTGCAGATGGTACGCGATGCACCGATCTCCGCTTGCGCCGCGAGTTGCCCATAATCAAGGGTGATGGCCAGTTCCGGGCGTTTCCACCAGGCCAAAGCCAGGGAGTCCATGCCTCCCGAGAGGAGCAGGGCACGCTTCATACCGCCACAGCCTCCCAAGAAGTCTGGTAAATCGCGGTGACGAAGTCGTTGCTGATCACGCAATGCGTACCCTCCATCATCTTCTTGTCTTCTTCGGACTCGTTTTCCACATACAGGATCACAGGTTTACCCAAGGCCCTGGCGTAGCCGATCTCGAAAATAGTGCCCGCGTCCAGCCCGTCACCGATCACGAACATCAACTCACATTCGTGAATGGCATCTACATCCTTCTGGACGACCTCCGCTGCGGGGCCATGGCCCACGTCATGGTAGGGGGAGAACACCCCAAGGCCCATGTCCAAAAAGGCGTTACGCGCCTCCTCTACCAACCAGAGTTGGGCAAGGGTGAAGAAGGGGCCAGCCAGGTAAATCTTGGGCCGCTTCCCGTGACGGTAATCGTTGGAAATTATCAGCGGCGCCGGCTGGAAGTCCTTCAGTCTCTTCTGTGTGCCAAACCCCTGGTGCTGGCAGTAGAAGGCGGTGGCGCGCGAAGCATTCAGTGCGGCATCGTGGGGCGGGAGTTTGAGCTCAAGCCAGTTGTACGCGAAATGGGCGACGAAATTGTCTCCCGAGCCAATCTTGAAAACCCTGGAGGTTGCGTAGGCCGGGACTGTGGAAGACTGGCCGCCTGTGTACACCAACGCGCCCAGAGGCCCCCTCTTGATGATGACGACCTCGGCCTTCTCCATTTCGGACAAGGCAGCGGCGAGCCTCTCGACATTGGGTTCACGGCTTCCGTACAGTGCCTCTGCTTCGTTGTGGTTGAGAATGAGGGCAAGGTGCTTGGCTTTCGAACCGTTTGCCGAGAAGCTCTGTGGGCTCACCGGGCTCTGGGGGTCGTAAACGGCGAACTCGGCGTCCACCACAGCATCCCCCTCAATCATGCCAAAACGCACAACCCAGTCGGCCTTCACTTGCAGGGCCGGCAGGTCAACAACAGGCTTGAAAATCGATGGCGTGGACAATCCGTGGGTGTAGGAGAAACCGACGGATTGCTCGATGCTTTCAAGATGCACATCGAAACCTTCAAGTGCGGCACGCTGGCAAATCACCCCTTCCGTGTGGGCATCTGCATAGGCGTGCAAGCTCACTTGGGCCCCCATCCTCGCAAGCGCTGTCGCGGCACGACCGCCCGAACCATACACCTCGACCCAGCGAGGTGACATGCAACGCTCTTGGTACACTCCACCAACTACAGTGATCATCGTGAGCTTCCTTGCCTTAAGCTGTGTAAGGGTAAATTCGAACTCGAATCTCTCCGCCGCTCTTTTCCTTTACTTCGGCGAGATAAATTACCCCCTCGCTGAGGCAGCGCTGGAGCAACTGGATGTCGGGGGAGGCGATTCCCCCGGCCAATCGCCCGCGCCACAGTACTTGAACGGTACTGAAGCTGTTCAGCGTGTTGACAACGACCTCCAGGACATCGCCGACCTCAATCTGATCGACCACCTCTTCCTTGGGTGAAGAGAGCTGGGTGTACAGCTCCAAGGTTTCACAGGCGGGATTAGCGGCAGATGACCTGCCGTAGAAACGGGTATTGGAGCCAGACATGAAACATTCCTTGTGGCGTCGGTATTGGGCGCGATCGGCCTCTACCGTTAGCAATCAATGCGGTGATGACACATGGCTATCAATCTAGCATGGAGCGTTCGCGAATAGCACGTCTGCAAGATCGGGAGTGTGTTCACTTTCAGACGAGTTGCTGTTAAAGCCAGTGGGCCATCTATGCGCTCCCGGCTTGGTATCTCTAAGGCCGTGGAGCAGCTCTTCTGGTTAGGGGCTGAACAGTGGCCCTAAGTGGTGGCGCGAGTACCAATACGGCAGCTAAGGGATTTAACGCATAACCGCAACTCTGGACTGTCGTTCAACCACCTACAGTTCAGGGCGATCACGCCTTGTTGACACCCTCAATGCACTGCTGCTGCCAAGCGGGGCCCCGGCAAATGGTGCATATGATCGGCAGCATCACTCATTGCTCCCTCCAGCCCAGGAACACCTCCGTCCCGCTCAAGACTCTGTATTTCAGCATGAACTTGCTGAAGGAGATCCACCGCAGATCTATCCGTATCCTGGCACAGAGTCAGTGTCATGAGCGTCAGCGGGCTCAGCTCTAGCCGCTGGCTGACTTGGTCTAGTTTTTCCAGCGTGATGTTTGACCTGGCGCCTTCCAGCTTCGACAGGTAGGTGCGGCTGGTATCCCCGAAATCCCGCTGTGAAATATTTCGTTTGCTCCGAAGCGATCGAAGGACGGTGGCAAAGGACGTCTTGAGCGTCATATGCGGTTCCTGTGCTTACCAATTTGTCACTCCCGGTGGCTGCTGATGCTGCGACCAACCCTGTGCATTCGCCTTATGGCTTGAGCGGACAATCTAACATGCGGGTTTGAGGCCAGGCTGTTCATTAGCTGGCACTGGGGGAGGTTCGTGTCATCGCCCAAAATTCTGACGATGCATACAGTATATGCTTGATCAGCTTGCGAGGAGAACATTTGTACTCTTGCGATTGATGAGTGCCTTACATGACCATTCGCAAGGCTATAGCCGACGTGTGTATGCCTTTTCCTTTTTGAAGGGCATGTGAAGCAGCACTGCCAGCTCCTTGAGCAACAAGCTGACGATGAGCCACAGTCTGATTCAGGTAGACATGAGCGGCCTGATCGCTCCGTTTGCAATGATCCATAATCTGTGGATGGTGCCATCCTTTGCAGGCGCAGATCTGAGGCACGCCAGGTTCTACCAGACTTACTGCGACCCTGCTGTGAGTCCGGGTGTTGGGGCGCTGACACTGACTTCGCGGGCGCTGATCTGCGGCATGCCGATTTTCGATTGGCCTATCTGGCCCGGTCGAGTTTCCAAAAGGCGCGTCTCGACGGAACGGACTTTAGAGGCGCGGTCACGACGAGGTCGCGGCTAATAGGGGCGACTGGCGATATCTAGAAAGAGAGAGGCAAGATCACCAGGGCTGGTTCGTCTTTGCGTGAAGGATCATCGGCTGCCGGGGCGATGCTCCCGGCAGTCGAGTCATTTTTCAGAAGGCAGTTGAGGTCAAGATGTTAAGTACTAGGCGTCTTTTATGCCTAAAGATTTGTAGATAGCTAAGGTCATCGGAGGCAGTGCATGGCGCATTAGCCTTTTAATATTGTTCGGATCGAGGGTCTTGTCTGCAATCGCTGATTTTACTATCGCAAGTCGTGCGCTGTGCGACGTGATGTAAGAATCTAAATAGCAGCCTTTGAGCCACGTTTTGTAAAGCTTGTTGAATTCATTGCTGCTCATTGGACTTGATTCGCTATTTTTGGATGGAAACAGGAATTTCTCTGGATCTGCGCCATGTTGGGAGGCGAGCAAAGCTATGGCGCTTGGGACAGGTAATGTCCAAGTAAAGTCATTTGTTTCTACAGTCAGGCTCGATGGTGTGAGAGTGAGGTGTTTTTTTTGCAGCTTAAGAAAAACATGACTGCGAGCCCCCGTAACCACGAAATCCATTAGGGCATTGTCACGAAGGCTGCCCTGACTTTTCACGTGTTTTACCAAGATTTCAAGTTGTCGAGAGGATAATATGATCTTTTTGGTGCGCACTTTAGATGCAGGGGCACGAGTCAATTGCGTTGGATTGGAGTAAGCGCTTAGCACATAAAAGGGCAAGTCGGAGACAAAGGACGAAATCGCTGACGGTGGCACGTCTTCGTGATTTAACTCAGCCTGGGCGACTTCAGACAGTCTCAACTGTATGACAGCTAAGTTTGGAACCACGGGATGGATTGGCGGCTTTTCGGCCTCTTTCATGAGGTTATGGTAGCTCAAATAGCCCAACCCTCTGGCTAGCACCTCTTGAGCTAAAGAAAGCTGGATAGACTGATTGCCAGGCCACTTTTTCTGAAAGGCTTTAGCCAGGCGTTTGAAGCTATGACGTTTAATGTCGTCAGGATAGACAGGAATTTGCATTGCAGTTCTCCAAGCGCCAGGGTGTCGGCTGCCCGCTGACGATTGTCGAAATGCGTGCAAGGAAATGAGGCGCCTGATAGCAAATGCTTTCGCAAGCCGACCGCTCGGTTCAGGTAATCCGGGAGTAGAAGTCTAGCATGTAAGTGTAAAAACTCGCAACAGCGCGTTCACAATAGCGCGTTCACAATGTCGGGGAGGACATTGTGGCTCCCCGATTATCTGGCTGAGTGAAGTCAGGAGGGCGGATGAGTAATGGTAGTTACGGTTGTGAGGGCGTATGCTGTTCATACGATATGCTTGCTATATACCAGGTTGCTTCGCCTGTCGGCGTTTGCACCACTACCTCATCGCCTTCTTCTTTTTTCAAAAGCGCACGAGCCATGGGAGAATCAATTGAGATATAGTCATTTCGTCCATAAATCTCATCGTAGCCAACAATCCTGAATCGCTTGCTATCACCGTCCTCATTGTCGATTTCGACCCAAGCGCCGAAGAATACTTTGCCTTCTTGTTCCGGGGAGTAATCGACGACGCGAATGTCCTCAAGCCGCTTTCTCAGATAACGAATGCGTCGATCAATTTCACGCAGCAATTTTTTATTGTACTGATAATCCGCGTTCTCGCTCCGATCACCAAGAGAGGCGGCCCAAGTCACCTTCTGGGTGATCTCGGGGCGATAGGTGTGCCAGAGGTGGTCGAGCTCTGTCTTCAGAGCGTTATGGCCTGCGCGGGTGATGATGTTGGTGGCCAATCTCGGCTCCTATTGTTAATCGGGACACCGAGCGCTCCTCTATCGGACGCTCGACGACTACATGAAGATGGCGACATTTACACCGATTCGGCTTAGAGCCTTGAGCCGCCACGTATCGTCCGTACGAGCCTACCACGCTGAAGAAGGCAGAGTGCGATGAAGCAAAGGTGAGTCTTCCCGCAGTGTTGCTCATGATCGACCTCGACCTCGACCTCGACCTCGAACTCGGTAGAGGAGCGTTGAGGTCAACCGCACCACAGTTAATGGCGCAGTCTTGGGGTGGCAGGCTGGGAAACTCGCAAGCGCGGCGGGGCGGAAGGCTAGAGATGCTTCAAGGCCTTATCAATCGCATTCATCGTACCTGGTCGGAAGAGCTCGTCGTTGTTTGGCCCGCAGACCTCGCCTCGTGGCCCCCGCGTGAGTGAGCGCTTGGTGAAAAAGGCTTCAGAACTGATGTATTCCAACGCTCGTCGCTCTCCAGGTAGTAGCTTGAACTGCGCTGCCGGCTGTTGCCTTAGGTCGATTTCAAACACCCGATCGCTTGGCAGCACCTCTTTGATTATCCGTTGTGCTGCCTTGAGCTCCGCCAACAGCATCTTGGCCAAGAGCTTTGTTTCCCCCATTGGTAATGCTTCAATCCAGCCGTACGGGCCGGTAGCTTTGGGCTCCTTAGGCCCTACTTTGGGTGCAAACGAGTCGATCAATGCGCGGTAGTTGGCTCCGCTGGCATTATGCAAGCTCTGTGTTGCCGGGACGCCGTATGCCTTGCCAACGCGAGAAATCATCGCGTAGCTGAAATCGGTGCTGCCGCGCTCGCGTTGCTCCTTGCATGCCATGTAAACCGCATCGAGCGTTTTGTGCGTGCGGGGTTTGCTGGTGGCTTTAAGCTCTGCCAAGAGCTCTTCGGGGGTCATCAGGCATACTCCTCAGGCGAGTGCAGAACAACCGATTTGCCCACCTGCTCGAACGTGTATTCGATCACACCCGCGTCCTGGGTATTGCGTGTTCGTTGAGCGTTATCATCTTCGAGGGCATAGGCAAGTACCGCGCTGGCTTTCTCCCCCTTCAGTAGCATCTCAAAGGATTGCATGGTGAGCCTTTGGTTTTCCGGAAGGTCGCGCATCAGTAACCGTCCATCTACAACAGCGTCCAGGTTGTCCCATGATCCCAGGCGTGAAAGCAGGAACTGGGTAGCCTGATTGCCGATGACCAGTTGCTGTCGCTTGTCCAGCCGGAAGAATGTCGGCTGAAGCTCGTTCAGCTGCAGAAGTCGATCCAAGTGCTGAGAGCGTGTCGTGAGCGCCAGGTCGGCTTTGGCTGAGACGTAGATCTGAGCATTTTCGCAGACCTCGCTCAACTGTTGGAAAAAGGATGTTTCCTCAAAGGCAAACATTACCTCATGTTCTTCTTGAATGATAAGTTGGGTGGCGTTTGAAGCATGATCGTTGTCAACCTGTTCGTTGAGGGCGGCTTGGCACTGTTCCACTAGTCGCTTGATTCCATTCATGTCCGACAGGTACATGTCCGCCGTCCGGGAAGCAGTGGAAATTTGTCCATAGTTGCCATTGATCTGAGACTCAAGTTCATCTAGCTCCGTGGTATCATAAGTCCCTCCAGCATTTTCAATGTCACTCTGATCTTCCCTGCATTTTTTGGCGCGCTGCTCCAGATCGTAGTTGAGCTCTTCCATATCATGAATGTGGTCAAACTGGAACTTTGCCGCAAGCGAGATCTCATTGCTCAGAGATAGCAGGCCTCCCAAGAAAACCGGCCCAGTAATGAAATGTCTGCAGCGAATGCAGTTCTCACTTCCAAGGTAGCCCGCAGGCACGTATGTCCACTTTCCGACTTCTGCCATGAAGCCGTCATGGCAACGATCAGCAGCATAGGGGCATAGTCCGTAATCCCTGAACAATGTACTGCCTGGCGCTAAACTTCCTGCAAATCGAGTAATGGCTTCAGAATTGTTTGTGATCAATGCATGGCGTACCTGCTCGGTGCGACCCTGCTGGATTTTCTGCCAGTCCTCTCTAGCTTGGGAGGACAGGGCCCGCTTCTCTGCCTCCGTAAATTTCAGCCGCATCATTTTTTCATTGATTTTCACGTAGTACATAGTCATGACAACAGAGCTGTGGCCTACGATCTTAACGATCATTTCCATAGGAATACGCTCGTCCATAACATAGGCGGTAATCAGGCTGACCCGCATCGTGTGAGGAGTATAAATAGATGTGTAGGAAGTGACTCCGTTCGGGTTGCCGTTTAGTGTTGCCAGTTCGACACTTTGAGGCTGTGAGTTATAAAGCGCGATGGCGATACGATTGTGAAGCCTAGGGGAGAAGCTCCCGCTGCATTCTTCTGCTCCAAGCTCCCGGAATAGGAAGCAATTGCTCCCCTTGGCTAGAAGGTCATTTTCTGAGTAATTTGTATGGCGGCACTCAATCCAAGGCATCGCCCGGGTTATTGGATTGTACTTAGTTTGCCATTCCCTTAACCGGATACACCACAAGCCGAGTGCTGCTGGCATCCAGGGGACGTTATAGGTTGGGCGCTTGCGTGAAGTTTTGTTGGTTGTGATATGCATGCCAATTTCATCGTCTTCATATCGCTTGATGAATCCCTGTGGCTTGGGCTTGCCCTTGATTCGCTTGGGGTTGGTAATCCATTCAATTTTACCGTCACGAATGACAGGGATTTCCTGGTCACCCTCCCCGGAGTCAGCGTAGGCAATCTGAAAACCGCGCAATGGGACTGAGGCAAGGGCGTAAGTATGCATCCAGGCGGCCGGGAACCAGATACGGCACTTTCCGTTGACAAACTTGTAGACGCAGTTAGGGTCGTCAGGATCGATCAGATTCTCGTCGAATTCATACCAGTCAGCCTCAAACTCATGCAGGTGAGTGAGGTCTGAGAAACTTTGAGCAGTAGGGGGAATAATCCAGTCTCGCAACCCAGCTACGTGGTGGAACGCCAGGCAAGGTTTGACGGTTTCACTTGGCTGGAAACTGGGTGCGATTGCCGGATTGATCACCATGAATGGATCCCGGGCTCCCTCAATCATGATACGTTCGCGGGTATCTTCGCACTCAATGCTCAAATTGCTACTAATATAGTGTTCAGAAAATTCCTTGAGCGCGTTAACCACCTTGCGCTGCAGCGTTTCCTTTAGGGTGGTGATATAGAGTTTAAATTCATCTGTGTTGAAGCGGTCTGATGTGAAAATGTCGGTTGGATGGCGACCGATTTTCCTGGGGGCGAGAAAGTCGCGAACGTAGCGGACAATGTAGTTCTCTTTGGTCGAAGCGCCCCTGACACTGCGTAAGAACTTTACGATTGCCGGTTGCCACTGCTCATAAGGCGCACGCAAGGTCGAAATAGTATAGGGCTCTGTTTTTCCAAGGAAAGAAGTCCAGTTGATCCACTCATCATCATATACCTTGTCAGGTGTGAGTGGAAAACGATTGTCGCCAGTTTCAATGATATGGGCCTTGTACTCTAGTGCAGAACTAAGGCCGAGCGGCTGAAGTTTTGCAACGACTTCCTCGTAAGAGTATGGCTTGATCATGTCGCATAGATCAAACCAGTTTACCCAGTCGTGAGGGAAACACCGCTCCGGATTCGCAGGAAGGCATGGGTGTTGCGATAGCTTTTCTCGATACTCTACACTGTTTTTTATGCCGAGATACTTTACGGCAAATTTGAGTTCCTCAAGAGTAGAGCACTTCTCGGGCAAGATAAAGTCGGCCCAAGTGGTGTAATCCTTATATACGTCACGTGGGGCTCCAGGAAGTTTTGGGTCTCCGTGCCGAAGCCGCGCATAATCGGTAATTGAAACAACGCCCAAGTCACGTGCGGCTGCCGCTGCCGCGCGCATCGTTGGGTAGAATGCACCAAAAAGGAAAGCGTGCCATCCGGTCTTCGGCCATGCTCGCTGATAAAAGATGTCTGGCCTTTTGGGGAGCATGGGGTCTTCGCTGAAGCGGGTCAGATAATCATTTTTGACATCGATCCCGAGTTTGCGGACGGCAGCAGTAGCTTCTTCGATAGTGGGATACTTTGGTTGCCCGCCCAGGAAGTCTTCCCAGTCTTTCCAGTTGGGATACGCTCTATCTGGCGATGGGGGGAGGCGAGTATCTTCAGAGAAACATGCATGATATTCGCCTTTCGTGGCAATACCGAGCGCCCGCACGGCAGCCTGGGCTTCATGATAGTGTTCGTAGGGTTTTCGAGCCAGCCCCAGAAAATGCAACCACCCGTGCCACATTTTCTTGTAGGTAGACTCAGGGCCTGCGGGGAGGCGAGGATTCTCTGCTCTCAATTTAATGTAGGCCGCCCGAGTTGTTATGCCTGCATTTCGTACCAGATCTCGCGCATCTTCGTATTTGAGGAGTGCTTCCTTGCCCAGACCCAAGTAATCATTCCATCCATTCCATTCCTTATAGGCTAGCTGAGGAGCAGCATAGAAGCGTGGGTCAATATCGATGCAGGTGTCTCGATAGTCCGACGCAGTACGGAAATGGTAAGAGCGTGCGATTGCGCGGGCCTCATAATAATCTGAATATTTTTGCTCTTTGTCGAGAAAGTCAATCCAGCCCTTCCATTCAGAAATGTATGTTTGGTCTGGTCGAGAAGGGAGTCTGAAATCTCTTTTGTAAAGTTTTAAATATTCGGCGGATGAGGTAATGCCAAGTCTCAAGACTGCACACTTGGCATCTTCAAAGCTGTGGGTTTCGGGTTCGGCTTGCCCGATGAAGTGCAAATGGCCACGCCATTCTTCTGGATAGTATTCATGAGGGGCGCTCGGTAGGCGAGGATCCTCTGTGCGGCGCTTTTTATATTCTCTAACGGTTGTGATTTTCAAACGAATACACGCTTCGCGTGCTTCTTCAAACGTTGGGTAGAAATTTTTTATCTTGCCCATTTGGGGGCTCCAGTAAGTTAATAAAAGAAAATTGATATGCAGTCAGTTTTTAATCAGGTACTACTTGATGTGCCGCATCCGTTCGCCGAGTTGCTGCGTAGCGTGGAAGGAATTTATCTGCTGGCGGAGAGGCTTTGTGGCTAGGTTTATGGGTGTGGGAGAATTTGAATGCTTGTTTTCGAGTCTTGCTGTCTGCCTATTTGGATTTCTCAAGTTAAGGTCTCCTTTCTCTGGCTGGTTAAGCAGAGTTAGCTTCCCCCGGTTGTCCTCGTCGGCTTTCTCTGTGGTCTGATTGTCGATGTTGTGTAGGGCAGATAGGAAGTCGCCAGCCGTCTGTTCAAGATAATTGTCCAGAGTGTCGGTGATGCGCATTAATGATGTTTGACTGCTGTGCATTCTTGGCTCTCTGGAAATTACATTGACTAGTAGGTGCTCGGGGTGTTTTTATAGGGCGAGCGCATTCATACCTCGAAACCTTCGTCGTAGGTTTAAAGGCGTCTTCAGTAGGCCGATGGCACTTTACTGATAGGTGTGCGAGCCTTTGTGGGTCTGGGTAGAATCTATGGTGATTGCGGTGCGTCCGAATTTGGGAGCGTGGCTTTATGCGCAGCCTCAACTTGGCGCATTTTCTTGCGAAGATCCGAGTTGGTCGGTTGGATATACACTTGGCAAGAGGTTACGCATTTATGGTGCATGGCTTTTTTGATCTCGACAGCACTGAATCCAGCCTCTGCAAGTCGATAGCCATAGGCATGTCGATGTCCGTGTTCGGTAGTGCCATGGTATTTGGCAGATTTCAGACCAATTCTCTCTACGGCGGCACGATGCAAGCGCTGGAAGTTCTTGATGGTTTCAGGCTCGCCATTACTGTTGGTAAATGCATACGGGTGTCCCAGGCCTTTCGGTTCTACGCGCTGATAAAGCACGTAATTACGAAAGGCCAAGAGAAATTCTTGAGCTTTCGATGGTGGGAAGAACTGAACTTCAAAGTAACGTTGATTGTTAATGGCGGGCGCCTTCCAGCCGGCATGCTGGGATTCTGATTTCAAATAATCTGTGCGTGGCTTTAGCCGGAATTTTTTAAGTAGGTACTCTCTGCGGTTTGCATAGTTGTCGTTCTTGACTTTCCCATCCGATGGATGGTGGATGGTCACGACTGCTTCCATTAGATCTTCATCAATATCTATGTCGTCAAGGTAAATGTGAAATGCCTCGCTTTTACGAATGCCGCCACTGTTCATCAGGATTGTTATGCACTGACTTTTCCAATCGGTACGCAGGTTTTTTTCCTCGTCTTGCTTGCCTGCAATCACGAAACCTTCATCAAGAAGCCTGTGGAAGTGCTTTTCAGGAAAGCGCTTAACTTCATCGACAATCACGCTTGATTGTTGCCGTCCCACCTCGCGGGTAAAGAAGTTCGCCTCCGCTTGCGCGTCGCTCGTTAAGTGATTCAAGAGCTTGTTGTCTTGGCGATGATGGTAGGCGCACCAATTCAGCCGCTCCTCATAGCCAGAGGCGTCCCTGATCGGGTTCATGAGAACCCCACTGTGGCCTGGTTGACGAGTGAGCCAGTCGGTGTATCCCGTCAATAGGTTGATCAGGTCGTCGGCAGTCTCCGTCGTGCGGGGCCCCCAGTACAAGCCTGTCGGGTCTTCCAGGCGCTCGTCGACTGTTCCGTAATACAGCGCATGCCGAAAACCTTTGAGGAGGTCTGTGGGCGAGGTGAAAGGGATGCCGCCGTGGTCAACGAAGGTGAGCAGCAGCCGGACGACCAGGTTCACTTTCTGGTGCCACGATTGGCTCCGATGCTGCTCACTCTGATACTGCAGCAGGGAGGTCAGGATGCCCTTGTCGGTCAGCACAGCCGGCAAGCGAATCGTCTTCACATTGGTCGGCCCCCGGTAGTCGACCTTGACCTTGACGACGGCGTTCATCGATCGCGATCTCGGATGAGGAGGGGACGAATGAGCTGGGGGCGCTTGTTGACGTGGGACTCATTCGAAAGCGAGGCGACGGGGTCGAAGGGTGTGGCAGTCTGATTTTCGAGGAGCATGTGAAGTAGATCCTAAAATGTGGAGGGGGGGTTGACGTGTTAGGTATACTCGGTATATATTAGTGGTAGCTATAAATCCATGTTAGCACTGTTGCTTTTTCTTTAGGAAGCGCTTTTGCGTTTCTCCTACTATTTTGTGCCTGCCTGCCTGCCTGCCTGCCTGCCTGCCTGCCTGCCTGCCTGCCTGCCTGCCTGCCTGCCTGCCTGCCTGCCTGCCTGCCTG
>NZ_AUEC01000013.1 GCF_000425785.1 Pseudomonas taiwanensis DSM 21245
GTCGCATCATGGTCGGCGAGCTCCAGAAAGAAATCGGGAGCACAGCATCGGGGATCAGGTAAGCGCTTTGAATGTGGGGTTCATGGAGCGCTTACGATATTAATACTCCCAGTTAACAAAAAACCACTCAGCGTGATGGATCCACTCACAGCAACGGGCGAGTCAAGACACACACAAAACAATTAAAAATAATAGAATCTACCAAAATGGACCTCATTGAGCCATCTGCGACCGCGTCTATTCAGAATAATTAACTCCCAACAACATCAGAGAAGCATCCCTTCCAGCGGAGAGAGCGCACAAGCAGGTGTGGCAAGAGTCGACCTTAATATAAAAAGAACTGCAACCACATCCGAATTGATCGAACTTGTTCTGCATACCACACAAGACTCACAACTCGGAATAGTCCTGGACGGAGAAAATGGAAAGCGCGCTTCCAGTTAATATCCGACCTTGAAAGCAGACCGCGATAATATCGTAGCAATCAACAAATTGGACTTCACCAATGGCGCAGAGCTTGAAAATAGTATTTCACAACTAACGCTTCGCCTCTATACAAAGCCCAACACAAAACCCTTTATAACTACAATTAAAGAAGCCTCTATCATCCGCAATAATTTAAATTTAGAGTCATTCCTCAAGCAAAATCAGGACGCGCACTTTCCCCAACAATAACAGCAAGAAGCCACTACCCTACAGGTAGTGGCCACTTATTCTCTCCCTCGCCATAAATCCCCATGAGTTATGCGCACAATCCTCTAACTCTCAATTCGACGCTTCTGATACACCCAATCCACAATATCCCCATCAGGGTTATAGCCGCTTACTGTTTCTCGCAATATTTGCCTGACGCGACTGAAGTCTTCACACTCCAGTGCATTGAGCAAGCTGCCAAGTTTTACCTTAAGTAAATCCCAGGTCAAAAAGTCTTCATCCGCACTCATGATCATAGGATGTAGTGTCGCAACGACATTATCACCAATGAGAAGTTCTTCATAAAGCTTCTCGCCTGGACGAAGCCCCGTGTATTCAATTGCAATATCACCATGGGGATTCTTCTCCGATTTGATGCTCAAGCCAGACAAATGAACCATCTTCTCGGCAAGCTTGGCAATCATCACTGGCTCCCCCATATCGAGAACAAAAACGTCCCCACCCTGCCCCATAGAGCCTGCCTGAATGACTAACTGTGCAGCCTCAGGAATAGTCATAAAGTACCGCGTAATCTTTGGATGCGTTACGGTGAGCGGCCCACCTGCTTTAATCTGTTTATGGAAAAGTGGAATTACAGATCCTGAAGAACCTAGAACATTACCAAATCTCACCATTGTAAAGCGCGTCTTATTGACACTTGCCACATTAGCTGCGTCACCATACAGCACTGGCGCAACCTCACGACTCAACGCTTGCAAAACCAGTTCAGACAATCGCTTGGTACTGCCCATAACATTTGTGGGCCTTACAGCTTTGTCTGTAGAGATAAGAACGAAGTTCTCAACACTCGCCTGCAACGAGGCCTGCGCGGTGCAAAGAGTACCTATTACGTTGTTTAAAATACCTTCTGCAATATTATGCTCCACCATAGGGACATGCTTATACGCAGCAGCATGATAAACCGTATTAACTCGCCACATGCACATCAATTCATATAGCTGTTTTTGGTTACGCACCGACCCTAGGAATGGTAGTACTCGGACCGGCAACGCCTCACGTACAACTCTCTGCTCAAGTTCACCCAAGATGCTATACAAATTAAATTCACTATGCTCAAACAGAAGCAAAGTGGTTGGTTGTAGAGTCAGTATCTGCCGGCAGAGTTCCGAACCAATTGAGCCTCCAGCACCGGTAACCATCACCACTTGCCCAGTGATACAACGAGCTAATAAATCATCCTGTGCAGGCACGGCATCCCGGCCCAGCAGATCAGCAATATCAACTTCCTGAATATCATCCACTTTGACACGACCGCTCGCCAAGTCCATGAAACCAGGGACGCTTCGCACATGCAGAGGGAAGTTTTCAAGATAACTCAGCACTTCTCTGCGCCTAGCACGGCTGGCAGATGGTATTGCCAGCAAAATCTCTTCGACCTCAGTCATGTCTATTAACCGCTGAATGTCGCTGCCCCGGTAAACCTGCAGACCAGAAATGACTCTTCCCTCTAAACCTTCATCATCATCGATGAAGGCCACCGGTTGCATCGCCCGCCCCATGCGCAAAGCTACTGCTAATTGATTACCCGCGGCACCGGCGCCATAAATTGCGACTTTCGGTAGCCCATTATCTCGATTAGTGAAAGGCACATGCTGGGTAGTCGCGAACCAATCCCCTAGGAAGTACTGGCGCATAACCAAACGAAGCCCTCCAAGCAGGATCAGGCTCAGCCACCAGTAGTTAAAGATGATGGAGCGCGGCACCACAATTTTATGATTGCTGTACCAATAAACGATCAAGGACAGGATGAGCGCAGACAAGCTCACTGCTTTGAAGATCACAATTAATGCATCGTTACCAAAGTAACGCATCACGGCGCGATACATACCGAAACGGATGAAAATGGGAATGGCAACCACAGGGGCAGCCGCGAACAACCATAGGTGACTCAAGACCGGGCTCATTTCTTCAATGCCAAGCCGAACGACAAAGGCCATCCACATTGCAAACCAGACCAAGACAACGTCGGTAATTACCTGTATCGCCCTTTTGTAGCGGCGCGGTAATGACAACATCCGTGATCTCAAATTATCCATCGTCCGACTCAACCTCACCTAAACAATCATGCCAGCGCGGCAATATTGCCAGCGGCCTTTCGCAGTCATCCTACAGCAAACGCCTTACCCAGTCAGAGTCAGGTTTTTTCCAGAGCGCCTGCTTTATACCCAACTGCAAGCATGCAAAGCGGCACATATGCCAACAAGGTACCTAGGAAACCATCCACCCAGCCCAAGGCAACCACCACTGCTAACGGCAGCAACCATAAGGTGTTGATAGCCAACACACCGAGTGTGACAGGCAGATGTCGGCCGTATCGTCGAGAGGCGAACTGATAACCGTGACTGCGATGTGCCTCATAGACTTTTTCGCCCCTGACCATGCGACGTATCAGGGTGTACGTCGCGTCTACAACGAAGACACCCAGTAGAATCAACCATGACCAAAGAAGAGCTGGGGCTGCCCACCCAGCCTGTATCGACAACGCGGCAATAGTGACTCCCAGGAATCCACTTCCCGCATCGCCCATAAATATTTTGGCTGGAGGAAAGTTCCAGATAAGAAACCCTGCCGTCGCAAAAGCGAGCAGCAGCGGAGGGCCAATTAGCTCCCCATTCCCTGTGAGGTAGTAGATCAAGGCCCCACCAGCACATACTCCTATCGCCTCGACACTGGCGATACCATCGATACCATCCATAAAGTTATAGAGATTAAGCATCCATACCAAATAAAACATTGCAAGCAGGTGGCCCGCCCAGCTCATATCGAAAACATGACCAGAAACCACCATGGGAGGTAAACCGCCGCCCCAGATTAGTATCCATATGGCAGCAAAGAAATGGCCCAGAAGACGCCAACGTGCAGCGATATGACCGTGATCGTCGAGAAAACCCAGCAAGGCAATACCGGCGCCGGCCCCTAGGATTGCCCAACCCCAGTCGCTGTCGACTCGATCAGCCACCACCATCCACAACAATCCAGTCAGAAACGCCACCACAATGGCAACACCTCCCCCCCTAGGCGTCGGCTGACTATGAGAACTGCGGGCGTTGGGCACGTCCATCAGTTTTTTCGCCAAAGCGTACCGCTTTAACGCCCATGTTGCGAAATAGGAGAGCAGCAAGACCACCAAGCAGGCAATCAACCAAATCTTCATGTGAACGGCAACCTTAATTTGAATACGGTACGGACCTTATGCCTGTGACGAATTATTAGCGATTTTTTCGAAGAAACCTGAAATCCCGCCCCGCCTTCTCCAGCCCGCTCCGAGTAGACTCTTCTGGAGACCACCCAAGTAAACGTCGAGCCTTAGCTGCGTCAACCTGCAGAGATCCGCACAGCTGCTCATACAACGAAGACTTGCCAAGCGCTGCCAGTCCCAGCCTCAGAAAAGATACCGGAAAAGGCACCACGGAAAATCGTTTCCCCATCCCTTCCGCCATAGATCTAACCATCTCAGGCGTCGATACATCCTGCCCGTCGGCAACGAGAAACAACTCGCCCGCAGCCGCAGGATGCTCGATACACAACTTCAGAAATGACAGAACATTCTGCAGCGAAACGAGACTACGCGCATTGTGAACACTAGCCAGTGGTAACGGCATACCATTAGAAACAAGTGTCAATAGTCGCGAAAAATTGCCAGGAGCATTTGCTGCATAGATCAGCGGAGGACGGACTATCACTAGCTCCATCGATTCACCCTTCAGTAAGGCATGAAGCTCACGCTCCGCCTCAAGTTTCGACACCGCATAATCGGCATGTGGCTTCGGCGGTGAGCTTTCCGTGAAGGGCCTACCCTGCGTACTATTTCCATTCACCCCGATAGAGCTGATGAATACGAAACGTTTCACACCAGCATTTAACGCACGCCTGGCCAAACGTATTGTCGCATCTCGATTAGCTTCACGGAACGCTGTCAGTGGTTCTTCCGCCCTCTCGTCCAAAACATGGGCACGACCGGCAAGATGAATGACGCACTCGACAAGCGGGAAGTGATCGATAAACGCACCAGTATCCACAAGATCAGTTTCGAGGTATGTGACCAAAGGAATTTTTTCAACCACCTTCCTTACTACACCCACCACTGAATAACCCGCTTGTACAAGCTCGCGGCATAGCGCGGCACCAACAAAGCCGGACGCACCAGTTACCATCACAGTCTTCATAGTGAGCGCCCGCTCAAAATTCGATTCAGCAGTTTCTGCGCCAATTGCTCATAGGTGTAATGCGCAAGCACTGCATCGTGACCATTACCCCCCATCTCCAGACGCTGGCCTTCACTCAAACTCGCAAGGCTGGAGATTGCCTCCGCGATATCTTTGGCCGAGTCCGGATCCGTTGAAACTCCACATCGATAGTCTCCAACAGGATCGTTTCCGGCCCGACAAGCGAAGATGACTGGCAACCCCACTAACATATAGTCCCAAAGCTTATTAGGGCTTACGCCGAATCGGAAGATGGGTTCGGACTTTAAGGAAATATAACCGGCGGAAGCAAATTTGAGAGCGGCCATGACCGCCTCCTTGGGCTGTTGGTCAAAAAAATCGACCAAGCCGCTGGCCTCCTCTTTTGCAATAGCTTTAAGCTGTTCCTTCTTCTCTCCTTTGCCCACAAGAATCAGCCGAACATTGGCTTCAGCAAGCTTAAGGAAGTTCGCAGAACGAACCAGCCCCTCCAGTGCGTTTGGTTCACCGTGAGCCCCAGCATAGATGACGACGAAGACGCCCTGTTCACGCAGCGTCTTCACATGCTTAAGCAACGGGCTGTCAACCACTTCAACTCCAGGTTGGCTGTCGCTAATGTCGACACCATTTGGTATCCACAGGAATTTACCGGCGTCGAGCCCTTTTTCTGCCATATGCTCTTCAGCACATGGCAGGAGACTGACCACCTTGTCTGACCGGGCGTAAGCGAAGCGCTCAATCCAACCTGTTATCCGCACCAATGGATTGGTCGCGCTGAGGCCGCCCAACTCAATCAGACTCAAGGGCCAGATGTCACGCACCTCAAAAATGAAATTCGCATTCAATAGGCGGGCCGCTAACCAGCAACTGACCACGCCAAAAGGGTGGGGTGAGGAATAGATAATTGCATCAGGACGGCCTCGCTTAAACGCCTGAAATATGCAGAACGGCATCAAGATCAGTGAGAATATGAGCATAGAGAGCATGCGCCCCATGCCATTTCCCTGATATCGAAGAGTCGGCACAAAAGCATATTCCGCACCATTGACCGTCGAGCTACCGGAACGCTGCTCGTCCGGCTCCAGCAAATGGTGATAACCAGCCGAAATAATCACCGACCGATGCCCAGATTGATTCCAGAACTTCGAAAAGTAATAGGGCCGCCAATAACGACCAACCCCAGGACCACCTGCGTAAGGATGCACATACCAGACATTCATGAAACTGGATAAACCTTTTCTATGGGCAGAATATCAAGCGTCACAGTTTTGCCAAATAATCAGCGATACTTTGGGATGCCTGCCCACCGCCATACAACTGGCCATCATCCTGAATTGTCTTACCTAGGCTCACACGCACTGAATCAACAATTTTTTCGCGGCTAGCCCCGGCCAGGATGTTGGCTCCGCAGGAGACCAACTCAACCCATTCAGTCTGGTCACGCATGGTCACGCAAGGCTTGCTAAAGAAGAATGCCTCTTTCTGCACACCGCCGCTGTCAGTAAGAACCAAGCCACAGCGCTGCAAAAGCCAGATCATTTCCAGATATCCGACAGGGTCGATGATGCGGGCCTCAAGCTTAAGGCCTAAGCGCTCGATAACCCCACGCGTACGAGGATGCAGCGGGAGAACAACGCTGCCGATATTTCTATGGATTTCATTCAACGCCTCAACGATCGCGGTCAACCGAGCCGGATCATCCGTATTCTCAGCACGATGCAATGTAGCAAGAATAAAACCTTGCTCCGGATCCAAGCCGGCAGGCGACGTGGCACGCTGAGCAAAAAACAGCGCACTGTCCTGCATCACGTCGCCCACTTTGAGGACCTTCACTGGCTTTCTATCGAAACCCTCATTCATGAGGTTGTCAATGGCAACCTGAGTGGGACAAAAAAGAATATCACTGACCTGGTCGGTGAGAATTCGGTTGATCTCTTCCGGCATGCGCATGTTGAAGCTACGCAGCCCTGCTTCGATATGCGCTGTAGGGATATTTAGCTTGGCCGCAGCCAAGGCACCAGCAAGAGTCGAGTTGGTATCACCATACACCATAACTCGATCAGGTTTCTCCTTAAGGACCACGTTCTCGATTTCCATGAGCATGCGGCCTGTCATTTGCCCATGGGTGCCGCCATTGATATCCAACTGATAATTTGGCTTTGGAATACCTAATTGATCAAAGAAAATATCCGACATGTTTGCATCAAAATGCTGACCGGTATGAACAATGACTTCCGACAAGGTAGGTTGCGTAAGAATCGCTTTGGAGACAACGCTTGCTTTAATGAACTGTGGACGGGCACCGATGATGGTCAGGACTTTCATTAAAATTCTCACTTATTTAGAAAATCGGAATAGAATCGCAGAAGCTTGCGCCCTTCCAGGTCCCAATTATAACGCTCATTAACTGCTCGCTGGCCGTTGCGCCCAAAGTCCGCAGCCACATCCGGATTGTTCACTAGATAGTCTATAGCTTCCGCTATCGCCGAAGGGTCAAGCGGATCAACGCACAATCCACACTTGCTGCCCTCAATGATTTCCCTCCACAACGGGAAGTCAGATGCAATTACCGGAATCCCGGAGGACATGTATTCGAACATTTTGTTGGGCTGAGCATCAATATGGTTAGGTAAAGGGTGAAAGGTCACCAATCCGGCGACTGAGGCGCCCAACACTTCACGAACCTCCCCGCGGTCCAATTGGCCATGCTCATTGACGTCCTTCCAACCAGCAAGTGTTTTGACTTCCCGCTCTACGGTCGGCTCGGAAAAGCTGCCTACTAGGTTCAATCGCGCAGACGATTTCAGCTGCTCAAGGCTTTTGACTACCTCGCGAATACCTCGGATGGAAGTAATGCCACCTACGTAGCAGACCTCCGATTTTTTTTTATTCCACGGCACCATAGCATCGAGCTCACCCAGCATCGGAAAATTGTTAATATCCAAAACATTATTATTAAGACGCTTAAACTTATCGCGAATATGTGGAGTGGCAGTAAGAATGGCATCAAGCTTAGGACAGGCATAACGTTCGTAAAGAGAGAAGAGCGCTGCCACGACTCGCCTTGCCATCGGCTGCAAATAAGGTTTACTCAGCAGTTGCTTGGGCACGTCTTCATGAGAGTCGAAAATGACCCGTTTACCTAGCTTCTTCAACCTTAGTCCAACAGGAATCAATTCCGGATCGTGGAGATGATAGACATCTGCACCGAGCGCTAGAGCCCGACTATAGACGTTGCGGGTTGTTTTGAAGATACGGTTAATTCGGCCGACCAAACGACCAACGTCAATAATGTTCACCCCATCTTTGAACTCGTTGCCCTTACCATCGGCAACAACCAGATATACCTCATGCCCTGCATGAGCGAGGGTACTGCATTGCTTTCGGAAAATACGAATATCGTAACGCGTATGTACCGATGTCAGGTGTGCAACTTTGGCCATGGTCGTAGCCTCACTCAAGAATAGACATTAATGCGGCGACCCAGCAACCGCTGAACCATAACTTGAAGCTTCTTAGCAAATTGCTGCCTGGAGTCCCAATTGGAAAAATCGGAGTAATCATGAATCGGAGCAGCCATCAATGCATCGAACTGCGCCTGGGTAATCCTCATCTTCTTGCAGAAGTACGCAATATCCAGTTGCAATTCAGCAGTGTCATATAGGGGCTCCGCAAGCTTTTGCTGAGCCTGCTCACGCGTCATTTGACCAGAAAGAATCATACTGGAATAATGTAACTTGCGCTTGTCATAGCCAAACTTCTCAGGCAAATAGTAATTCTGAAAAAGTTTGGTAAAAATGGACTCACCATGCTTGCGCGCATAAGAACGATAGCCAATAGTTTCCTGCAAATATGCTTCAGCCTGCGCCTTGTCATAGTTCATGTAATTCAACGGACGGACCGTTCTCATCCCCTTTACAAAAGGATACCAGAAATAGTACTCAAGAAAGCTGATGGTCTTGTAATCTCGCAGAGGGCGCTCACCATATTTCTTATGGATGGCCCTAAGATTGATAGCATCCATGGCGCTACCGTGCCAAGTATCCGGAAACACTGCTTCTGTCGCTAGATTTCCGCCACTTAGAATATACTTGATTTTATTTTTTACAGCAAAGTGATACATACTAGCGAAAAAAGCATGATCCTGTGGAACATCTTGGTTAGCCACTGCTGCCTTCATGTAGGCTAACTGTAAGTCGCGGACTTCCTCCCAGTTCATCACATGGGTATGCAGGTCGTACCCACAGTGCTTGATGATTTTCTCGATATTACTCACAGCAAGCTCGCTGTTCCAGCCAGCATCGACGTGCACCACCAGCGGTCGCAATCCGAGATCCTTGACTTTCACAGCCAAGTAAGAGCTGTCTACTCCGCCGCTCAGACCAATAATGCAGTCGTAATCCTTACCCGCACCGTCTTTCTTGATCTGATCGACAATTTTTTGCAGGCGCTGCTCGCCACTGCTGTCGGAAAACAACTGCAAAGACTGCACATTGTCAAACTTGTGGCAGTGATTGCACACTCCCGCCTCATCGAACACAATTTCAGAGTCAGATGTATCCATGACACAGCGCGAACATACCTTCACCACTACAACCTCCTGAAAACGTCACTTCGACCCCACCCAATCAAAATGGGCTGCAGGTCAGCATATTTTACAAGTATTAGCACTGGACATACTGTAGCGTTCGAAAGCAACAATACCGACCCGCTGCACTAATAAATGATCCCGATTGTTTTTAGCAAGCGTTCAATTTGTTCAAATCGGGATAACTAATCAATACCGCCCGATGCTTCCCGTGGAACACGAACAGGCTTCCGGCAGCAACTGCAGAAACACTCGTACGCTCGAAAAGGTCAACTAGGTCTTCGGTCGACCCCGCACCGCCACAGGCGATGACTGGGACGTGAACCTGTGACACAACGCTTTCCACTAGGGCCACATCAAACCCCTTCTGGGTACCATCCCGATCAACCGAGTTTAAGAAGATTTCACCTACACCGGCCTTCTCAAGCAGTTGAGCCCACTCAACTGGAGTGCGCTTCATATCTTTCGTGCCGCTCTCGGAATATACCGAATAGCCACCCCAGAAGCCTTTCCGACAGTCAATCGAACCGACCACGCTCTGTGAACCAAACTTCTGGGCAACCTGCCGAATAACAGAAAGATCAGCCAAGGCAGCGGTGTTTATCGAAATTTTTTCGATTCCCAAGGCGAAGAGTTTCTCCGCGTGTTCAAGCGTCTTGATGCCGCCACCATAACAAATCGGCATGAAGCACTCACCAGCCACTTCGGCGATCAACTCATAATTCGGCTCACTATTGTTCCTAGAGGCGTCTATATCGAGCAACACCAGCTCATCGACTTCTTTTTCATTAAAGATTCTAACCGCATTAATCGGATCACCGACGTATTTCGGATCTTTAAATTTTACAGTCTTGACGAGACCCCGAGCCTTGAGCAACAAACACGGAATTACGCGCCTTCTAATCATTAAACAAGCTCCACAAAGTTCTTGAAAAGCTGCATTCCAAATTTGTGGCTCTTTTCCGGATGAAACTGGAAACCGAAGATATTATCTTTAACTACCGCAGCAGTAAACAGCTGCCCATAGTTCGCGCTCAACAACATATTTTCTTTTTGCAACGGAACCATGTAATAACTATGAACAAAATAGAAACGGCTTTTCTCATCAATTCCTGTGAGTATTGGGTGATTGCCATGGGGAATAACTTCGTTCCAGCCCATGTGTGGAACCTTACGTTCTTCACGCTTTTCGAATCGCACAATATCCATGTCAATCCAGCCCAGCCCCGACTCCGTACCCTCCTCGGATCCTTTCCCAAGCATCTGACTTCCGAGGCAGACTCCCATCACCGGCTTGCGCTTTACCAACGCCTGCTCGTTCAACACATCGATCAACCCACTACGACGAAGGGTCTGCATCCCAGCATCGAATGCCCCTACACCTGGCAATATCAACTTTTCAGCCTGTTCTATTTCTTCTCGATTATTAGATGCTTTGGCTTTAGCACCAACGCGTTTCAGCATATTCAAGACAGAAGCAATATTGCCTACACCGTAATCAACAACGATGATCATTGGGCATCTCCCTTGGCGCTATGGAAGGCCATCCAGAAATAGATGAAATACATGACTGCATACCCGATGGAATAGCACCACAACACCGAGTCCACTGTGCCCGGCAAGGTGAAGCAGGCTATTGTGAGGCCAAGGAGGCCAAGCTGCCAGATCAAGTCGAGGTTTTGCCGCTGTGCAATATAGATGGTGTAGCTCAGCGGGCTCACCACAAAACGCATGTAGAATAACGGAATCATCAGCACTGCGTAACGTCCTGACTCCGTCCAAGCCTCACCAAAAATAAATCCAAATGCCCATTCGCCAAAGCCCCATAGCGCTACAAATGGCGCTAAGGCCAAAAGAGCCAGAAGCTTGAAGGTCTTAAAGAAGATAGTACGGCAGTCCCCCGACTCACGGTAGTCCCGCGCCGCTTGCTCCTTGAAGACATCGAGCACAGAAGCTGCGAGCAACGAGATCGGTGCGCCCATGACTTTCAAGGTCAATGCAAACCAGCCTGCGCTTTCCCCACCAAATTTCGACGCGAGCAAGATCACCGGCATCTGGCTGGCAACGGTATTGACAAGGTCGGCAGGAAGCGAAAACTTTGGAAAGTTGAGGTACTGAATTGCCACAGCCCTCACCGCTCGCCAAGGAGTAGTGGCACATGCAATGATCAGCGGCCGCCCCACCCAAAGCGCAGCCAAGACAGTGGCTACAACCACACCGATGAGTTGCCCATAAACAAGCCCGGAAATCCCTCCCACTGCGTAAAAAGCCGCGACCTGCCCCACAGCAATACTAGCTGCTAAGCTTATCCTCGCAACACCAAGACGGTTGAACGACTGCTGGTAGGTCAACAATGACAGGACCAGCTTATTTGCTCCTAAACCGAGCGAAACTATTGCCAAAGCTAGCCAATAATCACTGACCACCTCAGGAAGTGGGCTTATGAAGTGCCCGGCCAAGGCAACCCCCACGGCAATTACGAGGGAAGTTATCAACGTCAAATTGATCACTAATTTCACAACTGCTTGAAAATCTTTCTCAAGACGTGTCGAGAAGATCGCCAACTCATAACGCCCTGTAACAACTACAGCGAATATAGTTGCGAAGGAAAACCAGACACTGAACGCGCCAATTTCTGTAGGCGTGTACAGTCGGACCAGCAAAAGCATTACGCCGATGGTTATTGCTTGCGCACCAATGGTTCCTACAAGCACCCGAGCGACGCGACTGAAGAATGCTGCACTCATGTCCTTGTCCTCCCGAAAATACTGAGTGGCAAGGATATGAAGACCAGAAATAGCACCATCATGCAAACCCCTGAACCCAGCAGCACGGTCAACAAGGATTGTTCTAAGATTTTCGTAGCAAACAACAGTGAGACCGGGACCGCTAAAAATGCACCGTACCTAGAAAACAAGAAGTTCATAAGCACGACGATTGATGCGACAAACAGCGACTCAACCATAACACCCAAATAACCCATTTGCATGTAGGCGATCGCAAAAAAGTTGACGTTAGCGTTCATCTCCGGATTTTCGAAAATCTCACTACCCAGTCTGAATGTCAGCGTTTCTGCTTTACCTTCTCCGAACAAGACACCCAATAAAGTATCCCTATAGTAATTAGGCCCAAACAGCGAAACGAATTGATCAACGGCGCCCAGTAGGGTCGAGGGCACAATAAATGCCCGACGCAATAGGTAATCATTTAAGTACGAATAACCCAACACCTCTTGCTCAATAACCCCCATGAGCAATAAACCAAGCAAGGCGCCCACAATCAAAGCAACCTTGACTTGACCAAAACGCCTAAAGTAAGCCATCAAGGCGTAAATAAGAGCTAACACTATGAATGGATACTTCTGACCAAACGCGCCCCACAGCACCAAAACATTTGCGAGCCCTAAAGCTAGGTAAAACCACTTCCTCTTGTACACCCCCCATGCAAACAACACAGGAAAGAATGCCTGGGTACCGATTGACGACAGATAACCGTTAGACGATCCGGCTGCGAATACCTCTCTAGCGATAGCACGTCGAAAGTACTGCCCCGAAAAATCAAATGAAAAGTAATTAGCGCTCTTTGCACAAATAAACGCCAGCACTAACAAGTTTATCCATGCCAACAGCAACAAGACCCGCCGCCCCTGATTTTTTTGCTGTGTGATCTCCACAGGACGAAATCTGAGCTTGTTGGCGACCCCAATTGTTAGAATCCCTAATGCGACGGCCAAGGCTACACCCGACCAGGGATTGGCAGAAGGTGAGAATGCATTACCTCCCGTCAACACCAAAGCGTGAGGAACGAGAATCACCACCAGCAAGGTCACGAGCAGATCACCCGGCCGACGCACCTCTCTACCGCATAGCAGAGCGCAGATAAGCGCTAAAAATACTAAATATACAAAAAAACCAAAGTCGACCGTTTTCTCCGCCGCCCCCATATACTCATACAGAGAAAAGATATAACTATTGTTCACCCATGTAATAACGCAAAAGTAGGCAAAGAACAATAGAGTGTTCTGCAGGATCGACCTATCAACTCGGGTAAGTATGTACATCCGTTAGCTCGTCAATACAGCACAGATAGTATCAATGGCAGCCGAATCCAAATAAGCATGCATTGGCAAACTCATAACCTGAGTGGCAACCCTGTCACCAACCGGCAGCACCGACTGCTCATTCGCTACTGCTGGTTGCTTGTTCAATGGAATGGGATAGTGCACAGCTGTTGGAATACCGGCATCTTTCAGCTTAGCTTGAAGTGCGTCCCGATCATCAACCCTCACTGTGTATTGGGCATATGCACTTACATTACCCTCCTCGATAAAGGGGGTGCTATTAACACCAGCAAGCTTCAAGGCGACATCATACCACCCCGCCACCTTCTGCCGGAGTGTAATTTCCTCTTCAAATATATCAAGTTTTGGCAATAAAATTGCCGCTTGCAGCGTATCAAGGCGACTATTTACACCTACTCGAATGTGATGATAGCGACGATCTTGTCCATGACGAGCGATCTGGCGAAGGGCCGTGGCCAACTCATCATCGTTTGTAAAGATAGCGCCACCATCCCCATAGCAACCCAATGGTTTGCTCGGGAAGAAACTGGTGCAGGAAATAGTAGTGAGGTTGCAAGAGCGCTTACCTTTGTAGGACGCACCAAAGCTCTGTGCCGCGTCTTCAATGACCGGTATTCCGTACTTTGCAGCAATGGCATTGATTGCATCAAAGTCAGCGCACTGACCATACAACGACACGGGAATAATCGCTTTAGTGCGCGGGGTGATTGCCGCTTCCAGCAATTGCGGATCAAGATTATAAGTGCGGGGATCAATATCGACGTAAATCGGCTTGGCACCCAGCAGCGCGACGGTCTCAGCAGTGGCGATATAGGTGAAGCCTGGCGTGATGACTTCGTCCCCCGGGCCGATCCCAAGCGCCATCTGAGCAATCTGCAGGGCATCCGTGCCGTTTGCACAGGTGATGCAATACTTCGCGCCGACAAATGCCGCCAATCGATCCTCCAACTCGGCTACTTCTGGGCCAAGAATGTACTGGCCGTGGCTCAGCACGCGCTGTATACCGGCGTCAATTTTGTCTTTGATTCGCGCTTGCTGGCTTTTCAGGTCAATGAATTCAATCATGGTCAAGCATCCACCTTATTCAGTGTACTTTCGATCAAAATGTAGCGTGCGCCAGTATGTGAGCAAATGGCCTCGCCCTTCTCATCCAGTTGCAGTTGCTCACCAAACTCGCTCATCCACCCGATCTGCCGAGCCGGAACTCCGACCATCAGGGCATAAGCCGGTACGTCCTTGTTGATCACTGCACCGGCCCCCACAAAAGCGTACTCGCCAATTGTCACACCGCAAACGATGGTGCAGTTTGCACCCAGAGTCGCTCCCCGCTTGACCAAGGTATTGCGATACTGATCCTTGCGTTCAATCAGAGAGCGGGGATTGTAGACGTTGGTAAACACCATGCTAGGCCCACAGAACACGCCCTCCTCCAGAGTCACGTTGTCGTAAACCGAGACATTGTTCTGAACCTTGCAGCGATCCCCAATGACGACTTTGTTACCCACGAACACGTTCTGCCCGAGGGAAACACCGGCGCCAATTCGAGCACCGGCGCACACGTGCACAAAGTGCCAGACTCTGGAATCGTTACCAATCTGCGCGCCCTCGTCCACGATTGCGCTTGGGTGCTGATAGTAATTCATGGCTTGAGACTCACACTGGATTGAGGTTGATCGAACGCACGCTGCAACGCTCCTGCCGCGAAATATCCATACCGACGAGCTCCGAGCTCGTTCAGGTGGTGGCTATCTCGGTAGATGAGCTGACCATCCTGATAAGGAGCAGCAGCAAAGAAGCTGCTTGTAGAGAAGTCCAAGTACTGCACACCAGGAATACCCTTTGCGATGGCTTCGACCTGGCGATTGGCTTCAGACCATTCGCGATTAAATGCCAACGGCGCAGCTAGCCCGATTTCGGTGAACCGGCGCACTCTCTGTACATTGGACTCGAACATTGGAATCTGGGCTAGCACGACGATCTGTTTGCCAGCATCGGCAGCACTCTGCAAAAAATCGCGCAAAGCCTCCACAAAAACGGGACTCTGCATCTGATACTGCCACATGCCTGCAACGATCAACTTTTTCATTTGCGGCATTATCTGGGCGACTGCAGTCATCTGCGCACGGCACGGCTTCTGTGCCCAGCCCGGAAGGCGCTGCACATCAAAACCTGGAATCGGGACACAGCTGCTGCCTGTGAGCACCCGGTAAGCGATTCCCTGCTCATTGCCAGCAACATCGAAAAAGTAGTTCAACTGAGCGGCATGGCTGTCGCCAATTACAAGGACCGAGGCAGGTGCATCAGCCGCCCCGCGCTTGCACTCACCCACCTGAATTCCATGGCAAATCGACTCTGACGCGGCATACCGCGTCAGTTCCAACGGTAATGGTGAAACCAGCGATCCATTAATCTGCCGCCCACCCCAAGCGACTAGCAACACTGCACTTCCCGCCAATACCCACCTCGGCACCTGCCGAAGCGTCATGGGAGAGGATCTGACTGGTATCTCTACGTAACGGTACGACAGCCACGCCAACGCTAGCGAACAGCAGGCGAACACCAGTAGACCTGCGCTAGTCAATTCATACTGGCCTGTGTAATAGCGCACGAGCGCCAGCACTGGCCAATGCCAAAGGTAGAGGGAATAGGAAATTCCGCCAATCCAAACCATTAGCGGTGTGGAAAGGAGAGCGCTGACCGGGCCGCGTCGAGCAGCGATAACCAGGCCTGCTCCCAGACAGGGCAGAATCGACCAGAACCCCGGAAACGCTTGCCTTTCGATCATAGTGAACGACAGTGCAAGCAGTATCGCCCCCAAGACACCTAGCGCAGAGGACACCTGTGGATTCAAGCGCCGATTGCACATCACCAGTGCAACGACGGCACCAACCATGAACTCCGGTATACGGGCAATGAGCGAGAAATACAGGAAGTCGTGTTTGTCTTCCAATGTGCGGAATCCACTCCAGGCAAACAAACCAAGGGCCAAAATGGTGAAGACAGGCAACCGCAAGCCCTTAGGCAAGCAAATGACCAGTAATGGGAAGAACAGATAGAACTGCATCTCGATGGCCAACGACCAAGTATGCAGCAGCGGCAACTCATCAGCCTTTGGCGCGAAATAACTGCCGAAGTCAGCAAAATAATGATTACTGAAAAACAGGCTCGCCGACTTGAGGCTATTTCGGAAAAACTCAAAGTCATCGGGTAGGAACAATATCGCCGAAACCATGCAGACGATTGTTAGCATGACAAAGTAAGCGGGCAAAATTCGCTTAATTCGGCTCAAATAGAAAGCGCCAAGTTCAACCTTTATAGCGCGCTCGGTCAATAACGCGGTAATGATGAAACCTGAGATGACGAAGAAGACATCAACACCGACAAAGCCAGCCTTCATCCAACCACTGTTGGTATGGTAAGCCAGCACCGCCAGTACCGCGATCGCACGCAATCCCTGTACATCGAGCCTGATGCCGTGTTGTGCTTCAGTGGCAGGCACTCCACCTAGCCTATTGGAATTATCGTTCGACACGCGAATTTGCGACCCTGCAGAAAACAATAAATAACGGGCGACGGGGAACGCCACCCGTTTTCTTCCCCTCATTCAGCGCGAAAGCGCCTGCACGAACGGGTGACCTTCGTTGTCCGCTGCCACCACGGTGGGGGCGCTACGGATGGTGTTGACCGTTTCCACACAGTGGCGCGCATCCTCGATACCGTAACCACGGCCCGCAAGGATCTCTTCATAGCTGGTGGTGTGCAGATCGGTGAAGCCTTCGGAGAACTCCATTTCCTCACCATTGACGGTGATCGAACGGTAAGTCGGCTTCTTGCCCTTCACCGACTCTGGCAGGTCATTGGCATCAACCGACAGGAACCAGCGTACGCGTGCTTTCTCGTATTCCAGGTAGCCGGCGGCCTTGTGCTCGGAGGTGAAGTGCACAACGTTGCGCTGCAGCTTGCCGAAGATGAAGTGCAGCATGTCGTAGAAGTGCACGCCGATGTTGGTGGCCACGCCAAACGACTTGCGAGGGTCACCCTTCCAGCTTTGCAGGTACCACTTGCCGCGCGACGTGATGTAGGTCAGGTCGACTTCATACTTGTGCGGGTTGTTTTCATGGGCAACCTTGTCCTTCAGGGCAAGGATTGCCTGGTGATGGCGCAGCTGCAGGATGTTGTACAGGCGCTTGCCGGTTTCCTGCTCGACCAAGGCCAGCTCGTCCAGTTGCTGCGGGGTCGGGACCAGCGGTTTTTCGCAAATTACGTCACAGCCCAAGCGCAGGCCTGCGGCAATGTGCGGGTGGTGCAAGTAGTTGGGCGAGCAGATCGCAACGTAGTCCAGGGCGGTAGCCGGGTTGCGCTTCAAGCCATGGGCGTGGTCGAGGAAGAACTCGAACTCGGTGAAGAACTCGCTCTGCGGCGAGATACTGTCGATGATGCCTACCGAGTCATTGATATCGTACGCGGAAACCAAGCGGTTGCCGGTGTCCTTGATGGCGCGCATGTGGCGGGGAGCGATGTAACCCGCAGCACCAATGAGAGCAAAGTTTTTCATGAGGCTTCCTTTGAAAACGAATGGATCCGTCTGGCAACTCGAAGCCCAGACGGATCAATTTGCTGGCGACGCCAATCAGGCCTTGATGATGTGAGCGGTCGGCGTACGGTACTTGCCGCGGCTATCCACGATCAACTTGGCCTTGGATTCGATCAGAGCGTAATCGAACTTGTCGTGGTCGGTGGCAAGCACCACAGCATCGAAGCTAGCCAGGTTCTCGGCGGTGAGTGGCTCGCTGCTCAGCTCGAAATGATGCTCACGCATTTTCGGGAAGACCGGTACGTGCGGGTCGCTGTAGGCAACCACGCCACCTTTTGCCTCGATCAATTCCATGATCTCAACCGACGGCGACTCACGCATGTCATCGACGTTCTTCTTGTAGGCGATGCCCAAGACCAAAACTCGGCTGCCTTTGAGCGCTTTGCCGGTCTCGTTCAGGCCATCCATCAATTTGCCCAGTACGTACTCAGGCATCGCTTGGTTGACTTCACCGGACAATTCGATGAAACGTGTATGCAGGCCGTATTCGCGAGCCTTCCAGGTCAGATAAAAGGGGTCGATCGGGATGCAGTGGCCACCCAGACCTGGGCCTGGGTAGTACGGTGTGAAACCGAACGGTTTGGTCGCTGCGGCATCAACCACTTCGAAGATATCGATGCCCATACGGTCAGCGACGATTTTCATCTCGTTGACCAGACCAATGTTGACTGCGCGGTGGATGTTTTCCAGCAGCTTGGTCATCTCGGCAGCCTTGGTGGAGCTAACTGGAACTACCTGATCAATTGCTTGCTCGTACAGGGCAATACCCACATCGAGGCACTTCGGCGTGTGGCCACCAATGACTTTGGGAATGGTACGGGTCTCGAAATTCGGGTTGCCCGGGTCTTCGCGTTCAGGTGAATAGACCAGGAAAATATTTTCACCCACCACCAAGCCGCCTTCCTGCACTCGAGGCAGCAACTCTTCTTCGGTGGTGCCGGGGTAAGTCGTACTCTCCAGCGAGACCACCTGGCCGGCGCGCAGGTAGGGCTTGAGCGCATCGGTGGTGTTGATCACGAAGCTCATGTCCGGCTCGCGATACTTGTTGAGCGGCGTAGGTACACACAGAATCAGCGCGTCACATTCACTGGCACGCTTGAAATCGACAGTAGCCTCGAAGCCGGACTCACGAGCTTTGGCGATGCTGGCGGCGGGAATGTGCTCGATATAACTCTCGCCAAGATTCAACTTCTTGACCTTGGTGTCATCAATGTCGATACCCAGGACATTGAAACCGATGGCGTTATAACGCAGCATCAGTGGCAGCCCGACATAACCGAGGCCCACGATACCAATCAAGGCCTGCCGGCTTTTGAACTTCTCTACCACCGCATTCATATCTGTCATGCTTTCCAACTCACCTTGAATTTACCTGCCCGTTTCCAGGACTGCATAGCGATTATTGAACCTTCATCGATTCATTCGTCAGTCGAGTGAATCCATTCCACGAAAACTTGCTGTCGCATTAACGAAAAAAGCGCTTGCCCATTTCGCTTGGGGTACTGCCTGGCGGCTGCCAACAATGAAAGGCGCCTTAATCATAGGGGGTTCGCCATTGGCGATCCATCAGAGTTTTCCAGAGTTCTCGGATAGCCGAAATAGCATCAAATTAACATCACGCGCCCTACCTGAAGCTAGGTGCGGACCTAGGCAAGGCGAGCGCCGTTGACAGCCCCCTCCTCCCCTGCTGAAACGCGCTGAACAGAGCCTTCAATCTCTAGAACTCGCATCTGCCGCAGATGATCCTTGAAAGCACCTCGCACTAGCGCAATGAACGCTCCAAGCACCAGACCAGCGATGAGCGCAACAAGAACGATCACGCCTTTTCGCGGCTTCACAGGCTTACTCGATTCCACTGCGCGCTGGTCAATACTCACCAAATGCAGACCGTCCAGCTTGGTGTCGATAGCCTGCAAGCGCGCGCGCTCGACGCGGAGCGCCTCGATACCCTCAAGGAACGCTGCTTCGTTTTCCCTGGCTCTGAGCATCTGCACTTTGCGATTGGTCGACAGCATCACCAGTTCTTTTCGGATCTGGGCAATTCGCGGCTCCACGAAATCATCCGATGTTCGTTTTCGTAAGGTGTTGCGCTCAGCTTCAAGCACGTCAGTTCCCAAGAAGTACAACGGCGTCTGCTGACTGCTGACCTCGGTACGAATGATATTTCCGCCACCCACTGCCCCATCTGCCATCAAAGAAGGCGTGGAAGGCTTTTTTAACCCTAGGCTTCGAGCAATGCTGATGGCCTCTTCAAGCTGCGCCAGACGCGCCTCCCGACGCAACTTCAATTGAACACGTAATGCCTTGAGCTCATCGTTCAGCTCCGCTCGCTTGATTGCATCGGCCTCTTCAAGGCGGGCAATCCGGCCTTCCTTACCTGCTTGATACTCTGAAACTGCCGCGTTCAATTGCATCTCTGTCTCGGCCATGCGGTTGGCCAGAATCAGCTGAAAATCTTTTGATAATTGAACACGCTCTCGCTCGATCGCGAAATCAACGAAATCATTCAGGATACCCGCACCATCAACACCCTTCTCGTAGCGCATCTTCAACCCGACGTAGGCGCTCAGAAGGTCAGCCTTCTTCGGGTCCGGCTGCATCAAGGTGAGGGCACCTCTGTTGAAGTCCTCGAATGCCTGCTCAAGGCTTTCCCCTTCATTTTGGAAAGCATCGATCAAATCGGGCCTGGATCGGAAAAAGTCCAGCCGAGCATTATAGGAATCAAATGTCGCCCCAACCCTTTTCAGGGCTTCAGCGGGTGGCAACGAATAAATGTTTGAGCGGTTCAGAGCGTCCAGCTGATTGATAGCAACCGGACGCAATATGGTGGACGCTTCATAGACGGGTGTAACGAGATAGGCATAACTCACACCGATGAGAGCCCCCAACAGCGCCATGCCAATGACGAGCACTCGCCGGCGCCAAACACTGTGAACAAGCTTGAAAAGATCGATTTCGCTAGGGGCTGCAGTGGAGTGGACTCGGGTGACACTGTTCACATTCTTTGCCTGTGTTCAAACGGTGGTTTCACCTAGACAGGCAGATCTGATCAGCGCGTCGTGCTCGCTCTTACAGCTTTCCATGTCATCGGCAACGAATATGGCATTGTTACACCTAACGCAATAGACGACAACGGCCTGCGATCCTTTCTGGCTGGATAAGTTCCCTCAGACTTGCCCGGTCCGTCGGAGCCAAAGGTCACGACCAATAGCCACCAAAACACCAAGCCCCAGCCCCATCAACGTAGAAAGCAGCATGATAACGGCTTTTCGAGGCTTAATAGGCTTATCCGGCTGCTCGACCCCCCCATCCTGTTGATACATGGCAACCGACGAAGGGTCGATTTTCAGACTGCGAAGAAAATTCAGCCGTTCTTGCTTTTCGCGCAACCCTTCGATGAATGGATCATTCGAGGATCGGGCTTCAAGGTTAGCGATTTCCGCCTCCAGTGCCTTGGCCCCGCGCATATAGGTGAGCGAGCCGCCCATGCCAGCAGAAACTTCACTGGATAGCGTCCCTGAAATGATCGGAGGCTTCTCCAACCCTATGGATTTGGCGATTCGCAAAGCCTCTTTCAATTGGGCGATTCGATCGACTCGTTCTTTGCCAGCGCTAGCCTGATCTGCCTGGATCCGCCGTTCCAGATTATCTGCCATGATTGAAATGTCACTCTGAGTTCCCTTGAGCATCTCAGCTTTCGCTCGCTGTGATGCCATTTCGGCGTACCTTGAAACCCAGGTAGCTGCACCACGCGGATCTTCGAGATTTGCCGTGATCACGTAGCGATTGGGCATGTCCTTCGCAGCTTGAGCCACCTTAAGCATGCTATTGAACCGACTGTACAAGGCATCCCGCGAGCCAGCGCGCTCCTCCTCCGTCAGCATCGGCAAGAATTCAGTGCGGAAAAATTTGTTCCTCACTGCTTCGGACTGCAAGGCCTTGAGATAAACATCGTAGGCGTCCTTGGCGCTGAGCGGGGGAAGCCCTGTATCGCCACCGCGGCCGTAATTAAGCTGCGCGATCTCATTCTGAGAAGGCGGCTGGACATAGAGCTTCGCCTCATAAACAGGCGAAACCAGCATCACATAGCCCAACCCCAACGCGATCACCGGCAACGCAATCAACACTACCCAAAGCTTCTGGCGCCAAACCCCCTGAACAACCTCAACCAGATCAATCTCGTCACTACCACTCAGGCGCTCACGTTCATTGCGCATTTATTCTATTTTTCCTTGGGTCCGTCTGATTGCATTCGTCTCTCGAAGCCGCCCCTCAGCCCGCAAACCGCCACGGCGACCTCTCAGAGCAAGCGTAGCGGCATTTTGCCAACATGCTCACCACGCTCTTCACCTTAAACATCAATCAATAATAGAGGGACCTCACCCGCAGAAGTTCCTCAGCAGCCGACGGACACCACGCTACCCGCCCAATGGTCATCGCGCAATTGTGACGCACACCTCTTTTTCCAGCTTTGCGAACTGCTCCCGCAAAACCCCAGCAAGCACCTGCTTGGCCTGCTGCTCCCCATGCACCAATACCACCCGCCGCGCTGAGCACCCCGATGCGAACGCCACTAGACCCGCCTGATCGGCATGCCCCGAATAGCCACTCAACGTAATGACTTTGGCGCGGATGTCGTACATATCTCCATCCAGATCAATCTGGACAAACCCCTCTGCCCCTTCACTGGCCTGAATCACCGCCCCGGGCGTGCCTTTGGCCTGGTACCCCACGAACATCACCTCATGCCGCGGATCACCGAGCATGGCCTTGAGGTAGTTGACGATCCGCCCGCCAGAGCACATGCCGTTGCCGGCAATGACTATCGCAGGGCGGCCGGTGCTCTTGAGGTAGTTGACCACCTGCTGGTGCCGGGCATGGGTATCGACACTGATCAACTGGTTGAACCCCAATGGATCACGCCCCTCGCCCAAGCGCGCGCGGGCGTCGGCATTCCAGTACTCATGCAACTGCCGATAGGCTTTGGTGATGCGCTGCGCCAAGGGCGAGTCGAGGATGATCGGCAGCTGCGACCAGTCGAGCGGGTCGTGCCCCTCACGCTTGTGCGGGCCAGACAGCAATGCCTTGCGGTGCAGAATATCTTCGATTTCGTACAGCAGCTCTTGCGTACGACCAAGGCTGAATGCCGGGATCAGAATCGTGCCGTTGTCCGCCAGGGCGCGGTCGATGGCAGCCTCCAGCTGCTGCAGTCGATCACTGCGCCCGGGATGCAGGCGGTCGCCATAGGTGCTTTCCAGTATCAGCATGTCCGCACGCTCGGGCGGCTCGACTGGGCGTAGCAGCGGGTTACATGGCGCACCCAGGTCACCGGAGAAGACCACACGGGTGTTGATCCCTTGCCTTTCGATGTCGCATTCGACATAAGCAGACCCCAGCAGATGCCCAGCGCGCTGCAGGCGAATGCGGCAACTGAGGTCCGGTTGATCGACGATTACGTGCCACTGCCCGAAGGGCACCGGGACGATCAAGCGTTCAAGAAACTCCAGGTAACGCGCGACATGGGCAGGCTGGCTGCTGATGCTCAACTTGTAGGCGTCTTCCAGCACCAGTGGCAGCAACTTGGCCGAAGGCTCGCTGCACAGGATGGGGCCGCGAAAACCTGCGGCGAGCAAGGCAGGAATGCGACCTACGTGATCGAGATGAACGTGGGTGATGACCAGGGCCTGAATACCCTGGATGTCGAAGGCGAGTGCCGCCGCCTCAGCACCAGGTGATGCATCGGCGCCCTGCTCCAGGCCGCAATCGACCAAAAGGCTGGTCGTCGCGTCGAGATGCAGCTGATGACAGGAACCGGTTACGCCTCGGGTACCACCGTGGTGAGAAAGAACGGGGAATTCCATGCTGCTTCACACTCGCCTGAATCAAAAATGAAGTGGCGTATTACTTCATGTCGTGAGGCGCGTTGACAGAGGGTGGTGGCGGATTTGGGGTCGGAAAAATCCTCAATTACCGTTCAAGGCGGCTTGCCGGGCCGATGCGCGAATCTTGCGCTTGCTGCGCATCACGCCGTAAGCGCCGAGCAACGGGCCGATCGCCAGGCCGACCACCAAGGCTGCCAGCACCAGCACCGCAACCGGCATCGCGGGTGCCGACCACCCGAACAGCACGAGGGAGACGGTCTGCTGGTTCTCCAGCACGAAGAACAGCACCACAGCCGCCAACAGCAGCACGAACAACGCCGCCACGGCGCGCTTGAGGTTACGCATCAGACTGCTCCTTGATCATTCAGGTGTGTGCGTGGTCTTCTTCATTGACCCGATCACGCAGCTCCTTGCCCGGTTTGAAATGCGGAACGAACTTGCCTTCGAGCTCCACCGACTGACCGGTCTTGGGATTACGACCTACCCGGGGGGCGCGATAGTGCAAGGAAAAACTGCCAAAACCACGGATCTCGATGCGATCGCCAGTGGCCAGGCATTGGGACATCTGTTCAAGCATGGTCTTGATTGCCAGCTCGACGTCCTTGGACGAGAGCAGCCCTTGATGGGTGACAATACGTTCGATCAGCTCCGACTTCGTCATATTTTTCCCTTCGTTATCAAGCAGCTAGATCATTGCTTAATCAGTTTGTAGCACGCTGGGAGGGATTTGAACAGGGTGGTTCTTGACTTAATAAAAAAATTCAAGAATGGGCGTGGGAGGGAATGTGCTTTGGGGTGGCGCAGAGGCGTATGGCGAAAGGGGTGTAGTGGTTTTGAGATCGAGCGCCGCCCGCGCGGCGCATCGCGAGCAAGGCTCGCTCCTACGTTTGTTACGGGCCAGTTATGCCAGTGAGAAATGCGCGCGACCGCCCTCGCCCTGGTGCTCGACGCGATATCCAGCCGTACGAACAAGGCGGTCGCGCGCGTGTGCCACAGGCATTATTGGCCAAAAACAAACGTAGGAGCGAGCCTTGCTCGCGATGCGCCGCGCGGGCGGCGCTCGATTTACGCCCCACCACAAAATTCAAACATTGCGACCACGGCACTCACGCCCCCCCTGCACCCAGTACCAGTATTTAACATACTGAGAATCTTTAACCATTCCGGGGTTAAATGCGCTTGGCTACGCTCAACGGGCACAAAATCGTTCAAGGAAGAAACCAGTGCCCAAACCTCATGGCTGCATGCTTCGCCGAGCAAGACACTCTGAGCCAGGCAGGCTCTATATGCTGACCACCGTCACGCATCAACGTCACCCGCTGTTCTTCAACTTCCGTTTTGCGCGCCTGGTCATTCACAACCTTCGCCATGTCGAACATAAGCAATATTGTCGATCGCTAGCCTGGGTCGTGATGCCTGACCATGTGCATTGGTTGCTTGAGTTAAGGGATGTGACGCTTAGCGCACTGATGCAACGCTTCAAATCCCGAACCAGTCACGCATTGCGCAAGGCAGGGTTAAAGGCCACGCCGGTCTGGCAAGCGGGATATCACGACCGAGCCCTGCGTCGTGATGACGATGTCTTGAAGATAGCCAGGTATATCGTCGCCAATCCGATCAGGGCTGGATTGGTTGCCAGGGTCGGCGATTATCCACATTGGGATGCGGTGTGGTTATGAGTGCATGGCTGCCGGGATGCAGCGCCTGGTAGATCGAGCGCCGCCCGCGCGGCGCATCGCGAGCAAGGCTCGCTCCTACGTTTGTTTACGGCCAGTAACGCCTGTGAAAGGCGCGCGCGACCGCCTTGTTTGTCCGACTCGATATCGTGCCGTGCGCCAAAGCGGTCGCGCGCGTATGCCACAGGCATAATTGGCCGAAAACAAACGTGGGAGCGAGCCTTGCTCGCGATGCGCCGCGCGGGCGGCGCTGGATCTACGCCACACCACAAAACTCAAGCGAAAAAAAAGGGCGACCCGAAGGCCACCCCTTTTTTACCGATCAAACAGAACTTAGTTCTGCTTGGCCATAGCTTCGCGCAGCAGCGCAGCCATGGTGGTGTCGGCAGCAGCTTCCGGAGCGGTGTTTTTCAGGCTCTGGATAGCTTCGCGCTCTTCAGCGTCGTCCTTCGACTTGATGGACAGGCTGATGACGCGGGACTTGCGGTCAACGCTGATGATCTTGGCTTCGATCTCTTCGCCTTCCTTCAGAACGTTACGCGCGTCTTCAACGCGGTCACGGCTGATTTCGGAAGCCTTCAGAGTAGCTTCGATGTCGTCGGCCAGGGTGACGATGGCGCCTTTGGCGTCAACTTCTTTCACGATGCCCTTGACGATAGCGCCCTTGTCGTTGACAGCAACGAAGTTGGAGAACGGATCGTCTTCCAGCTGCTTGATGCCCAGGGAGATGCGCTCACGCTCTGGGTCAACCGACAGGATGACGGTTTCCAGCTCGTCGCCCTTCTTGAAACGACGCACGGCTTCTTCGCCAGTTTCGTTCCAGGAGATGTCGGACAGGTGAACCAGACCGTCGATGCCGCCTTCCAGACCGATGAAGATACCGAAGTCAGTGATCGACTTGATGGTACCGGTGATCTTGTCACCCTTGTTGAACTGGCCGGAGAAATCTTCCCATGGGTTCGATTTGCACTGCTTGATGCCCAGGGAGATACGACGACGCTCTTCGTCGATGTCCAGAACCATGACTTCCACTTCGTCGCCAACCTGAACGACTTTCGACGGGTGGATGTTCTTGTTGGTCCAGTCCATTTCGGAAACGTGTACCAGACCTTCAACGCCTTCTTCCAGCTCAGCGAAGCAGCCGTAGTCGGTCAGGTTGGTAACGCGAGCAGTTACGCGAGTACCTTCTGGGTAACGAGCGGTGATAGCTACCCACGGATCTTCGCCCATTTGCTTCAGACCCAGCGAAACGCGGTTGCGCTCACGGTCGAACTTCAGGACGCGAACGTCGACTTCGTCACCAACGTTGACGATTTCCGACGGGTGCTTGATACGCTTCCAAGCCATGTCGGTGATGTGCAGCAGGCCGTCGATACCGCCCAGGTCCACGAAGGCGCCGTAGTCGGTGAGGTTCTTGACGATACCCTTGACCTGTTGGCCTTCCTGCAGGGTCTCCAGCAGGGCTTCGCGCTCGGCGCTGTTCTCGGCTTCCAGGACGCTGCGACGCGAAACAACAACGTTGTTGCGCTTCTGGTCCAGTTTGATGACCTTGAATTCCAGCTCTTTGCCTTCCAGGTGGGTGGTGTCGCGCACAGGGCGGACATCAACCAGGGAGCCCGGCAGGAACGCACGGATGCCGTTAACGTCGACAGTGAAGCCGCCCTTAACCTTACCGTTGATAACGCCCTTGACCACTTCTTCGGCGGCGAAAGCTGCTTCCAGAACAATCCAGCACTCGGCGCGCTTGGCTTTTTCACGGGACAGCTTGGTTTCGCCAAAGCCGTCTTCGACCGCGTCCAGCGCAACGTGAACTTCGTCACCGACCTTGATGGTCAGCTCGCCAGCTTCGTTGTAGAACTGCTCGAGCGGGATGACGCCCTCGGACTTCAGACCAGCGTGTACGGTAACCCAGTCGCCGTCGATGTCGACAACGATACCGGAGATGATGGCACCCGGCTGAAGATTGAGGGTTTTCAGGCTTTCTTCAAAGAGTTCTGCAAAGCTTTCGCTCATTTTAATTCCTGTAGATTCGGGCGAAACATACGCCCAGAGCCACATTCCAGACAATGTGGGTTTCGTTTAAGTAAAGGAAAGCGGGCAGGACGTTGACTGGTGCCCCTGCCTGCCTTCCTGGCGATCAGAGAAGGTCGCGCTGGGCGATCTCGCTCCTGATACGTTGCAACACCTGCTCGATGGACAACTCGGTAGAGTCCAGCTGTATGGCATCGGCCGCTGGTTTCAGCGGGGCCACTGCGCGCTGGGTGTCACGCTCATCACGCGCACGTATCTCATCTAGCAGACTCGACAGACTAACATCTTCATTCTTGGCCTTCAACTGCAGGTAGCGGCGGCGCGCGCGCTCCTCCGCGCTGGCAGTGAGGAAGACCTTGAGCGGCGCGTCTGGAAACACCACCGTGCCCATGTCGCGACCGTCGGCGATCAACCCCGGTGCTTCACGGAACGCGCGCTGGCGCTGCAACAGCGCCTCGCGCACCGCTGGCAGCGAAGCGACCATGGAGGCGCCGGCGCCGACCGTCTCGGTGCGGATGACGTGACTGACGTCCTCACCTTCGAGAATGATCTGTTGTAGCTTACCGGGCTCGGCAGCGATGAACTGCACATCCAGATGGGCGGCCAAGGCCTTGAGCAGCTCTTCGTTGGTGAGGTCGACACCATGGTTGGTGGCATTGAATGCCAGCAAGCGGTACAGCGCGCCGGAGTCCAGCAGCCTCCAACCCAGCTCACGGGCCAGCAAGCCAGCCACCGTGCCCTTGCCCGAGCCGCTTGGCCCGTCGATGGTGATGACCGGTGCCGGCGAACTCACGACTTACCCTCTTCGGCAACGCGAATACCGACTTCGGCGCACAGCGCCAGGAAGTTGGGGAACGAGGTGGCGACGTTGGCACAGTCGTGGATGCGGATCGGCGCGCTGGCTCGCAGCGAGGCGACGCTGAATGCCATGGCGATGCGGTGGTCGCCGTGACCGTGGACTTCGCCGCCGCCGAGCTGGCCGCCATCGATGATGATGCCGTCCGGGGTCGGTTCGCACTGGATGCCCAGGGTGATCAGGCCATCGGCCATCACCTGGATGCGGTCGGACTCCTTCACCCGCAGCTCTTCGGCGCCACGCAGCACGGTACGGCCTTCGGCACAGGCCGCGGCGACGAACAGCACGGGGAACTCGTCGATGGCCAGCGGCACCAGTTCTTCGGGAATGTCGATGCCCTTGAGCTTGGCGCCGCGCACGCGCAGGTCGGCCACCGGCTCACCGCCAACTTCACGCTGGTTTTCCAGGGTGATGTCGCCGCCCATCAGCCGCAGGATGTCGATGACGCCCGTGCGGGTCGGGTTGATGCCGACGTGTTCGAGCACCAGCTCGGAGCCTTCGGCGATCGAGGCGGCCACCAGGAAGAAGGCTGCGGAGGAAATGTCTGCCGGCACTTCGATGCGCGTCGCGGTGAGCTTGCCACCGGACTGCAAGGACGCGACCGGGCCATTGCTTTCCACTGAGTAGCCGAAGCCGCGCAGCATGCGTTCGGTATGGTCACGGGTCGGCGCAGGCTCGGTGACGGTGGTCTTGCCTTCGGCGTACAGGCCCGCCAGCAGCAGGCAGGATTTAACCTGGGCACTGGCCATCGGCAGGGTATAGGTCAGGGCCTTGAGCTTGTGGCCACCACGGATGGTCAGCGGCGGACGCCCTTCAGGACCGGTCTCGACCACCGCACCCATTTCGCGCAGCGGATTGGCCACGCGGTTCATCGGGCGCTTGGACAGCGAGGCATCGCCGGTCATGGTGGTGTCGAATGGCTGCGCCGCCAGCAGGCCGGACAGCAGGCGCATCGACGTGCCGGAGTTGCCGACATACAGCGGGCCAGGTGGCGGCTTGAGGCCGTGCAGGCCGACACCATGAATGGTCACACGACCATGGTTCGGGCCTTCGATGACCACACCCATGTCACGGAAGGCCTGCAGGGTCGCCAGCGCGTCCTCGCCTTCGAGGAAGCCTTCGACCTCGGTCGTGCCCTCGGCCAGCGAACCGAGCATGATCGAACGGTGGGAAATCGACTTGTCGCCCGGAACGCGGATCCGTCCGGACAGGCGGCCACCAGGTTGGGCCAGGAAAATCAGATCGTTGGCGTTCATAGCGTCCACATAGGCCCGGCGGGCCAGGATTTTACTGAAATGCTCGCGGGCAACGCGTGCGCGGGTGAACACACCCAGCAGCTGGTGCCCGTCCCCAGCATCGACCGCGTCGCGCAAGGCGTCGAGGTCGCTGCGAAAAGTATCCAGGGTGCGCAGGACGGCTTCGCGGTTGGCGAGGAAGATGTCGTGCCACATGGTCGGGTCGCTTCCGGCGATTCTCGTGAAATCGCGGAAACCACCCGCAGCGTACCGGAAGATCTCAAGGTTTTCATTGCGCTTGGCCAGGGAATCGACCAGGCCGAAGGCCAGCAGGTGCGGCAAATGACTGGTGGCGGCCAGGACTTCGTCGTGGCGCTCGACCTGCATGTGCTCGACATCGGCGTCCAGCGCACGCCACAGGCGATCGACCAGCGCCAGGGCGGCAGGGTCGGTTTCCGGCAATGGCGTGAGGATGACTTTGTGCCGGCGGAACAAGGCCGCGTTGGAGGCCTCTACCCCGCTTTGCTCGGAACCGGCGATCGGATGGCCCGGCACGAAGTTCGCCAGGCGCTCACCGAAGACGGCACGGGCAGCGCGTACGACATTGCCTTTGGCGCTGCCGACATCAGTGATGACCGCTTTGCCCAGGTCGAGCTGAGCCAGGCGGGCGAGTAGTTTTTCCATGGCCAGGATCGGCACGGCCAGTTGGATGACATCGGCGCCGACACAGGCGGCGGCGAGGTCTTCTTCGCAACGGTCGACCACGCCCAGGGCCACGGCCTGCTTGCGCGACGGGGCATCCAGGTCGACGCCGACCACTTCGCGGCACAGGCCGCTCTCACGCAGGCCCTTGGCGAAGGAGCCGCCGATCAGGCCGAGGCCGACCACGACCAGGCGGTTGATGATTGGCGCGGGTTTGGTTGTTACTGCTTTTACCACTGGTGCGAACCCTGTTCAGAAATCAGGACAGTCTGTGAGACCGCAGGGGCTGCTTTGCAGCCCCGGCAATCTTCGATCAAAGCACCGCCTTCGGATACGACCCCAGGACCTTGAGCGCAACGGCCTCCTGGCTGATTTTCTCCAGCACCGCCTTGATCAGCGGGTCGCGGTGGTGGCCAACGAAGTCGATGAAGAACACGTAGGTCCACTTGCCGCTGCGCGAGGGACGGGTCTCGATGCGGGTCAGGTCGATGCCGTTCTCGTGGAATGGCACCAGCAGCTCGTGCAGCGCACCCGGCTTGTTGCTCATCGAGACGATGATCGAGGTCTTGTCGTCGCCGGTCGGCGGCACTTCCTGGTTGCCGATCATCAAGAAGCGCGTGGAGTTGTCCGGACGGTCTTCGATCTTCTCGGCCAGGCGGGTCAAACCGTACAGGTTCGCCGCCATGTCGCCGGCGATGGCCGCGGAATTCCACTCACCCTTGACTCGCTTGGCGGCCTCGGCGTTGCTGGACACCGCCACGCGCTCGACATTCGGGTAATGCGCATCGAGCCACTTGCGGCACTGGGCCAGCGATTGGGCATGGGAGTAGATGCGGGTGATGCTGTCGGTCTTGGTGTTCTCGCCCACCAGCAAGTGGTGGTGGATACGCAGCTCGACTTCACCGCAGATCACCATGTCGTGCTCGAGGAAGCTGTCCAGGGTGTGGCTGACTGCACCTTCGGTAGAGTTCTCCACCGGCACCACGCCGAAGTTGACGGCACCGGCCGCCACCTCGCGGAAGACTTCGTCGATGGCCGCCATCGGGCGACTGACCACGGCATGACCGAAGTGCTTCATCGCCGCAGCCTGGGTGAAGGTACCCTCAGGGCCCAGGTAGGCGACCTTCAGAGGCTCTTCCAGGGCCAGGCAGGACGACATGATTTCGCGGAACAGGCGCGCCATCTCTTCGTTGTCCAGTGGGCCCTTGTTGCGCTCCATCACGCGCTTGAGCACGGCGGCCTCACGCTCGGGGCGATAGAACACTGGCTTTTCGCCTTCGGCAAGCGAGGCGGTCTTGACCTTGGCCACTTCCTGGGCGCACCGGGCACGCTCGCTGATCAGCTCGAGGATCTTCTCGTCGAGGCTGTCGATGCGTACCCGCAGCGCCTTGAGCTCTTGATCGGACATCAGCCGTGCTCCTTCTCGAATTCGGCCATGTAGGTCACCAGCGCTTCTACCGCCTCCAGGCCCAGGGCGTTGTAGATCGAGGCGCGCATGCCGCCCACCGAACGGTGGCCCTTGAGGTTGAGCAGGCCACGGGCGTCTGCACCGGCCAGGAAGGCTTTGTCCAGGCGCTCGTCGGCCAGGCGGAACGGCACGTTCATCCACGAACGGGCGTTGTGGCTGATCGGGTTGGTGTAGAACTCGCTCGCGTCGATGAAGCCGTACAGGCGGTCTTTCTTCGCGCGGTTGCGCTGCTCCATGGCCTCGACGCCGCCCTGCTCCTTGAGCCACTCGAAGACCAGGCCCGAGAGGTACCAGGAGTAGGTGGCCGGGGTGTTGTACATCGAGCCGTTGTCGGCCGCGATCTTGTAGTCGAGCATGGTCGGGCAAATGCTACGGGCATGGCCCAGCAGGTCTTCACGGACGATGACCACGACCAGGCCGCTCGGGCCGATGTTTTTCTGCGCGCCGGCGTAGATCAGGCCGTACTGCGAGACGTCGATCGGGCGGGAGAGGATGTCGGACGACATGTCGACCACCAGCGGGACGTCGCCCGTCTCGGGCACCCAGTCGAACTGCAGGCCGCCGATGGTCTCGTTGGACGCGTAGTGGACGTAGGCCGCGTTCTTGGTCAGCTTCCACTCGTTCTGACCAGGAATGGCCAGGTAATCGTAGGGCTTGGCGCTGGCAGCCACGTTGACGTTACCGAAGCGACGGGCTTCCTCGATGGCCTTTTTCGACCAGATGCCGGTTTCGATGTAGTCGGCGGTACCGCTTTCCGGCAGCAGGTTCAGCGGGATCTCGGCGAACTGCTGGCTCGCACCGCCTTGCAGGAACAGCACCTTGTAGTTGGAGGGGACGGACAGCAGGTCACGCAGGTCCTGCTCGGCCTTTTCGGCGATGGCCACGTAGTCGTCGCTGCGATGGCTCATCTCCATCACCGACAGGCCCTTGCCATTCCAGTCCAGCATTTCAGCCTGGGCGCGCTGCAGGACCGCGTCCGGAAGCGCGGCAGGGCCTGCGCAGAAGTTAAAGGCTCGTTTGCTCACATCCACTCTCGCTCTGCCAAATAGAACAAAATCGTAATTCGATGCCGACCAGTCGACATTGTGACGCCTGTATCAGGGCTGCTCTGCGCCCCAATTGCCCAGCTTAATCAGTCAAACGGGGCGACCTTGGTCGCCCCGCTCGGGTTTTGCGCTTGCTTATTCCTGCGGTGCCTCTTCGGCACCCGCAGTGTCATCGTCTGCCGCATCCGGCACAGCCGCTTCGACACCCTCCTCGTCCGACTCGATGATCTCATCGACTTCTTCCTCGGACGGTTCCTGGATCCGTTCCAGGCCCACCAGCGTCTCGTCGTTGGCCAGCTTGATCAACGTCACGCCCTGGGTGTTACGACCCAGGCTGGAGACTTCGCCAACCCGTGTGCGCACCAGCGTGCCCTGGTCGGAGATCAGCATGATCTCTTCGCCTTCCTGCACCTGGATGGCGCCGATCAGCAGGCCATTGCGGCCTTTGGTCCCCATGGCGATGACACCCTGGCCACCACGGCCGCGACGCGGGAACTTGGACAGCGGGGTGCGCTTGCCGAAGCCACGCTCGGAAGCGGTGAGAATCTGGGCGCCGGACTCAGGAATCAGCATGGAGATGATCCGCTGCCCCTTGCCCAGCTTCATGCCGCGTACACCACGGGCGTTACGGCCCATTTCACGCACCACGCTTTCGGCGAAGCGGATCACCTTGCCCGCGTCGGAGAACATCATGACTTCCTTGGCGCCGTCGGTGATGGCCGCAGCGATCAGGGTGTCACCTTCCTTGAGCTTCAAGGCGATCAGGCCGTTGGAGCGCGGACGGGCGAACTGCACCAGCGGGGTCTTTTTGACGGTACCGGAAGCGGTAGCCATGAAGATGTAGGCGCCGGTCGGTTCGGCGACCCATTCCGGGGTGTCGCCGTCTTCTTCGTCGACTTCCTCGGCCTCGATCACTTCGCCTTCGAGCACGGTGTCTTCCCCGTCCTCCAGCTCTTCCTCGGCGCCAGCGCTCTGCTGCAGTGCTTCCAGGTCGATCTGCAGCATGGCGGTGATGCGCTCACCCTCTTCCAGCGGCAGCAGGTTGACCAGCGGACGGCCGCGGGCGGCACGGGACGCCTCTGGGATGTCGTAGGTCTTGAGCCAGTAGACCTTGCCCTTGCTGGAGAACAGCAGCAGCGTGGCATGGCTGTTGGCGACCAGCAGGTGCTCGATGTAGTCCTCGTCCTTCACGCCGGTGGCCGACTTGCCCTTGCCACCACGGCGCTGGGCCTGGTAGGCCGACAGCGGCTGAGTCTTGGCGTAGCCGCCGTGGGAAATGGTCACCACGCGCTCTTCTTCCGGGATCATGTCGCCGTAGTTGAGGTCGTGGCGGGCATCGAGGATTTCGGTGCGACGGGCATCGCCGTATTCGGCGCGGATGGCTTCGAGCTCTTCGCGGATCACTTCCATCAGGCGCTGGGCGCTGTTGAGGATACGGATCAGCTCGCCGATCTGTTCCAGGATCTCCTGGTACTCAGCCAGCAGCTTCTCGTGTTCCAGGCCGGTCAGGCGGTGCAGACGCAGGTCCAGGATGGCCTGGGCCTGTTCCGGCGACAGGTAATACTTGCCGTCACGCAGGCCGTATTGCTCCGGCAGGTCTTCTGGGCGGCAGGAGTCGGCTCCGGCGCGCTCGACCATCAGTTGGACGGCGCTGGATTCCCAAGCCTTGGAAATCAGCGCTTCCTTGGCTTCCGACGGCGTCGGCGAAGCCTTGATCAGGGCGATGACCGGGTCGATGTTGGACAGCGCGACCGCCTGGCCTTCGAGGATGTGGCCGCGCTCACGGGCCTTGCGCAGCTCGAACACGGTACGACGGGTCACCACTTCACGGCGGTGACGGACGAAAGCTTCGAGCAGGTCCTTGAGGTTGAGCAGGCGCGGACGGCCATCGACCAACGCAACGACGTTGATGCCAAACACGGCCTGCAGCTGGGTCTGCTGATACAGATTGTTCAGCACCACCTCCGGCACCTCGCCGCGACGCAGCTCGATGACGATGCGCATGCCGTCCTTGTCGGACTCGTCACGCAACTCGGTGATGCCCTCGATCTTCTTCTCTTTGACCAGCTCGGCGATCTTCTCGATCAGGCGCGCCTTGTTCAGCTGGTAAGGCAGCTCGGTGATCACGATCTGCTGGCGACCACCGACCTTGTCGATGTCTTCGATCTCGGAGCGGGCGCGCATGTAGATACGGCCACGGCCGGTGCGGTAGGCCTCGATGATGCCCTGACGACCGTTGATCAGGCCGGCAGTGGGGAAGTCGGGGCCCGGGATGTACTGCATCAGCTCGTCGACGGTGACGTCCGGGTTGTCGATCAGCGCCAGGCAGCCGTCGATGACCTCACCCAGGTTGTGCGGCGGGATGTTGGTCGCCATGCCCACGGCAATACCGCTGGAACCGTTGACCAGCAGGTTGGGAATACGGGTAGGCATGACCGCCGGGATCTGCTCGGTGCCGTCGTAGTTGGGCACCCAGTCGACGGTTTCCTTGTGCAGGTCGGCCAGCAGCTCGTGGGCCAGCTTGGCCATGCGCACTTCGGTGTATCGCATGGCCGCGGCGTTGTCGCCGTCCACCGAACCGAAGTTGCCCTGGCCGTCGACCAGCAGGTAGCGCAGCGAGAATGGCTGAGCCATACGCACGATTGTGTCGTAGACCGCGGTATCGCCGTGCGGGTGGTACTTACCGATCACGTCACCGACCACACGGGCGGATTTCTTGTACGGCTTGTTCCAGTCGTTGCCCAGCTCGCTCATCGCAAAGAGAACGCGGCGATGCACGGGCTTCAAGCCGTCACGCGCATCGGGCAGCGCTCGCCCGACAATCACGCTCATCGCGTAGTCGAGGTAAGACTGTCTCAGTTCGTCTTCGATATTGACCGGGAGGATTTCTTTGGCCAGTTCGCCCATGAGAAGCCTGATTCCTTTTTCTGGTGAAACTTCGCAGCCTCCTTCAAGGGCCGAACGAAGCTCGCCGCCGCAGCGCATAAGGGTGCGACGACTTACGACAAATCAATGAGTTGAGCCATGGACTTGCGCAATGAAGGCCGCCGTCATGGGCGGTCTTGGAAACTGCCGGATGTTACCACAAAGGCAGTGGCAGTGGGGAGATGTGGCAGGTGGCCTGACGTGAGCGGTGTATCGCCTGGGCGATCGAGCGCCGCCCGCGCGGGGCATCGCGAGCAAGGCTCGCTCCTACACCTGTTTCAGGCCAGTAACTCATTGCCTCGAAACAACCGTAGGAGCGAGCCTTGCTCGCGATGCCCCGCGCGGGCAGCGCTCGACCCCAAAGACGCCCCCGCCCTACACCCCGGTCAGTGCAAACGCTTGCGACACATCAATTGCGCCAGCTTGGCGGTGTCCGGTCGTTCGACGACACCTTTCTCGGTCACGATTACATCGATCAGATCCGCTGGAGTCACATCGAACACCGGATTGAACACTTCCACATCCGGCGCGACCCGGGTACCGGCGTAATCCAGCAACTCGTCGGCATCACGCTCTTCCAGCGGAATGTCCTCGCCGGTCGCCAGGTTCAGGTCGATGCTGGTGCTCGGTGCCACCACCATGAAGCGCACACCATGGTGCATGGCGCTGACTGCCAGCTGATAAGTGCCGATCTTGCTGGCCACGTCACCGTTGGCAGCGATGCAGTCGGCACCGACCACTACCCAGGTAATGCCCTTGCTTTTCATCAGGTGGGCCAAGGCCGAATCGGCGCACAGGGTGACGGGAATACTCTCGCGGGCCAGCTCCCAGGCGGTCAGCCGCGAGCCCTGCAACCACGGGCGGGTCTCGCCGGCGTAGACCCGCTCGACCATACCCTCCAGGAACCCTGCGCGGATCACCCCCAGCGCGGTACCGAAGCCGCCACTGGCCAGGGCGCCGGCATTACCGTAGGTGAGCAGTGTCTGCTCGTTGCCCTGATGACGACGGATCAGCTCGATGCCGTGCTGGGCCATGGTCAGGTTGGCCTCGCGATCACTCTCGTGAATGGCCACCGCCTCGGCCTCCAGCGCCGCCAGCACGTCTTCTTCGGGGCGCAAGCGCAGCAGGCGCTCGCGCATGCGGTTGAGCGACCAGAACAGGTTGGCGGCGGTCGGGCGCGCCTCGGCCAGGTTGAGGAAATCCTCTTCCAGGTCGGTTTCCCAGTCGCCGCCCGCCGCCAGGCGCTCGCGCAGCGCCAGAACCAGGCCGAAAGCCGCGGCAATGCCGATGGCGGCAGCGCCGCGCACGGTCATATCCCGAATCGCTTCCACCACCTGTGAGACATTGTCGCAGGCCAGCCAGCGCTCTTGCGATGGCAGCAAACGCTGGTCGAGCAGGTGCAGGGCGCCGTCCTGCCAGCGGATCCCGGTCACCTTCTCCGCCGCCAAAAGTCGCTCGCGCATCGCCTCTCCCCGTCGTTCGGATGTCAAAAGCGGGCGATTATAGCGACCCTCAGCCCTGGGCGCTCGGGTATACTCCCGCGCAATCTAGCGAAGTTTCAGAGGACTGTTCACATGAGCAACGTCGACCACGCCGAAATCGCCAAGTTTGAAGCCTTGGCGCACCGCTGGTGGGACCGCGAAAGCGAGTTCAAGCCGCTGCACGACATCAACCCGCTGCGGGTCAACTGGATCGACGAGCGCGTCAGCCTGGCCGGCAAGAAAGTGCTCGACGTGGGCTGTGGCGGCGGCATCCTCAGCGAGGCGATGGCCCTGCGCGGCGCCACCGTCACCGGCATCGACATGGGCGAAGCCCCGCTGGCGGTCGCCCAACTGCACCAGCTCGAATCCGGCGTGCAGGTCGAATACCGGCAGATCACCGCCGAAGCCCTGGCCGAAGAGATGCCCGGGCAATTCGACGTGGTCACCTGCCTGGAGATGCTCGAACACGTGCCGGACCCCTCCTCGGTGATTCGCGCCTGCTACCGCATGGTCAAACCCGGCGGCCAGGTGTTCTTCTCCACCATCAACCGCAACCCGAAGGCATACCTGCTGGCCATCGTCGGCGCCGAGTACATCCTCAAGATGCTGCCGCGCGGCACCCACGACTTCAAGAAATTCATCCGCCCTTCGGAACTGGGCGCCTGGAGCCGCACCGCCGGCCTTGAAGTCAAGGACATCATCGGCCTGACCTACAACCCGCTGACCAAGCATTACAAGCTCAGCAGCGATGTAGACGTCAACTACATGATCCAGACCCTGCGCGAGGAATGAGCATGCGTTTGCGAGCGGTACTCTTCGACATGGACGGCACCCTGCTCGACACGGCGCCGGACTTCATCGCCATCTGCCAGGCCATGCTGGCCGAGCGTAACCTGCCGGCCATCGACGACAAGCGCATCCGTGACGTGATTTCCGGTGGCGCCCGCGCCATGGTCGCCGCCACCTTTGCGATGGACCCCGACGCCGAGGGCTTCGAGGCCCTGCGCCTGGAATTCCTGGAGCGCTACCAGCGCGACTGCGCAGTGCACAGCAGGCTGTTCGACGGCATGGGCGAACTGCTGGCCGACATCGAGAAAGGCAACCTGCTGTGGGGCGTGGTCACCAACAAACCGGTGCGTTTCGCCGAGCCGATCATGCAGCGGCTGGGCCTGGCCGAGCGTTCGGCCTTGCTGATCTGCCCGGACCACGTGAAAAACAGCAAGCCCGACCCCGAGCCGCTGATCCTGGCCTGCACCACGCTGAACCTTGACCCGGCCAGCGTACTGTTCGTCGGCGACGACTTGCGGGACATCGAGTCCGGCCGCGATGCCGGCACCCGCACGGCGGCAGTTCGCTATGGCTATATTCATCCAGAAGACAACCCGAACAACTGGGGTGCCGACGTGGTGGTGGACCACCCGCTGGAACTGCGCAAAGTGATCGACAGCGCGCTGTGCGGTTGCTGAAACCCGACTGATGCGCCGGGCGCCGTCCCTGTAGGAGCGGGTTTACCCGCGAATGCGCCAGCCCGGACGACCACGGCGCCTGAACGTACGCATTCGCGGGTAAACCCGCCCCCACAAGGGGGCCGGGTCGCCCGCACGAACTCGAAGGACAGAACAATGTTCGACTACACCGCCCGCCCCGACCTGCTCAAGGGCCGTATCATTCTGGTCACGGGTGCCGGTCGCGGCATCGGCGCCGCTGCCGCCAAGGCCTATGCCGCCCTGGGCGCCACCGTGCTGCTGCTGGGCAAGACCGAGGCCAACCTCAACGAGGTCTATGACCAGATCGAAGCGGCCGGCCACCCGCAACCGGTGGTGATCCCGTTCAACCTGGAAACCGCCCTGCCCCACCAGTACGACGAGCTGGCGGCAATGATCGAGGAACAGTTCGGCCGCCTCGATGGTTTGCTGAACAACGCCTCGATCATCGGCCCGCGCACGCCGCTGGAGCAGCTGTCGGGTGACAATTTCATGCGCGTGATGCACATCAACGTCAACGCGACCTTCATGCTCACCAGCACCCTGCTGCCGCTGCTCAAGCTGTCCGAGGACGCGTCGGTGGTGTTCACCTCCAGCAGCGTCGGGCGCAAGGGCCGGGCATACTGGGGCGCCTATGGTGTTTCGAAGTTCGCCACCGAAGGGCTGATGCAAACCCTGGCCGACGAGCTCGACGGCGTTGCCCCGGTGCGCTCCAACAGCATCAACCCTGGGGCTACCCGCACCGCGATGCGGGCACAGGCGTACCCGAGCGAGAACCCACAGAACAACCCGCTGCCTGAAGAAATCATGCCGGTGTACCTGTACCTGATGGGGCCGGACAGCTCCGGGGTCAATGGGCAGGCGTTCGACGCCCAGTAAGCCCGTTCGTCACGGATGGGGCCGCTTTACGGCCCCATCCGCGAGACTCAACCGGCCACCAACGCCGGGCGCAGACGCCCCTGCTGGCGCCCTTCGAGCTGCATGCACCGCTCAAGGAACAGGTACATGCAGTCGTAGCTCTTGCAGATCGCCCTGCGCAGCTCGGTGCGCAGACCCAATGTCGGGTTTTCACCCGCCAGGGTACAGATGATCTCCAGCGCCTCCCAAGGGTGGGCATCGTCGTACTGAGCATGCATTTTCAGCCATTTCATGGCGCGCTTGCGCTGCTCTGGCGGGAAGCCCTCGGCATAGGTGTCGGTCGAGCAGACCACCGCCGACCATTCTCCGGTCGCCCCTTCGATGGCGTAGTTGGTCGCAGCCATGGCAATGGCCAGCGATTCGGTGGTACACACACGCCAGCACCAGTCATTCAGGCCATTCAGCTCTGGCGGCACTTCCTGTGCCTGCAACTCGTGCAGGTGAATGCCATGGGCCTGGCACCAATTCACCCAATAGTCGGCATGGTGCAGCTCGACCCGGATGTTGCGCATCAGCCAACGCCGCGCCATGTCTTCGCCGGGATGGCGGGCATAGCGGGTCTTGGTGAGGTTATGGGCCATGTACAGGGAAAACTGCTCGACCACCGGCCAGCCACCGATCAGGTACTGGCGAATCGTGGCAGGTCGTAGTTGGTTATCGCGCAGGCGCTCATAGAACTCATGCTCGACCACCCGGCGCTTGCTTTCACGACACTCTTCAATCAGTTGCTGAGCCCATTGCGGGTAACTGGCCGGGTCCATCAGTGGCCCGATACGTATGAATGAGTCAATCACGTTCAGCTCCTTGATCCATGTGATTATCGGGACATTTCAGCGAAACGTTCCCGGCGCCCTGTGCAAAAGGGGTCTCGCGGCAATCCGTTGGCGTTGCAGACTGTCGCAGGTGAATACCTGCGGACGTTCGATCAAATAGCCCTGGGCGTAATCCACGCCGATCTCCTGCAAGGCCTGTTCGATCAACGGGGTTTCGACGAACTCGGCAATGGTGCGTTTGCCCATCACATGGCCAATGTGGTTGATCACCTCGACCATGGCACGATTGACCGGATCGTCGAGCATATCTTTTACGAAACTTCCGTCGATCTTCAGGAAGTCTACAGGCAAATGCTTCAAATAGGCGAATGACGACATTCCGGCGCAGAAGTCGTCGAGGGAGAATTTGCAGCCCAATCCTTTCAATTCATTGATGAAGCGAATAGCGCTACCCAAATTGGCGATAGCGCTGGTCTCGGTTATTTCAAAACAGATTAACCGGGGAGGAATCGAATACTCGGCGAACAGCCTCTGCAAATACTCCAGGAACTTGTCGTCACCGATGCTGGAGCCTGAAAGGTTGATCGCGCACATCGACAACGGCCCTTCGCGACCTTCGTCCAGGCACTGGCGAATCACCTGGAACACGTTGCGCACCACCCAACGGTCCAGGGCGGTCATCAAGCCATAGCGTTCAGCCGCAGGGATGAAGCTGTCAGGCAAGATGGTACGGCCGCCTTCATCGTGCAGGCGCAACAGGATCTCGATGTGGCCCGGGCCTTCGAGGGTCTTGAGCGCGGCGATTTCCTGGGCATAGAGGCAAAAGCGGTTTTCCTCCAGGGCCACATGCAGGCGCTGGATCCAGGCCATCTCGCCAAACCGCATGGACAGTTCGCTGTCATCGACGTGGTACACCTGAACCCGGTTACGGCCTTTTTCCTTGGCCATGTAGCAGGCCATGTCGGCAGCCCGCAGCGATGCCTCGAGGGTGCCAGGGGCCTGGGCCATGTGCACCAGGCCAATGCTGACGGTGGTGACGAAAGGCCGCCCCTTCCAGACAAAATGCAGGCTCTGCACACTTTGGCGCAGGTGCTCGGCGATGCGCTCGGCCTGCTCGGCCGGACAGTTCTCCAAGAGCACGCCGAACTCGTCGCCCCCCAGGCGAGCCAGGGTATCGCTTTCGCGCAGGCAGGCCTGCAGCACTGCACAGATATGCCGCAGCAGCTCATCGCCGGCAGCGTGGCCGCAGGTGTCGTTGACCAGCTTGAACTGATCGAGGTCGAGGAACATCAGCGAGTGCCGGCCATTCTGCCGCGCCAGGTCGTTGAGCACCTGCTCCAGGCGATATTCGAATTCACGGCGGTTGGCCAGCCCCGTCAGGGCATCGTGGGTCGCCTGCCAGGACAGGTTGGCGATGTACTGGCGCTCCTGGGTCATGTCGTGCAGCACCAGCACGATGCCGGCCACCTGCCCTTCGTTGATGATGGGTGAGCCGACCAGGTTGATGGACACCGTGCTGCCATCCAGGCGTTGGATCAGCCTGGAATGGTCGGAGCCACCCTTGAGGTTGCCGCTGATCACCTGTTCGACCAGGGAGGCGCTTTCCTGGTCGTCCTGTTCGTCCACCAGGCTGAACAGCGCCGACAATGGCAAGCCATGGGCCTGGCCGGCCTGCCAGTGGGTCAGTTGCTCGGCGGCGGGGTTCATGTAGCCAATGCAACCCTCGACATCGGTGGTGATCACCGCATCGCCGATGGCCTGCAGGGTAGTCTGCGCCCGCTCTTTCTCTTCCTGCAGGGCGCTGGCGAAGGCCTGGCGCTGGGCCAACAGCTTGCTCGAACGGCGCCAGGCAAAGCTGATGAGGAACAGCGCGGTCAGCAGGTTGGTGATCAGTAGCACCCGCAACAGCATGCGCGAGCCTTCGCCCAGGGCATCGCTGAATGCCTTGGCCGCTGGGGTCACGCCTTCATTGATGGCAACGATGCGTGCCTTCCACTCGCCCAACTGCCGCGCATTGACCCTGGCCGACGCGAAGCCTTCGCGCATCTCCGTGGCCAGCACATCCAGCTGGTTCAGGTGGGCATCGCCGATATCCCAGTAGGCGATTGCCCGCTGCATGTAGCTGATCTGGCGAAAGTTGCGGTAGAACCAGATGATGCGGTCGACATCATCGGGATGGTTGCCGCCCTGCAAGATAGCCCGGCGCGCCGCGTCCAGGTCCGGGTTGGGCTGGTCGAGCACCACGCGCAGTTCGTGATCGCCCTGGGGCACCTTGATCGCCTCGCGGTAGCGCTCGAAGGTTTGCGCATCGCGGTTGTCGGCATAAAGGTTGAGGTAGTAGATGGCGTCTTTCTGGGCCTTGGACCACAGGCTTTCACCAGCCACGTAGGCGCGCACAGCCGACAGCGCATAAAGGCTGAGACTGCCCAGCAACACCTGGAAGACCACAACAGCAATGAAGGGCCAAATGATACCGAGTAGCTTTGGCGCTTCGAGAGTCCGTTTTCCCTTCATGTAATCCCTGTCGCAGAGCAGATGAGGCGTCGATCAACCCAGACAAGCACAGCGTAGGCCATTTGCCATCTGCACGACGGGGTTTTTAAGGGCGGTAATCGGGAAAATTTTGCGGTTCCGGGCGGACCGACGAGCCGGCGACCGGCTCGTCAAGTCTGCTGCAAATGCCCGTAAAGCTTGGCGTACAGGCCGCCTTCGGCGATCAACTGCTGGTGTCCGCCATCTTCGGCCACGTGCCCGCCATCGAACACCAGCACCCGATCCGCCTGCTTCACTGCCGAAAGGCGGTGGGCGATGATCAACGTGGTGCGGCCCCGCAGGAAGTGCGACAAGGCTTGGTGCAAGTTGTATTCAGTGGCAGCGTCCAGGGCCGAGGTGGCCTCGTCGAGAATCACCACCTTGGGCTCGGCCAGTACCATACGGGCGATGGCCAGGCGCTGACGCTGGCCACCGGAAAGGCGCACCCCGGAACGGCCGACCACGCTGTCCAGGCCTTGCGGCAAAGCAGCGATGGTCGCATCCAGCTGGGCCACGCGCAGGGCCTGCCAGCAGGCCTCGTCGGTACATTCGCGGCCCATGGTCAGGTTGGCGCGTACGGTGTCGTTGAACAGCGACGGATGCTGCAGCACCACCGCAACGTTCTCGCGCAGGGTTTCCAGGCCAATTTCCTGCAAGCTGGCGCCACCGAAGCGAATGGTGCCGGCCTGGGCGCTGTACAGCCCCAGCAGCAGTTGCACCAGCGTGCTCTTGCCTCCGCCACTGGCGCCCACGATGGCCACCTTCTCCCCCGGCGCAATGGCCAGGTCGAGGTGTTCCAGCACCGGCTCGTCGGCGTAGGCGAAGCGCAGGTCTCGCACTTCGATGCCCACCGTCTCGCGCCCGGCGAACGGGTCGCAGGCCGCCGGGTACTGCGGCTCGTCGTCACGTGCCAGCAGCTCGTTGACACGGCTCAGCGCACCACCGGCCGCATAATAGGCGTACTGCAGGTTCAGCAGTTGTTCCACCGGCCCGATCATGAACCACAAGTAGCTGAACACGGCCAGCATCTGGCCGATGGACAAGTCCGAGAACAGCACCGTGAGCATGGCCGCGGCACGGAAGATATCGATACCGAACTGGAACAGCAGGCCACTGGCACGGCCACTGGCATCGCTCTTCCATTGCGACTCCACGGCGTAGTCCCGCACCTCCCGGGCCCGCAGGCCAAGGCGCCCCAGGAAGTAGCCCTGGCGGTTGCCGGCGCGTATCTCCTGGATGGCGTCGAGGGTTTCGGCCAAGGCCTGGGTAAAGCGCGAGGTGCTGTCGTTTTCGAGCTTCTTCAGGTGCTTGACGCGCTTGCCCAACTGCACGGTGAAGTAGATCACCAGCGGGTTGAACAACAGAATCAGCAAGGCCAGCTTCCAGTGCATCCAGATGAGGATGGCGGCGGTGCCGGTCAGGGTGAGCATGGCGACCAGGAACCGGCTAAGGGTCTCGCCGACGAATTTGTCGAGGGTATCCAGGTCGGTGACCAGGTGAGTGGTCACCGTGCCGCTGCCGAGGCTTTCGTACTCTTTCAAGGAAATGCGCTTGAGGCGCTCGATCAGGCGGATGCGCAGGCGGTAGACGATGTCCTTCGCCAAACCGGCGAACAGCTTGGCCTGGATAACGTTGAACGCCAGAGCCGCCAGGCGCAGGCACAGCGTGGCCACCAGCATCAGGCCGATGTAGCCCGCGGCCACTTGCCAGCCGGTCGGCAGCAGGTGGTTCATCCACTTCAATGCAGCATCACCGTGGCCGAGCAGCACCTCGTCCACCAGCAATGGCAGCAGCAGCGGAATGGGCACGCTGCAGCACGCGGCCAACACGGCGACCAGGTTGGCGGACCACAGCTGTTTCTTGTGATGCAGGGCCAGGCGGCGAATTTCCGCCCAGCTCAGACGATCGGCCACGGAAGAGGGTTTCCCCGGCACAGGGTCGGGTGACCCTGGCAGATCAAGCACAGGCGGCCTGCCCTAGCCAGCGGCCAAGCAAGGGTTGCAGGCGATCCAGCGGCTGGTAGCCATTGGTCAGCAAGGCCAACTGCCCATTACGCTCGGCCAGCAGGGTCGGAAAACCGGCGATACCCAAATCCTGCACCCAGCTGAAGTCGGCTGCCGTGGCGGCGCGGACGTCGTGGCTGGCGAAGTGCTGGGCAAACCGCTCGCGGTCGAAGCCCACTTGTTCGGCCAGCTCGACCAGTTGCGGGGCACGGGTGACATCCACACCCTGCTCGTAGAAAGAACGCTGGATCAGCGCCAGCAGCGGCCAGACGCGCTCGGCGTCCAGCTCGCGGGCGGTTACCAGGGCGCGGCATGCCGGCTCGGTGTCATAGACGAAACCGTCGGGCATCGCCCCGTCGAAACGAAACGGTTGCCCGGTGGCATCCGCCACCGCCTGCCAATGCTCGAGGATGTACTTACGCGTGGATGCGTCCAAGGCACTGCCGCCGGTACGCAACCCGCCCGGCACCACACGCGTCGGTACACCGGCCTCACGCGCCTGGGCGATCAGGGCCTCAGCAACGGGTGCGAAGCCCCAGCACCAGGAGCACATCGGGTCCATCACATAGAGCAGGCGTGCGGACATGTATCAAGCCTCGGCTTTGTAGTTGTAACCGATCGGATGTGGCAGGTTGCGCGCCTTGGCGAGCTCGATCTGCTTCTGCCGGTCGATGGCGCTGCGCCGGGTCTTCTCACTCAGGGTGTCCCAGCAGTGTGGGCAGCTGACACCAGGCGAGTAATGCTCGGACGCACGGTCCTCCACATTGATTGGGTGGCGGCAGGCATGGCACTGGTCGTACTCGCCTTCACTCAGGTCATGGCGCACCGTGACCCGGTTGTCGAAGACGAAGCAGTCGCCGTCCCAGAGGCTTTCTTCCTGAGGCACTTCCTCGAAGTATTTCAGAATGCCGCCCTTAAGATGATAGACCTCCTCGAAGCCTTCACCGAGCATGTAGCTGGAGGCTTTTTCGCAACGGATGCCACCGGTGCAGAACATCGCCACCTTCTTGTGCTTGCTCGGGTCGAAGTTGGCCTTGATGTACTCGGGGAACTCGCGGAAGGTTTCGGTCTTCGGATCGATGGCGCCCTTGAAGGTGCCGATGGCCACTTCGTAGTCGTTGCGGGTGTCGATCAGCAGCACCTCCGGGTCGCTGATCAGGGCGTTCCAGTCCTTCGGATCGACGTAGGTGCCGACCTTCTGGTTGGGGTCCACGCCCGGCACGCCGAGGGTGACGATCTCTTTCTTGAGCTTGACCTTGGTGCGGTAGAACGGTTGCTCGTCGCAGTAGGACTCTTTGTGGTCGACATCGACCAGGCGCGGGTCGTTGCGCAGCCAGGCGAGCAGCGCGTCGATGCCTTCGCGGGTGGCGGAAACGGTACCGTTGATGCCCTCGTGGGCCAGCAGCAGGGTACCTTTCACGCCGTTGTCGAGCATGGTCTTTAGCAGCGGCTCGCGCAGTTCGACGTAGTCTTCCAGGGTGACGAACTTGTACAGCGCCGCCACGACGATAGCTTGGGACATGAATCTGAATCTCCAGGTGGTTGCCCTCGTAAGGGGCGGACCGGGTTCTACAAAAGCAAAGGGGCTGCCGTGCAGCCCATCGCTGGCAAGCCGACGCCTACAGGCTGTAGGCGCGGGCTTGCTGGCGATGGGCCGCGCAGCGGCCCCCTTGGGATGACGCGGATTCTACCAGAACAAAAAAAAGGAATCAGTGCTTGCCGCCACCGGCGCACACTGGCGAGGCCGGTGCGGCGCCAACCTGGGTCCATTCCTCGGCGGTGTAGGTGTGAATCGCCAGTGCATGGATCTGGCTCATCAGCTCGCCCATGGTGGCGTACACCTTCTGGTGGCGCTTGACGCTGTTCAGGCCGGCGAACTGCTCGCTGACGATGACTGCCTTGTAGTGGGTCTCCTGGCCACGGCTGTGCATGTGGCTTTCGTTGAGCACTTCAAGGTGTTGCGGCGCCAGCGCTGTCAGTTGCTGGTGGATACGTTCCTGCATGGTCATCGGGTGTTACTCACTTCTTCGCCGGCGCCGCGGCCTTGCCAGCGTTCGGGTCCAGTTCCTTGGTCATGTCGTCGAGCAGCTTGTTCACCACCGGCACGGCAGGCTCCAGGCTCTGCTGGGTCAACTGGGCCGACTGCTGGGTGACTTTGGGCATTTCGCGCAGCACTTTCTTGCCAAGCGGCGACTCGTAGAACTTGACCAGGTCCTTGAGCTCCTGCTCGGTGAAGGTCTGGGTGTACAGGTCGACCATCTTCGGCTTGAGCTTGTTCCAACCAATGGCGCTGTCCAGGGCGGCGTTGGCCTTGGCCTGGTAGCTTTCCAGCACCGACTGCTTGGAGGCAGGCGCCTTGGTCTGGGCGAAGCGCTGGGCGAACATCTGCTGGACCTGCATGTACACCGGAGTGCCCAGCTTGTCGGCGTTGGCCAGGGTCAGGAATTTCTCGGCGGCAGCGTTGTGGCTGGCGGTGGCAGCGAGCACCTGGCCGCTGGCGCAGGCCAGGGCAACGGCGGCACAGAGGACACGGAGACGGGTCATTGCATTTCCTTCAAGAAAGGGAGGCGGGTACCTCAGAGTAGAGCATTCTGCGCTGTGGTGGCGAAGTGCTCAAGTGGCACGACGAGCGATGGAACCGCTCTGCCGAATGAGGGCCTAAACTGCGATTTCAGACTACAAAGGAGTGAGCGCAGCATGAGCCGTATCGAGACAGACAGCCTGGGCCCGGTCGAAGTTCCGGACGACGCCTACTGGGGCGCGCAGACCCAGCGCTCGCTGATCAACTTTGCCATTGGCAAGGAACGCATGCCGCTCGCGGTGCTGCACGCCCTGGCGCTGATCAAGAAAGCCGCGGCACGGGTCAACGACCGCAACGGCGACTTGCCCGCCGACATCGCCCGCCTGATCGAGCAGGCCGCCGACGAAGTGCTCGCAGGCCAGCACGACGACCAGTTTCCACTCGTCGTCTGGCAGACCGGCAGCGGCACGCAAAGCAACATGAACGTCAACGAAGTGATCGCCGGGCGCGCCAACGAGCTGGCCGGCAAGGGCCGTGGCGGCAAGGCGCCGGTCCACCCCAACGATCACGTCAACCGTTCGCAGAGTTCCAACGACTGCTTCCCCACTGCCATGCACATCGCCGCCGCCCAAGCGGTGCAGGAGCGCCTGCTGCCAGCGATTGCCGAACTGTCGTCGGGCCTTGCCGAGCTCTCGGCGCGCCACCACAAGCTGGTCAAGACCGGCCGCACGCACATGATGGATGCCACCCCGATCACGTTCGGCCAGGAAGTGTCGGCGTTCGTCGCCCAGCTCGACTATGCCCAGCGCGCCATCCGCGCCACGCTGCCGGCAGTGTGCGAACTGGCCCAGGGCGGCACGGCCGTCGGTACAGGCCTGAACGCCCCACACGGGTTCGCCGAGGCCGTGGCTGCCGAGCTGGCCGCACTGTCCGGCCTGCCCTTCGTCACCGCGCCGAACAAGTTCGCCGCCCTCGCCGGCCACGAACCCCTGACCAGCCTGGCCGGCGCCCTCAAGACCCTGGCGGTGGCACTGATGAAAATCGCCAACGACCTGCGCCTGCTGGGCTCCGGGCCGCGCGCAGGGCTGGCCGAAGTGCGCCTGCCGGCCAACGAGCCTGGGAGTTCGATCATGCCTGGCAAGGTCAACCCGACCCAGTGCGAGGCGCTGTCGATGCTGGCCTGTCAGGTGCTGGGCAATGATGCCGCCATCGGCTTCGCCGCCAGCCAAGGTCACCTGCAGTTGAACGTGTTCAAGCCGGTGATCATCCACAACCTGCTGCAGTCCATCGAACTGCTGGCCGACGGATGTCGCAACTTCCAGGCGCATTGCGTGGCCGGGATCGAGCCGGATGCCGAGCAAATGGCCGCGCATCTGGAGCGAGGGTTGATGCTGGTGACCGCGCTGAACCCGCATATCGGCTATGACAAGGCCGCGGAAATTGCCAAGAAGGCCTACGCCGAGGGCAAGACCTTGCGTGAGGCGGCACTGGAGTTGAAGTACCTGACCAACGAACAGTTCGATGAATGGGTCAGGCCGCAGAACATGTTGGCGCCCGGAGGCAAGGGCTAACCCAGGGTGCGTCGCAGTCGAGCAAGCCGGGGCCGCGCTGCGGCCCTTTCACGACGCAAGGCCACTCCCCATGGGCCACATGGGCCGTGAAATGCACTGTAAAATCCGACTGGGCGGCGATGTTCAGCGAACTTGAGCCAGGCGTGCATTCCTTGCCCGCCACCCGGCCACCAGCGACGGCCCCAACGCCACCAGCGCCGAACCGATCACCACCGTCACCGCCCCCACATAGCCCAGGCCATTGATCTCCTCGGCGTGGACATGGTCCGGCCATACCCAGGCCGCCGCCGCAACCGCCACGAAGGTTACCAACGGGGTCAGCGCCAGCGTGGCACTGACCTTCGACGCTTCCCAATGGGCCAAGGCCTCGGCAAAGGCGCCATAGGCCACCAGGGTATTCAGGCAGCAGGCCAGCAGCAGCCAGCCTTGCACCGGCGAAAGCGCAAGCGCCTCCAGCGGGTGTACCCAGGGGGTGAGCAACGCCGCGCAACCCAGATAGATCACCATCATCACCTGCTGCGAATTCCACACCGTCAGCAGCTGCTTCTGGCTCAAGGCATAGAACACCCAGATGCTGGTGGCCAGGATGATGGTCAGTACGCCAGTGGTGTAGACACCCAGCGAGGTCAGCAGCTCTTCCAGCCGCTGGTTGAAGAACAGGCCAAAGCCTGCCAGCAGAATCAGCAAACCAATGCCCTGCCCCAGGCTGAACCGCTCCTTGAACACGAACACGCTGGCCACCAGCAACAGCACTGGCCCAAGCTGCACCACCAGTTGCGCAGTGCCGGGGCTGAGCAACTTGAGGCCGATCAGGTAGAGCACGTAGTTGCCCATCAAGCCACCGATGGCAACCACCACCAGGCCCTTGCCCTTGCGCCCCAGCTTGCCGAACGAGGGTAGCCGCCGCTGGGCCGACAGCCAGGCGAACAGCAGCCCGCCCGACACCAGCAGGCGGTACCAGGTGACGGTGACCGGATCGACCACTTGCAGCACCTGCTTCAACTTGATCGGCAATATGCCCCAGAGCAGCGCCGTCAACAGGGCCAGGAACAGTCCATAGCCCCAGCGGCCGGAAGTGGTGTGCATAGTGTCCTCGAACGAGCCCGTGGTGGGGGTAGGTAGGATTCTACGGGTTTACAGGCCTGAGTCTGCGGCGTGTGGCGAGAAAAGAATTCATCAGGTCATTCTTGCAAGGCATGGCTTGATGGATGGGCCAGCCATGCCCCACGACGCCTGAGGAAGCAGGTTGCACGAGGAGGCCCGCCCAGCCAACCTCCCCTTTCCGCTATTTCTTGTCTTTGGCGAACGCAGCTTCCAACGCGTCATTGAGAGTGCGCAACACCTTCACTCGTGCCCAGCGCTTGTCATTGGCTTCCACCAGTGTCCACGGCGCGATCTCGCTGCTGGTACGGTCGACCATGTCGCCCACTGCTTCGCTGTAGACGCCCCACTTCTCGCGGTTGCGCCAGTCCTCCTCGGTGATCTTGTAGCGCTTGAACGGAATCTGCTCGCGCTCCTCGAAGCGCTCCAGCTGGGTCTGCTGGTCGATGGCCAGCCAGAACTTGACCAACACCACGCCGGCATTGACCAGTTGCTCTTCGAAATCGTTGATCTCGCCATAGGCGCGCATCCAGTCGGCCGGTGTGCAGAACCCTTCGACCCTTTCCACCAGCACGCGTCCATACCACGACCGGTCGAAGATGGTGAACTTCCCCCGTGCCGGAATGTGCCGCCAGAAGCGCCACAGGTACGGCTGGGCGCGCTCTTCTTCGGTGGGCGCGGCGATCGGCACGATGCGGTACTGACGGGGGTCGAGCGCGGCAGCCACGCGGCGTATGGCCCCGCCCTTGCCGGCGGCATCGTTTCCTTCGAACACCGCGACCAGGGCATGCCGGCGCATGCGCTTGTCCCGCAGCAGGCCGGCCAGGCGTGCCTGCTCGGTGACCAGCTGTTCCTGGTAGTCGCTCTTGTCCAGCCGCCGGGTCAGGTCCAGGGCGCCGATCAGGCTGCGCTGGTCGATGCTACGCCCCAGCGGCGCCACGTTGCCCTGGTGCTTGCCCTTGGGGTTGATGGCCAGCGCCGCTTGCAGGCTGTCGAGCAGGATGCGCCCCACCGCCAGGCTGCGGTAGTAGGGGTCGACGCCTTCGATGACATGCCAGGGCGCATAGTCGCGGCTGGTGCGGCGCAGCACACGCTCGCCAAAGCGAACGAAGCGGTCATAGGTCTCCGACTGCTGCCAGTCCAGCGGGCTGATGCGCCAACTGTGCAGCGGGTCGTCCTTGAGCGCCTTGAGCCGGGCCTTCATCTGTTTCTTGGACAGGTGGAACCAGAACTTGATGATCAGCGCGCCTTCATCGCAGAGCATCTGCTCCAGGCGCTCGGCACCCGTGATCGCCTGGTCGAGCACGGCATCCTTGAACAAGCCATGGACCCGCCCCTGAAGCATCTGGCTGTACCAGTTGCCGAAGAAGACGCCCATGCGTCCCTTGGGCGGCAAGGCGCGCCAGTAGCGCCAGGCCGGTGGACGGGCCAGCTCTTCGTCGGTCTGCTGGTCGAAGGTCAGCACGTCGATCAGGCGCGGGTCCATCCACTCGTTCAGCAGCTTCACCGTCTCGCCCTTGCCGGCGCCTTCGATGCCGTTGATCAGCACGATCACCGGAAAGCGCGCCTGCTGCTTGAGCTCGTACTGGGCTTCGAGCAAGGCTTCACGCAGGGCCGGTACCTCGGCCTCGAAGGTTTCCTTGTCGATGCTGTGACCGATTTCCGCGGATTCGAACATGGCTGCGCTGGCTCCTTGCATTGGATAGACAAGACTAGCGGATTTGCGCCACCTGCACTGGCTCTATCGAGGTGCTTGCCGGCGAGGACTGCGCAACGCCGGCAGATGGCATAAAATCCCCCCCTTCGCGACAACCCGAGCCCACCATGTCCACCCTCCTCCAGCACGCCCAGATCGACTGGGACGACCAGGGCCGCCCCCATTCGCGGCAGTACGACGATGTGTATTTCTCGAAGAACGAAGGCATCGAGGAAACCGTGCACGTGTTCATCGAACAGAACCGTCTGCGTCAGCGCTTCGCCAACCTGGAACCTCAAGCCTGCCTGGTGATCGGTGAGACGGGGTTCGGTACCGGCCTGAATTTCTTCTGCGCCTGGCAGTTGTTCAGGCAGCACGCCCCCGTCACGGCGCGCCTGCATTTCGTCAGTGTCGAAAAGTACCCGCTCGCCCCTGCCGACATGGCCCGCGCGGTACGCCTGTGGCCGGAGCTGGCGGCCTGCACCGAGCCGTTCCTGAAGCAGTACGTGGCGGTGCACCAGGGGTTTCAGCCGTTCACCTTCGACGATGGCCGGGTCACCCTCACCTTGTTGATCGGCGACGTGCTGGAGCAACTGCCGCAGCTCGATGCCAAGGTCGATGTGTGGTTCCTGGATGGCTTCGCCCCGGCGAAGAACCCCGACATGTGGACCCCTGAGCTGTTCGCGCAACTGGCCCGGCTGTCGTACCCAGGTACCACGCTGGGCACCTTCACCACCACCGGCTGGGTACGCCGTGGGCTGGTGGAAGCGGGCTTCGCCATGAAGAAGGTGCCCGGCATCGGCAAGAAATGGGAAGTGATGAGCGGCGAATTCGGCGGCCTCGCGGCAAGCACGCAAACCCCACCCTGGTATGCCCGACCACCGGCTATCGACGGCCCGCGCGAGGCGCTGGTGATCGGCGCGGGGCTGGCCGGCAGTGCCAGCGCCGCCAGCCTCGCCGCCCGCGGCTGGCAGGTCACGGTGCTGGAACGCCACGATGCCGCGGCCCGGGAAGCTTCCGGAAACCCCCAAGGGGTGCTGTACCTGAAACTGTCCGCCCACGGCACCGCCCTGTCGCAGATGATCCTCTCTGGCTTCGGTTACACCCGGCGACAACTGGAGCGCCTGCAACGCGGCGAGGCGTGGGACAGCTGTGGGGTTTTGCAATTGGCGTTCGACGCCAAGGAGGCCGAGCGCCAGCAGAAACTCGCCGACGCCTTCGACAGCAGCCTGCTGCACAGCCTTGAGCGCGCCGAAGCCGAGGCGGTTGCCGGCGTCGCGCTGCCAGCGGGCGGGTTGTTCTATCCGGAAGGCGGTTGGGTACACCCCCCCGCGCTGTGCCAGGCACAGTTGCAGCACCCCGGCATTCGCGTGTTGACGCATCATGAGGTGATCGAGCTGCGCAAGACCAATGGCCTGTGGCAGGCCTGGAATGGCGAACGCCTGCTGGCCAGCGCGCCAGTGGTGGTGTTGGCCGGTGCTGCTGACGTGCGTCGCTTCGAGCCCTGCGCCGGGCTGCCGCTCAAGCGTATCAGGGGGCAGATCACTCGCCTGCCGGCGACCGACAGCAGCCGAGCGCTGCGCACGGTCGTGTGTGCCGAGGGCTACGTGGCACCGCCGCGTAGCGACGAACACACCTTGGGCGCCAGTTTCGATTTCCATAACCAGGACCTGGCGCCGACCCTGGCCGAGCACCAAGGCAACCTGGCGCTGTTGGATGAGATCTCCGTGGATCTGGCCCAACGTCTGGCTACCGCCGACCTCGACCCCGCGCAGCTGCAGGGGCGAGCCGCGTTCCGCTGTACCAGCCCGGATTACCTGCCGATCGTCGGGCCTGTGGCCGAGCCGCAGGCGTTCAACGAGGCCTACGCGGTGCTGGGCAAGGATGCGCGGCAGGTGCCGGACGTGCCGTGTCCGTGGGTCGAAGGGCTGTACGTGAACAGCGGGCATGGGTCGCGCGGGCTGATTACCGCGCCGCTTTGCGGGGAACTGGTGGCGGCTTGGGCAAGCGGTGAGCCATTGCCAGTGCCACAGGCAGTGGCACAGGCCTGTCATCCGAATCGGTTCGCGTTGCGCCGGTTGATTCGGGGAACGTGATGGGCGGGTTGCCGATCGATGGGGTGCGTCTGTGGGATCGGGCGCGACCCGCGCGGCGTATCGCGAGCACGGCTCGCTTCTGGCGCGGTGTGTAAGCGCAGCGGGCTGCATATAACAGATCGTTCTAAAACTCTCACAATCCCCTCCGGTCAGTTTCTGGTACACGCCCTTCACAGGGCACTGATTCCCCAACGGAAAAACCGGTAAGGACCTATGTGCGGATTAGCAGGAGAGTTACGTTTCACCCCCCTCGACCAAGCCCCTCGCCCGGCCGACCTGGCCGCGGTAGAGCGCATCACTCATCACCTGGCGCCCCGAGGCCCCGATGCCTGGGGTTTCCATAGCCAAGGCCCGATCGCCCTCGGCCACCGTCGGCTGAAGATCATGGACCTGTCCGATGGCTCGGCCCAGCCGATGGTCGACAACACCCTGGGGCTGTCGCTGGCGTTCAACGGCGCCATCTACAACTTCCCCGAGTTGCGCCAAGAGCTGCAGGACCTGGGCTACACCTTCTGGTCCGACGGCGACACCGAGGTGCTGCTCAAGGGCTATCACGCCTGGGGCGCCGCCTTGCTGCCCAAGCTCAACGGGATGTTCGCCCTGGCTATCTGGGAGCGCGATCAGCAGCGCCTGTTCCTGGCCCGCGACCGTCTGGGCGTCAAGCCGCTGTACCTGTCTCGCAACGGTGAGCGCCTGCGCTTCGCGTCGACGCTGCCTGCGCTGCTCAAGGGCGGCGACATCGATCCGATGATCGACCCGGTCGCCCTCAACCACTACCTGAACTTCCACGCCGTGGTGCCGGCGCCACGCACACTGCTGGCCAACGTGCAGAAACTGGAACCGGGCACCTGGATGCGTATCGACCGCCATGGCGAAGTCGAGCGCCAGACCTGGTGGCAGCTGCACTATGGGCCGAACCTGAATGAGCGGGAGCTCGACCTTGAAGGCTGGACCACCCGGGTGCTCGATGCCACCCGCGAGGCGGTGGCCATTCGCCAACGCGCCGCGGTGGATGTCGGAGTGCTGCTTTCCGGTGGGGTCGACTCCAGCCTGCTGGTCGGCCTGCTGCGTGAAGTCGGCGTGGACGACCTGTCGACCTTCTCCATCGGTTTCGAGGACGCAGGCGGCGAGCGCGGCGACGAGTTCCAGTACTCCGACCTGATTGCCAAGCACTACGGCACACGACACCACAAGCTGCGCATCGCCGAACAGGAAATCATCGAGCAGTTGCCGGCCGCCTTCCGTGCCATGAGCGAACCGATGGTCAGCCACGACTGCATCGCTTTCTACCTGCTGTCGCGCGAAGTGGCCAAGCACTGCAAGGGCGTGCAGAGCGGCCAGGGCGCCGACGAGCTGTTCGCCGGCTACCATTGGTACCCGCAGCTGGAGGGCGCCCAGGATCCTTACAGCGCCTACCGCGACGCGTTCTTCGATCGCAGCCATGCCGAGTATCGCGACACGGTACAGGCCCCCTGGTTGCTGGAAACCGACGTTGCCGGCGACTACGTGCGTGAACACTTCGCCCGGCCGGGTGCCGCCGATGCCGTCGACAAGGCCCTGCGCCTGGACAGCACGGTGATGCTGGTGGACGACCCGGTCAAGCGCGTCGACAACATGACCATGGCCTGGGGCCTGGAAGCCCGAACGCCGTTCCTGGATTACCGTCTGGTCGAGCTTTCGGCGCGCATTCCGGCCCGTTTCAAGCTGCCCGATGGCGGCAAGCACGTGCTCAAGCATGCCGCGCGGCGAGTTATCCCCCATGAGGTGATCGACCGCAAGAAAGGTTACTTTCCCGTACCGGGCCTCAAGCATTTGCAAGGCGCGACCTTGGACTGGGTGCGCGAACTGCTGACTGACCCCAGCCAGGACCGTGGACTGTTCAACCCTGCCATGCTCGACCGCCTGCTGAGTAACCCTCACGGCCAACTGACCCCGCTGCGTGGCTCCAAGCTGTGGCAACTGGCAGCCCTGAACCTGTGGCTCAGCGAACAAGGAATCTGACCGATGAAAGCTCACGAAATCGCTTACGGTCAGCGCCTGCTGCGTGGCCAGTCGCCGTCCTATGAGCGCCTGCAGGCGCGCCTGGCCGGTGACGGCAGCGAACCCCACGACCAGCCCCGGGCACTGCACTGCGGCTGGGGCCGCCTGCTGATCGGCCACACCTTCCCGGATGCCCCGAGCCTTGCCGAGGCGCTGCAGGAGGAGCGCCCCGGCGAGCGCGATATCGCGTTGTACGTGGCCGCGCCCCAGCAAGTGCTGGCCCAGGCGCCGCAGCATCTGTTCCTCGACCCTTCCGACACCCTGCGTCTGTGGTTTACCGACTACCGTCCGGCACAGCGGGTATTCCGCGGGTTTCGTATCCGCCGGGCGCAAAGCGAAACTGACTGGCAGGCCATCAACGGCCTGTACCAGGCGCGAGGCATGCTGCCGATCCAGGCCGAGCGACTGACGCCGCGCCACCTGGGCGGGCCGGTCTACTGGCTGGCCGAAGATGAAGACAGTGGTGCGGTGATTGGCAGCGTGATGGGCCTGAACCATGCCAAGGCCTTCGACGACCCGGAATTGGGCAGCAGCCTGTGGTGCCTGGCGGTTGACCCGCAGTGCAGCCGTCCAGGCGTCGGCGAAGTCCTGGTGCGTCACCTGATCGAGCACTTCATGAGCCGTGGCCTGGCCTACCTTGACCTGTCGGTGTTGCACGACAACCGTCAGGCCAAGCGCCTTTACCAGAAGCTTGGGTTCCGCAACCTGCCAACCTTCGCGGTCAAACGCAAGAACGGCATCAACCAGCAACTGTTCCTAGGCCCCGGCCCCGAGGCCGAGCTCAACCCCTATGCCCGGATCATCGTCGATGAAGCCTACCGACGCGGCATCGAGGTGCAGGTGGACGATGCCGCCCATGGGCTGTTCACCCTTAGCCTGGGCGGGCGGCGGGTGCGTTGTCGCGAGTCGCTGAGCGACCTCACCAGCGCGCTGAGCATGACCCTCTGCCAGGACAAGTGCCTCACCCGCCAGGCGCTGCACGCTGCCGGATTGCAGGTGCCGGTGCAGCAGCTGGCTGGCAACGCCGACGACAACCTGGCGTTTCTCGAAGAGCATGGGGCGGTGGTGGTCAAGCCGGTCGATGGCGAGCAAGGCCAAGGGGTGGCGGTCAACCTGACCACCTACGACGAGGTTTGCCAGGCTGTAGACCAAGCCCGCCGCTTCGACAGCCGCGTGCTGCTGGAAAGCTTCCACCCCGGCCACGACCTGCGCATCGTAGTGATTGGCCATGAAGTGGTCGCGGCGGCCATTCGTCATCCGGCCCAGGTGATCGGCGACGGCAAGCACAGCGTCAAGCAGCTGATCGACGCCCAGAGCCGCCGTCGCCAGGCCGCTACCGGTGGCGAAAGCCGTATTCCCATGGACGATGAAACCGAGCGCACCTTGCGCGACGCAGGCCTGGACTACGCCAGTGTGCTGCCTGCCGGCCAGCGCCTGGCTGTGCGTCGCACCGCCAACCTGCACACAGGCGGCACCCTGGAGGATGTGACCGAACGCCTGCACCCGGTGCTGGCCGATGCGGCCGTGCGGGCTGCCCGCGCGCTGGAGATTCCGGTGGTTGGCCTTGACCTTATGGTGCGCGATGCCGCGCAGCCGGACTACGTGATCATCGAGGCCAACGAGCGGGTTGGCCTGGCCAACCATGAACCGCAACCCACTGCCGAACGCTTCGTCGACTTGCTGTTTCCGCATAGCCGGCCATTAGGGTCTTCATGAAACGTCTCGAGACGAAGGTCAGGCAAGGCGAAAACAGCCGAGGAAGCGGCGTTTACGGGTTGTAAATGAGCATTGCGAGGCTGTTTTCAACGCAGCATCACCGAGTATCAAGGCTGTTCGTACAGAGCCTAGCCTGAGTGGATGAATTTCAGCGCCTGTGCCGGCCTCTCCGCTCCTGCCCTGAACCTGTGGGAGCGGGTTTACCGGTGAAGAAGCCGGCATGGCCCATACAACGATCAGAGGAGTGCACATGCCCGAACCCGATCTGGACTACCTCAAGCGTGTGCTGCTGGAGATGCTTGCCATCCCCAGCCCCACCGGATTCACCGACACCATCGTGCGCTACGTGGCCGAACGCCTGGATGAACTGGGCATCCCCTACGAGCTGACCCGACGCGGCACCATCCGTGCCACCCTCAAGGGCCGGCAGAACTCCCCCGACCGCGCCGTCTCGGCGCATCTGGACACCATCGGCGCCAGCGTGCGGCAACTGCAGGACAACGGCCGCCTGGCCTTGGCGCCCGTGGGTTGCTGGTCCAGCCGGTTCGCCGAAGGCAGCCGGGTCAGTGTGTTCACCGACACCGGTGTCTACCGCGGCAGCGTGCTGCCGCTGATGGCCAGCGGTCACGCCTTCAACACCGCCATCGACCAGATGCCCGTGAGCTGGGAACACGTCGAGGTGCGTCTGGATGCCTATTGCGCCACACGGGCCGACTGCGAGGCGCTGGGCCTGGCCATCGGTGATTTCGTTGCCTTCGACCCACTGCCGGAGTTTACCGAAAGTGGCCATATCAGCGCCCGCCACCTGGATGACAAGGCCGGCGTGGCGGCCTTGCTGACCGCCCTCAAGGCGGTGGTCGACAGTGGACGACAGCCGCTGATCGACTGCCATCCGCTGTTCACCATCACTGAGGAAACCGGCTCCGGCGCCGCCGCCGCCCTGCCCTGGGACGTGAGCGAATTCGTCGGCATCGACATCGCGCCAGTCGCGCCCGGCCAGGCATCGAGCGAGCATGCGGTAAGCGTCGCCATGCAGGACTCCTCCGGTCCCTACGACTACCATCTGTCGCGCCATCTGCTGAAACTGGCCGGAGACCAATGCCTGCCGGTGCGGCGCGATGTGTTCCGCTACTACTTCAGCGACGCCCATTCGGCAGTCACCGCCGGGCACGATATCCGCACCGCGCTGGTGGCCTTCGGCTGTGACGCCACCCACGGCTATGAGCGCACCCATATCGACAGCCTGGCCGCGCTCAGCCGCTTGTTGTCGGGCTACCTGCTCAGTCCGCCGGTGTTCGCCAGCGACTCGCAGCCGGCCAATACCTCGCTCGAGCGCTTCAGCCACCAACTGGAGCACGATGCGCAAATGGAGAGCGACACCCGGGTGCCCGCGGTGGACAGCCTGATCGGCAACAAAGGTTGAAGTGGGGCGGCCTTGCGTCGCGATGGGCCGCACCGCGGCCCCCACTTCCTGAGGTTTCGCGTAGCATGTCCGTACCTACGCTCCTGGAAACGCACCTGACATGCTGATCCCCTACGACCAACTGCAAGCCGACACACTGACCCGCCTGATCGAAGACTTCGTGACCCGCGACGGCACCGACAACGGTGACGATACCCCGCTGGAAACCCGCGTGCTGCGGGTGCGCCAAGCGCTGGCCAAAGGGCAGGCGTTCATTCTCTTCGATCCCGAGAGCCAGCAGTGCCAGCTGCTGGCCCGCCACGATGTGCCACGGGAATTGCTCGACTGACCGTCAAAGCGTGTGCAGCTTGGGTTGCTCGCCGGCCTTGATGCGCTTATAGACCTCACTGCGGTGCACCGCCACTTCACGCGGTGCATCCACGCCCATGCGCACCACGTGGTCCCGTACCTCCACCACCTTGATCCGAATGTCGTCACCGATGGTGATGACCTCGCCGATTTCACGCGTAATGACCAACATGCTCCGATCCTCCAGCGACAGGGAAAACTGGAGACTGCATCGGGCACATTAGGCTACTCAACGCCTTGACCGAAATTCAGAACAACCCTACACGATGTGGTAAATCGCCCTACAGACAACCCTCACGGTCAGCGGCTTTGAGCCTTGGCTCGCATCTTCACCGCCATTTCCGCCATCTCGTCATACAGCCGCTCCGGGGCCTGGCGTTTGAGTTGCCAGGCCTGGCGGCCCGCTTCGTGAGGCAGGATCAGGAATTCCCCGGCTGCCACCTGCCGATGGATATGCTCGGCAATCTGGGCGGCGCTGATCGGCGAGCCTTCCAGCAGCTTGCCGACCTGGGCCTTCATGGCCGGGTCCGGCCCACGGAAAGAATCGAGCAGGTTGGTCTGGAAGAACGACGGACATACCACATGAACCGCCACCTCGACCTGGCGCAGTTCGACCAGCAGACTCTCCGAAAGCGCTAACACACCGGCCTTGGCCACGTTGTAGTTGCTCATGCCCGGCCCCTGCATCAACGCAGCCATGGAGGCGATGTTGATGATGCGCCCCCTGCTGCGTTCGAGCAGCGGCAGGAATGCCTTGCACCCCTTGACCACGCCCATCAGGTTGACCGCGATCTGCCAGTCCCAGTCCTCCAGCGACAGCTCGGCGAAGAAGCCACCCGAGGCGACACCGGCATTGTTGACGATGACATCGATACCGCCGAGTTTCTCGTCGCAAGCCTGGGCCAGGGCGGTGAGCTGGCTGTAGTCGCGCACGTCGCAACGTTGCACGAAGCCGTCGCCACCGACCGCGCGGCACAGTTCGAGGGTTTCGCGCAGGCCGGCTTCGTTGACGTCGGCCAGCGCCAGGCGCCAGCCCTCGCGCGCCCAGCGCAGGGCGATCTCGCGGCCGAGGCCGGAACCGGCGCCGGTGATCATGATGCGGTTTTGCATGGTGGCAGGCCTTGTTCTGACAGGTGATGAGACGAGTCTAATCAAGGCGTGGGTGGCAGGCAGGGTTAATCAGGGTAGTGAATGGGGGCCCATCGCCCGCAGCAGTCAGCCTGCCGACGATGGGTGCGTGGGGCCGAACACACAAAAATGGAATCTTTCCCCTCGCCCACCAGTCCGAATTAGCAAGAGGCCAGCAGTCCGAGGCCCTTGCCCTTCAACTACCCAAGGACTCCGTTATGACCACGATCCTCATCATCATCCTGATCCTGCTCTTGATTGGTGGCTTACCGGTCTTTCCACACTCGCGCAGTTGGGGCTATGGCCCTTCCGGCATCATCGGCGTGGTGCTGGTGATTCTGCTGGTGCTATTGCTACTGGGCATGATCTAGCCGGCCTGGTACGAAAAAACCGCGATACGGGTCGCCCCGTATCGCGGTTTTTTTACATCTTCAGTGTTTAGTGGGACACAGCGCCAGAAGCCCCCAGGCCCGTTTGCGAACGAACGAACTGCGGGAAGAACAGCGCACGCTCGTCTTCGGCGGCCTTGGACTTGTCGGTGACCGAGAAGAACCAGATACCGACGAAGGCGATCAGCATCGAGAACAGCGCCGGGTACTCGTACGGGTAGACCGGTTTTTCGTGGCCGAGGATCTGCACCCAGATGGTAGGGCCGAGGATCATCAGCGTCACCGCGCTGACCAGCCCCAGCCAGCCGCCGATCATGGCGCCACGGGTGGTCAGCTTCTTCCAGTACATCGAGAGCAGCAGCACTGGGAAGTTGCAGCTGGCGGCGATGGAGAAGGCCAGGCCGACCATGAAGGCGATGTTCTGCTTCTCGAACAGAATACCCAGACCGATCGCCAGCACGCCCAGGGCGATGGTGGTGATCTTCGACACGCGGATCTCGTCCTTGTCGTTGGCCTTGCCCTTGCGCCAGACGCTGGCGTAAAGGTCATGGGACACCGCCGAGGCACCGGCCAGGGTCAGGCCGGCGACCACCGCCAGGATGGTGGCGAAGGCCACCGCCGAGATGAAGCCGAGGAACACACTGCCACCCACGGCATCGGCCAGGTGCACCGCCGCCATGTTGTTGCCGCCGATCAGGGCGCCAGCGGCGTCCTTGAAGTCTGGGTTGGTGCTGACCAGCAGGATCGCGCCGAAGCCGATGATGAAGGTCAGGATGTAGAAGTAACCGATGAAGCCAGTGGCATACAGCACGCTCTTGCGAGCTTCCTTGGCGTCACTGACGGTAAAGAAGCGCATCAGGATATGCGGCAGGCCAGCGGTACCGAACATCAGCGCCAGGCCCAGGGAGAACGCCGAGATCGGGTCCTTGACCAGGCCGCCAGGGCTCATGATCGCCTCGCCTTTGCTGTGCACCTTGATCGCTTCGGAGAACAGGGTGTTGAAGTCGAAGCCCACGTGCTTCATCACCATCAGCGCCATGAAGCTGGCACCGGACAGCAGCAGCACGGCCTTGATGATCTGTACCCAAGTGGTGGCCAGCATGCCGCCGAACAGCACGTACAGGCACATCAGGATACCCACCAAGATGACCGCGACGTGGTAGTCCAGGCCGAACAGCAGCTCGATCAGCTTGCCCGCGCCGACCATCTGCGCAATCAGGTAGAACGCCACCACCACCAGCGAACCGGATGCCGACAGGGTGCGGATCTCCTTCTGCCCGAGGCGGTAAGAAGCCACGTCGGCAAAGGTGTACTTGCCCAAGTTACGCAGCCGCTCGGCGATCAGGAACAGGATGATCGGCCAGCCGACGAGGAAACCGATCGAGTAGATCAGGCCATCGTAGCCAGAGGTGAACACCAGCGCGGAAATACCCAGGAACGAGGCTGCCGACATGTAGTCGCCGGCGATCGCCAGGCCGTTCTGGAAGCCTGTGATCTTGCCGCCGGCAGCGTAGTAGTCCGCCGCCGACTTGTTGCGTTTGGAGGCCCAGTAGGTGATGCCCAGGGTGAAAGCGACGAAGGCCACGAACATGGCGATCGCCGACACGTTCAGCGGCTGTTTCTGCACCTCGCCGGTCAGGGCATCGGCAGCCCACACGGCGGGTGCGAAAGCACCGCAGGCCAGTACGGCCAAGGCTTTGGCGTGGCGAATCATTGTTGCGCCTCCTTCAGGATGGCCTTGTTCAGCTCATCGAACTCGCCGTTGGCGCGGCGAACGTAGATGGCGGTGAGGACGAATGCCGAGACGATCAGACCGACGCCCAGGGGAATGCCCCAGGTGATCGACGACTCAGGGCTGAGCTTGGCGCCCAGAATCTGAGGACCGTAGGCGATCAGAAGGATGAAAGCGCAGTACAGGCCGAGCATGATTGCCGAGAGAACCCAGGCAAACCGTTCGCGTTTGGTGACCAGCTCCTTGAACCGCGGGCTGTTTTGTATCGAGAGGTAAATGCTGTCGTTCATTGTTTTTGTCCTAGCAGCACAGATAGGGGATGGAACCCACACCCTTACTTTATGCTGCCTTTGGACACCAACCAGACGACCTTAGTCTTAGATGCAACGGTGTTTTACAGAATCCGTAAAAAAGCTGTGCTGGTCTTGGGTCTTGCACAGGCACGTAGATAGAGCGCCGCCCGCGCGGCGCATCGCCAGCAAGGCTCGCTCCTACGTGGGTTCACGGCCAGGGAGGTCTGTCATTGCGCGCAGACCCACACGAGCGATTGGCCCGAAACAAACGCAGGAGCGAGCTTTGCTCGCGATGCGCCGCGCGGGCGGCGCTCGATCTCACAGGCGCTCAAGGATCAACGGCAAGCACCTCCCCCTACCCGTGATTACTTGCCAGTCCACTCCTTGACCCGCTCTGGGTGCTTGGCGACCCAATCCTTGGCCGCTGCCTCAGGCTTGGCCCCTTCCTGGATCGCCAGCATCACCTCGCCGATCTCGTCCTTGGACTGCCAGCTGAACTTCTTCAGGAACTCCGCCACTTCCGGTGCCTTGGTGGCCAGTTCCTTGCTGCCAATGCTGTTGACGGTCTCGGCAGCGCCGTAGACGCCTTTCGGATCTTCAAGGAACTTCAGCTTCCACTTGGCGAACATCCAGTGCGGCACCCAACCAGTCACGGCGATGGACTGCTGCTTGGCATAGGCACGGCCCAGTTCCGCGGTCATCGCCGCGCCCGAACTGGCCTGCAACTTGTAACCGGTCAGGTCGTAGTCCTTGATGGCCTGGTCGGTCTTGAGCATCACACCGGAGCCGGCGTCGATGCCGACGATTTTCTGCTTGAAGGAAGTATCGGTCTTGAGGTCGCCAATGCTCACCGCCTTGACGTACTCGGGGACGATCAGGCCGATCTTGGCATCCTTGAAGTTCGGGCCATAGTCGACCACGTTGTCCTTGTTCTTGGCCCAGTATTCGCCATGGGTCACCGGCAACCAGGCCGACAGCATGGCATCGAGCTTACCGGTGGCCACGCCCTGCCACATGATGCCAGTGGCCACGGCCTGCAGCTTCACGTCATAGCCGAGTTTTTGCTTGATCACTTCGGCGGCCACGTTGGTTGTAGCCACGCTGTCGGCCCACCCATCCACGTAACCGATGCTGACTTCTTTGGCCATTGCCTGAGCCGCGCTCATGGCCAATACCATGGCGGTGCCCACGCCCAGGAAACGACGCATTTTTGTAAAAGTAGCCATCAAAGCATTCCCTCGTCAGGTCTTGGAGATTGCATCATCTGCCTGCCACACAGGCACCCCTGCTCCATCTGCGACCTTTACCCGAACCATATGCGACAGCACTTCGCCATTAGCGCCATATCTCTGCACCGCTCTGCGCGATCCTTGCATGCCAAAGCATTGGCGCCAGGCTACTATCTATCCTTTTGTGCCTGACGATGGACCGCCTGATGCCCACTGCTGCCCGCTGGACGCTGCCTGTATACCTGCTTGCCTGCCTGCTGGCCCTCATCGGGCTTGGGGCGCTCTGGTACGGGCTTGGCAAGCCGGTGCACCTGGCCGATGCGGCGAGCCCCACGCACAAGCTGCAGTGCGCCTCGTACACCCCTTTCGACAAGGACCAGTCCCCTTTCGACCAGCCATTTCGCCTGCGCCCGGCGCGGATGGACGCCGACCTGGCGCTGCTGGCTGAACGATTCAAGTGCATCCGCACCTATTCCATGACCGGTCTTGAAGCCATTCCTGCACTGGCCCGCAAACACGGCCTGAAGGTGATGCTTGGGGCCTGGGTCAACGCCAATCCGGTGGACACCGAAAAGGAGGTGGACTTGCTCATCGCGGCGGCCAACGCCAACCCCGATGTGGTCAGCGCGGTGATCGTCGGCAACGAGGCGCTGCTGCGCAAGGAGGTCACCGGTGAACGGCTTGCGGGGTTGATCGCCAAGGTCAAGGCCCAGGTCAAGGTGCCGGTGACCTACGCCGATGTCTGGGAGTTCTGGCTACAGCATCCACAGGTGGCACCTGCAGTGGACTTCCTGACCATTCACCTGCTGCCCTATTGGGAAGATGACCCACGCGGCATAGACGATGCCCTGGCCCATGTTGCCGAGGTACGCCGCGTGTTCGGCAACCGCTTCGCCCCCAAGAACATCCTGATAGGCGAAACCGGCTGGCCCAGCGAAGGCCGCCAACGGGAAACCGCCGTGCCCAGCCGGGTCAACGAAGCACGCTTCATCCGCGGTTTCGTCGCCATGGCTGAGGCAAACGGCTGGGATTACAACCTCATCGAGGCCTTCGACCAGCCCTGGAAGCGCGCCAGCGAGGGCGCGGTGGGAGGTTACTGGGGGCTTTACGACGCCGACCGGCAGGACAAAGGCGTGCTGGAAGGGCCCGTGAGCAACCTGCCCTATTGGCCGCAGTGGCTATTGGCTTGCGGGATGCTGATGGCGGCCCTGCTACTGCTGGCCGGGCGCCCTGCGACGCCTGAGGCGGCTTTTCTGCTGCCGCTACTGGCTGCGTTTGGTGCAGCCTGCCTGGGGCTGTGGGGCGAGCTGATGCGCACCCATGCTCGGTTTGCCGGTGAATGGGTGTGGGCTTTACTGCTGGCTGCGCTGAACCTGCTGGTGCTGGTGCACGGTGTGCTGGCGCTGACGCGCCACGAAGGCTGGCGAGCGCGGCTGTTCGCCTGGTTGCAGGCGCGCGCCGGATGGCTGTTGCTCGCTGGAGGTTTCGCAGCGGCGGTCAGCATGCTGGCGATGGTGTTCGACCCACGCTACCGCAGTTTCCCCACCGCCGCGCTGGCTTTGCCGGCGGTGGTGTACCTGCTGCGGCCAGTGGCAACGGCGCGGGCGGAAGCGGCCTTGCTGGCGTTGATCGTGGGTGCTGGCGTGGCGCCGCAGCTGTTCAGGGAAGGGCTTGAAAACCAGCAGGCCTGGAGCTGGGCGGTGGTGAGTGTGCTGATGGTGGGCGCGTTGTGGCGCAGCCTGCGGCTTAGGAAGGCGTGAAACTGCAGCCCACCTTGGCATTCAACCCTTGCGCATCTCAATCCCTACCCCGCCGTACCAACCGCAACCCGGCCAAAACCACGGCGAACACCGCCATGCTGGCGGTATACAACACCAAAGCCGGAATGCCGAACAGCAGTGCCAGCACCGCCAACCACCAGCCCGCCCTGCCCGGCACCACCTGGGCGAGCAACGCCAGGCCCAGCCCGGCCCAGGCCAGTAGCTGGTAATGGATCCCCAACCCCAGCAACGCGCGCGCCTGGCACTGCCAGTACTCGCCAGGCGCCGTGCACAGCCCGACCCATTGGCTGTCTTCCATCAACCCATAGCGCACGCCGTAGCTTGCAGCCAGCCACAAGGCCAGCGCCGTGAGCAGCACAATGGCCGGCAACGAACGAGACATCCAGTTCTCCAATAGCGGTAATCGAGGGTCTTCATGATCGCCCAGGCCTAGGACTAAGGCAAAATCACATCCCGACAGCTAAGGTGCACAGAACCTGCATCGCCATAACATCTGGGGCGACAAAGACCACCGCACCGGGCAACTTTGCCCCGGATAACGTGGTCCTAGCCTGCGTACCGAATTACCTTGCGCTTTTCTGGGGGAACACATGCTTCGACCTTTGCGCCTTGCCGCCCTGCTCTGCGGCCTGCTCATGGCTGTGGCCGCGTCGGCGCGTGATATTGACGCCGCGAGCTACGGCTACCCCTTGACCAACCCGTTCGAGGCCACCATCGCCACCACGCCGCCCGAGCAGCGCCCGGCCTTGCCCAGCGACGATGACATCAACCAGGCCGATTACAGCCTGAACCTGCGCCCCGAGCGCGAATTCACCTTGCCCGACAACTTCTGGTCGGTGAAGAAACTCAAGTACCGCCTGGCCCGCCAGGACCGCGAAGCGCCGCTGATCTTCATCATCGCCGGCACCGGCGCGCCCTACTCCAGCAGCATCAACGAGTACTTGAAGAAGTTGTTCTACCAAGCCGGCTTCCATGTGGTGCAACTGTCGTCGCCCACCAGCTGGGACTTCATGAGCGCCGCCTCGCGCTTCGCCACACCGGGCGTCAGCCAGGAGGACGCCGAGGACATGTACCGGGTCATGCAGGCGGTACGTGCGCAGCACCCGCGCCTGCCAGTGAAGGACTTCTACCTCACCGGCTACAGCCTCGGTGCACTGGACGCAGCGTTCGTCAGCCACCTCGACGAAACCCGCCGCAGCTTCAACTTCAAGCGCGTGCTGCTGCTCAACCCGCCGGTCAACTTGTATACCTCGATCAACAACCTGGACAAACTGGTGCAGACCCAGGTCAAAGGCATCAACCGCAGCACCACATTCTATGAACTGATGCTGAAAAAGCTCACCCGCTACTTCCAGGAAAAAGGCTACATCGACCTCAACGATGCCCTGCTGTACGACTTCCAGCAGTCACGCCAGCACTTGTCCAACGAACAGATGGCCATGCTGATCGGCACCTCGTTCCGTTTCTCGGCAGCCGACATCGCCTTCACCTCCGACCTGATCAACCGCCGTGGCCTGATCATTCCGCCGAAGTTCCCGATCACCGAGGGCAGCAGCCTGACGCCGTTCTTCAAGCGCGCCTTGCAATGCGACTTCGACTGCTACCTGACCGAGCAGGTCATTCCCATGTGGCGGGCACGCACCGACGGCGGCAGCATCCTGCAACTGATCGACCAGGCCAGCCTCTATGCCCTGGAAGACTACCTGCGCAACAACGATAAGATCGCGGTGATGCACAATGCCGACGATGTCATCCTCGGCCCAGGCGATATCGGTTTCCTGCGCAGGGTGTTCGGTGATCGCCTGACCCTTTACCCCCATGGCGGCCATTGCGGCAACCTCAACTACCGCGTCAACAGCGACGCCATGCTGGAGTTCTTCCGTGGTTAAGAAATTGCTGCTTGTCTGCGCCCTCCTCGCTGCTGGCAACACCCTGGCGGCAGAGCGCGCGCCGCGCGCCAGCGTGATCGAGGCCGACCCGGTCGTGACCCCCGAGTCCGATGGTTTCCTCGACCCGCTGCGCGAACTGAAATTCAACCCTGGGCTCGATCAGCGCGAATTCGAGCGCTCGACCCTGGAAGCCTTGAACATCTATGACCCGCTGGAGTCGATCAACCGGCGCATCTACCACTTCAACTACCGCTTCGACCAATGGGTGCTGTTGCCGCTGGTCGACGGGTACCGCTACGTCACCCCAAGCTTCGTGCGTACCGGCGTGAGCAACTTTTTCAACAACCTGGGTGATGTGCCGAACCTGGCCAACAGCGTGCTGCAGCTGAAGGTCAAGCGCTCGGCGCAGATCACCGCGCGGCTGATGTTCAACACCATCATCGGCGTCGGCGGGCTGTGGGACCCGGCAACCAAGATGGGCCTGCCGCGTCAGAGCGAAGACTTCGGCCAGACCCTGGGGTTCTATGGCGTGCCTGACGGGCCTTACATCATGCTGCCGATCCTCGGGCCTTCGAACCTGCGCGACACCACGGGGCAGGTAGTGGACTACGTTGGCGAGCAGGCGGCCAACTACCTGAACGTTGCCGAGGCCAGTACGGACCACCCGGAAATCCTGGCACTGCGTGTGGTGGACAAGCGCTACACCACCCAATTCCGCTATGGCCAGCTGAACTCGCCGTTCGAGTACGAAAAGGTGCGGTATGTGTATACCCAGGCGCGCAAGCTGCAGATAGCGGAGTGACAGAGCAGGGGCCGCGTGCGGCCCGATCGCCGGCAAGCCGGCCGCGATGGCTCAGAGGTTGAGGAACTGGCGCAGTTCCTTGCTCTTGGCCAGCGCATCCCGCCGCCCGAGTTCGATCAGTTCACTGCAGTAACTGGCCTCGAACAGCAGATAACTCAACACCCCCGCTCCGCTGGTCCGGGTCGCGCCCGGCCCGCGCAGGAACAGCCGCAAAGCCGCAGGCAGTTCACGCCGATGCCGCGCTGCGATCTCGTCCAGCGGCTGGCTGGGCGCCACCACCAGCACATCGATCGGCGCCAGGCCCAGGCGCCGCGCGTCCAGGTGGGCCGGCAACAGGCGGCTCAGGTAATTGAGGCGCTGGAGCAGCTCGATATCGTCTTCCAGGCTGTCGATGAACGTGCTGTTGAGCATGTGCCCGCCGATCTGCGCCAAGCTGGGCTGCTGGCCACTGAACACGCGCTGGGTCGGCAGGGGCGGTGCCGGCCGCTGGGGGTTGCCGCTGACCCCCACCACCAGCACCCGGCTGGCGCCCAGGTGCAGGGCCGGGCTGATAGGGGCGGACTGACGTACCGCTCCATCACCGAAGTATTCGTCCCCCAGCCTTACCGGCGCGAACAGCAACGGGATAGACGCGCTGGCGAGCAGATGCTCAATGGTCAGGGGCGTGGGCACACCGATGCGTCGATGACGCAACCACGACTCGATGGTGCTACGGGCCTGGTAGAAGGTCACCGCCTGCCCTGACTCGTAGCCGAAAGCGGTGACCGCCACGGCGCGCAGCTGTTCGCTGGCCAGGGCATGGCCGATGCCATCCAGGTCCAAGTGCGACTGCAACAGGCGATGCAGGGGTCGGTTGTCCAGGAGCGCGACCGGCACCGGCCCTCCCAGCCCCATCAGGTTGTGCGCGACAAAACGGCTGGCCTGACGGATGACGCCAGGCCAGTCGCTGCGCAGCACCAGGTGGCTGCGCAGGTTCTGCCAGAATGCGGTGAGCCGGTGCACCGCCTCGGTGAAGCGGGTGGCGCCACTGGCCAAGGTCACGGCGTTGATGGCGCCGGCCGAGGTGCCGACGATGACCGGGAACGGATTGGGCGCACCGGGTGGCAGCAGCTCGGCGATGCCGGCCAGCACACCGACCTGATAGGCAGCACGGGCACCGCCGCCGGAAAGGATCAGGCCTGTGGTTGAGGTCATCGATTCATCCTGTCTGTTCTGACCTTAATCGCCGGAACTGGCCACACGGGAGGTCAGCGCTTTTTCTTGTCGTACAGCCGTGGCGCACCTTCAGGGCGCGACTTGAAGCGTCGGTGCGCCCACAGGTACTGCTCGGGGCACTCGCGCAGCACGCTTTCGACCCACTGGTTGATACGCAGGCAATCCGCCTCTTCGCTTTCACCAGGGAAATCGGCCAGCGGTGGATGCACCACCAGACGATAGCCGCTGCCATCTTCCAGACGCTTCTGGGTGAAGGGAATGACCTGCGCCTTGCCCAGGCGGGCGAACTTGGTGGTGGCGGTCACGGTTGCCGCCGGAATGCCGAACAGCGGCACGAACAGGCTCTGCTTGGCGCCGTAGTCCTGATCCGGTGCGTACCAGATCGCCCGGCCCGAACGCAGCAACTTGAGCATCCCGCGCACATCCTCACGCTCCACGGCCAGCGAATCGAGGTTGTGACGCTCGCGACCGCGACGCTGGATATAGTCGAACAGCGGGTTGCCGTGCTCGCGGTACATGCCGTCAATGGTGTGCGCCTGGCCGAGCAATGCGGCGCCGATTTCCAGGGTGGTGAAGTGCACGGCCATCAGGATCGCGCCCTGGCCCGCCTGCTGGGCTGCCTGCAAGTGCTCGATCCCCTCGATGTGCGCCAGGCGAGCCAGCCTGGCCTTCGGCCACCACCAACTCATGGCCATTTCGAAGAATGCGATGCCGGTGGAGGCGAAGTTGGCCTTGAGCAGACGCCGCCGTTCGTCGTCCGACAACTCCGGGAAACACAGCTCCAGATTGCGTGCGGCAATGCGCCGGCGCTCACCGGCCACCCGGTACATCAGCGCGCCCAGGGCACTGCCAAGCCACAACAGGGCACGGTAGGGCAGCTGCACCACCAGCCACAGCAGGCCCAGGCCCAGCCACAGGCCCCAGAATCGCGGGTGAAGGAAATAGGGTCGAAAACGCGGGCGTTCCATTGAAGCTTCCGGCAAGACAAAGAGCGCGCATTCTACATCGGTTCGCCGCCGGTTGCGGCCAACCGGTCTTATCGTTATAAGTCAGGGCACTTTTTTCGCAACAAGCCGTCTATGCAGACCATGAGCCCAAACCACACACCCGACACCCCCACCGTGTTCCAGCTCAAGGGCAGCATGCTCGCCATCACTGTGCTGGAACTGGGGCGCAACGACCTCGAAGCCCTCGATCGCCAGCTGGCGGCGAAAGTGGCTCAGGCCCCGAATTTCTTCAGCAACACGCCGCTGGTGCTGGCGCTGGACAAGCTGCCGGCCGACGAAGGGGCGATCGACCTGCCTGGGTTGATGCGCATCTGTCGCCACCATGGCCTGCGTACCCTGGCGATTCGTGCCAGCCGTATCGAGGACATCGCCGCGGCGATCGCCATCGACCTGCCGGTGCTGCCGCCGTCCGGGGCCCGCGAGCGACCGCTCGAGCCCGAGCCCGAAGTGAAGAAGCCCGAGCCGGCCCCTGCCCCGCCGCCACCGCCCGAGCCAGAGGTGCGCCCGACCCGCATCGTCACCTCGCCGGTGCGTGGCGGCCAGCAGATCTACGCCCAGGGCGGCGACCTGGTGGTCACAGGTTCGGTCAGCCCAGGTGCGGAACTTCTCGCCGATGGCAACATCCATGTGTACGGCGCCATGCGCGGCCGTGCCCTGGCAGGTATCAAGGGCAACACCAAGGCGCGTATCTTCTGCCAGCAAATGACCGCCGAAATGGTCTCGATCGCTGGCCAATACAAGGTTTGCGAAGACCTGCGCCGCGACCCGCTGTGGGGCTCGGGTGTGCAGGTCAGCCTGTCTGGCGACGTGTTGAACATCACCCGTCTTTAACGGATACTTGCCGACATTTTTAGGCAACATTTTGTGCGTTGCCGTTTTTTGTATTTTGCAGGGACCCGCGTCCCGACTTATTTAGGGGTGAAACACCTTGGCCAAGATTCTCGTGGTTACTTCCGGCAAGGGGGGAGTGGGCAAGACCACTACCAGCGCCGCCATCGGTACCGGCCTCGCACTGCGTGGCCACAAGACTGTCATCGTCGACTTCGACGTGGGCCTGCGTAACCTCGACCTGATCATGGGCTGCGAACGCCGCGTGGTGTACGACTTCGTCAACGTGGTAAACGGCGAAGCCAACCTGCAGCAGGCCCTGATCAAGGACAAGCGCCTGGAGAACCTGTACGTGCTGGCTGCCAGCCAGACCCGTGACAAGGACGCGCTGACTCAGGAAGGCGTGGAAAAGGTGCTGATGGAGCTCAAGGAGCAGTTCGACTTCGTCATCTGCGACTCGCCTGCCGGTATCGAGAAAGGCGCGCACCTGGCCATGTACTTCGCCGACGAAGCCATCGTGGTGACCAACCCAGAGGTTTCCTCGGTACGTGACTCCGACCGCATGCTGGGCATCCTGTCGAGCAAGTCGCGCCGCTCCGAGAACGGTGAAGAGCCGATCAAGGAACACCTGCTGATCACCCGCTATCACCCCGAGCGCGTGGAAAAAGGCGAAATGCTGAGCATCGCCGACGTCGAAGAGATCCTGGCGATCAAACTCAAGGGTGTAATCCCCGAGTCCCAGGCGGTGCTCAAGGCTTCCAACCAGGGTATCCCGGTCATCCTCGATGACCAGAGCGATGCCGGCCAGGCTTATAGCGATACCGTCGACCGCCTGCTGGGCAAAGAAAAGCCCCTGCGGTTCATCGAAGTGCCGAAGCAAGGATTCTTCGCGCGCCTGTTTGGAGGCAAGTAAACCATGAACCTTTTTGACTTCTTTCGTGGCAGACAGAAACAGACCAGCGCGTCGGTAGCGAAAGAGCGTCTACAGATCATCGTGGCGCATGAGCGCGGCCAGCGCAGCGAGCCGGATTACCTGCCGGCCCTGCAGAAAGAACTGCTCGAAGTGATCCGCAAGTATGTGAACATCGGCAACGACGATGTGCACATCGAGCTGGAAAACCAGGGTAGCTGCTCGATTCTGGAACTGAACATCACCCTGCCGGATCGCTGATTCGGCATCGGGTTGTGATCATTGGGGCTGCTTTGCAGCCCATCGCCGGCAAGCCGGCTCCTACACCCAACCGGTAGGAGCCGGCTTGCTGGCGATGGGCCGCAAGGTGGCCCCAATGGTTTACCCCGCTTTCACAGAGACCCCGCAATGCCGCTGTCGAACATCCAGATCCTTCACGAAGACGCCGCCATCCTGGTGATCAACAAACCGACCCTGCTGCTGTCGGTGCCAGGCCGTGCCGAGGACAACAAGGACTGCCTGATCACCCGCCTGCAGGAAAACGGCTACCCGGATGCACTGATCGTTCATCGCCTCGACTGGGAAACTTCCGGCATCATCCTGCTCGCCCGCGACGCCGACAGCCATCGCGAGTTGTCTCGCCAGTTTCACGACCGCGAGACGGAGAAGGCCTACACCGCACTGTGCTGGGGCCAGCCGGCGCTGGACAGCGGCAGCATCGACCTGCCGCTGCGCTACGACCCGCCCACCAAGCCGCGCCACGTGGTCGACCATGAGCAGGGCAAGCATGCCCTGACCTTCTGGCGCATCGTCGAGCGCTGCGGTGATCATTGCCGGGTCGAGCTGACGCCGATCACCGGGCGCTCGCACCAGCTGCGTGTGCACATGCTGTCGATCGGCCATCCGCTGCTGGGGGATCGGCTGTACGCCAACCCCGAGGCGCTGGCAGCCCATGAGCGGCTGTGCCTGCATGCGTCGATGCTGAGCTTTACCCACCCGGTGTCCGGCGAGCGCCTGAAGTTCGAGTGTCCGGCGCCGTTCTGATCCATCGGTGCTGGGTTCTTCGCGGGTAAACCCGCTCCCACAGGAACACCACTGGCCTTGAGGGCATAGGTCAACTTGTGTGGGCTTGCCCGCGAAGAGGCCGGCACATTTTCCCGACCAACTGCGCTAAACTCGCGCCACTGCTGTCTGGAGTGAGTTATGCGCGATTCCCTGAATGCCGGCCTGATCGAATTCCTCAAGGCCTCCCCGACGCCCTTCCACGCCACCGCCAGCCTGGCCCAGCGCCTCGAGGCGGCCGGCTACCAGCGCTTGGACGAACGCGACAGCTGGGCCACCGTGCCTGGTGGGCGCTACTACGTAACCCGCAACGACTCATCGATCATCGCCGTCAAGCTGGGCAAGCAATCGCCCCTGCTGGGCGGTATCCGCATGGTCGGCGCCCATACCGACAGCCCTTGCCTGCGGGTCAAGCCGCAGCCCGAGCTGCAGCGCCAGGGCTTCCTGCAACTGGGCGTCGAAGTGTACGGCGGCGCCCTGCTGGCCCCGTGGTTCGACCGCGACCTGTCGCTGGCTGGGCGGGTCACCTTCCGCCGCGACGGCAAGGTCGAAAGCCAACTGATCGACTTCAAGTTGCCGATCGCGATCATCCCCAACCTGGCGATCCACCTGAACCGCACCGCCAACGAGGGCTGGGCGATCAACCCGCAGAACGAACTGCCGCCGATCCTGGCTCAGGTGGCGGGCGACGAGCGTATCGACTTCCGCGCCGTACTCACCGAGCAGCTGGCCCGCGAGCACGACCTCAATGCCGACGTGGTGCTGGATTACGAACTGAGCTTCTACGACACCCAGGACGCCGCACTGGTCGGCCTGAACGGCGACTTCATCGCCGGCGCCCGCCTGGACAACCTGCTGTCGTGCTACGCCGGCCTGCAGGCCCTGCTGGCCGCCGACAGCGACGAAACCTGCGTACTGGTGTGCAACGACCACGAGGAAGTTGGCTCGTGCTCGGCCTGCGGCGCTGACGGCCCGATGCTGGAGCAGACCCTGCAGCGCCTGCTGCCCGACGGTGACGACTATGTGCGCACCCTCCAGCGCTCGCTGATGGTCTCGGCCGACAATGCCCATGGCGTACACCCCAACTATGCCGACAAGCACGATGGCAACCATGGCCCGAAACTCAATGCCGGCCCTGTGATCAAGGTCAACAACAACCAGCGCTACGCCACCAACAGCGAAACCGCCGGCTTCTTCCGCCACCTGTGCATGGCCGAGGAAGTACCGGTACAAAGTTTCGTGGTACGCAGCGACATGGGTTGTGGTTCGACCATCGGCCCCATCACCGCCAGCCATCTGGGTGTACGCACGGTCGACATCGGCCTGCCGACCTTCGCCATGCACTCGATCCGCGAGCTGTGCGGCAGCCATGACCTGGCGCACCTGGTGAAGGTACTGACGGCGTTCTACCGCAGCCGCGAATTGCCCTGAGCCAGACACATCGCCGGCAAGCACGATCCCACAGGACGAGGCTTGTCGGCGATCAGCCCGGACCTGCTCAAGATCAAGCCCCAACCCGCTTGAACCGCTATGCTTAAGACATGCCCCAAAGCACAAGGATTGCTGTCCATGTCCCCCTTCCTGTCCCTGTTCGTCCCTGTCTTCCTGTTCCTGATGCTGCTGACCATCGGCTTCAGCCTGCGCGAGCGCAACATCGGTGTACTGATGATGTGGATCGGCACCCTTGGCATCTTCGGCCTCACCTGCTGGAAGATCCTGGAGCAACTGCCGTCATAAACCTCTACACTCGGTCAATCGTTTGACCTGAGGTAGATTTACCGGTGCCTGCCCTCCTGCGTTGCCTGACCTTCCTGCTGTTTCTGTTCATCACCCCGGTCCAGGCCGCTGGGCTTCCCGGCCTGCTGGGTTCGAGCGCGAGCGCGCAACCCGAAGCCAGCGAACCTTTGGCCAAGTCGCTGGACGAGGTCATCAAGAACCTGGAGAACGACCAGCAGCGGGCCAAACTGCTGGCCGACCTGAAAAAACTGCGCGATGCCACGAAACAGTCGCAACCCACCGTGGAACAAGGCGTGCTGGGGCTGATTGGCGGTGCGCTGCACGATCTGGAAAAGCAGTTCAGCGGCGATGCCAGCCCGTTCAATCGCTGGTCCCAGGAGATCGACCAGGCCCAGGCCGAGCTGACGGCACTGATGGTGCCGGTGCACCAGTGGCCCGCCATCCTGTTTGGCTTTGCCGCCGTCATCGCGGTGTGGAGCCTGCTGGCCTATGCCTTCAACTGGATTGGCCACCGCGTGCGCGTGCGCTTTGGCCTGACCGAGGAACTGCCCCACCACCCGCGCACCTGGGACCTGGTGCGTTTTGCCTTGCGCAAACTCGGACCTTGGCTGGTCGCGTTGATCTTCACCGTCTACCTGAGCTTTGCCCTGCCCCCCTCGCTGGGCAAGTCGATGGCCATGGTCCTGGCCTACGCACTGGTGGTAGGCACCTGTTTCTCGGCCATCTGCGTCATCGCCTTTTCGCTGCTCGACGGCCCGCACCGCCACCGCGCGCTGCACATCCTGCGTCACCAGGCCTTCCGCCCGCTGTGGCTGATCGGCAGTTTCGCCGCGTTCGGCGAGGCGATGAGCGACCCTCGCCTGACCGCCGCCCTGGGCAGCCACCTGGCCCACGCCCTGGCGACCTTGGCCAACGTGATCGCGGCATTGTGCACCGGGCTGTTCATCCTGCGCTTCCGACGCCCGATCGCCCACCTGATCCGTAACCAACCGCTGTCCCGGCGCCTGACCCGGCGCACCCTCAGCGATACCATCGAGATCCTCGGCAGCTTCTGGTTCATCCCGGCGCTGATCCTGGTGGCCATTTCGCTGTTCGCCACCTTCGTCTCGGCCGGCGACACCAGCACTGCCTTGCGCCAGTCGCTGATGTGCACCGTACTGGTGGTGGTATGCATGGTGCTCAACGGCCTGGTGCGCCGCCACGCGGCCAACCCGAAACGCGCCAACAAACGCCAGGCCGTCTACACCGAGCGACTGCGCAATTTCGGCTATGCCCTGGTGCATCTGTTCATCTGGCTGCTGTTCATCGAGCTGGGCCTTCGGGTGTGGGGCCTGTCGATGATCGGGTTCGCCGAGGGCGAGGGCCACGAGGTCAGCCTGCGCTTGCTGGGCCTGGCCGGTACGCTGATTGCCGCCTGGCTGGTCTGGATCCTGGCCGATACCGCCGTGCACCACGCGCTGGTACGCTCGCGCCGGGGCATGGCCAACGCCCGTGCACAAACCATGATGCCACTGATCCGCAACGTGATGTTCGTGGCCATTTTCATCATCGCGGTGATCGTGGCCCTGGCCAACATGGGCATGAACGTCACCCCGCTGCTGGCCGGTGCCGGTGTGATTGGCCTGGCCATCGGTTTTGGCGCCCAATCGCTGGTGGCCGACCTGATCACCGGGTTGTTCATCATCATCGAGGACTCGCTGGCCATCGATGACTACGTGGACGTCGGCGGGCACCTGGGCACCGTGGAAGGCCTGACCATCCGCACCGTGCGCCTACGGGACATCGACGGCATCGTGCACACCATTCCCTTCAGTGAGATCAAGAGCATCAAGAACTACTCGCGGGAGTTCGGCTATGCGATTTTCCGTGTGGCCATTCCCCACAGCATGAACATCGACCAGGCCATCAGCTTGATCCGCGAGGTAGGCCAGAAGCTGCGCAACGACCCGCTGATGCGCCGTAACATCTGGTCGCCGCTGGAGTTGCAGGGTGTCGAGAGCTTCGAGTCTGGCTCGGCGATTCTACGGGCGCGGTTCAAGACCGCGCCGATCAAGCAGTGGGAAGTGTCGCGGGCATTCAACCTGGCGTTGAAACGGCAACTGGACGAGGCGGGGCTGGACCTGGCGACGCCGCGGCTATCGGTACAGGTGGTGACGGCAGGCGGGGGTGGCGTCAGCGAGGCCAGCGCTTCCAGTTAGGGCCTGTTCGCGGGTAAACCCGCGAAAGGGCCACCGCCTACCCCGCCTGCGCCCGAATGCGAATCGCATCGTGGCGCCAATACTCCAGGTCACAGTCGATCAGGTGCCCATGCTGGTCACTGTTGACCCGGGTGATGTGCAGCCCCGGGCTGCCCGCGGACACTTTCAGCGCGCTGGCCGCATCCACTGGCAAGGCCGTTGGCAAGATCTCGAAGCAGACCTGCCCATAGCGGATCCCGTATACCCGCCCGTAGATTTCAGTGAGCGACTGGGCCAGGTCCTGCTCGAGGATATCGGGGAAGTACTTGGGGTTGAGGTAATGCTCGGCATACAGCACCGCACGCCCATCGATGCGCCGCAAACGGCAGATGCGCACCACACTGGACAACGCTGGCAAGCGCAAGCGGGCGCAGATGGCGGCCGATGCGGGCTGCAAGCGTGCCGACAACAACTCGGTTCGCGGCTCTCTGCCCTGCTCCCGCACCATGGCGTGGAAGTGGCTGCGTTCGATCAGGTCGTAGGTCAGTCGTTCCGGGGCGACGAACCAGCCGCGCCGCTCTTCCCGGTAGATCAGCCCCTGGGCTTCGAGCTGCACCAAGGCCTCGCGCAGGGTGATGCGGGTGGTGGCAAACACCTCGCTGAGCTTGCGTTCCGCCGGCAGCTTGCCACCCGGCGCCAGCAGGCCGTGCTCGATCTGCTCCTGCAGGGCGTGACAGATGGCTGTTACCGCACGCGGTGGCGTCGACTGCATCAAATGGTTACCTATCTGGACTAGTCCAGCCCCATAACAGGGCATCTGGAGAATAGTGCAAGCCTAGGCAGGGCTGATGAACATCCTGTGACAAAGGCTTTGACAGCGCGTTGCCAGATCCGGGCCAAGCCAGCAAATTCAGGGCCGCCATCTGGTCTACGCTGTAGTTCCAGGAAGCCACGCCAGCCCAAACCGGCCTTCCCCAACATCAAACTGTCACGCAAGCAGCCTACCTTGGCTCAAGGTTTGCTGACCTAGACCAACGGTCCTCAAGCACAGGTTTCACTCATAACAACGATCGCTTAAGCACTCACCCAAGGAGCTTCGGATGAAAAAGTTCTTCATGGCGTCACTGCTCGGTTCGGCCATCGCGTTTTGCACCTCGGCCATGGCCGCGGACCTCAAGGCCCTGGAAGAGGCCGCCCGCAAGGAAGGCACCGTCAACAGCGTGGGCATGCCCGATGCCTGGGCCAACTGGAAAGGCACCTGGGAAGACCTGGCCAGCAAGTACGGTCTCAAGCACAGCGACACCGACATGAGCTCGGCCCAGGAAATCGCCAAGTTCGAAGCCGAAAAGGACAACGCCAGCGCCGACATTGGTGACGTCGGGGCCGCCTTCGGCCCCATCGCCGCCACCAAGGGCGTAACCCAACCCTACAAACCAAGCACCTGGGACCAGGTACCGGAGTGGGCCAAGGACAAGGACGGCCACTGGGCCCTGGCCTATACCGGCACCATCGCGTTCATCATCAACAAGGACCTGGTGAAGGAAGGCGAACGCCCAACCTCCTGGCATGACCTGGAAAAAGGCAAGTACAAGGTCGCCATCGGCGATGTCGGTACCGCGGCCCAAGCGGCCAACGGCGTGCTGGCTGCGGCGATTGCCTACAAAGGCGACGAGAGCAATCTGGCCCCAGGCCTGCAACTGTTCACCAAGCTGGCCCAGCAGAAACGCCTGTCGCTGGCCAACCCGACCATCCAGACCCTGGAGAAGGGCGAGGTGGAAGTGGGCGTGGTATGGGACTTCAATGGTCTGAGCTACCGCGAGCAGATCGACCCCAAGCGTTTCGAAGTGCTGATCCCGTCCGATGGCTCGGTGATTTCCGGCTACACCACGATCATCAACAAGTACGCCAAGCACCCCAACGCCGCCAAGCTGGCGCGTGAATACATCTTCAGCGATGCCGGGCAGATCAACCTGGCCAAGGGCCATGCACGGCCGATCCGTGCCGAGCACCTGAAGCTGCCGGAAGATGTGCAGGCCAAGTTGCTGCCGAACGAGCAGTACAAGGCGGCCCAGCCAATCAAGAACGCCGAGGCCTGGGAGGCGACTTCGAAGAAACTGCCGCAGATGTGGCAGGAACAAGTGATCATCGAGATGGAGTGAGGCACTCGCTGTCTGGGGCCGCTATGCGGCCCGTCGCGACGCACGGCCGCGCCCACAGGTCGTTGCGTCGCCCCAGCGGACGACGGGAAGCCTGTGGGAGCGGCGATCGGAGGGCATGGTCCTCCCCGGTCCCTTGCCTGGAGTGTTGAATGAACCACAACGTCATACTGGTCTTGCTCGACGGCCTCAACCATCAGGTGGCCTACCATGCCATGGGTCACCTGCATGCCTACGTCGAAGCCGACCGCGCCGCGCTGTACCGCGTGGAATGCGAGTTGCCCTCGCTGTCGCGGCCGTTGTACGAGTGCATCCTCACCGGTGTTCCGCCCATCGAGAGCGGCATCGTGCACAACAATGTCAACCGGCTGTCCAACCAGCGCAGTGTGTTCCACTATGCCCGCGAGGCGGGACTGGGCACGGCGGCGGCGGCCTACCACTGGATAAGCGAGCTGTACAACCGTTCGCCGTTCGACCCGCTGCGCGACCGCCACACCCATGCGCCGAAGCTGCCGATCCAGCACGGCCTGTTCTACTGGGCCGACCATTACCCTGACTCGCACCTGCTGGCCGACGCCGAGTACCTGCGCCGCCGCCATGCGCCCAACTTCCTGCTGGTGCACCCGATGAACATCGACGACGCCGGCCACCGCCATGGCCTGGACAGCAGCCAGTACCGTAACGCTGCCCGCTCGGCCGATATCCTGCTCGCCGACTACTTGCCACGCTGGCTCGAAGAGGGCTACCAGGTCGTGGTCACCGCCGACCACGGCATGAACAACGACCGCTCGCACAATGGCCTGCTGGCCGAGGAACGCGAAGTGCCGCTGTTCGTCTTCGGCGAAGCCTTCAGCCTCGACCCGGCGGCCAAGCCGCTGCAGACCGAGCTGTGCGGAACCCTCTGCGAACTGTTGGGTGCCCCCCACGACAAACCCGTGTGCCGGGAGCTTCTCAAGTGAATGCCAGCCATCGCGGTCGTTACCTGGCCCTGCTCTGCCTACTGCCGTTCGCCGTGTTCTTCATCGTGTTCCAGATCGCCCCGCTGGGCTGGGTCGCCCTCAACAGCGTGCAATCGGAAGCCGGCTGGGGGCTGGAGAATTTCAGCAAAGTGTTCGCGTCGAAGTTCTACCTGCAAGCATTGCAGCGCAGCCTGGAAATCAGCTTCTGGTCGAGCCTGTTCGGCATCGTTGTCGCTACACTCGGTGCCTACTCGCTGCGCCAGGTGGACTCGCGCCTGCGCGACTTCGTCAGCGCGTTCGCCAACATGACCAGCAACTTCGCCGGGGTACCCCTGGCCTTCGCCTTCATCATCCTGCTCGGCTTCAACGGTGCGCTGACACTGCTGCTCAAGCAGGTCGGGTTGCTCGAGGACTTCAGCATCTATTCCAAGAGCGGCCTGATCCTGGTGTACACCTACTTCCAGATCCCGCTGGGCGTATTGCTGCTCTACCCCGCCTTCGACGCCCTGCGCGAGGACTGGCGCGAATCGGCCGCGTTGCTCGGCGCCAGCCCCTGGCAGTACTGGCGACACATCGGCCTGCCAGTGCTGACCCCGGCACTGCTGGGCACCTTCGTCATTCTGCTGGCCAACGCCCTGGGCGCCTACGCCACGGTCTATGCCCTGACCACCGGCAACTTCAACGTGCTGCCGATCCGCATCGCGGCGCTGGTGGCCGGTGACATCACCCTCGACCCGAACCTGGCCAGTGCCCTGGCGATGGTGCTGGTGGGGCTGATGACCCTTGTGACCGTGGTCCATCAATGGCTGCTGAAAAGGAGCTACCATGCGCGCTGAATCTGCCCGCGGCAGCCTCTACCACCGCGTCGTGGTGTACCTGCTGTTTCTCATCCTGCTGCTGCCGCTGGCCGGCACCCTGCTCTACTCGCTGGCCACCAGCTGGTCGGCCAGCCTGCTGCCCAGTGGCCTGACCTTGAAGTGGTACGTGGCGCTGTGGAGCGAACCGCGTTTCCTGGCCGCCTTCGGCCAGTCGCTGCTGGTGTGCATCGGTGCGCTGGTGCTGTCGGTGGTGCTGATCCTGCCGCTGCTGTTCGTGGTGCATTACCACTTCCCCAAGCTCGACGCGCTGATGAACATCCTCATCCTGCTGCCGTTCGCGGTGCCGCCGGTGGTGTCTTCGGTGGGGCTGCTGCAGCTGTATGGCAGCGGGCCGATGGCGATGGTCGGCACGCCGTGGATCCTGATCGGTTGCTACTTCACCATCGCCCTGCCCTTCATGTACCGGGCCATCACCAACAACCTGCAGGCCATCAACCTGCGCGACCTGATGGACGCCGCGCAACTGCTGGGTGCCAGTACCTGGCAGGCGGCGTTCCTGGTAGTACTGCCGAACCTGCGCAAAGGCCTGATGGTGGCGCTGCTGCTGTCGTTTTCGTTCCTGTTCGGCGAATTCGTGTTCGCCAACCTGCTGGTGGGCACGCGCTACGAGACCTTGCAGGTATACCTGAACAACATGCGCAACAGCAGCGGCCATTTCAACAGCGCGCTGGTGATCTCGTACTTCGCCTTCGTGCTGGTACTGACTTGGGTCGCCAACCGACTGAACAAGGACAAAACCTGACATGAGCTTCGTCAGCGTACAGAAACTGCACAAAAGCTACGCCGGCAGCCCGGTGTTCCACGACATCGACTGCCAGATCGAACGTGGCGAGTTCGTCACCCTGCTCGGTCCGTCCGGATGCGGTAAGTCCACCCTGCTGCGCTGCATTGCCGGGCTGACCCCGGTGGACAGCGGCAAGATCCTGCTCGATGGCCAGGACCTGGTGCCCTTGAGCCCGCAGAAGCGCGGGATCGGCATGGTGTTCCAGAGCTATGCGTTGTTCCCCAACATGACCGTGGAGCAGAATGTCGCCTTCGGCCTGCGTATCCAGAAGGTCCGCGCCGAAGAAAGCCAGGCTCGGGTGCGCGAAGCCCTGGAGCTGGTGGAGCTGGGCAGTTTCGCCGGGCGCTACCCGCACCAGCTTTCCGGTGGTCAGTGCCAGCGTGTGGCCCTGGCCCGCTCGCTGGTGACCCGGCCGCGCCTGTTGCTGCTGGACGAACCGCTGTCGGCGCTCGATGCGCGCATCCGCAAGCACCTGCGCGAGCAGATCCGCGCCATCCAGCGTGAACTGGGGCTGACGACGATTTTCGTCACTCACGACCAGGAGGAAGCGTTGACGATGTCTGACCGCATCTTCCTGATGAACCAGGGGCGCATCGTCCAGAGCGGCGATGCCGAGACCCTCTACACCGCGCCGGTGGACCTGTTCGCCGCCGGCTTCATTGGCAATTACAACCTGCTGGACGCCGACAGCGCCAGCCGCCTGCTGCAGCGCCCGGTGAACAGCCGCCTGGCGATCCGTCCGGAGTCCATCACCCTGGGCACAGATGGCGATCTGGACGGCGAGGTACGCAGCCACAGCCTGCTCGGCAATGTGATCCGCTACCGGGTCCAGGTACGCGATGTGGAGCTGGTGGTGGACGTGCTCAATCGTTCGTCGGCGGATCTGCATGCCGACGGCCAGCGTGTTTCGCTGTCGATCGACCCCACGGCGCTGCGCGAAGTGGCCTAGGAGATTACCGCTATGGCATTGGCAATTTTCGATCTGGACGAAACCCTCATCCACGGCGACTGTGCGTCGCTATGGAGCGAGCAGATGGCCCGCCTCGGCTGGGTCGACGGCACGTCGTTCCTCAAGCGCGACCATGAACTGATGGAGGCTTACGGCAAAGGCCACCTGGCGATGGAGGACTACATGGCCTTCAGCCTGGAGCCGATTGCCGGACGCACCCTGGAAGAGGTCGAGCACCTGGTCGAGCCTTGGGTCGAGGACGTGATTGAGCCGATCATCTTCGGCGATGCGTGCCGCTGCATTGCCGAGCACCGCAAGCGTGGCGACCGTATTCTCATCATCTCCGCCTCGGGCACCCATCTGGTCGGGCCGATTGCGGCGCGGCTGGGGGTAGACGAATACCTGGCGATCGAACTGGAGGCGGTGAACGGGGTGTATACCGGCAAGACCCATGGGGTGCTGACCTACCGCGAGGGCAAGATCACGCGGCTGCTGGAGTGGCTGGACCAGGAGCAGGAGAATCTTGAAGGAGCGACGTTCTATTCAGACTCGCGCAACGATTTGCCGCTGCTGCTGAAGGTGGACTACCCGCACGTGGTGAACCCGGACTCGGTATTGCGGGAGCATGCCCAGACCAATGGCTGGCCGGTACTGAGCTGGGCCTGAAGCGCCAGGTGAGCTGTACCAGCTTCCTCGCGGTGGAACCCGCTCCCACAGGGACCGCAGTTTATCCTGTGGGAGCGGGCTTACCCGCGAAAGGGCAGAGCCTGCTTAGGCCAGGCTTGGGTCGATCACCATGACCAGCTTGCCCGATACCTGGTTGCTCTCAAGCTCGGCATAGGCCGCCTGGGCAAACTCCACGGGGTAGGTGTCGACCAGTTGCGGCGACAACCGTTTTTCGGCAAACAGCGGCCACACCTGCTGTTGCAGCTCACGCAGCAGCTCGGCCTTGAAGCCATCGTCCCGGTTACGCAGCGTGGAACCGGTGATCTGCAGACGCTTGCCCAGCACCAATGCCAGGTCGAACTCGACCTTGCGCCCGCCCATCAGGCCAATGATCACCCATCGACCATCGCGGGCCAGCAGCTTCTGGTTCAACTCCCCATAGCTGGCGCCCACCGGGTCGAGGATCACATCGAACGGCCCGAAGCCTTCCAGGTCTTCCAGGTTCGCGTTGCGCACGACGCCACCTGCAGCGCCCAGCGCCTGGCAATAGGCCAGGCGGTCCTGGGAGCCAACGCTGACCCAGACAGGGTTGCCGAACGCCTTGCCCAACTGGATTGCCGCCGAACCCACACCACTGGCCCCGGCGTGCACCAGCACCTTCTCACCGGCCTTGGCCGCACCGAGCTGGAAGATGTTCAGCCAGGCCGTGGCGTACACCTCGGGTAGGGCCGCCGCCTCATGCAGGCTCAGGCCCTCGGGTACCGGCAGCACATGGCGGGCATCGACCACCACTTCCTCGGCCATCGCACCACTGGCCAACAGCGCGCAGACCCGGTCACCGATGCGCCAGTCGGCGCCGGCACCCACTTCCTCGATCACACCCGAGCACTCCAGGCCCATGTAGGGGCTGGCGCCTGGCGGTGGCGGGTAAAGACCTTTCATTTGCAGCAAATCGGCTCGATTCAGCCCCGCAGCGGCCACGCGAATACGTACCTGACCGGCGTCACAGGTCGGGCGCTGCGCCTCGACCCAGGCCACATGTCCGTCAACGCCTTGCAATGCCTTCACAGTGCCTCCATAGTTGAATCATATGACTGAGCCTGGGCAAGCATTTCCCAGGCTTTTTGCAGTATGCGTCCGGCTCTGATGGAACCGGCGAACGGAAAAGACGGCCTACTATGCGTGATCAATTGCCTCCACGTCGAATCAGCATGAAGCATTTCCTTCCAAGCACCGCCCTGGCCCTGATGATTGGCCTGGGTAGCCTTACGCTCGGCGGCAATGCGGCGGCCGCCAACAAGTGGGACAGCCTGCAGCCGGACCGCGACGAAATCGTCGCCAGCCTCAACGTGGTGGAGCTGCTCAAGCGGCACCATTACAGCAAACCGCCACTGGACGATGCCCGCTCGGTCATCATCTATGACAGCTACATCAAGCTGCTGGACCCTGCGCGCAGCTACTTCACCGCGGCCGATATTGCCGAATTCGACAAATGGAAAACGCAATTCGACGATTTCCTCAAGAGCGGCAACCTCGACCCAGGCTTCACCATCTACAAGCGTTACCTGGACCGCGTGAAACAGCGTCTGGACTTCGCCCTGGCCGAACTGGCCAAAGGTGTCGACAAGATGGACTTCACTGCCAACGAATCCTTGCTGGTCGATCGCAAGGATGCACCGTGGCTGAAGAACCAGGCCGAGCTCGATGACCTGTGGCGCAAGCGCGTGAAAGACGAAGTGCTGCGCCAGAAAATCGCCGGCAAGGATCCCAAGCAGATCCAGGAAACCTTGACCAAGCGTTACAAGAACCAGTTGGCGCGTCTGGATCAGACCCGTGCCGAAGATATCTTCCAGGCCTACATCAATACGTTCGCCCAGTCCTACGACCCGCATACCAACTACCTGTCGCCGGACAACGCGGAGAACTTCGACATCAACATGAGCCTGTCGCTCGAAGGCATCGGTGCGGTGCTGCAAAGCGACAACGACCAGGTCAAGATCGTGCGCTTGGTACCGGCTGGCCCCGCGGCCAAGACCAAGCAGGTGGCCCCGGCCGACAAGATCATCGGCGTAGCACAGGGCAACAAGGAAATGGTCGACGTGGTCGGCTGGCGCCTGGACGAAGTGGTCAAGCTGATCCGTGGCCCGAAAGGCTCGGTGGTGCGCCTGGAGATCATCCCGGCCAGCAACGCGCCTAACGACCAGACCAGCAAGATCGTTTCGATCACCCGCGAGGCGGTCAAGCTCGAGGAGCAGGCGGCGAAGAAGTCGGTGCTCAAGCTCAAGCAGGACGGTCGTGAGTACAAACTGGGCATCATCGAGATCCCAGCGTTCTACCTGGACTTCAAGGCCTACCGCGCAGGCGACCCCGAGTACAAGAGCACCACGCGCGACGTGAAGAAACTGCTCACCGAACTGCAGAAAGAGAAAGTCGACGGCGTGGTCATCGACCTGCGCAACAACGGCGGTGGCTCGTTGCAGGAAGCCACCGAGCTGACCAGCCTGTTCATCGAGAAAGGCCCGACCGTGCTGGTGCGTAACAGTGACGGCCGCGTCGATGTGCTCGAGGACGAGAACCCAGGTGCCTTCTACAAAGGCCCGCTGGCGCTGCTGGTCAACCGGCTGTCGGCCTCGGCCTCGGAGATTTTCGCCGGCGCCATGCAGGACTACCACCGTGCGCTGATCATCGGCGGCCAGACCTTCGGCAAAGGCACCGTACAGACCATCCAGCCGCTCAACCATGGCGAGCTCAAGCTGACCCTGGCCAAGTTCTACCGGGTTTCCGGGCAGAGCACCCAGCACCAGGGCGTGCTGCCGGACATCGACTACCCGTCGATCATCGACACCAAGGAAATCGGCGAGAGCGCCCTGCCCGAGGCTATGCCGTGGGACACCATCCGTCCGGTGGTCAGGCCTGCTGCCGACCCGTTCAAGCCGTTCCTGTCCCAGCTCAAGGCGCAGCATGAAGCACGCAGCGCCAAGGATGCGGAGTTCACCTATATCCGTGACCGCCTGGCGCTGACCCAGAAGCTGATGAACGAGAAAACCGTCAGCCTCAACGAGCAGACACGCCGTGCCCGCCACGACGAGATCGAGGGCAAGCAACTGGCGCTGGAGAACATCCGCCGCAAGGCCAAGGGTGAGGAACCGCTCAAGGAGCTGAAGAAAGAGGATGAAGACGCCCTGCCGGCCGAGGAGGAGAACACCAAGCCGGAAGATGACGCCTACCTGTCCGAAACCGGTCGCATCCTGCTCGACTACCTGAGCCTGAGCTCGGCGGTGGCCAAGCACTGAGTGATGCCTACTACCCCATGGCCGCAATGAAAAAGGGGGCCGAACATCTTCATGTTCGGCCCCCTTTTTCATTGCTCAACCCGACTACTGCAAATCCACATTCAGGCTGGGTGTGCCGAATGCCGCCAGGGAGGCATTTGAACCTTCGAAATAACCGCTCCAGAAACGCTGTAACTGCTCCATGGTCTTGCCTGAACGGTAACTGTGCTTGACGCCTTTGGTCACCAGTCCAGCACCCGCGACATAGACCCTTGCGCCTTGCAAGTCGGCGAACAGGTGCCGCTCGGCAACCCGCTTCAACTCAGCAGACGGGTCAAGATCGCGGATCCGGCTGTTGGCGTAGAAACTGCCGAAGTCACTGTTTTCCAGCATGTCTGACAGCAGCAGGATCACACGCTCCTCGGACGGCCGGGTCGCCAGGTCATGACCGATTTCACGCAGCGAGTGGAAAATCTCGCTGCGGGGGATATCTTCGGTCGCCTCACGCAAGGTCTGCACGAACACCTGACCAAATTTCTTTTGCATGAATGTCTGTTGCTGTGCAACACACTTGTCGAACGTACGCAGGGACTGCATGCCAACTTCGTCACGTACCTTTCCCGCCAGAGGCTTGTTCAGCTCACCGGCAAAACGCAGCTGCATGTATTGCCCTGGCACGAAAGCCGAGAAACTGTAGAGTCGCAACTTGTCACCTGGGCCGACAAACCGATTGATCTGCGCCCAAGCCGCCTTCTGGATGCCTTCAGGCATTGGAATGGTCTGATCGATGATCACTGTCAGCTCACGACCGGATCCCTTCTGGCGAAACGAGTCGATCTTTGCGTAGCCGTAGCAATCAGGAACATCGTTGCGCTCAATTGCCTGCGCAATGGCAGGCAAGCAAAGCAGCAAGGCGCACAAGGTCTTGAAGTTCATTTACACGCCTTCGAAATCTTTCAGTAGTTTCTGTTCGGCGCGCAACGCGAGCACAGCGGCCACATCGTAGCCTTTACTCTGGCATACCATACGCAACTGTTCTTCGGTGTAGGCCGTCAGGTCCTTACTGCGCAGCGCATCGAGGGAAGTCCCTGCAGCTTCCGGCTGAGGCGCATGTTCAGCCGCCACCGAAGGTGCAGCTACAGCGACGACCGGAGCCTCACTGGCCACCGCCCGATGGGTGATGTTGTCCTCCTGCATACGCCGCACGTAGGCATTGAAATCGCGGTGTTGCGCACCGTTGATGGCAACAGCGACATCCGGGTCGGTAGTAGGTCGGCGCGACAGTTTCATCTGCAGCTTGCGCAACTTGTGATCGGCATGGGCGCTGATCTTGATGCGCTGGTTCTCCATCCAACGTTCCAGTTCCGCGGCGTTGTTGAAGGAATGGGAATACTCCCAGGCCTTCTTCGACTCGACGCCGGCAAAACCGAAGATCGAAGCGAGCCACACACTGACTGCCTGGATGGCGACATAGATCACCGAAAGCACCACGAAGGTGATCAGCGAGGCACTGCGGATCGCGTCCATCTTGTCTGTCAAAGTGCTGTCGCTTGCCTGCTGGTTGAGGCTGGCCGACTCATCGGGTAGCTCGAACGGGCTGGCGTTGCTCTCGAAACTCTGTTGAGCGAAAACATCGGGGTTGCCGACCATTTCGGTCTCAATGCTCTTGAGCTGATAGGCACGAATGCCGAACGCCGCACAGGCCATGATCACGACCACCAAAGCACAGCCAATTATCCAGCCACGCTTGGGAGTGACTGTATGGTTAGTGTTAAGGCGAGCAAGAATGCGATTGTAGTCCTTCGCATTTAGGTCGCTGTATGTGTCCTTGATACGTATGCCAGGCAGCTGCTTGAGGGCTTGACTGCCCCGATCAGGATCGCTTTCCCACCAGTGCCGGGCCTTGTTCACCAGACTATTGTGGTGAATGGCTCGGCCAGCAGCCTCGGCGAACCCAGCAGAGATGATCGACAGCAGGAAGGCGGCCATCCAGCCCAGGTAAGTCTGGTCATTGCTGGACAAGTTCTGGTTAATGAACGGCACTAGCACGTAGGCAAAACCCACGGCCTCGAACAGAATCAACAGGAAAATCAGCACCAACACCCATAGTGGACGCTCACGACGATCGCTTTCGCCTATAGCGTCCAAATACGCCTCGCACTTGTTGTAGTACTCGGCGTTCTTGTCGCCAACCTCCTGGTAGTAGTCGTAGTAGTCATTGCACAGCGTAGTTTCACTGAGCAGCCACTTGCGGTTGTCGGCCGTAGTGCTGGCCCGGGCCAGGCGCGCGACAGTGCCAATAAACGGCAGGCCGTGCCAGACACGCATTGCGAAGTAAGCAACCTGTTCCCAGTAGACCTTGATCAGGATGACGGTCAGCAATGCCGACAACACGCCGGCGCTGATCAGCTTGTTGGCCCACGCCAGGGCCATCAAGGCGTTGAAACTCATTTCTTGCATGTGGGTTCCTTGTCTCAGGTGCGAACCGGTACGAACCGGGCGGTATAGGTTTCACCATTGCGCAACGGATAGAACAACGCGCCGTCGGTGGCTTGCGCACTCCCCTTGCTGAACACGACGTCCATGCAAGAGACCGGTGCTTGCGGGTCTTTGAGGAATACCCTGTACAACACCCGGTCCTCGCCTTCATAAGTGTTGGCCACTGCATCGGCCTTGATCAGCGCCTTGCGATTGCCCTGGTTGTAGTCCGTAACCACCTGAATGAACGGCTGCCGATCTACGGCTGCGTCGACGCGTAGGATCGATACAGGAGAGATGGTGACCAGATGGCCGTTGACCGTCTGGGCCCAAACACGGTTGTTGTAACCAGGCAGGTAATCGGTAGTCGGGTGAGTGTCGAGCGATTGACCGCTGGCAAAATTGAACACCTTGCCACTTTCCCGCGGCTGGTCGGCCTCGCAGCTGCTGACCGGAATGCTGCTGGCATAGGCAGGGGAAATAATCGCGAAACCACCTGATTTCGGGGTGATGGTCTGTCCAAGCGTCCACTGGGTATCAGAGACGGCCTGACCTCCAAAATCGACCACAACGCCTTTATGTGGCGCAATCTTGGACGTGGCGGGTGCAGCGCTGGCAACGCTGGCAGACTTGCCCGCATCCTCTGTGCGGGGCTTCACGGCGGCAGCCCGCTTGGCAGTGGGTGGCGCGACATGGGCCTTGGCTACCGTGGCAGTGCCATGGGCAAGATACTTGGGGTTGTTCTGCTCGGCATTGATGCGTTTAACCAAGGTCGCAGTGTCGTTGACTTCGACGAACTCGACGCGGCGGTTCTTACCACGCTGCAGCGGGTCACTATTATCCGCCACCGGTCGGGAGGCACCGGCGCCCTGGAAATACATGCGCTGGGGTGCAATCCCCTGTTCGGCGAGGATGCTCGCTACTGCCCGGGCCCGTCGCTCGGATAGCTGTTGATTGAAGCTGGCACTGCCGCTGGCGTCGGTATGGCCAACTACCAGAATCGCGGTTTCTCGTTGCCCGGTGAAAGCGCTCGCCAGCTTACGCACCTGCCGTTCACCGTCGGCACTCAGTTGCGCACTACCCACCGCGAACATGCCCTGGTCCTGCACTTGGGCGACGAAGCCGGCCTCCTGTGGAGCCGCCTTGGGGTTACTCGCTGGCGTGTTGAGGGGTTCCACTTCAAGCGTGAGCTGTTCTTCCTCCGCCAGCTTGCGTAGACGATCGATACGGTCCTTGTAGGCCAGTGCGGCGCCGCAGCCGGCAGCGGCACCTACCAGTGCCCCACCAATAATCGCGCCATCCCCCTTGTTGGTCAGGGCGCCAGCAGCCGCACCTGCCAGGGCACCGACCGTACCGCCGACCAGGCAGTTGACCGTCCGGCTTTGGCGATGGGAGAACTCTTCGATGCTGGCACAGCCGCTCATCCCTAAAACAACGGACACAGCCAGGACGGTAGCTCGCAGGTGCGGCGGACGAGGGGAAAAGGATGAAAGCGACAAACCAGTCTCCTGAGTGATTCACGAGCTCGGGCCGACTGGCAGGCAAGTAGCCTGGTCACGTTCGTCCCTGAACGAAAAATGAAGTAACACATGAATATTCGGAGGATTGGATCACAGTAATCAATGGCATTTCAATATCACCCAATCAGATCAGCGCTCTGCATTGATAGCAGATTGACGCACCCTGTCATCAAACGGACATCGTCCTGTCGTGAAATGACAGAGTCTGGCGCGTCAACGCCTGACCTTAATCTTTTCAGGAACTTTTCATGACCGTCGCCGAACAGCTCAGTGCCTTGAGCGCCATCTTGGCTCATCGCAGTATTCACAGCCTGTTCCAGCCGATCATCAGCCCCAACGATGGACGCATTTTCGGTCACGAGGCCTTGAGCCGTGGCCCGTCCAACAGCCCGCTGCATTCGCCCCTTAACCTGTTCACCATCGCCCGCCAGGCAGGCCGCCTGACCGAGTTGGAAGCCACCTGCCGGGAAAGCGCCTGCCGCCGCTTCAGCGAGCAGAACCTTGAAGGCAAGTTGTTCCTGAACATCTCGCCGGAGTCACTGCTTGAACCGCACTACCCGTCCGGCCGTACCCTCAAGCTGCTGGAACAGCTGGGGCTGTCGCCCAGCCGGGTCGTGATCGAGTTGACCGAGCAAACGCCCACCGATGACTTCCAGCTGCTGTTCAATGCACTGCACCATTACCGCGACATGGGCTTTTCCATTGCCCTGGACGACCTCGGGGCCGGTTATTCGAGCCTGCGGTTGTGGTCGGAACTGCGCCCGGACTACGTCAAGATCGACCGCCATTTCATCGACGGTATCCACTGCGACCCGCTAAAGCGCGAATTCGTCGGTTCGATTCTGCAAATCGCCCGCGCCTCGAAGGCGCAGGTGATCGCCGAGGGTATAGAACTGGCCGAAGAGCTGGCGGTGTTGATGGAGATGGGGGTGGACCTGGTGCAGGGGTATCTGTTGGGGAGACCGCTGGAGTTTGGGATGAAGGACAACCTGCCGGTGCCCTTGCACACGCGCCCGAGCGAACGCCCCAGCGTGAGCCTGAATGCGACGGTTGGGCAGATGCTCGATGCGTTCCGCCGCCATGCCCACCTTGAAACACTGGCGGTGCTCGATGGGGATGGCAAACCCTGCGGCCAGATTCATCGCAGTGTGATGTCGGTACCGACGATAGCGCCAGTACCGATACCTCACGCCTCTTCGGGGTAAGCGTACTCGAACACCCGAACCACCTCCGAGGCATGCCAGGAGGCTGCCTCCATCCCATCTACCGGTCCGGAAAACCGCCCCAGGCGCTCGACGCATTCGAAGAACCCGGTACGCGGCAGTCGGCTGGCGCCCTGGCTGATCACCAGCGAGCTGCGCAGCGGCTGCTCGGCGCGAGCATCCAGCACGGCCAGGTACTCGAGCGCGGCGGTCAGTGTCTGCATGGCCGGGCTGGGCAATTGCAGGCGCTCGATCAGGGCGCGGTAGGTGAGCAAGTGGCGCTGTCGTCGGGCCAGGTCAAGCTCGCTCAGCAGGTGATCCCAATTCTGGCGGCTGATCCTGACCTGACTCATGATGGCTCGCTCCAGCCGGCCACCCCCAGATGCCAGGCCAGAGCGCGGCGAATCGCAGCGTCTGGCTGGCGCTCTCCCGACTCGATCATGGCCAGATACGCCGGACTGACGCCGACATTACGGGCCAACTGCTCAGGTGCCAGGCCCTTGGCCTGGCGCAACTGGGCAACCTCACTGAAATCCGGCAGCCTGGCGCTCGGTTTGTCGTCCTCGCTGGCTGCGACGCTGGCGACCGCTGGCGCCTGCCCGGCGGCCTTGAGCAGCGCCTGATACTGCTCCCATGGAACGACTGCGTACTCGGGCTGACCGTCCCGGCTGATAACCTGAATACCCATTACAACCCCCTCACGTAGGATTACGGCATGTAATCCGTAGGCATAATCCTTATGCCAATTATATTACCAAGCTTGGGAGTCTGTGCAGATCAGGTTGATTTCAGTGCTTATTCCGTTCTAGGCGCAGCGCTTGCGGGGTATCTGGCAAGCGTTCGAGCACCCTCAGGCGCTCGGGTGACTGGCTGTCACGCCAGGCCTTGAAGCGTGCCAGCTCATCGGCCACGGTCTTGAGCACCCAGCCCAGCACGGCGATGTCGTCGAGAAAACCCACGCCCAGCAGCCAGTCCGGAATGGCATCGATAGGGCTGACGAAGTACAGCAGCCCCGCCACCACCGTGACCAAAGCCCTGGGACTGATAGCGCGATACTCGCCGCGCCACCAGGCCAGGCACAGCGACTGCAAGAGTTTGACGTCCTCACGCAATTGCCCCAGGCGCGGCCCCTTCCGGGCCACGGCGAACAGCAGCGCAGGTAACCGGCCACGGCTGAGCAGGCGCTCGGCCAGGGGCAGGAAACGGGCGAAATTCCAAGGTGCGCTCATGGAGCCTCCAACAGCGAATGGGTTATCCACATTTATTGTGGATAACCTTGTGAACAGGGCGAAGTTTCCGACGTCAGGTGCCCATGAGGCAAGGGCGGCACTCAGATCGGGCGTTTTTTACACAGTCGTTTCAGATCCGCAAACGATTTGCGTCAGACGCATCCCACTTCGTTCCCTCGCCTTTGCTCGGACCGTTCACCCGGCACGAGGTTCGCCCCCACTCAAACGAAAACGCCCCGTCAGGACGGGGCGTTGTTCGTAGCGCGAAGGCTCTTACTTGGCAGGCTCTTCAGCCGGAGCTTCCGGAGCCTCGCCTTGCGGCTGGTTCTGGTCCTTGATGCCGAGCAGTTCGAGGTCGAACACCAGCACCGAGTTGGCCGGGATCAGCGGGCTCGGGCTCTGTGCGCCGTAAGCCAGCTCAGCCGGGATGAACAGCTTGTACTTCTCGCCGACGTGCATCAGCTGCAAGCCTTCGACCCAACCTGGGATCACGCCGCTGACCGGCAGATCGATGGGGCTGCCACGCTCGACGGAGCTGTCGAACACCTTGCCGTCGATCAGCTTGCCTTCGTAGTGGACAGTAACCACATCGGTCGGCTTGGGCTGCGGGCCATCGGCTTTCTTGACCACTTCGTACTGCAGGCCGGAAGCGGTGGTGATTACGCCTGGCTTCTTGCCGTTCTCTTCGAGGAATTTCTTGCCAGCGGAGGCAGCTTCTTCACTGGCCTTGGCCAGGCGCTCTTCGGCGCGCTTCTGCAGCGCGGTGAAGGCTTCTACCAGCTCTTCGTCCTTGATGCGCTGCTCTTTCTTGCCGACGGCGTCTTCGATGCCGAGGGCAACGGCTTTCGAATCAAGGTCTTCCATGCCTTCCTGAGCCAGGCTCTTGCCCATGTTCAGGCCGATACCGTAGGAGGCTTTTTGTGCCGGAGTCTTCAGCTCGGGCGTGCTGGCCTGCTGGTCGCAGCCAGCCAGTACCAGGCCTACCAGGGCAACCGCAGCCGCCAGACGATGCTGTTTCATGCTATTTCCTTGTTCATGCGCCATGAGGGCAATCAGGGTAAAGCCGCGAGCTTAGCAGGCGGCCATGACCAATGGCTACCGGCATAAGAGCGGGTTTGGCCTTGGAAGTTCAGTGATTAAAAACATCTTCATCATGGGGGTGCGGTAAATGGCCAGTATTGACCCGTTGCACCGGTTCTGCCGGATTTTTATGGCGATATGTTTCCAGGGTTTCCGAGAGTGCTCGTCATCGGATCTGTAAGAGGGTTTGGTGCATCCGGATAACCGTAGGAGCGAGCGTTGCTCGCGATGCGCCGCCCCGGCGGCGCTCGATCTCAATGACGCTCAATACCTCCCGGCAAGCCTCAGGGATACTCACACTCCCGATACTGCCCCGCCACCTCTCGCAACACCTCGCATACCCACTGCCCCGGCAGGCTCTGCGGCAAGGCGGCATTACGGCAGATGCCCACCGAGCCGCCCGGCTCGCGCACGCCCAGGTCGAGTTCGACCAGTTCGCCACGGCGCAGGTCAAGCAATACCGCATCGCGCGGTGCCACCCAGACCGCATCGCTACCCAGCAGATAACGCCGACTCAGCGCCAGCGACAGGGCTTCCAGGCGCTGGGCCGGCATCTGGATGCCGCATTGCACGAACAGGCTGTCGGCGTGCTGGCGGATGGTCGTGCCTGCCGGCGGCAACACCAAGGGATAAAGCCCGACCTGCGAGCGCTCCAGCGGGGCTGTAGCCAATAGCGGATGGCCGGGCCGCACCACCAGGCTCATCGACTCGCTGTACAGATGCTCGAACGACAAGCCCTGGATCTGCGGGCTGTCGGTCATGCGCCCGACCACCAGTTCCAGCTCGCCCAGGTGCAATTGCCCCAGCAATTGCGCGCTGACCCCGGTAACCACGCTGATCACCAGCGCCTCGTGCCGCTGATGCAACCGGCACAGCACTTCGGGCATCAACAGCCCTTCGACCGTGGACAAGACGCCGATGCGCACCTGCGAAGGTGCCCGCGCCTCACCGCGAAGGCTGCTAACCCCATCGCGCAACGCCTGCACGCTGGGGCCTGCGTAACGCATGAAGCGTGCGCCGGCCGGTGTCAGTTCGACGCCCTGGCGGCTACGTTCGAACAACCGCGTTTCAAGCAGGTCTTCGAGCTCCTTGAGGGTTTTGGAGATCGCCGGCTGACTGATGGCCAGAATGTCGGCAGCCCTGGCCAGGCTGCCTTGACGGGCAATCTCCAGGAAACACAGCAGGTGGCGGTACTTGATGCGGGTATCGAGGTTCATGCGGCAAGCTTACCGCATTGACGAACGTAGATAACCCGCGAACGCCCCAGCGCAGCCAGCAATCGACCGTCAGGCCACCGCCAACTCCACCGCCTCACCGTTCAAGCGTGCCGGCCATACCCGCAACCGCTGGTCGTCGTCTTCCAGGCATCTACCGCTTTTCAAGCTGAAATGCTGCTTGTACAACGGTGCCGCCACCACCAACTCCCCCTGCAGGCTACCCACCAGTCCGCGGCCGATGATGTTGGCCCCGGAACGTGGGTCGCGGTTGTCCACGGCGTACAACGTCTGTACCTGGCCTGGCAGATAGAACAGCGCCACCTGGGCTCCGTCGAACCACACCACAACGCCGGAATCGGCGACCAGGTCATTGGCCTGGCAGACCGTTTGCCAGTTCGGTTGCTTGGCGACAGCAGCATTGGACAGGTTCATCAGACAGCCTCCTCGGCGGTGGGGATCAAATGCAACGGTGCGGCAGGCCGGCGCTGATCGCGTTCACGAACGAAATGCACGTCCGGGTCGGGCCGCTGGTCGTTGACGAAGGTACGGAAGCGCTTGAGCTTTTCGGGGTCGTTCAGGGCGTTGGCCCATTCGCACTCATACTGGTCGACCACATGCTGCATCTGCGCCTCCAGCTCGGCGGCCAGCCCCAGGCTGTCGTCGAGAATCACCTGCTTGAGGTAGTCCAGGCCGCCTTCCAGACTTTCGCGCCACACCGAGGTGCGCTGCAACTTGTCGGCGGTGCGAATGTAGAACATCAGCACGCGGTCGATCAGGCGCACCAATGTCTCGTCGTCGAGGTCGGTGGCGAACAGCTCGGCATGACGTGGTCGCATGCCGCCGTTGCCGCAGATGTATAGGTTCCAGCCCTTGTCGGTGGCGATCACGCCGATGTCCTTGCTCTGCGCTTCGGCGCATTCGCGGGTGCAGCCGGACACTGCGAACTTGAGCTTGTGCGGCGATCGCAGGCCTTTGTAGCGGTCTTCCAGGCGCAGCGCCATGCCCACACTGTCCTGCACGCCATACCGGCACCAGGTGCTGCCGACGCACGACTTCACCGTACGGGTCGACTTGCCGTAGGCATGGCCGGTCTCGAAGCCGGCGTCGATCAGCTCGCCCCAGATCAGCGGCAGTTCGTGCAACTGGGCACCGAACAGGTCGATACGCTGGCCGCCGGTGATCTTGGTGTAGAGGTCGTATTTCTTCGCCACCTGGCCAATCACGATCAGCTTGTCGGGGGTGATCTCGCCGCCCGGGATGCGCGGTACCACCGAGTAGGTGCCGTTCTTCTGCATGTTGGCCATGAAGGTGTCGTTGGTGTCCTGCAGCGGCACCAGGGCCGGGTCCATGATCGGCTGGTTCCAGCAGGAAGCGAGAATCGAGCCCACCGTCGGCTTGCAGATGTCGCAGCCGACATGGCCCTTGCCATGGCGTTCGAGCAACTCATTGAAGGTGCGGATACCTTCGACGCGGACCAGACCGTAAAGCTCCTGGCGGGTGTAGGCGAAGTGCTCGCACAGACGCTTGTCGACGGTGACGCCACGGGCAGTCAACTCATGCTCGAAGACCTGCTTGAGCAGGGCCGCGCAGCCGCCACAACCGGTCGCAGCCTTGGTGCAACCCTTGAGGGCAGCCAGGTCGCTACAGCCGCTGTCGATGGCTGCGCAGACCGCGCCCTTGCTGACATTGTGGCAGGAACAGATCGTCGCGCTGTCAGGCAAGGCGTCGGCCCCAAGCGCTGGGGCGCCGGCACTTTGCGGCAGGATCAAGCCCGCGGGGTCCGCTGGCAGGGCAATGCCGTTCTGGGCGTATTGCAACAGGGTGTCGTAGTAACTGTTGTCGCCAACCAGCACCGCGCCGAGCACGCGCTTGCCACTGGCATCGACCACCAGACGGCGGTAGGCGGCGGTGGCCTCGTCGATGAAGCGGTAGCTGCGCGACCCTGGGGTGGCGCCGTGGGCATCGCCGATGGAGCCGACATCGACCCCCAGCAGCTTGAGCTTGGTCGACATATCGGCACCGCCGAACTCGGCGGCCGCCTCACCGGTGAGCAGCGCCGCCAGATTACGGGCCATGCTGTAACCGGGGGCAACCAGACCGAAGATGCTGCCATTCCACGAAGCGCACTCGCCGATGGCGAAGATGCGCGGGTCGCTGGTGCGGCAGTGGCTGTCGATCACTACCCCACCGCGTGGGGCGATCTCGAGGCCACAGGCCCGCCCCAGGGCATCTTGCGGGCGGATACCAGCAGAAAATACGATCAGGTCGGTTTCCAGGTGTTCCCCACCATCGAAGTTCATCCGGTAGCGATAAGCCTCGCCGGCGCTGATCGACTGGGTGGCACGGGACAGGTGCACGCCCACGCCCAACGCTTCGATCCGTGCCTTGAGCGCAGCACCGCCCTCGCCGTCCAGTTGCACCGGCATCAACCGTGGGGCGAACTCGACAACATGGGCTTCCAAGCCCAGTGACTTGAGTGCATTGGCCGCTTCCAGGCCAAGCAGGCCGCCCCCCACCACCACGCCACTACGGGCACCGCTGGCGGCGGCTCGAATGGCGTCCAGGTCGTCGAGGGTGCGATAGACCAGTCGAGCATTGCCGCTGGAACCTTCGATCGGTGGCACGAAGGGATACGAGCCCGTGGCCAGGACCAGGTGGTCGTAGCCGTAACGGCCTTCGGCGGTGACCACTTCGCAGCGTTCGCGGTCGATCTGCAGCACCGCCTCGCCCAGATGCAGGTGCACACCGTTGTCGCCGTAGAACCCATGTTCGCACAGGGCCAGGGTTTCGGCACAGCTGCCGCCGAAGTACTCGGACAGGTGCACACGGTCGTATGCACGCTGGCGCTCTTCGCCGAACACCCGCACCTCGAAGCGCGCCAGGGCGCCACGTTCGATCAGTTGCTCGACGCAGTGATGGCCGACCATGCCGTTGCCGACAATCACCACTCGCTCTCGTTGCCCGCCGTTCGCTGTTGCGTTCATAGCCGATCCTCGATCAAAAAAAAAGCGCCTGGAGCCGAAGCTCCAGGCGCCTTTGCCTGTACTCATCACGGTGGGCCCCTGATTGATCGCCGTTGATCAGTGGGGCATGTTGTGAAACGGATGTAGCAGGGAGTGTGCCAAATGCTGCTGGACCACTGCCGATGGGGTGACTGCGCTGGATTCATCGCCGTCAAGCCGGCGCCCACAGGTTCGGTGCGGTCTTCGCAGGCGCCGGCTTGCCGGCCATAAGGCATTGAAAACCGCACCACCGAAGTGCATCCCTCACCATCCCGGTGCAATCAATACACATCTCGCCGGTAGCGCTTGGCCTTGCTCAACGCTTCAACGTAAGCCTCCGCCGCCTCGTTGCTCATCTGGCCATGCACCGCCACGACCTCGCGCAGGGCGCCGTCCACATCCTTGGCCATACGCTGGGCATCGCCACACACATAGAAGTACGCCCCTGATTCAAGCCAGCGCCACACCTGCGCGCCTTGCTCACGCAGACGCTGTTGCACGTAGATCTTTTCGGCCTGGTCGCGGGAGAACGCGGTGTCCAGATGCAGATGCCCGGCTGCCACCCAGGCCAGCAGTTGCTCCTTGTAATAGAAATCACTGGCGGCGTACTGCTCGCCGAAGAACAGCCAGTTTTCGCCACAGGCACCGCGAGCCTCACGCTCTTCCAGAAACGCCCGGAACGGTGCGATGCCGGTACCGGGGCCGACCATGATCACAGGCGCGTTGTCGTCCTCCGGCAGGCGAAAGTGCTTCGATACCTGCGGGAAAATCGCCACCTTCAAGGTGTCCGCGCGGTCGGCGAGAAAAGCCGAGCAAACGCCCTTGCGCTGACCATAGCGTACGGTCGAGACGGTCAGGTGCACCTGATCGGGGTGAGCGGACGGGCTTGAACTGATCGAATACAGGCGCGGTTGCAGTGGTTTGAGCAACTCAAGCCAGCTGGCCAGCGGTAAGTCCTGAGGATACTCGCGCAGCACATCGGCCAACTGCCGGCCCCACAGCCACTCCTGCAATTCGGCCTTGTGCTCCGGTTGCAACAGACGCTGCAAGGCCGGCTGGTGGCGACCGAATACCTGCAACTGCTGCGGCGTGACCCGCGCGATCTCCAGGTGCTGCGCCAGGGCCTCAACCAAGGGCATGGCGGGCTTCCCGTTGAGTTCGACCAACGCCTGGCCATCGAGGTGCATCAACGCCAAGAGCTCTTCGACCAATGCCGGGCAGTTGCGTGGCCACACCCCAAGGGCATCACCGGCCTCGTAGGTGAAGCCACTGCCAGCGAGGTCGAATACCAGCTGACGGGTTTCCTTGCTGGCTCCTGGGGCATTGAGCACGCGGTTTTCGAGTAGGGTCGCCGACCATGGTCGTTGCTTGCTGTAGAGCGGCGCCGGCAGGGCTTCCCTGGCTGGTTCGAGCGTGGTGGCAGGCCCGAGCTCGGGCAGCAGGGCTTGGAGCCAGTTGGCGAAGGTTTCGTCGAAATCCGGCTCGCAGTCGACACGCGGCAACAGGCGTCGGCCGCCCAGCTCGGCAAGGCGCTGATCGAGCTTGCGGCCAAACCCGCAGAACTGGTCGTAGCTCGAGTCTCCAAGGGCCAGCACGGCATAGGGCAGATCGGCGCAATGCCCCCCCTCTTCGCCTTGCAACGCATTCCAGAACGCAGTACCGGTATCGGGCGCATCACCGTCGCCGAACGTGCTGGCAATCAGCACAACGCTCGCAGCGCCCTGCAACTGCCGTGGGGTGACCGCCTCCATGCAGTTCAACTGCACCGCCAGGCCGGCGTTGCGCAAGTGCCCAGCGCAACGCTCGGCCAGGGCTTCACCATTGCCGGTCTGCGATGCCCACAGCACTTGGTGTCGGGGGACATCGACCTGCGCAGGCGCCGACTGGGCGTAAAGCCCCGCCAGCAGCCCATCGACGAACAGACGTTGGGCCGCCGCCAGCGGCGCGTTGGCTGGCAGGCACGGCACCCCTTCAATGCGCGCCTGGTCCAGGCCGAGCAGGAAACCTTGCAAGTAGTGGCGCTCATCGTCGGCCAGAACCGGGGCAGGCAGCGCATCCAGGCCAAGCAGACGGGACAGCGTGGCGGTCGGCATGGTGGCGGGCTCCGAAGTGCGGGTGGCGGCGCCCAGGTCGAGGGCGTCGATGCGTTCACCGGCGACCCGCTCCAGGGCCACCGCGCAATGCTTGAAGGCCGGCTGCAGCGACAGGGGGTCGACCGCATCACAGGTCACGGCATTGATTGCCAAGTGCTCGCCGAACACATCGTTCCAGTGGAACGGCGCGAAACAATTGCCAGGCATGACCCGGTCACTGACCCGTGCGGGCAACACGGCTTGGCCACGGCGCGAGCGGATCGCCACTGGGTCCTTGTCGCGAATGCCCAGGCGCTCGGCATCTTCCGGATGCAGCTCGACGAAGGGGCCGGGCTCCAGCTTGTTCAGCGCCGGCACCTTGCCGGTCTTGGTCAGCGTGTGCCACTGGTGCTGCACGCGCCCGGTGTTGAGCACCAGGGGATAATCGGCATCCGGCAGCTCTGGTGCCGGCAGCCACGGCCTGGCGAAGAAACGCGCCTTGCCGCTGGGGGTAGGAAAAGCCAGTGCGGGGCGCAGGCCTTCGGCGTCGCTCACCAGGTGCTGGCTGCGACCGTCATTGAGGTAGCGCACTGGGCTGCGATCGCCCTCGTCGCCTGGCGCGCAGGGCCACTGGCGGGGGCTATGGCGCAGTTCGGGGTAGCCGATACCCCGCAGGTCGTAGCCTGTGGTGGGGTTCCAGAACTGGCGGATCTCCTCGTATACCGACTCGGCGTCGCGGTAGTCGAAGGCATGGGCATACCCCATGGCGCAGGCCACCCGGGCGATGAGTTGCCAGTCGGGCAAGCTCTGCCCCGGCGGCTCGACAGCGCGAGGCATGAGGGTAAGGTTGCGCTCGCTGTTGATCATCACACCCTCGCCTTCGGCCCAGAGCGCGGCAGGCAGGAGAATGTCGGCGTAGCGGTTGGTCTCGGTGTCGAGAAAGGCATCCTGGCTGATGACCAGTTCAGCCTGGCGCAGGCCCTCGATGACTTGCTGGCGATTGGCGACACTGGCCACCGGGTTACTGCAGATGATCCAGCAGGCTTTCACCTCGCCAGCCTTCATCTGCTCGAACAATGCCACGGTACCCTCTGCACCTTCGCTGCGCAGGCTGCCTGGGGCCAGGCCCCACTGGTGCTCGACAAAGGCCCGATCCGCATCCACCAGTGCCGAGCGCTGCCCCGGCAGGCCCGGCCCCATGTAGCCCATCTCGCGCCCCCCCATGGCATTGGGCTGCCCGGTCAAGGAGAACGGCCCGCTGCCTGGACGACAGATGGCGCCAGTGGCCAGGTGCAGATTGCACAGGGCATTGCTGTGCCAGGTGCCGTGGACACTCTGGTTCAGGCCCATGGTCCAGCAACTCATCCATTCCCCGGCCGAGCCGATCCACTCGGCGGCCTGACGAATATCGGCTTGCGCCAATCCGGTGATGGCGGCAACGCGCTCGGGGCTGTAGTCCTCGAGGAAATCGGGCATTTCGTCCCAACCCTCGGTATGGCGGGCGATGAAATCCGGGTCGGTATGACCATTGCGGTGCAGCAGATGCAGCAGGCCATTGAGCAGCGCCATGTCGCTGCCGGGACGCACTTGCAGGAACAGGTCGGCCTTGTCGGCAGTGGCCGTGCGGCGTGGGTCGACCACGATCAGCTTGGCCCCGGCCTTGACGCGGTCAAGCAGGCGCAGGAACAGAATCGGGTGGCAGTCGGCCATGTTCGCGCCGATCACCAGGAACACTTCGGCATGCTCGAAATCCTGGTAACTGCCGGGCGGGCCATCGGCGCCGAGCGAAAGCTTGTAGCCGCTGCCGGCGCTGGCCATGCACAGGCGCGAGTTTGATTCGATATGGCGGGTGCGGATGAAACCCTTGGCCAATTTATTGGCCAGGTACTGGGCCTCCAGCGACATTTGCCCAGAGACGTACAGTGCCACGGCATCGGCGCCGTGCTGGTCGATGATGCCACGCAGACGCCCGGCGGCTTGTTCGATGGCGAGGTCCAGAGGGGTGCGGGCTGGCTCCTGGTTGCGCTGCTGGCGCACGAAGGCCTCCTCCATACGCCCGGCAGCGTTCAGCGGCACATGGGCGGTGAGGCCCTTGGTGCACAGACGACCGAAATTGCTGGGGTGCAGCTTGTCGCCACTGACCTTGCCGACCTTGCCATTGGCCACGCTCAACACAATGCCGCAGCCGACGCCGCAATACGGGCAGACACTGCGTACTTCGCTGCGGGTCATGGGTAGTCTCCTGTAGGCAGAAACGAAAAAGGCGCCGGCTGCCCCGAGCTTGCTTGGCAAGCGGGGGGCAACACGGCGCCTTTGTCGTGGAATGTCGGGGGGCATCGACGTTGATGGCCCTCTAGGCAGTGGCTGAGCAAGTTTTGGGCCAGCTGGACCGGCACCATCGCCGGCAAGCCGGCGCCTGCCGGTATCGGCCAGGCAGCGCACCACGCGGTGGCGTGATCAAGCCCCGCAGCGCTATGCTGGGGCACTTTTCATCAAGAGCCGCTTCCTGTCCCATGTCCAAGGTGATCCTCAAGACGCCCGCCCAACTCGACCTGATGCGCAACGCAGGCCAACTGTTGGCGCAGGTGTTCGCCGACCTCGACAGTTTTATTCGCCCCGGCATTACCACGATGCAGATCAACGACCGTGCCGAGGCCTTCATCACCCAGACCCTCAAGGCACGCCCGGCCAGCAAAGGCCAGTACGGCTTCCCCTACTCGCTCAACACCTCGGTGGACCATGTGGTGTGTCATGGCATGCCCAAGGCGGAGGAGGTGCTCCAGGAAGGCTCGATCATTAATGTCGATATCACCCTCGAACAGGGTGGCTACATCGCTGATTCATCGAAGATGTACAGCATCGGGGCCATAAGCGACGAGGCCCGCCGCCTGGTCGACACCACCTATGAGGCATTGTGGAAAGGCATCGGGCAGGTACGCCCCGGGGCCACCCTGGGCGATGTCGGTCACGCCATCCAGGCCCACGCCGAGGCGGCGGGCTACAGCGTGGTGCGCGAGTATTGCGGGCACGGTATCGGCAAGCAGATGCATGAGGCGCCCGAAGTGCTGCACTACGGCCAACGCGGCATGGGCATGAAGTTGCAACCGGGGATGGTGTTCACCATCGAGCCGATGATCAACCAGGGCGGGCGGGGAACACGAACGCTGCGCGATGGCTGGACAGTGATTACCCGCGACCACACGCTGTCGGCGCAGTGGGAGCATACCGTGGCGGTGACTGAAAACGGCGTCGAGGTACTGACGCTACGGGAGGAAGAGCGCAATCGTTGAGACTGGCGAGGTGGCGATGCCGTCCAATAGGGGCAAATCGGCGGCGACACCTTCCGCCACGCCGATTCAGCCGGCGCAGAAACAAAAAAAGCGACCCTAAGGTCGCTTTCTTTGTGGCTTCCGGGTGTTCAGTGGGCCCTGGAAGCTGGAATATGGCGCAGCGGACGGGACTCGAACCCGCGACCCCCGGCGTGACAGGCCGGTATTCTAACCGACTGAACTACCGCTGCGCTATACATCGAGTGGTGGGTGATGACGGGATCGAACCGCCGACCCTCTGCTTGTAAGGCAGATGCTCTCCCGGCTGAGCTAATCACCCTTTCGTCTCGGTGTGGCGCGCATTCTACGGATGACCTCCCACCCTGGCAAGCACTTTTTTCGACTTTTTTAAAAAAAATTTTCAGGCCTTTCAAAGACCTAGCAGCAGCTGGCTTTTCCTTCTCTCTATATAGCTACTGGCCCTATGACAGGGTTGGCCTGGGACCACCCCTCGGAGAATAATGCCCGCCTTATGCACTAAGGAGAGATTCCCCCTCATGTGGTTCAAGAACCTGCTGACCTACCGCTTGACCCAGGATGTCCCGTTCGAGCCCGAAGCGCTGGAAGCTGCCCTGGCCAGCAAGCCGGCCCGCCCCTGCGCCAGCCAGGAGCTGACCACCTATGGTTTCGTCGCGCCGTTCGGCAAGGGCGAGGATGCCCCGCTGGTGCACGTCAGCGGCGAATTCCTGCTGATTGCCGCGCGCAAGGAAGAGCGCATCCTGCCTAGCAGCGTGGTCAACGATGCGGTGAAGGAAAAGGTCGAAGAGATCGAGACCGAGCAAATGCGCAAGGTCTATAAAAAGGAGCGCGACCAGATCAAGGACGACATCATCCAGGCGTTCCTGCCACGCGCGTTCATCCGTCGCTCGATGATCTTCGCCGCCATCGCCCCGCGCCTGGGCATGATTCTGGTCAACTCGGCCAGTGCCAAGCGCGCCGAAGACCTGTTGTCGACCCTGCGTGAAGTCATGGGCTCGCTGCCGGTTCGCCCGGCGACCGTGAAGATCGCGCCGACCGCGACGATGACCGACTGGGTCAAGTCGCAACAGGCGGCCGAAGGCTTCTATGTGCTGGACGAGTGCGAGCTGCGCGACACCGCCGAAGACGGTGGCATCGTGCGCTGCAAGCGTCAGGACCTGACCGGTGAGGAAATCCAGCTGCACCTGAGCACCGGCAAGGTGGTTACCCAACTGGCCCTGGCCTGGCAGGACAAATTGTCGTTCGTGCTCGACGACAAGATGGTGATCAAGCGCCTGAAGTTCGAGGAGTTGCTGCAAGAGCAGGCCGAACAGGACGGTGGCGACGAAGCCCAGCAACAGTTCGATGCCAGCTTCACGTTGATGATGATGACCTTCACCGAGTTCTTGCCGGCGCTGTTCGAGGCACTGGGTGGCGAGGAGATCCCACAAGGGGTCTGAGTCGCATCGACTGGCGGTGCTGGCCGGGAATTCAGTCTGGGTCAGTAGCGGCCCTATCGCCGGCAAGCCGGCTCCTGCAGGGGTTCGCAACACCTGCAGGAGCCGGCTTGCCGGCGATAGGGCCTGCAAAAAACAGCGTTTAACAGAACAAGGACCTGCCCATGCGTGCACTCGCCGCCCTCAGCCGCTTCGTCGGCAACACCTTCGCCCTGTGGGTACTGGTGTTCGCCTGCCTGGCCTTCCTGCAACCACAATGGTTCATCGCGCTGAAAGTGGCCATCGTGCCGCTCCTGGGTGTGGTGATGTTCGGCATGGGCCTTACGCTCAAGCTCGACGACTTCGCCGCCCTCGCTCGCCAGCCGTGGCGCGTTGCCCTCGGGGTGGTGGCGCATTTCGTGATCATGCCAGGCATGGCCTGGTTGCTTTGCCAGCTATTCCACCTGCCCGCCGAAATCGCGGTGGGTGTGATCCTGGTTGGCTGCTGCCCCAGTGGCACGGCTTCGAACGTGATGGTGTGGCTGTCCAAGGGCGACCTTGCCTTGGCGGTGGCGATCGCAGCGGTAACCACCCTGCTCGCGCCACTGCTCACCCCGGCGCTGATCTGGTTCTTGGCTTCGGCCTGGTTGCCAGTGTCCTTCATGGACATGTTCTGGTCGATTCTGCAGCTGGTGATGCTGCCGATCGTGCTCGGCGTGCTGGCCCAGCGCCTGCTCGGTGCGCGGGTCCAAGTGGCGGTACAGGTACTGCCGCTGGTGTCGGTGATCAGCATCGTGATGATCGTCTGCGCCGTGGTGGCAGCCAGCCAGGCGAAGATTGCCGAGTCCGGCCTGCTGATCATGGCGGTGGTGGTACTGCACAACAGCTTCGGCTACCTGCTGGGTTACCTCACCGGCAAGCTGTGCAAACTGCCACTGGCCCAGCGCAAGTCGCTGGCGCTGGAGGTGGGCATGCAGAACTCGGGGCTTGGCGCGGCGTTGGCTGCGGCGCACTTCTCCCCGCTGGCGGCAGTGCCGAGTGCGTTGTTCAGCGTTTGGCACAATATTTCCGGGGCGTTGCTGTCCACCTGGTTCCGCCGCCTGGAAGCGCCGAAGCCTGCGGTTGGAGACATTGAACCGGCCGGGAATTGACAGCGTGCCTGTGCCGACCTCTTCGCGGGTAAACCCGTTCACACAGGTTGTCTGCTGCAGTCGGACAGGGGGCGATCACGTCGGCACAGGCTTGCCCGGAACCGCGCAAATGTGCACTATAGTGCCCACTGTGAGGACGGCCTCACGACGCACCGCGTGACCATTCCGGGGACGGCCCCATCTTTCAAACGATGGAGACACACTCATGTCCTGGATCATTCTGTTCTTCGCCGGCTTGTTCGAAGTCGGCTGGGCGGTCGGCCTCAAGTACACCGACGGCTTCAGCAAACCCTTGCCCACCGTGCTCACCGTCGCGGCCATGGCCATCAGCCTCGGTCTGCTGGGGCTTGCGATGAAGGAACTGCCCCTGGGCACCGCCTACGCCATCTGGACCGGTGTCGGCGCAGTCGGCACGGTGATCGCTGGCATCATCCTGTTCGGCGAATCCATGGCTCTGGTGCGACTGGCCAGCGTGGCACTGATCGTCACTGGCCTGGTCGGCCTGAAGGTCAGCGCCAGCTGACCTTCCCCCTGCACCTCAGCGAACCTCCCCTCGCAAGCGACTGACCTGCTCACGCAGGGCTTCCGGCTGCGCCGCCTCCACCGGGATGGCGGCGCCAGCCACGATGGTCACGCGTGACCACAGGCGCTTGAAGAAGCCCTTGGCCGGATCACGGCTGAAGAAGCTGCCCCACAACCCTTGCAGTGCCAGGGGAATCACCGGCACCGGGGTTTCATCGAGAATACGGCTGACGCCACCTTTGAATACGTCGATCTCCCCGTCACCGGTCAGCTTGCCCTCGGGGAAGATGCACACCACCTCGCCCGCCTTCAGGTACTCGGCAATGCGGGCAAAGGCACGCTCGTAGATCACCTCGTCCTCGCCGCGCCCGGCAATGGGAATGGCGCCTGCGGTGCGGAACACGAAGTTGAGCACCGGTAGGTTGTAGATCTTGTAGTACATGACGAACCGTATTGGCCGGCGAATGGCCCCACCCAGCAGCAAGGCGTCGACGAACGAGACATGGTTGCACACCAACAGCGCCGCGCCCTCGTCAGGAATACGCTCAAGGTCACGGTGCTCCACCCGGTACATGGAATGGCTGAGCAACCAGATCAGGAAGCGCATGGTGAATTCCGGCACGATGCGGAAGATGTAGGCGTTTACCAGGACATTGAGCAACGACACCACCAGGAACAGCTGCGGGATGGTCAGCTCCGCCAGCCCCAGCAGGAGGATGGTGAGAATCGCCGAAACCACCATGAACAAGGCGTTGAGGATGTTGTTGGCGGCGATGACCCGAGCGCGCTGGTCTTCGGCCGTGCGGGCCTGGATCAATGCGTACAGCGGCACGATGTAGAAACCACCAAACACACCAAGCCCGACGATCGACAGCATGATCCACCAGGCTTGGCTCATGCCCAGCAAGGTCAACCAGTCGTGGGGGGTGGCTGCGGCTGGTACATCCCCTGAATGCCACCACCAGAGCAGGCCGAACAGGGTCAGGCCGAACGAGCCGAACGGCACCAGGCCGATCTCCACCTTGCGCCCACTGAGGCGCTCGCACAGCAGTGAACCCAGGGCGATGCCCACCGAGAACAAGGTCAGCACCAGGGTCACGACCGTGCCGTCTCCGTGCAGCCAGTCTTTGGCGTAGGCCGGAATCTGGGTCAGGTAGATGGCGCCGACGAACCAGAACCAGGAGTTGCCGACGATCGAGCGCGATACCGCCGGCGTCTGCCCCAGGCCCAGGCGCAGGATCGCCCAGGACTGCTTGAAGATGTTCCAGTCCAGCGGCATCTGCGGGGAGGCGGCAGCGGCGCGCGGAATCCAGCGGCTGGCCAGGTAACCCAACACCGCGGTACCGACCACGCCGCCCGCCACCACCGCGGCATAGCTGTCGGTCGACATCATCACCCCAGCGCCGATGGTGCCGGCGAGGATCGCCAGGAATGTGCCCATCTCCACCAGCCCGTTACCGCCCACCAGCTCTTCTTCACGCAGGGCCTGGGGCAGGATCGAATACTTTACCGGGCCGAACAGCGCCGAGTGGGTCCCCATGCCGAACAACGCCACCAACATCAGCACCAGGTGATCGGTGACGAAGCCGACCGCACCGATCGCCATGATGCCGATCTCGGCCAGCTTGATCGCGCGGATCAACGCGTCCTTGGCGAATTTCTCGCCAAACTGACCGCCCAGTGCCGAGAACAGGAAGAACGGCAGGATGAACAGCAACGCGCACAGGTTGACCCAGATCGAGCGGTCGTCGTCCCCGAGGCTGAGCTTGAACAGGATCGCCAGGATCAATGACTGCTTGAACAGGTTGTCGTTGAAAGCACCCAGCAACTGGGTGACGAAAAACGGCAGGAAGCGCCGTTTGCCGAGCAAGGTGAATTGCGAGGGGTGACTCATCGTCCATGTTCCTGAAGTGCTTTTGTCATTGGAGGCACGTTCAACGCGGCAGGCCACAAATCTGCACGGGAAAGCCTCGGGTTGGCAAGCCAGGCCGTGAATTTGGGCGCTTCATCACAGAATGATGGCCATGTGACAGCAAATTTAATGCATTCCTGGTTCAGATTTTGATACATATGACGATAATTCATATAGATGACTACATCTCGTAGCGGGAATGGACCTCCGGTCTCCTCCAACACATAAGAAAAGGAGCGCAGCAGTTTATGTTTATCGGGTTCGGCGACCTGAAGATCGCCAGTAAACTCTTCCTTGGTTTTGGCCTGGTGCTGTGCCTGACCCTTGCCCAGTCATTGATCAGCTGGAACGGACTCGGCAGCCTGGTGCGCCGCAGCGAGGTGGTCAACGATGTCTCACGCCTGAACGATGTGCTCGGCGACTTGCGCGAGGCCCGCCTGCGCCATGCCATGGCCAATGGCGAGGAAAGCCAGGCCAAGGCGTTGCAGGCCGCGCTGGAGGCTTTCCAGGCGCCGATGGCGAAATTGCGGGCCGTCCTGGTCAAGAGCGACAATCTCTCGCGGCTGCACGATGCCGAGCAAACCTTGCAGGCCTATGCGCACAACCAGTCGCTGAGCTTCCAGTCCTATCAGAAGATGCGCGAAGCGCAGAAGGAAATGGGCGCGCTGGCCACCCGCTCATTCGCCAGCATCGAAGAAATCCGCCAGCAGGTGCGTGCGCTGCCGGATGCCGAACAGCGTTTCGAGCGCAGCGAAGCGATCAACCAGATCCGCGAAAACCTGATCCTGCTGCGCTACCACGTGCGTGGCTATACCGGTAACACCAATGCCGACACCGAACAGTTGATGAACGCGCAGATCGCTACCACCGTGAATGATCTGCCAGGGCTGGTGGCGAAGTTCAACGGCAGCTTTGGCCCGCAGTTCGAACAGTTGAACGGCCAGGTACATGCCTACGCCGCGGCCGTGGAAGCCTTCCGGGGCGAGGTAAGCAAACTGGTGGACTACCGCAACGCCATGGGCCAGAACGTCGAAACCCTGAACAGCGTGATTGGCCAACTGCTCGATGCCCAGGCGGCGTCGGTGAGAGACGACAGCCAGTTCGCCAGGACCTTGCAGTTGGTCACCACCGCCCTCGCCCTGCTGTTGGGTGCTTTGGCGGCGGTCATCATCGCCCGTCAGATCAGCCAGCCGCTGCAGCGTGTGCTGCGCGCCATGGAGCAAGTGGCTGCGGGCGATCTCAGCGAGCAACCGGCCAGCCAGCGCCGCGATGAACTGGGCCAGTTGCAGAACAGCCTGAAGACCATGACCGGGAACCTGCGCCAACTCATTGCCCGTGTTCGTGACGGCATCTCGCAGATCGCCAGTTCCACCGAGCAATTGTCGGCCATTACCGAGCAAACCAGCGCTGGCGCCACTCACCAGAAAGTGGAAACGGACCAGGTGGCCACCGCCATGCAAGAAATGGCAGCCACTGTTCATGAAGTGGCGCGCAATGCCGGTGAAGCCTCGCAAGCCGCCAGCGCCACCGACCAGGAAGCCCGTGAGGGCGACCACGTGGTGAGCCGCGCGGTTGTGCAGATAGATCGCCTGGCCAGCCAAGTGGCGGCCACCGGTGAAGCCATGGATGCGCTGCGCAGCGAAAGCCAGCGCATCGGCAAGGTGATGGACGTGATCAAGGCGGTGGCCGAGCAGACCAACCTGCTGGCGCTCAACGCCGCCATCGAGGCCGCCCGCGCTGGTGAAGCTGGCCGTGGCTTCGCGGTTGTGGCGGATGAAGTGCGCAGCCTGGCCCAGCGCACCCAGGCGTCCACCGAAGAGATCGAATCGGCGATCGGCAGCCTGGAGCAAGGCACTCGCTCGGTCAGTGAGCTGATGCAAGAGAGCCAGAGCTTGACCGCGAGCAGCGTTGCACTGGTGCGCGAAGCAGGTCTGGCGCTGGAAGGGATCACCCAGCGGGTTTCCGGAATCCAGTCGATGAACCAGCAGATTGCTGCGGCATCGGAGCAGCAGAGCGCAGTGGCTGAAGAAATCAGCCGTAGCGTGGTGACGGTAAGGGACATTTCAGAGCAAACGGCAGAAGCGAGTCAGCAGACATCGGCATCCAGTGTCGAGTTGGCGCGGTTGGGCGGGCAATTGCAGGAGATGATCAGCCGGTTCCGGCTGTGATGCGGGTGTAAGGCTTCTGGCCTCTTCGCGGGTGAACCCGCGAAGGCCAGTACAGCCCACCGGTCACGCAAACCCGAACAGCGATCGAGCGGTATCCACCAACAACGCCCGACGCAACTCGGTCGAACAACCCAGCGCCTCGAACTGCTCTATCACCGTGGTAAAGCTCACCGCCGACTCATGCTGGGTATGCGGCCAGTCACTGCCCCACATCAGACGCTCGGCGCCATAGTGCGCTTCAAGCGCAACCAGCGCCCGGCGGGCGAACGCCAGGTTCTGCTCGGGCGAACCTTCCAGCCGATAGACACCGGACACTTTCACCCAGACCTTGCCTTTGCCGCCCAGGGTCAGCATCTCGGCGAAACCTGGCTGGCCCAAACCGCCACGGGCATCGGGCCGACCAAAGTGATCGATGACGATATCCAGGCCATAGGGCTCCAGGGCGCGGACCAGCCTGGGCAGGTCCGCCACAGGCCGGTGTAGCTCCAGATGCCAGCCCTGCTCGCCAATGCGTTCCAGCATCGGGCGCCATTGCGCATCCGTCAGGTCTGGCAGAGCCTGGCCCATCAGGTTCAGGCGAACACCCCTCACGCCCTGGCGAGTCATGTCATCGAGCGTCTGGCGCTCGACGTCCCGGTCAAGCATCACCACGCCTCGCAATTGCCCCGGGACGGTCTGCAGGGCGCTCAGCAGGTAGCGGTTGTCGGTGCCCAGGAAGCTGGGCTGGACCAGCACACCATGGCTGAAACCATGGTGCTGAAGCTGGCTCAGGTAATCGCCCAGGGGGGCGTCATAACTGGGCGCATAACGCCGCTCGCTGGCCAGGTTCAGCCCACAGCTGAACACGTGGGCATGGCTGTCGATGGCGGTCAGGGTTGGAGCGGGAACGTCGGGCATGGCTCTCATCGAAACGGGTTGATCGAAATTACTTGGTCACAGCGCCAGACAGCGCCGGTGCCGGTTCGGCTTCGAGGGTGCGGCCACGGGTTTCCGGCAGGCACAGCGCGGCGATCACGGCAACGCCATAGGCGATGCCCGCATCGATACCGATGGCCGACCCCAAGGACATGGACTCGCTCATATGGCCGACCAGGAACGGGAACACCGCCGACAGCACACGCCCGAAGTTGTAGCAGAAGCCCACCCCGGCACCGCGCACATCAGCTGGGTACAGCTCGTTGAAGAACGACCCCAGACTGGCCGGAATACCCGCTGCGAAGAAGCCCAGCGGGAAACCGAGGAACAGCATCTGGGTATTGGTCAGCGGGAAGAACACATAGGCCTGCACGGTCAGTACGCAGCACAGCGCGAACAGCAGGATGTTCTTGCGACGGCCAATACGGTCGATCAACTGGCCACTCACGACGCAGCCACACCAGAAGGCGAAGATGATCACGGCCAGGTAGCCGCCGGAGTTCAGCACCGAGAGGTTGCGCTCGGTCTTCAGGAAGGTCGGCAGCCATGTCATGACGGCGTGGTAACCACCATGGGCACCCAGGCCCAGCAGGCCACCCAACAGCGTCACGCGCAGCAGTTCCGGGCGGAAGATACCGGCCATGGACGTGAAGAAGCTGCCGGGGATGGCCTTCTCTTTCTGCAAGCGCTGGAAACTGTCCGGCTCTTGCACGTTGCGGCGCACCCAAATGATCAGCAGCGACGGCAGCAACCCGACGAAGAACATCACCCGCCAGGCGAATTCCTGCGGCACCAGCGAATAGATCAGCGCGAACAGCGCCACCGCCAGCCCCCAGCCCACGGCCCAGGCGCTTTGCACGGTGCCCATGACCTTGCCGCGGTATTTCGGGTTGATGGTCTCGGCCATCAGCACCGCGCCGGCAGCCCACTCACCGCCAATGCCAAAGCCTTGCATGGCCTTGACGAACAGCAGCGGGTAGAAGCCGGTAACGAAGGCCGAGAGGAAGGTGAAGAAGGAGAACCAGAGGATCATCCACTGCAGGGTACGCACGCGGCCATAGCGGTCCGACAGGGTACCGCCCAGCCAACCACCGATTGCCGAAGTGACCAGGGTCAGGCCGCTGATCAGGCCGGCATCGCCCTTGGTCAGGGAAAACGCGGCGATCAGGGCGGGAATCGCCAGGCCGAACATCTGCACTTCCAGCGCATCGAGCGACCAGCCACCGAAACAGGCCCAGAACGTCTTGCGTTCCCGTGAAGTGATCTGGCGATACCAGCTGAACATGATTGTTATCCTTCTAGTCGTGTGTGTGACGGTCGGGCGCGCCGAAGCGCTTGGCACGCGTCGACCGGGCAGGCGAAGCCACTGCGCCCTGACGCCAGGGCACAGACGGGTAACGGGATGAAACCGGCTTAGCGAATGTCGATGCGGTAGCGGAAGTGCTGCGCATGGCCGCGTGAACGGCGCCACTCCAGAGGTTTGCCGGCGTAATCACGGGCCAGGCGCTCGATCACCACTACCGGGCTGTCGACCGGCAGTTGCAGCACGCGCGCATGCACCGCATCGACCGCTTCGGCGGTCAGGGTCTCTTCAGCGGAGGCGACGACCTGGCCGCATAGCGCCTCATAGATGGGGTAAAGCAGCGGGCCCTTCTGGTTGAGGTCGACCTCCAGCAAGGGCTGGAAGGTCTGGCGTGGCAACCAGATTTCTTCGGCCAGCACCGGCTGGGCCCCCAGCAGACGGGTACGGATGATACGGATGACTTCGGCCTCGGTCGGCAGTCCAAGCGCTTGGGCCACAGCGGAAGGCGCCAGGACCGGCTCGATGGACAGAATTCGGCTTTCCGGCATCACCCGTTCGCCACTGACGGTTTCGAAGCGGAAGAATCGGAACAGCGAGGACTGGAACTGTGGGCGGCGGATGAAGGTACCCCGGCCCTGCTGGCGTTCCAGCACGCCTTCGGCCACCAGCGCATCGACGGCTTTGCGCACAGTGCCGACAGACATGTCGAACTCGGCCGACAACGCCGCTTCGGTGGGAATAGCCTCGCCTGGACGCCAGCGGTTGTTGGCGATCTGCTCCACGAGGTGGTCGCGCAGCAGTTGATAGCGGGGAAGTCGAGCATCACCGGACAGTGGGTGCATGGGTCGCTCTCGTCTTGTTATATAAACATATATATGAATTTTTCCGAGAGTATTCCCGGTGGGTGCTGGCATGTCAATCCTCCACCGGTCAGCTCTGGCCCGAGTCCGAAGCGTTGCTCAGCGAAGGTGAACTGGCGACGAAACAGCAGACACAGGCGACACAAGCGCCTGGGCTCCCTTATGCTCAGGCACCGGCAACTTCACCCTGACAAGGACGTGGCAATGCTCGCCGCCCTCAAGCGCTACCCCACTGCCGTACGCCTGCTACTCAGCACCACCTTCACCCTGACCGTGGCCCGCGCCCTCACCCTGCCCTACCTGGTGGTCTACCTGGCGCACACCTTCCACCTGTCGATCAGCCATATCGGCCTGCTGATCGGTGGCGCGCTGATCGTCGCTTCGCTGCTGAGCCTCTACGGCGGGCACCTGGTCGATATCCTGCGCAACCATACGGTAGTCACCGCCAGCACCCTGGTATTCGCCCTCGCCTTCATCGGCGCCATCGCCAGCCGCTCGAGCGCACTGTTCTTCCTGTGCCTGGTGCTGATCAACCTAGCCTTGGCGGTGGTCGACATCGCCGCCAAGGCTGGCTTCTGTGCCCTGCTACCGGTGGACGAGCGGGCCGAGGTGTTCGCCATCAAGTACACCTTGAGCAATGTGGGCTACGCTGCAGGACCGCTGCTCGGCGTAGCCTTGCTGGAATTCGACGATCACCTGCCGTTCCTGGCCTCGGCGCTGATTGGCCTGGGCATGAGCCTGGCCTACTGGCAGCTGGGCGACCGTGGATTGCAGACCCGAGACCCAAGCCCGGAGCGCAGCGGGTTCGCCCAGGTAGCCATGGGCCTGGCACGCGACCGCCGCCTGGTGTACTTCACCTTGGGGGGCGTGCTCAGCGCCGTGGTGTTCGGCCAGTTCACCGCCTACCTGTCACAGTATCTGGTGGTGACCACGAGCGCTGAGCAGGCCGCACGCCTGGTTGGCTACCTGGTGACCACCAACGCCGTGACGGTGATCGCCCTGCAGTACCTGATCGGTCGGCGCATCAGCCGCCAGAACCTGATGTCGTGGCTGCTGGCCGGCATGGCGCTGTTCGTCGCTGGGCTGCTGGGGTTCGCGCTGGCCGGCTCGGTGCTGGCCTGGTGCCTGGCGATGCTGGTGTTCACTTTAGGCGAGATCATCGTGATACCGGCCGAGTACATGTTCATCGACCTGATCGCTCCCGAACATCTGCGCGGGGTCTATTACGGCGCGCAGAACCTGTCGAACCTGGGGGCGGCGCTGGGGCCTGTAATGGTGGGGTTTGCCCTGACGCATCTGTGGCCGGGGGCGATCTTCTACCTGCTGGTGTTGTCGGTGATACTGGCGGGGGTGTTCTACGGGTTGGGTACCCGCCGTCATTGATGTTGGCTGGACTGGCCCACTCGCGAGCGACCCCGCTCCTGCAGGGATATCATGCTGGGCTGCGACCATCGTCTGCACTGACGAAGCTGCACCTGCGTGCCAAACTGGTTGATCGGGACTGCGTTACCTTTTTCGCTCTGGAGTTTTCATGTCGTTGTCCAGCGGGCTGATCGCTGTGGTCGCCCTGGCCTACATGGCCATCATGTTCGCTATCGCCTTCTATGGCGACCGCCGCAGCACACCGTTGCCGCCGCGGCTGCGTGCGTGGGTGTACAGCTTGTCGCTGGCCGTCTACTGCACCAGTTGGACCTTCTTCGGCGCAGTCGGCCAGGCCGCCGAGCAGCTCTGGGCGTTCCTGCCGATCTACCTGGGGCCGGTGCTGCTGCTGATCTTCGCGCCCTGGGTGCTGCAGAAGATGGTGCTGATCAGCAAGCAGCAGAACATCACCTCGATCGCCGACTTCATCGCCGCACGCTACGGCAAGTCCCAGAGCCTGGCGGTCGTGGTGGCGCTGATCTGCCTGGTTGGCGTGCTGCCCTATATCGCGCTGCAGCTCAAAGGCATCGTGCTGGGCGTCAACCTGCTGATCGGCGCCAACGCCGACGCCACCGGCACCCGCGTCCAGGACACCGCGCTGGTGGTATCGCTGGTGCTGGCGCTGTTCGCCATCGTCTTCGGTACCCGCAGTCTGGATGTGACCGAGCACCACCGTGGCATGGTGCTGGCGATTGCCTTCGAGTCGCTGGTCAAGTTGCTGGCATTTCTCGCCGTCGGCGTGTTCGTGGTGTTCAACCTGTACGACGGTTTCGACGACCTGTTCAGCCAGGCGCGCGAGTCGGTACACCTGAGCGACTACTGGCAGGAGACCATCAACTGGCCGTCCATGGTGGTGCAGACCGCCGTGGCGATGATGGCGATCATCTGCCTGCCGCGACAGTTCCATGTGACCGTGGTGGAGAACATCGAGCCCCAGGACATGCGCCTGGCGCGCTGGGTGTTCCCAATGTACCTGGCGTTGGCGGCGCTGTTCGTGGTGCCGATTGCGCTGGCCGGGCAGATGCTGCTGCCGGGCACGGTGATTTCCGACTCCTTCGTCATCAGCCTGCCACTGGCCGAAGCCCACCCGAGCCTGGCCCTGCTGGCGTTCATCGGTGGCGCATCGGCCGCTACCGGCATGGTCATCGTCGAAGCCGTGGCACTGTCGACCATGGTCTCCAACGACATGCTGCTGCCCTGGCTGCTGCGCCGCACCAACGCCGAGCGGCCGTTCGAGGCGTTCCGCCATTGGATGCTGTCGGTACGCCGGGTGACCATCGTGGTCATCCTGCTGCTGGCCTATGTCAGCTACCGCTTGCTGGGCTCAACGGCGAGCCTGGCGACCATCGGCCAGATTGCCTTCGCCGCCGTCACCCAGTTGACCCCCGCCATGCTCGGCGCGCTGTACTGGAAGCAGGCCAACCGCCGTGGCGTGTTCGCCGGCCTGGCCGCAGGCATCTTCCTGTGGTTCTACACCCTGGTACTGCCCATTGCCGCTCACAGCGTCGGCTGGTCGCTGGAGCTGTTCCCAGGCCTGGCCTGGCTGCATGGCAACCCGCTGAACCTGCCGATCACCCCGCTGACCCAAGGCGTAGTGCTGTCACTGGCGGGCAACTTCACATTGTTCGTCTGGGTGTCGATGCTGTCGCGCACCCGAGTCTCGGAACACTGGCAGGCCGGCCGCTTCATTGGCCAGCAGACCAGCGCCCGCCCCAGCAGCAAGCCGCTGCTGGCGGTGCAGATCGACGACCTGCTCAACCTTGCCTCGCGCTTCGTTGGCGAGGAGCGTGCACGGCAGAGTTTCATCCGCTTCGCGTACCGCCAGGGCAAGGGCTTCAACCCCAACCAAAACGCCGACGGTGACTGGATCGAGCACACCGAACGCCTGTTGGCGGGTGTGCTGGGCACCTCCTCGACCCGGGCGGTGGTCAAGGCCGCCATCGAAGGCCGTGACATGCAACTCGAGGACGTCGTGCGCATCGCCGACGAAGCCAGCGAGGTGTTGCAATTCAACCGCGCTCTGCTGCAAGGGGCTATCGAAAACATCAACCAGGGCATCAGCGTGGTCGACCAGAACCTGCATCTGGTGGCCTGGAACCGCCGATACCTGGAACTGTTCAACTACCCCGACGGGCTGATCAGCGTGGGTCGGCCGATCGCCGACATCATCCGCTACAACGCCGAACGTGGCCTGTGCGGCCCGGGTGAGGCACAGGTGCATGTAGCCCGGCGTCTGCACTGGATGCGCCAGGGCCGAGCGCACTCCTCGGAGCGATTGTTCCCCAACGGCCGGGTGATCGAACTGATTGGCAACCCGATGCCCGGCGGCGGGTTCGTCATGAGCTTCACCGACATCACCCCGTTCCGCGAGGCCGAACAGGCGTTGCGCGATTCCAACGAAGGGCTGGAGCAACGGGTCGCCGAGCGCACCCAGGAACTCTCCAAACTGAACCAGGCACTGAGCGAAGCCAAGAGCCAGGCCGAAGCGGTCAGCCAGTCGAAAACACGCTTCCTGGCCGCGGTCAGCCATGACCTGATGCAACCGCTCAACGCCGCGCGACTGTTCTCCGCCGCCCTGTCGCAGCAGGCCGAGGGCATGAACGAAGAAGCACAGCAACTGGTGCAGCACATGGACAGCTCGCTGCGCTCGGCCGAAGAGCTGATCAGCGACCTGCTGGACATCTCGCGCCTGGAAAACGGCAAGATCACCCCGGACCCCAAGCCGTTCTACCTGAGCGAGTTGTTCGACACACTGGGCGCCGAGTTCAAGGTACTGGCCGCGGAAAAAGGGTTGGAATTCCGCCTGCGCGGCAGCCGCCTGCGGGTCGACAGCGACATGCGGCTGCTGCGCCGGGTGCTGCAGAACTTCCTGACCAACGCCCTGCGCTATGGCAAGAGCCCGATCCTGCTGGGTGTCAGGCGTCAGGGCGAGCGCCTGTGGCTGGAAGTCTGGGACCGCGGCCCGGGTATCGCCGACGACAAGTTGCAGGTGATCTTCCAAGAGTTCAAACGCCTGGACAGCCATCAGACCCGTGCCGAAAAGGGTCTGGGACTGGGGCTTGCGATCGCCGATGGCTTGTGTCGCGTCCTCGGGCACACGCTGCAAGTGCGCTCGTGGCCTGGCAAGGGCACGGTGTTTCGTGTCAGCGTACCGATCGCCCGTCAGGCCGTGGCGGCCCCCGTGGCCCCTGCGGAACAGGCCAGCCAGCCGCTGGCCGGGTTGCAGGTGCTGTGCGTCGACAACGAAGACAGCATCCTGATCGGCATGAACAGCCTGCTCAGCCGCTGGGGCTGCCAGGTGTGGACGGCACGCAACCGCGCCGAATGCGAAGCGCTGCTGGCAAAGGGCATGCGCCCGCACCTGGCGCTGGTGGACTACCACCTGGACGATGGCGAAACCGGTACCGAACTGATGGGCTGGCTACGCGCCCACTTGGGCGAGCCAGTGCCGGGGGTCGTGATCAGCGCCGACGGGCGCAACGAAACCATCGCCCAAGTGCATGCCGCCGGCCTCGACTACCTGGCCAAGCCGGTCAAGCCGGCAGCACTACGAGCCCTGCTCAACCGCCATCTGAGCCAGGTTCAGTAAGCACCTCGTCCGCCAGGGCTTCGTCGGACAGCGCTCGCTCAAGGAGATCGGCGGGCAGGCTCTTGCTGGCCCGGGCGCCGAGCAGCTTGAGCTGTTCGCTACGGCTGACCAGGTTGCCGCGTCCTTCGCAGAGTTTGTTGCGCGCCGACGCGTAGGCCTTGTCGACCTGCTGCAGGCGGTTGCCCAATTCGTCCAGATCCTGGATGAACAACACGAACTTGTCGTACAGCCAGCCGGCGCGCTCGGCGATTTCACGAGCGTTCTGGCCCTGACGTTCCTGCTTCCACAGGCTGTCGATCACCCGTAGCGTGGCGAGCAAGGTAGTCGGGCTGACGATCACGATCTGCCGGTCGAAGGCTTCCTGGAACAGGTTCGGCTCAGCCTGCAAGGCCGCCGAGAATGCTGCTTCGATCGGCACGAACAGCAGCACGAAGTCCAGGCTGTGCAAGCCTTCGAGGCGGTTGTAATCCTTGCTCGACAGGCCTTTTACATGGCTACGCAGCGACTGTACGTGCTGCTTGAGCGCGGCCTGGGCACGTTCGCTGTCGGTATCGCTGACGAATTGCTGGTAAGCCGTGAGGCTGACCTTTGCGTCGACCACTACCTGCTTATCGCCGGGCAGCATGATCAACACATCGGGCTGGAAACGCTCGCCATCGGCACTGCGCAGACTGACCTGGGTCTGGTACTCGCGTCCCTTCTCCAGGCCGGCGTGCTCCAGTACCCGCTCCAGGATCAGCTCGCCCCAGTTACCCTGGGTCTTCTGGCCTTTGAGTGCCTGGGTCAGGTTGGTGGCTTCGTCGGACAGGCGCAGGTTGAGCTGTTGCAAGCGCTCCAGTTCCTTGCCCAGGGAGAAACGCTCGCGGGCTTCCTGCTGGTAGCTTTCCTCGACACGTTTCTCGAAGGCCTGGATGCGTTCTTTCAGTGGGTCGAGCAACTGCCCCAGATGCTGCTGGCTGGTCTGGGCGAAGCGCTGCTCACGCTCGTCGAAGATCTTGGTGGCAAGGTCGGCGAACTGAGCCCGCAGGGTATCGCGAGCTTCCTGCAGGTCATCAAGACGCTGCTGATGGCTTTCCTGTTGCTCACGCAGCTCGGCCTCCAGCCGTGCCGTCTGCGATTCCAGACGGCGCAGCTCGGCTTCGCGATTGGCACGCTCAAGGCTCCAGGCATGGGCCGCATCGCGGGCATTGTCGCGCTCGATCTGCAGCAATTCGAGCTCACGGCCCTGGGCGGCCAACTGGGTTTGCTTGAGGGTGTTGGCTTCGCTGAGATCGCTGATTTCGTCACGGCTGGCATCGAGCTGGGCCTGCAAACCTTCCTGGGCTAGCCGCGCACTGGCAAGGCGTTCCTCCAGCAAGGCCTGCTCGCCCTGGCGGGCCCCCTGACGCCGCTGCAGTTGCATCACCCACCCCAGGCACGGCACCGCCCCCAACACCAACCCCAGCAGAATGCTGGTCAGATCCACTGCCATGGTTTCCCCGATCCGTCTTGTGCACTTACTGCGCAGCTTATCAGCCTGCTGAACATGGCGTCTGCCAGGCTCAATCCGGGAACCACTGCCGAAGCAGGCGACGGGCCTCTTGCGAGCCCTGCCCTGCTGCGAGCTCCAACCAGTACCGGGCCTGATCCGGCTCGTTCGCCTGGCACAAGCGGGCGTACTCCAGTTGGGCACGGCGGTCGCCCGCCCGGGCCGCCTGGCGCAGCAACTCATGGCCGATGCGCCGATCGCGGGCATTGCCGCAGTCGCGGCAGAGCATCTGCCCCAGACGGCTCTGCGCCACGACCACGCCCTGGCGCGCCGGTTGCTTGAGCAGGCGTCCGGCCAGGTGCTTGACCTGTGGCTTGTGCCCCAGGCGTGGGCTGTCCAGCAGCCAGAGGGCCACTTTCAGGGAAAAGCGTTTTGGGGAAGGCACTGACGTGGCGTCAGCGGTGCTGGCGAGGTGTTTACCGCGAAACTTCATGACCCATGGAGAAGGCAGCTCGAAAGGCGCGCCACTCTACTCTTTTTTTTGCCCCATGACCTGTCGATTCATGGAGTATTGAAAAAAAATTTCGGTGTTCTTTTCTTGACGTTTCGAAGAAGTGACCCGTGGGTCGTTCACTGCCCGACAATTGTCGGACAGTTCCACAAACTGCTGGCACGCCCGTCCTAGAGCAAGCGCTCGGGACAATCCACAATTCCTGTGGATAACTCGGTGGACAACCCTATTACAGACCCCGCAAACCCCTATGAAATGGGGCTTTCGAACAAACTGACGATTTTTTCACCAGCAAAAATTAGTGTTTTTTTTCATTGACTTAAGGGGTCAGTCAAGGCATTGGCGAAGCCTTCCCGGGGTGTTAGTACGCTGTTACAAGGCCTGCCTCAATTGTGAACAAGTGCACCGTAAACCAGCAGTGACCTGCACGAAATTAGGACATCCGGGGAGATTGCTGGCACTTTCCCCCCCTTCACAGCCTGGAAAAGAAACGCCATACTGTGCGGCTCGCCTGATGAAAAGCAGCAACGCTTGCCAAGCGTGCTCGTTTACGTTAAGGTGCGCCTCGTTAGTACCAAGCTGAAAGTCAATTCTGGCCAAAATGTCCTTGCAGCCTTTCCTCTCCCGAGTGATCGCTGCTGAAACCAGGACCGGCCCCCTCGATGATTCACTCGCCAGCCAAGGCTGCCCAAGCACGAATCACGCGACAGATTGATCAGGATTCCACTCCGATGGCCTCGAACCTTGGCCCCGGTGTGCTGCCTGCCTTCTGAAGTACCTACCAGTCAGCCCAAGCGCAAACCTTTGATCGCGCCCCTCTGGCTGCCCTGTTCCAGTCAGGTTCATTCGTCCGTTAATAAAGGCGTCACTGGAACGTTTCTATCATGCACGGATCCTAACTTCCGTGTTTAAAGCAGGAACATCCAACAATATGCATACTCATCCTCAAATTCAGGCTGCCATTGGCACCCTTTCCCAGGCCTTCTCGCCGTTGAAGTGCCTTATCGTTGCCCCCCGCAAGGGCAGCTTCAGCTTCACCCTGGTGGACGAACATGGCGTCGCCTGCCACACCGAGCGCCTGTACCCCGAGCAGTACAGCGCGTCGGAACCGCTGCAAGCGGTAATCGCCCGGACCCGTCAGTCGCTCACCGCGTGAGCGGCGAATACTGCGGTATTCACCCCATCGATGATTGCGACATTTGCCTGCCTGATCGTTCTTGCTGTAATTGCCACAGGGCATATGGCAAAGGACCTCAGGCAGCAAACGATTTAAAAACAGCCTTTTACGCCACGATTATCACACTACACTTCAACTCGAGCGGTACTTGCCGCTTCCGGCGGGCCTGATCATCCACCAGCTGCCAAGCTCCAGCGCCCGTCGGCCCTTAATTGCTCGAGGGCATCATGGGTATCGCGGCGAATGAATTGTGTCAGTATGTGATCCGACCAACCTTGGTCTACCTCAACCGTCATTGCGCCAGTGCCGAGGCTTTGCTGCTGGGCATAGCCGCCAGCCAGTCGGCGCTCGGTTCGGCGCTGCATGACCGACGCGGTCATGGTCTGTACCGAATCGGCGAAAGCCGCCACCAAGCCCTTTGGGACCAGTTCCTGGCGCGTGATCCTGAACTGGCCAGCCTGGTACGGGGTCTGGCCAGCCAGCATGCCTTCCTGGGTGGTCCGCACCTGGAACTCACGGTCAACCTGCGTTACTCCACTGCCATCGCCTGGATGCTGATCGAAGAGCAGGCAACGCCGTTGCCAGCCGCTGACGATCTGCTCGGGTTGGCGCGCATCTGGCGGCAGATATTCCACCCCCAAGGTCGCCTGCGCGACTTCACTCACGCTTGGCACACCTGCATAGATCAGAGATTGCCTCAAGCCTCCTGAGAAAGGCCTTACAGATTTACCGGAAAAAACGGAATTTTGGTCGGATTGTCCTACAAAACCGCTCTATCTCCCGTGATTGAGGCTATAGCGCGGCGCGTGAATTGTTGGTAGCTTTCCGCCCCGGAGATACCAAGGAGTTTCTAATAATGAAAAAAGCAATGCTCAAAACCTCCCTCGGCGTAGCCGTTGCTCTCGCTTCCAGCCAACTGTTCGCCAGCGGCTTTGCCCTCAACGAACAAAGCGTCAGTGGCATGGGTACAGGTTTCGCTGGCCGCTCTTCTTCTGCCGAAGATGCCAGCACCGTGTTCGGCAACCCTGCCGGCATGTCACGCCTGAAACGCGAGCAGATCACCGTGGGCGGTGCCGCCGTCATCGCAAAAACCGACATCTCAGGGCCAGGTAGCAGCTACGGGGGGGAAACCGATGGCGACATGGTGCCTGTGGTTGGCGTACCGATGGGGTATTACGTAAAGCCAATCGATGACCACTGGAGCGTCGGCTTCGGTGTCTATGTACCGTTTGGCCTGGTCACCGACTACGGTAGCGACGATGCTGCGCGCTACTGGGGCAAGAAAAGCCACGTCGAGGTGATCACCTTCCAGCCAACCGTCAGCTATGCGTTCAATGACAAGGTGTCGGTTGGTTTCGGCCCGACCATCAACCGCATCAAGGGTGAACTGGGCTCGAACCTGAGCAGCAAAGCCTTCCTGGGCCCAGCCGGCACCGATGGCGAGGTCAAGATCAAGGGCGACGACACTGCCGTCGGCTACAACATCGGCGTGCTTGTGCAGGCTACCGACCGCACCCGCCTGGGTCTGACCTATCACTCGATGGTCGACTACAAGCTCGAAGGCGATACCCGTGTTTCCTATCCAATTCCAGCGCTCGGCCTCAGCGGCAAGTTCGACGCCAGCCTGAAAATCAAGACGCCAGAATCCGTGGACTTCTCGATCACCCATGAACTGGATGACCACTGGACGCTGTACGCGGGTAGCACTTGGACGCGCTGGAGCCGACTGGAAAACATCACGGTCAAGAACGACGCACCTGCTGGGTACCCGCTCCAGACCATCACCGAAGAGCAGAATTGGCATGACACCTGGGCTCATGCCATTGGCGCTGCTTACAAGGTGAACAAGGAATGGACCCTGCGCGCAGGCTTCTCCGTCGACCAGTCCCCTACCAACAATCATGACCGCTCCCCGCGCATCCCGACTGGCGACCGCAAAGTCTTCAGCCTTGGTGCCGGCTGGAGTCCGACCGACGACATGACCATCGACGTGGCCTACTCCTACCTGTGGGAAGAGGACACCAAGGTGAACAACCAACCAAGCTCGCTGACGGAAGGTGCCTTGAAGGGCAGCTACCAGGCTAAGTACGAGAACAGCGCTCACGGTATCGGTGCCTCCCTCACCTACCGCTTCTGAGTCGCATCGGCTGCATGAATCGGGGCTGCTATGCAGCCCCGATCTTCAAGCACTCACCTGCCAGTCAGCCCCCAGGCACTCCTGCAGGTAATCCATGAACGCACGCACCTTGGGCGTCATGGCAAAGCGGTCAGCCAGGCAGACATAGACATCCATCGGCTCTGTCTGGGCATACGCCCGGCCCGCTTCCCCCTGCTCGAACAGCGGAACCAACGCCCCAGCGTCCAAGTGTGGCCGCACGATGAACTCGGCGAGCCGGGTGATCCCACCATCGTTCAGGGCCATTTGGGTCAGGGCATCGATATCGTCGCTGATCAACACGGTGCCGAATTCGGCCTCGAAACGAAGCCCGTCACGGATGAACCCCCAACGCAAGAAGCGCCCATCGACCGGGTAGCGAAATACCAGGCACCGATGTTCCCGCAACGACTCTGGCGTTGAAGGTAACCCCGCGCGCTGCAGATACCCAGGCGAGGCACAACAGATGAACGGGACCCGGGCGATATGCCGTGCCAGCAAATGGTCTTCCAGTTGCGGGGCGATACGCACGCTCACGTCCACACCCTCTTGCGCATGGTTCACGCGCCGATCAGTCGTTACCAACTCTATCGAAAGCCGCGGATAGCGCGCACTGAAGGCAGGAATCAGGGGCGCCAGTACATGACGACCGAAGGCCGAAGTCGAGGCGATGCACAAGCGCCCCTGCGGCTCGCTGTCCGGCGTCGTCACCGCCAACTCAGCCAGCGCCAGATCGCGTGCGACATGCCTGACCCGCTCGAAATACAAACTGCCCGCGGGGGTCAGTGCCATGCTGCGCGTGGTACGACTCAACAATCGCACCTGCAGGTGCTGCTCCAACCGCGCCAGGTTCTGGCTGACCGCCGCCGGGCTGACGCCCAGGTTACGCGCGCCGGCGGCGATGCTGCCCGCCTCGACCACCTTGATGAAGCTACGGATGGCGTTGAGCAAATCCATGTGTGGGCTCTGCTGATTCGTAAGAATCTCTTTATAAAGAACTCAGCAAGGCCAGTCTACAGCCTGCCCTTGGGCAGTTGTTAACCTGAGCCTCCACTCTCATCGAAAGGAGTTCGCATGAACGACCTGATCCAACCGCGCAGCCGAAGGAAGCTGCACCCACGCGCAACCCCCTATGCCTTTGCGTTCTACATGTCGTCGATCATGGCGTTGCTGATGTGCTTCGTGATCACCGCCGCCACGACTGGCTTTAACCCGCAGTACCTGGACAATGTACTGAAGGCCTACCAGCTGGCCATGCCGGTGGCCTTCGTCTGCGTGTTGATGGTCCGGCCGGTGGTGATGCGACTGGTGGCTCTCACCGTGCACGCGCACTAGGCTCTATACGAAAAGCCTTGATACTCGGTGATGCTGCGCTGAAAACAGCCTCGGAATGCTCATTTACAACCCGTAAACATCGCTTTCTAGGCTGTTTTCGCCTTGCCTGACCTTCGCCTCAAGACGTTTCATACAGACCCTAGCGCCCGAGATCAGGGCTGCGATGCGATGGCCTTTTCGATCGCGGCCCTGAAGGCTGGGTCGTCAGGCTTGGTCAAGCTGGAGAAATTGCCGATCACCTTACCCTTGCGGTCGATCACGTACTTGTAGAAATTCCATTTCGGCGCGCTGCTTTGGCTGGCCAGTTCGGCGAACAGCGGGATCGCGTCCTCGCCACGCACCGGCTGGGCCTTGGTCATGGTGAACGTCACGCCGTAGTTGGCGTAGCACACCTTGGCAGTCTCTTCGCTGTCACCGGCTTCCTGTTTGAAGTCGTTGGACGGCACGCCGAGCATTTCCAGGCCCTGCTCGTGGTACTCCTTGTAGGCGGCTTCGAGCCCTTCGAATTGCGGGGCGAAACCACAGTAGCTGGCGGTGTTCACCACCACCAGGGGTTTGCCGGCGAAGCGCTGGCACAGGTCGACCTGCTCTTTACCGCGCAGCTCGGGCAAAGTGCCCTGCAACAGCGCCGGGCAGTCAGCGGCCCAAGTGGGAGTGGCGGCCAGCAGGGCCAACAATGGCAGAGTCAACCAAGGTACGCGCATGATGTCGTTCTCCGGCAAGACAGTCCTTGAACTTGCAGGGTAGCGCTTAACACAGGCTCATGCCCAACTGCATCAATGCCAGCCCCCCCTGCTGCCAACCCCACCAGACCAAGGCCAGCACCAGCAGCGCAGCCGCCGCCAGCAGCACGCGGCGCAGGGTGCCGTTCATATCGCTTGCGCCTGCAACCGGGCCACCGGTCGCTCACGCACTGGCCAGTTGAGTGCGGCAGCCAGCAGGCTGAGCAAGATGGAAATCTGCCAGACCAGATCGTAACTACCCGTACGGTCGTACACTACGCCGCCCAGCCAACCGCCCAGGAAGGCACCCAACTGGTGGAACAGGAACACGATGCCACCGAGCATGGACAGATTCCGTACCCCGAACACTGTGGCAACGGTGCCGTTGGTCAGCGGCACCGTCGACAGCCACAGCAAGCCCATGGCGATGCCGAACAGATAGGCGCTGAACTGGGTCACTGGGGCCCACAGGAACAGCACGATCACCACTGCACGCAGCAAGTACAGTCCGGTGAGCAAACGCGGCTTGGACATGCGTCCGCCCAGCCACCCAGCGGTATAGGTACCGACGATATTGAACAGCCCGACCAGGGCCAGCACCGTGGTACCGGTGGTAGCCGCCAAGTGCTGGTCGACCAGATACGCTGGCAGGTGGACACCGATGAACACCACCTGGAAGCCACACACGAAAAAGCCCAGCGCCAACAACCAGAAGCCGGAATGCGAGCAGGCTTCATGCAGGGCCTGGCCCAAGGTCTGCTCGGCACCATGGCTGGGCAACGGTTTGTCCTTCAGCAAGCCAACGAACGGCACGATCAGTGCGACCAGCAACCCTAGTACCAGCAGGGCCGCAGACCAGCCCAGCCACTCGATCAGGCCTAGGGTGCCAGGCAGCATGGCGAACTGACCGAACGAGCCGGCCGCGCTGGCGATACCCATGGCCATGCTGCGCTTTTCCGCCGGCACGGCACGCCCCACCACCCCCAGGATGACCGAGAACGACGTGCCGGAGAGGCCGATGCCGATCAGCAGGCCTGCACTCAGCGACAACGACCAGGGCGAGTCGGCCATGCCCATCAGGATCAGCCCTGCGGTATAGAGCAAGCCCCCGATCAACACCACCCGTGCCGCGCCCAAGCGATCGGCCAAAGCGCCGGCAAACGGCTGTGCCAAGCCCCAGATCAGGTTCTGCAGGGCAATGGCGAAAGCGAATACTTCACGCCCCCAGCCGAATTCGGCACTCATCGGCGCCAGGAACAGGCCAAAACCATGCCGCACGCCCAAGGACAGCGCGAGGATCAACGCCGCGCCCCCCAATACCCACCCGCTGGTTCGCCACAACGAAGTCATTTTGTTCTTCTCCAGCCCATCGCAAGGTTTTACGGGTATATACCCGCTTGAAATCGTAGTTGATCAGGCAAGCCGCTCCAGCAGACGTACCAACTCATCCCGCGCGCCCTCACCCAGTTGCTCCACCAACTGTCGCTGCGCCTGCTGCCAGGCCGGATAGGCCAGCTGCAACCGCGCCGTACCCTCGTCGGTCAACAGCACCACACGGTTACGCTGGTCGTCGCCGTCAGCCAAGGCCACCAACCCTTCGGCCTCGAGCACCCGCAGGTTGCGACCCAAGGTACTGCGTTCAAGGCCCATGGCCTCGGCCAACGTGGTGATACTCGGACGATCCAGCCGCTGAAGGTGGCGCAGTAGGGAAAACTGGGCGACATTGATGCCGAAGCCGGCAAGGGCCTCGTCATAGTGTCGGCTCACCCCGCGAGCGGCTCGGCGCAGGTGCGTGCAGATGCATTCACTGGTCAACATGGTTACGTGTATATACCCGCTTATAGCGTGTTGCAAGAAATTTCAGCACCCGACCGCTGCGGGTGACGGCATGCTGGCGATGACGCATTCACCTCGTCAGCGCGAGGGCCAGCAACACCACCAACTCAAGCAATTCCAGCATCGCCCCGGCAGTATCCCCGGTGGTCCCACCCAATCGACGACACATCAGCTGGCGCAACCACCAGAAGCCTACCAACGCGCCCACCAAGGGCCAGATCGCCGACCTGCCGACCAGAGCCAGGCCCAGCACCAAGCTACCCGACAATACCCAGGCCCCGGCGCGACGCGGCAGATGCTCGGCCAATGCCTGGCCAAGCCCTCCCGGCCGAACGTAAGGGGTGGACAGAAACAACCCGAGCATGGCGCTACGGCCCACCAAAGGCGCCAACACCAGCACCGCGCCGGCGCCTCGCTCGACCAGCACCCAAAGCGCACAGAACTTCAACAACAGCACCAGCACCAGGGTGACGACGGCAATCGGTCCGCTGCGCGGATCCTTCATGATGTGCAGGGTGCGCTCACGGTCACCGAAGCCACCCAGCCAGGCATCGGCGCTGTCGGCCAGGCCATCCAGGTGCAAGGCACCGCTGAGCAGCACCCAAAGCGTCAGCAACAATGCGGCATGCAGGTGCGCAGGCGTGCCACTCAACAGATGGCTGGCCAACCACAACAGCAGGCCAAACAACACCCCTACCACCGGATACCACAGCAGCGAACGACCAACGTCTCGCGGTGCCGGCATACCCGGCAACCGTACAGGCAAGCTGCTCAGAAACTGCAAGGCGATCCAGAATGGCACCATCTCAATCAGCCTCGCTCAACACACCATCCTCATTCAACACCAACCGCACCATGGCGCCGTGCCCAACTTCGACCTGCAATAACTGCTCACGGGGCAATCCACGGGCTCGCGCCAGCAACAGGCGCATCACGCCGCCGTGGGTCACCAGCAGCACGCGTTTGCCAGCATGCTGCCGCGTCAGCCGCTCCATGGCCGTGACCACCCGCTCGGCGAATGCGCCGACCGGCTCCCCGCCAGGCGGTGTGTAGGCATAGGGATCAGACCAGAAACGCCCAAGCTCATCGGCTTGGGTCTGCATGATTTGCGCCGCGGTGCGTCCCTCCCAGTCGCCGAAGTGCAGCTCTCGCAAATCGGCTTCACGCTGTACCGACAAGCCCAGCCGCTCGCCCAATGCGTCGGCGAAGCGGGCGCAACGTTGCAAGGGCGAGCTGACCAGCACCTGCCACGGCCCACCTGCCTCTACGGCCGCGCTCATCTGCACCCAGCCTTTTTCGGTCAGGGCATCGTCCAGGCTGCCGCGCAGGCCACCCTGTTCGGTCTCACCATGACGCAGCAGGTCGAGGATCATGCCGGACGGTCCGCCACCGCAGCTTCGGCGAAGGTGGCCATCTGCCCATGCAGTGCGCAGGCCAGGCGCAGCAGCGGAACGGCCAAAGCAGCACCACTGCCCTCACCCAGACGCAGGCCCAGGGCGAGCAATGGCTCGGCCTCCAGCGCTTCGATCAGCGCTAGGTGACCAGGCTCGGCGCCCTGATGGGCGAACAACAGCCATGGCCGGCAGTGCGGGTTCAAGCGCACGGCGACCAGTGCAGCGACGCTGCAGATGAAGCCGTCGACCAGTACCGCGATACCGTGTTGAGCACAGGCCAGGTACGCCCCGGTCAGGGCGGCAATTTCGAATCCCCCCACACAACCCAACGCTTGCAACGGGTCGTCGGCACGCAGGCCATGCAGCGCCAGCGCGCGCTCGATCACCTCGGCCTTGCGCCTCACCCCGGCACTGTCCAGGCCAGTGCCCGGGCCGCTGAGCTCGCGGGCCGGACAGTCCAGCAGATGGCTGGCCAGGGCAGCCGCAGCCGTGGTGTTGCCAATGCCCATCTCGCCACCGATGAACAGCTGGGCGCCTTGGTCGGCTGCCCGCTTGGCGCTGTCTCGTCCGGCTTGCAGCGCAGCCAGCAACTGCTCTTCGCTCATCGAGGGCTGGCGGGCGAAGTTCGCGGTGCCCGCGCCCAGGCGCAGGTGGCGCACACCCGGTAGTTCCAGCCGGGTGTCGACAGTGCCGAGGTCGATTACCTCCAAGCTGGCCTGCAGTTGGCGCGCCAACACGCTGATCGCCGCGCCGCCACCGACGAAATTGCGCAGCATCTGCCCGGTCACGGCCTGCGGATAGGCCGAGATGCCTTCCTCGACCACACCGTGGTCGCCGGCAAAGATCGTGATCGCAACCCGCTCCAGAGTCGGGCGCTCCTGGCCCTGCAGGCCGGCCAGTTGGATGGCCAAGCTTTCCAGCTGCCCGAGCGAGCCGGCAGGCTTGGTCAGCTGCTGCTGGCGTGCGCGGGCCTGGTCCATGGCAGCGTTATCAAGAGGTTGGCAGGCTTCACGCCACCATTGCTGGTTCATAGTGCGGGTCCTTTAAGCATGAGGGGCAGGCCTGCCACGGTCAGCACCACGCGCTGACAACGCTGGGCGACGGCCTGGTGCAGCCAGCCGGCCAGGTCGACGTAACGCCGGGTCAATTCACCCATGGGCACCACGCCCAGGCCGGTTTCGTTACTGACCAGGATGACCATGCCTGGTAACTGTTCAAGGCATTCGAGCAGGGCATCGCGCTCCTCGGCCAGGCGTTGGTCGTTTTCAAGCATCAGCAAGTTGGTGAGCCACAAGGTCAGGCAATCGACCAACAGGCAATGCCCTTCCCTGGCGTGGGCGCGTAGCACACTGGCCAGCGCCACAGGTTCTTCAATTAGCCCCCACTCGGCGGGCCGACGTTGGCGGTGCAGAAGCACCCGTTCGCTCATCTCGCCATCCAGCGGCTGGCTGGTGGCAATGTAGGTCACTGGCAAGCCACTGTTGGTGGCCAGCTGTTCGGCCAGGCGACTCTTGCCGGAGCGGGCGCCACCGAGGATCAGGTTGAGCATGTCAGGCGACTCCACACAGCCCGCGCAGACGCGCGGTATCGAGGTGCTTTTCCACCAGATCGGCCAGGCGCTCGATGTCGCGTTCGCGCAAGGCTTCGTAGTCGATGGTCTGCACGTCCTGCAAACCGGCCCAGCGCAGTAAGGCAGCGCACGACTGACTACCTTCGAACAGACCGTGCAGGTAGGTGGCGAGGACCTGCCCGTCGGCGCTGATCGCGCCATCGCTGCGGCCATCGGCCAGTTGCACGGCAGGATGCTCCAACGCAGGGCCATGGGTGACACCGGCATGGATTTCGTAGCCGGCCACCGCGGATTGTTCCAGATTCAGGGTACCGGCGACGTTGCGCAGTTGTTTGTCCGCTTCGAGCACCGTGGCGTAGTCCAGCAACCCCAGCCCTGGGCTGGAGCCTGCCGGCCCCTCCAGGCCGAGCGGGTCGTGCACCTCACGGCCAAGCATCTGCAGACCGCCACAGATACCGATCAGCTTGCCGCCATAACGCAGGTGACGAGCGATGGCGCTGTCCCAACCGCGTGCGCGCAACTGCGCCAGATCAGCGCGAACACTCTTTGAGCCAGGCAGGATGATCAGGTCGGCGGCAGGAATCGGCTGGCCTGGGCCAATGAACTGCAGGTCGACCTGGGGGTGCAGACGCAGCGGGTCGAAATCGGTGTGATTGCTGATACGGGGCAGCACCGGGACGATCACCTTGAGCACGCGCTCGCCCTTCACGGCCTGGCGCATGTCGATCGCGTCCTCGGCCTCCAGGTGCAGGTCGGTGACATACGGCAGTACACCCAGCACCGGTTTGCCGGTGCGCGCTTGCAGCCAGTCCAGCCCTGGCTGTAACAAGGCGATGTCGCCGCGGAAACGGTTGATGACGAAGCCTTTGACCCGCGCCTGCTCGCTGGGAGAGAGCAGCTCCAGGGTGCCGACCAGGTGGGCGAACACGCCGCCCCGGTTGATATCGGCCACCAGAATCACCGGGCAGTCGACCGCTTCGGCGAAGCCCATGTTGGCGATGTCGCCAGCCCGCAGGTTGATCTCTGCCGGCGACCCAGCCCCCTCCACCATCACCACGGGATACGTGGCGCTAAGGCGCTGGTGAGAGGCCAGCACCGCCTGCATGGCGATGGCCTTATAGTCGTGGTAGGCCACTGCATTCATGCTGGCGACCGCTCGACCGTGGATGATCACCTGGGCTCCGGTATCGCTGTTGGGCTTGAGCAGGACCGGGTTCATGTCGGTGTGCGGCGCCAGTCGGCACGCTTGGGCCTGGACCGCCTGGGCCCGGCCGATTTCCCCCCCGTCGGCGGTCACCGCACTGTTGAGGGCCATGTTCTGTGGCTTGAAGGGCACCACACCGATACCCTGGCGCAGCAGCCAGCGGCACAGGGCGGTCACCAGGGTACTTTTGCCAGCGTCGGAGGTGGTGCCTTGCACCATGAGGGTGGTCATGCCATTTCCTTGTGGTAGTCCGCCAGGGCCAAGGCGAGACGCTGCTCGTCCGCCGCAGTGGCGGGCAGGCCCAGGCGCACGGCTGGCGGCTGGTCGAACAGACGCACCAGAATGCCGCGCCGGGCGAGAAACTCATGCAACTGCGCCGCCTGCTCGCAGCGTACGTACTGGAACAGGTCACAGCCACCGCTTGGCGCCAGGCCCACGCCTTCGAGCACCGCCGCAAGGCGTTGGCTGGCAGCGGCGCAGCGGGCGATCTGGGCCTGATGCGCTGCGTGGTCGGCGTAACTGGTCTGTGCCAATACCCGAGTCGGCCCGCTGACGGTCCAGGGGCCAAGCCTGTCTGCCAGCAGCGCCAGCAATACCGGCTCGGCCGCCACGAAGCCCAGGCGCACGCCGGCCAGACCGAAGAACTTGCCGAACGAGCGTAGAACGATCAGGCCTTCGCGCTCGGCGCAATCGACCACGCTGAATGCGGGCGTGTTGTCCATGAAGGCTTCGTCGACCAGCAACCAGCCGCCTCGCCTGGCCAGCCGGGCGTGCCACGCCAGCAAACGCTCGCGACTGATCCGCTGACCCGTGGGGTTGTTGGGGTTGACCAGCACCAGCACGTCCAGGCTGTCGAGCGTGGACTCGACGCTGGACGCATCCAGCTCGACCAGCGTATGCCCGGCCCGTCGCCAGGCGTGCGGGTGCTCGGCGTAACATGGCGCCAACACCCCTACCCGCCCCGATGGCCGCAGCAGTGGCAAGGCCTGGATCGCCGCCTGGGAACCTGCCACGGCCAGCAACTGGCTGGCGCCGTAATAGGCTCGCGCTGCTGCTTCCAGGCCATCTTCGACCTCAGGCAGACGGGCCCAGGCGTCCACGGGAATCGGCGGGATCGGGTACGGCCATGGGGCGATGCCGCTGGACAAGTCGAGCCATTGCTCGCGGGCAATCCCGTATTGCCGCACCGCGCGCAGCAGACGGCCACCGTGTTCAAGCATTCAAGTAAGCTCCCAGGCAGATTACCAACAGCCACAGCCATACACCCCGCTGCACCAGGCGCCAGCCGCGCTCGATGGCCTCGGCATCGGCCATCGGCCCTTCGCCCAGCCGAGGTCGCTCGTGCAGTTCGCCGTGGTACACCGCCGGGCCACCAAGCTCGACGCCCAGCGCACCGGCGCCCGCCGCCATCACCGGCCCGGCATTGGGGCTGTCCCACAAGGGCCCCTGGTTGCGCCAGCAGGCCCACGCCAGGCGGGTCTTGCCAAGCAGCGCGTAGGTCAGCGCCACCAGCCTTGCGGGAATATAGTTCAGTGCATCGTCGATGCGCGCCGCCGCCCAGCCGAAGCGTTCGAAACGCTCGTTGCGATAGCCCCACATGGCGTCGAGCGTGTTGCTCAGGCGATACAGCACCACACCGGGAGCGCCCGCCACGACGAACCAGAACAGCGCGGCAAACACCGCATCGCTGCCGTTCTCCAGCACCGACTCGGTAGCCGCCCGCGCCACGGCGGGCTCATCCAGCTCACGGGTTTCGCGGCTGACCAGGTAGCCGACACGGCGCCGCGCTTCTTCAAGGTCGCCGTGGCGCAGGGCATTGGCCACCGGGAGCACGTGCTCGCCAAGGCTGCGCAGCCCCACGGCGCAATACAGCGCCAGCACGTCCACCAGCCAGCCGATGCAGGGCAGCCATGACAGCAGCAATGCCAGCAATGTCAGCGGCACCACAGCCAGGAACCAGGCACTCACGCCGTGACTGCGCCAGCCACGTCCACCGGCATTCATCCGCTGCTCGAGACGCGACGCCAGTTTGCCGAAGCCGACCAGTGGATGGCGCCGGCGCGGCTCGCCCAGCAACGCGTCCAGGGCCACTCCGGCCACGGTCAGCAAGGCCACGCTCATCAACGCTCTCCCCAGTGGTTTTCGTACAGCATCTCGCTCAAGGGCCGTTGTTCGGCCCAGTTTTCCAGCACCAGCATCGGCGCCGGGTAGAACTCGGTGACCGGTCCCAGGCACAGCACCGCCACTGGCTTGGCGCCCGCCGGCATCCCCAGCAGGTCTGCCAGGGCCTGCGGCTCGAACAACGATACCCAGCCCATACCCAGCCCTTCGGCACGTGCGGCCAGCCACAGGTTCTGAATGGCGCAGGCCAGGGACGCCAGGTCCATTTCCGGGAGGGTGCGTCGGCCGAAAATGTGCGGCTCGCGGTTGTCCATCAAGGCCGCCACCAACACCTCGGCACAGTCGCTGATCCCTTCGACCTTGAGCTTCATGAAGTCGTCGGAGCGTTCGCCAAGGGCCTCGGCGGTGCGCACTCGCTCCTGTTCAACCAGGGCCTGGATACGACCACGCAGCTCGCGCTGGCTGATGCGGATGAACCGCCAGGGCTGCATCAGGCCGACGCTGGGTGCCTGATGCGCGGCCGCCAACAACCGACCAAGTACCTCGGGGGCTATGTCGCCACCGGCGAAATGGCGCATGTCGCGACGCTCGCCGATGACCCGGTAGATGGCGGCGCGTTCTGCGTCGCTGTAGGCGTGTTCGCTCATGGCTGCAGCAGCGCCGCCGCCGCTTCGGGGTTGGAGGGGAAGTAGAAGTGCACGTAGGACGCCGTCAGGCGCCCCAGGCGATAGACCGCTTCATTGCCCCGCCCGCCATTGGGGCTGAGTCCTCGGGCGATCGGCTCAAGCTCGGTCATGGTCAGGGAATGGTGGTATGTGTGCCCACGCAAGGTGCCCTCTGGCAGTTCCACAGCCTGCAAGGCCAAGGCGGCAAGGCGTTTCTGCATGATCGCTTCGCCAGGCAGCAGGCCAAGCAACTCGGCCCGCTCGCCCGCCACGTCGGTCAACGCGTCGAGCAGGTACAGCATGCCGCCACACTCCGCCAGCAGGGGCTTGCCTTGCGCGTGGTGGGCACGCAGGGCGTCGAGCATCGAGGTGTTGGCAGCCAATGCATGGTGGTGCAGTTCGGGGTAGCCTCCCGGCAGGTACAGGCTATCGACCAGGGGCATTTCACGGTCATGCAGGGGCGAGAAGAACTCAAGCTGCGCGCCCAGGCTTCGCAGCACGTCGAGGTTGGCACCATAGGTGAAGGCGAACGCTTCGTCCCGGGCCACCCCGATGCGCACGCCAGCCAACGACGACGACAGCAGACGCGGCTCCGGTGCGGCGAAAGTGACCGCCGGTGGCAGGCCTGCGTCGCAACTGGCGCCCAAGGCTTCGGCAGCTGCATCCAGGCGGGCGTCGAGGTCATTCAGTTCACTGGCTTGGACAAGCCCCAGGTGACGACTGGGCAGCTCGATGCCACGCTCGCGGGACAAACCGCCATACCAGCGCAGGCCTTCGGTCAGGCTGCCTTCGAGCAATTGGGCGTGACGCAGGCTGCCGACGCGGTTGGCCAGCACGCCGGCGAACGGCAGGTCGGCCTGGTAGCGCGCCAGGCCCAAGGCCAATGCTCCAAAGGTCTGGGCCATGGCCGTGCCGTCGATCACCGCCAACACCGGCACACCAAAATGACGCGCCAGATCGGCGCTCGAAGGGGTGCCATCGAACAGGCCCATGACGCCCTCGATCAGGATCAGGTCGGCTTCGGCAGCGGCTTCCCATAGCAAGCGACGGCTCTCCTGCGCACCGATCATCCACAGGTCCAATTGGTAGACCGGCGCACCACTGGCCCGCTCGAGGATCATCGGGTCGAGAAAGTCCGGCCCACACTTGAACACTCGTACCTTGCGCCCAAGGTTGCGATGCAGCCGTGCCAGCGCAGCGGTGACGGTGGTCTTGCCTTGTCCGGATGCAGGTGCGGCGATCAACACCGCAGGGCATTGGCGCGCTTGGTTCACAGTTCCACGCCCTTCTGCGCACGGATACCGGCCTGGAACGCATGCTTGAGCATGCCCATTTCGGTAACCGTGTCAGCCATCTCGATCATTTCGGGCTTGGCTGCGCGGCCGGTGACGATCACATGCTGCATTGGCGGGCGAGCCTGGATATCGGCCAGCACCTGGTCGAGATCGAGATAGCCATGCTTGAGGGCGATGTTCAGTTCGTCGAGCACCACGAACTGCACCGAAGGGTCCTGCAGCAACTGCCGCGACACCGCCCAGGCCGCTTCGGCAGCAGCGATATCGCGCTGACGGTCCTGGGTTTCCCAAGTGAAGCCCTCGCCCATGACGTGGTAGCGCACCTGCTCGGGGAAGCGGCGGAAGAACAGCTCTTCTCCCGTGCTGTTGCGGCCCTTGATGAACTGCACCACACCACACTGCATGCCATGGCCCAACGCACGGGCGAGCATGCCGAACGCCGAACTGCTCTTGCCCTTGCCGTTGCCGGTCAGCACCAGCAGCAGGCCGCATTCGTTGGGGGAATTGGCGATGCGCTCGTCGATGATCGCCTTCTTGCGCTGCATACGCGCCAGATGACGTTCGTCGCGTTCGGTGGTTTCGCTCATGAGGGTTCTCCGCAGGCTGACGCCACGCGAGAAGCGGCGGCAGGTCGATAGGCAGGCAGACGGAGGACGCGCAGGGGCCATGACCCGCTCTGGTCACGGTGCACCGCGCATCACCCTCCGTGATGCCGTTGGCAGTATCAGGCCGGTCTCCGGGCTCGTGAGCGGGCCTGTGGCCCTGGCCTGCGCGCCTTCCCGGGCGTTCACCCAGTGGCCCTGCGCGGCCGCGTCTCACCTACCGTTGCGGGGGCAGCGCCGGGCTCGCGTCTTCCGACGCCCACCGGCTTCCCAGTTTCACCCTGCCCAGTCGAGGCTGGCAGGACACCTGAAACACGCGCGAAGGTTAGAGGGTTGGGCCGGGAGCGTCAATCGAAGCGCTCGTTCAACGAGCGGGGTCATTCTCCAGGACGCGGCGCGGCGGTGGCCTGGCGACTTACCTCGGTGACCGCCGCAAGCGCCAGCGCTCGCCGGGGATGCGATCAGCTGATCAGCGGTTCTGCGCCAGGTGGCCTTGGGGAATGACTCGCTTGGCCTGCAGGTAGGCCTTGGCCCAGTAGCTGTTGGACAGGTAGTCCAGGCGCACCGTGCCGCCTGTGGAAGGCGCATGCACGAAGCGGCCTTCGCCCACGTAGATCCCGGCATGGCTCACTTGCGAGCCGCCACCGGTGGCGAAGAACACCAAGTCCCCGGACTGCAGCGCATTGAGGTCCACCGTTGGCGCACGCATGACGATCATTTCGCGGGTCGATCGCGGCAGGCTGATGCCCGCTGCATCGCGGTAGACATAGCCGATCAGGCCACTGCAATCGAAGCCGGAATCCGGCGTGTTACCGCCCCAGCGATAGGGGGTACCGACCAGGCCGATGGCGCGTATGAGCACATCGTCGGCAATCGGCGAAATGTCAGGCTGGGCGTACGGGATCTGTGGCTGAACCACAGGGGCCGGTGCCGGAGCATGGCTGGAACAGGCGGCAAGCAGAGCCACCAGGGAAAGGAATGCGAAGCGCGCCATCATCGCCATGGCCAGAACTTCCTGTCTGAGACCGTAGGGCCGCAGCCCAAAAGAGTTGAGAAATTAGATTAGACGCTTTCTATAAATGCGCACGGCGGCGAGCTTTTCAGCATCGCCGCCGCGGCAGGGTACATCATTTTGCCATCAGTTGCGCGCGATATTGGTCGGCGCCATCGCCAAGGCTCGCTTGGCTTCGATGAAGGTCTTGCTCCAGTAGCGATCACCGAGGCTGTCGATGCGCACACCACCGCTGCGGCGGCTGCTGGAGTGGATGAACTGGTTGTCACCCAGGTAGATGCCAGCATGGCTGACACGACCACGGCCATTGGTGCTGAAGAACAGCAAATCGCCCGGCTTGAGCTTGTTGCGCGCCACTTTCGGTGCGTCGACGTTGATCATCTCGCGGGTAGAGCGCGGCAAGGTCACACCCGCCTCTTCGCGGAACAGGTAGCCGATGAAACCGCTGCAGTCGAAGCCCGACTTCTCCGAGGTACCGCCGAAACGGTAGCGCGTGCCGATCAACGACATGCCACGTTCGAGAATACTGTCGGCCAGGGCCGGCAATTGGTAAGGCTTGCCGCTGGAGAAAGCCTCCAGGTCATCTTCGGTGGCCAGGTCCTCTTCGCTGAATACCGACGAAGTGGAAGTCTTGGCGTTGATCGCCGACGTCGAGGCGACCGGGGTGTGATCCTGAGGCTGGGAAACCGGGCCATGAGCCGCGCAGCCAAAAAGCAGGGTCACGAGTGCGAGTGGCACGAGGGGTGCGAAGCGCTTCAGCATGGGCACGACCGTGTCTGTAATCCTTTAGAAGGTGGAAACTATGCCTTCTATCGGGACCATTTGCAAATTTTATCGAAAAAGATGTGACTTTTCCGTGACGCTGCTGCAAGCCCCGTATTTCGGGGCTTACCAGCCGAGGGTTTCCTTGAGGAAAGGAATGGTCAGTTTGCGCTGCGCTTGCAGCGACGCTTGGTCGAGACGTTCGAGCAGGTCGAACAGCGCGCTCATGCTTCGGGTGCCACGGGTCAGGATGAAGTGGCCAACTTCGTCGGTCAGGTGCAGCCCCCGTCGCGAGGCCCGCAATTGCAGGGCTCGCAGCTTGTCTTCGTCGGACAACCCACGCATCTGGAAGATCAGCGCCAATGTCAGGCGCGACTTGAGGTCGGGCAACTTGATAGGCAGCTCACGCGGTGAGCTGGAGGCCGCCAGCAACAGGCGCCGACCGCTATCGCGCAGCCGATTGAACAGGTGGAACATGGACTCTTCCCAGTCCGCCTTGCCGGCGATAACGTGCAGGTCGTCGATGCAGACCAGCTCGTACTGCGCCAGGTAATCCAGCAGTTCCACGCCTCGGTCGAGCAGTTGCGCCAAGGGCAGGTAGACCGCGGGCTCACCGCGCTGCTGGAAGCGATGGGTGGCCGCCTGCAGCAGGTGGCTGCGACCCACACCTTGCTTGCCCCACAGGTAGATGAGGCTTTCGGTCCAGCCGGCGTCGGCTTCGCACAGACGCTCGACATAGCCCAACGCCGCGGCATTGGCGCCCGGATAGTAGTTGATGAAGGTGGCGTCATCGCGCAGACGCACACCCAGGGGCAACTGGATCGGTTTCATGCTGGCGGGCGGTCGAGAGGACCACAGGGGGCCTTTGGTGAACAGTGTGCAAAGTCTATACCCGCCTTGCGGGCGGCACAATGACCGAGCAGGATTGCCCAAGCAAAATCAACGAGTTGCGCTACAAAAGCAACGCTTCCCGTTTTATCGCCGGCAAGCCGGCTCCTGCCATGCCCGCGCTTGCCGCTCGAAAGGATCACAGCTTTGGGTCGACATCCCCGGCATACATGTCCGACTCTTTATACAGATCGTGCACATGGCGCAGCAGCACCATGATCACGGCGGCGACTGGCAAGGCCAGCAACACACCGGTGAAACCGAACAGCTCGCCGCCCGCCAGGATGGCGAAGATCACCGCCACCGGGTGCAGGCCGATCCGGTCCCCTACCAGCAACGGGGTCAATACCATGCCTTCGAGCGCCTGCCCGACCATGAACACCGCCACGATGCCCAGCATCGGATAAAGGTCGCCGCCGAACTGGAACAACCCGGCCACCAGCGCAGCGCCGATACCGATGATGAACCCCATGTATGGCACGATGGCCGCCAGCCCTGCCAGCATGCCGATCAGCAGGCCCAGTTCCAGCCCCACCAGCATCAGGCCGGCCGAGTAGATCACCCCCAGCGCCAGCATCACCATCAACTGGCCACGGACGAAAGCGCCCAGGACTTCGTGGCACTCACCCGCAAGTCCTACCACCTGCGATTCCCGGTGGCGCGGCAGCAGGCCGCGCAGCTTGGCCATCATCAGGTCCCAGTCGCGCAGCAAGTAGAAGCCCACCACGGGAATCAGCACCAGATTGGCCAGCCAGGCGACCAACGCCAGGCTGGAGGCCGTGGCCTGGGACAGCAGCATGCCGACGATATCGGTGGTCTGGCCCATGTGCGCGCTGACGGCGGCCTTGATCTTGTCGAACTTCCAGAACCCTTCGGCCAGGCCCAGACGGCTTTGCACCCACGGCAACGCCACGTGCTGCAACCAATCGAGCATCTGCGGCGCCAACTCGTAAAGGCGCACCAACTGCTTGGCCAACATCGGTATCAGCACCAGCAACAGCGCCAGCAGAATGAGGGTGAACAGGCTGAACACCACGACCACGCCCCAGGTTCGCGACAGCCCCAGGCGCTCCAGGCGGTCGACCAGTGGGTCGGCCAGGTAGGCCAGCAGTATGCCGACCAGAAACGGTGAAAGAATGTTGTGCAGGCTATACAGCAGCACGGCGATCAGCAGGGCGATGCCCAGCCAGATCCAACGGCGTACATCGGTCAAAATCGGGTCTCCTTACCAACGAAAACGCAAGCCATCGAACGGCTTGGGGGCTGCAGGTTGCTCAGCCGCCGGGGCAGCCCCTGGCGCGGGTGCTGTGGGGGTGGCCGGTACGGGGTCGGCCGGCACTTCCTGCAGCTTGGCCAAGCCCAGCTGGGCGCGCAGTTGATCCGGGTTGCCGGTGACCTGGTAGGTGAGCGTCTTGCCATCAGCCAGTTGCAGACGCGGGCCGAACGGCTCGAGCACGCGACTGAGTTCAGCGTAGCGCTGCAGGTTCATGCCCTGCACCTGGACCTGCAAGGCACCGCTGGCACCCGGCCGGGTCACGTAACGCGGCGCCAACCGGTTGCTCACTGCAAGCATGACCGCATCGGCCAAGGCCGCCTGATCGGCGCCTTCGGCGTTGCCTTGCTCGCGCTTGTCACCCAGCCATAGCTGCCATTTGCCCTGCCACTTGCCGTCGGCCTCCTGGGCGTGCACCGCCAGCAAGGCATCGGCGCCGTAACGCTCGGAGACCTCGCGCAGGGGCGCCGGGTCCTTGCCCTCCAACTGCTTGCCGTTGGCCACCAGTTGCTCCTGCAAGTCGGCCAACGGCAGGCGCAGCGGCAGCCCGCGGTGCTGGGCAGCTCGACGCAAAGGCTGCGCGCTGGACTGGCCATCGCCGACCAGACTACTGCCCTCGGCACTTTCGTTCAGCCACCAACCGAGGATCGACGGGCGATTGTTGCCCCACAAGGCCAGACCTGCCTGACGCAGGGCGCGCTCGGTACTGCCGGGGTCGAACTCGACCAGCACCGACTCGGGCGGGCCAGCCTCGGTAGCGACCTGGTTGATGATTTGCTGCGGGTCTTTGCGCAGTCCGGCCAGCGCCGGACTCTGCGCGGCCTTGGGGTCGCCGGTCAGGCGCAATACCAGGGTGTCCAAGGCTTTGCCGGTGGCCTGGGCGCGGGCTTCGGCGCCCTGCCCTTCGATGGGCTCACGCACCTGGTAAAGCCCGGAAACGGTCTCGGCCTGCACGATGGCGCTGGCCAATGCAAGGCAACCGGCTGCCAGAAAATTGAAAGAACGCATGGAGGATTCCTGTCCAGAAGACCAGATGACGGGGCACCGGGTCAGTTTGGGTGCTGGCTGTGACCGCGACAGGGCGACAAATGCTCCCTCTGTGCGGCCCGTTTCACCTCGACGGCGTTTCTATACCTTATACAGCGCCCCGCCTGGCAACCAGTCGCAGACCATGAAAGGATGTTTTTTCATGGATTAGGGCCCTGCCCGTCGGCCTGAGGATGGCCGCTGCCGGGCAACCCTGATAAAATCGCGCGCCTTCACAGACCACTGACGTTTCAGGTAGCCGCCGCACGCTCGCCGGCCTTGGCCGTCACGGTCGTTTTTAAGAATCCCTCCCTCCTAAAGGCCTGGATCAATGAGCAAGCAACCCTCCCTGAGCTACAAAGACGCCGGTGTAGACATCGACGCCGGCGAAGCACTGGTCGAACGCATCAAGGGCGTCGCCAAGCGCACCGCACGTCCTGAAGTCATGGGTGGCCTGGGCGGCTTCGGCGCCCTCTGCGAGATCCCGGCCGGTTACAAGCAACCGGTTCTGGTCTCCGGCACCGATGGCGTCGGCACCAAACTGCGCCTGGCGCTGAACCTGAACAAGCACGACAGCATCGGCCAGGACCTGGTCGCCATGTGCGTGAACGACCTGGTGGTCTGCGGCGCCGAACCGCTGTTCTTCCTCGACTACTATGCCACCGGCAAGCTCAACGTCGACGTGGCCGCCACCGTGGTCACCGGCATCGGTGCCGGCTGCGAACTGGCCGGCTGCTCGCTGGTCGGCGGCGAAACCGCTGAAATGCCCGGCATGTACGAAGGCGAAGACTACGACCTGGCCGGCTTCTGCGTGGGCGTGGTGGAAAAAGCCGAAATCATCGACGGCTCCAAGGTCGCCACTGGCGATGCGCTGATCGCCCTGCCGTCCTCCGGCCCGCACTCCAACGGCTACTCGCTGATCCGCAAGATCCTCGAAGTCTCCGGCACCGACATCGAAAACACCCAGCTCGACGGCAAGCCACTGGCCGACCTGCTGATGGCCCCGACCCGCATCTACGTCAAGCCGCTGCTGCAGCTGATCAAGGAAACCGGCGCGGTCAAGGCCATGGCCCACATCACCGGCGGCGGCCTGCTGGACAACATCCCACGCGTACTGCCGGCTAACGCCCAGGCCGTGATCGACGTGGCCAGCTGGCAGCGTCCGGCAGTGTTCGACTTCCTGCAGGAAAAAGGCAACGTCGATGAGCACGAAATGCACCGCGTGCTGAACTGCGGCGTCGGCATGGTCATCTGCGTGGCTCAGGACCAGGTCGAGAATGCCCTGAACGTCCTGCGCAAGGCCGGCGAGCAACCTTGGGTAATCGGCAAAATCGCCGAAGCCGCCGAAGGCGCTGCCCAGGTCGAGCTGCAGAACCTCAAGGCACACTGATGCCGAGCAAGACCTGCAATGTCGTGGTACTGCTGTCGGGCTCCGGCAGCAACCTGCAAGCCCTGATCGACAGCAGCCGCATCGACGGCAGCCCGGTACGTATCGGCGCGGTGATTTCCAACCGTGCCGATGCCTACGGCCTGCAACGCGCAGCGGCGGCTGGCATCGACACCGCGGTACTGGACCACAAGGGCTTCGACGGCCGTGAAGCCTTCGATGCGGCGCTGATGGCGCGCATCGACAGCTTTGCACCCGACCTGGTGGTTCTGGCCGGCTTCATGCGCATCCTCAGTGGTGATTTCGTGCGCCACTACCAGGGACGCCTGCTCAACATCCACCCGTCGTTGCTGCCCAAGTACAAGGGCCTGCACACTCACCAACGGGCGCTGGAGGCAGGCGACGCGGAGCATGGCTGCAGCGTACACTTCGTCACCGAGGAACTCGATGGCGGCCCTCTGGTCGTACAGGCTGTGGTCCCGGTTGCCTCCGACGACTCCGTCGAGACGTTGGCCCAACGGGTTCACCACCAGGAACACCAGATCTACCCACTAGCGGTGCACTGGTTCGCCGAAGGTCGCTTGCGCCTGGGCGATCAGGGTGCGTTACTGGATGGCCAGCCGCTGCCGGCCAGCGGTCACTTGATTCGACCCTAGGAGATTTTATGCGTCGCGCCCTGCTCTTGGCTCTCGCCGTGCTCGCCCTGCCCCTCCAGGCAGCTGATCTGAAGCCGTTCTCGGCAAGCTACACCGCAGACTGGAAACAACTGCCTATGAGCGGCACCGCCGAGCGCAGTCTGGTCAAGAATGCCAACGGTACCTGGGACCTTAACTTCAAGGCCTCCATGATGATCGCCAGCCTGACCGAGCAAAGCACCCTGCGCCAGGAAAACGACACCCTGCTACCACAGAAGTACCACTTCGAACGCGGCGGCCTGGGCAAGGCCAAGAAAGTCGACCTGACGTTCGACTGGAACAGCAAGAAAGTCACCGGTAGCGACCGTGGCGATGCGATCAGCCTGCCGCTCAACCGCGGCGTGCTGGACAAATCGTCCTATCAGCTGGCCCTGCAGCATGATGTGGCTGCCGGCAAGAAAAGCATGACCTACCAGGTGGTCGATGGTGACGAGATCGACACCTACGACTTCCGCGTCCTGGGCACCGAGAAAGTCACCACCAAGACCGGCCAGGTCGAGGCGGTGAAAGTCGAGCGCGTGCGCGACCCGAGCCAGAGCAAGCGCATCACCGAGCTGTGGTTCGCCAAGGACTGGGACTACCTGTTGGTACAACTGCGTCAAGTCGAGACCGATGGCAAGGAGTACGTGATCGTGCTGCAAGATGGCACGGTCGATGGCAAGTCGGTGAAGGGTAACTGATTCACCATCGCGAGCAGCACCTCAAGCCCCGCCTGCGTGCGGGGCTTTTTCATGCGTGCGGGGATCCTTCGTGCTACATGAAACTTGTTTCACGCCCGTTTTATTTACTTAGCCTGCTAACAAACTCTATAAAGAAGGCCTGCGACACAGTGCCGCAGCTAACTGAAAAGTGGAGTTTACCGATGACAGTCCAAGTAACCGAACGCGACGAATCGAAAATGTCCCACGAAGGCCTGGCCGCCGGTGTGCGGATCTGGGACGTGTATCAGCAAGGCCAACTGGTTGGCATGTTCCACCATGAACACGAAGCCCATCAATATCGTGCAGAACTGGAAAACCTCGAGAACCAGCGTCCCACACAATGACAGGGTCTTCAAAAAGAAACCCCGCCAAGGCGGGGTTTCTCGTTTACCACATCAGATCGTCAGGGATCTTGTAGGCGGCGTACGGATCGTCTTCGTCCGCTTCCTCGACGTGGGTGTTCAGCAACAGGATGCGGCCAGGATCGCGCTCCTGAATCTTCACCGCCGCTTCCCGCGGGATCACCTCGTAACCACCGCCGAACGACACGATCGCCAGCGAGCCATTGCTCAGCTTGCTGCGCATCAAGGCGTTGACGGCAATGCGCTTGACCTTCTTATCGTCGACGAAGTTGTAGTAGTCCTCGCTGTTGAGCTTGGGCAGGCGCGTGGCTTCGATCAACTGCTTGATCTGCGCGGCCCGGGCTTTTTGCTCGGCCTTTTCCTGCTGTTGACGGTTCAGCTCCTGGTCACGCTTGGCTTTTTCGGCCATCGCTTCCTTGGCCATGCGCTGCTGGCTGTCATCGACTTCGACCTGGCCCTTGTGCTCCAGGCGTTTTTGTTTCTTTTCGGCCTTGTTGGCCTGCGAGACCTGTTTCTGGTTGACCAGACCGGCCTTGAGCAATTGATCGCGAAGGGAAAGACTCATGGATGTTCACTCACTTATGCAGCCGCTCAGCCGCAGCTGGGCAGGTTCTTTTCCTGACGTTTGGCCTCGCCCCACAGGGCGTCCAACTCATCAAGGTTACAATCTTCGATCGGCCGGCCACTGTCGCGCAATGCCTGCTCGATGAAGCGAAAACGCCGCTCGAACTTGCGGTTGGCACGACGCAGGGCATTCTCCGGGTCTTGCTTGAGGTGGCGCGCCAGGTTGACGGCAGCGAACAACAGGTCGCCGACTTCGTCCTCCAGGGCCTGGCCATCGCCGTCAGCCATCGCCTGCAAGACTTCATCCAGCTCCTCGCGGACCTTGTCCAGCACCGGCAAGGCGTCAGGCCAGTCGAAACCGACGGTGGCCGCACGCTTCTGCAGTTTGGCGGCCCGCGACAACGCTGGCAATGCAGCCGGCACATCGTCGAGCAACGACAACTGTTCCGGCTCGCTCTTTTCAGCGCGCTCCTCGGCCTTTATCTCCTCCCAGCGCGACTTGACCTGGGCCTCGCTCAGGCTGGGAGTGTCCAGTGGCGCATACAGCTCACCGGTGGGAAATACGTGGGGGTGGCGGCGGATCAGCTTACGGGTGATGGCATCGACCACGCCATCGAACTCGAAACGCCCCTCCTCCCGTGCCAGCTGGCTGTAATAGACCACCTGGAACAGCAGGTCGCCCAGCTCACCCTGCAGGTGCTCGAAATCGCCTCGCTCGATGGTGTCGGCGACTTCATAGGCCTCTTCGAGGGTGTGCGGGACGATACTGGCGTAGTTCTGCTTCAGGTCCCACGGGCAGCCGTATTGCGGATCGCGCAGGCGGGCCATGAGGTGCAGCAGGTCGTCGAGGGTATAGGTCATTGGTGTTTTCCTGGCCGCAGGCGAAGCCCCGATCGCTGGCAAGCCAGCGCCTACAACTGCAGCGCCAAGGCTGCAGGCGCCGTGTCGCCGGCAAGGGACCGCATGGCGGCCCCTGCTTCGAGTCTCACGGGGTTCGATTACGCCGCGTTTCGATGATGTTCGGCAACTGCGAGATCCGCCCCAACAGGCGACCCAGGGCATCCAACCCAGGAATCTCGATGGTCAGCGACATCAATGCGGTGTTGTCTTCCTTGTTCGAGCGGGTGTTGACCGCCAGTACGTTGATCTTCTCGTTGAGCAGCACCTGCGACACATCCCGCAGCAGGCCCGGACGGTCGTAGGCACGGATGACGATATCGACCGGGTAGGTCTGCACCGGTATCGGTCCCCAGCTGACCTGGATCATCCGCTCCGGCTCACGGCCGGCCAGCTGCAGCACCGACGCGCAGTCCTGACGGTGGATGGTCACACCACGCCCCTGGGTGATGTAGCCGACAATGGCATCGCCCGGCAGCGGTTGGCAGCACCCGGCCATCTGCGTGAGCAGGTTGCCGACACCCTGGATCTGGATGTCGCCACGCTTGCCACTGCGGGTAGCGGGCTTGCGCGAAACCAGGTCGATCTGTTCGATGCGCTCGGGTTCGAGCAACTGCTGGGCAGCGTTGACCAAATGGGCCAGACGCAGGTCGCCGGCCCCAAGGGCGGCAAACATGTCTTCGGCAGTCTTGACGTTGGTCTTCTCGGCCAGGCGCTCGAAATCCACCTGAGGCAGCCCCAGACGACTGAGCTCGCGTTCGAGCAAGGTCTTGCCCGCCGCCACGTTCTGGTCCCGCGCCTGGAGCTTGAACCAGTGCACGATCTTGGCCCGCGCCCGCGAAGTGGTCACATAACCCAGGTTGGAGTTCAACCAGTCACGGCTTGGGTTGCCATGCTTGCTGGTGATGATCTCGACCTGCTCGCCGGTTTGCAGGCTGTAGTTGAGCGGCACGATGCGGCCGTTGATCTTGGCGCCACGGCAGTTATGACCGATCTCGGTGTGCACCCGGTAGGCGAAGTCCAGCGGCGTGGCGCCCTTGGGCAGGTCGATGGCGTGGCCGTCGGGGGTGAATACATAGACCCGGTCGGGTTCGATGTCGACACGCAGCTGTTCGGCCAGGCCGCCGATGTCGCCCAGCTCCTCATGCCACTCGAGCACCTGGCGCAGCCAGGAAATCTTCTCCTCGTAATGGTTGGAGCTGGACTTGACGTCAGTGCCCTTGTACCGCCAGTGGGCGCAGACCCCAAGCTCGGCTTCTTCGTGCATGCCGTGGGTACGGATCTGTACCTCCAGCACCTTGCCTTCTGGGCCGATCACCGCCGTGTGCAACGAGCGGTAGCCGTTCTCCTTGGGGTTGGCGATGTAATCGTCGAACTCTTTGGGAATATGCCGCCACAAGGTATGGACGATACCCAGCGCGGTGTAGCAGTCGCGAACTTCCGGTACCAGCACCCGCACGGCGCGCACGTCGTAGATCTGGCTGAACTCCAGACCCTTGCGCTGCATCTTGCGCCAGATCGAATAGATGTGTTTTGCCCGGCCGCTGATGTCGGCCTTCACGCCGGTGGCGAGCAGCTCGTTCTGCAGTTGGTTCATCACGTCGCTGATGAAGCGCTCGCGGTCCAGCCGGCGCTCGTGCAGGAGCTTGGCAATCTGCTTGTACTGGTCGGGCTCGAGGTAACGGAAGGATAGGTCCTCCAGCTCCCATTTGATGTGACCGATACCCAGGCGATGTGCCAGCGGCGCGTAGATGTCGAACACCTCACGCGCCACGCGCAGGCGTTTTTCGTCGTCGGCGGACTTCACCGCACGAATGGCGCACGTACGCTCGGCCAGCTTGATCAGGGCCACGCGCACATCATCGACCATGGCCACCAGCATCTTGCGCAGGTTCTCGACCTGCGCCTGGGAGCCGAGCACCAGCGACTGGCGCGGGCTGAGGCTGGCGCTGATGGCCGCCATGCGCAACACACCGTCGATCAGCTTGGACACCACCGGGCCAAAACGCTGGCCGACTTCGGCCAAGGTAACCTTGCCTTCACGCACCGAGCGGTAGATGACCGCCGCCACCAGGGAGTCCTGGTCGAGTTTGAGGTCCGCAAGGATTTCGGCAATTTCCAGGCCGGCCTGGAAGCTGGACGTACCGTCGGCCCAGGAATGCTTGGCCGGGTTGCCCTTCTTCTCGATTTCCTGGGCGAACTCGCAGGCCTCCTTGAGCGCCACGCGATCCAACGCCGAATCGACGCTCACCACATGATCCAGCCATGCTTCGAGATTGATACTGCCGTCAGTGTTGACCGGCTGGTGCACTCTCACCTGTACCATCTTTTTTCTACCTTTCCATACAGCGCACCTCGCGGGTGCACTGGCTATCACCGTACGCCTTCCACTCCATGGAAGCCGCACCAAGGGGCCAGCTTGGCTAACCCACTTCGAATAACGCCATGGCCTCGACATGCGCCGTCTGAGGAAACATGTCGAGAATCCCGGCCCTTTTTAACCGGTACCCCTGGCCGACCAGCACCTGGGCGTCTCGCGCCAACGTGGCCGGATTGCACGAAACATAGACCAGCCGCCGTGCCTTGAGGCGTGCGATGTCTTGCACGACCTCGTAGGCACCGTCACGCGGTGGATCCAAGAGTACCGCAGAAAAGCCTTCGGCGGCCCATCCGGCGCCTGCCAAAGGCTGCGATAAATCGGCCTGAAAAAACCGTGCGTTATGCACATTGTTGTTCCGGGCATTGGCCTCGGCCCGATCGACCATGGCCTGTACACCTTCCACTGCCACCACTTCCCGCGCCTGCCGAGCCAGTGGCAAGGCGAAGTTGCCCAGGCCACAGAACAGGTCAAGCACCCGCTCGTCAGCTTGCGGCGCCAGCCAGGCCAGTGCCTGCTCGATCATCGCCGTATTGACCTGGGCATTGACCTGCACGAAGTCCCCCGGCCGCCAGGCAAGCTCGAGCTGCCATGGCTCAAGGACGAACCCCAGTGTCGTAGCGGCCTGCACCGGCGCCGGCTCGCCTTCGCCCTGCAGCCACAGCTGCGCCTTGGCCTCATCGCAGAACGCCTGCAAACGGCTCAGGTCGTCGGCTGGCAACGGTGCCACATGGCGTACCAGCAGCGCCTCGGCGGTGCCACTGAACAACTCCACATGGCCAATGGCCTGGGGTTTGCTCAACGACCGCAGTACGGTCGGCAGGTGGCGCACAATGGACTGCAAAGGCTGTACCAGCACCGCACAGTCGTCGATGGCGACGATGTCCTGGCTGGCTTCGGCGCGGAATCCGACTTCCAGCTGGCGCGTCTTGACGTCCCAGCGCACGGCCACCCGCGCACGACGGCGGTAGCCGAATTCCGGTCCGCTCAGCGGCGCGGCCCATTGCTCGGGCTGCACGCCGGCCACCCGTTGCAGTTGTTCGGCCAGGGTGCGCTGCTTGAGCGCCAACTGCGCCTCATGGGGCAGGTGTTGCAGGTTGCAGCCACCGCAGCGTGCGTAATGGCGGCACGGCGCCTGCCGGCGTTCCGGGCTGGCCTGCAGCACACGTTCAAGACGTGCTTCGACCACCTTGCCGCGGGCATTGAGTACCCGCGCTTCGACCGCTTCCCCGGCCAGGGCGCCACTGACGAACCAGGTCCGCCCGTCATGGAAAGCGATGCCACGGCCGTCACCGGCCAGGCGCTCGATGTCCAGACGCTGCTTCTTGCCCACGGGAACCTGTGGGGTACGGTTGCCGCCGGCCGGCTGGAAGCGCAGGCCGCTGTTGCTTTTTTTCTTGGACATCAGGTTGCGTCGAACAGGCCGGTGGACAGGTAACGGTCACCGCGGTCACAGATGATCGCCACCATCACCGCGTTTTCCAGCTCACGGGACAGGCGCAGCATGGCCGCGACCGCACCACCGGATGACACGCCGCAGAAAATGCCCTCTTCACGGGCAAGGCGGCGGGTGGTTTCCTCGGCTTCTTGCTGGGACATGTCCACCACACGGTCGACGCGGGTCGCATCGAAGATCTTCGGCAGGTACTCCTCAGGCCAGCGGCGAATGCCTGGAATGGCGGAACCTTCCATCGGTTGCAGACCGATGATCTGCACCGCCGGATTCTGTTCCTTGAGGTACTGCGAGCAGCCCATGATGGTACCGGTGGTGCCCATCGAACTGACGAAATGGGTGATGGTGCCTTGGGTCTGCTGCCAGATTTCCGGACCGGTGCTGGTGTAGTGGGCGATAGGGTTGTCGCCGTTGGCGAATTGGTCCAGGACCAGGCCGCGGCCTTCGGCCTGCAATTTCTCGGCGAGGTCGCGGGCACCTTCCATGCCCTCCTCCTTGCTCACCAGGATCAGCTCGGCGCCATAGGCGGTCATCGCGGCCTTGCGCTCGGCGGTGGAATTGTCCGGCATGATCAGGATCATCTTGTAACCCTTGATGGCTGCCGCCATGGCCAGGGCGATACCGGTGTTGCCCGAGGTCGCCTCGATCAGCGTGTCGCCTGGCTTGATCTGGCCGCGCAGTTCGGCGCGGGTGATCATCGACAGGGCCGGACGGTCCTTGACCGAGCCAGCGGGATTGTTGCCTTCGAGCTTGAGCAGGAGGGTATTGCTGGTTTCGCCAGCGATGCGCTGCAGGCGAACCAGAGGCGTATTGCCGACGCAATCGGCGATGGTTGGGTACTGCAAGGTCATGGCGTATTTCACAGTCCGGACGGCAGGGGCGCCTATCATACCGGCAAACCCGGCTTGGCCATATCACGCAATCTGTAGTCGGTATAGCTACAAGCTATAACCCCAGCATTGCTTCGCGGGTGAACCCGCTCACCCGTAGGGGCATTCTATACCTGTCAGCATGATCACCGTGGGAACAACGGTCATCTGACGGTTTCGACCTCATCGCCGGCAAGCCGGCCCCTGCACGAGGATTGAGGTCAATGCGACTCCGCCAGCCGTCGGGATGGGGTTGTCGCCTGCACCGGCAAACGCATGCACAGCCTGAGCCCGCGCTTGCCGTTCTCGGCCCACAAAGTGCCGCCCTGGCGCTGGATCGCACTGCGGGCGATGCTCAACCCCAGGCCGAACCCGCCATCGCCGGGCCGGGAACCCTCGAGCCGGGAAAACGGCGCGAAGATCCGCTCCAGATCCTGTTCGGCAACACCACCGCCGTCGTCTTCCAGCCACAGCCGCCAATGACCGCCTTCGCGCTGGCCACCCAGGCGCACCTGGCCGTTTTCCGGCGAGTGGCGGATGGCATTGCGCAGCATGTTTTCCAGGGCCTGGGCCAAATGATTGAGGTTGCCCTGAACCCAGCAACTGCGGGGCAGTTCGCAATGCATCCGGGCGGCGGCCCAACCGCTTTCATAGCAAGCGTTTTCCACCAGCAGGTCCCACAGTGCCTGAACCTCGATCGGCTCCAGGTTCATCGGGGCACGCTCGGCGTCCTGCCAGGCCAATTGCAGGGTGTCCTCGACCAGCTGCTGCATGCAGTCCACTTCGCGCCCCAATCGTTCCCGCAGGCGCTGCAGGTCGGTTTCACCGTCGCAAGCCACCCGCAAGCGGCTCAGTGGCGTGCGCATTTCATGGGACAGGTCGCGCAGCAACTGTTGCTGCAAGACCACCGTGCCTTGCAGGCGCTCGGCCATCTGGTCGAACGCACGGGCCAGCTCGCCCAGTTCATCGTGACGGGCGATGGTGCGGGGGTCCAGGCGTGCCGCAAGCTGGTCCGCGCGCCAGGCATTGGCCTGCTCGCGCAGCTGGTTCAACGGCACGATCAGCATGCGATAAAGCCCCACGCACAACAGCAGGGTGAACAGACCAGGCATGATGCCGTTGGTCACGACCTGCCACAGCAAGCGGTACTTGCCAGGGTTCAGCCGCTCCGGCAGCTCGATCACCAGCATGCCCTGCTCGGGCGCGCCGGGGAATGGGATGCGCAACCAGGGCTGGTCGACACTGCGCCGGCTCATGGGCCAGTCGACGCCGCGCAAGCGGGTCAGGCGCTGCATGATATCGGGGGTCAGGGTGGCGCTGTCCAGCGGTTGCAGGCGCGTGTCGAGCACGCCAATCCAACCTTGCTCACGTTGCCGCATCTGCGCCACCCAAAGGTCCAGCCCGGCACGGCCTGCGCTTCGCCAGGCCTGCTCGGCTTCCGACGCATAGCCACGCAGCGTTTGGCGGGCGGGCTCTGAGAGAAACGCGTTCTGGGTTTCCATGTGACGGCCCCAGGTGTAGCTCAGGCCAATCATCAGCAAACAGAAACCCACCAACAGGATGACCAGCTTCCAGAACAGCGAATGGCGGTCGAGCATGGCTCAGTCCATCTCACCGACGCTGAGCACGTATCCCTTGCCCCAGACCGTGCGAATTTGCCGTTCCAGGTAACCAATGCCCTTGAGCTTGCGGCGGATCTGGCTCACGTGCATGTCCAGGCTGCGGTCATGGCGCGAGTAACCGCGCTGCAGCACTTGCTGATAAAGGAAAGGCTTGCTGAGCACCTCGTCCTGGTTGCGATTGAGCAGGTCGAGCAGGCGGTATTCACTTGGGGTAAGCCCGGCCCACTGACCGCCCAGGCTGACATCGCTACGGCTATCGTCGAACTGCAGCCCGCTTCCGGCCATCTCCTGGCGCGGCGGGTGACGACGCTCCAGGGCCACGCGGCGCAGGATCGCCTCGATGCGCACCTGTAGCTCGGCCATGCTGAAGGGTTTGGGCAGGTAGTCGTCGGCACCGCGCTGAAAACCGCTGATGCGGTCGGCTTCGGCCCCCAGTGCCGACATCAGGATGACCGGCGTGGTGCTGCGCCGGCGCAACTGGGCCAAGGCTTCCAGACCGTTGAGCCCAGGTAGCAGGATGTCCATCAGCACCACGTCGAAGGCCTGGCGACCCGCAGTTTCCAGACCTTCCAGCCCGTTACGGCACCAGGTCACCTGAAAGCCGCCGCGCTGCAGCTCTTCATGCAGGTAGGCGCCTAATACCGGGTCATCCTCGATGGCGAGGATGCTGGATGATTGAATAGCTTCGGGATTCATTGGCAACTGTCATGCATTCTCAATTAGACGATTATTGAGCATCGACTCCCCGCAAGGCAACCGAACAACGACCAACGCGCTGCGCCGGCGCACGAAAAGCCAAGCTAATGAGTGCATTCATCGGGCAGGCAGAGTAACTTTTCGCCTTGGTCCGTCCCTCTGGGGACGGCATGCAGGCACATGACAGGAGGCAAGTGTGCTCGATCGTTTGGGAATCAGAAGCCGGGTCTTGCTGCTGGCCTTGTTGCCCGCCAGCCTGATGGCCCTGGTGCTGGGCAGTTATTTCACCTGGCTGCAGCAAAGTGAGTTGCGCTCCCAGTTGCTCCAGCGCGGCAAGATGATCGCCGAACAACTGGCACCGCTGGCCGCGCCAGCGTTGGCCAGAGACACGCCTGCGCAACTGGAACGGATCGCTGCCCAGACACTGGAACAAGCCGATGTACGCGCCGTGGCGTTCCTGGCTCCGGACCGCACGCGCCTGGCTCATGCTGGGCCAAGCATGCTCAATCAGGCGCCCAGCGGTGGCACTGGCACCCAGTTGTTGCAACGCAGCGGCAATGACGCCACCCGCTACCTGATGCCAGTATTCGGCCATCACCGCGACCTGGCCACCGATGCCGTGCCCGCCGAAGCCGAGCGCCTGCTGGGCTGGGTCGAGATCGAGCTGTCCCATGACGGCACCCTGTTGCGCGGCTATCGTAACCTGTTCACCAGCCTGCTGTTGATCCTCGCCTGCCTGGCCCTGAGCGGCCTGCTGGCGATGCGCATGAGCCGCACCATCAACAACCCGATCGAGCGCATCAAGCATGCGGTCAACCAACTCAAGGACGGCCACCTGGACGAACGCCTGCCGGCGATGGGCAGCCACGAGCTGGACGAGCTGGCGCACGGCATCAACCGCATGGCCGAGACCCTGCACAGCGCCCACGAAGAACTGCAGCACAGCATCGACCAGGCCACCGAAGACGTGCGCCAGAACCTCGAGACCATCGAGATCCAGAACATCGAGCTGGACATGGCCCGCAAGGAAGCACTCGAAGCCAGCCGCATCAAGTCCGAGTTCCTGGCCAACATGAGCCACGAAATCCGCACGCCGCTCAACGGTATCCTCGGTTTCACCCACCTGTTGCAAAAGAGTGAACTGTCCCCGCGCCAGCTGGATTACCTGGGCACCATCGAAAAATCAGCCGACAACCTGCTGGGTATCATCAACGAGATCCTCGACTTCTCCAAGATCGAGGCTGGCAAGCTGGTGCTCGACAGCATTCCTTTCAACCTGCGCGACCTGGTCCAGGACACGTTGACCATCCTCGCTCCGGCGGCCCATGCCAAGCAGCTCGAACTGCTCAGCCTAATCTACCGCGATACGCCCACCTCACTGATCGGCGACCCGCTGCGGCTCAAGCAGATTCTGACCAATCTGGTAAGCAATGCGATCAAGTTCACCCGCGAAGGTACCATCGTCGTACGCGCCATGCTTGAGGACGAGCACGAGGACAGCGCGCAACTGCGCATCAGCGTGCAGGACACCGGCATCGGCCTGTCACCGCAAGATGTGCGCACGCTGTTCCAGGCCTTCAGCCAGGCCGACAACTCGTTGGCACGCCAACCCGGAGGCACCGGCCTTGGGCTGGTGATTTCCAAGCGCCTGATCGAGCAGATGGGCGGCGAGATCGGTGTCGACAGCACTCCGGGCGAGGGCTCGCAATTCTGGATCAGCCTGAGCCTGCCCAAGGCCCACGACGACATGGAAGAGCGGCCGCTGCAACCGCTGCTGGGACGCCGGGCCGCCATTGTCGACAGCCACGAACTGGCCCGCCAGGCGCTTGAGCACCAGCTGGAAGATTGCGGATTGAGCGTCAGCCTGTTCGCCACCTACGACCAGTTGTTGCAAGGTGTACAGGCCGCCCACCAGGCGGGCCAGCCATTCGAGTTCGCCGTGCTGGGTGCCAACCTGGGCAACCTCTCGCCAGAGCAGTTGGGCCATTACCATCAAGCGTTCGAGCGCTGTCAGTGCCAGTGCGTTGTGCTGTGCCCCACCACCGAGCAGGCGCTGTACCACCCGTACCTGCCCAATGGCCACGGCCAGTTGCTGTCCAAGCCAACCTGCACGCGCAAGCTGCGACGGCTGCTGCTGGAGCTGGTGCAGCCACGTCGCCCGCAGAGTGAAACAGCAGCGGGCAATGGCCATCGCCAGCCGAAAATCCTGTGCGTCGACGACAACGCAGCCAACCTGCTGTTGGTGAAAACCCTGCTCGAAGGCCTTGGCGCCGAGGTGCTGGCGGTGGACAACGGTTATACCGCGGTGCAGGCCGTGCAGACCGAACCGTTCGACCTGGTGCTGATGGACGTGCAGATGCCTGGCATGGACGGTCGCGCCTGTACCGAACAGATCCGCCTGTGGGAAAACACCCAGAGCGGCAACCCGCTGCCCATCGTCGCCCTCACCGCCCACGCCATGGCCAACGAAAAGCGCGCCCTGTTGCACAGCGGCATGGACGACTACCTGACCAAGCCGATCAGCGAACGCCAATTGGCCCAGGTGGTGATGAAGTGGACCGGCATGAGCCTGGGCACACCACCGCGGGAGCGGCCGGACGAGCAACAGGACGAGAACCGGGAGCTGCCGGTGCTGGACCCCGAGGAAGGTTTGCGCCTGGCGGCTGGCAAGCCCGACCTTGCCGCCGACATGCTGGCAATGTTGCTAGCCTCGCTGGAAGACGACCGCGAAGCGATCCGCGCGGCGCGAGAGGCCGAGGATCAGTTGGCGCTGATCGAACAGGTGCACCGGCTCAACGGCGCCTCGCGCTATTGCGGGGTGCCGCAGTTGCGGGCGGCGTGCCAGCGCAGCGAGACCCTGCTCAAGCAGGACCACCCACAGGCGGAGCAGGCATTGGACGAGCTGGATGGGGCGATCATCCGCCTGGCGGCCCAGGCGCGGCTCAGCGCCTGAGTGGTTCGGGGATGGGGTTTGGCGACGGGGTTGTGGCGTTTTTGAGAGCGAGCGCCGCCCACGCGGCGCATCGCGAGCAAGGCTCGCTCCTACGTTTGTTTCAGGCCAATGAATCCTGTGGGCTTTGCGCGCGACCGTTTTCGGATTGTACAAACCAGGCGGTCGCGCGCGTCCGGCACAGACATAATTGGCCCTAAACAAACGTAGGAGCGAGCCTTGCTCGCGATGCGCCGCGTGGGCGGCGCTCAATCTACCCAACACCCGAGAAACCAAGCAAACGCTCACAAAGGACGCCAACCATGCGCGCACTGTTGTTCAGCAGCCAGCACTACGACCAGGAAAGCTTCACCCAGGCCGCCGCTGAAACGGCCCTGGACCTGAACTTCCAATCTGCCCGACTGACCCTCGACACCGCCCCGCTCGCACAAGGTTTCGAAGTGGTCTGTGCCTTCATCAACGACGAACTCGACGCGCGGGTACTGGAGCGCCTGGCCGCTGGCGGCACCCGCCTGATCGCCCTGCGTTCGGCTGGCTACAACCATGTCGACCTGACCGCCGCCCAACGCCTGGGCCTGACCGTGGTGAGGGTACCGGCCTATTCACCACACGCCGTGGCCGAGCATGCCGTGGCCCTGGTATTGGCGCTCAACCGCCGCCTGCACCGGGCCTACAACCGCACCCGCGAAGGCGATTTCACCCTGCATGGCCTGACTGGCTTCGACCTGTACGGCAAGACCGTCGGCGTGGTGGGCACCGGACAGATCGGCACCGCCTTTGCCCGCATCATGGCCGGGTTCGGTTGCCAACTGCTGGCCTACGACCCTTTCCCCAATCCCGAACTGCAGGCTCTGGGCGCACGCTACATGGCGCTGCCCGATCTGTTGAAACAAGCGCGAATCATCAGCCTTCACTGCCCGCTGACGGAGCAAACCAAACACCTGATCAATGCCCAAAGCCTCGCCCAACTGCAACCCGGCGCGATGCTGATCAACACCGGTCGCGGCGCCCTGGTCGACACCCCTGCGCTGATCGACGCACTCAAGCGCGGCCAGCTTGGCTACCTGGGGCTTGATGTCTATGAAGAGGAAGCACAGCTGTTCTTCGAAGACCGTTCCGACCAGCCGCTGCAGGACGATGTGCTGGCACGCTTGCTGACCTTCCCTAACGTGATCGTCACCGCGCACCAGGCGTTTCTGACCCGCGAAGCGCTGGACGCCATCGCCGCGACCACCCTGGAAAATATCATCCGCTGGGCGGCAGGCAATCCGCAGAATCTGGTCTCGGGTTGATGCTAGGATACGCGGCATTTCTGGAGGACCCATGGTCGAACACGATTTCCGCTACACCCTTTTCAATCCGCAACACACCCTGATCGAATGCCGCGCCCTGGTGCCGGGCCGTTACCAGGTCACTGGCAACGGCGGTTCGATGCACAAGGATGACGTTCTGCTGGTCACCCTCAAAGGCAGCAAGGACCTGTCCATGCGCCTGACCGTGGAAAGCGTGCGCCACCTGATCAATCCGCGCGGCCAATGGGTCGCCGTGGCCAGCGGCCCGGTGTTCAATGAGCTGGAGATCCTCACTTGGCAGGTCGCCTGCGATCACTGCGACGCCGTGCTGGACTTCGAGTTCGCCGTGGACGCCAAGCTGGGCAAGAAAGCCCGTCAACCGGCGGCCAGCGCCCGCATCGCAGAGCTGGGTTGGGCCAGCCGTGGCGACAAGCACCTGTGCCCGCGTTGCCAGGAGAGCGCCGAGTGAAGAATCTGCTGACCGGCGCGCTGATTGCCACCGGCCTGCTCGGCTGTGCCACCGAACCTTCGCAGCTGCAGCAGGAGCGCAGTTATGTGCTGGAGTGGATCGGTGAACGCCCGCTGATCGACTACAGCCACCTGACCCTGACCTTGGCCAGCGACGGCCGTGCCTATGGCAACGCAGGCTGCAACCACTGGTTCGCACCCTATACCCTCGATGGCCAGCAACTGCGCTTTGGCAAGGTCGGCAAGACCCGCAAACTATGCGCGCCCGCATTGATGGAGCAGGAAAAACGTTTCCTGCAGGCTCTGGAGACGGTGCAACGCTGGGATGTATCGCCCATCGAACAGATGCGTTTCTGGCCGGCCGAGGGCAAGCCGCTGCGTTTCTGGCCTGAGGAAGGTTGATGGCAACACCCGCCCTATCGCCAGCCAACCGGCGATAGGGCGGGCACTGGCCTGCATCAAGCGCCCTTGAGCGCCTTGATCTTGGCCTGCAACCCTTCGAGGGTCTGCTCGCCCATCAATTGCTCACGCACCTTGCCCTTGTCGTCGATGATGTAGGTCACCGGCAACGCCTCGCTACGCGGCAGGTCATAACGTTCGGCTGGGTCCTGGGCCAGCACGGTGAAAGCGATGCCGAGCGTCTCGGCGGCCTGCTTCAGGTCCTGCCCCTGCAAGCCATCGAAGTTGACGCCCACCACCTTGATACCCTCGCTCGCCCATTGCTTGGCCGCGGCGTTGAGCTCTGGAATTTCGGTCCGGCACGGACCACACCACTCCGCCCAGTAATTGAGCACCACCCAGTGCCCGTCGATCTGCTCGGCCTTCACCATCTTGCCATTTTGGTCCACGCCGTAGTCGGCACCGCAACCACCGAGCAACAGGCTCGCGGTGATGGCCAGTACTGCTGCCAAACGCCTTGCCATGGGTCAATCCTTCTCGAAGTTTCAAGCAAATGGGTCAGTCGCTGCGGTTAGAATAGCTGCCACACCCCGCTGGATGCGAACCAACATGACTGACTTGACGCTCTATCATAACCCGCGCTGCTCAAAATCCCGCGGCGCCTTGGAACTGCTCGAAGCACGAGGCTTCGCGCCAACCATCGTTCGCTACCTGGAAACACCGCCGGATGCCGCTACCCTCAAGGCACTGCTGGGCAAGCTGGGCATCGCCCCGCGCCAATTGCTGCGTACTGGCGAGGAGGAGTACAAGGCCCTTGACCTGGCCAACCAGGCACTCACCGATGCCCAGTTGATCGACGCGATGGTCCAGCACCCGAAATTGATCGAGCGCCCGATTCTGGTCGCCGGTGACAAGGCCGTGGTCGGCCGGCCACCCGAGAAAGTCCTGGAGATTCTGCCGTGAGTGAACCCTACGTTCTGGTGCTGTATTACAGCCGTCATGGCTCGACCAGCGAGATGGCCCGACATGTCGCGCGCGGTGTCGAAATGGCCGGCATGGAGGCGCGCCTGCGCACCGTACCGGCGATCTCCACCGAATGCGAGGCTGTGGCCCCAGACATCCCGGCCAGCGGCGCACTGTACGCCACCCTGGACGATCTGCGCCATTGCGCCGGCCTGGTGCTGGGCAGCCCGACCCGTTTCGGCAACATGGCCGCACCGCTGAAGTACTTCCTCGACGGCACCAGCAGCCTGTGGCTGGGCGGAGAACTGGTCGGCAAACCGGCCGGCGTGTTCACCTCCACCGCCAGCCTGCATGGCGGCCAGGAAACCACACTGTTGTCGATGATGCTGCCGCTGATGCACCACGGCATGCTGGTGATGGGCCTGCCCTACAGTGAGTCGGCGCTGCTCGAGACCCGCGGAGGCGGCACGCCATATGGCGCCAGCCACCATGCCGGTGCCGATGGCAAGCGCGAACTGGACGAGCACGAGATCGCCCTGTGCCGAGCCCTTGGCCAACGCCTGGCGACCACTGCCAAGGCCCTGGAGGCCGCGCGTGGCTAAAAAACCCAAGGTTCTGCCGCCACTGGCCTGGCTGGAGCCTCGCCTGCGCTTGACGCGGGCGCTGAGCCTGGCGTTTTTCCTTGGCCTGATCACGCTGTTGGCGGTGAACAATTTGTTCTTCGCCAACCTGCACGGGGCGCGGGTCGGGGTGATTCTGGCCATCGAACTGGTTCCCCTGCTGTTGCTGCTGCCGGGCATGCTGAAGGGCAGTGCCCGGGCGCATGCCTGGACCTGCTTCGTGGTGAACCTCTATTTCATCAAAGGGGTGCTGGCAGCGTTCGACCCAGCCCGAGCGCTGTTTGGCTGGGTCGAGGTGCTGGTGAGCCTGGGGTTGTTCGTCAGCGGCCTGCTGTTTGTACGCTGGAAGTTCCAGCATGAGCGGCGCCTTGCTGGCGAAGGGAGCTGAATTTCAGGGGCCGCCGTGCGGCCCCGAAAGCCTCAATGATTCACGGTATGCGCCAGCATCACCGACAGCTGGCACAATGGCCGCCCGCTCTCTTCGTGCCACTGGTTGAACGCTTGCTGCACCAACGCCAGGTCTCGCTGACTGGTCGGCGCCTTGTCGATGATGCCCTGGGCAATCAATGCCGCTGACATATCCTCGGTGGGGATGAACGTATCCTTGCCCACCATCCGCAGAAAACGCGGCGCCGAAAGGCCGCCCAACTGATTGCCATGCTTGGCCAGGTACTTCCACAAACCAACGATGTCGGTTACCGGCCAGTCGGCGATGAACGCACCGAAGCTGCCCTTGTCCTTCTGCACGTCCAGGATCATCTGCGCATTGCGTGGCACGCTCTTGAGCTTGCCCAGGTGGCGGATGATGCGCTCGTCCTGCATCAACCGCTCCAAGTGCTCGGCCCCCATCAGCACGACCTTCTCTGGGTCGAAGCCAAAGAACACCTGCTCGAAAGCCGGCCACTTGGCATCCACCAGGCTGTGCTTCAGTCCAGCACGGAACACCCGCAGGGCCAGGGTCGACAGGTAGCGGTCATCGCTGATGTCACGCAACTGCTCCGGCGACTTGGGCTGTGGCAGGAACGTCTCCAGCGCCTGGGCCGAGCCGAAGCGGTTCAGGCAGTATGTGTGCAGCCACTGGTAGTCGCGCATGGGCTCAGATGTTCAGCACGTCGAGGAAGCGCGGGGTGGCGTTCTCGTCGATCTTCAGGCTGGTGAAGTCGAACAGGTTGCGGTCGGCCAGCTGCGAGGGCGCCACGTTCTGCAATGCACGGAAGATGCTCTCGGTACGACCAGGGTGCTTGCGCTCCCATTCCACCAGCATGTCCTTGACCACCTGGCGTTGCAGGTTTTCCTGCGAACCACACAGGTTGCACGGGATGATCGGGAACGCCTTCATGTCGGAGTAGGCCTGGATGTCCTTCTCGCTGCAATAGGCCAATGGGCGTATCACCACATTGCGGCCATCGTCGGCACGCAGCTTGGGCGGCATGCCCTTGAGGGCGCCGTTGAAGAACATGTTGAGGAAGAAGGTTTCGACGATATCGTCGCGATGATGGCCCAGGGCCATCTTGGTCGCGCCGATCTCGTCAGCGAAGGTGTACAGGGTGCCACGGCGCAGGCGCGAGCACAGGGAGCAGGTGGTCTTGCCCTCTGGCACCAACTCCTTGACCACCGAGTAGGTGTCCTTCTCGACGATGTGGTACTCGACGCCCAGCGCCTTCAGGTAGGCCGGCAACACGTGCTCCGGGAAGCCTGGCTGCTTCTGGTCCATGTTCACCGCGACGATCTCGAACTTGATCGGCGCCACCTTCTGCAGGTGCAACAGAACGTCGAGCATGGTGTAGCTGTCCTTGCCGCCGGACAGGCAGACCATGACCTTGTCGCCATCCTCGATCATGTTGTAGTCGGTGATGGCTTCGCCAGCGAGGCGACGCAGGCGTTTTTGCAGTTTGTTCTGGTTGACCGAGAGGGTGCCCATAGCGCTTGGATCCGCGAGGTGTGACAAAAGCCGGCTATTTTACGCACAAACCGAGCCTGGGCGTAGGGCTTAGCCAGTGAAAGACATGCAATTCCGATAAAGGCCCCAAGGTAATCAACACCCGTCTTGACAGCGCAATTTGCTCTAAAAAGTCGGTTTTGTGCGTGGAACGGCTTCCTATACTGCGACTTAAGGCCACATTACCGCTTGCATCGGTGTTCAGGCCTCAGGCCGCTTGCGCTCCATTTGGGGGGCGGTTGGCAACATTGAGAGGAGTGACCGGCATGATTCATCACGTTGTTGGGCTGTTTACTCATCCCGACCAGGAATGGCGGGAAATTCGTGGCGAGGAAGAAAGCATCAGCCACATGTACCTGACACACACTTTGATCCTGGCAGCGATCCCTGCCGTATCGGCATTCATCGGCACTACCCAGGTCGGTTGGGTCATCGGCGACAGGCCGGCGGTGATGCTGACCATGGAAAGCGCGCTGTGGATGAGCATCATGTCCTACCTGGCGATGCTCGCCGGGGTGGCGGTGATGGGCGCCTTCATTCACTGGATGGCCCGCACCTACGACGCCAACCCTTCCATGGCGCAATGCATCGCCTTTGCCACCTACACCGCGACCCCCCTGTTCCTCGGCGGCCTGGCGGCACTCTACCCGCACCTGTGGCTGGGCATGCTGATCGGCACCGCGGCCATCTGCTACACCGTCTACTTGTTGTATGTCGGCTTGCCGACCTTCATGAACATACCGCCCGACGAGGGCTTCCTGTTCTCGAGTTCGGTATTGGCAGTGGGGCTGGTGGTCCTGGTGGCTATCATGGCCGCCACGGTCATCATCTGGGGCTTGGGCGTGGGGCCCGTTTACACCAACTAGATCCAACCAACACTGGGGCATCAAACCAAGGGCCGCCGCAAGGCGGCCTTTGGCTGTCTGCTGACCGGCGGCTCGGCAAGCCGCTTTTGCTTGCGGCATAATGCCCGGTCAGGAGAACCACCCCGCCATGCCAGAGCTGCTCAAACAACGCGTCGAAACCTGTTACCAGCAAGCCGAAGCCTTCTTCAAACGCCCCTTTGCACGCCCCGAAGTCAGTTTCAAGCTGCGCGGGCAGAAAGCTGGCGTCGCCCACCTGCACGAGAACCTGCTGCGCTTCAACCTTCAACTGTACCGTGAGAACCAGGAAGACTTCCTGCGCCAGACCGTGGCGCACGAAGTGGCGCACCTGGTCGCTCATCAATTGTTCGGGGACCGGATCCAGGCCCATGGCGAGGAATGGCAGTTGATCATGCGCGGGGTGTATGAACTGCCCCCTCATCGGTGCCATAACTATGAAGTGCAGCGGCGGGTGGCAACACGGTACATCTATCGGTGCCCGTGCCCGGGGAGTGATTTCCCGTTCACCGCCCAGCGGCACAAGCTGGTGCGCCAGGGTCGGCGTTATCTGTGCCGGCGGTGCCGGGAAATCCTGGTCTACAGCGGGGAAACCCGCGTCGAGTGACCCCGGCGGCAGCGAAACGTCTCGTCCAGTTGCCGTGGGGCTTGCGATCAGAGCAGCAGATCGTCAGCGGTGAAGGTCTTCACACCGACCAATTGAATCTCGAAATCTACCTGGGGGCCATGGATGCTGCCCGACAGTATTTCGTTTTCGAAACGGATCTGACCTTTGTCGGTGAACGCTTCGCTGCCAATGTAGGTCAGGGACTCCAGCCCCGAGGATTGCGCCAAGCCTCGCAGATCGACGCGATCACCCTCGGCACCGTTGAAGTCGGTGATGATATCGCGCTTCTGGCCAACGCCCATGTCCACCAGCTTGGCAAACACGAACAGATCAGCCCCCCTGCCACCACTGAGAATATCGGTGCCAGGCCCACCTTCGATCGCATCATCGCCCTGGCCGCCGAAGATGACATCGTTGCCAGTGTCGCCGATCAGGACATCGTCATCCTTGCCGCCATGCAGGTAATCGTGGCCCTTGCCGCCGTCGATCACGTCGCTACCCTTGCCGCCACGCAGGACGTCAGGACCGTCGCCACCTTCCAGCTCATCGTCGCCACCTTTACCGAGGATGACGTCGGCGTCATCTCCGCCCACCAGACGGTCATTGCCCTTGCCACCGACAAGTACACTGTCGGTGTGGTTATTCAGATCATTGGATTGAGTCATTACCTTGAATTCCTGTAAAGCCGAAAATTTAACCTGCTGTAATGCGAAACAACGTTCGCGTTGCCATTGCAGTGAGGTCGAATCTAGCAACAACGGCTGACAGACATCAGGTAACCAATCGGACGTACAGGCGCGAAAAACACACTTCTCGGGTAGGACATTTCCCCCCTAAAAACAGAACAAAAAAAGCCCATCCGAAGATGGGCTTTTCAACACTACAAGCGCTCGATCAACGGGCCGGGCCTTCAGCCACACCCAAGTCGTCGGTCGGACGAGTGTCGATCAGCGGCGCACCGCCGGATGCCAGTTCGGCGGCCAGGGTGTCGTTGTCCATTTCCTTGACCCATTTTGCCACGACCACGGTGGCGACGGCGTTGCCGATCAGGTTGGTCAGGGCGCGGGCTTCGGACATGAAGCGGTCGATACCGAGGATCAGCGCCAGGCCGGCAACTGGCAGGTGGCCAACAGCCGACAGGGTGGCCGCCAGGACGATGAAGCCCGATCCGGTTACGCCCGCGGCACCTTTGGAAGCCACCAGCAGCACCAGCAGCAAGGTGATCTGATGGGTGATATCCATGGTGGTGTCAGTAGCCTGGGCGATGAACACCGCAGCCATGGTCAAGTAGATGGAGGTGCCATCGAGGTTGAACGAATAACCGGTCGGGATGACCAAGCCGACTACCGACTTCTTGGCGCCCAGACGCTCCATCTTGGCCAGCATGCGTGGCAGGGCCGACTCCGAAGAGGAAGTACCCAGTACGATCAGCAGCTCTTCACGGATGTAGCGAATCAGCTTGAGGATGCTGAAGCCGTGGGCACGGCAGATGCCGCCCAGCACGATGAGGATGAACAGCAGGCAGGTGATGTAGAAGCAGGCCATCAGGTAGCCCAGCTGTACCAGCGAACCCACACCGTATTGACCGATGGTGAAGGCCATGGCGCCGAATGCACCGACCGGCGCCAGCTTCATGATCATGTTGATGATGTTGAACATGACATGGGCGAAGCGGTCGATCAGGTCCAGCACCGGCTTGCCGTAGCTGCCCAGGCGGTGCAGGGCGAAGCCGAACAGCACCGAGAACATCAGCACTTGCAGAATATCGCCGTTGGCGAAGGCGCCGACGATGGTGTTCGGAATGATGTTCAGCAAGAAGCCGACCGTCGTCTGCTGCGCGCCGGCGGCGGCATAGGCGGCCACGCTGCTGGCATTCAAGGTGCTGACGTCGACGTGCATGCCTGCGCCCGGCTTGACTACGTTGACGACTACCAGGCCGATGATCAGGGCGATGGTGGAAACGATTTCAAAGTACAGCAGCGCGTAGCCGCCGGTCTTGCCGACCGACTTCATGCTCTGCATGCCGGCGATACCGCTGACCACGGTGCAGAAGATGATGGGCGCGATGACCATCTTGATCAGTTTGACGAAACCATCACCCAAAGGCTTAAGGGCGACGCCGGTTTCGGGGTAGAAATGGCCGAGCAGGATGCCGATGGTGATGGCAACGATCACCTGGACATACAGGGACTTGTACAGCGGCTGACGTGTCGTCATGGCTAATTTTCCTCAAGTGTGCCGGCTTCACCCTTCCCAGGGTGTCGGGGCACCTGAATCGCTAACCCTCCTGCACCCGGAGGGATTTGTCGTTGTGTTCGAGCTGCCTGGGCAGGCCTCTGACAAGTCCAATAGCAAGGGCGATGCCAAAATGCCCATGATGGGTGCAAACCCTGTATTCACGAGGTGAAAACGCCCAAGAGCAGGGCAGAAAAATCCGGAAGGCCTGGCGGATTTCCGCCCGATGGCGGAATTTGAACAGGGTGGTTGGCGGGAATCCGCCCGCACCGGCGATGGGGCCGGCACTGCCAGCGGCTCAATCAAGCCGGAAGATGATCAGGAACGCTGCGCCCCCCAGCGCCGACGCCTCCAGGCTCAGCTGCGCGTCATAGCTGTCGATGATGTCCTTGGCCACCGCCAACCCGATACCTTGCCCCGGATGCTGGCGGTCCAACCGCTCTCCGCGCTGCAGAATGCGCTGGTGCTGATCTGCCGGTACGCCGGGCCCATCGTCCTCGACGCACAGCACCAATTGCCCTGGGGCTTCCCGAAGGCTTACGCGGACGTTGCCCAGGCATAGCCGGTAGGCGTTCTCCAAGAGGTTACCGAGCAACTCCAGCAAGGCACCCTGTTCCATCGGCACGAACGCCTGCTCGGCAAGGTCCAGGTCAACGTGCACACGCTTGTCCCGATAGACCTTGTCCAACGTGCTGCACAGGCTGTCGAGCACCGGCCGCAGCAGGACCTTGTGGCGCACCAGGCCACTCTTGCGCAGGCTGGCGCGTTGCAGCTGGTAGTCGATCTGCTGGCTCATGCGCTCGATCTGGCTTTGCAAGACCCGCCCCTGCTCGCGCTCGCCACTGCCCTGCCCGAGGCTTTCGCCCACCCCTTGCAAGACTGCCAGCGGAGTCTTGAGGCTGTGCGCCAGGTCGCCCAGTGAGTCGCGGTAGCGCTGGCGCTGCTCACGCTCGCTGCGCAGCAAGCGGTTGAGCGACCCGGTCAGGCGCAACAGCTCGCGGGGATGCTCAGCGCTGAGCCCGTCACGCGTGCCCGCCTCCACCTCATCCAGCTCGTGACTGAGCCTGCGCAACGAGCGCAGGCCCCAGGTCAAACCCGCCCAGAGCAACCCGAGCAAGGCCAGCAAGGCCGCACCGAAGCCCAGGTAGAGCTTTTCGCGTAGGCCATCGAGGGTGTGCTGGTACTCGCGCACTGGCTGCAAGGCGACAATGCTGTAGGCCGCGCTCTGGCCGCCGAGCAACTTGATTTCCACGTCGTAGACGAAAAACTCCTCGCCATCGCGCTGGCGAATACGCGCGAATTCGTTGCCACGCCCGTCATAGCGCGGTTGGTAATTGATGTTCTGGTCGGCCGTGGCGCGCGAGCGCCAGACCAACTGGCCGCTCCGGTCGAAGATGTAGCCCAGCAATCCGGTGTACGGCAGGTTGTAGCGCTCGTCCGGCAACAGCGTCGGCATCTGCAATTGGCCGTGCTCGATGCGAGCCGCGGAAATCAGCGTGGTCACATCCGACGCCAGACGCTGCTCGATGGATTCCTGCAGCGCCAGGCTGAACGCCTTCTGCAGCGCCGGTAGCAACGCCAGCATGAACAGCAGTGCCAGCAATGCCGCTGCCAGCATCAGGCGCACCCGCAGTGAACGAATCATCGGCAGCGCTCGGTGAACAGGTAGCCCAGCCCGCGTACCGTATCGATCGGTTTGAACCCACGGTCCCCCTCGAGCTTGCGACGCAGGCGACCGACCAGCACTTCTATAACGTTCGGGTCGCGCTCTTCGTCATCCGGGTAGAGCTGCTCCATCAGCCGATCCTTGGCCACCACCTGCTGATGATGGCGCATGAGGTACTCGAGAATACGGTACTCGTAGGCCGTCAGGCTCAAGGTGTTGTCGTCCAGGGTGGCCTGCTTGCGGTTGAGATCCAGCACCAGCGGCCCGGCGGCAATGGTGGATTGGGTGAAACCACTGGAGCGACGCAACAAGGCGTTCAGGCGTGCCTCCAGCTCTTCGAACTGAAACGGCTTGACCAGATAGTCGTCGGCACCGGCGGCCAGGCCTTCGACCTTGTCCTGCCAGTTGCCGCGCGCGGTGAGGATGAGAATGGGGAAGGTCTTGTCCTGGCCGCGCAACCGGCCGATCAACTCAAGCCCGCTCATGCCCGGCAAGCCCAGGTCGACGATGGCCAGGTCGAAGTGGTATTGCCCGGCTTGGTACAGCGCCTCTTCGGCATCGGCCACGGCCTGGACCACATGGCCGCTCTCGCCCAGGCGGGTGTGCAGGTGATGGCGCAGCAGCGCTTCGTCCTCGACCACCAGCAGTTTCATGGGGGTTCTCCTTGTCATTTGCTGCTTGTAGCGCCCCTATCGCCGGCAAGCCGGCTCCTACCAGGGCGGTGCTGTCCCTGCAGGAGCCGGCTTGCCGGCGATCAGGCTGCTACAGATTACCAGTGATGCGACATGCAACGGTCTTCAGAACTTGTAGTTGGCCGACAGGTACGTCTGGGCGCTACTGGTCAGGCGCAGGGTGCCATCCTTAGGCCCACCATGGTCGCCGACTTCGGTGCTGGCATTGCTACGCAGATAACGGTAGCCCAGTTCAACCGAAGCCCTATCGGTCAGCTCCTGGATCACACCGGCCTGCAAGCCGACCGCGTAGCCGTAGTCCGTGTCACGACGGGCACCCGGGGAGTCCTGCGTGAGCTTGGTCATGCCCGCGCTGGCGCCACCGAACAACTTGGTGGTATCTCCCACCGGGAGGAACAGGTCGTAGCTGCCGAGCAGGTTTTCCTGGCGAAGCTTGTAACCGCTGTGGTCACCCGAGACGTTGTCGTAGGTCATGTAGTAGCGGCCCTGGTCGTTGATCCGCCCCAGGCGCACGCCCCAGGTGTCGTCCTTGCCGATGATGCCGTCGGCATTGAGGTGGTCGGTGTTGCTTTGCAGCAGGCCGGACTTGCGGACCTTGTCGCTGGTCTGGCCATAGGTCAGGCTGGCGAAGTTGTCGTCGGCCTGGGCGGTCACGGTGAAACCTGCGGCGCAAACGGCCATGGCGGCAATCAGGGAATTGAGCGTTTTCATGGATTCGTACTCCAGTTGGGTGCGCTGTTTCTGTCTGGAAGCTAGAGTAAGCAGAGCGCCCTGAACCGCGGCTGAACCCTGGCTGAACCAGGGCTGAACGAACCGTTTGCTGAACAAGGAGTACTGAGCATGCGTGCCCTGCTGGCTTTGACCCTGTTGTGCAGCGCCGCCGTGGCCCAGGCGGCGGTACAGACCCGTGAGATCCCCTACCAGGATACCGACGGCAATCGCCTGATTGGCTACTACGCCTATGACGATGCCGTCGAAGGCAAGCGCCCGGGTATTCTGGTGGTGCACGAGTGGTGGGGGCTGAACGATTACGCCAAGCGCCGGGCTCGTGACCTGGCTGCCTTGGGCTACAACGCGCTGGCCATCGACATGTATGGCGATGGCAAGCACACCGAGCATCCGGATGAGGCCAAGGCCTTCCTCGAGGCCGCGATGAAGGACCCCGAGGGTGCCATCAAGCGCTTCGACGCGGGTCTGGAACTGCTGAAGATTCAGCCGAACACCAACAAGCACCAATTGGCCGCCATCGGCTACTGCTTCGGCGGCAAGGTGGTGCTCGACGCCGCACGGCGTGGGGAGAAACTCGATGGGGTGGTGAGTTTCCATGGTCCGCTGGCCACCCAGACACCAGCCAAGCCCGGCGTGGTCAGGGCCAAGATCCTGGTCGAGCACGGCGCGGCCGACAGCATCGTCACCGAGCAACAGGTCACGGCGTTCAAGGAGGAAATGGACAGGGCCGGGGTCAGTTACGAATTCGTCACCATCCAAGGCGCCAAGCACGGCTTCACCAACCCCGACGCAGACCGCATGAGCCATGGTGAGCATGGCGGGCCGGACATCGGCTACAACAAGGCGGCGGACGAAAGCTCGTGGGCGGACATGCAGGCGTTTTTCAAGAAGGCGTTTGATTGAGGATTGTTGGGGCCGAACCAGCGCATCAGGGGGCGGCCCCTAATCGTCCAATTTCGAAGTGAACGCCCATATATGGAAAAATACCATGACACCGCAGAGGATAATGACAGTCCAAGCTTCGACGGGGTGAGGGGATTCTTGGGAAAACCCAAACACCCCTTCCCCCCCCATCACTTCCCTATAAACACACCCCATGATTGAGCAATAAGCAAGTGCAAAAAACACCTTCCATCCACTGACCAGCTCTCTGAAAAATGACCTATTCAGTATCAACCTCAGAATCACATCGCATACGACAAAGACCAGAAAACCAACCAACTTCATTTACTGTACTCCTCCATGAGTTGCTTAAACGTCAATACAGACGCGCCAATTTCAAGTGAAAGCCCCTTGATTCCTAGCTGCCTGTACTTTCGCTCCTTGTCGGTATCCAAATATTTATAAAGACGCCAAGCGCCTTTCCTAGGAACCTTGTGCCACAAAGCCCGCCCAGAAAAAATGAGATCAGCACTGTAATAAGCAATGTTCCCCTCGCGCTCGCCATACCCCATTGACTTGGCGGCATCCTGATATATTTCTCGGACAGGCCCCACTACATCAGTGCGCCCTTCATACAACCCCAAGGCATTCTCATAGACATTGTTTCCGCCATGTGCGATCAAGGGCCCTCCATGGAACACGCACGCTGCACCGAGGCTGCCTATACAACTCGTCAGACCTGTGGCTACCTGCGAAACACCACCGGCTATGCCACCAACCTGCGTGAAAACACGATGGGCCTCCGAGAACAAACTCTTTTGTTCCGCCTGAATGCGCTCAAGCCCCTCCTCCGGGCTGATGCGCCGCTGGATGACATCGTCCAGGACCCGCCGCGCGTAATACGCCAACTCCCGATTGAATTGCATACGCAATCCGCGATCTTGCAGGTAACGCGCACTGACGCTGCAGCCGTAGCCAACCAGCCCGGAGGCAGCTGTGTTGAGCTCCCAAAACGCTTGATCCAGACGCTCGCCAAAATCGTCCTGGCGACTCATGGCGTTTCTTCCCAGGCAGCATGCCCCGTCGTCCCAGCCGTATGATGAATCCAACTGATCGAGCGATAACTGATGAGCAGCCGCTCTTCGGCCTCCTGATCGGACATCAATATCGCGTGTGGGACATCAAAACTCTGGGCGACGATCACGGCGCCCTCCAGCTTTACCGAAAAGTACCTTTCCTGATGACCCGCTGGATGAAAGCGATAAAGGTGTATGTCACAGCGGACCACTTCGCGGCTGTCCACGGCTTGGGCCAACAAGGGACTGGCCTTGTCAACCAGCTTGGTGATCATCACTGGACGATGGATGGCACGTTGTGTACTGCCTGGATTGGCAAGCTCGTGACTGTAAGCCAGCACCAAGATTTCATCCTGATGCAAAGACTGGCATTTGTTACCAATGGACGGCTGCGAATTGCAACCTGCCGAAATCAGGCCTTGTCGTTCACCGACGATGCTCATGTTTCCGTTGACAGCCATGGACGAATCTCCCGAACGGTGAATGACCAAAGCCTACGTAACCGAGAGCCGACCGTATGTCGGCTGCGTCTGAATTTCGTTCCAGTTGTTTTAAACGCAAAGTTCACCCGTGCATTCGAGCGCACAGTCTCTACTTCCCTACGGCAGGTTCGCCGGCGTCTCAGAGGTTATGGCCAGCCACAGGGCGATTGGGCGACTCCCGAAGAGCCTTCGGCACTGGCACAATACCGCCATGAACACACTTCCAAACTGCTGCGCCCCGCTCCAGTACCACTGGCCCCTCCCCAGCCCGCTCCCCGGCGCGGTGCTGGTCAGTTGCGCCTTCGACCCCGCGCGCCTGGCCGCCGACGACTTCCAGCGTGCCGGCATCGCGCAAAGCGCCAGCCTTCAGCGCTCGGTCGCCAAGCGCCAGGCCGAATACCTGGCGGGACGCGTATGCGCCCGGGCCGCGCTGCAACGCCTGGATGGTCGTGACTATGTGCCCGGCACCCACGAGGATCGCTCGCCGATCTGGCCCCCGGGTATCCACGGCTCGATCACCCACGGCAAGGGCTGGGCTGCCGCCGTGGTCGCTGCCGATGGCAGTTGCCAGGGACTGGGGCTGGATCAGGAGAGCCTGCTCGACGACGAGCGCGCCGAACGCCTGATGGGCGAAATCCTGACCCCAGCAGAGCTCGAGCGCCTGGACCGGCGCCAGCTAAGCCTGACCGTCACCCTGACGTTCTCGCTCAAGGAAAGTCTGTTCAAGGCCCTGTACCCCCTGACCGGACAGCGCTTCTACTTCGAACACGCCGAACTGCTGGAGTGGTCCTCGGAGGGCTCGGCCCGCCTGCGCCTGCTCACCGACCTCTCCGCCCAGTGGCGCCACGGTATCGAGCTGGAGGGCCAGTTCTGCCAGCACGAAGGCCACTTGCTCAGCCTGATCAGCGTCTGAGGCCTACAGCGGCGCTTGCTCGCGGGGCCAGTTCAAGCTGAAGCATGCGCCGCCCAGTGCTTCACTGCGCCCTACCGTTGCTCGTCCGCCATGCCAGTAGATGATCCGCCGCACGATCGACAGCCCCAGGCCATGCCCGCCCGAGGCACGGGTGCGGCTGTCGTCCAGGCGGGTGAACGGGGTGAAGATGCGGTCCCAGTAACCTTCGGGAATGCCAGGCCCATCGTCTTCCACATCGATACGGCAGCGCTGCTGACCCAGTTGGTAGCTCACGTGCACCTGCGAGCCGGCATGACGCAGGGCATTGCCCACCAGGTTCTGCAAGGCACGGTGCAGGTAGCGGGGCTCGGCCTCGACCCACGCCTGTTGCTCGGCATCGCACTGGCACTCCCCGCGCACTACGCTCACGTCCGCGCGCAACGGCGCCAACTCTTCGATGACCCGATCGAGCAAGGCATCCAGGTCGACCCGCTGGAACTTCAGCGCTGGCGCGCCCTGCTCCAGTCGGGCGTAGGTCAGCATCTCATCGACCAGTTTATCCAGGTCCTGGATATCACTGTCCATGCCAGCCAGGTGCTTGGCGCGGGCCTGTTCGGTGCTGGCGCTTTCGATCATCTCAAGGCCGAAACGCAAGCGCGCCACCGGGGTGCGAAGCTCATGGGAGACTGCCCGCACCAGCTCTCGCTGCATGCTCAACGAGCGTTGCAGGTGCTCGGCCATGCCGTTGAACGCAGCGGCCAGACGCCCCACCGAGTCGGCGTCACCTGCCGGCACGCGGGTATCCAGGCTGCCTTGGGCGATGCGCGTGGCGGCGATCTCCAGCCCTGAAACGCGCCGCTCCAGCTGTCGTACCAGCAGATAAACCACCAGGCCAATCAGGCACAAGCCCAGGAAAGTGATCAGGATCAGCAGCTGTGGCGGGTAGGGGTTGAGCTGGTACAGCGGGCCAATCTCCAGTACCCAGGGCGAACCCGCCAAGCCGGCGAACACCCGGATCGAGTCGCCGTCCTTGCCCAGCGCCATGACCGTATCGCCCTCCTCCACCCGCCGCCGCTGGTCGTCGTCCAGTCCGACCCGCTCCAGGCGCTGCAGGGCGATGTCGAAGCCGAACCCCTTGCTCTGTTTGATTTCGGCCAGGCGCCGTTGCTGCTCGGTCACCGGGTAACGCACCAGCTCGTCGGCCAGCAGGTACAGGGTGGCCCGCGCCAATTGCTCGCTGACCTGGCTGACCTGCGCCACCAGCAGCAGCTCTTCGCCACCCACCTTGCGCAACACCTGGGCGGCATGCGGCCCTGTCTTCTCCACCACCACCAGACCACGGTACAGGCGCGCCCGCTGGCCGCCATCCAAGGTGCGCGCCGACATCGGTTGCAGCGACAATGGCACCCCCAGCAAACGCTCCCACATCACTATCGAACGCTTGCGCTCGACCTCGGACTGCTGGGCCAGGTTATCGGCCATCAGGCTGAAGGTACCTTGGGCAAGGTTCTCACGGTGCTGACTGGCGCGCACCTGGTTGACCAGGTGCAGGCTAAGCACACCAAGCACCGCCACCAGCACGAGCACGGCAAGCATGCCGCCATAGATACGCAGGAAGATCGAGTTGTTCATGGGCCCTCGCCGACGAACAGATAGCCCTTGCTGCGAAGGGTCTTGATCAATCGCGGGTGGATGGGGTCGTCACCGATCTTGGGGCGTATCTTGGAAATGCGCACATCGATGGAGCGGTCCTGACCGTCATAGCCGACACCACGCAAGGACGTGGAGATCTGTTCGCGGGACAGTACCCGGCCGGCATTGCTGGCGAGCAACCAGAGCAAATCGAATTCAGCGCCGGTCAGGTCGATCAGTTGATCGTTGAGCCAGGCTTCGCGCAGTCGGTTGTCGATTCGTAACCCGCCGAAGGCCAGGTCCGGACGCTTGCTGTCTGGCGCTTCGCTGCGCCGCAACAGGGCCTGGATCCGCGCCAGCAACAGGCGTGGGCGTACCGGCTTGCACACATAATCGTCAGCGCCCAGGTCCAGGCCCTGGACCTGGTCGAGCTCGTCGCTGCGGGCGGTGAGCATGAGGATCGGACCGGCATACTGACCGCGCACCCGGCGGCAGATGCTCAGGCCATCCTCACCTGGCAGCATCAGGTCAAGAATCACCAGGTCTGGCTGGCTGTCGACGATACGCCGCACGGCGCGCCCGCCGTCGCCCTCCACCGCCACCTCGAAGCCGTTGGCCTGCAGGTATTCGGCGGTAAGCTCGGCAAGACGCTGGTCATCCTCGACGATGAGGATGCGGTTCGGTGGCTGGTCCATGGCCGGGTCTCTTGGTTGTTGTTCTTTATTGACTGCCTGCGCTTGACCTGTGGGTGCGGGTTGACCCGCGAAAAGGCCTGCACAACTGACACATTTGCTGCGGATACTACGGCCCGCTCCACGACACTGCCAGCCTCACCCGAAATGGCCCTCGACTGAACCGATTTTTGTGATAGGGTTCGCGCCCGCAAAATTCTGCCCGGGGGCAGCGAGACGCAGAAAAATAGTGCAAACCTCTTGGTACAAGGCCTACAGCGCATACCCACTATTCACTCACAAAGTACGCACAAGTTATCCACAGTCGCCATCCTTGCAAAGGCCCCGATACCGCATTATCTTGTATCCCCATCGCAGCGAACCACTAGATATTGGGGTTCGCGCAAAATCACAAACACAAGTCGGCGCAGGATTTCAAGCGAAATTTCTGGCTGAACTTCAGGTGATTTCAGCAGCCAAACCGCTCCTGCGGAGGCGTCCGAGGCAAGCCCATGCAGGGCATTGTTCGGGCATGGGTGTTGCAGGCCAAGCCTGACATCCATCAGCAACAGATTTTGGGCAACGCCCAGAACCTTTGACTTCGGCCAGGGAGCGGCAGGTTATTGCCCCTTATTCCTGAGTCTGTCCCGAAGTCGGTACGCCCGAGCGGGCGGATGCGCGTGCACGTCGCATCCCCCTGGGCCATCGAGCAAGCGGACGGAACGGTGGGCGCCCAAAAGGCGCCTGAACAATATAGAAACTGTGGAGACACCCACCCATGCAAACCGAGACAACTCGCGAGAACCCGCAGGCCCAGGCGCCGCAGGCCGCCGATTCCAACCAGGATCTGGCTGCCACCGCCCCTGGCCAACTGCGCGTGATCAAGCGCAACGGCACTGTCGTCCCCTACACCGACGACAAGATCACCGTGGCCATCACCAAGGCGTTCCTCGCAGTTGAAGGCGGCACCGCCGCTGCCTCGTCGCGCATCCACGACACCGTCGCGCGCCTGACCGAGCAGGTCACCGCCACGTTCAAGCGTCGCATGCCATCGGGTGGCACCATCCACATCGAAGAAATCCAGGACCAGGTCGAACTGGCCCTGATGCGTGCTGGCGAGCAGAAAGTTGCCCGTGACTACGTGATCTATCGCGAGCAACGCGCCAAGGAGCGTGCCACCCGCGCCCACACCGACGCCGTGGTCGAGCCGCACCCGTCCATCCGCATCACCCTGGCCGATGGCAGCCTGGCACCGCTGGACATGGCCCGTCTGAACACCATCATCAGCGAAGCCTGCGAAGGCCTGGCCGAAGTCGATGGTGAGCTGATCCAGCGCGACACCCTGAAGAACCTGTACGACGGCGTGGCCATCAAGGACGTCAACACCGCCCTGGTGATGACCGCCCGTACCCTGGTCGAGCGCGAGCCGAACTACTCGTTCGTCACCGCCCGCCTGTTGATGGACACCCTGCGTGCCGAAGGCCTGGGCTTCCTGGGCGTGGCCGACAGCGCCACCCACCACGAAATGGCCGAGCTGTATGCCAAAGCCCTGCCGGCCTATGTCGAGAAAGGCGTCGAGTTCGAGCTGCTGGACCCGGCCCTGAAAGGCTATGACCTGGAGCGTCTGGGCAAGGCCATCGACCACGAGCGTGACCAGCAATTCACCTACCTGGGCCTGCAGACCCTGTACGACCGCTACTTCATCCACAAGGATGGCGTGCGCTTCGAGCTGCCGCAGGTGTTCTTCATGCGTGTGGCCATGGGCCTGGCGCTGGAAGAGAAAGACAAGGAAGCCCGTGCGATCGAGTTCTACAACCTGCTCTCGTCGTTCGACTACATGGCTTCGACCCCGACCCTGTTCAACGCCGGCACCCTGCGTCCGCAGCTGTCCAGCTGCTACCTGACCACCGTCCCGGACGACCTGTCGGGCATCTACCACGCGATCCACGACAACGCCATGCTGTCGAAATTCGCCGGTGGCCTGGGCAACGACTGGACTCCGGTACGGGCACTGGGCTCCTACATTAAAGGCACCAACGGCAAATCCCAGGGCGTCGTGCCGTTCCTGAAAGTGGTCAACGACACCGCCGTTGCCGTCAACCAGGGCGGCAAGCGCAAGGGTGCCGTGTGTGCCTACCTGGAAACCTGGCACCTGGACATCGAGGAATTCCTCGAACTGCGCAAGAACACCGGTGACGATCGTCGTCGTACCCACGACATGAACACCGCGAACTGGATCCCCGACCTGTTCATGAAGCGCGTCTTCGACGACGGCAAGTGGACCCTGTTCTCGCCATCGGAAGTGCCTGATCTGCACGACCTGACCGGCAAGGCCTTCGAAGAGCGTTACGAGTACTACGAAGCCCTGACCGAGTACAACAAGATCAAGGTATTCAAGACCATCCAGGCCAAAGACCTGTGGCGCAAGATGCTGTCGATGCTGTTCGAGACCGGCCATCCGTGGCTGACCTTCAAAGACCCGTGCAACCTGCGTTCGCCGCAGCAGCACGTGGGCGTGGTCCACAGCTCGAACCTGTGCACCGAGATCACCCTGAACACCAACGCCGATGAAATCGCCGTGTGCAACCTGGGTTCGATCAACCTGCCGAACCACATCGTCGATGGCAAGCTGGACACCGCGAAACTGGCGCGTACCGTCAAGACCGCCGTGCGCATGCTCGACAACGTGATCGACATCAACTACTACTCGGTGCCGCAAGCGCGCAATTCGAACTTCAAGCACCGTCCGGTCGGCCTGGGCATCATGGGCTTCCAGGATGCGCTGTACCTGCAGCACATTCCTTACGGCTCGGACGCTGCCGTCGAGTTCGCCGACAAGTCGATGGAAGCGGTCAGCTACTACGCCATCCAAGCATCCTGCGACCTGGCCGACGAGCGCGGTGCCTACGAGACCTTCCAGGGCTCGCTGTGGTCCAAAGGCATCCTGCCACTGGACTCGCAACAGATCCTGATCGAGGCCCGTGGTGCCAAGTACATCGACGTCAACCTGGAAGAGTCGCTGGATTGGGCGCCGGTGCGTGAGCGCGTCAAGAAAGGTATTCGCAACTCGAACATCATGGCCATCGCGCCGACCGCGACCATCGCCAACATCACCGGCGTTTCGCAGTCGATCGAGCCGACTTACCAGAACCTGTACGTGAAATCGAACCTGTCGGGCGAATTCACCGTGATCAACCCGTACCTGGTGCGCGACCTGAAGGCCCGCGGCCTGTGGGACTCGGTCATGATCAACGACCTGAAGTACTACGACGGTTCGGTGCAGCAGATCGAGCGTATCCCGCAGGAGCTCAAGGACCTCTATGCCACCGCGTTCGAAGTCGAGACCAAGTGGATCGTCGACGCCGCCTCGCGTCGCCAGAAGTGGATCGACCAGGCTCAGTCGCTGAACCTGTACATCGCCGGCGCCTCGGGCAAGAAGCTGGACGTGACCTACCGCATGGCCTGGTACCGTGGTCTGAAAACCACCTACTACCTCCGTGCCCTGGCCGCGACCAGCACCGAGAAGTCGACCATCAACACCGGCAAACTCAACGCCGTTTCCAGCGGTGGCGACAGCACCCCGGTCCAGGCTGCCGGCCCTGCGCCAGTGCCGAAGGCCTGCGCGATCGACGAGCCTGACTGCGAAGCCTGCCAGTAAGGCTCAGTGCCGCAGGGGTGCCTTTGGGTGCCCCTTGCGGCATTTTTGTATCCGCGTCACGGAGAAACCTCACCCTTTGCCCTGCGCTCTGGCGCTTCGGTAAAAGGGACAGACCCCTCTCCAAGAAGGACATCCTCATGGCGCGGAAACAAGTGGCAATACGCAAGATCGGTCGCAACGCTGAAACCGGCCGCTTCACGTCGGTCGAAGAAGCACGCAGGCATCCCAAGACGCATATCGTCGAAACGCTGCATAAGCAGCGCAGTTGACTCGGTGTTCTTGGTAGCGGCCTTGTATCGCGAAAGGGTCGCGAGGCGCGCCCCTGATCTCGGCGTCATCAATGCGATTGGGGGCCCGCTTAGCAAGCCCTTCCGCGACATGAAGCCGCTTCTACAAGCGGTGGCGCCAACCCAATATCCTGTGCAGAAAAAATAATAAGGCACAATATGTAGTGCTTGTTTGTTTTTGCCGCTACACTCTTTCACCGTAGAAAACGACACGAGCTTCGTGAACGGATGCGCGTAAAACCGGTCGAAAAAGTTACCCTCGCCCGCGCGACACGCACCCCGATCGAAGGCGAAATCCGGTATACTGCGCCCCCTCTGAAAAGGGCCCATTCTATTGTCCTGGCCCCTCTGCGAGGACTGGCCAGGTACAAGCCAGAACACACTCAGATGTAACGAGAGTCAGCCTCTCGAGCTGTCCATTCGCCGTAACGGCCTTGCGTCAGGCATCACATTCTTACTATCCAACCGGTTGCCCGAGGGCGACCCTCAAGCAGGAGCCAAACCATGCTGAGCTGGGACGAATTCGACAAGGAAGACGGCGAAGTCGCCGCAAAAGGCAACACCCCTGCGCAGGCCGCTGCCGCCACCCTGGACAAGCTCGACAGCGCCGGCGATGCCGCCGCCCAGGAAGCCCGAGTAGCCACCGCCGACGACTCCGACGCAGTCAAGCGCGCCAAGGCCGCCCTGAACGACCTCGACATCGCCGAAGGCCTGGCCGAGCTGGAAGGCTCCAGCGCCCGCGTTCGCGTTGACGAAAAGCGCATGATCAACTGCCGCGCCGACCTCAACCAGCTGGTTCCGTTCAAGTACGACTGGGCCTGGCAGAAGTACCTCGATGGCTGCGCCAACCACTGGATGCCGCAAGAGGTCAACATGACCGCCGACATCGCCCTGTGGAAGAGCATGGACGGCCTGACTGAAGACGAGCGCCGCATCGTGATGCGCAACCTCGGCTTCTTCTCCACCGCTGACTCGCTGGTGGCCAACAACCTGGCCCTGGCCGTGTACCGCCTGATCACCAACCCCGAGTGCCGCCAGTACATCCTGCGCCAGGCGTTCGAAGAGGCGATCCACACCCACGCCTACCAGTACTGCATCGAGTCACTGGGCATGGATGAAGGCGAGATCTTCAACATGTACCACGAGATCCCGTCGGTCGCTAAAAAAGCCGCCTGGGGCCTGAAGTACACCCGCGCCATCTCCGATCCGGAATTCAACACCGGTACCGTCGAAACCGACAAAGAGCTGCTGCGCAACCTGATCGCCTACTACTGCGTGCTGGAAGGCATCTTCTTCTACTGCGGCTTCACCCAGATCCTGTCGATGGGCCGCCGCAACAAGATGACCGGCGTTGCCGAGCAGTTCCAGTACATCCTGCGTGACGAGTCGATGCACCTGAACTTCGGTATCGACGTGATCAACCAGATCAAGATCGAGAACCCGCACCTGTGGGATGCGGCGATGAAGGAAGAAGCCACCCAGATGATCCTGCAAGGGACCCAGCTGGAGATCGAATACGCCCGTGACACCATGCCACGCGGCGTACTGGGCATGAACGCCGCGATGATGGAGGACTACCTCAAGTTCATCGCAAACCGTCGCCTGACCCAGATTGGCCTGAAGGAAGAGTATCCTGGGACTACCAACCCGTTCCCTTGGATGAGCGAGATCATGGACTTGAAGAAAGAGAAGAACTTCTTCGAAACCCGTGTGATCGAGTACCAGACGGGTGGTGCGTTGAGCTGGGATTGATGCCCCCAAAGGCTGCCTTCGGGCAGCCTTTTTATCGAATTGGAGAAACGCTCTTCCGCACTTGTTTTCTGGCGAGCTTCTGATTGTTTAAACCCAACTCCCCATAGCTCCCGACACCCAGCCCTAACGAAACCAGCGTTCGCAGGCCTTTGGCACATGCGCCCCGTCTGCTCCAAACCATGGAGAGCCCGGAGGCCAGCCAAGACTGATCTCCACCAGCCCTCCTCTTCACCCGTCACAACCGTCCCCTCCAGGCACTCGGGTTCGAATCCTAAGTGTGCTTTTGCGCCCACGAACTCGGTCGGATGACCGGGCGCTTCTTCGACGGGCATTACACCCGCTAGCTCGACCCGGACCCGAAAGTGGGTGGGTGATGGATAAACCACACTTTAGTCGTAGGATGTCATCGGATTAGCGTGCTAGAGCCATTGCTCGCACAGGCACTCGAAATCAGAGCGAAATCCCCAGCAATACGGCCATCGCGAAGCGTTGACACACCCGTCCGTGCTTGCTAATAATCGCCATAGTTGTACGACAACACATAACAAAAACAACAATCTGTGGACGATCCCATGTCGACACCCATTGCACCCCACCCTCGCATTTCATACCTCCCCTGTACTCAGGCCACGGGCACCTAGCGCCCCGGCATCGTCGCACCTGCATATCTTCCCCCCGTAGGCCGCTCGCGCGCGTGCGGTGGACGGGCTGCCGCACCCTTTTGTGGAGCACAACAACAATGAAAATCTGCCAAAGAACCCTCCCCTTCGCCCTGTTTGGCGCCGGCCTGCTGGCCAGCCTGCCCGGTATCAGCCTGGCCGAAGGCTTCGTTGAGGACGCCAAGGCCACCCTGGGCCTGCGCAACTTCTACATCAATCGCAACTTCACCAACCCCAGCAACCCGCAAAGCAAGGCCGAGGAATGGACCCAGAGCTTCATCCTCGACGCACGCTCCGGGTTCACCGAAGGGCCAATAGGGTTCGGTGTGGATGTGCTGGGGCTGTGGTCGGTGAAGCTCGATGGCGGTGGCGGCACCTACGGCACCGCACTGCTGCCGCGCCATGACGACGGACGGCCGGCAGATGATTTCGGGCGTCTGGCAGTGGCGGGCAAGGCGCGTATCTCGAAGACCGAACTGAAGATCGGTGAATGGATGCCAGTACTGCCTATTCTGCGTTCGGACGATGGCCGCTCGCTGCCGCAAACCTTCCGTGGTGGCCAGGTAACCTCCAATGAAATCGCCGGGCTGACACTCTATGGTGGCCAGTTCCGCGGCAACAGCCCGCGCAACGATGCGAGCATGGAGGACATGAGCTACGGCGGCGGGGTGTCGGACCGCTTCAACTTCGTCGGTGGCGAATACAAGTTCAACCAAGACCGTACGCTGGTAGGGCTGTGGAACGCGGTGCTGAAGGACGTTTACGAGCAGCAGTACCTGCAGCTGAGCCACAGCCAGCCGGTGGGCAACTGGACCCTAGGTGCCAACCTGGGTTACTTCCACGGCGGCGAGGACGGCTCAGAACGCGCCGGGAAACTGGACAACGATACCTACTCGGCGATGCTGTCGGCCAAATATGGCGGCAACACCTTCTGGGTCGGTCTGCAGAAGGTCGATGGCGACACCTGGATGCGGGTCAATGGCACCAGCGGCGGAACCTTGGCCAACGACAGCTACAACTCCAGCTTCGATAACGCCAACGAGCGGTCGTGGCAGCTGCGTCATGACTTCAACTTCGTCACCGTCGGGGTGCCTGGCTTGACCCTGATGAACCGGTACATCAGCGGGCGCGACGTGCACAGCGGGGCCGTGACCGATGGCAAGGAATGGGTACGGGAGACGGAACTGGCGTATGTGATTCAGAGCGGGGTTCTGAAGGACTTGAGCGTGAAATGGCGTAACTCAAGCATTCGTCGTGACTACAGCAACAACGAGTTCGATGAGAACCGGTTGATCTTCAACTACCCATTGTCGCTCCTTTGACGCTATTGCAGTGGGAGCCGCACAGCAGCATTGACAACCGCGGAAACCACTACCGATAATCAACAAAGTCATACGACAACTTACAACAACTAACAACAAGAGCCGGCCATGACCCCTACTCCCCTCAATCGCCTGCTGCTCACCGGAGCGGCAGGCGGCCTGGGCAAGGTCCTTCGCGAACGCCTGCAAGGCTACGCCGAGGTCCTGCGCCTTTCCGACATCGAGCCAATGGCTCCCCCCGCGGGCCCCCATGAAGAAGTGGTGACCTGCGATCTGGCCGACAAGGCCGCCGTTCATGCGCTGGTCGAAGGCGTGGATGCGATCATCCACTTCGGCGGCGTGTCCACCGAACATTCTTTCGAGGACATCCTCGGCCCCAACATCTGCGGGGTATTCCATATCTACGAAGCGGCGCGCAAGCACGGGGTCAAGCGCATCGTCTTCGCCAGCTCAAACCACACCATAGGGTTCTACCGTCAGGACGAGCGCATCGACGCTCTCTCCCCGCGCCGCCCCGACAGCTACTATGGGCTATCCAAATGCTATGGCGAGGACGTCGCCAGCTTCTACTTCGACCGTTATGGCATCGAAACGGTGAGCATTCGTATCGGCTCGTCCTTCCCGCAGCCGCAGAACCGCCGGATGCTCTGCACCTGGCTCAGTTACGACGATCTGGTCCAGTTGATAGCGCGCGGCCTGTCCACTCCCGACGTCGGCCATACCGTCGTCTATGGCGCTTCGAACAACCGCACGGTGTGGTGGGACAACCGTCATGCCGCGCATCTGGGCTATGCGCCCAAGGATACCTCCGAGGTCTTTCGCGAAGCCGTTGAAGCCGAGCCGGCGCCCGCCGCCGATGATCCAAGCATGGTCTACCAGGGCGGTGCGTTCACCGTGGCCGGACCGTTCAACTGATCCACGGCGCGCCAGGAGGTACGGCCATGAACTGCGAACTGATCGTCGACGCCCGCAACGGCACCGGCGAAAGCCCCGTGTGGCACCCCCTCGAACAAGCCCTGTACTGGGTCGACATTCCCGCCCGCCAGCTGCATCGCTGGCAGGGAGACGGCAGCCACGACGTCTGGCAAGGCGAGGAAATGCTCGCCTGCATCGCCCGTGGCGAGCAGGGTTGGATCGCTGGCATGCAGACCGGCATCTTCCAGCTTCGAAGCAGGTCGGACGGTACCCTCGACAGCCGCCTGCTGAGCGCCGTCGAACATGCCCAGGCAGGCATGCGCTTCAACGATGGCCGTTGCGACCGCCAAGGCCGCTTCTGGGCCGGCACCATGCTCATGGACATGCAGCAAGGCGCCCATGTCGGCGCCCTGTACCGCCATGATGGCGAAGGCCAGATGCACGTGCATCTCAAGGACATGATCGTGCCCAACGGCCTGGCATTCAGCCCCGATGGCACACGCATGTACTTATCCGACTCGCACCCCAACGTGCAGAAGATCTGGGCCTTCGACTACGACATCGACAGCGGCACCCCACACAACCAGCGTCTGTTCGTCGACATGCGCGCCTACCCCGGTCGGCCCGACGGCGCCGCTGTCGACGCAGACGGCTGCTATTGGATCTGCGGTAACGACGCCGGCCAGATCCACCGTTTCAGCCCTGACGGCCGTCTCGACCGCTCATTGAGCGTGCCGGTGAAAAAACCGGCGATGTGCGCCTTCGGGGGGGCCCACCTCGACACCCTGTTCGTCACGTCGATTCGCCCCCCGGGCATCGACCTCTCCGACCAGCCATTGGCTGGGGGAGTGTTTGCCTTGAACCCTGGCGTCCAAGGCCTGGAGGAACCTGCCTACCGGGGCTGAACCGCCACCTGCCGCACCTACACCGACACGTACGAAACCAGATAATAAAAAACACGGAGTTTCATCATGACGTTCAAACGCAAGCTGCTTCTTGCCGTACTCCCGTTCACTTTCACCCTGTCCTCCACCGCTTCGGCGCTGGACATCAAGTTCGCCGAGATTCACCCCGCCGGCTACCCGACCGTGGTCGCCGAACAGAACATGGGCAAGAAACTCGAGGCGGCCAGCAATGGCGATATCACCTTCAAGATGTTCGCCGGCGGCGTGCTGGGCTCCGAGAAGGAAGTCATCGAGCAAGCACAGATTGGTGCCGTGCAAATGACCCGCGTGAGCTTGGGGATCGTCGGCCCGGTAGTGCCTGACGTGAACGTGTTCAACATGCCATTCGTATTCCGCGACCACGACCACATGCGCAAAGTCATCGACGGCGAAATCGGCCAGGAGATTCTCGACAAGATCACCAACTCCGAATTCAACCTGGTGGCCCTGGCCTGGATGGACGGCGGGACCCGTAACCTCTACACCAAGCACCCGGTGCGCAGCATCGACGATCTCAAGGGCATGAAGATTCGCGTGCAAGGCAACCCGGTGTTCATCGATATGATGAACGCCATGGGCGGCAATGGCATCGCGATGGACACCGGCGAAATCTTCAGCGCCTTGCAGACGGGCGTCATCGACGGGGCCGAGAACAACCCGCCGACCCTGCTTGAGCACAACCATTTCCAGAACGCCAAGTACTACACCCTGACCGGGCATCTGATCCTTCCGGAACCGGTGGTGATGTCCAAGACCACCTGGAACAAGCTGACCCCCGAGCAGCAGGCGCTGGTCAAGAAGGTCGCCCGTGAAGCGCAAATGGAAGAGCGTGCGCTATGGGACGCCAAGTCCATTGCCAGCGAAGAGAAGCTCAAGGCCGCCGGTGTCGAGTTCATCGCCGTCGACAAGAAGCCGTTCTACGATGCCACCGCTGCGGTGCGCGAGAAGTACGGCGCGCAATACGCCGACCTGATGAAGCGTATCGCCGACGTCCAGTGACGCCGGCTCCGTTCCCAGATGACCCCTGCAGTGCGGTTTTCGCCGCCCTGCAGCTTCGGTGATGCCAATGAAAAACCTTTTCCTGCGTGTGAATGACAGGTTGTACAGCAGTTGCATCTGGATCGCGGGCCTGGCGGTACTGGCCATGTCGCTGATCATCCCTTGGGGCATCTTCGCCCGTTACGTCCTGGGCACTGGTTCCAGTTGGCCGGAGCCTGTGGCCATTCTGCTGATGGTGTTGTTCACCTTCGTCGGTGCCGCCGCCAGTTACCGGGCCGGCGCACACATGGCCGTAGCAATGGTCACCGACCGTCTGCCCGCACCAACCCGTCGCTCGGTGGCCGTACTGGTGCAGCTGCTGATGGTCGTGGTGTGCATCTTCATGACCTGGTACGGCACCCAGCTGTGCATCACCACCTGGAACCAGTACATGGCTTCTCTGCCTGCGGTGCGGGTAGGCATGAGCTATGCACCGATCCCGGTTGGAGGTGTGCTGACCCTGATCTTCGTGCTGGAAAAACTCATGCTGGGCGATCAGAGCAACCGCAAGGTCGTGCGCTTCGACCTGGTGGAAGAAAGCGAAGGAGCGGTGTAAATGGATGCGTTCATTCTGTTGGGCAGCTTCATCCTGCTGATTCTGCTGGGCATGCCGGTGGCCTACGCGCTAGGCATGGCGGCACTGATCGGTGCGTGGTGGATCGACATCCCGTTGCAAGCGATGATGATCCAGGTCGCCAGCGGGGTTAACAAGTTCTCGCTACTGGCCATTCCCTTCTTCGTGCTGGCCGGCGCGATCATGGCCGAGGGTGGCATGTCACGCCGGCTGGTGGCTTTCGCCGGGGTGCTGGTGGGCTTCGTACGCGGTGGCCTGTCACTGGTCAACATCACGGCCTCGACCTTCTTCGGCGCCATCTCCGGCTCATCGGTGGCCGACACCGCGTCGGTCGGTTCGGTGCTGATCCCGGAGATGGAACGCAAGGGCTACCCACGCGAGTTCTCCACCGCCGTCACGGTCAGTGGCTCGGTGCAGGCATTGCTGACCCCGCCAAGCCACAACTCGGTGCTGTACTCGCTGGCGGCCGGCGGCACCGTATCGATCGCCTCGCTGTTCATGGCCGGCGTCATGCCTGGGTTGCTGCTGAGCGCAGTGATGATGGGCCTGTGCCTGATCTTCGCCAAGAAGCGCAACTACCCAAAGGGCGAGGTGATTCCGCTGCGCCAGGCGCTGAAGATCGCCGGTGAGGCGCTCTGGGGCCTGATGGCCATGGTGATCATCCTCGGCGGCATCCTGTCGGGGGTGTTCACCGCAACCGAATCGGCCGCCGTGGCGGTGGTGTGGTCGTTCTTCGTGACTATGTTCATCTACCGCGACTACAAGTGGCGCGACCTGCCCAAGCTGATGCATCGCACGGTACGCACCATCTCCATCGTGATGATCCTGATCGGCTTCGCGGCCAGCTTCGGCTACGTGATGACCCTGATGCAGATCCCGTCGAAGATCACCACCGCGTTCCTGACCCTGTCGGACAACCGCTATGTGATCCTGATGTGCATCAACTTCATGCTGCTGCTGTTGGGCACCGTGATGGACATGGCACCGCTGATCCTGATCCTCACCCCGATCCTGCTGCCGGTGATCACGGGTATCGGTGTGGACCCGGTGCACTTCGGCATGATCATGCTGGTGAACCTAGGCATAGGCCTGATCACGCCGCCAGTGGGGGCCGTGCTGTTCGTAGGGTCGGCCATCGGCAAGGTCAGTATCGAGGCCACGGTGAAGGCGTTGCTGCCGTTCTACCTGGCGCTGTTCCTGGTGCTGATAGCAGTGACTTACATCCCGGCTATCTCGTTGTGGCTGCCTAGCGTCGTGCTTTAGGTGGCCTTGTTTGGGGCCACGATGTGGCCCATCGCCGGTAAGTCGGCGTCTGCAGGGTGAGTGTGGAACCTGCAGGAGCCAGCTTGCCGGCGATAAACCGCAAGACAGCCCGTCTTTGCAAATGGATCCTGCACATGGCTTTCCCCTCCTGCGCTGCTACCCTGTTTCCCCGCAAGCTGGCGATCGCTCTGCTGGCGTTGCTGGCCTGCTCGTTCGCCGCCAACCACGTCGCCGCGCGCATCGCTTTCGATGACGGCACCGGTGTGTTGCTGGCAATCCTTTGCCGCTCCGGCATTACCTTCCTGGTACTGGCCTGCCTGCTGGTGTGGCAACGCCAAGGGCTGAGCCTGCCGGCTGGCACGCGGGGCTGGCAGTTGCTGCTCGGTTTGCTGATCGCCACCCAGAGCCTGTGCCTGTATTCGGCGGTGGCACGTATTCCGGTGGCCCTGGCGTTACTGGTGGGCAACACCTTCCCGATGTTACTGGCACTGCTCACCTGGGCACTGGGCGGCCCACGCCCGACCGGCCGAACGGTGTTGTTCATGGGGCTGATTCTATGCGGCCTGGTATTGGCACTGGACGTACCCGCGCGAATGGACGACAGCAGCGATGCCAATCCGCACTGGGCCCTGGGCGTTGGCCTTGCCTTCTGCGCCGCATGCGCCTTCGCCTGCGGTTTGTGGATCACCGATCACAAACTGGCCGGCGTACGCGGGCCAGTACGCAGCCTGCTGACCTTGCTGGTGGTGTTCTCCAGCATGCTGGTCGCTGGTGTGAGCGGTGTGATGCCATCGGGGTTGTCGCTCCCGGGCAGTATCGGCGGCTGGGTGGCCCTGGCCAGCCTGGTGGTGCTTTACGGCTTGGCCTTCAGCCTGCTGTTCGTCTGTGTGCCACGGCTGAACATGGCCCAGAACGCACCCGTGATGAACGTAGAGCCGATCGCTACCTTGCTGCTGGGCTGGGCCTTGCTCGACCAGCGCCTAAGCGCGCTGCAACTGGTCGGCGGTGCCGTGGTGGTGTGCGGGATCGTGTTGCTGACCTACCGCAAGGCAAGCTGATCTCCACGCTTGAAGGAGTCGTTGATGGCTGTAACCGAGCTGCACCTGCAGGACCGCCTGACCCGGCTGAGCCTCACGCCCGACCTGGGCGCCAGCCTGATCAACTGGGAGGCCAAGTCCACCGGACAGGCGCTGCTGCGTCACTCCGACCCGGCCGCGCTGGCCAGCGGAACACCACGGCAACTGGCGTGCTATCCGCTGGCGCCCTGGTCCAACCGAATTGCCGAAGGCGGTTTCGCACGGCCCGACGGGTGGCAGGCGCTGGCCCCCAACACCGCCCATGACCCCTACCCAATTCATGGCAGTGCCTGGCAACAGGCCTGGCATGTGGACCTTCACCGCGAGCACCACGCAAGGCTGACGCTCGTCAGTGAACAGCCATTCGCGTACCGGGCGACACTGGATGTACATCTGCTCGAAGGGTGCCTGAAACTCGACTTGCGCGTGACGCACCTGGACCAGGTCGCTACCTGGTATGGGTTGGGGCTGCACCCCTACTTCCCGCGCTATCCCGACACCCAGATACAGGCTGCCGCGCGCCATGTGTGGCTGGCCGAGCCAGATCGGCTGCCGTCGTATCAGGCTGAAATACCTCCGGACTGGAACTTTGAAGCCCCCGGACTGCTGCCGGAGACGCTGGTCGATCATGCGTTCAGTGGATGGACGGGAGACTGCATCATCGAGCAGCCGGGTGCGGGGTATCGTTTGGAATGCAGGGCCCGTGGCACCGAGCATTTTCTGTTGTACTGCCCGCCGGGACAGGCGTTCTTCTGCTTCGAGCCGGTCAGCCATCCGATCAATGCCCATCACTTGCCGGGGCGGCCGGGGTTGCGGTTGTTGCAGCAAGGGCAAGCGATGAGTCTGGGTTTCAGCTTGCGCTACCGAGGGTCTTAGACGACGCCTCCCTTGCCATGTGGTCTCAGTCCAGGTGTTGCGCCCGTAATGTTTGCGCCAGCATGTCGATGAAGGTCCTGACCTTCGAGGAGCCGTACTTGCTCTCGCGGTGCAGCACATGGATGGGCCAGGGCGCCTCTTCGTACTCGGCCAGAATCACCTGCAACTTTCCGCTGGCGACTTCTTCGACCACCTGGTACGACAACAGCCGCGCGATACCCAAACCGCCGACAGCCGCGGCAATCGCGCCATCGTTGCTGGTCACCGTCAGTCGGGGCTTCATCCGCACCATGGTCGGCTCGTCGGTCAGGCCGAAACGCCAGCCGGCCTTCGGCGACAGGGTGGTGGTGGCGATCACGGAATGCTCCAGCAGATCCGACGGGTGCAGGGGCACACCATGCCGGGCCAGGTAGTCGGGCGATGCACACAGCATCCGGCGCACCCTGCCGACGCGCAGGGCCTTGAGTCCGGAGTCGGGCAGTGGCCCGATGCGCACCGCCACATCCATGCCCTCCTCCACCATGTTCACGATTCGGTCCAGGAAGTACGCAGATACATCCACCTCGGGATACTGCTGCAAGTAGCGGACGATGCACGGCATGACGAACCTCTTGCCGAACAGGATCGGCGCCGTCACCGCCAGTTCGCCCCTGGGCGTGGCGTTGATGCCGGCTGCCGCTTCGTTGGCTTCGTGAATGCTGGCCAGGATGTGCCGGGTGTCCTCCAGGTAACGGCTACCGGCCTCGGTAAGGCGTACGCTGCGGGTAGTGCGCAGCAACAGCTTGACCCCAAGCTGTTCTTCCAGGGCACTGACAGCCCGGGTGACTGCCGCTGGCGAGATGTCCAGATGACGGGCCGCGGCGGCAAAGCTTTCCAGCTCGCCAACGGCTACGAACACCTTCATCAGGTGAATCTGATCCATGCCGGCTCCTGAGTATCGTGGGTTGTGTATTGTCCGCACCGGCCCGGTCGCCGACAAGCCAACGCCTGCAACGTTCGCCCATCTTCGTATCAAAGGTCCAGAACCAATCCGCGCTCCTGCGCCTGGGCCGGTACTGCACAGCAGATCAGCACCGTACCGCTTTCCGGCATTTCGGCTGGCGGGTTCGGGTAATGCACCTGGCCACTCACCAGCCGGGTCTTGCAGGTCCCGCATGAGCCTCCTCGGCAACTGAAATCAGGCGACAAGCCTCGTGCTTCGGCAAGTTCCAGCAAGCTGCCAGCGCCCGGCGTCCATCGTGCCTCCTTGGCCGACGCAGCGAAATACACCGGCACCGGCTCACTGGCTGCCGGCGGTTGTTGCAGCACCGGTCGATCGCCATCGGTGTGACGACGCAACGTCGAGGGACCGAAGGCCTCTGCGTGGATGCGGCCATCGGGCACATTCACCGTGCGCAGTCCGTCGTAGATGTCCTGGGTGAAACTGGCTGGGCCACACAGGTAGAAGTCATAGTCGTCCAGCGCCAGCGTTGCCTTGATCTGCTCGATGCCAAGGCGGCCGGTATGTTCGTAGTCGCGCCCTGCTACGGCGTCTGCCTCCGGCTGGCTCAGGGATCGATGCACGCTCAGCAGCTCTCCTGCCTGCTGGCGCAAGCCGGCCAGTTCCTGCTGGAAAGGCAGGTCAGCAAGGCTGCGCGCGCCGTGGAACAGATGAATGCGCCGGGGCATGGGACTGGCCAGCTGCGCACGCAACATGGCGATCAACGGGGTGATCCCCACACCTGCCGCAACCAGCACGATCGGCCGCTGACTTTCGCTGTTCAAGATAAAGTTGCCCATCGGCAGACGCACCTCAAGCAGGTCGCCGACGGCGATTCGCTCATGCAGGTGGCGGGAAGCCGGGCCCTGGGCTTTGACACTGATACGCACGAAACCGTCAGAGGGCGCGCAGGACAAGCTGTAGGTACGAACCAATGGCGCAGCGTCCCCCTGCGGGATACGCACGGGCAGGTGTTGCCCTGGCGCGAATGGCACCGGCTCACCTGGAGCAAGGTAGAACGAGCGAATGTCGCGGCTTTCCTGCTCCATCCGGACCACTCGCCAGCTCAACCATTGCCGTTGGCGCTGTACCTGTTGCATGCGCTGCTCGGCCTCGGTCCAGGTGCCAGTCGCAAGGCTCGTGGGCGCATATTCCTGAAATGCCCAACGTAGCGACAACGCCGCTGGCCGCAGCACCACATGCGTCACCTCCAGGGTCCAGATGCGCTCGGCGCCTTCGAATGCCGTGATCAAAGGGCTTTGCAGGATCACTTCGGCGCGCCCGGACACCTGCAACACATTGCCCGTGGTGAAATCGACGAACAACAGGCCCGCCACCGGGTTCTCGACCAGATTGCCAAGGGTGTTGAAATGCAGGTTGCCGGCGTAGTCGGGAACGGTCAGGCGATTGCCTTCGACCCGAACGAAGCCGGGGCGACCACCGCGATGGGACACATCCACTGAGCGACGCCCATCCTCATGATCGATGAAGCTGGCGACAAAGAAGGTGTCGGCGTTCTCGATCATGGCACGGGTCGTCTCATCCAGCCCGGCCGAGTCTCGGCGTTGCTGGGCGGGCTCATCGACGCGTACGTAATTGCGCAGCTGGATGTACTGCGGGCAGTTGCCGAACGACTGCTCGACGCTCACCTCCAGTTGCTCGGCCGAAGCCTGGCGGATCAGCCCGTTCATGCGGTTGCGTCGACGGGTATGCAGTTCTATGCCAAGCAGGCCGACGGCGTCGCCTGTGGCCAGGCCTGGCGCTGCTGGATCGTCGCTGGCCGGTGGCGTGCTGATCAGCAATGTCCGAGGGTCGGGCGAACTGACGAAGCCTTCCGCGCCTTCGAGCAGTGTCGCCCAGGGGTTGCCCTGTGGGTCCACCGCTCCAATTACCATGAACGGCAGTTGCTGGTAAAAGGCGCGGTGTTGATCGGGCATGTAGTCTCGAATGACCTTCTGTCCGAATACCTCCATGCGTTCTGCAACGCCAACGTGCTCCTGCAGTCGCTTTTCACCTGCGTGCCAGGGCGATCCGGTGCGTTCTTGCATGGCGGCATTCCTCAAAGGTTCAGACGGTGGTTTGAAGGCCTATGGCCGTACGTGGCATCGGCACGAAGCCCGGCAGTGCCTCGACGCGAGCAATCCAGGCGCGTACGTTCGGGTAGGGTTCAAGCGAGACGTTGCCCTCGGGGGCATGAGCGATGTAAGAGTAGTTGGCGATGTCTGCGATGGTCGGGTGATCACCCACCAGGAATGGCGACTTGGCCAGTTCGGCGTCGACCACCTTGAGCAGGGTGTGGGCACGGCCTATGACTTCGTCGGTGTTGAACGAAGCGCCGAATACCGTCACCAGGCGCGCCGCGGCTGGACCAAAGGCCACTGGCCCGGCAGCGACCGACAGCCAGCGCTGCACACGGGCTGCGCCGATCGGATCGTCCGGCAGCCAGCGCTCGCCGCCATAGGCCTTGGCCAAGTACACCAGGATGGCATTGGAATCGGCAATGACCGTGCCGTTGTCCTCGATCACAGGCACCTGGCCGAAGGGGTTGAGGGCCAGGAAGTCCGGTTGCTTATGCGCCCCCTTGGCCAGATCGACGAACACCAGCTCCGTGGGGAGCTGGAGCAGGGACAGCATCAGTTCGATGCGGTGGGCATGGCCGGACTTGGGAAAGTTGTAGAGCTTGATCGGGGTAGACATTGGCATGGCTCCAGGTCAGCACCGGGATGGGCTGGTGGAGCACATGCTGCGCTGATTCGGCTGACAGCAGAATCAGCGTGGTGGGGAAACCATAATTTCGCGCTGCGAAACAATCGCGCGGCATCCACGATTCTGTCGCCAGCAAGCTGACGACAGGATGGGTGACCTCAATGCCGTTGCTGCTTCTGATACCGATACAGTCCGCGCACGGCCTGGACGACACCTGGAACGCAGGCCTGCCGCTCATCGAAGCTCATCGAGTCGAGCAATTCGAAGTCGTCTTCCAAACCATGCAGAGAGATGGCCTTGAGCAACTGGTCCTGTTCGGGGGGCAGTGCGCTCCATTCGGCGACCTGGGTACCTCGCATATAGCCAAAGCACCACTCTTCCATGTCGACCCCGGGCCCCTGCTCGCCTTCGCGCTCTTCGAACAATGGCTCGAAGTGATCGAGGTCGTCAGCCAAGGCTTGTGCTATCTGATGGGCATAACGCAGCATCAGCGCGGTGTACGCCTCTTCAAGGGCTGAGCTCTTGAATTTCGGCACCTTGCCGCCGGCGACGGCAGGCAACCATTGTTCGGGGGTGACCGTGACTGGAGAACTGGCCAATGCAGTGAGGACGCCGTTGAGTTCGGCGAGGTTCAGCACCGAGTAATCGTTGCCGTAGGTGTACAAAAAGTCTTCGAGGCGGGCGAGTTCTTTGTCGCTGAGCGGGGCAAGCATGTGCGGACGTCCTGGGGAGTCGAATTGCGTGCACCCTAGCACATGGGGTATCCCTTCAAAAGCAATCGCCGGCAAGTCGACCCCCGTCGGTACCACAGGGTACCGGCAGGAGCCGGCTTGCCGACGATGGAGGGCGTTACAGCTTAGACCGCCAGCGCGCGCTCACGCAGCTCGCTGTTGAGGATGCGGTCGTTCTCGCTGTAATCGACCGGGCAGTCGATCACGTGTACACCCGGGGTCTTGATGCAGTGCTCGAGCAGCGGCAGCAAGCCTTCGGCGCTTTCCACGCGGTGGCCGGTGGCGCCGTAGGCTTCGGCGTACTTGACGAAGTCCGGGTTGCCATAATCCAGGCCGAAATCGGTGAAGCCCATGTTGGCCTGCTTCCAGCGGATCATGCCGTAGCCGTCGTCACGCAGGATCACCACGGTGATGTGCATGCCCAGACGTACTGCGGTTTCCAGCTCCTGGCTGTTCATCATGAAGCCGCCGTCGCCGCACACGGAAATCACCGGACGGTCTGGGTACACAAGGTGCGAAGCCATGGCCGATGGCAGGCCAGCGCCCATGGTCGCCAGGGCGTTGTCCAGCAGCACGGTGTTGGGCTTGTGCGCCTTGTAGTTGCGGGCGAACCAGATCTTGTAGATGCCGTTGTCCAGGGCAACGATGCCTTCGGACGGCAGCACGCGACGGATGTCGGCGACCAGGCGCTGCGGGTAAACCGGGAAGCGGTTATCGTCGGCGCCTTCGGCGATCTGCGATTCGTTCGCTTCGCGGATGGTCATCAGGCGGGTGAAGTCCCAGTGCGACGTGTCATTCAGTGCTTCGCTGATCTGCCATACCGCGTTGGCGATGTCGCCGATCACTTCTACTTGCGGGAAGTACACGGCATCGACTTCGGCGGAGCGGAAGCTGATGTGGATGACTTCGGTACCCCCACGAACCATGAAGAATGGTGGCTTCTCGATGACGTCATGACCGATGTTGATGATCAGGTCAGCGGCTTCGATGGCGCGGTGAACGAAGTCACCAGACGACAGCGCGGCGTTGCCGAGGAAGCGTGGGTGGCGCTCGTCGACCACACCTTTACCCATCTGGGTGGTGATGAATGGGATGCCGGTCTTGTCGATCAATTGCTTGAGGACCTTGGCGGTCATCTTGCGGTTGGCGCCGGCGCCGATCACCAGGATCGGGCTACGGGCCTTCTGCAGTTTCTCCACGGCAGCTTCAATGGCCACGTGCTCGGCCAGCGGGCGACGGTGCAGGCTGCGCGGGATCGGCAGGGCATCGGTCTGCTCGGCGGCGATGTCTTCCGGCAGTTCCAGGTGCACCGCGCCCGGCTTCTCTTCCTCGGCCAGACGGAAAGCTTCTCGCATGCGCGCCGGGATGTTGTCGGCCGAGGCGAACTGGTGGGTGTACTTAGTGATGGGGTCCATCATCCCGCACACGTCGATGATCTGGAAGCGGCCCTGCTTGGACTTCTTGATCGGCTTCTGGCCGGTAATCATCATCATCGGCATGCCGCCCAGGTAGGCGTACGCACTGGCGGTTACCAGGTTGGTCGCACCAGGGCCCAGGGTCGACAGGCTGACGCCGGTCTTGCCGGTCAGGCGGCCATAGGTGGCGGCCATGAAACCCGCGGACTGCTCGTGGCGGGTCAGTACCAGCTTGATCTTCGACTTGCGCAGGGATTCCAGCAGGTCGAGGTTTTCCTCACCGGGAATGCCGAACACATACTCGACACCTTCGTTTTCCAGGCATTGCACAACGACATCGGCGGCCTTGGCCATCTTGCTTGTAACCTCAAGTGATAGGACGGTGAAAGTCCAGAAATGCGCAGCACGGTACGCTGGCATCGCTCTATCCGGGGGCCAGGAGTGCCCCGAACCTAAGCCTTGACGTAGGCAAGGCGCGGGAAAGTCACGTCACTGGATGGTTAATAATGTCGCACCTTGAGATTTATGAACAGCAATAATGGACTAACAGCAATTAGACGGAGGTCTATGCGCCGAACGGGCCCGGGGGGTGATGATGCGCCAGAAAGACAAAACCCCTACCTGCTCACGCAGATAGGGGTTTTGCGAAATGAATCTTGACGATGACCTACTCTCACATGGGGAAACCCCACACTACCATCGGCGATGCATCGTTTCACTGCTGAGTTCGGGATGGGATCAGGTGGTTCCAATGCTCTATGGTCGTCAAGAAATTCTGTTGCCAGAATGTCGTGTAAACACTCTTGGC
>NZ_AUEC01000014.1 GCF_000425785.1 Pseudomonas taiwanensis DSM 21245
TGTAGATCGTCTCGCGACAGACGTATGCATCTTCAATATTCGGAAATTCCATGGCGTTAAGCTTGCCGGCAATTTGCTGGGGAGAAAAGCATTTACGCAGCAGATAAACCACCAGGTCAAACAGTTGGCTTCCGGGCAGCAGCTTACGCTTGGGGCAGCAAGCCAGGCGCCGGTGTCGCATGTGCTGATGAGCCTGACTCGCCGAGTACCGGCCCGCCTCAGGGGCGTTGCGACGAAGCGCTCGGCTAATGGTCGAGGGGCTGCGATCAAGCAGCCTGGCAATAGCCCTCTGGCTCATGCCTTGGAGTTGGCCAAATTGAATCGTGATGCGCTCTTCGATGCTGAGTTCTTGATAGGACATAGGCACACTGTACCGGGTTGGTCAGGTGTTGCACTCAGTTTTTGCCGCCGCCCTTGATTTTAAATCTCTTGCGTGCAGTGGTTATTATGATTAACACAGCGGAAGATTTTATTGCGTTACGCGGCAGCGAAGAGAAGGCAGAGTGTGATGGGTCCGCTTTCGAAGAGGCATCAATAAATGTTTGGAATGACGTTCTTGATAGATACCCTGACTACGCAAAATGCCACATGAACGAATAGGAAAGGACACGAATCCAGCGCGGGCTGGAACGCCAGGCAACGCACCAAGCGCCACATTACATACCGCGGGGGTGATGTGAAGGAGTGTGGGTGCAAGTGGAAGAGTCAGTGGCAACTCGACACCCTGCACCCGAACGCATGGCTCGCCATGCAAACTGTCACGGGTATCTGCTGTATGATTTCCGCCCGATTACGGAGCAACCCATGGCCAAAGACATCGACAACCCTTGCGTCTCGCTCTGCCAGCTCAACAGCGAATTGTGCGTGAGTTGCGGCCGCACGCGCGAAGAGATCCGCAAGTGGCGCGGCATGAAACGACCGGAGAAGATGGCCACCGTGCAGCGGGCCGCCACCCGTATGAAGGCCATCAACAAGAAAAATGCCAAGTCCAAGTGAAAGACCACAGGCATGCGGAAAGTCGGGCTTTGCCCCTGTTCGCGGGTAAGCCCACTTCCATAGTGGCTTGCAGCATCAGCCAGTGATGTGTCGTTGCGCCGTCCATTGGCGATAACGGCCAGCGTGCACTAACGTTCTGTCATCGTCCTGCGGTTTTCACGCAAGGCACGTCCCGATCTCTCGGAGCAGACACCCACCATGCAGGACTCGCGTCCGGACCCGACACTGTTCCTGGAATACCGTGCCGAGCGGCCGATCTTCCTGGACTTCCTGCATCAGGCCAGGCAAACGCCCGATGCCACCGCGATCATCGCCCACGATACCCACTGTAGTTACCACGAACTTGAAGCGATCAGCCAAGCCATGGCGGTCTTGTTGCTGGCCAAAGGTGCCCAGGGCAGCGATCGGGTGGTGATCGTCGCCAGCCGTTGTGCCGGCATGGTCTACGCCATGCTCGGCGCCCTGCGGGCGGGGTTGACGTTCACCATTGCCGACGCTGCCTATCCGACGGCGCGAGTGAACCAGATCATCCGCACCCTTGAACCTGTGCAGGTCCTGCTGTGCGGTGATGCCCAGCTCGACCTCGACCCCTCAGGCCCGCAGCCAGGCCTGATCGAAGTGCCCGAGGCGCCCGGCGAGGCCCTGCGGCGATTCGCCGGCCACTACCTGCCGTTACCCGAGGTCGACCCTGGCCAGCCAGCGTACATCACCTTCACCTCCGGCAGCACCGGGGTACCCAAGGGAGTCGTGACCCACCACGCACCGCTGGTGCATTTCATCGACTGGCATGTCCGTCATCATGGTTTCAGCCGCGACGACTGCTTTTCGATGCTGTCGGGCCTGGGCCACGACCCGGTATATCGGGACGTCTTCACGCCCTTGTCGATCGGGGCGAAAGTCATTTGCCCAGCCCAGGCTACCTTGACCAACCCGGCGGCGCTGGCCGCCTGGATCGAGCAACAGGGTATCTCGGTCATGCACCTGACGCCGCCCTTGGGCAAGCTGATCGAAACCGGCGCCAGAATGAACGGACTGGTGTTCGAGCGGTTGCGCTACTTGTTCTGGGGCGGCGACGCCTTGAGTCCGGCGTTGTACCAGCAGATCCGGGCCATCGCTCCGCTCACGGTCAGTGTCAACTTCTACGGGACCACCGAAACACCACAGGCCATGGCGTTCCACCAGGTCGATCCTAGAACCGAAAGCGGCAAGATCCCGCTTGGCAAGGGGATCGATGGCGCGCAGTTGCTGTTGGTGAACGAGGCCCGGCAACAGGTCAGCGAGGGTGAAACGGGGGAGATCTACATCCGCAGCCCGTACCTGTCGCTGGGGTACTGGCACGATGCCGAGTTGACCGCTGACAAGTTCGTGGTGAACCCCTTCACAGGGGCCGCGAACGACATCTGTTACCGCACCGGCGACCTGGGGACCTATCTGCCAGACGGCAGCGTCAGTTTCCTCGGGCGTGCTGACAGTCAAGTGAAGATTCGCGGGCATCGTATCGAGTTGGCAGAGATCGAAAACGCCATCGCCCGCCACCCGAAGGTCAAACAGTGCGTCGTGCTGGCCAATCACGACGGTCCGATGGTCAGGCTGGTGGCCTATTGTGTCCCTGCGCAGCCCGTAACGGCCGCTGCACTGCGTGATGCTTTGGGCGGTGAATTGCCAGACTATATGGTGCCTGCGCTGTTCGTGTTTCTCGATGCCATCCCCCTGACGCCCAACGGCAAGATAGACAAGCGGGCCTTGCCCCCGGCCTTCGACAAGGCACCTACGGCAGCGCTCGATAGCCATGAGCTATCCCCGCTGGCGGTCCAGCTCAGCGAGGCCTGGGCGCGGATCCTCCAGGTGCCGAACGTCGATGCCAACCTGACCTTCGTCGAGTTGGGCGGCGATTCGCTGTCCTTCGTCCAGGCCTCCATGGCGCTGGAGTCACTGCTTGGCCATCTACCGGATCGGTGGGAGACCACTGCGGTGCGCGAGCTCGCGGAAATGGCCGGGCAGGCCAAGGCATCCGGGCTGGCAACCCGGGCCATGGAAATACCAGTGTTGCTCCGGGTGCTGTGCATCCTGCTCATCGTCATCGGCCATTTCCATGTGTTCGAGAACTGGCGCCTGGTGGGAGAGACCTCGGTTCTGTTCCTCATCTCTGGCCTTAGCCTGGCCAGGTTTCAACTCCGGGCCATCGATGAACGTGGCGACGCCCGAACCCTGGTGAAGTCCGTTGCTACCATCGCGGTGCCGACTATCGGCTACAACGTACTGACTCAGCTGGTGTTCGATACCTTCCATTGGCAATCGCTGTTGTTGATCAACAACTGGTTCCCGACGTCCGAGGTCGGCGTGTTCAACTCCTGGTACATCGAGGTGCTGCTGCAGATGATCGTGATCATCGGACTGCTGCTGTCGGTCGACCGGATTCGTAGGCGAGTCATGGCCAACCCGTTCCGCAACCTGGTGCTGGCATCCTGTGCGCTGGTGGTGCTCGATGTGCTGCTGAGGTCCTTCGTCTTCGACGCCACGGTGCTATTGAACCGAGTACCACAGCATTTCCTCGCGATCATGGTGTTGGGCATGGCCGTGCACTTTGCCGATTCGACGGTACGCAAATGGGTCGTCAGCGCGGTGGCGGTCTTGGTGATCGGTGAGCTGGACTTGGTCGCACTGGCGGGCCATGGTGGGGAGGAGGTCGCGAAACTTGGGTTTATCGACATTGCACTGCCGGCGATTCTCGCGTTGATCTGGCTGCGGCCGGTCGCAGTGCCGGCGATCATCGCTCGAGCGGCGGCGGCGATTGCTTCGTCGACCCTGTACATCTACCTGACGCACTTCCAATTCCAGTCCGTGGCGCGGCGTCTTTTCGATCACCAGGCGTTTGCCGTGGTGCTGGCCATTGTCGGCGGGGTGCTGGTGGGGTATTGCTGGAACTGGGCGGTACGTGTGGTCGTGATGCGTTGGAATGGCTCCGGGCAGAAACGCCGTGTGGACACCGCGGAACCGGTGGCCTGACGCAGCGATCAGGCCTGCGCCACCGGCCGAGCTGGCTCGACAGGTGGCGCGAAAGGGTTACTGCACGTTGTTGAGCTTGATCACATCACCGGAGATGGTGGTGGTGTAGCCACTGAGGACCCAAGCCCAGAACCAGTTTTCCTGCACTTGTGTATTGATCATGGCATCGCCACCCTTGGCCTTGATGGCCGCGTTCTGTGCGCGAACGAAGCGGTTGTTCTGGCGGATCGGAATGATGCCGAACAGCATGATACCCGTGGCGCTTGCCTGGCTGTGGCCGAGCACGGTGTATTCGTTGCTGTCATAGTGCCGAGATTGGATCGGTGCTCCGGTGCAACCGGCCAGAACCAAGCCAAGAACGGTTGCTGCTGCACATTTGCTGAGGTACTTCACTGACTTCTCCATGACACGAGGACCGGGATCCAATTCCCGGCGGCGACACTCTAGCGGCAGGGTTCAGGGATTGAAAGTCAGAGTGGTGGCATTTTGCCTAAAAAATTCAGCCCGTGGTGGAGCGTTGTCGTTTGACCCGGTACATATCGCCATCGGCACGGCTGAGCAGGGTATCGGCGTCTTCCCCATCTTCGGGGTAGTAGGCCACGCCAACGCTGCAGGACGGCATGTTCAGCCCATTGAATTCGGTCCCCAACGGCTCGGACATCACCGCCAGTATCTGCGCGACCTTCTCTGACACGGCGGTCTGCGATTGGACATCGGTCATCAGCACCGTGAATTCATCCCCACCGATGCGCGCCACCGTATCGGTCTCGCGCACGCAGCCTTCCAGACGCCTGGCGATCATGCACAGCACGCGGTCGCCCATCGCATGCCCATGGACATCGTTGATGTGCTTGAAATCATCTATGTCCAGGAACAGCAACGCCAGACTGCGGCCGTGACGTTGAGCAGCCCGCAGTGCCGATTCGAGCCGGTCGTTGAAAATCGAGCGGTTGGTCAGCTTGGTCAATGGGTCGTGGTGGGCGAGAAAGCGCAGATCCTCCTCAGCCTTGGTCAGAGCCGACACGTTCCGCGCGACGCCGATGCGAGCACCGATCTCTTCGGACCAGAAGGCCGACCACAGGATGTGCACGACTTCGCCATCCTTGCGCAGGTAGCGGTTACGAAAATCGAAATGGGGTTGACCGTTCATCACCCTGATGATTGACGCACGGGTCGTCGACAGGTCATCTGGATGCATGTAGTCGGTGATCAGGGTGCCCATCAGCTCTTCAGCGCGGTAACCCAGCAGGGCCTCGCACGCATCGCTGACGAAAACGATCTGGTTGTCCCGGTCGACTACGAACACAGTGTCCAGCATCAGGTGGATCAGTCTTGGGTAGAGTGTTTGCAGGTCGACGGGCATCGGCAACGGTGTCCTGTGCGGCACTTGATCATTGCCCGTTCTTGAAGAAGGGCGGCGTGTAATCCTGCAGATTTCCGGGGGGCTTGCGCAAGGGCCGACGCAAGATTTGCCAGCGGCGATATGTACTGAATAAGAAGCGAAAGCACCTTGAGTCCAACTGGCGCTTGCCAGCGGTTCCCCCCAATTGGGGGAACAGGGGTGGGGAATCCTCCCCAATACCGTTCGGTAGATTATTCAAGTAATTGAAAATACTGCCATTTTACCAAATGGCATACACCTTGCTCCGTCTCCTCGCAGTTTACCTGTGTCCCGGAGGTGCAGCATGTCGACCCCGATCAAAGGCTCTGTCCTGACCTCACTCGTGCTGGCCGTCCTCGGTTGGCAGGCTACCAGCGAAGCGGCGGTGCAGTGCCAGCGCACCTTGGTCGCCAACGTGGTGGCATTGGACCAGCCCCTGATGTTCAACCGCCTCGGCGCACAAAACGCCAACGGCATGATGTTCGCACTCCGCCAGGATGTGGTGGATGAAAACCTCGTACCGCTCAGCAATGGCGGTGCGGCCGTACCGGGTAAGGTCACCCTGCGCCCGGACAAGCGCCCGCGGCCGATCGTGCTGCGGGTGGCTGCCGGTGATTGCCTGACCGTCAACCTGACCAACCTGCTCGATTACAAGGCCAACCCCAACAAACATGGCTTCGATGTGGAAGCACCTGAAGGCGAGGGGGAGGCGGAAGTCGAGAACCAGGTCGAGAATGAAGGCGGCGAAGGTTTCGTTGCCGATGAGCAGGTCGCCGAGCGACTGGTCGGCTTCCAGGTCAATGGCATGCAGGCGGTCAACAGCATTGCCGACATCTCTGCCAACACCGGTCGTAACGGCAATTTCCTGGTTGCGCCCGGCAGTACTCGCAGTTACACCCTGTATGCCGAGCGTGAAGGCGCATTTGCAGCCACCAGCAAGGCCGCGACCTTTGGCGGCGAAGGTGCCGCTGGCAATGTTGCCAACGGCTTGTTCGGGCAGGTGGTGGTGGTACCCAAACTGGGTCGTACTTACCGAAACACGTTGACTGAAGAGGAAATGCGCCTGGCCACGACGGGGCGTACTGCCACCGGCCAGCCGGTAATCGACTATGAAGCGCGATACCCGCAGGTCGAACCCTGGATCGCCGAAGGCAAGGCCGGCAAGCCGATCATCGCCATGGTCGACGGCAACGAGATTCTCAGCAGCGACACCGATGCGATCGTCATGGGGCCCAACCCGGACGGCAGTTTCCCGCGCTCGACCTATCCGCTGGAAAGCATCAATAAACGCAACCCGGCATTGCCCAACCGGCTGGAAGCCTTCCGCGACTTCGCCTCGCAGTTTGCCGATGAAGTCGCAGGCACCCAGGCGTTTCCTGGCTATTGGGCCGACCCGGTGATGGGGCATGTGCTGGAGCCGGCCCGCGACTCGTTCATGATCAACTATGGCTCTGGCGGCATGGGCGCGGAGGTGGTGGCCAATCGCCTGGGCGTTGGGCCGATGCACGACTGCCTGTCGTGCGCGTATGAAGAGTTCTTCCTGAGCGCCCATACCGTAGGAGACATCGGTACCCTGGTGGATGTCCCGGCCAACGTTGGCCTGGAGCACATCCGCCCAGGCGAAGTACCACCGGCCAGTGCCATCGGCGTCAAGGCCAGCATGGCGCTGTACCCGGCGGAGCCGGCCAACGTGCACCACAGCTACATCGGTGATTTCACCAAATTCCGCAACACTCATAATGGTCATGAACAGCACATTTTCCACTTGCACGGGCACCAGTGGCTGTTCAACCCCAATGACGACAACTCCGACTACATCGATGCCCAAGGTATCGGGCCGGGTATCGGCTACACCTACGAAATCGCCAACGGTGGCTCGGGCAACCGTAACCGTGTGGCAGGCGATGCCATCTACCACTGCCATTTCTACCCACACTTCGCGCAAGGCATGTGGGCAATGTGGCGGGTGCACGATGTGTTCGAGGAAGGCACGCGCCTGGAGGTCAGCGGGCAGGGCGAGAGCGGCTACCACAGCACGCCATTCGCCTTGCGCAGCGGCAAACCCGCTGCGGGCGCCCGTGCTTTGCCTGACGGCGAGATTGTCGCCGGTACACCAATTCCGGCCATCGTGCCGCTCCCGGGCAAGGCCATGGCGCCGATGCCAGGCAAGGTCGTGGTGGTGCCAAAGCTGTCCGAGTCCCTGGTGGCTGGGCAGGAAGAAAACGAGGGTCAAGAGGAGGGTGACGACGATCATGGTCATGAGCCTGCAGTAGCCAAGGCGGTGGGCTCACTGGCACTGGTGGACCGTACCGAGGCCAACCGCAACGCCGATGGCACACTGAAGAACCCCGGCTATCCGTTCTGGATCGGCGGCATGGAGAGCAGTGTGGGCCAACGGCCACCGACCCCACCGCTGGACATGCTCGACCCGGCGTTGGCCCGACAACTGAAGGACAGCGGCAAGGCCCTGTGGGCCAACCTCGACCCGAACCAGGTCGATGGCTGGGACGGGGGGCTGGGCCGCCATGCACTCGACGGCGTATCCGCAGGTGGCGAGGCTGTCACCACCATGACCAAGCTGGACTTCTCCAAGGTGGTTGAAAAGGCCAAGCCCATCTACTTGCCGGAAGAAGGTACCGACGTCGAGCAGGCGGCCATGCAGTTCCACGCCAAGGCCGAACACCCAAGCTATGCGCTCATCCCCGGTAGCCAGCCGGTTGCCAAGGCGTTTCGCACCAACGGTGCACTGCCAACCGCGGGTGCACCCTTCTATGAGCCGTGCATGGATGACCGAGGCAAACGCCTGACCCAAACCTCGGGCCCCGGTGATTTCTTCAGTGGTGAAAGCCTGATGGGCATGAGCTTCCGCGGCTCGTCCACCTTCACCGCCGACCGTCCACGTATCTACAAAGCTGCCAACATCCAGTTCGACGCGGTGTACAACAAGGTCGGCTACCACTTCCCGCAGGCGCGTATTCTCTCACTCTGGGAGGACGCCTGGCCGGTCATCACCAAGCAGCGTCCACCCGAGCCGCTGGTGATGCGCATGAACACCTTCGACTGCACGATGTACACCCACACCAACCTGATCCCGTCGTTCTATGAAATGGACGACTACCAGGTACGGACCCCGACCGATGTGATCGGGCAGCACATTCACTTGCCGAAATGGGATCTCACGGCGGCCGATGGTTCGGCCAACGGCTGGAACTATGAAGACGGCATTCTCTCGCCTGGCAGCGTCGTCGAGCGCATAGCTGCCATCCGTTCCTTCAACAACTGCAGTGAAGGCGACGCGCGGGACGGCACCGCTGCCTGCCCGAAAGCCAAGCAACATCCGTATTTCGGTCGCTTCGGCAGGGCCGACTGGCTCGGCGCGCGCTCGGCAATGCAGCGTTGGTTCGCCGACCCACTGGTCAACGTGTACAACGTCGACCGTGGCTTGGGCACCATCTTCACCCACGACCACCTCGGCCCATCGACCCACCAGCAACTGGGCTTGTACGCCACCGTGCTGGCCGAACCCGCAGGGTCCACCTGGTACCACGCCGAAACCGGCGAGCAATTGTACAACCCGGCCCTGCGCCAGGACGGCGGCCCGACCTCGTGGCAGGCAGTAATCCAGACGGGGGATAACGATGGGGACGGCAAGAACGACAGCTATCGCGAGTTCTTCCTGGAGTACAGCGACTTCCAGCATGCCTATGAAGCCGGCGTGTATGTAGGTGCCGGTCCCGACGGCATCCCCAATGGTCAGGCCTATCCGGCTACCGGCGATAGTTTCCGCTACGCCATCAACCCGCCAGTGCGGGGTAAGGCGTCGAACCTGCTGGAAGCGATCGTCGAAGAACGCGGCGGCATCAACCCTGGCTGCCCGACCCGCCCATGCCCGCAGGCGATCTCCGTGGACGACCCCGGCATGTTCGTCGTCAACTATCGCAACGAGCCGCTTGCCCTGCGTGTGTTCGACCCGAACAAGGTCGGTCCGGACGGCAAGCGTGGCATGCAGGCCGACGGCCTCGGCGGCGACCTGAGCTATGCCCTGCAAAGCCGGACCGACCGCGCGATTCCGGCAATGAACCTGGCGCCTTCGGCGATCACCTCGGCAGTCGGGCCTACCGGTGGCACCACGCTGTTCCCGCCGCACATCAACAAGGCTGGCAGCGAGCCAGGCGACCCGTTCACCCCAATGCTGCGCACCTACTCGGGCGACAACGTCCGCCTGCGCATGCACGCTGGTGGGCATGAAGAGGAGCACAACGTCACTCTGCACGGTGTCAAGTGGCTGCAGAACGGCAGCGGCTTCGGCAACAGCTCCAACTCGGGTTGGAAGTCCTCGCAGATGATCGGTATTTCCGAGCAGCTGGGCTTCATGGCGCCGGTGTCGATGATCTCCAGTTCTGCCGCGACCAATGGCGATTATCTGTACTCCCTCGATGCGGCACTCGAGGGCTACTGGAACGGCATCTGGGGCATCATGCGCAACTATACCGCCCAACGCGCCGACCTCTACCCGCTGCCTAACAACCCACAGCCGGTGGCGATGCGTAACACGGTGAACTTTGACGGTATCTGCCCGAAAACCACCGCCAACCCCAATGGCATCGGCACCCGTACGACGGTCAAGCGCAACTACGAGATCGTTGCGGCGCTGGCCAACGACATTCTGGAAAACCGCAACGGGGTCAGCATCAACGACCCTGCCGGTATTGGCCAGCATGTCGGCGGACCGCTCAAGGCCAATGGCGGCACGCTGGTGTTCAACAGCCGCAGGACCAGCATCGCGCAAGTCTCGGGTGTCGATCCGGAGGACGGAGGGACCTTCACCATCGGTGGCCACAGCGCACCGCTGCATGACCCCACCGCCGTGCTGTACGTGCGCAAGGCCGACCTGGACGCCACCACCGGCAAGCTCAAGGCGGGGGTGCCGGTGGAGCCGCTGATTCTGCGCGCCAACGCAGGCGATTGCATCAGCATCACCCTGGAAAACCGTCTGCCCTTGGTGATGCCAGACCTGCCAAGTACCGCCGTGATGCACAACGTGGTCAAGCGCGACCGCTTCGACAGCGAAGGTTCCACAGCCTTCGCCAACAACCTGATGCGTCCGTCCAGCCATGTGGGCCTGCACGCGCAACTGCTGGCCTATGACATCACCAAGTCCGATGGCGTGAACGTGGGCCTGAACCCGGTGCAGACCGTTCCACCACGCACTGGTACCAGTGGTGCCTACCCGACCAAGGTGTACCAGTACTACGCCGGGCATCTGGAACGGGAGGGCAAGCCGGCGCTGCAACTGGGGCGCACGGTGGACAACATCAACACCACCCCCATCGAGTTCGGTGGCCTCAACCTGACCCCTTCGGACGTCATCAAACAGCCGCAGAAAGGCCTGGTGGGCGCCATGAGCATCCTGCCGCAAACCGCGACCTGGACCGAGGACACTGCCAGCCGCGCCCAGGCCACGGTGAAGGTCTCTGGCCAGCCGGACTACCGCGACTTCGTCACGGTCTGGCAACGAGCGCTGAACATGCGTTGGGCTGATGGCCGTCCAGTGGAAGGCATCAACACCGAGGGCAATGGGGCGGCGGGCGATCCCCAGGACAACGGCAACATGGCCGTCAACTACAAGACCGAACCGCTGTGGCTGCGCTTCGGCATGGCCCCGGACTCACCGTTCGGCCGCGCCGATGGCCTGGGCTTTGGTGACGTGCCCAATGCCCACATGGCCTACAGCAACGCCCTGGTCGGTGGCGACCCGCTGACCCCGGTGCTGTATGCCAAGCCTGGCCAGGCGGTGCGCAACCACATCGTCATGCCCAGTGGGGGCAGCCGAGGCATGACCTACCAGCTGGACGGGCATCTGTGGCCACTGCACGCGTACCAGGCAGAGAAGAACGATGTCGATGGCTACCCGAGCAGCTTGCCGGGGATCGGATCGGTCCGCTTCGGCTACAACCCGATGTCGATGTACATAGGTGCCCAGGAGAGTGTGCTGCCAGCCGCGCACTTCAGCTTCATGCTGCCAAGTGCCGGGGGCGCCAATGCCATACCAGGCGACTACCTGTTCCGCGACTATGCCGCTTACGGCAACCTTTCCGGGCTGTGGGGCATCCTGCGGGTAACCAACGAAGCACCGCCGACGACGGCGCCAGCGCAGTGACGAGGGGAACGCGAGCATGAACAAGAAGACTCGCCCTGCTTTGATGGGGGTAATGCTGGGGGTTGCGCTGATCGGCCTGGGCGTTGCGTATGAGAAGCTCTGGTGCGACCCTCGCGAGTTGTTGCAAGAGGCTGCCGACGAGCAGGCCCTGCACCGGATGAGCCGGGACGGCGTGACCGTGGAGTTCGAGGCGCGGCCACTGGCCGGTGGCGAGTTGCGCGAGGGCGATTTCGCCAACATCCGCTTCAAGGTGAGCGACCAGACCAGCGGTCAGCCGCTGTCGGGCATGGCGCCGGGTGCCTGGATCGACCCGGCCCAGTCGGCACCCAGCGGCGAGCGTGACAACAGCTGCAAGGCGAGGGTGGCGCTGTTCCTCAAAAGCAGCATCGGTGCCAGGCCCTTGCTCGACCTCAACAGCTACTTCCTCCTCGTGCTGAACAAGGACGCCAGCCTGACCGTGATCGACCCTACCGTATCGGTCGGCGGCGTGACCAGTACCTTGGCGCGCATCGAACTGCCAGGGCGGCCGATGGACTGGACTGCCACGGGTGACGACAAACAGGTGTTCGTGTCGATCCCAGAGCGCGGCAAGGTGGCGGTGATCGACACTGAAACCTTCACCCGCGTGGCAACGCTCGACGCCGGCGATCAGCCTGTGCGCGTTGCGCTGCAGCCAGACCAGCATCGGCTATGGGTCGGCAACAACAGCGACGACCCGGCCAAGGGCGGGGTGACCGTGATCGACATACCCGCACGCACGACGCTGAAATCGTTCGCCACCGGTTCCGGCCACCACGAAATCGCGTTTAGCGGCGACTCGCGCTACGCCTTCATCACCAACCGCGATGGCGGCACGCTCAGCATCATCGATATCCCCGAAATGCGCCTGCTCAAGACCCTGCAGGTAGGCCCGCACCCGCTTTCGGTGGCCTATTCGCAGCTGTCCCAGGCGATCTATGTGGTCGATGGCAAGGAGGGCTCGGTGCGGGTGTTCGATGCCCGCAGTCATCAATTGCGCCACATCATCAAGGCAGAGCAGGGCCTGGGACCGATGCGCTTTAGCAGCGACGGTCGCTACGGCATCGTGCTGAACACGCTGGAGAGCCAGGCCCTGGTCATCGATGCCAGTACCGACGTTTTGATCCACCGCATCCCAGTCGCAGCCGAACCGTACCAGCTGACCTTCACCAAAGGTTATGCCTATGTGCGCGGCCTGGCCTCGCCCAAAGTCAGCATGATCAACCTCAGCAGCCTGGGCGAGGGACGTGAGCCAATCACCCAGGGGTTCGAAGCCGGCCCCGCCGCGCCGCGCCAGGCGGGTGACTTGCCGCTCGCACAAGGCCTGTCGGTGTCACGCGATGACAACTCGGTGTTCGTGGTCAACCCGGTAGACAACACCACCTACTTCTATGCCGAGGGCATGAATGCCCCTATGTCCGGCTACAACAACCGGGGCCACCAGGCCCGCGCCGCCATCGTCATCGACCGCAGCCTGCGCGAACTGGCGCCGGGTGTGTATGGTTCGACGGTGAAACTGCCGGCGGCCGGCAAGTTCGATGTCGCCTTCCTGCTCAACCAACCGCAGATCATCCACTGCTTCAGTACCGATGTGACGAGCGCTCCCAATGCGCTCAGACGCAAGGGTGCCCATGCCGAATTCATCGGCACCGACCAACCTCTGGCGCAACAGGGCGCGTTCACCGCTCGGGTACGCATTCTCGGCGATGACGGCAAACCACGCGAAGGGTTGAGTGACCTGAGCCTGCGCTACTTTCTAGCACCTTCTTCAATGCCGCGCACCGAGGCGTTGAAGGAAGTGGGCGAGGGGGTCTACCAGGCTGCGCTGAACCTGCCCGAGGCGGGCGCCTGGTACCTGCATGTCCAGTCGCCTTCGCTGGGTCGCAAGTTCGCCGAGGAAAACTACACCAGCCTGCGTGTCCTGCCGGCCACCGTGTCAAAAGCCCCTGAAGCTGAAACTAGGAGTGTGCGATGAACAGCCTGCATGCTTGCAAAGTGCTTGCCCTGAGCCTGGTCCTGGCCAGCAACCTCGCGCAGGCCCACGCCGGCCACGACCACAGCGGTGCCGCCGAGCAACCTCCGGCTGCGCGTCAGGAGAAGGCCAGCGTTCGTTTTGCCGATGTGGCACTGCTGGACCAGAACGGCATGCCGGTGCGCCTGGAGACAGACCTGGTGGGCGAGCGTCTGGTGGTCATGGGCTTCATCTACACCCGTTGCACCACGGTGTGCCCCGTGGTGTCTTCGATCATGGGCAAGGTGCAGCAGCAACTGGGCGGCCGCGTAGGTGAGGAGATCCAACTGGTGTCGATCAGCGTCGACCCCCAGCGCGATGACGCCAAGCGCCTGCGCGACTATGCCAAGGCCTTCCAGCATGGGCCTGGCTGGAGCTGGCTGACCGGCTCGCCCTATGCCATCAGCGAGACCCTCAAGGGCCTGGGGAGCTTCAGCGCCGACCTGCGCCAGCATCCGCCCCTGATTCTGGTAGGCGACGGTCGCAGCGGCCACTGGACGCGCTATTACGGCTTTACCGACCCGGCCGTGCTGATCGAGGAAATCAACCGCCTCAGCGCCCGCCGGGTGCACGCCAAGAGCACGGCGATCGCCGCCAACCCTGAGCAGTCCGAGGTGCAACCATGAGCAGCCTGACCTCTCGCCGTTGCGGCATGCGTAGTTTCGACTGGCTGATGCTTGTCGGTTGCCTGTGGATCCTCACCTCGGTGGCGTTGGCTCACGACGGCCATGCGCCGGATGCCCCGGCGCCACAACCGGCACCGCACGCGTACAGCAGTGGCGGCGGCACCCGCGACGCCCACACCTGGTTCACCGACACCCTGCTGGTGGACCAGAACGGTCGCGCGCTGCGCTTCTACAGTGATGTGCTCAAGGACAAGGTGGTGATGCTGAACGTAATCTTCACCCACTGTAACGACGCCTGTCCGCTGATCACTCGCAAGTTGCAGGAGGTACGAACCGCCATGGGGCCGGAACTGGCCAACCAGGTGACTTTCATCTCCATCAGCAGCGACCCGCTAAACGACACGCCTGCTGCGCTAAAGGCCTATGCCCGTAAGCAAGGTGTCGATGGCCCCAACTGGCTGTTCCTGACGGGTGACAAGGCCAGTGTCGACCTGGTGCTGGGGCGTATCGGCCAGTTCCTGCCTAGCCCCGAACAGCATTCGACCCAGTTGATTGCCGGGGATGTGGCAGGCAAACGCTGGAGCAAGATCCGTCCGGACGCACCGCCAGAGGCCATCGCCCAGCGTATGCAGCTGTTGGCCCAACCCCTTGCAGGTCGGTGAACACCATGTGCGGCCCCGTGTTCTTGGCCATGCGCCGACTGTTCATGGTCGCCACGCCTGCGCATTCCCTATGGGAGCGGCGTTGTGCCGCGAAGGGGCCGCAGTGCGCGCTCTCGTTCCGACTGACTCCCACATCCGCGCTCAGCGCGATGCGAGGAGGCGTTCTGTGCCTGAGCCTGCTATCGAGTTTCTGCGCCCAGGCCCTGGATCTGACCGAGCACGAGCAGGCCGGCAAGCGCCTTTACCGCGAAGGCATTTCCAGCAGCGAAGCCCAGCTGTTGGCGCGGGTCGGTGCCAGTGGCCTGACCGTGCCGGCCCACGTGCTGCCCTGCGCCAGTTGCCACGGTGCCGATGGGCGTGGCCGCGCCGAAGGCGGAGTTCGTCCACCAAGCCTGGACTGGTCGCGTCTGGGGCTTGGCCAAGGCGAGCGCCAAACCAATGGCCGTAGCTACCCTGCCTACACCGACAGCACCCTGGTGCGCGCGATCCAGCAGGGTATCGACCCTGCTGGCAACCGCCTGGACGCGGCAATGCCACGCTTCGAACTGACCTTGGCCGACCAGCGCAACCTGACCGCCTACCTGAAGCGGCTGAGCGACGATCGCGACCCTGGTGTCGAGGAGGACGTGCTGCGTTTGGGCACGCTGTTGCCCGGCAGCGGGCCGTTGGCCGACGCTGGCCATGTGGTGCGCGCCGTCATTGAGGATGGCCTGGCACAGCTCAACCAGCAGGGTGGCATCCACGGCCGGCGTCTAGAGCTGGTGGTGCGGGACCCAGGCAATGATCCCTCCAGCGCCAGCCAGGCACTCGAACGCCTGCTGGACGAGCAGCAGGTGTTCGCGTTGATTTCACCCTTGGCACCGATGCTCGATGAACAGCTGGTGGCTGCGCTCGAGCAGCGTGGTGTGCCGTTGGTGGGCAGCACACCACGCAGCGGCGGCAGCGCGCAGATATTCGACCCTCTACCAGGGTTGCCCGCGCAGTTATTGAGCCTGGCCGAGCATGCACGGACGGCCCTGGGTGTGCCTGCCGATGGCTTGCAGGTGGTCTACGCCGACGCCGAACAGGCATCGTTGGCCGAGCAGGTACGTGAACGCTTGCACAAGCAGGGCTGGGCTACCAGGCCTGCGCAGTTGTTCGCCGGCCAGGCGCTGGAGGCGCAGGGCATTGTGTTCGTCGGTCGTGCGCAGGCCTTCACCGAACTGGCCAGTGCACTGCAGGCAGCCGGTCGCGATCCTTATTTGCTGGCGGCCTCCAGTCAGGTGGCGGGCGCTGTGGCGCAGTTGCCATCGCAATGGTCGCAGCGTGTATTCCTGGCCTATCCGTTCGTGCCCGATGACTGGACCGAGAACGGCCTGGCGACCTTGGCCGGCGTACAACGCCGCCAGGGACTGGACCCGCGCCAGGCTTCGCTGCAGGTCAACACCTTGTGCGCCTTGCGCCTGTTGACCGACGCCTTGAAGCAAATCGGTCGCGACGCTAGTCGCGAACGACTGGTGGTGGCGCTGGAAGGTTTGCATGACGTCAACACGGGCCTCACTCCGGCCCTCAACTTCGGCCCCGGTCGTCGCCAAGGCATGGCGGGCGCTCATGTGGTGGCCGTGTCATTGCCTGGGCCGCGCTTCACCGCCGTTGCCCCGTACCGGCCGTTGCCGGAAATGCCTTGAGTGGAGGTGGCCATGCGTATGCTGATGCTGGCGCTGTTATGGTTGCTTTCCAGCACCGGTTGGGCAGAGCAACCAGCGGCGCGGGTCAATGGTGTGGAAATCGGTGTAATGCGCTTGGAGCGCTACTTCAGCGAATACCTCGATGCCCAGGGCAGGGCTGTGACCAGTATCCGCAATCCGGGCCTGTACAAGCGCCTTCGCGACCAGGCGCTGGATGAATTGATCGACAAGGAACTGCTCTGGCAGGAAGCCCAACGACGCGGCATCGTCATCAGCGACGAGGAGGTATCGGCTCAGGTCAGCCAGCTGGAAGCGGCGTTCGGCAGCCCGGCGGTGTTCGAACGAAAGCTGGCAGAGGCGGGGTTCGATAGGGCAAATTACGCTGATTACGTGCGTCACGAACTGGCCGCGCAGCAGGTCTATGCCCAGCTAAGCGTCGTCGATGAGCCTGGCAAGCCCGAAGTAGAGGCGTTCTACCGAGCCAATCGACAAAGACTGCAAGGAACGCAGAACCAAAGTGATAACCCTTCTGTCATACCGGAACAAGGGCTGGAACTGGCCAGGGCCGCGCTCATCGAGCAATTGCAAGCTCAGGCGCGGCAAGCCGTGCGCCAACGTTTGCGAGATTCCGCTACAGTGGAGGTCGCCGACTGAGCCCGGCAGTAGCGTTTCCCCAATGCTGGGGAAACCCGGCTTGGCAATGTGCTATCACCTCCCCCGGAAGTGGGGAACCGAGCACATCCTTGGCGTGAAGCGTTCGGAACACGCCTGCCAAATCAATGACTTACAGTGGTGCAACATGACCCTTCACGCCTGGCACGAAGCCTGCTCAAGCCTTATCGAGGCCGCACTTCGCAGACTGGGTAACCGGGTAGTTCTTGGGAGTCGACCTTGGTGAACAGAGTATTGGTAGTCGATGACGAACAGACCCTTGCGCAGAACCTGCAGTCGTATTTGCAGGCGCAAGGCCTGGAAGTCCATGTTGCCCACGACGGTGCCAGCGGTATTGGCCTGGCTGAGAGCCTGGCGCCGGATGTGATCGTGCTGGATTACCGCTTGCCCGATATGGAGGGTTTTCAGGTTCTGCAGAGCGCGCGTGAGAAGAACAGGCAATGCCACTTCGTGCTGATCACCGCCCACCCGACCGTTGAGGTCCGTGAGCGAGCCGCCGAACTGGGAGTGACCCATGTCCTGTTCAAGCCGTTCCCATTGGCGGAACTGGCCCGCGTGATCTTCGACCTGATGGGCATGCAACGCCAGCGCAGGGCTACGGACCACCCAGCCGAAGGGTTCGTCGAACGACGCCAGAACAGGAACGAATCGTTCCCCTTGCAGTTGTACGATGGCAGCTGGGTACTGGCCGATCGCCGCCGTCATGGCGCCAAGCCTCCAGAACCTGACGACGATCAACTGCTCACCGGGGAATAGCGGCGCCCGCGGCCCTGACTGAAGCAGCCAGCGACGCGCCCCTGAGCGGAGTCGCAGGCCATGACCGATGTCGTCGATACAGCCAAGGAAGCCTCTGAGCCTGCACCGGCCCTTTCGCGGGTAAACCCCCTCCCACAGGACGGCTTTGCACGCCGAGACGGCGCCGAATCGGCGGACACCTCAGCATGGGTTGCATACCCCCGTGAGCTCCTGGCCCAGGCCCGCCAGCAAGCTTGCGGTGAACGCCTGCTTACCTGCCTCGAACGCCTGGCCAACGATGCCCCCGATACCTTCACCCGTCGCCTTGGCGCCACCCTGCATTACCCAGTGCTGGGCAGCCAGGCGCTGCTGGCCAGCACCGCCTGCTTCGACACGGTCAGCCTGGCCCAGTGCCTGAAACGCGAGTTCGTACTGATTGAGCAGGGCGGGGAGCGCCTGGGTGTGTTCGCCGACCCCTTCGAACCGGCCCGGCTGGCCTGGATCGACGACATTCTGCAAGGTGCGCCACTGTACCTGACCCACGCTGCCGACCTGGCCACTTTCCTGGCCCGCCATGAAGAAAGCTTCCACGCGGTCGATGCCCTGGGCCACGAAAACGAGGCCAGCAACGAGAGCGACCCGCTGCAACGCCTGTCGCTGGCCAGCATCAGCGAAGACCAGAGTCGCGTGGTCAAGCTGGTCAACTCGACGCTGTACGATGCCCTCAAGCAGCATGCCAGTGACATCCACCTGGGCATGACCGGTCAGGGCCTGACGATCAAGTACCGCATCGACGGCGTGCTAAACGGCGCCGGCAAAGCCAGCGGCAGTGCGTTCGCCGACCAGGTTATCTCACGGATCAAGGTCATGGCCGAGCTGGATATCGGCGAGAAGCGCGTCCCCCAGGACGGCCGCTTCAAGGTCGCCGTGGGCGAGCGGCAGATCGACTTCCGGGTCTCGATCATGCCCAGCATCTTTGGCGAAGACGCGGTGCTGCGGGTACTCGACAAGCAAGACTTGTCCGACCACGTCAGCGGCGTGCAGTTGCAGGCCCTGGGTTTTGCCGACGAAACCCTGCGCGCCCTGCGCCGGCTGGCCGCCGAACCCTACGGCATGATTCTGGTCACCGGCCCCACCGGCAGCGGCAAGACCACCACCCTGTACGCAATGATCAGCGAGATCAACCACGGGGTGGACAAGATCATCACCATCGAGGACCCGGTCGAGTACCAGCTGCCGGGTGTGCTGCAAATACCGGTCAACGAGAAAAAGGGCCTGACCTTCGCCCGCGGGCTGCGTTCGATCCTGCGTCATGACCCGGACAAGATCCTCGTCGGAGAGATTCGCGACCCGGATACCGCACAGATCGCCGTGCAATCGGCGCTTACCGGGCACCTGGTGTTCACCACCATCCACGCCAACAACGTCTTCGATGTGATCGGCCGCTTCAGCCAGATGCAGGTCGACCCGTACAGCTTCGTTTCGGCACTCAATGCCGTGCTCGCGCAGCGCCTGATCCGCCTGGCCTGTCCCCACTGCGCCACGGCCCATCAACCAGATGACGAAACACTGGCCGCCTCGGGGTTGACCAGGGAAGCGGTCGTCGGTTGGTCGTTCGTGCGCGCCCAGGGCTGCGGCCAGTGCCGTGGAAGTGGCTATCGCGGGCGTAGCGCCATCGCCGAGTTACTGCACCTGGACGACGACCTGCGGCAGATGATCGTCGAACGCCGCCCCGTGTCGCAGATCAAGTCGCTGGCCTGCCAGCGCGGCCTGCGCCTGCTGCGGGCGTCGGCCCTGGACCTGGTCCGCGAGGGCCGTACCACCCTTGAGGAGATCAACCGTGTCACATTCATCTGATCGTTTCTGCGCCGTGCTTGGCGCCGAAGGTGTCGGCCTGGGTCGCTGGCACGCCAACCACCACCAATGGCTCGGCAGCCGCGAGTTTAGCTGCGACGCCGCCCAACCGAACTGGGTGCCTGCCCTGGAGGCGCTGGCCGGGCTGGTGGCCGAGCATGCGGTGCGTGGAGCACCGTTACGGGTACTGCTGTCGGCCCGCTACAGCCGCTTCTGCTTGGTGCCCTGGAGCGATGCCATCCACCATCCGCGTGAGCTCGATGCCTACGCCCGGGCGTGCTTCGAGAACCTCTACGGGCAGTCGCTAGAGGATTGGCGCATTGTGCTGTCGCCAGAGCCAGCCGGCAGCGCCCGTATCGCCACCGCGCTGCCGGAGGCCTTGCTGCAAGGACTGCAGGCCCTCGGTCGGGAAAGCCGCCTGAACCTGCGCTCGGTACAACCTTACTTGATGGCCGCCTACAACCGCTGCTCGGCGCGGCTGGAACAGGGGGACTTTCTGTTCGTGCTGGCCGAACCGCGCCGCAGCGTGCTGCTGTTGGCCGCAGGTGGCGCCTGGCAGCAGGTGCTCGCGCAAGGCTGCGCCGACACTGACCAGGCCTTGCAAGCGCTGATCGAGCGCACTTGCGAGCTGTACGGCGAGCATCCGCCACGGGTCTACCTGCACGCGCCGGGGCGGGGCGACGTGCCGCAACTGGAGGCGGTCCAGCTGTGCCAGCCGGCCAGCGAGGCCGACCCGCTGTGCGCCATGTGGCGGGCGGTGGCCTGACATGCGCCGCCTCGACCTGGAGTTCCAGCCCCGGCGCAGCGGGCCCTTGGCGTGGTCGCTACTGGCCGTGGGCGGTGTGCTGCTGAGCGCACTGCTGCTGGTTTTGCAACAGCTTCAGGCCGAGCAGATCGCCCTGGAGGCCCAGGTGCACAACCTGGAGCTGCAGTTGGGCCGCCGTCCGGCCACCGCCGCCCCGCAGAACAGCGCCGCCAGCCGCGAGCAGGCTGAACGCCTGGCGCAGATGCGCAGCGTCTCACAGCAACTGCAGCGCCCCTGGCAGCAGCTATTCAGCATGCTCGAAGCGCAGCCGCAGGAAGACGTGGCGCTGCTGACCCTGACCCCCGACGCCCGCAAAGGCCAGGTGCGCATCGCCGCCGAGGCACGCAACCTGGAGGCGATGCTGCAGTACCACCAGCGCCTGGAAGCCAGCGCCGAGCTCAGCGACGTGTCGCTGCTCAACCACGAAGTGGTATCCGGCCAGCCGGAGCACCCCGTGCGTTTCACCCTGACCGCCACCTGGGAGACCGGCCATGCGCGTCCCTAGTCTGATACTTCACGAACAGCTGCGCCGATTCGGTCCTGTGGGACTTGCTGCGATGACCCTTGGCACACTGGCCCTGGCGATGGCGATTGGCGCTCTGTTGCCGCAATGGCAAACCGTGCGCGAGCTGCGCGCCGACGAGGCCGATGCCAGTGCGCAGGTGGAACGGGTCAAGCGTGGCGAACTGAAAATCGCCGTGAAGCCTGAGCAACAGGCGCTCGACAGCCTGCGCCAGCAATTGCCAGGGCAGCCCCAGGCCAGCGCATTGATCGAGCGCATGTACCACCTGGCTAGCGCAGAGCACATCAGCTTGGCGCGAGGCGAATATGCGCTGGGCATCGACCCCAAGACCCAGTTGGCACGCTACCAGATCGTGCTGCCGGTACGTGGCAGCTACCTGCAGATCCGCGGCTTCCTCAAAGGCTTGCTCAACCAACTGCCGACCCTGGTGCTGGAAGACCTTGAATTGCAACGCAAACGCATTGGCGACCGCGAGCTCAATGGCCGCCTGCGCATGACCCTTTATCTGTCGAGGTCGTGATGAACACTCAGCGCGCAGTGATGTGGATCGGCTTTCTCGGGGTGTCGGCGGCCCTGGCCTGGGCGCCTGGGCACTGGTTCGGCGAAGACCAGGCGTCAGACTCCATCGCTGGCAAGCCGGCGCCAACGACGGGCACGAAACAGGTCGCAACCGAAAGGGTGGCGATCACACCAGAACACGCTTCCAAAGATCTGTTCCCCAGCCAGCAATGGACCCGACCCCAGGCCCTGGCCATTGTCACCGAACAGCCTGTCCAGGCAGCGCCTGTCGTGGCCGTTGCCCCGACCGCACCCGAGCTGCCGTTCCAGTTCGTTGGACGCCTTGGCGACCGCGACGACCTGCAGATCTTCCTGCAGCGCGGCGAAAAACTCTACGTCGTGCGCCAGGGCGACGTGATTGACGATACCTACCGCCTCGATCGGGTCTCGGCCAACGAGCTGGACCTGGTCTACCTGCCCTTGCATCAGTCGCAGACCTTGTCTGTCGGGAGCGCACCATGAAGCCATCGAAGTCGTGCAAGCCTGCTCCGTTCTTGCTGTTGGCCCTGTGCGTGGCCATCGCAGGGTGTGGCTCCAGTGCGGTACGCAAGGACAGCGCCGAGCTGATGAAGGAAGGCCAGTACGAGGCGGGTATCGCCCGCCTGGAAGAGGCGCTGCGCGAAGACCCGCGCGACACCGAGCTGAACATCGCCCTGGCCCATGGGCGCCAGGCCGCGGTCGAGGCGCTGCTGGGCCAGGCCGATTCCGACCGCATCCGCCACGATTTCGCTGGCGCCCGGTTGGGGTATGGCCGGGTGCTCACCATCGAGCCGAACAACCGCCGCGCCCAGGAAGGCATCCGCCAACTGGAGTTGATGCGTACCCTCGATGACCGCGTGGCCCTGGGCCAGGCCGCGTTGCGCCAGGGCGATCTGTTCGGCGCCGAGCGCTACATGCGTGAAGTGCTGCGCCTCGACCCACAGAACCAGAAGGGCATCATGCTGCGTAGCGACATCGAGAACGTCCAGGCCCGCACCGCCCAGCCGTTCCCGCAGCTGCGCAGCAAGCTCGAACGCCCGGTGACCCTTGAGTTTCGCGATGCCAACCTCAAGACCATCTTCGAGGTGCTGTCGCAGGTAGCGGGCATCAACTTCATCTTCGACAAAGACCTGCGCCCGGACATCAAAGCCACCATTTTCGTTCGTGAGGTGCGCATCGAGGATGCCGTGGCCCTGCTGCTGGAGCAGAACCAGCTGCGCCAGAAGATCGTCAACGACAACACGCTGCTGGTCTATCCCGACTCGCCACAAAAGACCAAGGACTATCAGGAACTGGTCATGCGCACCTTCTACCTGACCAGCATCGACGCCAACACCGCGTTGAACATGGTCAAGACCATGCTCAAGACCCGCGACGTGTTCGTCGACGAGCGCCTGAACACCCTGACCATGCGTGACACCCCGGACGCCATCCGCATGGCCGAGAAGCTGCTGCAGTCCCAGGACCAGTCCAACCCAGAGGTGGTGCTGGAAGTGGAGGTGATGGAAGTGGCCCGGTCACGCATCCTCGACCTCGGCCTGCAATGGCCGAACACGTTCGGAGTGCTGACCGATGACGGCAAGTCGGTCAGCGTGCTGGACCAGTTGCGAGGCATCGACTCCAGCCGCATCAGTATCTCGCCGGCGCCCCAGGCCAAGATCAATGCCCAGGACAAGGACATCAACACCTTGGCCAGCCCGGTGATCCGCGTGAGCAACCGCGAACAGGCGCGTATCCACATCGGCCAGCGGGTACCGATCATCAGCGCCACCTCGGTGCCGTCCACCCAAGGCCCGGTCATCACCGAAAGCGTTACCTACCTGGATGTGGGCCTGAAGCTCGAAGTCCAGCCGACAGTGCACCTGAACAACGAAGTGGCGATCAAGGTGGCGCTCGAGGTCAGCAACGCCACGCCGTTGGAGGCCACCCGTCAGGGCACCATTCCGGTCCAGGTCGATACCCGTAACGCCCAGACCAGCTTGCGCCTGCACGACGGTGAAACCCAGGTGCTGGCCGGTCTGGTGCGCAACGACCACAACGCCAGCGGTAACAAGATCCCGGGCCTTGGCGACATTCCGGGGCTGGGCCGCTTGTTCGGCAGCAACAAAGATGACATGAGCAAGTCCGAGCTGGTGCTGGCGATCACCCCGCGCATCGTACGCAACCTGCCGTACCAGAGCCCCTCGGACATGGAATTCGGCACCGGCACTGAGTCGGCGATGCAGGTTCGACAGATGCGCCAACCACTGCCGTCCAGCGAAGCGCCGAGCGAGACCCCGGCCGAGGATGACGATGCACCAGTGGTCGACAGCCAAATGGCAGGCATGCCAACCAAGGCGAGCCCACGGCCATGAAACGCCATCAGCAAGGTTTCAGCCTGATCGAAGTGGTGCTGACCCTGGCACTGCTCGGGCTGCTCGCCAGCATGGCGGCGCCCTTGACCGAAACCGTGGTGCGCCGTGGCAAGGAGCAGCAACTGCGCGAAGCGCTGTACCAGATCCGCGACGGCATCGACGCCTACAAGCGCGCCTTCGATGCCGGCTATATCGAGAAGCGATTGAATGCCAGCGGCTATCCGCCGAGCCTGCAGGTGCTGGTGGACGGCGTGCGCGATGTGCGCAGCGCCAAAGGGGCCAAGTTCTACTTCCTGCGTCGCATCCCCCACGACCCGATGCTCGCGGCAAAGGATCAGGACCAAGGTGGCTGGGGCCTGCGAGCCTACGACAGCGACCCGGACAACCCCCGCCCAGGCGAGGACGTGTTCGATGTGTACTCCAAGGCCCGTGGCAAAGGCCTCAACGACATCCCCTACGGGCAATGGTGAACGCCATGAAACGCAGCCGCGGCTTCACCCTGATCGAACTGCTGGTGGTGATGGCGATCATCGCCACGTTGATGACCATCGCCATGCCGCGTTACTTCAACAGCCTGGAGAGCTCCCGCGAGGCAACATTGCGCCAGAGCCTGGCGGTGCTCCGCGAGGCGCTGGATCACTACTACGGCGATACAGGGCACTACCCAGAATCCCTGGAGCAACTGGTGGAGCAACGCTACCTGCGCAACACCCCGGTCGACCCGATCACCGAACGCAGCGATGCCTGGCAGCTAGTGCCCCCTCCGGAGGGCGTCGCGGGCGGCGTGGCGGATATCAAGAGTGGTGCCACAGGGAGGGCGCGTGATGGCAGCCTCTATGCCGAATGGTAAAGCCTGCGCAGGCTTCACCTACCTGGGCGTACTGTTGCTGATTGCCGTTAGCAGCATGGCCCTGGCCGCTACCGGCACGGTGTGGTCCAGCGCCGCCCAGCGTGAGCGCGAACGGCAGTTGCTGTGGGTCGGTGGCCAATACGCCCAGGCCCTGCGCAGCTACTACCGGGCGTCTCCTGGCCTGGCCCAGTACCCACAGGAATTGGCCGACCTGCTGCAGGACAACCGCTTCCCCGAAGCCAAGCGGCACATCCGCAAGCTGTACCCCGACCCAGTGACCGGCACCGCCGACTGGGGCCTGCTGCGCTCGATCGATGGGCGCATCACCGGTGTGTTCAGTCGTTCGGATGCGACCCCCTTCAAGCGCTCGGGCTTCGACAGCCAATGGTCAGCCTTCGAAGGGCTGGAACATTACAGCGACTGGCAGTTCGTCGCCGAACAGTCCTTCGGTGAAAGCGCTGGCGGCAGCCGTACCCACGCCGGTGGGGGAGAAGCGCCATGACCCGCCTGGCAGCCGTGTACCTGAGTCTGCTGCTGGCAGGCCCGCTGGCTCAGGCCGGTGGTGAGGACGAGATGATGGGGTTCATCGTCGATAACACCATCTCGCACATCGGCCACAACTTCTACAACGACTTCACCGACCGGCTGCGCGCTACCAGCCGCCTGGATTTCAACCTGGTGGTGCGCGAACGCCCGGATGCCCGGTGGGGCAGCCTGGTCACGGTGGAGTACGAACGGGAGGTGCTGTACCGGCGTTTTCTGCCACCCAATACCACCCAACTCAAAGAAGAGGCCGTCGCGGCCGCCGACCTGGTCAAGCAGCAGATCATCCAACGCAAGTTGCAACGCCTGCTGCAGGACACCACTGATCTGGAGAGGGATGAGCTATGAACACCCATGTTCCCCGTTGCGTCGCCATGTGCCTGGCGGCCTGTGCCTTGGCCAGCCAGGCCACGGAGCTGGTGTACACCCCGGTCAACCCCGCGTTCGGCGGCAACCCGCTCAACGGCACCTGGCTGTTGAACAATGCCCAGGCCCAGAACGACTACGAAGACCCGGACCTCAAGGACCGTAGCAAAGCCTTCGGCGGTACCTCGGCCCTGGAACGCTTCAGCAACCAGTTGGAGTCGCGGATGTTGTCGCAACTGCTGGACAACATCAGCAACGGCAAGACCGGGAGCATGTCCACCGATTCCTTCCTGATCGACGTGATCGACGACTCGGGTGCCCTGAGCATCAAGGTCACCGACCGCGCCACGGGAGAGACGTCGATCATCGAGGTCAGCGGCCTGAACCCCTGAGAGGGACAGGTTTTCGATTTTGGGGAGAGCGCATCATGAAACGATTTCTGAGCACACTGCTGATTCTCGCCGCCCTGCAAGGCTTGCAAGGTTGCAGCCTGCGCGAGCCGATGCCGGCCGAACAGGACTCCGAGACCCCGACCCTGACGCCCAGGGCCTCGACCTACTACGATCTGATCAACATGCCGCGCCCCAAAGGACGGCTGATGGCTGTGGTATACGGCTTCCGTGACCAGACGGGCCAGTACAAGCCAACCCCGGCCAGTTCGTTCTCCACCAGCGTGACCCAGGGAGCCGCCAGCATGCTGATGGATGCCCTGAATGCCAGTGGTTGGTTCGTGGTGCTGGAGCGTGAAGGCCTGCAGAACTTGCTGACCGAGCGCAAGATCATTCGCGCCTCGCAGAAAAAGGCGGACGTGCCCGAGAACATCCAGGGTGAGCTGCCACCGCTGCAGGCTGCCAACCTGATGCTCGAAGGCGGCATCATCGCCTACGACACCAACGTGCGCAGCGGCGGCGAGGGCGCGCGCTACCTGGGCATCGACATCTCCCGCGAGTACCGGGTCGACCAGGTGACCGTCAACCTGCGGGCGGTGGATGTGCGTACCGGGCAAGTGTTGGCCAATGTGATGACCAGCAAGACGATCTATTCGGTCGGGCGCAATGCTGGAGTGTTCAAGTTCATCGAATTCAAGAAGCTGCTCGAGGCAGAGGTGGGGTACACCACCAACGAACCGGCGCAGTTGTGCGTGTTGTCGGCGATCGAAGCGGCGGTGGGGCACCTGCTGGCGCAAGGGATCGAGCGGCGCTTGTGGCAGGTGGCGGGGGAGGCCGGCAATGGCAAGGCTGAGGTGGACAAGTACCTGAGCCAGTATCAGCAGCAGTGAGCCGGCATGCAGGCGAGTGCCGTGCACTGCAGCTGTGGAGCGGCCCAAGGCCGCACCCACAGGGATGACGCTGACCCTGGCACCGAGCCGGGTGTGTGCCGCTTCATCCAGCAGTGCCAATCCTTCCACAGGTCTGCCAAAGCGGGGTTCGACCAGCGGCGTCAACCCGCCTTGCGCAACGTCAAGTTGATCCGCCGCTCGCCCATTCGCGGATGAACCCCGGGCTTGACCGGCATCACCCCGTGAAACCGCAGCCGGTCCTCCCCACCCCAGACCATCACATCGCCATGGCTCAGTGGTACCCGTTGGGTCCGATCCGAGCGCAGCAAGCCGCCCAACAGAAACACCGCGGGCAATCCCAGTGAAATAGACACGATCGGTTGGCTGAAATCCCGTTCATTCTTGTCCTGGTGCAAGCTCAGCCGGGTGCCGGGCAAATAGTGGTTGACCAGGCACGCATCCGGTACGAAACCTTCGAACCCCGCGACCTCGGCTGCGCGCCGGGCGAGGCCTAGTAACACCTGGGGCAGGTCCGGCCAGGGTTCGCCACTTTGCGGATCGGTCGGGGTATAACGGTACCCCTTCGCATCACTGACCCAACCCAGCGCCCCGCAATTGGTCAGGGCCACCGCCATGTGCTGGCCACCTGGGGTCTGCATGTGCCTGAAGGGTGCGGCACGCAGCACTGGGCGCAAGGCGTCGAGCAGAGACTCCATCTCGGCCAAGGCGAAGCCGGGCAGCAGCACGGTGTGGACGGCCAGGCGTTGCGGCTGGGGACCGAACAGGTCGAGATCGGACTGGATCATTACGCTGGTATCGGCGGTTGGGAGTGGTCATTCTAACGCTGCTGGTGCGGCTGGACCATTCGCGGGTAAACGCGCTCCCACATTTGGGGGGGCGCTGTGTGGGTGGCTTGCAAAAAAGGAACCGCGGCACCAGGGAGAGGAAGCACCGCGGTTCAAAGGGGGAAGGGGTCAGTGTTGGTTCACGGTAGCCGTGTTGCCGCTGCCCAACTGGCTGATGGTGGCGTTCTGGTTAGCGCCACTCTGGTCGACGAAGGCCTTGTTGTTCTGACCACCCTGGGTCACGTAGGCCACGTTGTAGGTGTCGGTCTGTTTGATGGTGGCTTCGTTGCCGCTCCCATACAGTTGATAGGTGTAGCTCTGGTTGCCGGTACCCGACTGGTCGAGGGTGATGGTGTTGGTGTTGCCCTTGGTCTCGCCGTAGGCATAGTTGTCGGTGCCGCGTTGGGACGCGATCAATACGTTGTCAGTACCGTTTTGCTCGAAGTACAACTCGTTGTACGTGTCGGCCTGGTCGGTCGTCATCGAGTTGTTGGTGCCTTTCTGGTTCAGGCGGGCCAGGTTGTCCGAGTCGTTCTGGGTGAGATTGACGGTGTTGCCATTGCCGTTCTGGTTGATCTCGGCGCGTTGGCGGGCACCGAACTGGCCGCCGAGCTTGTCGCCTTTCCAGTTGCTCGCCTGGATCTTGTTGCCGTTACCGTTGGTGGTCACGCTCAGGCTGTGGCTGTCGCCTTCCTGGTAGGTGAAGTGCAGGTTGTTGTTACCTGTCTGGGAAATGGTGGCGACGGTGTTGGTGGTCTCGAACTGATCCGACCAACTGGCGTTGCCCTTGCCGTTCTGATACAGGTTGGCCACGTTGCCCTCGCCGAAACTCTGGTCGATATAGCCTTCGTTGAGCTGGCCGCTCTGACTGACGTTGGCCTGGCTGCCGATCTGGTTGTCTTGCCAGACTTCCACGGAGTTGCCAGTGCCATACTGGTTGATGCCAATGGCACCACCGGTGCCGTCGCGCTGGTCGCCGTAGGCCCAGTTCTCCTTGCCTTCCTGATAGATCTGGACGTTGCCGTCGAGGTAGTTCAGGTGCTCGGCGGCCGCATAGTTGTCGGCACCGTCCTGGGTTATCACGCTCTTGTTGTTGGTGCCACCGAACATTTGCTCGACGAACGCTTCGTTGCGCTGGCCGGTCTGTCCGGTGATGGCCTGGCTGCCCATCTGCATGTCCTGCCAGATGGTCGAGCGGTTCTCGCTGCCTTGTTGCACCTGCAGCGTCTGATTGCCTTCGCCGTAGGACTGGCTGGCGAAGGCATCGTTGTAGTTGCCGCCTGCCTGTTGCTGGATCTGGCTGCCGTTCTCGCCGTATTGCTCACCGTATCCGGCGTTGTACGAGCCGGTGGCGCTCTGTTGAATGTCACTGGTGCTGCCGTCCTGCAGGGCCATGTGATTGTGACCCTTGCCGCTCTGGTTCTGTGTCGCCGAGGCGAAGGGAGCCAGGGTTTGGCTCACCTCGGCGATGTTCTGGTTACCGTTCTGGGACTGGTTCGAGTTGCTGTCGTCGGCCATGGCCTGGCCGGCCAGGGCCAGGACGATAGCGGCACTTAAAGGGGCGAGCTTGTACATGGTGGTGCCTCCAGGTCTATCGATATTGAGTGATCTGAACATGCTGGCCATTGCCGGCCTGGGTCACGGCGCTGCTGAGTCCCGAGCCGGACTGCTCGATGCTGGCGCTGTTGTTGTTGCCGATCTGCTCGATGGTCGCGCTGTTGCTGCTGCCGCTCTGGCGGATCGAGGCGCTGTTGCCATATCCCTGTTGGCTAATGCTGGCCATCAGGTCACTGCCTTCCTGCAGGATGAACGCCTCCTGCGCACCCCCGCCCTGGACGATGCGGCCCAGCAGGGCCTGGCCGTTCTGGTCGAGGGCGGCGCGGTTGCCCGCGCCTTGCTGCTCGATCACCGCTACCTGGCCGGCGCCAGCCGGCAGCAGGCGGATGATCACCGGGTCACCCAGGTCGTTGCCGGCCGCCAGGTCAGCGTTGTCCATCAGGTCCTCGGCGCCGTTGGCCTGGCCGCCAAGGGCCAGGCACAGCAGCAGTAGGTACAGGCGTTTCATGGCGTTCTCCCTGCCTTACTGCACCACCACGTTGACGGTGCGCGTGGTGCCGGGGCTGGTGGTTATCGTCGCCGTCGGGCTGGCCGTCGGCACCGCCGTGGTGCTGTTGCTGACCGACAGACGCCAGCGACCGTTGGCCGGTACTGTGGCGGTGCCTAGGGTCTGCACGCCGGTGGTGGTGGTCGCCCGGACAGTAACGACATTGCCGGTGGTCACCGATGAGGTACCGCTGAAGTCCCAGTTGTAACGGTTGTTCGAGCGGGCCGTGACCGTTGCGGTGGTGACCGTGAAAGTCTCCGCAGCCGGCCGTGGCGACACGTTGACCGTGACCGTGCCAGGGGTGGATGTAGCGCCGATGGAGTCACGTACCACATAGGTGAAGGTGGCCGGGAAGGCTGTGGTGACGGTGGCGGGTGGGGTATAGGTGACCGTGGCGCCGTCGGTGGTCACTGTGCCTCTGCCAGCAGCGGGTTGGCTGACACTGGCGACAGTGAGCGGCAAGTTGCCTTCAGGGTCGGTGTCGTTGGCCAATACGTTGATGGTGATGGGGACGCCCAGGGTGTTGACGGTGTCGGCCACGGCGGTCGGGGCCTGGTTGGGCGCAACGTTGATGGTGACAGTGGCAGGCTCGGACTTCAGGCCCTTGGCGTCCATGGCCCGGTAGGTGAAGGTGGCCACCACCGGCTGAGTGGCCCCGGCTGGCGGGGTGTAGGTCACCGAGGTCGTGCCGTTGAGGACTACGCCGCCCAGGCCCGTACCGGGTTGGGTGAGGTCGCTGAGGGTCAGCGGCACGTTGCCGTCTGGGTCACTGTCGTTGAGCAGCAGGTTGAGGGTGATCGGTACGCCGACGCTGGTGGCGCCGGTGTCGGCCTGGGCCAGCGGCGGCTGGTTGGCGGCTTCGACCGGGGCATTGCCGACCACCAGCACGGGCTCGACATCACTTCCGCCGTGGGCGGATTTCACCGTGACGGTGGCTGGTGGCTGCTTGAGGTCGTTGACCGTCAACGTCTGCAGGGTTCCGGACTTGGACATGCGCCCGTAGCCCTGGGCAACCAGATCGGGAATCACCACTTCGTCGCTGGAACGCGCCTCGATCACCAGGCGTTTGTTGGCCCAGTCATAGCGTGCAGTACTGACGTTGACCATATCGGACAGCTTGCTGGACAGGGCCGTGGGTTGGGTCGCCGCTGTGCTGCTGCTGGCGGTGACCACCACTACCGGAGGCGGTGCTGCTTGACTCAGTTGCTGGGCGAAGAACAGTCCGTTGTTGTCCGCCAACAGGTTGAACTCGCAGGGCGAGGGTGGCGTACCGACCAGTGCCAGGCCATTTCGCATGCACAGGTTGGCATCGCCTGGCGCTTTGGCGAACACTGCGACGCGCGTGCCGGAGCCGTCGCGCGAGTAGGTGGCGCGTTCCAGGCTCACTGGGGTCTGTGCGCGTTGGTCCAGCACTTTACCGGAGACGGTGAACTGATTGGTCGTGATGCTGAGGCCGTTCGGTCCTTCGATGAGTATGAAGTTGGTATTGAACGGGCTGCCGAGCACAGTCTCGGTCCGGTTCGGATCACCGACGAAGGTTTCGCTGACTCCGGTGTCCGGGTTGACCTCGACGTACGGCCCGGCTGCCCCGCGCAGGAACGGCCCGATTGCGCCGTTCAGCGCACCGGTGAAGTTGCCTGGCGCGCCGATGCCGATATCGCGGGTGATGTTGATCGCCCGGCGTCCGGGTGCGGTCACGTTGACCGTCTCGACGCCATAGGGGTGGGTGATCTTGTAGGTGCCTGCAGTAGGAACCGATACGCGGATGCGGATGCGGGCGAAGCTCTGCTGATCGCCATCGACCGGGTTTTCGGCGGCGAAGGCCGCCTCGACGCCGGCGACGTAAGCCTCAAGCTCGAAGCCGCTGTTGCCGACTGCCGGGATGGTGGCCTCGGCCAGGAACCAGAACATCTCTGGCGGCCAGTTATCGGGGAACACCAACGGCAGTGCGTCATCGTAGACACCCGGTTCCGGGAGCAGGGTGCACATATACGAAGGCGCGCCCGGTGCGCTGGGTACCCGCGAACTGGTGGCCCGCGACTGGCACAACTCCAGGGACAGGCCGTCCGCGTCCTTGTACCACATGGGGTAACCGCCGGTGGCGAAGGTATAGGGGCCGGGGTCGACTTCGGACAGCGCGGCCCAGGCCGCGCTGCTGATGGTCAGGGTGAAACCAGCGGCGCACAGCGCCCGGCGAGACCAAGTGTTCATGGTGCCTCCTTGAAGGCGAAACCTTTGTCTGTTCATGGCACCAGCACCACGTCTTCGCTGTCGCTGCCGCCATGGGCGCTGGTGACCTGCACCTTGGCTGGCGGAATGGGCGAGAGGTTGGTGGTCAGCGACTTCAGCGATCCATCGCCACTGAGGTTGCCGATCAATGCACCGTTGCCGGTGTGGGCGGTGAGCACGGGTGGCGATGTTTCGTCGCTGCTGCTGGCGACCAGGGTCAAGAGACCATTGGACAGGCTGTACTCGGCGCGGGCGATGGTCACCAGGTCGATCAGCGGCAGGGTGGCGGTGGTTACGGTGCTGGTGGGGATGGCCACACTGTTGTCGGCGTGGATGAGCAGGTTGGTACCAGGCGCCGGGTTGACCACCGACTGGGCGTACCAGGTGCCGGTGCCATTGGCCTCGGTCAGCGGCAGGTTAGGGTCCTGGCTGGTGAGTGTGACGGTGGCCGGTGGCGGGGGAGCGAGCACGAACATGTCCTGCTGGGCATGCAGGTCGCCATTCTCGGTACGCCGCGAATACGTGCTGCGCTGGGGCATCAAGGGCGTGGGCAGGCTGACGTCGGAGAGCTTGCCCGACACGGCGAACAGTTCGGTGCGTAAGTCGATGCCGTTGGGGCCTTCGATGCGTACGAAGTTGGTGTTGAACGGGCTGCCGGTGACTCGTTCCTCGATATTGGGGTCGCCGATGAAACGCTCGCTGCCCTCGGTGTAGGGGCCGTTGACGCTGCGCAGGAACGGGCCGACATCGCCCTTGAGCGCACCGGTGAAGTCGCCTGGGCTGCCGATACCGATATCGCGGGTCATGTTGATTGCCCGGCGCCCGGCGGCAGGTACATCGAACACCTCGACGCCATAGGGATGGGTGATCACATAGGTACCTGCCGCGGGTACGTCGACGCGGATACGCACCCGGGCGAAGCTGACTTGGTCGCCATCGAGCGGATCTCCAGCACCGAAGGCCGCTTCGATCGCTGTGCCATAGCTCAGGTCGATGCCACGGGCAGCATCGACGATAGCCGCGTCGGCGGTGAACCAGAAGGCTTCATCCGGGAAGTTGGTCGGGAAGGCGATGGGTTGTGTGTCGTCGAACACACCGGGTGTCGGCAACAGCGTGCACATGTACGAAGGCGCGCCGGGTGCACCGGCAACCCGCGAACTCACTGCCTTGGTCAGGCACAGGTCGAGGGTGCGACCATGGCTGTCCTGGTACCAGGCGGGGAATTTGCCGTTGTTTTCGGTGTAGGTGCCGGTATCGACAGCGTTGAGCGCAGCCTGTGCGGGAAGCTGGAGCATGCCGGCGAAGATCGCCACAGCCAGCGGGTGGGGTATCGGTCGGAGCATGAGTCAATTCCTCCTGCGAACGAGCCCATGGACTTGGGGCGTCTGTGCAGGAGTCGGCAACAGCCGTGCCAAGTCTCCTAAATCGGGCTGGAGGGCCCGTGAGGCCTGGGTTCTGCTGAATCGCGGCAGGGTCGGGGGTGATGGCGTGGTGGGGTGGGTTCCCCAAGGTTGGGGTTAGGGGTGGGGTCGGGAGGTGGATGGCTATGGGGTGGGGTATGGATCGAGCGCCGCCCGCGCGGCGCATCGCGAGCAAGGCTCGCTCCTACGTCTGTTTCGGTCCAATGAGTTCTGCGGGATTTGCGCATGGCGCACTATCGAGTCGTACACTGGCGTTACTGGCCCGAAACCGATGTAGGAGCGAGCCTTGCTCGCGATGCGCCGCGCGGGCGGCGCTCGATCCATACCCCACCGCCCTCCTAAAGACAATCACCTCGACGCCCAGAAATTTCTCCCGCACACTGCGGAAAAAATACCAAGCATGCGACCCCCGGCAGGGGGAACAGCTGGAGCAAAAGATGGCGCGACACATACCCATAACAAACGCCCAGGACACGCTTCACGAATCCCGCCAGGCCCGTTTGAAGCTGGCCAGCGAAGGCGAGTTGCCACTGGGCATGCTGCGCGACGAAATCGACGCTTCCTGGCGGCGCAGCCTTGGCCATGGCCTCGATTGCCTACAGGGCGAACAAGTCGGCCTGGGCCTTGAACACGGCCACGACCTGCAGGCACTGCTCGAACGCAATCGCTTGTTGCTGGACGCGGTCACTCCTGAACTGGATTACCTGGTATCCCGCCAGGGCAAAGCTGGCATCATCATCCTCGGCGATGCCCAGGCCAATGTGCTGGCCATCGAAGGCCAGAAGCATGTGCTCCAGCGCGAAGGACTGCGCGACCTGCACCCAGGCAGCTGCTGGAGCGAGTCATTGCGCGGCACCAACGCCATCGGCACCGCCGTGGTGGAGGGCCGTCCGACCTTGATCAATTGCGGCGAACACTACCTGGACCGACTCAGCCCGTTTTCCTGCACCTCGGTCCCGCTGCGTGACCCGCGTGGCGAGGTGATCGGTGTGCTCGACATCACCCGCGAGGGGGTCATGGCCCAGCCACAGGACAGCTTGTCGACCCTGATGCTGGCGGCAGGCAACATCGAAAGCCGAATGTTCGGCCTGTGCCACCCCGAACACCTTGTCCTGGCCTTCCACAGCCGTCCGCAATACCTCAACAGCGCCTGGCATGGCTTGTTGGCGCTGAGTCTGGACGGCGAAGTACTGGCGGCCAACGACAACGCCTGCCAGCTGCTGCAGTTGCCGCGCCAGGGACTGATCGGCCGGCGCAGTAGCGACCTGCTGGGGGAGCGTTCGCCAGCCTTCATCGCGCGCCTGTGGCAGGGTGGGGTGAGCAGCGTACAGACCGCCAAGGGTGAGTTCTTTTTCCGTGCCTTGCAGTTGCCGCGACATGGGCACCTCAATGGCAGCGTGGCGACGAACAAACCTGCACCGGCCGCCCGCTCGCAGGCGCTGGAGTCATTGGCCGGTGGCGACCCGCGCCTGGCGCGCAACCTGCGCATGGCGCGCCAGGGTTTGGGCAATGGTCTGCCGGTGCTGCTGTTGGGCGAAACCGGCACCGGCAAGGAGGTGGTGGCTTGCGCACTGCACCAGGCGAGCCCCCGGGCCGACAAGCCATTCGTGGCGGTCAACTGCGCCGCCATTCCCGAGGGTTTGATCGAGTCGGAGCTGTTCGGCTACCGCGAGGGCGCTTTTACCGGCTCGCGCCGAGGCGGCATGGTCGGACGGTTGATGCAGGCCCACGGCGGCACGTTGTTCCTCGACGAAATCGGTGATATGCCGGTGGCCTTGCAGGCTCGTCTGCTGCGCGTCTTGCAAGAGCGCCGGGTGGCGCCGCTGGGTGCGGGCGATGAGCAAGAGATCGACGTCGCGCTGATCTGTGCGACCCACCGCGACCTCAAGCGCTTGGTGCAGGAGCAGCATTTTCGCGAAGACCTTTACTACCGGGTCAATGGCGTGTCACTGCGCTTGCCAGCGCTACGCGAGCGCGATGACCTGGCCAGGATCATCGAAGCCCTGCTGCACAAGGCCGGCGCCAAGGGCGTCAGCCTCGACCCGGCGCTGGCTGCGCTGCTTGAAGGTTTCGACTGGCCAGGCAACATCCGCCAATTGGAAATGGTCGTGCGCACCGCACTGGCCATGCGCGAGGAGGGTGAACAGGTGCTGACCCTCGATCACCTCACCGACTGCCTGCTCGATGAGCTCGCAACGGGCGGCGCACCGTCGGGCAGCCTGAAGGACAACGAGCTGGAATTGATCCGCGGCGCCTTGGCCCGGCACCACGGCAACGTTTCGGCTGCCGCTGAAGCGCTGGGCATCAGCCGGGCGACGTTGTACCGCAAGCTCAAGCAGTTGCGCGGCTGAATCATGGGGCGATTGTTCGCAAGGCTGGTGGAGTCCAGCGACCCGGTGCTCATGCGCCAGGCGTTAGCCTGGCTGTATGGTTTCGTGCGGCCACACGGACGTGCCATCGCGGTGTTGCTGGGGCTGTCCCTGGGGGCATCGCTGCTGGCCCTGGCGCAGCCCTGGCTGGTCAAGACCCTGATCGACGAAGGCCTGTTGGCCAAGGATTACCAGACCCTCTGGCACATGGCGGCGATCATGATCGCTGCGGGGCTGCTGGGCACCGTGCTGGCCGGGGTCAACCGCTACCTGCATACGCGCTTGTCGGGGCGCATCCTGTTTGCCCTGCGCGATGACCTTTACCGCCACCTGCAGCAGCTGTCGCCGACGTTCTACGGACGGCGGCGCATAGGTGACATCCTTTCGCGGCTGGATGGCGATGTGGCGGAAATCCAGCGCTTTGCCGTGGATTCGCTGTTTTCGGCGGTATCGGCGGTGATCGGCCTGGTAGGCGCGGTGGCGTTGATGCTGATGCTGTCGTGGCAACTGTCGCTGCTGCTGGCGTTGCTGGTGCCCATCGAAGTGCTCTGGCTGCGCTGGATGCGGCGCAAGGTGGAGCGCGAAGTACGCAACCTGCGCGAACGCTCGGCGGATGTGTCGTCGTTTCTGGTCGAGACCCTGCCGGCGATGAAGTTCATCCAGGCAGCCGGCCAGCAAGGCCGCGAGGCGGGGCGCCTGGACCAGCTGGGCCAGGGCTACATGCGCCAGCTACTCAAGGTGCAGGTGACCGAATTCTTCACCCAGGCCATTCCCGGCACGCTGACCTCCTGGTGCCGCGCTTGTGCGTTCCTGGTCGGCGGCTGGTGGGTGATCCAGGGTACCTGGCAGTTGGGTGCACTGATCGCCTTTTCCACCTACATGGGCATGGCGGTAGGGCCGGTGCAGAGCCTGCTGGGCCTGTACGTGGCGGTGCAGCGCATGGCGGTGAGCCTGGGGCGGGTCATGGAGTTGAAGCAGGAGTCCGTGGCCGTGCGACCGGTGGCCGACCCGCGGCCGATGCCTGACGGCCCGGGCGACTTGCGCCTCGAGGGGGTGAGTTTTGCCCATGAAGGGCGCCAGGGCGCGGTGCTGAACAACGTGCAGGTGTACCTGCCGGGTGGGCTGAAAGTGGCCATCAGCGGCGCCTCAGGGGTCGGCAAGTCGACCCTGATCGACCTGTTGCAGCGCTTCTACGATCCGGACACCGGGCGCATCCTGCTGGACGGCACCGACCTGCGCGATCTGGACTTGGCCGCGCTACGCCGACGCATTGCTGTGGTCAGCCAGGATATCGTGTTGTTCCGCGGCACCCTGGCACAGAACCTGGCCTACGGCGTGCCCGAGGCCAGCCGCGAGGAACTGGAGCGGGTGGTGCGCCTGGCGCGGCTGGACAGCCTGGTCGACAGCCTGCCGCTGGGCCTGGACGGCCTGCTGGGGGAGCGTGGCCAGCAGCTGTCCGGCGGGCAGAAACAACGCATTGCCATCGCCCGCGCGGTGCTGCAGGCGCCGGCGATCCTGGTGCTGGACGAGGCCACATCGGCGGTGGACGAAGCCACCGAGCGCGAAGTGATCGCGGCCATCGACCAGCTGTTCGCCGGCCGCACACGCATCCTGATCAGTCACCGTGCTTCGACCCTGGCCGATGCTGACCTGCACCTGTACCTGGATGACGGCCAGTTGCAGGTGCTGCCTCAGGAGGTGATCAAGCATGGCCACTGACGTGCGGGTTGGCGTGATTGACAGCGGTTGCTCGCCTCACCAGGCCAGCTACTTGCTGCAAGGGCGGCGGTTCTGGCTGGAGGACGGCCAGTTGCGTGAAGGTGAGATGTTGCCGGACCAGCTAGGGCACGGTAGTGAGGTGGTTGCCGCTTTGCAGGGCGAGGCCGGGCCGGTGCCCCTGTTGCTGGCCCAGGTATTCGCTAGCCAGGCCAGCACCAGTGCCTTGCAGGTGGCTGCTGCGTTGCTGTGGCTGGTGGAGGCAGGCGTGACGCTGGTCAACCTCAGCCTGGGCCTGCAACAAGACCGCCCGGTGCTACACCAGGCCTGCGCTGAAGCGTTGGCGGCGGGGGTGCTGTTATGCGCATCCAGCCCGGCGCAGGGCGGGGCGGTGTACCCGGCCAGCTACAGCGGGGTGATTCGGGTAACCGGCGATGCCCGCTGCGCTCCGGGTCAGTGGTCGTGGCTGGGTACGCGGCAGGCGGACTTTGGCGGTTACGTGGGCGCGGGCGGCAGGGCGGGCGCGAGCCTGGGCTGCGCGGCCTTGAGCGGTAGGATTGCAGCTTTGTTGCGCGACGAACCGAGCATGGATCGCCAGCAGATTTACGACTGGCTGCGCAGCAATGCAGCGTATGCCGGCCCCGAGCGACGAGGTCTGGGCCATGCCTGAACCGCGCATTGTGGTGCTGGGTGCCGGCCCTGCGGGTGCCGCCACGGCCATAGGCCTGCGGCGGCTGGGCTATGCCGTGATGGTGGTGTCAGATTGGCGCCGTTTCGCAGCAGTTGAAGGGGTTTCGCAGCGGGTGCTGGACGGCTTGCGACATGCAGGTTTGGGCGGGGCCTTGCGCCAGGCCGCCATGCCCGCAGCCCGACAGGTGCTCTGGAACGGCCAGCACCTGCAAACGAACCAGGAGTTCTTGCTGGATCGACAGCGTTTTGACCGGGCGCTGCGCGACGACCTTCAGCGTGCTGGCGTGCGTGTGGTCGAGGGGCGGGTGCGCGAAGTCGCGCATGAGGGCGGTCACCAGGTGCGTCTGGACGATGGGCAGGTACTGATGGCTGATTTCCTCGTCGAAGCGCGAGGCCGTCAGGCTCCACTGGCCCCGGACCGGCTGCGCGGACCGGAGACGGTCAGCCTGCTCAATGTCTGGCAAGGCAGCCCAGGGGCGCCTGCGTCGGCGGTGGAGAGCCTGGAGGATGGCTGGGCGTGGATGGCGCGGTTAGAGGATGGCCGCTGTTACTGGCAAGTCACCCTTGACGCGGCCGGCCTGCCAGGCAAGGCCGGATTGGCGGAATACTGCGTGGCGCGGCGGTCCCACAGCGCGCTGGTGGCCGAACTGTTCGATGTCCAGGCGCTGGTTCCGGCACCGGTGCATGCACGTAGCAGTACCGCGATTCTGGCTGGCGCATGTGTTGGTCAAGATTGGGTGCGGGTGGGCGATGCAGCGATGGCCGTTGACCCACTGTCGGGTAACGGGATTTTCCAGTCACTGTCCTCGGCGTTTCAGGCGCCGGTGGTCATCAATACATTGTTGCGCAAGCCTGAGCGCGCAGGATTGGCGCGGCAGTTTCACCAGCAGCGGGTCGAGCAGCTGTTCTTGCGCTTTGCCCGGATCGGACGGGATTTCTACAGGCAAGAGCAGGGGCGCGCAGGGCAACCGTTCTGGCTTCAGCGGCAAGATTGGCCGGATGCGCAGCCTTTGCACATGGCGGCAGACTGGCATGCAGTGCGGGTCGAACGGCGGCCAGTGCTGCGTGATGGGCTGGTGGACGAAACCGAGGTGGTGGTAACGGCGGATCAGCCATTGGGGGTGTGGCATTTGCAGGGGATTGAGTTAGCGCCGGTGGTCAGTGCGTTGCAGGCTGGCCAACCACTTGAGAGCGTGTTGCAAGGCCACCCTGATCAGCAGCAGACCAGGGTGAGGCGCTGGCTATGGGAGCAGGGGTTCATTTGACCTTTCTGGGGAATACCGCGGAAAACTATCAGAACTACCAGTTGTGGACAGCGGTCTCGCAATGCTCAGATATGACACCGATCTTTCGAGAACCGTTATGAAAAAGCACTGTTTTTACCAAGGTGGCCGGCTCTCGGCTATCGGTTCCATTGGCCAGATTAGCGTAATCTTTCGAAGTGATTCTTCCCCCCTTGCTGAGCAGTGGGCGGGTGCGCTTGACAAGACCCTGTTACTTTCTACCAGCGCCACAAACTCGATCATGCATGAAGCACGCGCAGTCGTGTACGCCCCTTATGGCCATTTTGATGTGTTAAAGCATGGGGCCATACTGGCATTCAATGGCCAGGTCCGTGACTCAATGACGGCGTGTGATCTTTTAGGGAACGGAAAAAGATTATACAGCTCGACGCTTATGCGCTTCTTGTCTCCTGACACCTACAGCCCCTTCGGCTTGGGTGGCATAAATACATATGCGTACTGTGGTGATGATCCGATCAACTTTACGGATCCGAGCGGGAATATTAAGTCTAAAATTATGGTAGACAGGATACTTGCACGGGAGAGCGGGGAACGCCCGCAGAGGCAAAATTCACCGCCTCCCCGGCAAATCGCGTTTGTCAATCCTATGCGCAACGGCGAACCTGTACAGCGACAGGTGCAAGCTAGAGCCGTTCAGCAATCGGCCGCATCCACAATAGGCAATCTCAATCGCCTGGTGGAACGCTTTGCACCTGAAGAGCGGCAAATGACAGGTGATATTATGGCCTTTCTTCGAGAGAATGGTGCAGTGAGACCGGATTCCACAGAGCGAGCTCAGGCTATCGTTTCCATCTTCATTGCTCGCCAGTTGAGGCTGGAAAGTTTCGTAGTACCTGTCCGCAGAGCTGAATTGCTACAACTCGCCGCTGCAGCAACGCCTGAGGGGCGTGAGCGTAGTGTAAGAGTTTTTGAGCAGTGGGCCCGGGTATCAATTGCTGCTTATCGCGCAAGAGACAATCGATGAAGCGCGTTAATTGTTCCGCGCAGGTCATGGCCCTTTACGGCAGCCTCGCATTTCAAGTTAGAAGCAATAAGCGGTGAATAACTTCATGTAGGCGCCGCTATCTCCCCGCCCTGTTTTCGCGCAGCATCACCGGCTTTCAAGGCTTTTCGTACAGAGCCTAACCAAACGCCCGTCAGTTTTGCCCTGGGTCACGTATTCGACGGCCTGACGGCGTGCCGTTTTGGTTGTACAGCTCGTTGGCCTGGGTGGGTGCGGTGACCACCAGGGCGAGGACGCAGGCGAGAGTGTGCCCAAGGGTGTGCTCCCTGTTTTTGTCGTTATTTTTGGGGGTGGTTGTGCCGGCCCTTTCGAGGAGCACCGCGAAAGGGCCGGCACAGGAACGGTCAGAGCTTGATCAACACAGACTTCAGCTCTGTGTAATGCTCGATCGCTGCCGCGCCCATCTCTCGGCCGACGCCGGACATCTTGTAGCCGCCAAACGGCAGCGCCGGGTCCAGCGCGCTGTGGCAGTTGACCCACACCGAGCCAGACTTGATCCGCGGAATCATCCGGTGCACCGCGCCCAGGTCGTTGGACCAGATGCTCGCCCCCAGGCCGTAAGGGTTGTCGTTGGCCATGGCGATCACCTCATCCAGGTCATCGAACGGCATGGCGACCAGCACCGGGCCGAATATTTCTTCCTGCACCAGGCGGTGGCGCTGGTCCACATCGACGATCACGGTCGGCTTGACGAAGTAGCCCGGCCCGAAACCTTCACCGCCGCAGGCGATGGTCGCACCCAGTTCACGGCCCAGTTCGATATAGCCGGTGACCCGGTCCTGTTGCTTGGCGGAGATCAGCGGGCCCATCTGTACCGCCGGGTCCAGACCATTGCCAAGTTTCATGCCGTTGGCTATTCCGGCGATGTCGGCCACCACGTTGTCGAAGTACTTGCGGTGCACGTACAGCCGCGAACCGGCGCAGCACACCTGGCCTTGGTTGAAGAAGATCGCGGTGGCAGCGCCAGCGGCGGCTTCCTGCAGGTCGGCATCGGGCATGACGATGGTGGGTGACTTGCCGCCGAGCTCTAGGGTGACGCGGGTCATGTTGTCCATGGCCGCCTTGCCGATCAGCTTGCCCACCTCGGTCGAGCCGGTGAAGGTCAGCTTGTCCACGCCAGGGTGTCGGCTAAGGGCGGCGCCGGCATTCAGGCCGGTGCCGGTTACGACGTTGAACACACCAGCAGGATAGCCAGCTTCATCCACCAACTCTGCGAGTTTCAGGGCAGTCAGCGGCGTTTCGTCGGCAGGCTTGAGCACCACGGTGCAGCCGGTAGCCAGGGCTGGGCCGAGCTTCCAGCAGGCCAGCAAAAGCGGGAAGTTCCAGGCAACGATGGCACCGACCACGCCCACTGCTTCGCGGCGGATGAAGCCATGAAACTGATCGTTGGGCATCAGCGGCATGGACGCCTCGACGGTACTACCCTCTATCTTGGTAGCCCAGCCAGCCATGTAGCGCAGGAAGTCGATGGCCAATTGCACGTCCATCACCTTGGCAACCACCGCGCTCTTGCCGTTGTTCAGGCATTCAAGCTCGGCCAGTTGCTGCGCGTCGCGCTCCATCAGGTCGGCCAGGCGCCACAGCAGGTTCTGACGCTCGCGCGGGCGCATGCGGCTCCATGGCGAATCATCGAAGGCCTGGCGGGCGGCCTGCACGGCACGGTCGACGTTGGTAGCATCGGCGGCTGGCACTTCGCCTAGGATTTCCCCGGTGGCCGGGTTGCGAAAGGAAAGCGTCTGGCCACTGGCGGCGTCCTGCCAGTCGGCGCCGATGCGCATCTTCAGCTTGCGTTCGAGGAAGGCGCGGGTAGCAGGCAGGATGGGCAGTTCGCAAAGCATGGGGCTGAGCCTCTTGTCATTGGATGTGACGGGCACTGGCGCAATGGCCGTGCCAAGCTCGCCCCGTGTGCGCAAGGGCCTGAAATGCCTAGGGTTTGTCGCGCTGCACGCGAGGGGGTGCGCCGTTGCGCTGTTGCACATTGAGACGCTGTGAGACGGTTGTGAAACAGTGACTGTCGAGCGCTTGCCCGAGCAAGTGCGCGCTCGCAGGTACCTGACTGGCCCTTGGACTCGTGGCCGCGGGCTGGGATCGCGCGCGCCCCGCCCGCCAGGCCCTGTCTCAGGATGAAACACCGTGTCGCGAAATGGCACGCTGCGCTTCAGGCGGCAATCCCTCGAGTTGGCCGTGCAAACTGTCCAACTGCCTGAAATTCAACGTTTTTGCGTGACCTGGCATAGTTTCTGTATCGCAACCGATACATGCACACCTGTTGTACCAAAGCGTGCGAAAACCATAAGAAAAACACCGTGGAGGTCTGACCTTGAAGACGACTCGACTCCGGCGGCATGCGGGTAAGCTGGCACTGGTTGCCGCCGCACTGCTGAGCACCCAGGCCATGGCGGCCGAGCAGGGCCCGAGCCTGTTACAGAACAAGTGCATGGGGTGCCATATCCCCGAAGGCAACGACACCTACAGTCGCATCAGCCACCAGCGCAAGACTCCGGAAGGCTGGCTGATGAGTATCGCCCGCATGCAAGTCATGCACGGCCTGCAGATCAGCGATGACGATCGCCGCACCCTGGTCAAGTACCTGGCCGACAAGCAGGGCCTCGCCCCGAGTGAAACCGACGGCGTGCGCTATGCCATGGAACGCCGGCTCAACACCGTCGAGCACTTCGACGAACAACTGAGCCAGACCTGCGGTCGCTGCCACTCCGGTGCCCGGGTGGCCTTGCAACGTCGTCCCGCCCAGGAATGGGAGCACTTGGTCAACTTCCACCTCGGACAATGGCCGTCCTTGGAATACCAGGCCCAGGCCCGTGACCGCGAGTGGCTGGAAATCGCCCTCAAGCAAGTGGTGCCAGACCTGGCCAAGCGCTTCCCGCTTGAGAGCCCCGCTTATGCGGCATGGGAAAAGGCCAAGCCCAAAGCCGATACGCTTCAGGGACAATGGGCGTTTAGCGGCCATATGTTGGCCAAAGGTGATGTACGCGGCGTGATGACGGTCACCCCCGACCAAGGTGACACCTTCAAGGTCGACGTCAAAGGCGCCTACGCCGATGGCACGCCGTTCAATGGCAGCGGCTCGGCGATCCTCTACAACGGCTACGAATGGCGCGGCAACGTAAAGGTCGGTGACAGCCACCTGCGTCAGGTGTTCGCGGCGCTGGATGGCGAAATGAAAGGCCGCATGTTCGAGGCCGAACACGACGAGCGCGGCCTGGACTTCAGTGCCGCCCAGGCGGGCAAGGCGCGTCTGCTGGCCGTGCAGCCGGCCTTCATCAAGGCCGGTACCGAACAGGAAGTCACCCTGGTAGGCAGTGACCTTGCTGGCAAGCCGGACCTTGGCGCAGGTGTACAGGTGACCGAGGTGCTGGAGTCGACTCCAACGTGGGTTCGAGTCAAGGCGCGAGCCGCGGCCGATGCCACGCCTGGCCAGCGCGAAGTGACCGTGGGTGCGCTCAAGGGCGCAAGCCTGGCGGTTTACGACAAGGTCGACGAAGTGAAGGTCGTGCCGGCGTTTTCCATTGCCCGTATCGGCGAGAACGGCGCTTCGGTGCCCAAGGTTCAGGGGCGCTTCGAGGCCGAGGCCTGGGGCAAGGACGCCAGTGGCCAGCCGCTGCGCATCGGCTACCTGCCGGCGAAGTGGAAGGTCGAGCCGTTCAACGAACGCGCGATCGAGGACGAAGACGTGAAGTTCGCCGGCACCATGCAGGCTGACGGTGTGTTCGTGCCGGGAGGCGCAGGCCCCAACCCTGCGCGCAAGATGATGACCAATAACGCCGGCAACCTGAAGGTCATCGCCCAACTCGAAGATGGCGGCCAGCAGGGCGAAGGCCACCTGATCGTCACCGTACAACGCTGGAACAACCCGCCGTTGCCTTAAGGGCTGTGGCGGACGCGTATTCCAACGGATCGATTATCGGGAGGTTGCCATGGGCGCACTACTGAACCTGGTCGAACGCAACCTGCACGAAGTGCAGGTCGATGCCGACCGTATGTTGTTTCACATTCCCAGCAGCTCTTTGTTCACCGCGGATGCGGTGACTGGCGGCATCATCGATGCCTTGCGCCAACGAGGCTGCTCGGCCGAAGAGCTGATGCAGCGGCTTGGCCAGCAGTTCGCCGGGCAGGATATCGAAGAGACCCTACGGGAGTTGATCGCCCTGGAAGTGGTCAGCGACGGCTCGCCGCTGACCCCGGAGATCGCCCTCAAGCAGGTCGAGCGCACGGCGCTGAACACTGTGGTACTGAATGTCAACACCGGTTGCAATCTAAGTTGCACCTACTGCTACAAGGAAGACTTGGACAAACCCTCGGCTGGGAAGAAGATGAGCACGGCCACCGCCGAGGCCTCGGTGGAAATGCTGCTCACGGAATCGCCCAACGAAGAGCGCTACAGCGTGGTGTTCTTTGGCGGTGAGCCGCTGTCCAACAGGCCATTGATCGAGCACATGGTGGGCTACTGCGAGCGGCGCTTCGCCGAGGCCGGCAAGCAGGTGGAGTTCATCATGACCACCAACGCCACCTTGCTGACCGAAGAGATCGTCGACTGGCTCAACGCCCACCGCTTTGGTCTGTCGGTGAGCATCGACGGGCCAAAGACCGTGCACGACCGTAACCGCATCACCGTGGGCGGGCAGGGTACCTACGACGTGGTGCGACGCAAGGTCGACATGCTGCTGTCGCGTTACCACAGCCGCCCGGTGGGTGCGCGGGTGACCTTGACCCGTGGCATCACCGACGTCGAGACGATCTGGAACCACCTGTTCAACGAGCTGGGTTTCGCCGAAGTCGGTTTTGCGCCGGTCACCTCCGGAGACATGGCAAGCTTCAACCTGACCAGTGACGAACTGGTGGAGGTCTTCGCCAACATGAAGGCACTGGGTCGACGCTACCTTGAGGCGGCACTGGCGCATCGCAACATCGGCTTCTCCAACCTGCACCAACTGATTACGGACATCCACGAAGGCCACAAGAAGGCACTGCCGTGCGGCGCCGGGTTGAAGATGCTGGCCGTCGACCACGAAGGCGAGCTGAACCTGTGCCACCGCTTCACCGGCTCCAGCCTGCCGACCTTTGGTAATGTGCACCAGGGGGTGAAGCAGGCGCAGCTCAACGACTTCCTCTCCCAACGTCTGGACCGCAGCAACACGGGCTGCGACAGCTGCCGTATCCGCAACCTGTGCTCCGGCGGTTGCTACCACGAAAGCTATGCCCGCTACGGCGACCCGCAGCACCCGACCTATCACTACTGCGAGCTGATGCGTGACTGGGTCGACTTCGGCATCGAGGTCTACAGCCGCATCATGGCCGTCAACCCGGCCTTCATCGACCGCTACATCACTCCGCGGAAGGCGCACTGACATGAAGCATTTGAAGCCCCTGAACAACAAGGCACGGATTCTCGAACAGGCTGCCGCCGAAGACCGCGTCGAAGAAGTCATGGCCATGAGCGCGGTGGCCGGCTGCACCGCCACCACCGACCCGGGCTGGGAAGTGGACGCCTTTGGCGGCGTGAGCTCGCTGTGCCAGCCCATGGAAGCCGACCTGTATGGCTGTTCCGACCCTTGCTGGTGGCCCGCCCAGGTGCCGGACATGATGAGCACCTACCAGGACTGGAACGCCCAGGCGAGCAACTCCCAGGAAGACTGGCGGAACCTCGGCACCGTGTTCCCGAAAGACAAGTGACGGTCCAACAAGAATGACAAGGGGAAACCGCATGAAAGCTGGACGCTGCGCGCAACTCGCGCTCACCATCGCCGCTATGACCTGCGCCTGGGCAGCCCAGGCCGAAGACACCGGCCCCGCCTTGAAGGCTGGCCATGAATACCTGATCGCCACCAACTACCCGAACAACCTGCATGTGGTGGATGTCGCCAGCGACACACTCTACAAGAGCTGCCGCATGCCTGACGCCTTCGGCCCAGGCACCGCGATGATGGCACCGGACAACCGCACCGCCTACGTGCTGAACAACCATTTTGCCGACATCTACGGCATCGACCTGGACACCTGCAAGACCACCTTCCACGCCAACCTATCCAGCGTGCCGGGCGAAGTCGGCAAATCGATGTACTCGTTCGCCATCAGCCCTGACGGCAAAGAGGTGTATGCCACGGTCAACCCGACGCAGCGCCTGAACGACCACTACGTGGTCAAGCCGCCGCGCCTTGAGGTATTCCGTACAGCTGATGGCCTGGAGGCCAAGCCCGTGCGCACCTTCCCGATGCCACGCCAGGTCTACCTGATGCGCACCGCCGACGATGGCAGCCTGTTCGTGGCCGGGCCGGACCTCTACAAGATGGATGTCAACACGGGCAAGTACGAAGTGGCGTTGCCGCTGCGCAATTGGAACCGCAAGGGCTACAGCGCTCCGGACGTGCTGTATTTCTGGCCGCACCAAAGCGCCCGGCATGAGTTCTCGATGCTGTACACCATCGCCAAGTTCAAGGATGAGAAGCAGGACCCCAACACCGCGGAGTTGCTGTATGGCTACCTGAGCGTGGACTTGAAGACGGGCAAGCGTCATACCGCTGAGTTCGCCGACCTGACGGAGCTGTACTTCACCGGCTTACGCTCGCCGAAAGACCCGAACCAGATGTACGGCGTGCTCAACCGCCTGGCCAAGTACGACATCAAGCAGCGCAAGCTGATCAAGGCGGCGAATCTGGACCACACTTACTATTGCGTGACCTTCGACAAAAAGGGCGACAAGTTGTACCTGGGCGGCACCTTCAACGATCTGGCGGTGTTCAACCCGCAAACCCTGGAAAAGGTGAAGAACATCAAGTTGCCCGGTGGCGACATGTCCACCACCACGCCTCAGGTGTTCGTCCGTTAAACCGGCGTCGCCACGCCGGCTCCTGCATCGCTCCCCTGCACGAGCCGGCTTGCCTGCGAAAGCGCCGGTCCCGTCATTACAAGAACAACAAGAGAACTGCCCATGCCCCAGCCAAGCTACTCACAGGGCAACCCGGACAAGGCCCTGCTCGACCAATGCATCGGCGACGCCTTCGACGCCACCGTCGCCCGCTTCCCCGATCGCGAGGCACTCGTGGTCCGCCACCAGGCCCTGCGCTACACCTGGCAACAGCTGGCTGACGCGGTCGATCAGCATGCCCGCGCGCTCATGGCCCTTGGTGTGCAACCTGGCGATCGCTTGGGCATCTGGGCGCCCAATTGCGCCGAATGGTGCATCACTCAGTTCGCCAGCGCCAGGGTCGGTGCCATTCTGGTCAATATCAATCCGGCCTATCGCTCCAATGAACTGGACTACGCCCTGGGCCAGTCTGGCTGCCGTTGGGTAATCTGCGCGGACGCCTTCAAGACATCCGATTACCACGCCATGCTGCAGGGCCTGATCCCGGGCCTTTCCCATGGGCAGCCGGGTGCGCTGATCTGCGAGCGCTTTCCCAACCTGCGCGGTGTCGTGAGCCTGGCGCTGTCGCCGCCTCCAGGTTTCCTGGCCTGGCATGACCTGCAAGCCCGCGCCGAAGCCATCAGCCGCGAAGCCTTGGCCGAGCGGCAGGCGCAATTGCAGTGCAACGACCCGATCAATATCCAGTACACCTCTGGCACCACAGGCTTCCCCAAAGGCGCCACGCTCAGCCACCGCAACATTCTCAACAATGGCTACATGGTCGGTGAAAGCCTGGGCCTGACCGAACACGACCGCCTGGTGGTGCCGGTGCCTTTGTATCACTGTTTTGGCATGGTCATGGCCAACCTCGGCTGCATGACCCATGGCAGTGCCCTGATCTACCCCAACGACGCCTTCGACCCCCTGGCTACGCTGCGGGCAGTGGCGGAAGAAAAGGCCACCGCACTGTACGGTGTACCCACCATGTTCATCGCCGAACTCGACCACCCACAGCGCGGCGAATTCGATCTGTCGAGCCTGCGTACCGGCATCATGGCTGGGGCCACTTGCCCGATCGAGGTAATGCGTCGGGTAATCGACCAGATGCACATGGCCGAAGTGCAGATCGCCTACGGCATGACCGAGACCAGCCCGGTGTCGCTGCAGACTGGCGCCGATGACGATCTGGAACGGCGGGTGACCAGTGTCGGGCGCACCCAGCCGAGGCTGGAGAACAAGATCATCGATGCCGAGGGCAGCACCTTGCCCCGTGGTGAGATCGGCGAGCTATGCACCCGTGGCTACAGTGTGATGCTGGGTTACTGGAACAACCCCAAGGCCACTGCCGAGAGCATCGACGCCGAGGGCTGGATGCACACGGGTGACCTGGCGGTGATGGACGAGCAGGGCTACGTGCGGATCGTCGGGCGCAGCAAGGACATGATCATTCGCGGGGGAGAGAACATCTACCCGCGTGAGCTGGAGGAGTTTTTCTTCACCCACCCAGCGGTTGCCGATGTGCAGGTGATCGGGGTCCCGTGCAAGAAGTATGGTGAAGAGATCGTTGCCTGGGTGCGGTTGCATCCAGGGCATATGGCCACCGAAGACGAGTTACGCGAATGGGCGAGGGCGCGGATTGCCCACTTCAAGGTGCCCAGGTACTTCCGCTTCGTCGATGAGTTTCCGATGACGGTCACCGGTAAGGTGCAGAAGTTCAGGATGCGTGAGATCAGTGTCGAGGAATTGGCGCTGGAGTGAGTCCGTGCAGTTTGCGCTCTGGCGTGGGGCTTGTGGAAACCGGGGTTGCCGTGTGGCACCGGCTTGGCCGGTGATCGCTGGCGAGCCCGCTCCTACAAAGTCCGCTTCAGCAGATTCGGGCTGTTGAAGTTGCTCAACCTTGGATCCTCTTCCGCGCAGTCCAGCCCTTCAATCGACTGGCGCATCAGCGCTCTCTGCAAACTCCGCTCACCTGCTGCCCAGGCTTGTTCGAGCAAGGGTAATACCCGGCGCGGCAGGACGCTGAACATTGGCTGCCAGAACCCACCCTGGCGAACCATCGCGCAGCGGTCATGCTGCACGGCCAATTTGCGCAGGTCGTCGATCAGTGCCTGGTCGACCAGCGGCGCGTCGCAGGCCAGCACCACCACCCACTCATGACGTGCCTTTGCAAGCCCAGCGATCACCCCGGCCAGGGGGCCGGGGAAATCCGGGTCTGCATCGCCAACCAGTTGGTTGGCATAGGCCCGGTAGGTGTCCTGATTGCGATTGCAGGAAATCACCAGGTCATCGCTGAGAGGCCGTACCACGCGCTGCACATGCGCCACCAGCGGTTCGCCCTGCCAGTCGACCAGGCCCTTGTCGCGGCCGCCCATGCGTTGGCCACGGCCGCCGGCGAGGATGAGGATGGAGCAGGGGGGCAGTGCGTCTGGCATGAAAAAGGGTTCCGGGCAGTCGATGCCGGGAACCCTCTCATTCAACGGGCTGCTTGTCCAGTCAGGTTTCGTCGGTCAACAGCTTGCCCTGGATGGCGCTGCCGCGCCCGGCCAGACGCATCACCACCACGAAGAACACCGGCACGAACACCACCGCCAGGGTGGCACTGAGCATGCCGCCGATCACTCCGGTGCCGATGGCCTGCTGACTGGCCGAGCTGGCGCCGGTGGCGATGGCCAGGGGCACCACGCCGAGGATGAACGCCAGGGAGGTCATGACGATGGGGCGCAAGCGCAGACGGGCAGCCTGAACCGCAGCGTCGACGGCATCATGCCCCTGGTCGACCAGGCTCTTGGCGAACTCGATGATCAGGATGGCATTTTTGGCCGACAAACCGATCAGGGTGATCAAGCCGACCTTGAAGAACACGTCGTTGGGCATGCCGCGCAGGGTCACCGCCAGCACCGCCCCTAGCACACCCAGCGGCACCACCAGCAACACCGCGGTGGGGATCGACCAGCTTTCGTACAGTGCGGCCAGGCACAGGAACACCACCAGCAACGATAACCCCATCAGCAAGGGGGCCTGGCTGCCGGACAGACGCTCCTGCAGCGACAGGCCGGTCCATTCCAGACCCGTACCCACGGGCAACTGGGCTACCAGGCGCTCGATTTCAGCCATCGCTTCACCCGAGCTGTAACCGGCCGCCGGTTCGCCTGAGATCGATACCGCCGGGTAACCGTTGTAGCGGGTCAGTTGCACGGGTCCGCTGACCCACCTGGCCTGGACGAAGGCAGCCAGAGGTACCATCTTGCCGCTGCTGTTGCGCACATGGATGTTCAGCAGGTCTTGCACCTGACTGCGCCGGTCGCCTTCGGCCTGTACCACCACGCGTTGCATGCGCCCCTGGTTGGGGAAGTCGTTGACGTAGTTGGAACCCACTGCGGTATCCAATACCGAGCCAATGTCGGCAAACGACACACCCAGGGCATTGGCCTGGCGGCGGTCGATTTCCAGTTGCACTTGTGGGCTTTCAGCCAGCGATGACTCGCGGACATTGGTCAGCACCTTGCTCTTGGCTGCGCCGGCCAGCAACTGGTCACGGGCTGCCATCAGCTCGCCATGACCGATGCCACCTCGGTCCTGCAGGCGGAACTCGAAACCCGTCGACTCGCCCAGGCCATCGATGGGCGGTGGCAGCACCGAGAAAGCGATCGCGTCCTTGATCTGGCTGAAGGCCACGGTTGCACGGTCGGCAATCGACTGGGCGCTGTCGTCACTCCCTCGCTCGGACCAGTCCTTGAGCGTGGTGAAGGCTAGCGCGGCATTCTGCCCGCTACCTGAGAAGCTGAAGCCGAGGATCACCGTGGTGTTGCCCACCCCTGGCTCCTGAGCGTTGTGGGCTTCGATCTGCGCTGCCACCTGCTCGGTGCGCATGCGGCTGGCACCGGGTGGCAACTGAATGTCGGTAATGGTGTAGCCCTGGTCTTCGGTGGGCAGGAATGCGGTGGGCAATTGGCTGAAACCATAACCCAGAACCGCCAGCAGCGCGCCATAGACCAGCAGATAACGGCCGCTGCGTTTGAGCGCCGCCATTACCCAGCGTTGGTAGCCTTCGCTTGTCGCTTCGAAGCGACGATTGAACCATCCGAAGAACCCCTTGCGCTCATGATGCCCGCCCTTGGCCACCGGTTTGAGCAGTGTCGCGCACAGGGCCGGTGTGAGGCTCAGTGCCAGGAATGCCGAGAACAGGATCGACACCGCCATGGACACCGAGAACTGCTGGTAGATCACCCCGACCGAGCCTTTCATGAAGGCCATCGGCAGGAACACCGCCACCAGCACCAGGGTGATACCGACGATAGCGCCGCTGATCTGGCCCATGGCCTTGCGCGTCGCCGCCCTGGGCTCAAGACCTTCTTCAGCCATGATGCGCTCGACGTTCTCCACCACCACGATGGCATCGTCCACCAGGATACCGATGGCCAATACCATTCCGAACAAAGTCAGCACATTGACCGAGAAGCCCATCGCCAGCATCACGGCAAAGGTACCCATCAGCGCCACTGGCACCACCAAGGTTGGGATTAGGGTGTAGCGCAGGTTCTGCAGGAACAGGAACATGACTGCGAACACCAGCAGCATGGCCTCGAACAGGGTGTTGATCACTTGCTTGATCGACACTTTGACGAACGGCGAGGTGTCATAGGGGATGTCGTACCGGACCCCTTCGGGGAAGTAGCGTGACAGCTCCTGCATTTTTGCCCGCACCAGATCGGCAGTCTCCATGGCGTTGGCGCCGGGGGCGAGCTGTACGCTGAAGGCCGTAGCTGGCTTGCCGTTCAGGCGAGTGCCGTACTGGTATTCTTGAGCACCGATCTCAACCCGGGCGACGTCGCCGATGGTCACGCTGGAGCCGTCAGTATTGGCACGCAGCACGATGCCGGCGAATTCTTCCGGCGTGCTCAGCTGGCCCTTGACCACCACATTGGCGGTGATCTCCTGTGTGCCACGGGCGGGCAGGTCGCCGATGCTGCCAGGCGCGACCTGGGCGTTCTGCGCGGCGATGGCGGCGGCGACGTCATTGGGCGTGAGCTGGTAGCCGATCAGCTTGGCCGGGTCGATCCAGATGCGCATGGCCCGTTCGGAGCCATACAACTGCGCCTTGCCGACACCCTTGAGGCGACGGATCTCGTTCATCACATTGCGCGCCAGGATGTCGGACAGAGCGGTCTCATCCAGGCTGCCGTCCTCGGAGGTGAGGGTCGCGAGCAACAGGAAGCCGGTGGAGACCTTCTCCACTTGCAGGCCCTGTTGGGTGACGGGGCGGGGCAGGCGCGACTCGACGACCTTGAGCCGATTCTGCACGTCGACCTGGGCCATGTCCGGATGGGTGCCGGGCTCGAAGGTGGTGGTGATGGTGGCACTGCCCAGGCTGCTTTGCGACTCGAAGTAAAGCAGGTTGTCGGCACCGTTGAGCTCTTGCTCGATCAGGCTGACCACGCTCTCGTCCATGGTCGCCGCGGAAGCGCCGGGATAGACGGCGTAGATCTCGACCTGCGGTGGCGCCACGTTGGGGTACTGGGCCACCGGCAACTGCACAATCGACAGCGCTCCGGCCAAAAGAATGAACAGCGCCACCACCCAGGCGAAGATGGGGCGGTCAATGAAGAACTGCGGCATGGATCAGGCCCTCACTGGCCGAGGTGTTGGGCAACGGGCTGGGCACCCTGGGGGGCGTCGACTTGCACCTGGTCGCCGGCCTTGATGTGTTGCAGCCCTTCGATGACCACGCGCTCACCAGGGGCCAGGCCTTCGCTGACCACCCAGCGGTCACCTTGGGCGTTGCCCAGCGCGACTTGGCGCTCGCTGACCTGGGACCGTTGGTCGACCACCAGCACCTTCGGTACCCCGGCACTGTCACGCAGGATGGCCCGTTGCGGGACACTGATACCCTTGGGTTGCAGCGCCTGTTCGAGGCGAACGCGCACGTAGCTGCCCGGCAGCAGGTCGAGATCCGGGTTGGGGAACTCGCTGCGTAGGGTGATCTGGTTGGTGCTCGGATCGACACTGATGTCGGAGAACAGCAACTTCCCCGGCAGCGGGTAGGCGCTGCCGTCGTCCTGGATCAACGTGGCACGGGCCTGGCCATCACCTGCCTGTTGCAGCTCGCCTGCCCGCAAGGCGCGGCGCAGGGCGTTGAGTTCGCGGGTCGACTGGGTGACGTCGGCATGGATCGGGTCCAATTGCTGGATGGTCGCCAGGGGCGTGGTCTCGTTCTGCCCGACCAGTGCGCCCTCGGTGACGAGCGCTCGGCCAATGCGCCCCGAGATAGGGGCGGTGACCGTGGCGTAACCCAGGTTCAGGCGTGCCCGCTCGAGCGCCGCCTTGGCTTCGGCGACCGCCGCATCGGCTTGCAGGAACGCCGCGCGCGCATTGTCGTACTCCTGGCGACTGACGGCCTTGTCGTCGACCAGCTCGCGGTAGCGTTGCTCCTGCAGCCGGGCCTGGTACAAGGTAGCCTGGGCCTTGGCCAGGGTAGCGCGGGCGCTGTCATGGTCAGCCTTGAACGGTGCCGGGTCGATCAGGAACAGCACATCGCCTTGCTTGACGTCGCTGCCCTCGCGGTACACACGCTTGAGCACCACGCCCGCCACCCGGGCGCGAACTTCGGCGGTGCGCGGGGCGAGCAGCCGGCCGCTCAGCTCGGTGCTGACTGCCAGAGGCTGCAGCTGCACGGTTTCCACGCGCACCTGGGGCTTGGGTGTTTGTTCATTGGGTTGCGAGCTGTCGTCGCATCCGGCCAGAGTCAGGGTGACAAGCGCCAGAAGCGCCATGGGGCGCAGGCGCGAAGGGAAAGAAATAGGCATACCGATCTTCCGATGATGAGCGTGCGTATCCTAAGGCAGCCGCGGGCTGGCTGCCTGTTACCAGCTGTAGGGCGAGTGTGAAAAAGTGTGAAGAATGGCCCTGACGCAGCGTAGGATTCTATATCCTGCCTGCCTCTTGTTATGTATCAAAGTGCGTATGCCAAACCTTCTTCTGGTCGAAGACGACAGCGCGTTGTCCGAGCTGATTGCCAGCTACCTCCAACGAAACGACTACCATGTGCAGGTGATTGCCCGTGGCGACCATGTCCTGGACGCATTCCATCAACAAAGGCCCGACCTGGTGATACTCGACCTGATGCTGCCGGGCCTCGATGGCCTGCAGGTGTGTCGCTTGCTGCGCCAGGCCTCGCAGAGCCTGCCCATTCTGATGCTCACCGCCCGTGATGACAGTCACGATCAGGTCTTGGGGTTGGAGATGGGCGCGGACGACTATGTCACCAAGCCCTGCGAGCCCAGGGTATTGCTGGCCCGCGTGCGCACCCTGTTGCGCCGTAGCAGCGTCAACGAGCCGCGCCTGGAAAGTGATCTGATCCAGGTGGGGAGTTTGCGCATCGACCTGGCCGAACGCGCGGTGACGTGGCGGGGCGAAGAAGTGGAACTGTCGAGCGGCGAGTACAACCTGCTGGTGGTGTTGGCGCGCAGTGCCGGCGAGGTGCTGAGCCGCGATCGCATTCTGCAGGAACTGCGGGGTATCGAATTCAACGGCACCGATCGCTCGGTGGACGTCGCCATTTCCAAGCTGCGTCGCAAGTTCGACGACAATGCCGGCGAAGCGCGCAAGATCAAGACCGTTTGGGGCAAGGGATACCTGTTCAGTCGTGTCGAGTGGGAGTGCTGAACCCGCATGCTGAAAATCCTGGTGCGCCTGTACCTAGTGATCATCGTCGCCTACGCCGGTGCCTTGCTGTTGATTCCGGATGCCATCGTCGGACTGTTCCAGGACCGCTTCATGGCCTATAACCTGGAGCAGGCCAAAGGTGTACAGACCTTGATCGTCCGCCAGTTCCAACAGACCCCGTCCGAGCAGTGGCCGACGGTGGAGCGGGACCTGGCCAAGGTGTTCGAGCCGCTCCAGGTCCAATTGCTGCGCAATGACCAGGCGGGCTTGAGCCGCGACGAACAGGCGCGCCTGGCGCAAGGGCTTTATGCGGTGCGTATCGGCGATTGGGGTTACTACGAGACCGTTTTGGCCCCGCTGAACAATGACTGGCTGGTACGTTTGCATGCGCCGCCCGATCCGCTGGACATCAACCTCTTGTCCTGGGGCGTTACCGTGTTGATTGGCGCGGCCATGCTGGGATGCCTGCTGCTGTGGGTGTGGCCGCACTGGCGTGACCTTGAGCGACTCAAGGAGACCGCAAGGTGTCTGGGCCAAGGGCAGATGGCCGAGCGCACGCACATTTCGCCGCATTCCAACATCGGAGAACTGGCGGGAGTGTTCGACACCATGGCCAGTGACCTGGAACGGCATGTGAATCAGCAACGTGAACTGCTGAACGCGGTTTCCCATGAGCTGCGCACGCCGCTGACCCGCCTGGATTTCGGCCTCGTGCTGCTGTTCGATGAAGTGCCGCCAGCCAGTCGCAAACGCCTGCTGGAACTCGTTGGGCATGTGCGCGAGCTGGATGAGCTGGTGCTTGAGTTGTTGTCCTATAGCCGCTTGTACAACGCCGACCAGGCCCGTGAGCGGGTCGAGGTGTCGCTGCTGGAGTTGGTCGACAGCGTGCTGGGCGGTTTTGCCGAGGAGCTGGACGGCCGTGGTATCCAATGGGAAGTGCGCGCAGAGGGCATGTTGCCGCGCTTCGTGCTCGACCCGAGGTTGACCGCGCGTGCAGTGCAGAACCTCGTGCGCAACGCCATGCGTTATTGCGACCAGAGCCTGTTGCTGCGCTTGCGGCAGGAGGAGGACGGGGCCTGCCTGCTGACCGTGGAGGATGATGGCATCGGTATTCCGCCCGAAGAACGCGAACGCATCTTCCAGCCGTTCTATCGCCTGGATCGCAGCCGTGACCGCAACACCGGTGGGTTTGGCTTGGGGCTGGCGATCAGCCGAAGGGCGATCGAGGGGCAGGGCGGGACATTGACCGTGGCGCAGTCGGCGTTAGGGGGGGCGCAGTTCAGGATTCGTCTGCCGGCGTCTTCCTAGGCGAGGAATCCGGGTGAGGTGGGCGGGTCCTGAGCATCCTGCTTGAGGGTGAAGTAGACGGCGGCGCCGCACAGGCCAACCAGTCCCACGCTGGCCACGATGATGTCGCCCAGGACCATGCCGAGGACTAAAACCAACAAACTGAGGCGTGAGAGGGTGGTCATGGCGAGCTCCGTGGCGATTGGTCCGTCCCTGTTCCCTACCTTAACGCGTTGGATCCGATTTTGCAGCGCCAATATCGAGGGGTACAAATGTTCTCTTTCCGTTTCGCTGCGTTCTATAGTCGGCCTATAATCGTCTGTAAAATCGCGCTTCTATAATTTGTCTATAATCGCTCTATAGTTTCCTATAACCGACGCTCAAAGGACCGGAATGACCGAAACCCTCTATCACCGACCCGCCCTGGCTGCGCGGCTTTCCAAACTGATCTTGCAGGTCGCGGTGGGCAGTGCTGCCAGCTCGGGCGTTTTCCTGGCGGCGCCACGGCGTACCGGTAAGTCCACCTTCGCCCGTGAAGACCTGCGGCCTGCCTTGGAGGCGACAGGGGCGATCGTGCTGTACGCCGACTTGTGGAAAGACCTGAAGAAAGACCCTGGCCAGGTCATCGTCGAGGCGGTACGCGAAGCGGTCGGGCGCAATGAGGGTTTCATCACACGGCTGGCACGGTCGTCGGGGATGGAGAAGGTCGTAGTCGGTGGCCTCAACTTCAGCCTGGACAAGATTGGCCTGGGCAAGGACATCGACCTGACGGCAGCGTTGGTGGCACTTTCCGATGAGTCGAAGAAGATCATCGTGCTGATCATCGACGAAGCGCAACATGCGATCACCACCGACGAAGGCGTGGCAGCACTGTTCGCGCTCAAGGCGGCGAGGGACGAGCTCAACAGCTCAAGGCACTACGGCCTGCGCATCGTTTGCACCGGTTCGAATCGGGACAAGCTGGCGATGTTGCGCAACAGCAAGGACCAGGCATTCTTTGGCGCTTCGATGGTGCAGTTTCCAACGCTGGACCAGGACTTCATCGACTGGTTCTGCGCCAACGTCGATCTTGCCGGAGCACTGGACCCTGCTCAGGTGTTCCAGCTGTTCAAGGAGAGTGGTTATCGTCCTGAACTGCTGGGCGCGGCAGCCGACGAGATCCGATTCGACTTCGTCATCGAGCCGGATGCGATTCCTGCACGCTTTGCCGAACGGGTGCGCGCCCAGGCCGATGAGCTGAACGCCAACCTCAGGAAGGTAATTCACAGCCTGACCCCGATCCAGTCGGCGGTGATTCGGGTGATGAGCGTCAAGGGCGATGACTACGCGCCCTTCGAAGCGCCGACCATGGTGCTTTACGGCAAGGCCATGACCCTGGCGGGCATCGAGGCGAGTGACGTCCATGTCGAGGTTCCCGGCGTGCAGCAGGCCCTGATCGCGCTACAGCAGAAGAAACTGGTGTGGAAAGCCTCGCGAGGCGTGTACGCGGTCGATGACTCGGTGATTGCCGAAGTGCTTCGCGCCGATGGCCTGCTCGAAGGTCTGGAATGAGCCCGCTCGAAGGCGGCGCGGGGTCTTGAGCTACGAACCTTCATAACGACTATAGCGAACCTGCCTATGGCCAGCGGATGCCCAGGGCTAGACTGAGCAGGTTGAGCCTGTCGACCTGCTGACGCCACAATAAAAAAGGGCTGTATCCGCCGAACGTTGATTTTCCTATCGGGGCGCGTCGGAGAATTGCCACATGAAACGCACGTCCAGCATTCGTCCATCACTTTCCATTACCCGTCATGCGCTGGTACCGCTGTTTGCGGCCCTACTGGTGACGGGGTGCGCCCATGACCCGGATATCCGGATGGGGCATGACAATGTGGCGGGGACCACGCTGAAAAGCCCGCCCGACTTCATAAAATGCGTACGGGATGAGCTTCCTGCGGGTGAGAAGGCATTCATGCGCGAAGACAACCATGCGCTGGCGCTGTTCCTCGAAAGCACGGACCCACGACAGTCCACCGGCCTGGTCGAGATTCGCCCGTCTGGAACGCAGCATCACTATTCCGCTTATCAACGCGATGCCTGGTACGACAAGGGCAGGTTGTTGGACGCAGCACTGATGTGCTCGTGAGTTGTCTGATCGCCGTGGGAAGGGGCAGGGAGCCTTGGAGCTCCCTGTCTTGCACGTTTACTTGCAATTGCCCGCTTTGCGATACCCGGCAGCCTGAGCCTGGGATTCCGACTCGAACATGACCTGGTTCTTTTGGGAGAGCTGGTAGTAGCCGGGGCAACCAGTGGCAAGGTGATACACATGGCTGTTGCGGTTGCCGAGCACGGCACCGGAAGTCGCGTTGCTGGCAACGGTACGCTCGGCAGGCTTGGCCGTGGCACTTTTTGCCGCCACGGCGGCGACCACACCGTCACCCACTGGCTTGTAGCCGAGCGACCAGGTGCGCTCACCGGTCACGAATGGGTTGGAGTGCCCCATGATCCGAGCGATGCGGGCGTTGCGTTCTTTTTCCCAGGCGGACACCGGGTGCTGCTTGTTCCAGGCCATCAGCAACTGCTGTTGCTGACGCGACATGCTCAGCTTGTAGCGATCGAACATGTAGAAGGTGGTGCGGGCAACCAGGCCTTTGACTTCGTCGCGGGGTTCCGCGGCCTTCTGCTGGAAGTCGATCTTGGTCGTGCACTGACCGTATTGCGGGGCGACGCCCGAGGCCATGCCGTAGTTGAAGTTGCTGCGGTCGCCATTCACTTCCCCCACGGCAGGATAGAGGTTGAACAGGTCTGCCTCCATCGCGCGGAAAATAGGGTCTTCGTCCACGCACTGCTCGCGCCCACCGTTCTGCCAGCATTGGCGCTGATGGCCGAAGGTCCAGGCCGGGACGATGTGTTCCCATTCGGTGCGTTCGGCCCGGTTTTTCTGCTTGCGGGTTTCGTAGCCGCAGGAGGCGGGATCGATGCGACCGCCGGATTTACCAACCCAGGTCCACTTGCAGCCGCAGTACAGGTCCCCCATGGCGCTGTTGGCCTGGTCAAGGTAGACCTGCTGTTTGGCGATGACTTTGGCTTCGGTGAACGTTGCGGGTGGAGTAGCGAAGGCGCAGGGAATGGCAGAGAAGGCTAAGGTTATGACATACAACAGTTTTTTCATGGCGCACGGTAATTTGACTCTGGGGCGCCGGAGTATACATAAAAGGCCGTGGGGGAGCCCCACGGCCGTACTGCTCACGGTTCAGTGCCCACCTTTCATGCGGCGCGCGCACAGGTAGAGCGCCAGGCCAACCAGGGCGGCAGCAGCGCCGATGTAACCCGTACTCGTCCACCCCAAGCCGGCAGTGATCGCCATTCCGCCAAACCAGGGACCGAGCGCATTGGCCAGGTTGAATGCTGCATGGTTCGACGCCGCTGCCAGGCTTGGGGCTTCATGGGCGATATCCATCAAACGAATCTGCAGGGGCGCTGCCAATGCGATCATGGTGCCGACCAGGCCAATCCCCAGCAGCAGCGACCACAGTGCGCTGGCGGCGAACGAGAAGAACAGCAGCACCGCCATCGACCATACCAGCACCAGCCCAACGGCGCGGAACTGCCAACGGTCGAACAGCTTGCCGCCTGCGATGTTACCGACGATGCCGCCGACCCCGAATGCTGCCAGGCCAAATGGAATCCACTGCGGTGACACCTGGGTGACTTCGAGCATGGTCGGGGCCAGGTAGCTGAACACGCAGAACATACCCGCAAAGCCAATGGAGGCGATGGCCAGTGCCATCCACACCTGTGGCAGCCGGAAGGCCTGCAGCTCCTTGCGTGGGTCGCTGCGCACCTCGTCATGGCGCTGGGGCACGAAGCGCCAGACCATGGCGATGGTGCACAGGGCGATCATCCCGACCAGCACGAAAGCGGAACGCCAGCCAAAGAATTGCCCGAGGAAAGTGGCGACCGGGTTGCCCAGCAACATCGCCAAGGTCAGCCCCATCATGACCCGCGCCACCGCGCTGGCACGCTGATCGGTCGGCACCATGCTCGAAACCACTACCGCCGCGATACCGAAGTATGCTCCATGGGGAAGCCCGCTGATGAACCGGAAGGCGACCAGGCTGGCGAACGAGGGTGCGAATGCTGTGGCCAGGTTACCGATGGCATAAAGCGCCATCAACCACAGCAACAGGTGCTTGCGCAGCAGCCTGGCGCCCAGAATGGCCAGTGTCGGTGCACCGACCATCACCCCCAGGGCGTAGGCACTGATCGCATGGCCCACCTGAGGCTCGCTCAATTGCAGGTTATTGGCGATATCGGGCATCAAGCCCATGATGGCGAACTCGCCGGTACCGATGGCGAAGCTGCCCAGCGCCAGGGCGGCCTCCATCTTGGCAACGGTGGACGTGCTGCGCACTGGCGGTGGCGCTTGAATAACAGACATCGAGATCCTTATTGAAACATGCTGAAACGGTAAAGGGGGCATCTTAGACAATCCACGACTGCAGCGTCGAGGACCGGGTTGGCCGTCGGTCATTGCGCCGAGGCATGGCGTTACTAGCTATGAGGCGTTCGCTAACAGGCCGAGAGGCCATCGATAACCCACTGATAATCGTGAAAATGAATCAGGAGGCTGTCGTGAAGCTGGAAAAGCGCAGTATCGAGTTTGTCCCCCATAGCGAGCGTTACGGCACCCCCCGACGTTTGTTCACTATCTGGTTCAGTTCCAATTTCCAGGTCACGGCCTTGATGGTCGGCACGCTGGGTATTGCGTCAGGCTTGAGTTTCGGCTGGACATTGCTGGGCTTGTTGATCGGCAACCTGGTCGGCACCGTGTTCATGGCCGCGCACTCGGCCCAGGGCCCGCACCTGGGCATTCCACAAATGATCCAGAGCCGCGCGCAATTCGGCGTCTATGGCGCAGCCATTCCGCTGTTGGTGATGGTTGTTGCGGCAGTGTTGTTTCTGGCCGCCAGTGGCGTGCTCATGCGCGATGCCTTGAAGGCGCTGATGCCGATGAGCGATGACCAGGCCATCGTACTGGTTGGTGTGCTGACCTTCGTTATCGGTTTCGTTGGCTATGAACTGATCCACCGCTTGGGCGCCTGGATGAGCGTTTTGTCGACGCTGGTGTTCGCCACCGCCATGGTGCTGATCCTGTTGTACCCGCTGGACCCGGCCGCGACCATGGCGCCGAGCACCGGTTTCTCGTTCGCAGCGTTCAATTTGGTCATCGCCCAGGCAGCTTCATGGACATTGGGCTATGGCCCTTATGTGGCTGATTATTCACGCTACCTGCCGGCCAATGTACGCACCCGCGACACATTCTGGACGACCTATTGCGGTTGTGCGTTGGGTTCATTCGCCATGATGGCGCTTGGTGCCTTGTTGGCCGTGGCCATACCCACCGCGCTCGGCCACGACCCGGCCACCGCGATTGCCTCGTTGTTCGGACCGTGGGCACCGCTGGCGCTGGCTGTGATCGCGTTGGGCGTCATCCAGTACAACGTGCTTTGCCTCTACAGCGCTTACATGTCCACGGTGACGATCTTCGGTGCATTCGGCGAGCTCAAGCAGGTCACAGCAGCAGCCAAAGCCGTGGTGATGGCGGTACTGAGCATTGCCGCAACCCTGATCGCGATCGCCACCCAGTACCACTTCGACACCTTCTTCGCCGACATTCTGATCGGTCAGCTGTACCTGTTGATCCCCTGGAGCGCGATCAACCTGGTGGACTACTACTGGGTCTGCCGAGGCCACTACTCGGTGGCTGACCTTTACGATATCAAGGGCCGCTACGGGCGCTTCAACCGGCGGACCCTGGCGGTCTATGCGGTCTCCATCATTGGCACGATACCGTTCATGAAGCTGTCGTTCTACACCGGATTCATTGCCCAGTGGCTGGACGCTGATATCAGCTGGGCCATGGGTTTGGTGCTGGCTGGGGCGCTGTACTGCATGGTCAACAGCCGACCGGCTAGTGCGAGCGCCGGGTTGTATGGCCAGCACCCGGTAGAGTGAATCATCGCGTCAGTGGGCGTCGGCGGACGGTTGACGCGACGTTCGTCGAGGCTAGCCGGGACCGCCGTTAGCCAAGTGATGACTGTAGGTTGGCAAGGCCGGAGTTTCAGACTCTCCTTGCCAGCTCTTGTGCAAGGTACGGTGCAGTACGGCTGCCCTTGACCTGAGCGACGTGGTCGACTGTCCCCGTCGCCACGACCCGGCCACCTGCATGTCCCGCACCCGGCCCGATGTCGATGACCCAGTCAGCCTGTGCAACCACGCGCATGTCGTGCTCGATCACCACTACACTGTTGCCGGCATCGACCAGGCGCTGCAGTTGCGCCATCAGGCGGTCGGCATCGGCTACGTGCAAGCCTGTGGTCGGCTCGTCGAGCACATACAGGGTGCGGCCGCGCTGACTGCGCTGCAGCTCAGTGGCCAACTTGATGCGTTGGGCCTCGCCACCGGACAGCTCGGTGGCCGGTTGACCCAGGCGCAGGTAGCCCAGGCCGATCTCACGCAGGACCTGCAGTGAGCGCAATACGGCCGGTTCATCGGCGAAGCTGTCGCAGGCTTGCTCCACAGTCATGCGCAGCACGTCGGCGATGGTGTGGCCGTTCCAGCGGACAGCGAGGGTTTCTTCGTTGTAACGGGCACCGTGGCAGGTGGGGCAGGGGGCATAGACGCTAGGCATGAACAGCAGCTCGACGCTGACGAAGCCTTCACCTTCGCAGGTATCGCAGCGTCCCTTGGCCACGTTGAACGAAAAGCGTCCGGCGTCGTAGCGGCGCTTGCGTGCCTGCTCGGTGGCGGCGAACAATTTGCGAACCGGGTCGAACAATCCGGTGTAGGTGGCAAGGTTGGAGCGTGGGGTGCGGCCGATTGGCTTTTGGTCCACCTGCACGACACGTTGCACGGCATGCACGTCACCACCGAGGTGGCCGCTGGTGCGTTCGATGATGGTCGGCCCTTCGACGCTGCTGTCGTCGGTGTTCTCTTCCGGTTCGTGCCCCAGGTGAAGCAGCATCAACTCAGGCAAAGCCTGGGCGATCAGGCTCGATTTGCCGGAGCCGGAAATACCCGTGACCGCCGTGAGCACGCCAAGTGGCACGCGGGTATCGACGCCCTGCAGGTTGTGCCGGCGGATCCCCTGTAGCTCCAGCCAACCGGTGGGCGTGCGGGCATGACTGGCGGGGGTGGGCAACTGCTCGAACAGGTAATGGGCAGTGTGGGACTCGGCCACTTCACGCAAACCGGCCGGCGGACCGCTGTACAGCACCCGTCCACCGCGCTCGCCGGCATCGGGGCCGACGTCCACCAACCACTGAGCGCGGCGCATCAACTCAAGGTCGTGCTCGACCACGAATACCGAGTTTCCAGCAACGCGCAGCCGGTCGAGGGCATCGTACAGCGCCTGGCTGTCAGAAGGGTGCAACCCGGCGGAGGGCTCGTCGAGCACATACACCACGCCAAACAGCAAGGCACTCAGTTGCGTGGCCAGGCGCAGGCGCTGAAGCTCGCCGGTCGACAATGTCGGTGTGGCGCGCTCCAGGGTGAGGTAGCCAAGGCCCAGTTGCTGCAGGGTACGCAGGCGCGTCAGCACGCCTTCGGCCAGGCGCTGCGCGGCCAGTTGTTTTTCTGCCGAGCGCGTGAAATGCGCATTGGTCTCGCCCTGGGCGACCGGTTCGAGCAGTGCTGCCACCTGGTCCAGCGGCATCTGCGCCAGGGTGCCGATATCCACTCCACAGAAGGTCACCGACAACGCTTCGGGCTTGAGGCGCTTGCCGGCACAAGCCGGACAGGGGTGGCCTTGCATGAAGCGCGACACGCGCTTTCGCATCAGGGCACTCTGGCTATTGGCGAAGGTATGCAGCACATAGCGCCGGGCGCCGGTGAAGGTGCCCATGTAGCTGGGTTCGAGCTTGCGCTTGAGCGCAATACGGGTTTCGGCGGGTGTGAGTCCGGCGTAAACCGGCACCGTGGGCGACTCTTCAGTGAACAGGATCCAGTCGCGGTCCTTCTGCGGCAGATCCTTCCAGGGCTTGTCGACGTCGTAGCCCAAGGTCACCAGGATGTCGCGCAGGTTCTGCCCGTGCCACGCCGGAGGCCATGCGGCAATCGCCCGGTCACGGATGCTCAGGGATGGGTCGGGGACCAGGGTCGCTTCGGTGACCTGGAAGACATGCCCCAGCCCATGGCACGCCGGGCAGGCACCTTGCGGTGTGTTGGGCGAGAAATCTTCGGCATACAGCATGCTCTGCCCGGGCGGATAGTGGCCCGCGCGGGAGTACATCATCCGCAGCAGGCTGGACAGGTTGGTGACGCTGCCGACCGAGGAGCGGGCATTGCTTGCCCCGCGTTGCTGTTGCAGTGCCACCGCCGGCGGCAAACCATCGATGGCGTCGACATCCGGCACGCCCACCTGGTCGATCAGGCGCCTGGCATAAGGGGCCACGGATTCGAAATAGCGCCGCTGCGCTTCGGCGTACAGGGTGCCGAAGGCCAAGGAAGACTTGCCCGAGCCGGACACGCCGGAAAACACCACCAATGCATCGCGGGGGATGGCGACATCCACCTCCTTGAGGTTGTGTTCACGTGCGCCGCGCACCACCACACAGCCTTCGCTGTCGAGGTGGCTGGGCTTGGTCGATGAAGGAGGGCGGGTCATGGGCGGCTCGGTGTTGGGCAATAGAGGGTACGGTAGCCAATGTCTGGCTTGGCTGCCTACCCCGGAGCGTCATGCAAGGGGCCATAAACACTTCGGCTGGTGTCGTTCGGCGTTTCCAACGCCAGCCAGTCAAATTCGATATGGCCGGCATCGGAATCTGGTATTACATCTGTCCGGCCCGCGCTGTTTAGCATCGTCGACGTCTTCCTGTCGACGAGAACAACAACGTGAACCTTGGAAAGATCATTACCCGCAGTGCCCGCTACTGGCCTGACCACACCGCCGTGGCGGACCGTCAGACGCGCTTGACCTACGCCCAGCTGGAGCACCGTAGCAACCGACTGGCCTCGGGGCTGGGGGCACTGGGTGTGGCCGCCGGTGAACATGTGGCGATCCTGGCAGCCAACCGTGTGGAGTTGGTGGAGGCGGAGGTCGCCCTGTACAAGGCGGCGATGGTCAAGGTGCCGATCAACGCGCGGTTGTCGCTGGATGAAGTGGTGCGGGTGCTGGAAGACGCTTGCAGCGTTGCGCTGATCACCGATGCCACCTTCGCCCGCGCGCTGGCCGAGCGACGCGAGACGTTACCGATGTTGCGCAAGGTTATCGCGCTGGAAGGCGATGACGGTGACCTGCGATACGACGCGCTGCTCGAACTCGGTAGCGAAGCGCCGTTTTGCCGGGACCCTGACGACGATGCGCTGGCGGTGCTGCACTATACCTCGGGTAGCTCCGGTGTGCTGAAGGCGGCCATGCTGTCGTTCGGCAACCGTAAGGCCCTGGTGCGCAAGAGTATCGCCAGCCCCACGCGTCGCTCCGGACCTGATGACGTCATGGCCCACGTAGGGCCGATCACCCATGCCAGCGGTATGCAGATCATGCCGCTGCTGGCAGTCGGCGCATGCAACCTCCTGCTGGACCGTTTTGACGATTCGCTGTTGCTGGAGACCATCCAGCGTGAGCGGGTGACCCGGCTGTTCCTGGTGCCGGCGATGATCAACCGGCTGGTGAACTTCCCTGGTGTCGAGCGCTTCGACCTGTCCAGCCTGAAGCTGGTCATGTATGGCGCTGCCCCCATGGCGCCGGCCCTGGTGAAGAAGGCCATCGAACTGTTCGGGCCGATCCTCGCGCAAGGTTACGGTGCTGGCGAGACCTGTTCGCTGGTGACCGTGCTGACCGAGCAGGACCATCTGGTCGAGGATGGCAATTACCAGCGCCTGGCTTCATGCGGGCGGTGCTATTTCGAGACCGATTTGCGGGTGGTGAACGAGGCCTTCGAGGATGTGGCGCCGGGCGAGGTCGGCGAGATCGTCGTCAAGGGGCCAGACATCATGCAGGGCTACTGGCGTGCGCCGGCGCTCACCGCCGAAGTCATGCGTGACGGCTACTACCTCACCGGCGACCTGGCGACCGTCGATGCCCAGGGCTACGTGTTCATCGTCGACCGCAAGAAGGAGATGATCATCTCCGGTGGGTTCAACGTGTACCCCAGCGAAGTGGAGCAGGTGATCTATGGCTTCCCCGAAGTGTTCGAGGCGGCGGTAGTCGGCGTCCCCGACGAACAGTGGGGCGAAGCGGTGCGCGCGGTGGTGGTGCTCAAGCCTGGGGCACAGCTGGATGCGGCCGAGCTGATCGAGCGCTGCGGCCGCGCCCTGGCCGGATTCAAGAAGCCACGCGGTGTGGATTTCGTCGCCGAACTACCGAAGAACCCCAATGGCAAGGTCGTGCGCCGACTGGTCCGCGAAGCCTACTGGCAACACAGCGAACGTCGTATCTAATCAGGGAGCATCAGCATGTATCAACCAAGTGCAAAGGCTGCGCAGATCATCGAAGCCATCGAAGGTTTCGTCCGCGACCAGGTTCGTCCGCTGGAGCAAGAGGCACAGTTGGACTGGGCACGTCCGCACCCGCAGGCAGTGCTGCGCCAGGTGTGGAAACGCGCCAGTGAACAAGGTCTTTACAAGGTCATGTTGCCAGAAAGCATGGGCGGTGCCGGCCTGAACGTCGCGGACCTGTGCGCGGTGAAGGAGGCCACGGTGCTGACCGGGTCGATGCTCGCGCCGCATGTACTGGGCGAGTTGTCCGGGCCGCCGCGCGTCGGCCACCTGTTCAAAGTAGCCAGCCCTTATCAGGTCGAGACCTTCCTACAGCCAGTGTGCCGCGCCGAAAAAGCCGTGTGTTTCGCCCTGACCGAGGCCGAGGCAGGCTCGGATGCAACGGCCATTCGCACCCAGGCACGGCGTGAAGGCGATCATTATGTGCTCAGCGGCAGCAAGCGCTACATTTCCGGTGCGACCTATGCCGACCTGGCAGTGCTGCTGGCGGTGACCGGTCCGGGGCAGGGCGCCCAGGGGATTTCGGCGTTCTTCGTCGACCTGAAGGCTCGGGGCGTACGTGTCGAGAGCGACTATTCAGTGATGTCCGGCGGCGGAGCCCATGGCGATATCGTGCTGGACGAAGTGCGTGTGCCAGCGGCCAACCTGATCGGTGAGGAGGGGCAGGGCTTCAAGCTCGCCATGGGCCGCATCACCCTCAATCGCTTGCTACATTGCCCAACCCTGCTGGGTATGGCCGGCCTGGCCCTGAACCTGTCGATCGAGCATGCGCGTACGCGCAAGCAGTTCGGCCAGCCGATCGCCATGTTCCAGGCGGTGAACCATATGATCGCCGACATGGCCACCGAACTGCATGCCGCGCGCAGCATGGTGTATGCAACCGCCCAGGTGAACGACGCCGGAGGCGATATTCGCACCCAGGCGCCGATGTGCAAGCTGTTCGTCTCCGAAGCGGCGTTTCGTATCGCCGACAAAGCGGTGCAGGTGCATGGCGGGGCCGGGCTGATGCAGGGCCATCCCGTGGAGTGGATTTTCCGCGCCACGCGGATGATGCGTATCCTCACCGGTACCAGCGAGATCCAACGCAACACCATCGCCAAAGGCGTATTGATGCCTGCGTGACCGTCGGGCCGCCCTTGGGGCGGCCTTGCAACACCCCACAACAAGAACAAGAGTACTTGCCATGACTGCAGATTCTTCGCTGCCCAACCCTCGTACGGCCTGGCTGGTGGCCGTCCTGCTGGCCTTGCTGATGCTGGTGAACTTCCTCGACAAGGTGGTGATCGGCCTGGTGGCGGTGCCGATGAGCGCCGAATTGGGCCTGACGGCCACTGAGTTCGGTCTGATCGGTGGCGCTTTGCATTGGTGCTTTGCCGCATCGGCCGTGGTCGGTGGCTTCATGGCCAACCGGCGCCCGACACGGACCTTGCTGTTGGGCATGGGCCTTTTCTGGGCAGTGATACAACTGCCGATGCTGTTCGCCACCTCACTCTGGGCGATCGTTGCCTGCCGCGTGTTGCTGGGCATCGGTGAGGGACCGGCATCACCGGTGGCGACCCATGCGCTGTACAAGTGGTTCCCCAATGACCGACGCAACCTGCCGGTAGCGTTGCTGCATGCCGGTAGTGCCATGGGGCTGCTGGTGGCGGGCGCGATGATCCCCTGGGTCAGCCTGCACTATGGCTGGCGCACCAACTTCATTATCCTTGCGCTGATCGGCCTGGTCTGGTGCCTGCTCTGGTGGCGACTGGGTAAGGAGGGCACCCTCGAGCGCCTGCGTGCCAGCCAACTCAGGGCGGATGACACGGCGATACCGTATCGCAGGTTGTTGAGCGACCCCAGCGTCCTTGGCAACTACCTTTGCCACTTCGCAGCCAACTGGTCGCTGGCCCTGACCTTGACCTGGGTGCCCAGTTACCTGCAGGTCGGCCTGGGTATCGATCCGCTGCAGACGGGGCACATCTTCGTCATGTTCGTGGTGGTGACCACGCCGCTAAGCCTGTTGTTGGCCTGGCTATCGCAGCGTCTGATGCGCCGAGGCATGCCGTCGCGGGTGGCGCGCGGAGTCTTCGTCTCGCTGTGCCTGGTGCTGGGAGGGCTACTGTCGGCATCGTTGATCCTGCCTGGGCTGAGCACTGCGGTACGGGTTGCCGCGCTGACCTTCAGTGGGGGCCTGGCGTTGGTGATGTACTCGGTGGGGCCGGCGATGCTCGCCGAGTTCACCCCGGCGGCCCAGCGTGGCGGCATCCTCGCGATGGGCAATGGTATCGCTTCACTGGCCGGCCTGGCAGCGCCGGTGGTGACTGGTCTGCTGGTGCAGGGCGCGGGGGCCGAACACCCGGCCGGTTACGCCCAGGGTTTCCTGGTATGTGGCGCGGTGCTGGTGCTGGCCGGATTGGTTGGCCTGGCGACCTTGAATCCGCAGCGCACGTTACAGCGCTTGCGCGAGCCAGCTGTGGTCAAGCGGGGTGTCCGGGTGCGCTCTCAGACCGCAAGCTGAACACCAAGCACGGACTCCAATGGCTCAGCCTCACACCCAATCAGCTCGCCCCGCCAACGGGCACTGTTGACCAGGTCGACCAACACGCCTCGCACCAGGTCGCGCAGGCAGCCAGCGGCGAACGACAGCGGCTTGTGGCGCGAATGGGCCAAGGCGATGGTGCGGCTGATGCGCGGTTCGACAATGCGTCGCGCCGCCGTGGGTTCAAGCAGTTCACTGAGCGGCGGCCAGTTGCTGATGGTCGCCGCCAGGCCTGCACGCACCAGGCTGGCGATGCCGGGAGCCGATTGCTGTTCATAGGCCGCTGCCAAGGGCACGCCCGCTTCCATGGCTGCCTGCTCGATGCGGCGGCGCAGGTGTAGCGCGCGGGGTGGCAGGACCAACCGGGTGGCCGCCGCTTCGGCCAGGGTGATGGTGTCGGCGGCACCCGGCGCGCTGGCGCCGACCCAGTAGAGGGCCTCGGTGAAGATTGCCTCGGCTTCCACATGCTCGAGCTCCTCGGCGTTGGGCACCACACCAAAATCCACTTTGCCCAGTTCGATGGCCTGGCCACCCTCTCGGCTCAGGCCATCCCACACCGTCAGGGTCACCCCGGGGAAGCGCTGTTCGGCGCGCCTGACGATTTCCGGTAGCAGCAAGTCGGCGGCCGTGGCCGGAATGGAGATGGCCACATGGCCTTTAGGGTCGCCGCGGCTGGATTTCAGCTCGTCCTTGACCGAGTCGAGTTTCTGCACAACCTGGCGGGCCACCTCGTACAACTGGCGCCCGGCGTCGGTCAGGGCAATGCCGTCGTGCTGGCGGTCGAGCAACTGCATCTCCAGTTCACTCTCCAGCAGGCCGATCTGCCTGCTCAACGCAGGTTGGGCGATATAGGACCGGCGTGAGGCGGAAGAGAAGCTGCCAGCTTCGACGATGGCGATCAGGTAACGGAGCTGTTTCAAGGTCATTGGAGCGGTTCCAAGGGTATGCCGAACTGATATGGCACGTATCCGAACACGTTATTTGTGGGGTTCGAAGCGCGGCTCCTAGTATCACCCCGAAAGGGCAGGCCAAGGCAAGCCCGGTCAGGTCCGGTAAATACAAGAGGCCACGCGATATGAAATCTTTAGCACTGCTGCGCTGCATCCTGCTCGTCCACGCCAGCCTGTTGGCCCCGCACCTGGGGGCGACACCGATGACCGAGGAACTGACACCCGTGGGCGCCGAACGAGGGCCTACCCGCGATGGCAGTGTCCCGGCATGGACTGGCGGTTTGCAAGCGGGTCAGGTATCGCTGTCGGTCAACGGTACGCCACTGGATCCCTACGCCGATGAGCAGCCGCTGTACGTCATCACCGCGCAGAACTACCAGCGCTATCGTCAGCAGCTCACGGATGGACAAGTGGCCTTGATCGAGCGTTATCCCCAGTCGTTTCGCCTACCTGTCTACCCGTCGCATCGCAGTGTCGCGGTGTCGACCCAAGTGGCCGAGTGGGCGCGGCACAACGCTACCAGCGTTCATTTGACCAACGATGGCAATGGCTTGCAGGGCTTTGCCGGAGTGCTCGCATTTCCGCAGCCGAGCAACGGCCTGCAAGTGCTATGGAATCACCTCACGCGACCGCGAAATGGCAGCTACAGCCTGGCCTCGGACAGTGTCACCCCACGGGGAGACGGACGCTTCGTCACGATGAGCATGCAACAGACCTTCGCCCGACCCGATGTACTGGCCGAAGGTCGGACCGGTAACGTGTTGTACTACCTGAGCTACCGCCTGACCGCGCCGTCGCGCCTGGCCGGCGACGCCGTGGTGCTGCACGAAACCCTCGACCAGGTGGCGCAGCCGCGCTTGTCGTGGTTGTACAGCAGCAGCCAGCGGCGGGTTCGTCGCGCACCGGCGCTGGCCTATGACAGCATCACCCCGGGCACTGCCGGCCTGCGAACCGCCGACAGCCGGGATATGTTCAACGGCGCTCCAGACCTCTATGAATGGACTTTGGTCGGTAAGAAGACCCTGCACGTGCCCTATAACAGCTATCGCCTGGCATCGCCGCTGGTCGGTTATGCAGCACTGGTCGGCCCAGGCCATGTCACCCCGCAGTTGACCCGTTACGAGCTGCACCGGGTCTGGGAACTGGTGGGCACCCTGAAGCCGGGGGCGAAGCATATCTATGCGAGCCGTCGCTACTACCTGGACGAGGACAGCTGGGCCATCGTCGAGGCGGACTTCTACGATCGCCAGGGAAAGCTTTGGCGTACGGCCCAGGCCCACAGCTATTACCACGTGGCGGGGCAGTCACTGGTCAACGCCATGGAGGCGATCTACGACCTACGCAGTGGCCGCTACCAGCTCTCAGGCCTGACCAACGAGCAACCCAGGCCCTTCGCCTTCAATGTACGCACCAGTGCATCTTACTTCTCACCCGGCGCACTGCGTAGCCAGGGGCTGCGCTGAAAAAGGACCCTAGATGAATCCTGATCATCGTCACCGTACGTGGGAACGCTGGTTGCTGGGGCAGGGCAAGCCTCCCGACCCGCGCTTTACCCTGGCCAATGAGCGCACCTTTCTTGCGTGGATCCGCACAGCCCTGGCGTTGCTCGGCGGGGCCATTGCCATCGAGACATTCGCTGCTCACGCCTGGCCCCAGCCGGGTCGGGTGGCGATGGAAATGGCACTGCTGGCAGCCAGCTTGCTGGTAAGCCTGGGCGCTGGCTGGCGCTGGTTAACGGTGGAACGCGCACTGCGTTGCGAAGCGCCATTGCCGTTACCTCGGCTGGTACCGCTGCTAAGCATCGCATGCGCGCTGGCCAGCATTGCGCTGGTAGAGGCGTTGTGGGGGCGTTGGCATGGTTGATTGCAGTGTCGACCGGGGACTGCAGGCAGAACGCACGGTGCTGGCCTGGCGGCGTACCCAAGTCTCATTGCTGCTAGTGGCATGCCTGGCCTGGCGCGGCGAAATGCTCGCCATTGCGGGCATGGGCGTGCTGCTGGCGTTGCTGGGGCGGGTGCGGGAGCGGGGGATCTACCGCCGAGGACTGGGCATGTTGTGCAGCGAGCAAGGACGCGCAGGCGCCTGCATCGTGCCGCTCTGTGCCATAGGGGTGGCGCTGCTGGTGCTGTGTGTGTGGTTGCGCCGCTCAATCTAGAGCGGCGCTGTCGAGTCAATCAGGGCGTGACGATGTTGAAGCGCCCATCTGGTTCGTCCAACTGCGCCATGAAGCGCATGAATTTCTCCCGCTCGCCGCTGATGACGATGCCACCTGACTTGGTTTCCTTGAGGAAACCGGTCTGCTTGAGTGCGATGAGGTCCAAGGTGGCCTTGCTCATCGACACTTGCACATCCGCCTTGGCGTGTTGCGTATGGTCGCGGTGGGTAAGCACGCCATTGCGCAGGGTCAGGGCATAGGACTCGTTCAGGTCGGTGAAGCGCCAGTTGATGGTCAGGTCCTGCGCGGCAGCTTTGGCTGCATCGACACGCACGCCCAGGTAGTCGAAGAACAGCGATGGGGTCAGGGCTCGCACCAGGTCATCGGCGCTACCGCCCCTGCTGGCGGTGGTTGCCACACCGTTACGCAGTTCCTGCGCGCCGGTCAGGTAGGCGTTGCGCCAGGTGGCGTTTTCGCTTTGATAGCCCAGTTGCTCCAGTGCGTCGGCTTGCAGCTCGCGCGCGGCGCGATGGTCCGGCTGGGCAAAAATCAGGTGGCGGGTAAGCTCTGCTACCCAGCGGTAGTCGCCGTTGTCATACGCTTGCTTGGCCAAGGTCAGCACTCGCTCGGCACCGCCGAGGGCCTTGACGTAATGTTCGCCAGTCTCGCGTGGCGGCAGCGGGTTCAGCGTCGCCGGGTTGCCATCGTAGAAGCCCATGTAGCGCTGGTAAACCGCACGCACGTTATGGCTGAGCGAGCCGTAATAGTCGCGGCTGTACCATTTGCTGGCCAGCCGAGGCGGCAGCGAGGTCAGTTCGGCGGCGATCTCGGTGGGGCCAAGGCCCCGGTTGATCAGGCGCAGGGTCTGGCTGTCGATGAAGGCATACATGTCGCGCTGGTCGGCCAGGTACTCGCGGATCGCCTCACCACCCCAGGTCGGCCAGTGGTGCTGGGCGAAGACCACTTCGGCCTGGTTGCCGTAGCGCAACAGCGATTGATCCAGGTAGTACGCCCAGACCTTGGCATCGCGCACCTGGGCGCCGCGCAAGGTCAGCACGTTGTGCTGCACGTGGGAGGCGTTTTCGGCCATGCACAGGGCTTTGAACGTGGGGAACCACAGGTTCATTTCGGCAGGTGCCTCGGTGCCGGGCGTGAGCTGGAACTCAATATCGACACCATCGATGCGCAGCGTCTCGATGGGTTTTTCGATCAGCCGCGTGGGGGCGATCAGGCTGACCGTGGCATTGGCCGGTACACCCTTGCCAAGGCCAGCGTCCACTTGGCCGCGCGGCCCGCGTGGCAGCGGTGCGCCATACATGTACTGCGCTCGTCGCTTCATTGCAGGCCCCGCCAGCACGTTTTCGCTGATGGCATGCTCGAAGAAGCCCTGCGGGGCGATGACCTGAACCTTCCCGGCCTTGACGTCGGCCTCGTCGATCACGCCGCGCACTCCGCCGAAGTGATCGACGTGGGGATGGGTGTAGATCACCGCCACCACCGGACGCTGCGGGCGATGCCGGAAGTACATCGCCAGCCCGGCCTTGGCAGTCTCGACCGACAGCAGCGGGTCCATGACGATCAGGCCGTGCTCGCCTTCGATCAGGGTCATGTTGGCCAGGTCAAGGCCACGTACCTGGTAGATGCCCTCGGTGACCTTGAACAAGCCTGCGATGGTATTGAGCTGGGCGATACGCCACAGGCTCGGGTTGACCGTGGCCGGTGCCTCGCCGTTGAGAAATGCATAGCGCTGCAGGTCCCAGACGGTTTTGCCATCGGCAGTGACTACGGCTTGGTCCACGGCTTCGAGCAAGCCGCGGCGAGCATCGGCGAAGTCGTTACGGTCGGCGAACGGCAGGCGTTGAAGCCATTGCTGATTACTCTGGCGGGTGAGGTCGGTAGCGTCCTTGCCGGGCGAATCGGCGTGCGCGGTAAAGGGCAGAGCGATGGCCAGCAGGTAGGGCAGAGATCGTAGGCGCATGGGGCATTCCTTGTGGTTTTGAGGGCGACCACTCTAAGGACAGAGCTTGGCGCCTAACCAATACCTCTGCTGTATGCCCTGCCATGCCCGGATGCGATGGCTCAGCCGGCGCGTATGTCCATGATACGGGCCACCAGCCAGGCCAACGCCGGATCGTGCTGGCGGTGGGCAAGGTACACCAGCTCCAGCTGGAACGGTTCCAGGGCGAAGGGCAGGTCGAATACCTGCAGCGGCAGCAACTGGGCGAAATGGCGCGCCAGCGCGGTGGGCAATACCACACACAAGTCAGAACTGGCGGCAAGGTGTGCGGCTTGCAGATAGTTGGGTGTGGTGTAGACGATACGCCGGGCTAGACCCTGCTCGCCCAGCCACTGATCGACCATGCCACGGGTCTGGCCGCCGTGCACCCAAAGATGACGCAAGCCCAGGAAAGTCTGCAGGTCGAGTGCGCCATCGACGTCGGGGTGTCCCTGGCGTACTGCCACATGCAGGGTCTCGCTGCGCCAGTGGCGTCGCTCATAGCGTGCCGGCACTTCGTCGAAGCGCCCCAGTACCAGGTCCAGTTCACCCCGGTCGAGGGCTTCGGCCGGCAGGTTGGGCGCCAGATGCACGACATCCACGCGCAGGTGGGGGGCCTGGTTGTGCAAGGTGGTCAATAACCCGGGCATGCATAGCTGTTCGGCAAAGTCGGTGAGGGCGATGCGCAGCTGCCGGTGGCTCACCGATGGCGTGAAGCTGTCTCCGCCGCCAAGGGTCTGCTCTATCTGTTGTAAGGCCGCACGGATCGGGCCCTCCAAGGCCAGCGCGCGCGGGGTAGGCCGCATTCGTCGGCCAACCCGTACCAGCAATGGGTCATCGAGCAGGTCGCGCAAGCGGGCCAGTGCGTTGCTCACCGTGGGCTGGGTCAGGGCCAGGCGCTCGGCGGCGCGAGACACATTTTGCTCGCGCAGCAGCATGTCTAGCACGCGCAACAAGTTGAGATCGAAGTTGCCAATATTCATGCGAAAAATACATGGGATGGAAAATGAAAATTTCAAAAATAGTAGGCGCCTGACTAGGGTGGGGGCAATGCCTTCACACTGAGAATCAGGAGCGTCATGCGTGAATACTCCCTATAACGTTGAGCAGACGGCGGTGATTGGTGCCGGGACGATGGGTCGCGGCATTGTCATCAGCCTGGCCCGTGCAGGGCTGCCCGTGTTGTGGCTGGATAACGACCCGCGCGCCACGGAGACGGGCCTGGCGATGCTCAAGCAGACTTGGGCGCAGCAGGTTGCCAAGGGTCGCATCGACCAGGCAGAGGCCGATGCCTGCCTGGCGCGCGTGAGCCAGGTAACCACCTATGCAGACCTCGCCCAGGTCGACCTGGTGATCGAAGCGGTGTACGAGAACCTTGCCCTCAAGCAGGAGATTTTTCGCACGCTGGACGATACCCTCAAAGCTGAAGCAATCCTGGCCAGCAATACCTCGGCGCTGGACATAGACGCGATCGCTGCCGTGACCCAGCGACCTGAGCAGGTACTGGGGCTGCATTTCTTCAGCCCGGCGCACGTGATGAAGCTGTTGGAAGTGGTACGTGGTCAGCGCACATCGCCTGCCGTGCTCGATGCGGCCCAGGCCCTGGGGCAGCGGATGGGCAAGGAAGTCGTGGTGGCTGGCAACTGTCCGGGTTTCATCGGCAACCGCATGCTTGCCACCTATGTCGCCGAGGCCCGCAAACTACTGCTGGAAGGTGCGACGCCAAGGCAGGTGGACGAGGCGCTGCAAGCCTTCGGCATGGCCATGGGGCCGTTCCGCATGTACGACGTGGTTGGCATCGACCTGGAGTGGCGTGCCCGCCAGCTGGCCGGCGTAGGAATGGAGGCCCCCCTGGCCCAGGTCGACAATGCCCTGTGTGCGCTGGGTCGCTTCGGACAGAAGACGGGTAAGGGTTACTATCGTTACGCCCCTGGAAGCCGAGAAGCCGTGCACGACCCCGAGGTCGATGCGCTGGTGCTCAAGGTTGCCCACGACCTGGGCGTGCGCCCGCGTGAGATCGGCGAAGCAGAGATCCGCGAGCGATGCCTGCTGGCACTGGTCAATGAAGGTGCGAAGATCCTCGAGGAGTCGGTTGCCAGTTGCAGCGATGACATCGACCGCGTCTACCTGCATGGCTATGGATTCCCGGCGGATATCGGTGGGCCCATGCGCTGGGCCGACCAACAGGGACTGGGGTCGTTGCTGGGGCGCCTGGAGCGTCTGCAAGGCCTGTTCGGCGAGCACTGGCGCCCGTCTGGGTTGCTGATGCGTCTGGCGGCCGAGGGTAAGCCGTTGGCCAATGTCCGCGAGGGCCGCGCATGAACTACCTGGCCCCCCTGCGTGACATGCAGTTCGTCCTGCACGAAGTCTTCGACGTGACGGCCCATTGCGCCCGCTTGGGCAATGAGCTGGACCGTGAAACCATCGACGGCATTCTCGATCAAGGTGCGCGCTTTGCCAGCGAGGTGGTGGCACCGCTCAATCGCCAAGGCGACGAGCAGGGCTGTCGCCTCGAACAGGGCCGTGTAATCACGCCCGATGGCTTCCGCGATGCCTACCAACAGTACGTGGAACAGGGCTGGGGCGGTATGACCGGCTCGCTGGAATACGGCGGGCAAGGCTTGCCGCAGATGGTCTCGGCATGCTTTCACGAAATGCTGATGAGCGCCTCGTTGTCTTTCCGGATCTATTCCGGTCTGACCGAGGGGGCAGCCTTGGCCGTGCACCGGCATGGCAGCGACGCTCTCAAGCGTGATTACCTGGGCAAGCTGGTCAGCGGTGAATGGACCGGCACCATGTGCCTGACGGAGCCCCAAGCAGGCACCGACCTGGCGTTGCTGCGCACTCGGGCCGAGCCGCACGGCGATGGCAGCTATCGCATCAGCGGCAGCAAGATTTTCATCAGCGGCGGCGATCAGGACCTGACCGACAACATCGTCCACCTGGTGTTGGCACGCCTTCCGGATGCGCCCGTCGGGGTTCGCGGCATCAGCTTGTTCCTGGTGCCGAAGTTCGTGTGCTCAGCCGAGGGTGGACTGGGCACGCGCAACGCGCTCGAATGCGGCGCGCTGGAACACAAAATGGGTATCAAGGGCGCGTCCACCTGCGTGATGAACTTCGACGGCGCCCGTGGCTGGCTGGTGGGCGAAGCCAACCAGGGCCTGGCCTGTATGTTCACCATGATGAACGACGCGCGCTTCCAGGTCGGCCTACAAGGTCTGGGCATTGCCGAGGCGGCCTTCCAGGGCGGCCTGGCGTATGCCCGTGAGCGTCTTCAGTCGCGCAGCCTCGTAGGGCCGCAGGCGCCCGAACTCAGTGCCGACCCCATCATCTGCCACCCTGACGTGCGGCGCATGCTGCTGACCCAGAAAACCCTCAGCGAAGGATGCCGCATGTTGGCGGCTTTCGCGGCGCAGGCGCTCGACCTGGAGCATGGTGGCGAGCAGCCAGAGGACCGGGCCGCCGCCGGCCGGCAGGCGGCACTGTTGATCCCCATCGTGAAGGCATTTCTCACCGACGTCGGCCAGGAGGTCGCCAGTCTTGGCGTGCAGCTCTATGGCGGGCATGGCTACATCCGCGAATGGGGCATGGAGCAACTGATGCGCGACAGCCGAATCACCCAGCTGTACGAGGGCACCAATGGCATCCAAGCCCTGGATCTGGTTCGGCGCAAGGTATTGGCCGACGGCGGCGAGCAGCTGTGGCTGTTGATCGATCAGCTACTTGCGGCGGCGCGCCAATGCCACGCAAAAGAACTGGTGGGCATGTCCGAGGCGGTGATCCAGCGTCTACAAGAGTGGCGCAACCTGAGCGCTGAAGTGCTCGATGCCTGCCGCTGCGACCCTCAGGAGATCGGTGCAGTGTCGGTGGACTTCCTCGCCTATTCAGGCTACGTGCTGCTGGCAGCGCTGTGGCTCCGGGCAGCCGAGCGCGCAAGCGCTGCCTTGGCTGCTGGCAGCGGCGACGGCGCGTTCTACCAGGCGAAATTGCATGCGGCGGCCTTCTACTGGCGGCGGATATTGCCGCGCGCCAGTGCCCACTGCGAGGCGTTGCGTGGCGGTGCTCAGTGCCTGATGAGCCTGGATGAAGCGCATTTCGCCTTCTGACCGGTTTGCCGTTCCCCTACAAGAACAAAAGGAATTCGGACATGCAGCCATTCAGTTTTGCCACCACCCCCCACCTGTTGTGCGAAGTCGGCGCCGCGGGGCGCCTTGCCCAGTTGTGTCAGCAACGCGGCGCGCGTCGCGTGTTGATCGTGACCGACCCGGGCATCACAAGCCTGGGCATGCTCGATGACCTGTTGCCCGGCTTCACCCAGGCGAACCTGAGCGCGGCGATTTTCAGTGAAGTCAGTGCCGACCCCAGTCATGCCTGCGTACTGGCAGCGGTCGGTCGTGCCCGCCACATCGGGGCCGAGCTGATCGTCGGCTTTGGCGGCGGCAGCTCCATGGATGTCGCCAAGCTGGTTGCGCTGCTGGCGCACCCTGACTGCGAGCAAAGCCTGGAAGCGGTCTACGGCATCAACCAAGCCAAGGGCCAGCGTCTGCCCCTGATCCAGGTCCCTACCACCGCCGGTACCGGTTCGGAGGTAACGCCCATCGCCGTGATCACCACTGGCGAGTCGGCGAAGATGGCGGTGATTTCGCCGCTGTTGCTGCCTGACCTGGCATTGCTGGACGCTGAGCGAACGTTGGGCCTGCCACCGGCGATCACCGCCGCCACGGGTATCGACGCGATGGTCCACGCCATCGAAGCCTCTACCAGCCAGTTCAAGCGCAATCCAATGTCGAGCCTGTTGGCCCGCGAGGCCCTGGCGCTGCTGGCGCGCAACCTCGACCAGGCGGTGCACAACGGCGGCAATCTACAGGCGCGCCAGGCCATGCTGCTGGGCGCCTGCCTGGCCGGCCAGGCGTTCGCCAATGCCCCGGTGGCGGCGGTGCATGCGCTCGCTTACCCGCTAGGGGCGCGTTATCACGTACCACACGGGCTGGCCAATGCCTTGGTACTGCCTCACGTCATGCGCTACAACCGGCGCGAGGCGTTCGCCGACTACGCGGCGTTGGCTCCAGCACTGTTGGGCGAGCGATTGCTGCCGGGTGATCCGCACGAACTGTGCTGCCAGTTCATCGATGAACTGGAGAAACTTGCGCCGCGCTGCGGCCTGCCCAGCCGGCTGCGTGACGTTGGCGTACCGCGGCACAGTCTGCAGCTGCTTGCCGAGGACGCCATGCAGCAACAACGGTTGCTGGTCAACAACCCGCGCAAGGTGACCCTTGCCGACGCCCTTGCCCTTTACCAGGCGGCGTTCTGAACATGGCCAGGGAGCGCCCGCTGCGCGGCGCCTACCGTCACTTCCAGCCGATCAGCACGCGCTGGCATGACAATGACCTGTATGGGCATGTGAACAACGTCATCTACTACAGCTATTTCGACAGCGCCGTGAACACTTGGCTGATCGAGCATGCCGGCCTGGACGTTCACAGCGACCCAGTTGTGGCCTATGTGGCCGGTTCGGCGTGCGACTACTACGCCTCCGTTGCGTTTCCGCAGCGCATCGAGGTGGGTATCGCCATCGACAAGCTGGGTAACAGTTCGGTGCAGTACGCGCTGGCCGTGTTCGTCGAGGGCCAACCCCAAGCCTGTGCTGCCGGTCGTTTTACCCATGTTTTCGTTGACCGCCGCGACCACCGGCCGGTCCCCATTCCCGCCAAACTGCGCAGCGCGTTCGAACGCTTGCTGCCGGCGTAATTGCACAAGGAGAGCTGTTTCATGCAAGACGTAGTCATCGTATCCACGGCGCGTACGCCTATCGCCAAAGCCTGGCGGGGCGCCTTCAACGACCTCACTACACCAAGCATGAGTGCCATCGCCATCCGTGCGGCGGTCGAGCGCGCCGGCATAGAACCGCAAGAGGTGGAGGACCTGGTGCTCGGCACCGCCATGCAAAGCGGCACTGCCGCGATCAACCCGGCGCGCCTGTCGGCGTTGGCGGCCGGCTTGCCGCTGTCGGTGGCCGGGCAGACCATCGATCGCCAATGCGCCTCGGGGTTGATGGCCATCGCCATCGGCGCCCAGCAGATTCGCAGCGAGGGTATGCAGGTGGTGGTCGGGGCAGGGCAAGAGCAGATCAGCCTGGTGCAGCAGGCGCACATGCAGGCTGCCAACGCTGCGCAAGATGCCACGGTGCGGCGCATGTGCGAGCACGCCTATATGCCCATGTTGCAAACGGCTGAGCGTGTGGCACAGAAGTACGGCATCGACCGTGAGGCGCAGGACCGCTACGCCTTGCTGTCGCAGCAGCGCACGGCTGCCGCGCAACACGCTGGACTCTTCGCCGACGAGATCGTTGCGGTGACCGCTCAGCGCAAGCTGGTGGATCCGGATACCGGCATCCAGACTCATCAACTCGTGCATCTGACCCAGGACGAAGGCAACCGGCCCCACACGCAATTGGCGGACTTGCAGGCGCTGCGTCCGGTGATCGAGGGCGGCTGTGTGACTGCCGGTAACGCCAGCCAGTTGTCCGACGGCGCCAGTGCATGCGTGCTCATGAGCGGTGACCGCGCGGCCCGACTGGGGCAACGGCCGCTGGGGCTGTACCGAGGGATGGCGGTGGTCGGCCTGGCACCGGAGGAAATGGGCATTGGGCCTGTACTGGCGATACCGCGCCTGTTGGCTCGGCACGGCTTGCGGGTGCAAGACATCGGCCTGTGGGAGCTCAACGAGGCATTCGCCTGCCAGGTGCTGTATTGCGCCGAGCAGTTGGACATCGACCCAGCACGCCTGAACGTCAACGGCGGCGCCATCGCCATCGGGCACCCGTATGGCATGAGCGGTGCACGCATGGTCGGCCATGCCTTGCTCGAAGGCCGCCGGCGCAACGTGCGCTACGTAGTGATCAGCATGTGTGTTGGCGGAGGCATGGGCGCGGCCGGATTGTTCGAGGTGCTTTGAACGCGCCCACCAGCCATAACGAACCGGCATGGCACTGATCCGAAGACGCTATTTGTGACCGCCGCGCCACCTCACTAATAATCTTCCCACTACTACCGCCGGCCAGTGCGGCCGGCGTTTTCCCCGTTGAACTTGTCTTGTCACTCTCGAATACAACAACAAGAGGTTAAGAGTGAGCGTATACAACCTTTCCTGCCGGCGCCGAGCGCCGCTGGCGGTATTCTGCTGCCTGCTCGCCGCACCGGCCACTGCCTTGCAATTCGATGTCGGCCCACTCGAAGGGCGGCTTGACTCGGCCCTTTCGTTCGCTACAGCCATCAGCACTGCCAACCCGGACAAGCAGCAACTTCAGTACGCCAATGGCAACGATGGGCGGCGAAACTACCGTTCGGGGGATGTCTTCTCGGCGATCTTCAAAGGGACGCACGACCTGGAGCTACGACACGATAACGTCGGTCTGTTCGTGCGTGGCAGCTACTGGTACGACACAATGCAGCGTGATCACCAACAGCGCGCGGTCGCTATCGACGACAACAACCGTCTGGTTTCGACGAAGACCGCGGGCGCCGAGTTGCTGGACACGTTTGCCTATGCTCTCTACGACATCGACGGTGAGCCCGGTTCGCTTCGCCTGGGCAAACAGGTCGTGAACTGGGGCGAAAGCCTGTTCATTCAAGGTGGTCTGAACGTAATCAGTCCGTTCAACCAGGCCGCGCTACGCCGACCTGGCACCGAAGTGAAGGATGCGTTGGTGCCGATCAACCTGCTGTATATCACTCAGAACCTCAACCAGGCCGTGTCATTCGACGCTTTCTACCAGCTCGATTGGGAGCAGACCCGGCTGGATAACTGTGCAACTTTCTTCGCCGCGAACGATTTCATGCCAGAAGGTTGTCAGGGCCTGGACGTCGGTGGGCAGATGGTCACCAACCCAGTGGTTACCCAAGCACTGGCCCCCTTTGGCGTGACGCTGACCGAGGAGGGCGTGCGTGTGCCGCGTGGCGCCGACCAGACTGCGCGCAATGGTGGCCAGTGGGGCTTTTCGCTGCACTGGTATGTCGAGCCGATGGATACCGAGTTTGGTTTGTACGCGGCCAACTATCACAGTCGCTCTCCGTACCTGGGCACGGTCAGCAGCCGTTATTACGCCAATACCGACTTTGCCAGGCGCTTGTGCGGCAGCATCGGCGTGCCATTGTCCAACTGCGGGGCCTTCCTGACGTCGAGCAACGGGCAGACTCTGGCCGGTGCGCTGCGTATGGGTACCTCGCAGTACGTTGCGCAGTACCCCGAGGACATTCGCCTCTATGGCATCACCTTTGCCACCACGCTGCGCAACGGCACCGCCGTGCAAGGCGAGGTGAGCTATCGCCCGAACATGCCGGTACAGCTGAACGGAAACGATCTGCTGCAGTCGTTGCTCAATGCGCCGGGGCGCAGCCCGCTCAACGCCGATGGACTGCGACCGCCGACCGGCAATACCTTGTTCAACGGCTACCGGCGCAAGGAAGTGACCCAAGCCCAGGTGTCGGCGCTGCAGACGTTCAGCCAGGTGATGGGCGCTAACCAACTGTTGCTGATCGGGGAGGTGGGGGCCACCTATGTAGGTGGGCTAGAGGGGCGTTTCGGCCCGCGCTATGGCCGCTCTGGCGCCTACGGTAATGGCGAGCTTGCGGACAACGACGTGTGCCTGGAAATTTCAAGAAGTCCAGGTGACTGCAACGGGGAGGGGTTCGTCACGCCATTCTCCTGGGGTTATCGGCTGCGGGCAACCTTTAGCTACCCGAGTTTGCTCCAGGGCGTGGACATCCGCCCAAACCTGGCCTGGGCTCATGACGTCAAGGGCTATTCCCCCACCGATGGCTCCGCGTTCAATGAAGGGTCGCGCTCGATCAGCGTGGGTGTGGATGCCACATTGGCAAACAAGTACTGGGCAAGCGTTGCCTACACCGACTTCATCGACGGTGACTATGGCACCCGCGGCGATCGCGATTATCTGGCGTTCAGTGTTGGCGCCAGTTTCTAGAACGGCCCAATGTCGGGAATGGAAAACCCGTTGATGCCAAGAGCGTCCGCGAATCGGCAACTTGTGCGACTCGCGGGCCGGCGGCTTGGTGCTAAAGCGTTGCTTGCCGCTGCCAAGCCAGCGGTGAAATGCCTTCGGCCTTGGCAAATGTCCGACAAAAGTGGGACTGGTCACAAAAGCCGCACTCCAGTGCAATTTCGGCCAGCAACATTCCCGAGCCTCCGAGCAGCTCCTTGCTTTTCTTCAACCGTTGCGCACGCATCCACTGCTGCGGGGGCATCTGCAGGGTATCCCTGAACATGCGGGTAAAATGGCTGCGCGATAGGGCGCAGGCTTGAGCTAGCTCAGTAACGGATATGCCGGTGTCCAGATTGTCCAGCATCAACTTCTTCGCGGTCGTCACCTGCCAGGGTTTAAGTCGCCCGGTGGTTTTCAGTGCGACACTGGCCAGCACAGTGCAGTTGTCACTGTTCATACAAGTCCATTTATTCAATGAAGAGGGGTACGACCGATTGGCGTACCCCTCACAGGGGCGATGAGCAGCCCCTTGACGCAAGGGGCTGGTGACGGTCAGACAGGCGCAGCGACTGGGGCTAGGGTAGGCCCATGCTGAACGCGCTCAGGCGCTTTGTGCACCATGGTGTACGCGTAGTCGACACCCATCCCGTAGGCGCCGGAGTGTTCCTTGACCAGCGCCATGACGGCGTCGTAGGTGTCGCGGTTTTTCCAATCGCGCTGCCATTCCAACAGCACTTGCTGCCAGGTGACAGGAATCACACCCGCCTGAATCATGCGTTGCATTGCGTAGTCGTGCGCTTCCTTGGTCGTGCCACCAGAGGCATCTGCGACCATGTAGATTTCGTAGCCGGCATCGTTCATTGCCGACAGGGCGAAGGTGGTGTTGCAGACTTCTGTCCATAGGCCGGAAACGATGATCTTGTTGCGACCGTTTTTCTTCAGCGCATCTCTCACCTTCTGGTCGTCCCAGGAGTTCATGGAGGTCCGCTCCAGCAGCGGAGCGTCGGGGAAGACAGCAAGCAGCTCGGGGTAGGTATGCCCAGAGAAGCTTTCAGTCTCCACCGTCGTGATGATGGTGGGAACATTGAAAATCTTGGCGGCCTTGGCCAGGCCCACCGTGTTGTTCTTGAGCGTTTGACGATCGATGCTCTGTACGCCAAAAGCCATCTGCGGTTGCTGATCGATGAAGATCAGCTGGCTGTTGAGCGGGGTCAGGACTTCAGTTTTTGGATTGTTCATTGTTGCTCCCTGTCTGCTAGATGAAGGTCATCGCACAAGCCTCGGCGCCCGCGTTCGGCAGGCTTCGCTGAGCCATCGGGTGATGTCCTCGGCGACGCCCGTTGCTTGAGTCCGAGTACAAGATAGCCAAACCCAACGCGAAGCGGTGGCGCATTTTTGCGCCAGTAGGAACGCACTAATGCGCCACAGACTTGTTCATCTGCCTGCTAGGATTCGTACGCAAAGGCGGATCCACCTGATCCGGTTCGCCTCAGGAGAATGCGATGACAGCTTCACAACCGCTCAACAAACAAACCGCCTATTGGGGCGTGCCATGGGAGAAGAGTTACGGCTACCCGCAGGCACGGCGGGTAGGAAACGACATTTATGTCTCTGGCCAGTTCAACCATGACGAGGAGGGCAGCCTGATCGCGCCTGCCCCCCTGGATCGTGACGGGAAGCCCAGCGATTTCTCTTCGATGGGCGACCAGATGCGCGCTGCGTACGACAATATCGCCAAGTTACTCGCCCTGTACGGTGCGACGCTCGAGGATGTCGTGGAGGAAACGCTCTACGTGTTGGACATGGACGCTGCATTCGCAGTGGTCGGAAAGGTACGAAAGGCTGCCTACGGCACCGAGCGGCCGCAATGCGCGAGCAACATCATCGGCGTATCGAGGCTGGCCCAACGCCCTCAGTTGATCGAAATTGCTTGCAAAGCAGTGATCGGGTCACGGGCTGAGTGAGCGGCACTCCCGGTCTCGGGCTAAAGGACCGGGAGTTCCCGTTGACCCTCGATCAAAGGCTTCTGGTTGGCAACGGCGGCTGCACAGAACGTCATGAATGCTTTGACCCGCCAGGATTTGCGGATGTCTTGGTGAGTCAGCAACCACAGTTCATCCTGAAGTTCGGGCACCACCGGGCCGATGCGCTCCAACCCTGGCGTGATATCGCCGAGCATGCAGGGCAGAAAACCCACGCCCAGTCCTGCGGCTATGGCAGCGCTTGCGGCTGCGACTGAGTCGGTGCGGAAGGCGATGCACTCGGCAGCGACCCTGTTTTCGACGTAGCTCGTCGCTTTCAAGCCTCTTAGCGCGGCGGAATAGGAAACCCAAGCCTGGCCTTCAGCGAAGAGCGCAGCAGGCGTCATGTGATTGCTGCTGCCATAGGGAGCCCAGGCGATCGAGGCCAGTTTGCGACCAACCAGGCTCTCGGCGGGTTTTTTGGTCGCCCGAACGGCGATATCCGATTCATCCCGGGCAAGGCTCAGTGATTCGTTGCCCACCAGCACTTCGATCGTGATGCCTTCGTTGAGGGCTTTGAAGTCCGCGATGATTGGGGTGAGAAAGTACAGAAGCAGTGAGTCGCTGGTGGTAATGCGCAGTTTACCGAGCGGCCCCTGGCCGGCACGTGATACTCGCCGTGTCACGCTGACGATGTCCAGTTCCACACGCTCGGCGAGCGCTCGCAATTCCGCGCCTTCGAGGGTGAGCAGATAGCCTGACTTGCGGTGATCGAACAAAGCCACGCCCAGTGTTTTTTCCACCTGGGAAACCCGACGCGAGACGGTTGATACGTTGATGCCGAGTTTCTTGGCCGTGGCAGCGCGATTACCGCATTCACTCAGCGTTTTGATGATCCGCAGATCATCCCAGGAAAGCTGATTGGCAGCCTCGCCCACGTTCCATTTCGCATCCTTGGCGGCTTGTGGGCCAGTTGGCAAGTTTTCAGGTAACGACTTCACGTGTCTGGTTCCAGAACAGAATGGGCAGATCATACGAGAAGGGCCGGGGGGAACCCAAGCCGCGAAGGAGCCTCAATGGCACAAGCTTCCAACGTGAGATGGGGCATATTGGGGAGCTTCTGGTGTCTGTGGGGTATCAACCCCCGTTTGCTCGACTACCTCGCATCACAGGTGCCGCGGGGGCAGGGTGCTGAGCCATCGAGATCGCCAACGCGGCGGTGTTCTTGCCCTGCAATGATTCAAGCTTTGTGAATGGTGCAGAGTTGTTTGTCGACGGGAGGCAAGCTCAGATCCAACAGCATGGATGGGGATGTGCCAAGCGCTGCATCGCTCTGGCGAATGGCACGTCCTACCCACTTGAAAAAGACTTCGGCGATTAGCGTGACGAAACGCTCACCGGAACAGACTGTTGTCCCTGAGCTCAGGTTCAGCCATGCCTGAATCCAGGCGCGGATTCGGTGAGTTGGGTTCAGGCTACGGGGATCGGGTTGTCAACCAGCGACTGGTTGAATTGGTGAATCAGTTCGTGCTCGTTCGCGCCCTGATTAGCGCGCAGTGGGACGACACGATCCACCAGGACCTCTGTAGTGGCGGATTCGAGCTTGGCCAGGGTCTCCTGGATGAAGTCGCCCAATGGCATGGCACGCTCATCACCGCTCTTGTGAATCAGGTCGGTGTCGACCCAAGGCGGCGCGATTTCCAACACTTTGACGCTGGTGTCACGCAGGCTGAATCGCTGTGACAGCGAGTAGGAGTGTATGGCCGCCTTGGTCGCCGAATACAGCGCGGTGGCCGCTAGCGGCAGGTAGGCCAGTACCGAGCTGTTGTTGATGATGTAGGCATCCGGTTGTCGCTTGAGGTGCTCGACGAAGGCAGCGCTGACGCGTACCGGGCCCAACAGGTTGGTCTGTAGCAGGCTCACTGCTTGTTCGTCGTCATGGTCTCCTGAGGCCGGGTTGTCGAATGGCATCACGCCGGCATTGTTGATGATCACGTTCAGTGAAGGATGGCGGCGGATCACTTCTTGGGCCACCGCCTTGATCTGCTGCGGATCGTTGATGTCCAGGCGCACGGTATCGATGCCTGGGTTGGCCTGGGCGATTTCATCCAGCAGTGCCTGGCGGCGCCCCGCAACGATCACTTTGTTGCCGCGCTGATGGAAGGCCTCTGCCAAGGCTCGGCCGATGCCTGAAGTTCCACCGGTGATGAAAATGGTGTTAGCACTGAGTTTCATGATCCGTTTCCTTTTTCCGATCAGTTGGTGGTGTAACGCGGGGCAAGCCGATTGCTCGACAGCTGGCTGAACAGGTGTTGCCGGCTGGCTTCGTAGCGTTCGAATGCCTGAAGGTCGTGCATTGAGGGGATGGAGATGAGTACCTGGTCGTCGAAGTCTTGCAGGGCCCCGTCCACCAGATCCTGGGCCGACATCACGATCCCCGGGTCGAGGTGCTCGACCGGCAAACCGCCGATTTGCCAGAAGTCGGTGGCAGTCGCCCCTGGCAGCACCGCCTGAATTTGGATGCCCTTGTCCGCGAGCTCCTTGCTCAAAGACCGCGTGAAGGCAGTGACATACGCCTTGCTGCCGCCGTAAACGCCATTGAGCAGCTCTGGCGCCAGGCTAACGATGGACGAGATGTTGATCACGGCGCCTTGATTGCGGGCTACAAATCCCGGGATAGCGGCATAGGTAAGGCGGGTGAGGGCGGTGACGTTGAGGGTGATCATTTCGGCCATCCGTTCCACGTCACTTTCCAGCAGGCTGGTGTGGGTGCCGATCCCAGCGTTGTTCACCAGCAAGGTGACGGTGGCGTCCTCGCGCAATTTGTGTTCCACCTTGGCCAGTTCTTCCGGGTTGGCCAGATCTGCCGGGAAGACTTCCACGCTCTGGCGGGTTTCGGTGGTGAGCCGATTTGCCAAGGTGTTGAGGCGCTCCCGATTACGGGCGACCAGTACCAGGTCGTATCCCCGGCGGGCCAGGCGTTCTGCGTAGATGGAGCCGATGCCGGTGGAGGCGCCGGTGATGAGGGCAGTGCCTTTTGATTGCTGCGTCATGGTCGTGCTCCGCTGTTTGATATGGACGCATGATGCAGTCGATCGCTTTCGTCTCAAACGACGTATAGGATACGTTTTTAGGTCATCACCTATTGGAGCTTCCACTGTGCACCGGGTCGGCTATCTGATCACCGAAGGCTTCCAGATCATGTCGTTGGCGACGCAGGCCGTATTCGAGTTTGCGAACATCGTCGCGGGCGAAGCCGTTTACAAGATCCAGAATTTTTCCATCGAAGGCGGCACCGTCCGCTCTTCACTGGGGATGTACATGGATACGCTCCCACTAGGAACACCTGGCCTGGCTGACACCTGGATGGTTACGGGAACATTGACCCCGTTGACGCCGCCGAGTGAGGAAGTGCTGGCCAGCGTGCGAGGATTTGTCGACGGTGCCCGGCGCACGGCCGGGCTGTGTACCGGCTGTTTCGTCTTGGCCCAGGCGGGGGTACTGGATAACCGGCGCGCCACCACGCACTGGGCCTATGCGAAAAAAATGCGTGAGCTTCACCCGAAGATCGAGGTCGAAGAAGATCGGATATTCATTGTGGACGGACAGATCTGGACGTCTGCGGGCATGACCGCCGCCCTGGATATGGCGCTGGGTATGGTGGAAAAGGATCTGGGCACTGAGATGGCCAGATCAGTGGCACGAAAGCTCGTGATGCATCAACGCCGCTCCGGTGGGCAGTCCCAACATTCCGAACTGCTGACGCTTTCGCCGAAGTCAGATCGAATTCAAAGCGCCCTGGATTTCGCGCGCAAGAATCTGAATCGCCCGTTGAGTGTCGAGGAACTGGCCGAAACCGTGCATTTGAGCCCCCGCCAGTTTACCCGCGTATTCACTGCCGAGACGGGACAATCTCCGGCCAAGGCCGTGGAACGTTTGCGCCTGGAGGCAGCCCGCTTGATGATAGAGCAGAGCCGACACAGCCTGGACGTGGTGGCGAAGGAAACCGGATTCAGGGATCGCCGGCATATGCGCGAGGTGTTCATTCGCGGTCTCGGCGTACCGCCTCAAACGATACGAAGGGATGCCCGGCGAGTGGTTGTTGCTTGATGACGACAGCTAACCAGGCTTGAGTGAACCGGGCCTCTAGCGCTTGGCCGTTCGCGGCCGGACAGGCAGATGCAGCGGCTGTCCGGCCTGGGGTTCAAGGCTTGGATTGGGCAAAGGGATTGCCCTTGGCCTGTAAATACAGCTTGCCCATTGCCGTGGAGGCGAAATCGGTGATGTGCCCGATGTCCCGGTAGATCGGCAGGCCGTCGATCGACAGCTTGCACTGGCCATCGACGCACTGCACGTCCTTGGGGTCGATGATCAGCAAGTCCGGATGTGCTTGCTTAACTTCCCGGAACAACTGCGCAAGCCAGGGGTTTTCTTCCGGTTGCGCGATACTCGTCGCGCAATGATGCTCCTCGATCGTGCCCCTGAGCTTGATGCAGCGGTACAGGCAGTCATTGGCGCCTTCGGGCATGACGATGTTGCTCTTGATCAGTACGGGCCTGGCACCGGAGCGCGCTATGATATCGAGGCTCTTGAGCAGGGCGGCTTTCATGCGATCGCGCGACAGGGCCTGGGAGCGTTGGTCATCGATCGACAACACCACTGCACTGCTGTCGGCGTAGGTCTCCCAGGTCAGGCCGATGATCACGTAGTCGTAGTGGCTGCGAGCAATCAGCTTGTGGTACTCGGCGGCGGCATCATGGCACTTCTTGTAGAGTGTGTTCTTGTACTTCCACCAGTCGTAGAGATAGACATCCGGCAGAGCCAGGCACCCTGGGCTGCCTTGGGCCATGACGGAGACGTTGGCGTCTTTGGCCAGCGTGTCAATAAAGCCCCAGAAGTGGTTGGAATAGGAATCGCCCATCAACAGCGCGGTGGTGCTAGCGTTGACGTGCCCGAGCAGACAGCTGCTATCAGAGCCATCGCTGGCACCGCCCAGGCACGGCTTGCGCTTGGGTATTTCGCTTGCCTTCAGGCGCGGCAGGATGTTTGCCGGGTCACTGCCGAAACGCTCCAGCCAGCCATCGGCGGCCTTGCCCGCCGAGTACAGCGCCGAAAACGCGATGGCCGGTACGACGAGCAGCAGGAGCAGCGTCTTGCCCAAACCCAGCCGGGTACGGCGCAGGGGCTTTTCGATCAGGTAGTACGAGGTGGTGCCCAGGGCAAACGAGGCGATGAAGTAGCCAGCAAGGATGGCCGGCGTCTTTACAACTCCCAGGTACTCCACGATGGCGATGACAGGCCAGTGCCAGAGGTATAGCGAGTAGGAAATCGTTCCGACGAATACCAGCGGTGACCATGACAGCAGCCTTGACGTGATGCCCACTTGCCCAACCTGGCTCGAGACCAGTACCGCCGTCGCCAAACAGATCACGATGGCGGGGAAGCCAGGATAGGCGGTGGTCGGTATGGATAGTGTGGCGCTGTACAAGACCGCGCCAAAGGCGCCTAGCCCCAGTGCGGACGCGCTGACACGGCCGAGGCGGAGGCGGTCGTTAGCGAACACGGCCGTGCACGAGCCGACCAGCAGCTCGAAGATCCGCGCCAGGAACGCGTAGTAGCTTTTATCCGGGGATGTTCTTGCGATGAACAGTGTAATGCCGATGGAGACGATGGTCAGCACCACAACAGCGGTTTTCAATCGATGGGGCTTCAGGTGGCGCGTCAGTACCAGCAACCCAAGCGGCAAGAAGATGTACCACTGCCATTCTATGGCCAGCGACCAGGTGTGCAGCAAGGGCAGGGTCGCCGCCTCGGCGGTGGCATAGCCGTCGGTGGACTTGGAGAAATACTGATTGGACAGCAGCAGGCTGGTGTACTTCTCGCTTTTGAGAAAGTCGATGAAGTCCTTGGGCAGATACAGCGCACTGGCCGCGCCGAGCGTAACGATCAACAGCGCCAATATCGCTGGCTGCAGGCGCCACAAACGCTTGACATAGAACTGCCCAAGGCTGAAGTCACCCCGGCCGACCGCGCTCAGGATGATCGAGGTGGTGAGGTAGCCGGAGATCACGAAGAAGATATCGACGCCGATGAACCCGGAAGGGAACACCGCCAGTCCAGCATGGAAAATCAGCACCAGCAGGACGGCAACGGCACGCAGCCCATCGATATCGGCGCGGTACAAGGCAGGTTGCACGCCGGTAGGGGCCACTTGTGCCTTGCCACGGTCGGCGACAGCCTGTGCGCGGGTGGTTGCAGGAGCTTTGAATATCAGGTTCTGATCGGTCGACAAGGCACTACATCCTATCGCGTGAGACATTCTTTGACGCGACAGGGCTCGCGAACAATTGAGGCGAGTTTATCAAGAGCGCTCGAACGTGACACTGTATTTAACATAATACGCATTATGCGCAGATCCATATGCAGGCACCTGAGCTAGGTGGTGATGCAAGAATCACTCTTCATACTACAAGCCCGATCCCAACCTTCGACTATCCGTCTCGACCCCAATCCGCTCTAATGCCTATCACGCCCGCTCTACGCCACGAGGCTCTATTTGCATGAAGCAATCCGTCACTCTGATTATCTGCCTGTCGTTACTCTCAGCATGCGATGTTTCAATCAATACCAACGCTCCAGTCATTCCGGTCGTTGTGCCGGCACTCCAGCCAGATGCCGCTATCACGCCGCAACAGCGCGTTATCGTTAGCAGAGCCTTAGAGTTCCTGATGTTGCTCGATGAAGGACGGGCCGATTTGACTTGGCTCCCAGCCGGTTCGGCGCTGAAGGCGTCGACCTCCGAGTCCAACTGGGTCAAAGGCATCAGTGGTTTGCGCACGGGTGTTGGCGAGTTCAAACATCGTAACCATGCACAGATCAGCTTCACTCGAGAAATGCCTGATGCACCGCCAGGGCTCTACGCCGCGGTCCAGATACAGTCGTCCTTTTCTAATCTCGAAGTGATTGAAGTTGTGTTGCTCGTCGAAGAGGATGATCAATGGCGCGTGGTAGGCTACAACATCAGCAAAAACATCCAGTTGAAGGCAGCAATACCGCTGCTCTGACGTTGTCCCCGGCAAATTCACTTGCCGGCGTTTTTCCTTTAACTCGACTAAATAATCATTTAGTGTAATTAAGATATAGTAAATCCCCGTCCGTTGAATAACCCGACTCCACCCTTAATAAAGTTTGGGTTATTCAATCTCGCTTCCATTACAAACGTGTGCACTTCGCGAAACTCCCGTAGCGCGCCAGCTGTCGACAATCAGAAGGTACGAAAACGTCTTATCGCCCGTTCGCGACAGTTTAGAACGTCAGTCGAGCAGCACACGCTTGAACGCTTCGGCAGCCAGGTGCACCTGCACCGACCAGTCATTGGCCGCGTCGTCGCCCGCATCGTCGGAAATGTACTTCAGGCAAACAAAAGGAATGCCCTCCCCGCGCGCGATCAATGCCAGGACATATGCCTCCATATCGACCACATCGTAAGGGGCTTGGCCGTGGTTGACCTCGAAACTGTCGCCACTGCCGCAGATGCCTTGGGCGATCCCTGGCAGCGCAACGCCATATTCCAGCACCACGGGTATCTCCGACAGTGGCGTCTGGTAACGGGCGAAGCCCAGCGGCGTCACATCCATGTCACGCTGCACGAAACGGGTACAGCAAACCAAGCTACCCTTGCCGTGCCCCTGGCTGCCGGCCGACCCGAGGTTGACGATGAGCTTGGGTTTGCGCTGCTGAATGGCCTTGGTCAGGCCGATGGCGGCGTTGACCTTGCCGATACCGGTGAACACGGTGTTCATGCCAGTGAACAGGTTGCCAGCTTCTGCCTCTAGGGCGAACACGAATAGCGTGTCGGCCAGGGCGATATCAGAAAATTGCTGGGTAAGCATCATGGTACGGGGCATTCCAGTTGGCTTGCAGAGGGCGAGGCTATTGTCGGTGAACCTTGGTCAATTGCAAGTCCCGGAGCACCCCGACGCATCCGTCTAGGCGCGGTTGCTCGCAATTGGTCGCTGGTGACCTTGGCCAACCTATCATGTGCCCAACGGCATCAAGACCGCCTCTGCTTCATAGGCTCTGTTCGAAAAGCCTTCATACTCGGTGATGCTGCGTTGAAAACAGCCTCGGAACGCTCATTTACAACCCGTAAACTCCGCTTCCGCGGCTGTTTTCGCCTTGACTAAGGCCTGGTAAAGAAAGCGCATCATCTACACCAAGCCACCAAAACGCTTGTAGAAACTCTCCCCCACCTCTGGCAACGGCCCGTCTGCGGTCTCCAGTGCGCTGTTTAGCCATTCTTCAGCCTTGGCAAATACCAAACGATACAGGTTGCGGCACAACTGGCGTGCGGCCCTGCCCTCCCAGTCCCCTGGCAACAGCTCGTCTGGTAATTGCGGGTCGCGCAGCAGCAAACGACGGTACTCGTGGATCAACAGGGTGCGCGCCAGGAAGCAGTCCTGGGCGTCCAGTTGTTCCTGCTCCTTCAGTCCCTGCCACAACGGCCTGAACAAGCGGATGAATTCACTGTAGTGCTGACCCAGTTCATCGATGCGCCAGCTCTCGCGAACTTGCGCGCGCATGGCCTTGGAGGCCAGCACTTCCTGGGCATGGGTTTCGAAGACGATGCTGTCCTCGTCGGCATCGAGCTCGCGCAAGGTCGCGGCGAGGTCGGTACGGTCGGCACGGGGGCAGCCCAACACGTTGGGGGCGATCGCGCCAAAGCCTTGCCACTCCAACTCTTCGCGCACGTTTTTGCGCTTGACCGCTTCCAGCTGCGACAGGAGCACCAGTGTCCAGGCACCGTCCCACGCTGGCTGGCTTGGACTATAGACCCGCTTGAAAGCTTTCTCGAAGCGTCGGCGGCCGGTGCCGGTCAAACTGTAATAGCTGCGTCGGCCAACCTTTTCGGCCGTGAGCCATCCCTCTTTGGTCAGGCGAAAGATCGACGTGCGAATCAACCTCTCGTTGATGCCGATCGGCTCCAGCAGGTTGATCAAGCTGCCCAGCCACACGGTGCCGCCGTGGGGCTCGATGGCATCGCCGTACAGGGTAATGATCAGCGAACTGGCGCGAATCGGCGTCTGTTCCTGAAAGCGAGTGATCAGAGTATTGAGTGGGGCAAGGTTGCTCATGGAGGAACTGTGCGCAGATAAAGTACCGACTATACCTGTGCGGCGGGCTGCCTGGCCATTGCCGAGCGCGCCCACACTCATGCGCCCGCCTCGCTCTTGGGCCTGAAGCCCGAATCACCCATGCGCGGGCGCTGCGCTTCCACTTCGCTCAAGGGTGGGCACTCAACCAGTGCCGCCATGCAGCGCCGGGTCAGTTGCTGATACGCCTCGGTACCCCGCTGTTTCCACGCCACTTCCTGCTCGCTCAACGAACGTTTGACTAGCGCTGGTGAGCCGACCACCAGGCTCTGCTCGGGACATTCGAAGCCGGCCTTGACGAAGGCCGCGGCGGCGACGATGCAGCGGGGTGCGATGCGCGCACCATCCATGACCACGGCATTCATGCCCACCAGAGCGTCTTCCCCCACCTGGCAACCATGCAGCACTGCGCCATGGCCAACATGGCCGTTTCGCTCGATGACGGTGTCGCCCCCTGGGAAACCATGCATCACGCAGGTGTCCTGAAGGTTGGCGCCTTCCTTGAGCACGATTCGACCGAAATCCCCACGCAAGGACGCCAGTGGGCCTACATAACAATCAGGGCCAACGATCACATCGCCAATCAGTACCGCACTGGGGTGCACGTAGGCGGTTGGATGGATGACGGGGGTCAGCCCGTCCAAACGATAGCAAGGCATCTCGCACCTCCAGAAATGATTTGAAGCGTTGCCTGATCTTGTATCACTTCGATATTTTTCGTCAATTGCCATCATCCATGTATCGCTTTTTTCAGCGTGGATGCGCGTGATTAGCGCCCGCCAGAAATCGCCTTTCAACCATTTTCTGCGGGATTTCGTCAGGTCAAACCGCGGTTCCATCAATGCATCACGCGCACTATTGGATACATAATCACGTATTCATGCTTGATATTGTGTATCGCATAAGGCATATACTGAAATACCTGAGCGTGGTTCGTGCCGCGCCCCTGCAAACAATTCCAATAAAAGCCGGCCATCCACTGCGCCGCGCGAGCAGCCTGAGGAATACGACATGCCTCGTTACCTTGATGTGCAGGCCCCTGAAAGCGGCGTGCGTCTGATCACCTTGCAACGGCCAGAAGCCCTCAATGCCCTGTGCACCGAGTTGTTGGAGCAGCTTGCCGCCGAGCTTGAAGACGCCGAACGCGACGAGCACACCCAGGTGGTCGTGCTGACCGGCAGCCGCAAGGCTTTCGCCGCCGGTGCCGATATTCGCGAGATGGCCGAGCGTGATCTGGTGGGCATCCTCAACGATCCCCGCGTTGCGCACTGGCAGCGGATCGCAACCTTTGCCAAGCCATTGATCGCCGCCGTGAATGGCTATGCCCTGGGCGGTGGCTGCGAGCTGGTGATGTGCTCAGACATTGTCATCGCTGGCGAGGATGCCCGCTTCGGCCAGCCCGAAATCAACCTCGGCATCATTCCAGGCGCCGGCGGCACCCAGCGCTTGCTGCGTGCCGTCGGCAAACCGCTGGCCATGCAGATGGTGCTGACAGGCGAGGCCATTGGCGCCCGCCATGCCTTGCAGGCCGGGCTGGTCAGTGAAATCACTCAGCCGGAACTGACTGTAGAGCGTGCTTTACAGGTCGCCCGAAGCATCGCCGCCAAAGCCCCCCTGGCCGTGCGACTGGCTAAGGAGGCCCTGCTCAAGGCCGGCGATATCGACCTTGCCAGCGGTCTGCGCTTCGAGCGCCATGCGTTCACGTTGCTCGCCGGAACCGCTGACCGCGACGAAGGCGTACGCGCCTTCATGGAAAAACGCCCGGCCCGGTTCACAGGCCGTTGATCCCCCTTCTTTATCGTTCGACACAGCGAGTCCGCCATGACCTTCGAGCACATCCTGTTTTCCATCGAGGACGGTGTCGCCCTCCTCTCACTGAACCGTCCGCAACAGCTGAACAGCTTCAATACGCAAATGCACATGGAGGTACGTGAAGCCATCAAGCAGGTACGCCAGAGCGCCGAGGCGCGGGTCCTGTTGCTGACCGCCGAGGGCCGCGGGTTCTGCGCTGGCCAGGATCTTTCAGACCGCAATGTCGCGCCGGGAGCGGCGATGCCTGACCTGGGTGAATCCATCGACCAGTTCTACAACCCGCTGGTGCGCGCCTTGCGTGACCTGCCGATGCCTGTGGTGTGTGCCGTCAACGGCGTCGCTGCCGGCGCCGGGGCAAATATTCCGTTAGCCTGCGACCTGGTGCTGGCAGCCCGCTCGGCCAGTTTCATCCAGGCTTTCTGCAAGATCGGTCTGGTTCCGGATTCTGGCGGTACCTGGCTGTTGCCGCGCCTTGTCGGTATGGCTCGCGCCAAGGCCCTGGCCCTGTTGGGCGAGCGACTGAGCGCCGAGCAAGCCGAGCGCTGGGGAATGATCCATCGCGTCGTCGATGACGCAGACCTGCGTGACGAAGCCCTTACCCTGGCCCGTCACCTGGCCACCCAGCCTACCTACGGCCTTGCCCTGATCAAGCGCAGCCTCAACGCCAGCTTCGACAACAGTTTCGATCAGCAACTGGAACTCGAACGCGACCTGCAGCGCCTGGCTGGGCGTAGCGATGACTACCGCGAAGGTGTAAGCGCGTTCATGAACAAGCGCACACCCGCGTTCGAGGGGCATTGAACATGAGCGCACTCGCCATCACTGCCCAGGTTGCCGTGATCGGTGCCGGCGCCATGGGCGCAGGTATCGCCCAGGTGGCCGCCCAGGCTGGCCACCCGGTCAAGCTGTACGACAACCGCCCAGGCGCGGCCGCCCAGGCCATTGCAGGAATCGACCGCCAGCTTGGACGCCTGGTCGACAAAGGCAAGCTGCAGGGTCAGGCCCGTGAGACCATCATCGGCCGCCTGAAACCGGTCGAGACCCTCGCCGAACTGGCAGACGCACGTCTCGTTGTCGAGGCCATCGTGGAGAACCTCCAGGTCAAGCAAAGCCTGCTGCGTCAGCTCGAAACCCTGTGCGCCGACGACTGCATTCTGGCCAGCAACACCTCTTCCTTGTCCATCACCAGCCTGGCGGCTGGCCTTGAGCGCCCGCACAATGTGATCGGCATGCATTTCTTCAACCCGGCGCCATTGATGGCACTGGTAGAGATCGTCTCCGGCCTGGCGACCGACCCGGCGTTGGCGCACGCCCTGTACAAGACCGCCAAAGCCTGGGGCAAGACGCCGGTGCATACCCGCTCGACGCCGGGGTTCATCGTCAACCGTGTGGCACGTCCTTTCTACGCCGAGAGCCTGCGACTGCTGCAAGAAGGCGCCGCCGATTGTGCGAGCCTTGATGCGTTGTTGCGCGATGCAGGCGGTTTTCGCATGGGCGCCTTCGAGCTGACCGACCTGATCGGCCATGACGTCAATTATGCCGTGACCTGCTCGGTGTTCGACGCCTTCTATGGTGACTTCCGCTTCCAGCCTTCGCTGGTGCAGAAAGAGTTGGTGGATGCAGGCCGCCTGGGCCGCAAATCCGGGCAAGGCTTTTATAGCTACGCCGAAGGAGCCGAGCGCCCCCCGGCATCGGTACTGCAGAGTGCGGCAAAGGTCGAACACTGTGTGGTCGAAGGTCATCTGGGGGTGATGCAGCCGCTGCTTGACCGCCTGCGCGCGGCAGGTGTCAGCGTGACCGAGCGTGCAGGCAAGGGACTGCTGCGCGTCGGCGACGCCACCTTGGCCTTGAGCGATGGCCGCCTGGCCAGCCAGCGCGCACGCGAGGATGGCCTGAGCAACTTGGTGCTGCTCGACCTGGCCCTGGACTATGCCACTGCAACCCGTCTTGCCATCGGTTGCGCTGCCGGCACCTGCCCTGCCGCTCGGGATCAGGCAGTGGCCCTGCTGCAACGTGCAGGCTTGCAGGTCACCGCTGTGGCCGACCTGCCCGGCCTGGTGGTGCTTAGGACAGTCGCCATGCTCGCCAACGAAGCCGCCGATGCCGTGCTGCAAGGCGTCGGCACGGCAGCCGACATCGACCTGGCCATGTGCGCCGGGGTCAATTACCCCTGCGGCCCGTTGGCCTGGGCCGAACACATCGGTGTCGACTACACCCTGCGCGTGCTCGACAACCTGCAACGCAGTTATGGCGAAAGCCGCTATCGCCCTTCCCTGCTGCTGCGACGCAGCAATGCCAATGGAGGCCGCCTGCATGACTGAACCTCAACGCACGCCCGACGAACTCGCCCAGGCCTGCGCCGATGCCATGTTCTCCCGCGACCAGGCCAGCCAGAGCCTGGGCATCGGTCTGCAAGACATCGCTGCCGGCAAGGCGCGCCTTGGCATGACGGTACGCGCCGACATGATCCAGGGGCATGGCACCTGCCACGGCGGCTTTCTATTCGCATTGGCCGATTCGGCGTTCGCCTTCGCCTGCAACAGCTACGACGAGGCAACGGTCGCGTCGGGCTGCAGCATCGACTACGTCGCCCCCGCACGGCTCGGCGACCAACTCACGGCAACGGCCATCGAGCTCACCCGTAAAGGCCGCACAGGCCTGTACGACGTGCGCATTGAAAACCAACACGGCGAGCTGATCGCCCTGTTCCACGGCAAATCCTACAAAGTGCGCGGCACGGTGCTGACGCAGGAGACGCAAGATGACTGAACCCATGCGCTTCGATGCATTGATCATCGATGCCGTTCGTACCCCGATTGGCCGCTATGCGGGCGCCTTGAGCGCAGTGCGTGCAGACGATCTGGCAGCGGTGCCGATCAAGGCGCTCATGCAGCGTCACCCCGAGCTGGACTGGCAGGCTATCGACGATGTGATCCTCGGATGTGCCAACCAGGCCGGCGAAGACAACCGCAACGTCGCGCGCATGGCCACATTGCTGGCTGGCCTACCCATTGCGGTGCCCGGGACCACCATCAACCGCCTGTGCGGCTCAGGCCTGGATGCCATCGGTAACGCTGCTCGTGCCCTGCGCTGCGGCGAGGCGGGGCTGATGCTGGCCGGTGGTGTCGAGTCGATGTCGCGAGCGCCCTTCGTCATGGGCAAGTCCGAGCAAGCCTTCGGCCGCAGCGCAGAGCTGTTTGATACGACCATCGGCTGGCGTTTCGTCAACCAGCTGATGCAGGCCACATATGGCATCGACTCGATGCCCGAAACAGCAGAAAACGTTGCCGCCCAGTTCGGTATCTCTCGCGCCGACCAGGACGCTTTCGCCTTGCGCAGCCAGCAAAAGGCCGCAGCAGCGCTGGCCAGCGGTCGTCTGGCACAAGAGATCGTGCCCGTGGAGATCGCCCAGCGCAAAGGCCCGGCCAAGCGCGTCGAACAGGACGAACACCCTCGCGGCGACACCACACTGGAACAATTGGCCAAGCTTGGCACGCCGTTTCGCGAAGGCGGCAGCGTCACCGCGGGCAATGCCTCGGGGGTGAACGACGGAGCCTGCGCGCTGCTGCTGGCCACCACTGCCGCCGCTCAGCGCTACGGACTCAAGGCTCGCGGCAGGGTCGTCGGCATGGCGGTGGCGGGCGTGGAGCCGCGCATCATGGGTATTGGCCCGGTACCGGCGACGCGCAAGGTGCTTGAGTTGACCGGTCTGTCCCTGGCCGACATGGACGTCATCGAACTCAACGAAGCCTTCGCTGCGCAAGGTCTGGCGGTGCTGCGCGAACTGGGCCTGGCCGATGACGACAAGCGGGTCAACCCAAACGGCGGCGCCATCGCCCTGGGGCATCCGTTGGGCATGAGTGGCGCGCGACTGGTCACCACCGCCCTGCACGAGCTTGAAAACACCCACGGCCGTTACGCCCTCTGCACCATGTGCATCGGTGTCGGCCAAGGCATTGCCATGGTCATCGAGCGCCTCTGACCAACGGCTTGTTACCCAGGACGGCGCAGCCGGTTATGCTGCGCCCATGACACTCACGGCCCAGGCGCTTTCAGAGAAACCGCCGGCGTACAAGAACAATTCGAGTGAAGCCATGAACATGTACCATGATGCCGATCGTGCCCTGCTGGACCCGATGGAAACCGCCAGTATCGACGCCCTGCGCCAGCATCAGCTAGAGCGACTGCGCTGGAGCCTGAAGCACGCTTACGACAACGTGCCACTGTACCGCCAGCGCTTCGACGAATGCGGCGCCCACCCCGATGACCTCAAGTGCCTGGAAGACCTGGCGAAGTTCCCCTTCACCGGCAAGAACGACCTGCGCGACAACTACCCCTACGGCATGTTCGCCGTGCCCCAGCAAGAGGTCGTGCGCCTGCATGCATCCAGCGGCACCACCGGCAAACCCACGGTGGTGGGTTACACCCAGAACGACATCGACACCTGGGCCAATGTGGTTGCCCGTTCGATTCGTGCCGCTGGCGGGCGCAAGGGCGACAAGGTACACGTCTCGTATGGCTACGGCCTGTTCACCGGCGGCCTGGGCGCCCATTACGGCGCCGAGCGTCTAGGGTGCACGGTCATCCCGATGTCCGGCGGCCAGACCGAGAAGCAGGTGCAGCTGATCCGCGATTTCCAGCCCGATATCATCATGGTCACGCCGTCCTACATGCTGAACCTGGCCGATGAAATCGAGCGCCAAGGCATCGACCCACAGGACCTCAAGCTGCGTCTGGGCATCTTCGGCGCCGAGCCTTGGACCGACGAGTTGCGTCGTTCCATCGAACAGCGCCTGGGCATCGACGCCCTGGACATCTATGGCCTGTCGGAAATCATGGGGCCAGGCGTGGCCATGGAATGCATCGAGACCAAGGACGGCCCGACCATCTGGGAGGACCACTTCTACCCCGAGATCATCGATCCGGTAACCGGCCAGGTGCTCCCAGACGGGCAATTGGGCGAGTTGGTGTTCACCTCGCTAAGCAAGGAGGCGCTACCGATGGTGCGTTATCGCACCCGCGACCTCACCCGCTTGTTGCCCGGCACGGCCAGGCCGATGCGACGGATTGGCAAGATCACTGGGCGCAGTGACGACATGCTGATCATCCGTGGGGTGAACGTGTTCCCGACGCAGATCGAAGAGCAGGTACTCAAAATAAAACAGCTTTCAGAGCTATACGAGATTCATCTGTATCGCAACGGAAACTTGGACAGTGTCGAAGTGCATGTCGAGCTGCGTGCCGAGTGCCAGCACCTGGACGAGGCGCAGCGCAAACTGCTGACCGGCGAGCTGACCAAGCAGATCAAGACCTACATCGGTATCAGCACCCAAGTGCGGCTACAGCCCTGCGGGACGCTCAAGCGTTCCGAGGGCAAGGCCTGTCATGTGTATGACAAACGGTTGGCCAGCTGATTTTTTGGTGTGCCTCAGATAGAGCGCCGCGCGGGCGGCGCTCGATTCATTGGCCACCTCAAGACTCCAGACAGGCAAAGCGATACACAAACGTTACGTGATACACATAAAACAGTTTGACGTTATGTTTTGTATCGCTTACAAATGACTCATGCCTTAGCAGGAGTCGGAACATGTACGCACAGCTAGTGGAAACCGGAGTCAAGCGCGTCAAGTCACTGGAGGAGATGTCGCCCGAGGAGCGCAACTTTCAGGAGAAGATCGACGCCGAAGTCAAGATCGAAGCCAAGAACTGGATGCCCGAGGCCTACCGCCAGACGCTGATCAGGCAGATCTCCCAGCACGCCCATTCGGAAATCGTCGGCATGCTGCCGGAAGGCAACTGGGTGACCCGCGCGCCGAGCCTCAAGCGCAAGCTGCAACTGATGGCCAAGATCCAGGACGAAGCCGGCCACGGTCTGTACCTTTACAGCGCCATGGAAACCCTCGGCGCGGACCGCGACGAAGAGATCGCCAAGCTGCACAGCGGCAAGGCCAAGTATTCGAGCATCTTCAACTACCCGACCCTGAGCTGGGCCGACATGGGTGCCGTGGGCTGGCTGGTCGATGGCGCCGCCATCGTCAACCAGGTGGTGCTACAGCGCACCTCCTACGGTCCCTACTCCCGCGCCATGATCCGCATCTGCAAGGAAGAGAGCTTCCACCAGCGCCAGGGCTACGAACTGCTGTTGACCATGATGCGCCACGGCACCCAGGCCCAGAAGGACATGGTCCAGGACGCCATCAACCGCCTGTGGTGGCCAGCGCTGATGATGTTCGGCCCCAGCGACGAGCACTCGCCCAACAGCGCCCAGTCGATGGCCTGGAAAATCAAGCGCCAGACCAACGATGAACTGCGCCAGCGCTTCATCGACCAGACCGTACCGCAACTCGAGCTACTGGGCTGCACCGCACCCGACCCGGCGCTGAAGTGGAACGAAGCCCGTGGCCACTACGACTTCGGCGAAATCCAGTGGGACGAGTTCTACGAAGTCATCAAGGGCAACGGCCCCTGCAACCAGGAGCGCGTCGCCACCCGGCGCAAGGCCATCGAGGATGGCGCCTGGGTCCGCGAAGCGGCCGTGGCCTATGCACGCAAGCAACAGAACAAGAACGCCGCCTGAGCGGCGATTGATGCGGAGATCGAAAATGTCTGTCTGGACCCTTTATGAAGTGTTCGTGCGCAGCAAGCACGGCCTGAACCACAAGCATGTCGGCAGCGTGCATGCCGCCGACGCCGCCATGGCGATCGAAAACGCCCGTGAGCTGTACACCCGCCGCAGCGAAGGCGTGAGCCTCTGGGTGGTTCCCTCGGCCTTGATCACCGCGTCCTCGCCCGATGAGAAAGACCCCTTGTTCGCCCCGTCCGACGACAAGGTGTACCGCCATGCCAGCTTCTATGAGCTGCCCGACGAAGTCGGACACATGTGAGGCCCGCCATGCACGAACAAAACCTCATTGCGTATCTGCTTCTGCTGGGTGACAGCGCCCTGGTCCAGGGCCAGCGTTTGTGCGAGTGGTGCGGCCGCGCCCCTGCCCTCGAAGAAGAACTGGCCCTGATGAACGTCGGCCTCGACCTGGTCGGCCAGGCGCGCAACTGGCTGGAATATGCTGCAGAACTGCTCGATGACGGCCGCGATGCCGATGCCCTGGCGTTTCGCCGGGACGAGCGGGCGTTCCGTAACTTGCTGCTGGTCGAACAGCCCAATGGCGACTTCGCCGTCACCATGACCAAGCAGTTCCTCTACGACGCCTGGCACCTTGCCGTGCTGCAGCAGCTTCAGGCATCCAGCGACGAGCGGATCGCCGGTATCGCTGCCAAGGCGGTCAAGGAAGTCACCTACCACCTGCGCCGCTCTGGCGAGTGGGTACAGCGCCTCGGGGGCGGCACCGACGAGAGCCGCCGACGCATGCTCGATGCGATTGCAGCGCTGTGGCGTTTCACGGTCGAGCTGAACACCGGCAGCGACGGCGAAGTGCAGCTGGCCGAGGCGGGTATCGCTGCTGATCCAACTCAGGTAGGCGCTGCCTGGCTCAAGCAGGTGAGCACGGTATTCGACTCGGTCGACCTGCCGTTGCCCAAAGCCGCCAGTCACTTCTACCTCGACGGTCGCAAAGGCCTGCACACCGAACATCTGGGCTTGCTGTTGGCCGAGATGCAGTTCCTGCCAAGGGCATATCCCGATGCAACCTGGTGAGCTGATTACCAGCGACCGTCGCGCCCGTGCGCTGCGCGGTGATGACCTGTCCCTCGCCTGGAAGACGCTGGAGCAGGTCATGGACCCCGAAGTGCCAGTGGTCAGCGTCGTCGACCTTGGCATCGTCCGGGACCTCGACTGGCGCGCCGGTCACCTGCACCTGGTGGTCACGCCCACCTACTCTGGGTGCCCGGCCACCGAGGTGATCGAGGACGATATTCGTCATGCCCTGGAACAAGCCGGTTTTGCCGCGCCGCAGCTGGAGCGTCGACTGACCCCGGCCTGGACCACCGATTGGATCACCCCCCAAGGCAGAGAACGCCTGTTGGCCTACGGCATCGCTCCCCCTGAGGGCAACCCCAGCAAGCGCAGCCTGCTGGGCGAACCGCCGCAGGTGTGCTGCCCGCAGTGCGGCAGTCGCCACACCGAGTTGCTCAGCCAGTTTGGCTCCACCGCATGCAAGGCGTTGTACCGCTGCCGCGAGTGCCTGGAGCCGTTCGACTATTTCAAATGCATTTGAGCCGTGGAGACCACCATGAGCCAGTTTCACAGCCTGACCGTCAAGCAAGTGCGCCCCGAAACCCGTGATGCGGTGTCCATTGCCTTCGATGTGCCCGAGCACCTGCGGGAAACGTTCCGCTTCACCCAAGGCCAGTACCTGGTGATGCGCACCCAACTGAATGACGAAGAAGTCCGCCGGTCCTACTCCATCTGCAGCGCAGTGCAGGACGGCGAACTGCGTGTGGCCGTCAAGCGCGTGCCAGGCGGTCGCTTCTCGGCGTTCGCCAACGAGGCGCTCAAGGCCGGCCAGCAACTGGAGGTCATGCCGCCGTCCGGCAGCTTCTTCGTGCCGCTGGACCCCACGCGCCAGGGCAATTACCTGGGTGTAGCTGCCGGCAGTGGCATCACCCCCATTCTGTCGATCATCGCCACCACCCTGGCCAGCGAGCCGAACAGCCGCTTCACCCTGCTCTACGGCAACCGTTCCAGTTCCGGCGCGCTGTTTCGCGACAAGCTCGAAGACCTCAAGAACCGCTACCTCGACCGCCTGAACCTGATTTTCGTGTTCAGCCGCGAGCAGCAGGACGTCGACCTCTACAACGGTCGCATCGATGCCGACAAGTGCGGCCAGCTGTTCTCCCGTTGGATGGATGTTTCGAGCCTGGATGCCGCGTTCGTTTGCGGCCCACAGGCGATGACCGAAACCGTGCGTGAAAGTCTGCAGGCCAATGGCATGGCCAATGAGCGCATCCATTTCGAGTTGTTCGCCGCCGCTGGCAGCCAAGCCCGTCGCGAAGCCCGCGAGGCGGCGCGCCAGGTCGACTCCGCGCTCAGCCACATCACCGTGATCAGCGATGGCCGCGCCCTTACCTTCGACCTGCCGCGCAATACCCAGAACGTGCTGGACGCCGGCAACGCCATCGGCGCCGAACTGCCCTACTCGTGCAAGGCCGGTGTGTGCTCCACCTGCAAGTGTCGGGTGATCGAGGGCGAAGTCGAGATGGACAGTAACCACGCGCTGGAGGACTACGAAGTGGCGGCCGGTTATGTGCTGTCGTGCCAGACCTACCCGGTGAGCGACAAGGTGGTCCTTGATTTCGACCAGCTCTGACACCTGGCCTACCGCAGCCTCTCCCGGAGCGGCTGTGGGATCTCCATGGCGCTGAACTGCCTAGCAACACCCGCGTGACCTCAACACAACAATTACAACACCCAGAGATCGCTTCCCATGACACCCGAACACATCGACAGCATCGCCAACCACCCCGACTTCCAGCACCTGGTCCGGTCCAAGCGCCGCCTCAATGGCAGCCTGACCTTGGCCATGCTGGTGATTTACTACGGCTTCGTGCTGCTGGTGGCATTTTCCCCCAGCACCCTGGGCCAGTCCCTGAGCGGCGGCGTCACCACCGTCGGCATGCTGGTGGGCGTCCTGATGGTGTTGCTGTCCTTCGCGCTGACCGGCCTCTACGTGCACCGTGCCAACAACGTCCTCGACCCCCTGAACGACAAGGTCAAGCAGGAGTGCGCACGATGAACTGGACTGCCATCTCGATGTTCATGGTGTTCGTCTGCTTTACCCTGCTGGTCACTCGCTGGGCAGCGATGCGCACGCGCTCGGCCAGCGACTTCTACACCGCCGGCGGAGGCCTGACCGGCATGCAGAACGGCCTGGCGATTGCGGGCGACATGATCAGCGCCGCCTCGTTCCTGGGCATCTCGGCGATGATGTTCATGAACGGCTATGACGGCTTGCTCTATGCCCTGGGTGTACTGGCCGGGTGGCCGATCATTCTGTTCCTGATCGCCGAACGCCTGCGCAACCTGGGCAAGTACACTTTCGCCGATGTGGTCTCCTACCGCCTGGCGCAGACGCCGGTGCGTCTGAGCTCGGCGTTCGGCACCCTGGCCGTGGCGCTGATGTACCTGGTGGCGCAAATGGTCGGTGCCGGGAAGCTGATCGAGCTGCTGTTCGGCATCAGCTACCTGTATGCGGTGATCCTGGTCGGAGTACTGATGGTCGCCTACGTGACTTTCGGCGGCATGCTCGCCACCACCTGGGTGCAGATCATCAAGGCGGTGATGCTGCTGTCGGGTACCAGTTTCATGGCCTTCATGGTGCTCAAGCACTTCGGTTTCAGCACCGAGGCCATGTTCGCCAATGCCGTGGCGGTGCACGCCAAAGGGCAGGCGATCATGGCACCTGGCGGCTTGCTGTCGAACCCTATCGACGCTATCTCACTCGGCCTGGGCATGATGTTCGGCACTGCCGGCCTGCCCCATATCCTGATGCGTTTCTTCACCGTCAGCGATGCCAAGGAGGCCCGAAAGAGTGTGTTCTATGCCACTGGTTTCATTGGCTATTTCTACCTGCTACTGATCGTCATCGGCTTTGGTGCCATCGTCATGGTCGGCACCGAGCCAGCCTACCGCGACGCCAGTGGTGCGATCATCGGTGGTGGCAACATGGTCGCCGTACACCTCGCTCAGGCCGTGGGGGGCAACCTGTTCCTGGGCTTCATCTCGGCCGTGGCCTTCGCCACCATCCTAGCGGTGGTCGCCGGCCTTGCGCTGTCCGGCGCCTCCGCCGTGTCCCACGATCTCTACGCGTGCGTGGTGCGCAAGGGCCAGGCCAGCGAACAGCAGGAAATGCGCGTCTCGCGTATCGCCACGCTGGTGATTGGTTTGCTGGCGGTCGTGCTGGGACTGGTGTTCGAGTCGCAGAACATCGCCTTCCTGTCTGGACTGGTGCTGGCCGTGGCCGCTTCGGTCAACTTCCCAGTGCTGCTGCTTTCGATGTTCTGGAAAGGCCTGACCACCCGAGGCGCAGTGTGCGGCAGCATGGCCGGGCTGGTTTCGGCCATCGTGTTGGTCGTGCTGGGCCCGGCAGTGTGGGTCAACGTGCTGCACAACGAACAAGCGCTGTTCCCTTACAGCAACCCCGCGTTGTTCTCCATGAGCCTGGCCTTCCTCTGCGCCTGGGTGTTCTCGGTAACAGACACCTCGGCGCGCGCCAGCGAGGAGCGTGGGCGCTACCTGGCGCAGTTCATCCGCTCCATGACCGGTATCGGCGCCGCTGGCGCCAGCAAGCACTGACCCCAGAACAGCATCATGTCGGATAAAAAAACAATGAACCGCACGCATCTGACCTCAGCCGCCTGGCTCGCCACACTTGCCCTGCCCTTGCCGGCCATGGCGGACTTCATCGACGACAGCCATGCACGGCTGGAATTGCGCAACCACTACATCAACCGCGACTTCCGTCAGGCTAACGCTCCCCAGGCCAAGGCCGAGGAATGGGGCCAAGGTTTCACCGCACGACTGGAATCGGGATTCACCGAAAGTCCCGTGGGCTTTGGTGTGGATGCCATGGGCCAGCTTGGCATCAAGCTCGACTCCAGCCGCGACCGGCGCAACACCGGCCTGCTGCCGTTCGGACCGAACAGCCATGAGCCGGTGGATGACTACAGCGAGTTGGGCCTGACCGGCAAGGTGCGGGTCTCCAAGAGCACGCTGCGCCTGGGCACCTTGCAACCGATCCTGCCAGTGGTGGTGTACAACGACACCCGCCTGCTGTCGTCGACCTTCCAGGGCGGACTGCTGACCAGCCAGGACATCGATGGGCTGACCGTCAACGCCGGGCGCCTGAGCAAAGTCAACCTGCGCGACTCGTCCGGCCGCGACGATATGGGCTACGGCGCCGCCAGCAGCGATCACCTGGACCTGGCCGGTGGCAGCTACGCCATCACCCCGCAGGCCACTGTCAGCTACTACTACGCCAAGCTCGACGAGATCTACCGCCAGCAGTTCGTCGGCCTGGTGCACACCCAGCCCCTGGGCGAAGGCGTGAGCTTGCGTAGCGACCTGCGCTACTTCGACAGCCGCGGCGACGGTGCCGAGCGCGCGGGCAACATCGACAACCGCAACTTCAACGCCCTGTTCACACTGGGTGTGAAGGCCCACAAGTTCACCGCCACCTGGCAGCAGATGTCCGGCGACAGCGCCTTTCCATTCGTCAACGGCGGTGACCCGTTCACCGTCAACCTGGTGACCTACAACACCTTCACCCGTGCCGGGCTGGACTCCTGGCAAGTGCGCTACGACTACGACTTCGTGGCGATGGGCATCCCCGGCCTGAGTTTCATGACCCGCTACACCGACGGCCGCCATGCCGAGACCGCCACGCTCAGCAATGGTCGTGAGCGTGAGCGCGACACCGACCTTACCTACGTCATCCAGAGCGGCCCATTCAAGGACGTCAGCCTGCGTTGGCGCAACGTCACCTTCCGTTCCGGCAACGGCCTGACCAATGCCGTGGACGAAAACCGCCTGATCATCGGCTACACCCTGGCGCTGTGGTAACAGCGCCTTCTTGAGGAGAACAGCATGTCCGACGCCCCAACCCTGCAGAGTTTCATCGCCGGCCGCTGGATCGGCCAGCACGGCGCCCAGGCGCTGCGCAGTGCCCTGGACGGTCACGTCCTGGCCTATAGCCACGAAGAGCGCCCGGACTTCGCCGAAGCCATGGACTTCGCCCGGGCACGTGGCCTTGCAGAACTGATGGCCATGGATTTCCAGCAGCGCGCTGCCCGCCTGAAGGCTCTGGCCCTTTACCTGGCCGAGCGCAAAGAACAGCTCTACGCCCTGTCCCACCACAGCGGCGCTACCCGCGCCGACAGCTGGATCGACATCGAAGGCGGCAACGCCACCCTGTTTTCCTATGCAGGCATTGGCAGCCGCGAACTGCCGTCCGGCAACCTGGTGCATGAAGGTCCGGCGATTCCATTGGGCAAAAAAGGCCATTTCGCCGGTAGCCACATCCTGGTGCCGCGCGCCGGCGTGGCTGTGCACATCAATGCCTTCAACTTCCCAATCTGGGGCATGCTCGAGAAATTTGCCCCGACCTTCCTGGCTGGCATGCCGTGCATCGTCAAGCCGGCGACCTCCACCAGCTACCTTACCGAAGCCGTGGTGCGCCTGATGAACGAGTCCGGCTTGTTGCCGGCCGGCAGCCTGCAACTGGTGATCGGCAGCACAGGCGACTTGCTCGACCGCCTGCAAGGCCAGGATGTGGTGACCTTCACCGGTTCCGCCGATACCGCCGCCAAATTGCGGGTAACACCGAACCTGGTGCGCAACTCTGTGCCCTTCACCGCCGAAGCCGACTCACTCAACTGCGCCATACTTGGGCCGGACGTCACCCCGGACAGCGAAGAGTTCGAACTGTACATCAAGGAAGTGGTGCGCGAGATGACCACCAAGGCCGGACAAAAGTGCACGGCGATCCGCCGCGCCATCGTTCCAGCCAAGCACCTTGACGCTGTCGCTACCCGCTTGCGTGAACGCTTGAGCAAGGTGGTGGTGGGTGATCCTTCGGTCGAAGGTGTGCGCATGGGGGCCCTGGCGTCCCACGACCAGCAGCGCGATGTCGGCGAGCGCGTACGCAGCCTGCTGGAAAGTTGCGACCAGCTGTTCGGTGCGGGTGATGGCTTTGCCCCAGTGGGCGAAGGTGTTGCCGAGGGTGCATTCTTCGCCCCGACCCTGCTTCAGGCCCGGGATCCTCACGCCGAGGGCGGAGCCCACGATATCGAAGCCTTCGGCCCGGTCAGCACGCTGATGGCGTATGACGACCTGGACGAGGCCCTGGCTCTCGCCGCCCGTGGTAAAGGTAGCCTGGTGGCGACGCTGGTCACCGCCGACCGTGCAGTGGCAGCCAAGGCCATTCCGGCTGCAGCCGCCTGGCATGGTCGTCTGTTGGTGCTGGACCGCGAGGCCGCGCAAGAGTCCACCGGCCACGGCTCGCCGCTGCCGCAATTGAAACATGGCGGCCCCGGCCGAGCGGGCGGCGGTGAAGAGCTGGGCGGCTTGCGTGCGGTCAAGCACTACCTGCAGCGCGCCGCTGTGCAAGGCTCGCCAAGCATGCTCACCGCCGTCACCGGCGAGTATGTCCGCGGCGCTGAAGTGATCGAAACCGAAGTTCACCCGTTCCGCCGCCATTTCGACGACCTGCGCATCGGCGAGTCGCTGCTGACGCACCGTCGCACCGTCACCGAAGCCGACCTGGTCAACTTCGGCTGCCTGTCGGGCGATCATTTCTACATTCACTTCGACGAGATCGCCGCCAAGCAATCGCAGTTTGGCAAGCGCATCGCCCATGGCTACTTCGTGCTGTCTGCCGCTGCCGGGCTGTTCGTCTCCCCAGGCGCCGGACCCGTGCTGGCCAACTACGGCCTGGACACCCTGCGCTTCATCAACCCGGTTGGCATTGGCGACACCATTCAGGCGCGCTTGACCTGCAAGCGCAAGATCGACCAAGGCAAGACCAGTCCTCTTGGCCAACCCCAAGGCGTGGTGGCCTGGGACGTGGAGGTCACCAACCAGTTGGGCGAGCTGGTCGCCAGCTACGACATCCTGACCCTGGTGCTCAAACGCTCCTGAGTGTGCGAACGCGCCCCCTGCAGGCCTCACTGCGGGGGCCGCTGACGGTCACCGGAAGCTCGCCAGCTGACCTCGGTGATGCCATAGCGCTCAGCCATCGGACGGCTGACTTTCCTGAGCTTTTCCCGGCCGAACTTCGGAATCACCCCGATCCCCGCGTCACAGCTGGCCCAATGCCAGGCGTCGGCGTTGTCCAGCCGGTCCAGGCGGATGATGAAGCTGCGCGGCTGGCCGTGCAGTTGATAGTCGATGATATACAGCTGTGGGCTAGGCATCGCAGGGGGCCTCCTGTTCTCCGTGGATGAGCCTTTGATGGATCAGGGTTTTTCCAGAAAATTCAAAACGCTGTTCAGCGACTGAGAGGGGTTTCACGCATGCACACTCCATTGGGTGGCCTCGGAACCGATCGCGAGCTCGTCGATGGCGTGGATCAGCCCGCTTTGCAGCGCTTCGTGGGGGCCCAGAATGCGCGGGTAGGCCATCAGGTAGCGAGGTACATCCAGGGCTTCGGCACTGCCTTCGGTTCTTTCGGCAACGATCTGCGCATAGAGGCGCAAGTCATAGTCCAGGCTCATGGCGTACTCAGCCATCCGCGCATGGTCCACCGAGCCATGCAGTGTCCAGTGAAACGGATGGAACAGGAATTTGCTGTAGCTGCAGGCCGTGCGGTGCTCGCCCGCGAGGAACAGAATGTTGCCCATCGACTCCACGGTACCCAGGTTGTGGGTATGCAACGCGATGGGCAGGCTACGTAGGAAGTTGTACAAGGTGAAACCGTAACTGCATTCACCGCCCATTGTGGCGATGTTCAACTGCAACACATCGGCGCCCTGCTGGATCGCCTTGCCGCACGTGCTGATCAGGTTGCCACAGGTGGACGAGTTGATAGGTCCGGTGAAGTGGATGATATGTCTGGCCATGCTGGTCTCCGCATTCGGGGTGGCCCAGGGGCGCTCATCAAAAAAGAGCTCCCTTGGGTGGAATCTCCAAGCGCTGGCAAAGTTCCCTCGAAATGACCCATCGGCGACTTTCTGTTGACGTTATTTTCACAGTCCTCCCTTTAGCGTCACGGCCTTTCCGGCAGCCGCAGGACTCGCGGCCGCCATGGTTCAACGAGGCAAACGTGTCAGACACTACATCCCCTTCCACCGCAAAACGCCTGGACTGGGCCGGCCTGGGCTGGCTACTTCTGTTCTTCTGGTACTTCTCCGGCGTCACCCAGGCGCTCTTGCTGTTCAGCGGTACCACAGGCTTTGCCGGTTTTCGCGACGCCTTGTTCCTGAGCAGCCTCTGGCTTGCCCCGGTGTTATTGCTGCCGCGCTTCACCCGCGCCACCGCGGCAGTGATTGGCCTGGTGCTATGGGGCGCCTCCCTGGTGGGCTTGAGCTACTTCGGCATCTATCGCCAGGAGTTCTCGCAAAGCGTCATTTTCGTGATGTTCGAGTCCAACACTGCAGAGGCGAGCGAGTACTTCAGCCAGTACTTCAGTATCTGGCTGGGCTTGGCACTGCTGCTGTACACCGCGGTCGCCGTGCTGCTATGGAAGCGCATTCGCCCGGTTTCGCTGCCTCTTCGCAGTCGCGTTCCGGTAGTTGTTCTGCTGTTGGCGGCGAACCTCGTCTACCCCTTCTACAAACAGATGGTCAATCAGCAGCGCAATTTTGCCGACGCGATGGAAAAGGTCGAGCAGCGCATGGAACCGGCGGTCCCCTGGCAGTTGTTGGTCGGCTACCGGCAGTATCGCCAGCAACTGGACAACATGCAGGCACTGCTGGCCCGCAACGCCTCGTTGCCGCCCTTGAAAAATCTCCATGACAGCAGCGGTACCGAACCGCGCACCTTGGTGCTGGTGCTGGGCGAATCCACAACCCGCGAACACATGCACCTGTATGGCTACAACCGTCCGACCACCCCGAATCTCGACGCTCTGGCGGCCAGCGACAAAGGCCTGACGGTATTCCACAACGTGGTTTCGCCTCGCCCTTACACCATCGAGGTGATGCAGCAGATCCTGACGTTCGGTGACCAGCAGAACCCGGACCGCTTCCTCACCGATCCATCGTTGATCAACCTGATGAAACAGGCGGGCTACAAGACCTTCTGGATCACCAACCAGCAGACCATGACCAAGCGCAACACCATGCTGACCACGTTCTCCCAGCAGACCGACGAGCAGGTCTACCTGAACAACCAGCGCAATCAGAACGCCAGCCAGTATGACGACGTGGTGCTTTCACCGTTCGAGAAGGCATTGCAAGACCCCGCACCGAACAAGTTCATCATCGTCCACCTGCTAGGGACGCACATGGATTACCGCTATCGCTATCCGCAGGCCTACGATCGCTTCACAGACCGGCAAGGTGTTCCGCCTCAGCTCACCGACAGCCAGGCAGACACCTACAATTTCTACGACAATGCGGTGTTGTATAACGACTACGTGGTTTCGAGCCTGATCAAACGTTACTCGGCAAGCGCTGCCAATGGCTTCCTGATGTACCTGTCCGACCACGGCGAAGATGTGTACAGCTCGGGTAATCATGACCGCCTGGGACGTAACGAAGGCGCCCCGACCCGGCCGATGTACACCATTCCATTCTTACTCTGGACCTCGCCAAGCTGGCAGGCCACGCATCCGCGCGACTTCCAGGCGATGGCCAACCGGGCCTACAGCAGCTCGCACCTGATCCATACGCTGTCAGACCTCGCGGGGCTCAGCTATGACCGCTACGAGCCGAAGAAGAGCCTGGTCAGTTCGCAATTCGTGGCGGCGCCACGTTGGATTGGCGACCCCTATCGCAAGGACGGTCTGCATGAGTTCGACCAGTTGCCGCAGGATACCCTGGACAAGGCCACCCGGGTGCAGGGCACGGCGAACGCCGCCAATCCTAACCCTGGCAAGATCTGAGAGGTTGAGCGAAACGCGGCAATGCAGTGCCAGGACATGCCCGGCACTGCAGCGCCTTCACTCAAGTGCGACCGCCCTTGCGGCCCGACTCGCGGTCGTGGTCCATGTTGCTGCCGGAGGACTGGCCGCCCTTGCGCCCCGCTTCGGAGGCCTTCTGGCGGTCGTTGGCGAAGTTACCAGGGTTCTTGCTGCCGCCTTGACTACCCTGGCGGCCATTTTCTTTGTTAGCCATGGTCTTTAACCTCATTTGGCTTCGGATATGCACGGCAGTACGCCGTACATAGGTTCGGAGTGCGGTCTCCCGCAGGGATTCGTTTTCAAAAGAAGGGTTCTGACCGGTGGCGTTAAATATGCGGGGAGTCTGTATTTGGCGCACCAAGCGACTGGCCATGAGGTCGCCCCAGCCAACTGCCGGTCAGCCTCCAGCCCAGTGCCAGCAGAGCGCCAATGACCATGGCCAATTGGGGATGGTCGGCCATCACGTCCAGCCCGCGCTTGAGCCAACCGCTCAGCGCATCGCCGCCGCGGTAGATCACGGTGTCGACGAAGTTCTTGGCCTTGTACTTGTCCTCGGGCGTCAGCACCGTGAACAGCATCTCCCGACCCGGTCGCACCAATGCGTACTCTCCGGCCCTACGCACCACCATCACCACCACGAACACCGCAAAGACTGGATACAGCGCAAGGCAGACGAAACCGACCGCCATTGCCAGCGGCACCCCCACCAGTAGGACACCAACCCCCAGATATCGGGCCAGACGTCCGGTGAGAAACAGCTGGGTGAGAATCGCCAGGGCCTGGACGATGGTGTCGATCAGCCCGAAAACCTGGGTCTGGCGAGTGCGGTCGGTGAATGTCTCGCTGACGATCCGCGCCTGCTCGAAGTACAGGAAGGTGCTGACGCTGGCCAGCAACACCACGAAACCGGCAATGCCCAGCAGGTACGAGGAGTGCAACACGGCGGTGGCGCCAGACAGTGGATTTCCGCCCAGAGGTTTGGAGGGTGGGTGTTCGGAAATGGCGGGCAATGGGTGGCGCGCCCGCCAACGTTGCAAATACCCAGTGGCAACGATACTGCCCAGCAGACAAGCGGTGGCCAGCAGCAGCAAGCCTGCGTGGCCGAGGGGTGCCACCAACAAGGTGCCGAGGATCGGCCCACTGAGCCCGCCCAGGCTGGCCCCGGCGGCCAGCAGCCCGAACAGCCGCGTGCCCTGTTCGTTGTCGAAGATGTCGGCGAGCACGCTCCAGGCCAGGGAGATGGCCAACAGATTGAACACCGACAACCAGATGTAAAAGGCCCGTGCTGCCCAGATATCATCCGGATTGCGGGCAAAGAGCACAGCGAACAACAGAAGGTTGCTGGCGAAGAAACCGTAGGTCCAAGGCAAGATATGGCGTCGGCGTACCCGGCTGGCGAGCACGCCAAACAAAGGCAGGCTCACTAGGGTAGCGAAGAAGGTCCCGGTGAACAGCCACTGCAGGTTATCCACCCCGCCCGCCACGCCCATGGTTTCGCGCACCGGACGCAGCATGAAATAGCCGGTGAACAGCAGATAGAAAAGCACTAGGCCCGCCACCACCGCTGCGCCTTCCCCTGGTTGCCAGTTCAGCCCCTTGCCCAGTCGACGCCGCCAGGTGTTCATGGGTCAGGCGAACTGTTCGATCAGCGCCTGTTGCTGCGCCTGGGTCAATAGCGGCCCGTGCCCGGCCTTGAGTTGGTCGAGTTGGCGATCCGGGCGGCCGGTGGCTGGGATCACCGTGGTGACCGCCGGATGGCTGATGGCGAACTTGAGAAACAACTGCGCCCAACTGCCGATGCCTGCCTCGCCAGCCCATCCCGGAAGGGGCATATCCTTGACCCGGGCGAACAGACGCCCATCGTCGAATGCCCGGTTGATCAGCACCGCAACGCCTTTTTCCTGGCATAACGGCAACAAGGTCCGCGCCGCGTCCGGGGCGTTGACCGAGTAATTGATCTGGATGAAGTCCAGCGGCTCGCGGCGCACGATCTCGGCCACGTCGTCATGGCCGCTGTTGAGGTAATGGGTAATGCCCACGTAACGGGTCTTGCCCTGCTGCTTGAGTTCGCGGGCATAGGGCAGCTGGATCTGCCATTGGCGAAGGTTGTGCACCTGCAAAAGCTCGACCTTGTCGGTGCGCAGGCTGCGCAGGGTACCCGCCCATTGCTCCTGGGCATCGGCGCGGCTGTTGGCAGCGATCTTGGTGGCAATGAAACACTGCTGGCGCCATCCGCCCTCCTCCAGCAACTGGCCAAGGATGGCATCCGCTCCGCCGTAGTTGGGTGAGGTGTCGATGACTTTGCCGCCACCCTCGAAAAAGGCCTTCAAAACGACCTTGAGCTGCTGGTACTGCGCGGAGCCGGCCTGGACCTCGAAACTGCCTGACGTGCCCGCCCCAATCACTGGCAAGGCTTCCTGGGTAGAGGCGATGGTGCGGGTAATCAGCCCGTCGGTGTTGGCCGCCCGCAGCCAGGGGCTGGCGGCCATCAGACCAAGCGTCGCCCCAGCGCGCAGGACATCGCGACGTGCGTACATGGCAAAGCTCCCGTCATCTGTCGGAAACTTCCAAGGCTAGTTGCTCTATCCGTGGCCGCCGGGTGTTTCTGTATCTGGATGTTTAGCGATCAGCCGAGCAAACGCTGCAGATCCACCGCACCTTCGGTCATCGGCGGGCACCAGTAGTAGCCGCCAGTGAGCGGGCGACTGAAACGATACAATGCATCGATGACACCGTCCTCGAGACCGCTCATGCGGCGCAGCTGCACCTCGAAAGCATCGAACGAGCGGCCCAAGGCCACGAAAGCCAGACCCGCACCACGCGAGTCGGTCCAGGACACTGAACGGCGGACCATGAAGGCCTCTGGCTCGAAGCTTTCCTGGGCGGTGCGCTTGACGTGGGCCGATTCCGGAGCGTCTTCGAGCTCTTCATTGTCGCTCAGGCGGCGACCGATGATGTCGTCCTGTTCAGGCTGGGGCAGCGACTTGAAGTAGTTCAGGTCATGCTTCCACAGCTGGAAAGCGGCGAAACTGGAGCCGCTCAGGCCAACGTGGTCGCCAGCGACGATGGCCGCCTCGACCGCCGCTTCGTCCCGCGGGTTCTCGGTACCGTCTTCATAACCTGTGAGGTCATGGCCTGCGCGGTGCAGGAAACCGTCGACACTGTCCACCAGGCGCAGGGCCGGGCTCAGCGATTGTTCAAGCTGCTGGGCGCGCAGGAACAGATCGCCGCGCTCTTCACCCCGCAGCCACAGCCACAAGGCATGCTGGGTACTTGGGTTCTCGACCACCGCGTCCAGCAGCGGAAACGGCCGCAGCCCTTCGATGTCGCGAGCCAGCGCTTTGGCCAGCGGTGCGCCAATACCCAGGATCAGGCTGCGTCCATCGACCTGTGGTTGCAGGGCATCGAGAACGGAGGGCAACGCCTCGAGCGATTCGATGGCGAAAAACAGGTGACGGGCGTGGGCTGGCACCGGCGTGGCAAGCAGACCTTGCTGATACGGCATGTCAGGCTAATCCTTGGCAAAAGCCCGAATGCTACTGCGCCCGCGGCCTCACCGCAACGCGGCAAGCGGCCGCTGCATATTCGGCCAGTACTTCTCGACGCGAATCGCCGGCGCTCCCAAAGAGGCCATCAAGCGCATCGTCCAGGCGTTGGTGCCAGCAAAGTTCGAGGCCAGCCGAGATGTGCGGGTAGACCCGGCCGCATTCACCGAACTGCTCGACCTGGCCGAGCGTATCGGGGGCCTCTTGCTGCCGGACGCCCTGGGCTGAAGCGGGTGCAGTAACAAAAGGTTACCAAGCACTGGCATTGTGCGATTAGCGAGTCAGTTAAGCCGACCTACACTCCTCGGATCATGCGCCCGAGAACCCGCCGATGACCGCCTCTCCCCTGTTGACCGCTGTCCTCCCCCTGGCCTTGGGCATCATCATGCTCGGCCTTGGGCTGTCGCTGACCTTGGCAGACTTCGCCCGCGTGGTGAAGTACCCCAAGCCCGTGGTGGTTGGCCTGACGTGCCAGATTCTGCTGCTGCCACTGGTCTGTTTCCTGATCGCTAACGGCTTTGGCCTCGAGTCGGCGCTGGCAGTGGGCTTGATGTTGTTGGCCGCGTCCCCGGGTGGGACCACGGCCAACCTGTTCAGTCACCTCGCTCATGGCGATGTCGCGCTGAACATCACATTGACAGCAGTGAACTCGCTGATCGCCATTCTGACCATGCCGCTGCTAGTGAACCTGTCGTTGGCCTGGTTCATGGCTTCTGAGCAAGCCATCCCGCTGCAGTTCGCCAAGGTCTTGCAGGTATTCGCGATCGTGCTGCTACCGGTCGGCCTCGGCATGTTGATTCGCCACTGGGCACCGCGCTTTGCCACTCGCATGGAAAGACCGATGAAGCTGATCGCTGCGTTGTTCCTGGCCTTCACCATCGTCCTGGCACTGGCCAAGGATTGGCAGACCGTCGTGGAGTATGCCCCCGTCGTCGGCCTGGCGGCCTTACTGTTCAACTTGCTGAGCCTGGCTGTCGGTTATTGGGTGCCTCGGCTGTTGAACATTCCCAAGCGCCAGGCTATCGCCATCGGCATGGAAATCGGTATTCACAATGGAACACTGGCCATTGCGCTGGCGCTAAGCCCGTCACTGCTCAACAACGCGACCATGGCCGTACCGGCAGCGCTCTACAGCTTGCTGATGTTCTTCACCGCAGCAGGCTTCGGTTGGTGGGTCAGCCGCGGGCATGGTGCGGCGGCACCTGCGCCCAAGGGCGAAACGGCCAATTGATTCACGGCCGTTTACGGCGCTGCTGCAACTGCCTTTTCAGTTTGCTCAGGGGTGGTGCGTAGAAGAAACCGAACGAAACGCAGCCTTCGCGCCCCTTGATCGCATGGTGCAGGCGGTGCGCGCGGTGCAAACGCTTCAGGTAACGATTGACCGGTTGCGGTTTACGGGGCCAGTGCCGGTGGAAGAAACCATCGTGGGCCAGCACGTACAGCAATCCGTAACCGCCCACGCCACCGCCCACCCACTGCAGCGGCGCGTAGCCTGACTTGCCCAACGCCACCAGCGTGGCAGCGATCAATCCCAAGGCCAGCAGGTACAGGTCGTTGGTTTCAAGCATGCCCAGGTGCGGTTCATGGTGCGAGCGATGCAGCCACCAGCCCCAGCCATGCATGATGTACTTGTGAGCCAGCGTACCGACGCCCTCCATGGCCACCAGGGTGCCGAACAGCACGGCAAGATTGAACAGCATGTCAAGGTCCGGGCGATGGAAAACGGATGGCCAAGGGTACCGGCTGCCACCGTTTTTTTCCACGAAACTGTCAGGTTTACGCGTTGTTTGTAGCCGTTTTCCTGATGAAGCCATTGTCATGTTTTTAGCCTTGACCGCCCTGGTGTCGCGGCGTATGGTCCGCGTCGCACTTTTGCATTCCTGAACAGGAGTCCTGCATTGGACAGTAGCCCCAGTCGTTTGCGACAGGCCCACCCGGCGAGCTAGTCCGGCAGATTCCTGCCACTGTCTCGCCATTGGCAAGGCAGTGGAATGCTCCTTCTTCAAGGCCAATTCCTCCCTCTTGTACCACCACCGGTGGTCCTGCGCATTTCTGGTTTTTCAACCGCGCCGTATGGTGGCGCTCGCATGGGCATTTGCCCATCGAAGAGGTTTGCTATGGATTGGAAAGTCTTTCTGCTGCGCGTCAGCACTGCCCTTCTGCTCGGTGCACTGATCGGCGCCGAGCGTCAACTACGTCAACGCATGACCGGCCTGCGCACCAATGCGCTGGTCAGTACCGGCGCCTGTTTGTTCGTGCTGATGACCCAGGCGGTACCCGGCATGGCCCCCAACGATGCCTCGCGTATCGCGGCCTATGTGGTCTCGGGCATTGGATTCCTGGGGGGCGGCGTCATCATGCGTGATGGTTTCAACGTGCGTGGCCTCAATACCGCCGCCACCCTTTGGTGTACTGCCGCTATCGGTGTGCTGTGCAGCCTGGGCCTGCTGCTGGAGGCAAGCTTGGGCAGCCTGGTGGTGTTGTGCGCGAACATTTTGCTGCGTGATATCGCCCAGCGCCTGGATCAGCAACAGGTCGTGCCTGCCAGTGAAGTCGAACAGCATTTCGAAGTGCGCATCGTTTGCCGAGCCGAGGACGAAATCCAGGTACGCAGCCTGATGCTGCATAGCCTTGCTGACCCTGGCCTGCGCTTGCAGTCGCTGCACAGCGAAGACCTGGCCGACCCGAAGCGCCTGGAGGTTCGCGCCGAACTGCTGGGTAACCCGCAAGCGGCTGGGCAGCTTGAGCGCCTGGTCAGTCGGGTCAGCCTGGAAAAGGGCGTCAGTGCCGTGCGCTGGCAAATACAGCCGCAGGCACTGGCGGCTGACTGAACCGGTCAAGGCGCGTCAAGCGCCTGGGCGCTTACTGTGGGGCTGCGCCCTGCCCTTGAGCTGTAGCTGGCACGCCTCGAGCGCTTGATCGCGCTGCTTAAGCTCATCGTTCAGTCGCTGTAGTTCCCGTACCTGGTCAGCGCAAGTACCGCGCTTGGCTTCCAGCTGCTGAGTCTGGCTTTGCAGCTGACGCCGCATTTCATCGCTCGCCCCCTGCGCTTGCGCCAGGATCGTCCGCAGCCCCTGGATCTGGGCGTCGCGCTGCTCCAGCACGCTGTCCAGAACCTCGCGTTCACGGGTTGACTGTCGCTGCTCGGCGAGCATGCGCTCATTGTCCCGGTGCAGCCGGGTCAGTTCGTCTTGCTTGAACATCAAGCCTTGCTGCAACTGGCGCACTTGCGCCTGCAGCTGTTTCAGCTGCGCTTCATGGCGGCGCTGCTCTTGCTCTAGCGCATCGCGGGCGTGACGATGCTTTTCCTCCAATGAAAGAATCTGTTCGTCCTTGTCGGCGAGGCGCACCTTCAATTCGCCAAGCGACTGGCTGAGGCTTGCGTTGCGCAGCTGTTCGGTCTGCAGGGTACGTTGCGTGGTGCCGAGCGTTTCCGACGCCGCCTCCAATGCCTGGGTTTGAACCTGCAGCTGTTGATGGGTCGCAGCCAATGCCTGCTGGGCGAGCTGAAAACGGGCTTCAAGTTGCTCACGCTGCTGGCTGAATGCAACTTCGGCCGCCTCGATGCGCAGGTCGGCCTCCTGCTGCAATTGCCTGGCTAGTTGCTCCACCAAACGTCCCAGTGGCTCGCTTAGCGCCGCCGTGCCCTTTGGTGTGGCCGGCTGAAGGCTCTCTAGCTCCTTGAGATAACGATGGATGGTGGTCTTGGACCCGGTATTCCCGAGCTCGATACGTACCGCATCGATACTGGGATGTTCGCCACGGGCTAGCAACGCTTGCCGTGCCTGTTGCACCACCTCTTTATTTATTCCGACCCGGGCCATCGCCGCTCCTGATATTTCGTACCATAGTATGTACTATGTATTTACGTACGAATTTTCCCTTTGTTCCAAGGCAATTTCAAGGTTTCCCTCGCAAGCCCGCCGGGTCGATTCTCGCTGCACGATCTAGCCTTTTCGCTTGAATGCCTCGCGCCGGGCTGCCCGCTCGTGGGCGAACTCCTCACTCACGTGGGCTTCGAGATCATCACGCGTCACCGGCGCGCCGCAGTGCGGACAAATGCTCGCAAGGCCCACGTCATGCCCGCATGCCCTGTGCACCATACGTACCGCCACCGCCTCCCCCTCGCCTTTGCACCAGCGCTCTCCCCAGGCACGCAAGGCATAGATCACCGGGTAGAACGCCTGGCCCTTGGCGGTCAGGTGGTAGCCGTGTCGCCGGGGCTTGTCACTGTATGGACGGCGTTCGACCAGACCGTCGGCCTCCAGCGCCTTGAGCCGGGTAGTCAGCATTTGCGGGGTTGCCTGGGTCTGGATCTGGATATCCTCGAAGCGCGTCGCGCCCATGTACAGCTCCCGCAATACCAAGAGCGTCCATTTGTCGCCTACCTGCTCCACTGATCGGCTCACTGGGCATAGCGTGGATGAGGCATCGGCTGGCCGTTGTGTCACAACGTTTCTCTCCATAGTCACTTTGATTTTCAAAGTAACACGGCAACCAGCCTTTGGCCCACCTAAAGAAACGGCTAGAACCACCGAAACCATTGACACTATGATTTTCATAGCTGATATTCGGCACACCTATCCCGGAGCCTCCCCCATGACCGACACCGCCTACCCCCTGTCACGCACCGGCCTATTGCTGGTCGATCCTTACAACGACTTCCTTTCCGAAGGCGGCAAGCTGTTCCCGCTACTCAAGGACGTCGCCGAGCACGTGCACCTGCTCGACAACCTGCGCAGCACCGTTGCCAGCGCGCGCGCCAACGGCGTGCAGGTGTTCTATGTGCCCCACCGCCGCTGGCAGCCCGGCGACTACGATAACTGGAGCCATCCGAACCCGACCCAGCGCCTGGTGCAGCAGCGCAAAACCTTCGCCAAGGGCACCTGGGGCGGCGAATGGCACCCGGACTTCATCCCCCAAACAGGCGATATCATTGTCCATGAGCATTGGGGCCAGAGCGGCTTCGCCAACACCGATCTGGACTTCCAGCTCAAGCAGCAAGGCATCACTCACGTGATCGTGGTCGGGTTGCTCGCCAACACCTGTATCGAATCGACGGCACGCTTCGCCATGGAACTGGGTTACCACGTCACATTGGTGCGTGATGCCACCGCCGCCTTCACGCCGGAAATGATGCACGCCGCCCACACGCTCAATGGCCCGACCTTCGCTCACAGCATCGCCACCACCGCCGAACTGGCGCAGTCGCTGGCCGAACGTTGAGTACATGCCCGTGAGTGAACCTTCCGGCCGCTTGGTGGCGGTGATGGCGGCAAGCTGCGCGCTGGCCGTGTCCGCGCTCTACTACCACCAGCCCCTGCTGGCACAGATGGCAGCAAGCTTCGGGCTGACGGCGACACACGCCAGCGCCATCGCCACGCTGACGCAACTCGGCTACGCCCTGGGCCTGTTATTGATCGTGCCGCTGGCCGACGCGCGTCAACCGCGCCAGCTCGCCTCGGTGGCGATCATCGCCAACCTGGTGGCCTTGCTTGCCTGTGCCTGGGCCCCCAGCTTCGCCATGTTGTGTGCGGCGAGCTTCGCCGTGGGCATGACCGCGATCAGCGCGCAGTTGATCATTCCCACCGTCGCCGGCGCGGCATCGGCGGCAAGCCGCGCACGGGTGGTCGGCAGCTTGCTGGGTGGGCTGTCCAGTGGCCTGCTGCTGGCGCGCACGGTGGGTGGCCTGCTCGGCGCCAAGGCGGGCTGGCAGGCGGTGTTCTTGATGGCGGCAGTGGCCGACCTGGGCTTGCTATGGATCGTCGCCCGCCAGCTACCGCTCAACCCGAGCCTGGGTTCGATTGGCTACACACATCTGCTGCGTTCTCTGGCCACGCTGCTGCGCGAAGAGCCAGTGCTGCGCCTGTGCGCGGCCAGCGGGTTCCTGATGTTCGCCGCGTTCAGCGCGCTGTGGGCATCGCTGGCCTCGCTACTGAGCCAGCAGCCCTACAGCTTCGGCCCAGCCACCGTTGGCCTGCTGAGCCTGGTGGCGCTGCTCGGTATATTCGCTTCGCCACACATCGGCGCGCTGGCGGACCGCATCGGCACGCAGCGTACGGTGATGACAGGCGTGTCAGCGCTGGTCATCGGGTTCAGTCTGGTCGCCTTTGCCGACCACAGCCTGACCGCGCTGCTGGCCGGAATGGCACTGCTCGACCTGGGCAATCGTGCGGGTTTGGTGGCCAACCAGGCGCGGGTCTATGCGTTGCGCGCTGAAGCGCGCAGCCGGCTGAACACGGTGTTCATGAGCACCTACTTCCTCGGCGGGGCGACCGGTGCGGCGCTAGGCAGCTACGGTGCGCACCAGGCCGGATGGGCGGGCCTGGCGGCGGTGGGTGGCGCGCTGGCCGTGGCGGCCGGGCTGCTCGGAGCACTCGCGCCTGGGGCTGAAGGGCAGCGACGCTAGCACGCACGTCGATGGCGTGCAGCTCAGGGCTGCCCCCTTCGCATCATCGGTCCCATCCCTGCATCGACCACGAAAGTCGCGGGCGCCAAGCCTATCAGCTGAGCTGCGCCTTCAGCCAGGCGGCAAGCGCTTGTGCCTCTGGGCGGCGCTCCTGGCCGTGTCGCACGCATACCGACAAAGCGTCCTGCAGCACGACGGTCTCGGCGAATGGCGCAACCAGTTCCCCCCGCGCGAGCATCCCCTCTGCGGTGCGTCGCCAGCCCATGGCCAGCCCGTGTCCGGCAACAGCGGCCTGGAGCATCAACGAGTAGTTATCGAAGCTCAACGACTTGCCGCCGCTTGGCAACTCAAGGCCATGGGCCGCCATCCAGGTGTCCCATTCCAATTCGTATTGCGGCACTGTCTGGTGCAGCAGCAGGGTGCAGCGCTGCACCTGGTCAAGCGTCAGCGCATCGCTGCCCATGCGCGCCAGATAGCTGGGGCTGCAGACAGGGAACACTTCATCGCTGGCGCTGAACAGCAGCGGATGCGCCCCTCGGTCCCGACAGCTGCTCTGCATCGCCACGTCGAAATAGCCCTCGTACTCGGCCAATGGCCGCAGCAACGTCGCGACCTTGAGTTCGATCTCCGGGAATTGTTGGTGAAAGCTCGATAGTCGAGGCATCAGCCAGTGGAATGCTTCGCACATCTGACACAGCAGCACCACTTGGTTGGTTCCGGCAACGCCGCGCAGCCGGTCGGCCTCGTTGGCAAGCCCAGCCAATGCATTACCCAGGATATAGGCAAGACTGCGCCCCGACTCGGTCAGGTACACGCCGCGGTTACGCCGCTCGAACAGCGCGACACCAAGGTCTGCCTCAAGCGCGCGAATCTGCCGGCTGACCGCTGCCTGGGTGATATGCAGCTCCTGGGCCGCACGCGATACGCTGCCGAGCCGGGCGGTTGCCTCGAACGGCAGCAGCGAGGCCAGTGGGGGGAGTGACTTGCCGAGCCTATTCATGACTTCAGGTTAACCCTCTGGACCGAAAGATCATTTGTAGCACAGCCTGCGCGCCCGCAGCATGGGCACAGCCCACCACCGCCCCCGGCCAGGAGCCAACATGCTCGCCTCCCCCTCATCCAGCGCCCGGGGCGTGGTCTTTGCCGTCATCGCCACGCTGTTCTGGGCCAGCAACTTCATCACCCCCTACGTCACGGGTGAATATGGGATTCTCGACGTGTTGCTGGTGCGTTACCTGTTCACTGGTGCTCTGGGCCTGATTGGCCTGCTGCTGTATCGCGAGCGGCTGCGCCAGTTGGGGCCCCGGCAATGGCTGACCGGCATGGCCCTGGGCGTCATCGGCTATCTGGTCTACAGCGCCAGCATCGCGGGGAGCGTGATCTTCGGCGGCCCGACCCTGATCGCCGCCTTCATCGGCTGCGTGCCGGTGCTCCAGGCGCTGCTGGGCAATGTGCACGCGCAACGGGTGGCATGGACACGTCTGGCGCTGCCGATCGGGCTGCTGGGCATCGGCCTTTCGCTGATCAACCTGGACCTGTTCACCAGCCCCTACGCCCCTGCTGACGGTGTGCTCGCCGGGATATTCGCTGGCTTGGCGATCCTCGCCTGGCTGTCGTTCAGCGTCATCAACCAAAACGCGGTCGTCGATCTCGCGCCGCGGGCTACCGCAGCTTGGACTTGCCTGATGATGGTTGGCGCAGGCCTGGTCGCAGCCCTTCTCGCGCCCCTTGCCAGTGCCTACGACCTGCTGCGCTGGCAGGGGGCTCAATGGAGCACCGAGGGCGCGCTGCACCTGTATGGCTGGGCAGCGCTGATCGGCGTGTCCTCGTCGCTGGTCGGCGCCGCAGCCTGGAACATCGCCACCCGCCATCTGCCCATGGTGCTGTCTGGCCAGTTGATCGCCCTGGAGTCGGTGTTCGCCAGCCTGATGGGGTTGGCGTTCGTCGGCCGTGCACCAAGCGCTTTGGAAACAGCGGGCCTGCTATTGGTGCTCGCTGGCACCGCGCGCGCCATCCACATCATTCTCGCCCCTGCCCACTCGGGCGTGGCGCCTACCCACCGCAAAGGAGTCTCAACGAAATGAACGCGATCGCGGATTACCGCACCTTCCCGCTCATCAGCCCCTTGGCCAGTGCCGCATCCTTCGCCAGCGGGGTCTCGGTAACCTGGGCCGACGGCCGGGTCAGCCCGTTCCACAATCTTTGGTTGCGCGACAACTGCCCTTGCGGTGATTGTGTCTACGAGGTCACCCGCGAACAGGTGTTTCTGGTGGCCGACGTACCGGAAGACATCCAGGTGCAAGCCGTCACCATCGGCGACGATGGCCGGCTGGTCGTGCAATGGGACGACGGCCATGCCAGCGCCTATCACCCCGGCTGGTTGCGCGCCCATGCCTACGATGCCCAGAGCCTGGCCGAGCGCGAGGCGGCCAGGCCGCACAAGCACCGCTGGATGCAAGGTCTGTCGTTGCCTGTCTACGATCATGGGGCGGTGATGCAGGATGACGACACGCTGCTCGAATGGCTGCTGGCGGTGCGCGACGTGGGCCTGACGCAGTTGCACGGTGTTCCCACCGAGCCCGGCGCGCTGATTCCCTTGGCCAAGCGCATCTCGTTCATTCGCGAGAGCAACTTCGGCGTATTGTTCGACGTGCGCTCCAAGGCCGATGCGGACAGCAATGCCTACACGGCTTTCAACCTGCCCCTGCACACCGACCTGCCGACCCGTGAATTGCAACCGGGTTTACAGTTCCTGCATTGCCTGGTCAATGACGCCACCGGAGGAAACAGCACCTTCGTCGATGGCTTCGCGATCGCCGAGGCGCTGCGCATCGAGGCCCCGGCCGCCTACCGGCTACTCTGCGAAACGCCGGTGGAGTTTCGCAACAAGGACCGTCACAGCGACTACCGCTGCACCGCCCCCGTGATCGCGCTGGACAGCAGCGGCGAAGTGCGCGAGATCCGCCTGGCGAACTTCTTGCGCGCCCCCTTCCAGATGGATGCCAAGCGAATGCCGGACTACTACCTCGCCTACCGACGCTTCATCCAGATGACCCGGGAGCCACGTTTTTGCTTTACCCGCCGGCTGGAAGCGGGGCAACTGTGGTGCTTCGACAACCGACGCGTGCTGCATGCCCGAGATGCCTTCGATCCGGCAAGCGGTGACCGGCATTTCCAGGGGTGCTATGTGGATCGGGATGAATTGTTGTCACGCATCCTGGTGTTGCAACGGTAGGACCGCCGCGGGGGCTCGATAGGCGCCCCCGGCCATTACCGCCACTTTCTTTTCTGGCCCATAACGAGGGGCAACCCAGGCGCGGTATGCATCATTCGATACACGACGTCACAAATGATGTAACTCACGGCCCATTTATCAGTTGGCCGTGAGTTCTTAAAGTTTCTCCATCCGCTGCTCATTACCCACAGCACATTGGATAGAGGAACTGACCATGCCATTTATCAGCGTTCGTATCACCCGTGATGGCGTTACCCGGGAGCAAAAGGCTCAGGTAATAAAAGAAATCACTGAAACCATGGAGCGCGTTCTCCATAAAGACCCGCTGTTAACGCATATCGTGATAGAAGAAGTCGACACTGATAACTGGGGTTACTCAGGTATTACAACCACTGAATACAGGCGGCAGTTGTCGGAATCGAAGTCATGAAACGGACAGTAGAAATCGATTTCGTTTCCGATGTCGTCTGTCCGTGGTGCGCACTCGGTTCGGCGGCATTGAATCAAGCCATCGCCAACGTAGCCGACGAGATAAACGTTCAGTTGACCTACAAACCGTTCGAGCTCAATCCCGAGATGCCTGCCGAGGGAGAACATGCCCTCGAACACATGGTTCGCAAATACGGTAGAACCGCGGAGCAGGTGGCGGCGCGCAACCAGTTGATGATCGAACGAGGACGAGAAATCGGCGTTGAGTTCAACCTTGAAAAGCGAACTCATTTTTTCAACACGCACGATGCTCATCGCCTGCTGTACTGGGCGGCCAGCAAAGGGCTTCAAACTGAGTTGCACCAGGCCTTGATCGAGGCGTACTTCGTCAACGGACAAAACCCCAGCAGCCACGCAACCTTGACGACCTTGGCCCAAAACGTCGGACTGAATGCCAAGGATGCGCTGCAAATCCTGGAGCGCGGGCAATACACGCACGAAGTTCGCCAAGTTGAAAGTTTCTACAGGGAACGCGGCATCAGTGCGGTGCCTGCAATGATCCTGAATCAACAGCACGTCGTTGCCGGCTCGCAATCTGTCGAGTTTTACGAGCAGGCCATAAGACAGTCGGCACGCATCACGTCGCCCACCTAAAGAACGTTAATCGATAACGGAGGAATTATCATGAGCAACTCTAAAAAAGTGATCATTGTAACTGGCGCATCTCAGGGCATCGGTGCGGGGGTGGTCAAAGGGTTCCGAGCCCTGGGTCACAACGTTGTCGCCACCTCGCGGTCCATTCAGCCATCGACGGATCCGGATATCCTGACCGTTGCAGGCGATATCGCGGACCCGGCCACTGCGCAGCGAGTGGTTAGTGAGGCCGTGGCCCGCTTTGGGCGCATCGATACACTGGTCAACAATGCAGGGATTTTCGTCGCCAAGCCCTTTACCCACTACACCCAAGAAGACTATGCGCATGTCGTCGCAACAAACATGAGCGGCTTCTTCTATATCTCGCAACTTGCCATCGCGCAAATGGAAAAGCAGGGTAGCGGGCATGTAGTCAGCGTCACCACCAGCTTGGTTGATCATGCTATCGACGGCGTTCCGTCGGTAATGGCGTCGCTTACCAAAGGTGGTATCAACGCTGCGACCAAATCGATCGCCATTGAGTACGCCAAGCGAGGCATCCGCGCCAATGCCGTGTCGCCTGGCATCATCAAAACCCCGATGCACGGCGCTGAAACGCACGAAGCCCTGGGTCAACTCCATCCCGTCGGCCACATGGGTGAGATCGATGACATCGTTCAAGCGATTCTTTACCTGGACAGCGCAGCATTTGTGACCGGCGAGATTCTGCACGTCGACGGCGGTCAGAGCGCAGGTCATTGATCGAGCCAGTGCTCATCATCGGGATGTCCCGGTGATGAGCAACTTGACGGTGCCTACTGGCGGCCGTGCCTTGGAATGAGACGCCAACATCTTGCAGGGGGAGCGCGGCAAGTGCCGTCGTCAGTCCCGACGCTCGAAAATTGCCCCTTCCACACCCAGCACCTCGCCGTTGCTCGAATAGATACCGACCCCGGTCTCCCACACCCGCTTGACCTGCCCATCGGCACAGCGAATGCGATAGTCGAGTTGATACGGCTCGCGCTTGAGCAGCGCGCATTGCACGCAGTACCAGATGTAGTCGGAATACTCGTCGAGAATCAGTGTGCCATAGCTGCGTTGCGGGCTGCTGGTCAAGTATTCGGCGGGGTATCCGGTCAGGCTCAAGCAGCCAGCGCTGACATAGTCCATGAACCAGGTACGGTCGTTGTCCCCACGATAGATCAGCCCGGGCAACTCATCGAGTAAGCCGACCATGGACGGAATCGGTGCATCGAAAGGCGCAGGCGCACCCTCACTGGGCGGCGAAAGGTCGTCCGCCAGGCGCCACGACGCCCCGCTGCGGTGAATGCGGGTAGCCAGCTCCAAGCGAGAGTTGAGGCGAAATTTGCGCAGCAGGTTACGCACGTAGATCTTGACCGTGCCGTCGCTGATGCCCAGCTCGCGGGCGATCTGCTTGTTGCTCAGCCCCGATGTCAGCAATGCCAGGGTCTGGCCCTCGCGCTCGGTCAGCACATCCCATACGGGAGCCTGGGGTAAGACGGTCGGTAACACGCTGGCGTGATGCATCCCTCTGTTCCTCCGCGGCACTCGATGGCTTGGCGCGCATTCGAACAGCAACTTTTATGCCTTGCGCGCACGACTACCCCTTTGTGCATACCTCCCCTAGCGGATTGAACGTTGATTCCCGAAGAGAAAATATCTTCCCCAACAGGAAACAACGACCCGTGCGAGGACAGCATGAGCAGTGCCGCCACCGATCACCCTTTCAGCGTGCCGCGCTACCCCTGCGGTGACCCTAACCAGGCCGCGACCACTTACCTGCTGGTGAGCCAGGCGCCAGGGCGCGACGAGTCAGCCGCCGTGGCCAGCGAACTCGGCGATGCCCAGGCAGGCCACCTGGCTCTGCCTGACTACGCCGACATGGCTGCACTTCAACGCGCCTTGGCCCAACGGCTGGCATCGGCCCAGGTTGGCTTGCACCTAGAGTTGCGCGGCGACCAGGCGTTCGTCTGGCCACTGCATGCCCAAGCGCGCGCTGCCGGCCTGCAAGAGGACGAGATAACCATCAGCAGCAGCGCGCAAGGCAGTCGTCTGGTGTTCTGCGTGCACTGCACGCACTGCCAGCCCACCGGCGCAACACCTCACCTGACCTGCTCCCATTGCGGTGTCGTGCTGGAAGTTCGCCGCCACTTTTCCCAACGCCTGGGCGCTTATCTCGGCGTCTGCGCCGATGCCGACCAGCCGTATAAGGAGGTGCACCCATGAGCGGTTTGATCGAAGTACGGGTCGCCGCCATCCGGCCCCTCACGCCAGTGATCCGCGAGTACCGCCTCGAAGCAGTCAGGGAACCGCTGCCCGGCTTCTCGGCAGGCAGCCATGTGCAGCTGCATCTCCCTAACGGTCGGCGCAACGCCTACTCGTTGCTTGGCGACCCGGCCAGGCATGACCATTACCGCATTGCGGTGCGGCACCAGACCAACTCCCGGGGTGGCTCGCTCTACATACATCAGCAACTGCAGATTGGCGACCGGTTGCGCATCAGCGCGCCAGCCAACTTGTTCGCGCTGCACCGGGAAGCCCGCCAGCATGTGTTGATCGCAGCCGGTATCGGTATCACGCCATTTCTGGCCTACAGCCACGAACTGCTCCGCAACGGCAGTGAGTTCGAACTGCACTATGCCTACCGCTGCGCAAGCAGTGATGCCTACCTGGACGAGCTTCGCCGATGGCTGGGGCCGCGCCTGCACGAGTACCCGAGCGGCGCGCGCCGCCTGGACATCGCCGCAATCCTGCAAGGCCGTCCACTGGGTACGCACATTTATGCCTGTGGCCCGCAATCACTGCTCGCCGACCTGCAGGCACACAGCCGCAAGCAAGGCTGGAGCCCCCGTCGGGTGCACAGGGAAGCCTTCGCCGCTGCCGAGCCAGGCCAGCCGTTCAGTGTCGAGTTGCTGCGCAGTGGCCGACAGCTGCAGGTCGCTGCCCACCAGAGCCTGCTCGAAGCCCTCGAAGAAGCAGGGTTGGAAGTCCCAAATCTTTGCCGCGGTGGCGTCTGCGGGCAGTGCCAGACGTCCTGGCTCAGGGGCGATGTCGAGCACCGCGACCTGTTCCTGAGCGCAGAAGACCGCACCCGCCATCTGATGCCGTGCGTCTCGCGCGGTTGCGGCAGCCCGATCCTGCTTGACCTCTGAACCGGAGACGCTCCCATGACCCTTACCTTCAAGCCTCTGGAAACCTACCGGGACGACTTCAGCTTCCGCAACAGCCCGGCGGCCATCGCCCGTTTTCCCTTCCCGTTTGCGCAAGACCAGTACATGTACTCGGTAAACCTGGAGCCGGCCGTGTCCCGCGACCCGGGCTCGGTGTTCGAACACTGTTTCGACATCGATGAGCACTACCTATCGGAGATCGCCGAGCGCGCCCGGGTACTGGAGCAGGATCCGCAGCGCTGCCTGGTCATGCCGCACATGGCCCAGGCTGCCTGGGACACCCTGGAAATGCTCATGGAGCATCTGGCCCGGGACTATCCCGAGGTGTTCCGTCTGAGCCGTGACGGCGCCGCCTGGCACTGGCAGAACTTCGCGCTGAACATCGACCAGCATTTCACCTACGGCGATGCCAGCACGCTGCCATGCGAGCCGCTGGAGTACGTCACCCGCCAGATGCAAGGCGACTTCGCCGTGCTCGATCAGCGTGACAGCGACCTTTACATGGATGCCGGCATGGTCACCTGCCCGGCGGACTGGTCATTGCGCTTCGACGCTGGCATGAGCTTCAAGCAATGGCACTCGCCGGTGCCCATGGCGCACCAGATGGGTGTGTTCGATCGTGCGTTGAGGTACCTGCTCAACCTCCAGGTCGGCCACCCGGTGCGCCGCCTGAACTGGACGCTGACCATCAACCCGCGCCTTGACACCTCGCCTGAGACCTTCCACCAGTGGGGAAGCGACCGCGGCAAGGTCACCGTCGAGAACGTCGGACGCCTGGTACACCTGCGCGTCGAGCTGCAGACCATGAGTCGCCTGCCACGCTCGCACGCCCTGCTGTTCGGCATCCGTACCTACCTGATCAGCTTCGACGAATTGGTCAGCAATCCGGCCTGGGCGCAGCGTCTGCACCGGGTAATGCGCGACCTGCCCGACCCGATCGCCGACTACAAAGGCATCACCCGCTACCGCCAGCCCCTGGTCCAATGGCTGCGCCGCTTCGATGCCACTGCCTGAATCACTTGCCTGAACAACCACAACGAGAGGAACTGCCCATGGCTAACTCATGGCGCATCAGTGCATTGCGCGAACGTCACCTGGCGCTCGGTTCGAACCTGGAAGACTGGAACGGCATGGGCACCGCCTGGACCTACGCCAGCGACCTGGCCGACCACCACGAAGCGATCCGCACCCAAGCAGGACTGATGGACGTGTCGGGCCTGAAAAAGGTGCATTACGTCGGCCCTCACGCCGAAAGCCTGCTGGACTACGCCACGACCCGCGATGTCAGCAAGCTGTATCCGGGCAAGTCGGTATACGCCTGCATGCTCGACGACGATGGCATGTTCATCGACGATTGCATCATCTACCGCACCGGCCCCAATGCCTTCATGGTGGTGCATGGCGCCGGTAGCGGCCACGAGATGCTGATCCGCTCGGCCCAGGGGCGTCAGGTCGCGGTATTGTTCGACGACGACCTGCATGACCTGTCGCTGCAAGGCCCGCGCGCGGTGGACTTTCTCGCCGAGCATGTACCAGGCATACGCGAGCTTCCCTACTTCCACCACCTGCAGACCCACCTGTTCGGCCGTCCGGTGATGATCTCGCGTACGGGCTACACCGGCGAACGTGGCTACGAAATCTTCTGCAAGGCCGCTGACGCTCCCATGCTTTGGGACGGCATTCTTGAGCAGGGCAAGGCCCACGGCATCATCCCTTGCGCGTTCACTGCACTGGACTGGCTGCGGGTGGAGAGCTACCTGCTGTTCTTCCCCTATGACAACTCGCAGATGTACCCCTTCGCCGATCAGAAAGCCGGCGACACCCTGTGGGAGCTGGGCCTGGACTTCACCGTTTCTCCCGGTAAGCAAGCGTTTCGCGGTGCAGGCGAGCACCTGCGGCTCAAGGGCAAGGAGCGCTTTCGGATCTTTGGCGTGCTGCTCGAAGGCGCCGTCGCTGCCGAGGCCGGCGACACGCTGTGGCATCAGGGCCGCCAGGTCGGCGTGATCACCTGCGCGATGTATTCGCGCCTGACCGATCGCTCGATGGCCATCGCCCGCGTCGCCCCCCCTATCGCCGAGCAAGGCGTGCCGCTGCAGGTACGCGGCAGCCTGCAGGTGAACGCCATCACCCACACGCTGCCATTCGACGACCCGGAAAAGAAAAAACGCACCGCCAAAGGCTGACCTGTACGGGGACCCCACATGAGCCACTACCTACTGAAGATCAGCTGCCCCGCCACTTCCGGCATCGTCGCAGCGGTCACCACCTACCTCGCCGGTCGCGCGTGTTACCTGAGCGAACTGGCCCAGTTCGACGACGAAGTCACTGGACGTTTCTTCATGCGCGCGGTGTTTCGTTTCAACGACGGTGTGAAGGCCGACATCGAGGCGCTGCGCCAAGGCTTCGAAGATGTTGCCGTGCCTTTTGCCATGGACTGGGAGCTGTTCGAGGGCGACCGCCCCATGCGGGTGCTGCTGATGGTCAGCAAGTATGACCACTGCCTGGCCGATCTGCTTTATCGGCATCAGAAAGGCGAGATGGACATGCAGGTGACCGCCATCGTATCCAATCACCTCGACCTGCGACCAATGGCCGAGCGCGAAGGCATTCGCTTCATCTACCTGCCGGTGACGCGCGACACCAAGGCCCAGCAAGAGGCCGCGCTGCTCAAGCTGGTCGAGGAGACGGGTACCGAACTGGTGGTACTCGCCCGCTACATGCAGATTCTTTCCGACGACCTGTGCAAGCAGCTGTCGGGCCGGGCGATCAACATTCATCATTCGTTCCTGCCGGGCTTCAAGGGAGCCAAACCTTATCACCAGGCCTACGAACGGGGTGTGAAGCTGATTGGCGCCACCGCCCACTACGTCACCAGCGACCTGGACGAAGGGCCGATCATCGAGCAGGAAGTACAGCGTGTCGATCATGCCTACCTGCCAGAGGACCTGGTGGCGATCGGAAGGGACACCGAGACCGTCGCCTTGTCCAAGGCGCTGAAGTACCACCTTGAACACCGCGTGCTGCTCAACGGTGACAAGACGGTGATTTTCCGATGAGCGCCGTGACACTGATCGACGGCAAAGCAGCGGCCGCGCGGGTAATCGCCGAAGTCACAGATGAGGTCAAGGTGTTCAAGGCCAACGGCATCGCCCCCGCGCTGGCCGTGGTGATGGTCGGTGAAGATCCGGCCAGCCAGGTCTATGTGCGCAATAAAGTGCGGCGCGCCGAGGAATGTGGCATCCGCTCGCTGGAGTTCGAGTTGCCCTCGCAGTGCCAGGCTGGCCGCTTGCTGGCCTTGATCGACACGCTGAATGCCGATGCCAGTGTACACGGCATCCTGGTCCAGCTGCCTTTGCCCGCGCACATCGACGAACACCTCGTACTGCAGGCCATCGCCCCCGTCAAAGACGTCGACGGTTTCCACGCCGCGAATGTCGGAGGCCTCACCCAGGGGCGCGAAGTGCTGACGCCCTGCACGCCTGCCGGTTGCCTGCGCCTGCTGCAAGACACCTGCGGCGATTTGAGCGGAAAGCACGCCGTGGTGATCGGCCGTTCCAACATCGTCGGCAAACCCATGGCCGCCCTGCTGCTCAAGGCGCACTGCACGGTAACCGTGGTGCACTCCCGAAGCACCCACCTGCCTGAGCTGTGCCGCCTGGCGGACATCGTCGTTGCCGCTGTCGGTCGCCCTCGCCTGGTGAAGGGCGACTGGCTCAAGGATGGCGCGGTAGTGATCGACGTCGGCATAAACCGACTCGACGAAGGCGGGCGCGCTCGCCTGGTCGGTGATGTCGACTTCGACTCCGCCTGCACCCGCGCCGCCGCCATCACGCCAGTCCCCGGCGGCGTCGGTCCCATGACCATCGCTTTGCTGATGAAGAACACCCTGGCCGCGGCACGTCTGCAGCATTCAAGCGTCGACCGGTCCCAACCTGCAATGGAGATTCCAGCATGACACAACGCGTCGCCATCATCGGCGCCGGCCCTTGCGGCCTCGCCCAGTTGCGTGCCTTCCAGTCGGCCCAGGATAAAGGGGCCGCTATCGCTGAACTGGTCTGTTTCGAGAAGCAGTCGGACTGGGGCGGCATGTGGAACTACACCTGGCGCACCGGGCTGGACCAGCACGGCGAGCCGGTGCACGGGAGCATGTACCGCTACCTGTGGTCCAACGGGCCGAAGGAGTGCCTGGAGTTCGCCGACTACAGTTTCGATGAACACTTTGGCCGCCCCATGGGCTCCTACCCACCCCGCGAAGTACTGTGGGACTACATCAAGGGCCGGGTCGAGAAAGCGGGTGTCCGTGGCTACATCCGCTTCGACACCACCGTGCGCAATGTGACCTGGGACCCTTCCACCGGCACCTTCGAAGTCACCGCCCACAGCTACCAGGACGACCGGACCTACAGCGAGACCTTCGACTACGTGGTGGTCGCCAGTGGTCACTTCTCCACCCCCAACGTGCCCTACTTCGAAGGTTTCGAACGCTTCGCCGGACGGGTACTGCATGCCCACGATTTTCGCGACGCGCTGGAGTTCAAGGGCAAGGACGTTCTTATCGTCGGTGGCAGCTATTCGGCTGAAGACATCGGCTCGCAGTGTTTCAAGTACGGTGCGCGCACCATCACCAGTTGCTACCGCAGTGCGCCGATGGGCTACAAGTGGCCGGACAACTGGGAGGAGAAACCGCTGCTCACCCACGTCGACGGCCACATGGCGTTCTTTCGCGACGGCAGCAGCAAGCCTGTCGATGCGATCATCCTGTGCACCGGCTACAAGCATCACTTCCCCTTCCTTGCCGAAGACCTGCGTCTCAAGACCGCCAACCGCCTGTGGCCGCTGAACCTGTACAAGGGTGTGTTCTGGGAGCAGAACCCTAGGCTGATCTACCTGGGCATGCAGGACCAGTGGTACAGCTTCAACATGTTCGACGCCCAGGCCTGGTATGTGCGCGATGTCATTCTCGAACGCATCGCGCTGCCTGCACAAGCGGTCATGCACGCCGAAAACCTCGCCTGGCGCGCGCAAGAGGAGCGCCTGGAAACCGCACAGCAAATGTTCGAATTCCAGGGCGAGTACATACGCCAGCTGATCGAAGCCACCGACTACCCGAGCTTTGATATCGCCGAGGTCAACCGTACTTTCCTGGCGTGGAAGCACGACAAGTACGAAGACATCATGGGTTACCGCGACAAGTGCCATCGCTCGCTCATCACCGGAACCCTCGCCACCCCGCACCACACACCCTGGCTGCAGGCACTGGACGATTCGCTGGCGGCCTACCTGACCGACACCACGTTCGACCCGTTGAAAACGGCAAGCTGACCTCCCCGGATCTGCCCGGGCGCTCACCCACCGGGCAGGCCCTATCCATTGCCCTGAGTGGAGTCTCGCCATGAACCCTCCTTTGATTTCCAGGCCACGAGAACCGGCCCTGTTTGCCCGTGCGCCCAGCCTCGAACGCCACACCGTCGCCCCCGGTGGACTGACGGTAGTGGCGTTGGAGCCGGGTGACCGGCTCGACGTGATCGACCTCGAGGGCGACCAGCGCGCCGAGTTGCTGGCCTTCGCCGGCGACGGTCGTGCGGCGCTGTCGGCCCTAGGCTTGAGCGCCAGCCTGGATGCCAGATTCATCTCCCAGTTGCTCCACGATGGCAGCCGCGGCGCCGCCCATGTCAGCATGGGTCTGGCGCGGCGTGGCATCGACTACCGCCACCTGCCCTGCGCGGCATCGCTGTGGGAACGCGAAACACCTGCCGGCTTTGGTCGCAGCCTTCGCACCAGCGAAGCGCTGCTGGTGATCGTCGCCGCGCCGGGTGCACCGGCAGCGGTCGACAGCCAGTTACGCGCGAGCGAACTGCGCCTGCTGATTCACCGCGCCAACCCCCGCGCGCTTCTCACGCCCCCGCTACCGCCGCCTTTGGGCGAGGTGGTGGACGAGTTCACCATCGCCCCCGGCAATGCGATGGCGTATCGCGTGGCCCGAGGCCAATACATCCAGGTCCTGGATGTGGCCGGGCGCCAGTGCTCTGACTTCGTAGCCTTCGACCGGAGGGGGCTGGACGAAGGGCGCGAAATAGACCTCGACCCCACCGTTACCCGCACCTTGAACGGCAGTGCCTATCCCGGCCCAGGCCTGTTCAGCCGTTTCTACGACCGCAACCTGCAACCGATGCTGGAGGTGGTCCGCGACACCGTTGGCCGCCACGACACCTTCGCCCTCGCCTGCACGTCACGCTACTACGAAGCCCACGGCTATTTCGGCCATGCCAACTGCAGTGACAATATCAGCCGCGCCCTGGCCGGGTTTGGCGTGCAACAGCGTGGTGGCTGGCCTGCGATCAACTTTTTCTTCAACACCGGGGTCGATGCTCACCAGCAACTGACCCTCGACGAACCCTGGTCGCGGCCCGGCGACTATGTACTGTTGCGCGCCATGACCGACCTGGTGTGCGCCAGCTCATCCTGCCCCGACGATATCGACCCGGCCAACGGCTGGCAGCCCACCGATATCCATCTACGCGTGTATAGCGACAAGGAGCGTTTCAGTATCGCCATGGCCAACCGCAAGGCGCCCGACGCCGACCCCGTATTGACCCGCGAAAGCGGATTCCATCCCTGCACTGCGACACTGACCCGCCAGTTCAGCGACTACCGAGGTGTCTGGACACCCACGCATTACGATGGCTACGGTGCCATCGAGGAATACCATGGCTGCCGCGACCGGGTGGCGGTGATGGACCTTTCGGCGCTGCGCAAGTTCGAGGTGCTCGGTCCGGACGCCGAATCCCTGCTGGACCATTGCCTGACCCGCGACGTGCGCAAGCTGGCGGTCGGTCAAGTGGTGTACTCAGCGATGTGCTACGCGCACGGCGGTATGCTCGACGACGGCACCCTGCTGCGCCTGGGCAAGGATGCGTTCCGCTGGATTGGCGGCGAGGACCAGGCCGGCACCTGGTTGCGCGAGCAAGCGCGGAAGCTCGGCATGAAGGTGTGGATCAAGAGCGCTTCGGAGCAGATCCATAACGTCGCGGTGCAAGGACCGCTGTCGCGCGAGCTGCTCAAGGACATGATCTGGACGCCCGGAACTCAACCGAAGCTGGAGGAGCTCGGCTGGTTCCGCTTTCTGACCGGACGGCTCGACGACTACAACGGCCCGCCACTGATGGTGTCGCGTACCGGCTATACCGGCGAGCTGGGTTACGAGGTCTGGTGCCATCCGAGCGACGCACCGCGCGTCTGGCAGCGCCTGTGGCAACTGGGTGAACCGCTGGGATTGGTACCGTTGGGCCTGCATGCCCTGGACATGCTACGCATCGAAGCCGGGCTTATCTTCGCCGGCTACGAGTTCAGCGACCAGACTGATCCCTTCGAGGCGGGCATCGGCTTTTGCGTACCGTTGAAGACCAAGCAGGCTGACTTCATCGGTCGGGACGCCTTGCTGCGCCGCGCAGCCAACCCACAACAGCGTCTGGTGGGCTTGGAGCTGGACGGCAACGAGGTGGCAGCCCATGGCGATTGCGTTTATGACGGCCGTGCACAGGTGGGCATCATCACCAGTGCCACACGCTCGCCGGTGCTGAGCAAGAACATCGCTTTGTGTCGACTGGACGTTGCCTATGGCGAGCCGGGTACCGAGCTGGAAGTCGGCAAGTTGGACGGCCAGCAGAAGCGTATTCGCGCGATCGTGGCGTCCAGCACCGTCGCGTATGACCCACAGAAGACGCGCGTGCGCGCCTGATTCGAGAGGTTTGGGGCTGCTGCGCAGCCCCGCATCAACGCTCAGACCGCATCGTCCCCCATCTCTGCGGTCCTTATCCGGATAACCCCCTCCAGATCCTGGATGAAGACCTTGCCGTCCCCGATCTTGCCGGTGCGCGCCGCCTTCAGAATCGCTTCGACGGCCAGCTGGCAAACGCCATCCCTCACCACGATTTCAAGCTTGACCTTGGGCAACAACTCCACCAGGTACTCGGCACCTCGGTATACCTCGGTATGCCCTTTCTGCCGCCCATAACCCTTCACTTCGGTGACCGTGACGCCACTCACCCCTACCTCGGTGAGGGCCTCGCGCACAGCGTCCAGGCGGAAGGGCTTGATGATCGCGGTAATCAGTTTCATCGGCGCAGCCCTCAGTTGGAATATTTGTAGCCCACTTCACCGTGGGCAGAGAGGTCAAGCCCGTCCACTTCGGACTCTTCATCCACCCGCAATCCACCGCACAGCGCACCGGCAACCTTGTACGCGATCAAGCTGGTAATGCCCGAGAACGCCACGCTGAACAGGATCGCACCGGCATTGACCAACACTTGGTCGAGCAACCCACGGCCGTCGGCGAAGCCCTGTCCACCGATGGCCGTCAGTGCGAACACCGGGGTCAGCAGCCCACCCAGGATGCCAGCGACGCCGTGCACGCCGAACACGTCGAAGGCATCGTCCAGGCCAATCATCGGCTTGAGTTTCTCCACCGACCAGACACACACGGGACCTGCGATCAGCCCAAGCAGAATGGCGCCCATGGGGCCGACATAACCGCAAGCCGGGGTAATCGCCACCAGCCCGGCGATGGCGCCGGACAGCGCACCGAACATGCTCGGCCGGCCACGGTGCTGCCACTCGACCAACATCCAGCCCAGCGCCCCGGCGCAACTGGCGAGCATGGTGTTGACCATCACCAACATGGCAAAGCCATTGGCGGCCAGGGCGCAACCGCCGCAGAAGCCCAACCAGCCCACCCACAGCAGCGAGCCACCGGTGAGGGTCATGGTCATGTTGTGCGGTGCCAGCGAGGGCGTTCCAAAACCACGGCGGCGCCCCAGCAACCAGGCCCCTACCAACGCGGCGATGCCGACGTTCAGGTGCACCACGTTACCCCCGGCGAAGTCCTGTACGCCGAGGTTGAACACCCAACCACCGCCCCAGGCCATATGCGCCATGGGGATGTAGTTGATGGTCAGCCACACCACCATGAACACCATCACCGCGGCGAACTTCATGCGTTCGGCCAGGCCGCCGACGATGATCGCCGGGGTAATGGCGGCAAACAGCAGCATGAACAGGAAGTACAGGTATTCCGGAATGGTGCCAACCACCGAATCCTTGGTGATGCCCACCATGAACAGCTTGTCCAGGCCGCCGAGCACCGACTGCAAGGCACCGCCGTCGGTAAAGGTCAGGCTGTAACCGTAGAGCGCGAACAGCACGGACATCAGTGCCGCGGTGCAGAACACCTGCATCAGGATCGACAGCACGTTCTTGGTACGCGCCATGCCACCGTAGAACAGCGCCAGACCTGGCAGGGTCATCAGCAGCACCACCAGCGAACACACCGCGACGAAGGCAGTGTCACCGCTGTCGATGGCTGGCGGGGCCTCGCTGGTAAGGGCGGTGGCACTTGCGAACAAAAGGGAAAAACCCAACGTACCGCGGCACACATGGGAAAACCGGATCATGCCTTCTGCCTCCAACCGACGGGAAAATATCCAACCCGCTGTCGGGTAACCGGGCTGGATTCGAACCGCAGGAAAGCTCGGTAAGAACGGCGACCAAACTTCCTGTGGTTCAATTTAGTTTCCCAGCAGGCAAAGCAATTGACCTGCCAATCCTGCGTATCGTCTACGAAATTGCGCTAACTGCTTGAATTGGAATCTATTTGCTTGGCGGGGTTTGTAACCGTGGGATACGTGAACTTGTCAAAGCGCCTGTTGTTGGTGCGCATTCAATTGCTCCGGCCCCGAGAGTGACCGTCATTGATTTCACCCCATGAAGTCGTCTGATCGCCACTCGAGGGTATTCATCGGTAGTTATCGTGCTCTGCTCCGGCGAATGATGGCCCGACCAGTCGCCGGACTTACTCGGATTACCCTGGGCTGAAGCGAGTCATTCGGTACGCCTTGCATCCGTCCAACCACCGAAAATGGGCTGTCAGATTCCCCGGTTGTGGGGATCTATACCCATTTTTGACGCTCCATTATTTCGCCAGCATCAGGCGCCACAAGGTTTTGTTTAACAAAGCATTACTTGAGCAAAGGTTGGCACAGGCGTTGCTCCTGCCCTCTCGACAAGGCAATACGCCATCGATGGCCCCAGGCCATTTAGCCGCGAGCGAGGCTTTACACCATGAAAAAACAAGCCGTGGTCAGTCCCTGCAACCCTGCGTTCAGGCTGTCATCAGTCACTGCGCTGATGCTTGGCCTCGGACTAGCCTCGGCCCTGGCCGCTTCGATGGATGATGTGAGCCAGCCGCCCCCCACGGACGCCTCGGCCTATACCGACCAGCCAGCAGACCCTACCCAGGCCTTGCTCAACCTGGACACCATGCCGGAAGCCAACGAAGGTGCTCTTGAACTCAAGGACGGCATGTACGGCGACCGCAACACGGTACGTATCGATAACGTGTTGCAGCCTGCCCAGCAGACCTCGCGCAACTACCCGACCAATGGCAAGCCAAGTCCGCTGTTCGGCGCCCAACCCTTCACCCAGCAGTTACTGCTGTTCGAGGAATTCGGCCCGGAAAAACTCGACCCTACCTTGCCGCCGCCGACGCTCACTTTTCCGGTCCCCACGCTCGGCCAGGCGCCGGCACAGGACCCCAACATCGTCGCCCGCAGCAGCCCGAACGGCAACGCCCTGGAAGCCTTCCTCAAGCAGCCAGGCCTGTACCCGTTCCCCACCCAGTATTCGAACACCCTCGACCGCAACCCCTGGAAAGCGCAGATCGAGATGTTTCTCAATCGCCAACCGATCGGCTCGCCGGCTGAAGGCCGCCCACCAGGAAAAGGCTGGTCGCACCAGCGCTGGAACGAGTTCTATCCCCAGGCTGGCTTCAAGACTGCTCAGGCCGGTGCCCGTATCAACCAGGGGCTGCGCGACCGCAAGCAGATGCACAATTATGCCGTCGGCGAGTTCGGCCCCGGCGGGCTGTATTACCAGACCTCGGACATCCCTACCACGCTCGGTACCACCAAGGGGATCGACACCCGCTTTCATCCCAATTTTCCATTGCAGAACCACAAGTCATTGTGGACCTTCGACGGTACCTTCCCACCGAAACTGCTGATGGTCCGGTATGGGCAGCCCATCATCATGCGCCACTACAATGCGCTGCCGATCGACCCGTCGGCCAATGGCGGATTCGGCCTGCACACCATCTCGACCCATGAGCACAATGGTCACTCCCCGGCCGAAAGCGACGGCTTTGCCAATGCCTACTTCTTCCCCGGCCAGTACTACGACTATCGCTGGCCGATACAGTTGGCGGGCTACGACACCATCAACACCCGCGCCCAGGACCCACGTGCGGCTTTTCCCTGCTCGCCCGGCGAAACCTTGTTCGTCAACGACGCATCGCCTGGCCTGAAGACCTGCGAAAACGGCAGCATCAAGATTCGCGGTGACTGGCGTGAAACCATGAGCACCCACTGGTTCCACGACCACATGATGGATTTCACGGCACAGAACGTCTACAAAGGCAACGCCGTGATGATGAACTACTACAGCGCCCTGGACCGGGGCAACGAGGCTTTGCAGGACGGCGTCAACCTGCGCTTCCCCAGCGGCTCGGCCATGCCTTGGGGCAACCGTGACTACGACATCAACCTGGTAGTGGCCGACAAGGCCTGGGACGACAACGGCCAGTTGTGGTTCAACCCGTTCAACACCGACGGTTTCCTGGGTGACCAGATCCTCGTCAACTGGCAGTACCAGCCCAAGCTCAAGGTCCGCGCTCGCAGTTATCGCTTCCGTATCCTCAACGGCTCGGTATCTCGCTACTTCAAGTTTGCCGTGGTGCGTGAAATCGCCGGCACCAGTGGCGAGTTCAAAGGGCCGACCGGCTCGAACATCTCCTACGCGCGGGTGCCGTTCCACATGATCGCCAACGACGGCAACATCATGGAACACGCCGTACCCTTCGACGGCACCATGGACCTCAATGGCGACGGCGACCGCCAGGACAACAACGGCATCCTCCCACTGCAAGGCATCGCCGAACGCTACGACATCATCATCAACTTCGCCAGGAACGGCATCAAGGCCGGTGACAAGCTGTACTTCGTCAATCTGATGGAGCACGAAACCGGCAAGGGCCCCAAGCAGGCCATTTCGCTGGCCGATGTGCTGTCCGAGAAGTACAAGGCCGTGATCAAGCAGACCAGCAACGGGCCTGAGTGGGACAGGGGCGACCCTGTGGTCGGCAAGTTCCTGCAACTGCTGGTGCTGCCGTATACCGGCCAAGACGTGAGCATGGACCCTACCGCCTATGAGCCGGCCAAGCCAGGCAAGGCCGAAGGCCTGAAGATGATCCCGCTGCCGCTGGACCGCAACGCCATCGCCGACCAGGACAAGATCAAGACCGCCCGGCACCGTGAGTTCATCTTCGGCCGATCCGACGGCACCGATACCAAGCCATGGACCATCAAGACCGATGGTGGCTTCGGTTTCAGCATGGACCCACGGCGCATCACTGCCGCCGCTCAATTGGCCAGCGAGGCGACCCAGGGCGGCTTCAGCGGCGACGGAACCCTCGAGGTGTGGAAGATCAAGAATGGCGGCAACGGCTGGAGCCACCCGGTACACGTTCACTTCGAAGAAGGCGTCATTCTCAGTCGCGACGGCAAAGCGCCACCAGAATGGGAAAAATGGGCACGTAAGGACGTTTACCGTATCGGCCCGGACGCCGACTCTTCGGAAGAGGTGGAAATGGCCATTCGTTTCCGTGAGTTCGCCGGCACCTACATGGAACACTGCCATAACACTCAGCATGAGGACTCCTCGATGCTGCTGCGGTGGGACATCGAGCATCCGGGCCAGTTCCAGGTGATGCCAACCCCGCTACCCGGTTGGGACGGTGTGCAGTATGTCGCGTCGGTTGGCCTGCCAACCTTCCGCAACGCAAGCAGCAGCAACGGCGATGACACCAGCAACAAGCCCCCCATGGCAGTGAACGACAGCGCTGCAACCGCGGCTGGTAAGCCTATCGTGCTCAACGTCCTGGCCAATGACACCGACCCTGAGGGCAATCTGCCGCTGACGGTGGTCGGCCTGAGCCAGCCCGACTCAGGCAAAGGCTCGGTCAGCACCGATGGCACGCAGGTGACCTACACCCCACCAACCACGGTTACCACGTCATTTACCGCCAGCTTCACCTATGCCGCGCGTGACGCCAAGGGGGCGGAATCGGTGGTGCCTGCGACCGTGAACATTGCCGTGAGCCCTCCAGCGGTCGCTGACGAGATCCAGGTCAGCAGCGCAACCGTGCAAGTACGCAGCAACAATCGCTATACCTGGGAGCTGTCCGGCACCACCTCGGTGGCGGCCAACAACAGCATCACGGTGTCGGTCGCCACTACCGCCGGACCGCTGAACCTGGGTGCAGCGACACTGAGCACTTCGGGGACGGGGGCGCGCTGGCGGGTGTCGGTCACAACCACTGGCAATGGGCCCGCCACACCCGCGACGGCGACCGTGCGGTCGGCACTGGGGCAGAGTGTGACGGTGCCGGTGATTATCCGTTGAATCGTTAATCGCATGGGGGCGCTTCGCGCCCCGTTCGCGGTACGAGGCTGCTCGCACAGGTGCGCGCGGTGTCCGCAGGCAGCGTCGCGAGGCACTTCCTTTCCCACTGAAGAAGGGCTGCATCATGACAAGCTCATGGCGTGTACTCCTCGCACTTTCGCTGTTCGCCGCCAGCGTTCATTTCTGGCCCGTGCAACCTACCCGCCAGGCTCAAGCCCAAACCACCACGCCATGGGGCGCCGACTACTTTCCCAATACCCTATTGGTGACCCAGGACGGCCAGGCCGTTCGCTTCTTCGACGACCTGATCAAGGACAAGGTGGTCGCCATCAATTTCATCTTCACCGGCTGCTCGGACTCCTGCCCCGTGGAAACCGCCAGGTTGCGCCAAGTACAGAAAATCCTTGGCGACCGGGTGGGTAAGGACATCTTCCTGTACTCCATCAGCATCGACCCTTACAACGACACCCCCGAGACGCTCAAGCGCTATGCCGAGAAGTTCGGTATCGGCCCCGGCTGGACCCTGCTAACCGGGCAACCCGAGGACATCGAAAGACTGCGCCGCAGCCTTGGCCTGTATATAGAAGGGCTGGAAAACGGTCGCTCCAAAGACCACAACCTGAGCCTGATCATTGGCAACCAGGCCACCGGCCGCTGGATGAAAGCCTCGCCCTTCGAAAGCCCCTACATCCTGGCCGACCGTCTGGGCAACAGCCTGCACAACTGGAAGCAGGCCAGCAGCATGCACAACGATTACGCCAATGCCCCGGCGGTTCGTCCGCCCAGCAGTGGTGAGCAGATATTCCGCACACGCTGCTCCTCCTGCCATTCGGTGGGCAATGCCGAACCCGGCGGCTTGCCCGGTATCGGGCCTGACCTGCTCGGCGTGACCCGCCAACGCGACCCGCGCTGGCTGGCCCGCTGGCTGAAAGAGCCCGACCGGATGCTCGCCGAAAAGGATCCTTTGGCCCTGCTCCTGTACGAGCAATACAACCGCCTGGCGATGCCCAACATGCGTCTTGGCGAGGCCGAGGTAGACGCGGTGCTGGCTTACCTGGAAGAAGAGACCGCGCGCGTTCAGTCGCCCCTCGCGGACAAGGGAAAGCCCTAGAGGCCAATAGCCACTAGTCATGAGCTTGTCATCTGACTGTCGTATTTTTCCGAGCTTCACCCAGGGTCGGGACTACCAGCAGTGATACGCCGTTCTCTCTCGTCAGCAGGCCTGTTGCGCCTGCTGATCCTGATGCTCTGTGCCGCTACACTGGCGTTCCTCTGGGGGCTGCATGTCAGCCAGAAAGCAGCCTCGCGCCAGGATGCGCTGTCAGCCAAGGCCGCCGAGCACCTGAACCTGGCCAGCATCGTCAGCGAAAGCCTGCGCCAGTTGGTTGACCGTGCCCAAGCGGTCGGCAGGGTTACCCAGGACGACATCAAAGCGCTGCGTCAAGGGAGCTTCAGCCTGGCGCGAATCCTCGCCGAAGACCCGGTGTTCAAACGCATGAGCCTTTACGACCGGCGCGGTCAGCTGTTGTCCTCCAGCCAGCCCGACGAGCCCCCTCAGTTGCCCGAGGCCTGGCTGCAACAGCTCAAGGTCCATGTCGCCCAGTACGGATTCAAACCGTTTTTGCCGCGCGTAACCCCAGGCAGCGACCCCAACGGCATGCCCAACTGGCGCTTGCCCTTCCTGCTACCGCTGACCGACCTGCCCGGGCGCGAGATCGACAGCATCCTGGTGATTCACCTGGATATCGGCTACCTGGCGGTATTGTTCCAGCACATCGATTTGGGCAGCACCGGCCTGCTGCGCTTGCTCCAGGACGACGGACAAGAACGGTTGCGCATCGACACCAGCGGGTTGGTGATGGCCAACGATACACTGATGCCAGGCTTGCCGAAGACTGCCCAAGAGTCTGGCCAGTTGACTCAGTATGCCTTCGGCCACCCCTACCAGAGCCTGTACCGACGCGTCGCCGAGCGGGGTTTCAGCGTAGTGGTCACCCAGCGCGAGGATGAAATTCTCACGCCCTCGGCACAGGCCTATACGCGCCAGTTCTGGCTGAATATGAGTATGACCCTGATGATCCTCGCCGGCCTTGCCTGGAGCATGCGCCTGCTGCGCAAGCGCCAAGAGGCATTCACCGCTCTGGAGCATGCCCAGCAGGTCAACCAGCAACTGATCGGCCGCCTTGAAGAGGAACACCGCCGCAGCAGCCATGCAGCGGCCACCGACCACCTCAGCGGCCTGCACAACCGCCGCCAGTTCGTCGAAGTGGCGAGCCAGGCCCTGACTCGCCAGCGCGGCAAGCGACGGCTGATGGCGATCCTGTTCATCGACATGGACCGCTTCAAGTCGATCAACGATTCGCTCGGGCACAAGATCGGCGACCTCTTGTTGCAGGCCGTGGCTGGGCGCATCCAGCGCCTGCTGGAGCCCGGGGATGAAGCCTCGCGATTCGGCGGCGACGAGTTCGTGGTGTTACTGGCCGGTGAACGCAGTGAAGAGCAGATCGACGCCTGGGTGCGCAGCCTGGTGCAGAAACTGTCGGCCACGTATGCCCTGGACGGCCAGGAGGTCAACACCAGCCCCAGTGTCGGGGTCAGCATCTGCCCGCGCGATGGCCAGGACATCGACAGCCTGATCCGCAGCGCCGACGCGGCGATGTATTCGGCCAAGCAGGCCGGACGCGCCCAGTACCGATTCTTCGACCCTTCGCTGAACCTCTCGGATATCCAGGCCTTCACCCTGGAGCAGGCGTTCGGCACAGCATTGGCCGGGCGCCAGTTCGTGCTGCACTACCAACCTCAAATTCGTCTCGATACACACCAGGTGCAGGGGTACGAAGCACTGGTACGTTGGGAGCACCCGGAATTCGGCCTGCTCTACCCGGACCGGTTCATCGGCGTGGCGGAGCGCAGCGGGTTCATCGTCGAACTGGGTTGGGAAGTGATTCGCCTGGCCTGCGAAGCATTGGCGCAATGGATGGTCCAGGGTCGCGATACGCGGCTTGCGGTGAACGTATCGGCGCTGCAATTGCGCCAGCCCGATTTCAGCTCACGCCTGCTGTCCAAGCTGCAGCGCTACGGCATTGCCCCGCAGCGGCTGGAACTGGAAATCACGGAAACCACCGTGCTTGATTCCGAAGGCACGGCAGTCGACCACCTGCACCGACTGCGCCGGGCGGGCCTGGGCGTCAGCCTGGATGATTTCGGACGGGGTTATGCGGGCTTCGCCCACCTGCAGTCACTGCCCTTGAGCAAGCTCAAGATCGACCGCTCGTTGATCGCTCCATTGTCCAACAGCCACGATGACAGCCCGATCGTTTCCTCCACCATCATCCTCGCCAAGCGCCTGGGGCTCGAGGTGGTGGCCGAGGGCGTCGAGACCCGCGAACAGGTGGTGTGCCTTAAGCTTGCTGGCTGCGACATCGCCCAGGGCTACCACTTCAGTCGACCGTTGTCGCCGACGCAGTTGCGCGTATACCCGCCGTTCAATGGCCGGGAGGAAAAGACGCTGCAGTACCTGTAAGCAAGCTTGGGCTGGCCTCATCGCTGGCAAGCCAGCACCTACAAGTACCGCGCACGAGCGCCCTTGTGCCGCGAAAGGGCCACCTACGCTGCACGAATTCGGCCACCTCATTCCGTGAACGTGAAACGACGAATGCCCCCGACTTCCGGTCGGATTGCATAAAGGTCACCGGCATCGGGGTAATGCCGCAGCTCGGCCGGGGTCATGCCGAACCGTGCGGTGGTGATGTACAGGGTGTCCAGGTCTTCCCCGCCGAAGCAGCAACTGGTCGGACGCGGCACCGGCATGCTGACCTGATCGGTCAGGTAACCGTCGCGGTCATAGTGCAGCAGGCAACTGCCATTGAACTGGCACACCCACAAGCCGCCTTCACGGTCCAGCGCGATGCCATCCGGACGCCCCAGCTCGGCAGGCGTTTCGGCGAACAACGTGTACTGACCAAGGCGGCCCTCGCGCATGTACTCGGCACGGTAAATGGCCCGGGCAGCCGAGTCCACGAAATACACCGTGCGGCCATCTTCCGACCAGGCCAGGCCGTTGGGCAGCGCCAAGCCATCGAGCAGGATCTGCGCGCTGAGCTGTTGGTCGAAACGGTACAGCACGCCGGTCTTGCCGCTCGGGCCTTCATCCATCAATCCGGTGACGAAACGCCCCTGCGGGTCGCAGGCACCATCGTTGAAACGGTAGCTTGGACGATGATGCACGGGGCTGGAATACCGCCGCACCTTGCGCTCGGCCACATCCAGGATGGCCACGCTGGCATCCTCGGTGAAGATCAGGTTGTCCTGGTCGGTCAACGACAGCGCGCCGATGCGTGCCGCCGATTCGTAGAGCCGTTCCACTTCACCGTCACGGGTCAGCCGGTTGATGCAGCCGTCGGAAATGTCGACATAGTACAAGGCACCGCTTTGCGCATCCCAGACCGGGCTTTCGCCGAGGTCTGCACGGGTATTGGCGACCTTGACCGGCAGGTAGTGGCACTCCTTGATGCGACTCCAGCGCTCGGCCACTTCCGCCAGGCTGGCAGCCTCGACCCGCGCCAGGTCCCTGGGGTAGCTGACACCGCTGTTCTCGCTGAATCGCGTTGCGGTGAACTGGCCGTTGCTGGCCCTGAGGATGTAGCCGGTATCGCGGCACAGATCACTGGCCAGGTAGAGCACGCCTGGGGTAACCCATTCGGGCTTGAGTTCTTCCGGTGGCTGCGTTACGCCCCACATGCGGGTCTTGGCCACCGGAGACACCGCGTTGACCAGAATACCGTGCTCCAGGCCTTCCATGCTCAAGGCGTTCATGATGCCAATCTGGGCCATCTTGCCCGCCGAGTACGCCACCAGGCCCGGCTGGGCATAGCGTTGGTACATGGCGCGGTCCGAGGTGGTCAGCACCACCCGCGGTGCGTGGGAGCGCTTGAGGTACTTCCAGGCATGCTTGGCCAGCCAGACGGGCGCATGCACGCTGATGCCCAGCGCACGTTGCAGAAACGCTTCTTCCTGAACTTCTATACCCTGGTAGTCAACCCAGCCAGCATTGTGGATGAGGATGTCCAGCCCGCCGAAATGCTCGATGGCCAGTTCCACCAATTGCTGACATTCAGATTCGCTTTCCAGGTGCCCGACATGGGCGACGGCCTGGTGTCCTGCCGCTTGCAGGGCTTCGAGCGCCCGCTTGACGGCTGTCAGGTCTTGTCCGCAACCTGAACGGTCGGTGCCAAGGTCGCTGATCACCACCCGTGCGCCGCACTCGGCCAGGGCCTTGGCATAGGCCAGGCCCAACCCCTGGGCTGCGCCGGTGATGATGGCGACTTTATTCTTGAATGGGTCTGTGAACGGCATAATCGCGCCCTTTCGATGCTCCTTTTTACGATAACAATAAAAAAATCAATGACTTAATATTAAAAGCATGCAACTTTGATATCTGCGAGATATCACGCCGAGCTATGATTGCCGCCTCGCAGGGTTGGGGGTGCAGCCCCGCTGGCACCAGTTCGGCTCGATGAAGGAACGGAGAATGATCGAGACACGTTTGCTCAGGCAGTTCATTGCCGTGGCTGAGGAGTTGCACTTTCACAAAGCAGCCATCCGCCTGCACATGGCGCAACCACCCCTGAGCCAGGCGATCAACAGACTTGAGGAAAAACTGGGCTTCAGCCTGTTCCTGCGCAACAAGCGCGGGGTCAAGCTCACCGCAGCGGGCATGGCCTTCCTGGAAACGGCCTACCGCACGCTCAAGGAACTGGAACAAGGCATCGAGTACGCCCGTAATGTCTCCGAAGGCATCTGCGGCAAGCTGACCATCACCGCCATTTCCATCGCCTACTACGAGTCCTTGCTCAGTACGCTGCGACGATTCCGCGAAACGTACCCCAACGTGCGCCTGACCATTCGCGAGATGCCTTCGGCCTCCCAGGCCAAGGCACTGATGGCTGGCGAAGCCGACATCGGCTTCATGCGCAAGCTCCCCATGCCGCCCGACACCATCGAGTCACGCCTGCTGCTGAACGAGCAGATCGTGATGGCCTTGCCGGCCAGTCACCCACGGGTGACGCAGCCGGTGGTCGACCTGCGCGACTTCGCCGAAGACGACTTCGTGTTCACCCCACAGGCCCTGGGCAGCGGCTATCACAGTCAGTTGATCGCCCTGTGCGAATCGGCGGGTTTCTATCCGAAAATCGTCCAGGAAGCTGCGCAGATCCATACCCTGATCGGCCTGGTAGCCTGTGGTTTCGGTGTAGCCCTGGTACCCGAATCCATTGCCTATTCGACCTTGCGCGACCGCGTGCACTTCCGGCCGATCCGCCCGATCAAGGACCAGCCCGTTCCGACCATGGGCCTGTACATGAACTGGAACATCCAGAACGCCTCCCCCGCCCTGGGCAGTTTTATTTCCATGCTCGATGTCGGCGCGCCACGGCGCTTCAGCGACACCATCCAGAACCCGATCATCCTGGATGGCATCGACCAGCGCGAACTACACCGTTAACCCGTACTCACGCAACCAGGTGTCCAGTGCCAACGCCGTTTCCAGGTTGTTGCGACGCAGCTGCGAGTTGAAATAGCCCTGGGGCTGCTGCAGCTCGCAAGCCAGGCGACGGTGGTCGATGATCTGGAAAACCGGGCTGGCGACGTCGCTCAGCAGTTGCCGTGAGCGCTCCCGCAGGAAGCGCTCGTAGGCCAGGTTCGCCGAGGTCGGGTACGGGCTCTTGCGTCGGGCCAGCACCGATGGCGGCAACAGATCGGCACCGGCCTGCTTGAGCAGCCACTTCTCTTCACCGCCATGGCCCTTGATCGACCAGGGTACGTTGTACACGTATTCCACCAGGGCATGGTCGGTGAACGGCACACGCACTTCCAGGCTTGCCGCCATGCTCAGGCGGTCCTTGCGGTCGAGCAGAGTCGGCAGCCAGTGGTGCAGGTGCAGGTGGCAGATCTCGCGCATGCGCCGCTCGTGCGGCGTATCCGCTGTCAGGTGCTCGACCGCCTCCAGCGCCTGGCGGTATACGTTGTCCTGATGTTCAGCGAAGTTGCACAAGCGGTCGAACTCCGGATTGATCAGCTCCGCTTGCAGCAACTGCATGCGTGACAGCCACGGCAAGCGCGGCGCGGCAATGGCCTGGGGGTCTCGGAACCAGGCGTAACCACCGAATACTTCGTCCGCGGCTTCACCGGAAATGGCCACTGTGGAGTGCTCACGAATCGCCTTGAACAGCAGGTACAGCGAGGTGTCGACGTCGCCGAACGTGGCGGCCGAATCGTTGGCGCGGTACACCGCCAGACGTGCTTGCTCGGCGACCAGTTGGCGGTTGTCGATCAGGATGGTCTGGTGCCGGCTGCCGATGTGCTCAGCGGCAGCCAACGCGTAGGGCTGGTCGCGCTCGGGACGAAACGCATCGGCCTGGAACTGTTCGGCCTGGCCGACGAAATCCACCGAGAACGAATTGACCTTGCCGCCCTGCTCTGCCCAAAGGCGCTGCTGAGCCAGGGCGGTGAGCAGCGTGGAATCCAGCCCACCGGACAGCAGGGAGCACACCGGGACGTCCGCGTGCAATTGTTCGCCCAAGGCGTTTGCCAGCAGCTCGCGGGTGCGTTCGACGGTGGTCGACACGTCGTCCTGGTGCTCGCGTCGCTGCAATTGCCAATAGCGGCAGACCTTCATCTGCCCGTTGGGCCGCCAGGACAACCGGTGCCCCGGCGGCAGTTCGACGATACCGCGCAAGGCCGTGCGGGGCGTGCCACGGGCCAGGCTTAGGGCGTCCACCAGGCCGACCACATCCAGCGCGCGTTCGAATGCCGGGTGGGCAAGGATCGCCTTGCTCTCGGAGCCGAACAGCAGGCCTTGCTGGTGGTGCGCGTAGTACAGCGGCTTGACACCCAGCCGGTCACGTACCAGCAGGCAGTGGCCGTCGCGCTCGTCGAACAGGGCGAAAGCGAACATACCGCTGAAGTACTCGCAGCAGCGCTCGCCCCACTCCAGGTACGCGTGTAGCACCACTTCGGTGTCGCTGCGTGTGACGAATACATGACCCGCCCTGCGCAGACGGTCCCGCAGCGCGTCATGGTTATAGACCTCGCCGGTGTATACCAACGCCACCTCCTGGCCGTTGGCGAAGCGGTAGGTCATCGGTTGCACACCGCCGCTCAGGTCGATGATCGCCAGCCGACGATGGCCCAGCAGCGCATGGCGGTGTTGCCAGTGGCCACTGGCGTCCGGCCCCCGCAACGCCAGGGTTTCGGTCATGGCGCCAAGGACGCAGGTTTGATGTGTCAGGTCGCGGGTGTAGTCCACCCAGCCTGTGATTCCACACATAGGCGAACTCCTTACACCACGGGACGACGGGTAGGTAGTGCGCCCACCAGCGCTTGCAGGCGCTTGGCGATATCCACCAACTGCCGCTCGCTATCGCGCCGGCCCATGATCTGCACGGCCAGCGGCGCCTTGCCGTCGGCGCTGACGCAGATCGGCACAGTGATCGCGGGAAGCCCACTGAAGCTGGCCAGCGGGGTGAAACCGATTTTCTGTGCGTAACCCTCATCGGCCGGCGATGGAATGGTCGAGTCGCCCGGCTGAGGGTTACGGCGGTCGAAGGGCCGGTTCGGATCCATGGGAAAGATCACGAAGTCCACCTTGGCGTTGTCGAACCAGGGGCCAATACCAGCGCGCACCTGGTCCATGTGCTGGTGAATCCGCTGGTAGTCGCTGTCACTGACCCCAGCCCCGACCGCCAGGGCACTGTTGGTCGACCAGTGCAGTTCGCAATCGAATTGGCGTGCCCAGGCCGCCGAGGCCAACCAGGCGTCACGCGCGCACAACTGCCAGGCATCACCCCGTCGGGCCCACAGTTCAGGCATGGACACCTCGCAAGGTGGCATGCCCAGGTCGGCCAATGCGCTGCACGCCTTGGCCAGCATCTCGAGCATCGCCGTGCTGGTCAGCGCCGGGTCCAGGGCGTGCTCCAGCACACCGATGCGGTAGCGGGGCTTGACGGGCAGTTGCTCGCCCAGCAGAGGCTCCAGGCCCAGCAACGGGAACAGCAGGTCCAGGTCATCGGCGCTGCGGGTGACCCATCCCAGGGCATCCATGCGCGGCGACAACGGGAACACCCCGCCAAGGCTTTCGGCCTTCTGCGTCATGCGTAAGCCGATCATGCCGCAATGGGACGCGGGCCAGCGCACCGAACCAAGCACATCGGTGCCCAGCGAGATGTCGCACAATCGAGCAGCGACCGAGACCGCGGAACCGGTGCTCGATCCGGACGGATCGATCGTCGGGAAATGCGGATTGCGACAACCCGCGCCGAAGCCGATGTTGAGCTCGGTGGTGGCGACCTTGCTGGTCAGTGCGATGCGGGGGTCGAGGGACACCAGGGCCTGAGCGGTGCGCTTGGGGTAGTGCCGGTAGCTGCGCAGGCCAAGGCGGGTCGGCAGCCCGGCGACGTCCACGGTGTCCTTCACACCCAGGCGGAACCACGGGGCAATGACCGCTCGCGTGCTGGTCAGGCAGCGGTAATCGCTGTCGGCATGTGTACACCACTGTTCATATTGCGCAGCCCAATCGGCGGCCAGCGCCGGGTTGCGCTCCAGCAGTTCGAGCCGCTTGCGCAGGCTCAGCGCCAGGTACTCCGGCTGCTCGCGGCCGATGGCGGCATCGGCGCCGCAGTGATTGAAGTAATGGGCGATGGTGTCTTGGGTATTAGCGTGGGTCATGCTTGCATTCCTTGACAGAAGATGAGGCGGCCCATACCTGGGGCTTGCCGGTGGCGGACAGGGGGAGATCGACGACACGACGTACGGCGGCCGGTCGCGGGTGGCCGGGGGCCAGGTGATCGAAGGCGTTCAGCACCGCCTGCTCGGTGAGCGTGCCGGAGCTGTACAGCACCTCGAAGGTTTCGGCGCGCAGTGCATCGCGCCGCGGTACGCAGGCCAAGGCCGGGCACTCCAGGCGCTGGCTGAGGTCGCTGGCCAGGCTGGCCAGGTCCAGACGCAGACCGTTGACCTTGATCAGGCTGCTGGCGCGACCGACCCACAGCAGCCGCCGGGCATCCAGCGGCTGGACCAGGTCATCGCAACGATGTCGGGCGGCGGCTGCATCGGCGCCGTGCGCTCGCGCGATGCGCGAGCTGCCGACCTCCAATGGGCCGACCTCGCCTATCTGGCTGAACAATGTGACATCGTCCAACAGCGTCCACGGTTGCGCTGGCGTGCTAGTACCCTGCAACTCGCGGTAGGCCATGGCACCGGTTTCGGTAGAGCCCAACAACTCGACGAAGCCGACCTGCGGCCCCGCAAAGCGATGCACCGTGGCCAGCGCGCCTGGAGGCAGTACAGAAGCGCTGTGCACCACCAGCACCTGGCGTCGGTCGGCCAGTTGCTTGAGCAACATCGGCAACACCCGCCAAGTGCTGGCAATGGCGAGGATCACGCACGCGCCTTCACCCTCGAGCGTCGGCAACTGCTGGCGCTCGAGCGAGCAGACTTGCAAGCGTGCGTTCATCACCTGGGCGCCAACCTGGCCGAGGATCATGCCGTAGCTGTGGCGGGTCGGCGCGAAGGAGATGATCTCGCCAACGGCTGGCGACCACTTGCCGTAGATCAGCGCCGCTTCACTGACCATCTGCGCCTGGCTACGTAGCCACTGACGGGGGGCGGCGGTTGTGCCGGAGGTCGTGAACAGGTGGTCGGCGCTCATTGGACGGCCTGCAAGGTCAACTGGTCTTCGAGTTTCTGGCCGATGAACTGGTCCATCTTTTCCAGGGTTTCGAACCAGAAGCGAATATCGTCGCTGAGGTAATCCACTTCGAAGCCAAAGGTAGCCTCGATGACGGTAACGACCTCGACCGCCATCAGGCTGTCGAAACGCTCGCCGAGAAACTCGCGGAAGCTATCGCGCATACCGATCAGTTCGACTTCCGGGCCGAGCAATTGCGCAAGGGCCTGGCGAATGCGGTGTTCATGGGTGTGGTGTGTCACGAGACTGTGCTTCCTTGTCGGTGGTCGGCATTGATCAGTTCCGGGCCAGCGCTGTAGTACACCTGCGCGGGCTCGATCAGGTTGATGTGGATGTAGATGAAGGCGCTCGGGTACACACTGCGCAGACAGCTGTGCAGCCCCTGAGCCAACCGCTGTTGTTGCTGCAGGTCGCGCTCGACCGACAGCGTGATACGCAGGTGAAACTGCAAAGGCGCCCCGTGCTGATCGGCACTGGGCAACGGCATGCCCGCACTGAAGGCATGGCCCGGGGGCAACGTTTCGAACAACACCAGGCAATGCGCCGGGTCAGCCCCGAGCTGCTTGAGCTGCCGGGTACACGCCAGGGCCACACGCTTGCGTTCCACAGGTTGCAGCGCAGCGCTCGATACGGTGATGGTTGGCATCGCCGCACCTCACGACAAATACAGGTTGGGCAGGCGCTGGCGCTTGCCCTCGGCAAAGGCTTCCAGCAGCCGCCCCAGGCAGGTCGACAGCGCGTCATGCCCAGGCAGGTACAGCGGCGACCAGGCATAGCCCTGCTCGCTGCGTATCTTGCCGAGGAAAAAGCGCAGGTGCGCAAGGTCGCACGTAATGTCCAGATCGCTCATCAGCGCCATAGCCTGGTAAGTGCTGAGCAAGTCCGGAATGCGCCGGCCCTGGTTGGCGAAGCCGCCCTGGGGTACCTTGTGTGCCTCCAGCAATGGCATGACCGCTTGCCTGACATCCTGGCCAATGAACGCCAGGCAACCGAGCGCCTGCAGCGAAGCGCGCAAGGTGGCCTGCCCGCGCGGGTAGGTTGCGTGGCCGCCGGACTTCCGGCAGCTGGCCACGAACGCCTCCAACTGCGCCAGATCGACGCCTGCGTCGTCGTTCAGCTGCCGCAGCACCGCCACCGCCGATGCGGTGGAGACCATGTCCGAGCCTCGCCCCTCCCAGAAACCGAAGCCGCCGTCAGGGTTCTGCAGCGTGGCCAGCCATTGGCCGATGGCCCCGCGCGATGCCGGCAAGTCAGCGAACGCGCCAGCCGCCAGGGCCCAGTTGCTGCAACGCACTTCGGCACCCCGTCCGGGCATGTACATCACCCCCGGCTCGTTGGGCATCTGGCAGCCTTCGATCCAGCGCAGCGCCTCCGCTTGCCGTGCAGGCGGCAAGGCGCCGCCGAGTATGGCCGCCGCGGTGGTCAGCACATCCGCGGCATCGTCCTGACGGCGGTAGGTGTAGCCGCCTTCAGGCACGGCCAGGCTGGCAATGAACCTGGCCACGTCGTCTGCAAGGTGTCCCAAGGGTTCATTCAGGGCCTTGAGCGTGCCCACGGCGCAGAACGCCGCCCAGACATCCTCGCCGTCGTAACCAGACCAGCGCACGAAAGCACCCGTCGGGCCTACCAGGGACGCGATCCAGGCAATGCATTCGCTGCGACCCAAGGGCTCGGCCTGCAATACCGCAAGGCTGGCTGTGGCACGGTAGGTCGCCCACAGGCACGGCACGTCGGCGGCCTCGCTGAAGCGAAACCCGCCGCTATCCGTCTGCTGGGCTTGCAACCAGCCAATCAACTTGTCGATGTTCCAATCAGGTGCTGGCAACCCTTGGCTTGCCAGGGCGCGTGCCGCCATCACCCCGTAAAAGCAGGCCCGCGTATCGGCGTGGTTGCGTTGGGCGAAATCGGCGGACCAGCTCAAACCACCATTGGCGCACTGCAAACCGCCCAGCCAGGTGTACAGCGCCTGCACCTCGGCCACCTTGCCTGCACAGACCTCGATCAAGGTGCGCAAGGCGTAATGCGTGGCCCAAACGTCTGCGGTCTGTCCTGGGCACATGGCGTAGGCCTCGCCGTCGAACAGGCTGTGAAGCCAGTGGGCGGTTTCCTCGGATCGGTCAACGGCGATGCCCAGGTCCTGGAGTGTCTGGGTGCAATAGAAAGTGGCCCATGCATCGGACGGCATGCCTTTGCTCCAGGCAAAGCCGCCATCGCGGTTGCGCCGGGACTGGATGTAGCGCTGCAGGGCGAGGCTGTCCACGGCGTCCAACCGCTCGACCCAGGCGAGGCTGCGAATGGCTGCGTAGGTGCACCACAGGTCCGGCTGACCGTTGGCCAGCCCATGCCCTTCGGGGAACCGTGCCCCGATCATGGCTGGCCTCCGACGAAGCGCAGGTTGGTCTTCTTCCAACTCTTTTGCGATGCGCCGCTCTTGTTCACGGCCGACAGGTTGTTGACGAACAACACCCGGCTCCAACGCAACCCCATGCGCTGCTGCGAGCGCACCAGCAACTGAGCCTGCAGGTGTTGTTCCGCGCCGCTGTCCCAGTCCACGTCACGTTCCAGGATCAGCGCGGCGCTATCGGCCTGGCGGTCGATTTCGATGACATAGCCGGTGGCGTTGCAAGTGCCGTACACCACCTCTTCGACCGCGCGGATATCCAGGTCGGCACCAGCCACCACCACGGTGTCGCTGTCCCGGCCGTTGACCAGCACGCTCGGGCTGGCCTGGCCCGGTATCCATGGCGCGGTGATGGTGACGCTGTCGCCGGTGTCCAGACGCAACAGTGGGCGGGCGAACAGGTTGAGCGGCGTGACCACCAAGCGCCCGGTCAGGCCTTCGGCCGGCGTCACCAGTTGCCCGTCGGGCAGCAGCAGTTCGAAATAGTTGGTCGCCGTCGCCAGGCGCATCTGCTGATCTTCGCCCACCACTGCCAGCGTCCCAGTTTCGGTACTGCCATAACTGGCGTCGAACACATCGCAGCGCCATTCACGGGCCAGGCGTTCGCGCAATGGCCTGGTATTGACCTCACCCAGCAGCATGACCGTGCGCACCGACTCAGCGAAACCCTCCAGCAGCCCGCGCTGCTTCAGAAAGCGTGTCAGTTGCACCAGCACGCCCGGAGCAATGAACATCACCGTCGGGCGATAGCTGGCGAATGTCTTGCACACCCGCTCCCAGTCGGTGATCCCGGTGGTGAAGGGGTAAAGCCGTACATGGGAAACGTCCAGGTACTCACAGACATGGGCAATCAGGTCGCCTACCGGGACGATATCCGACGGCATCAGGCTGGCGACCCGCGTGCCGGGCTGCAGCACCGCGCGCCAGTGCCCGGCGACGCTGACGGCGTTCCAGATGATGTCCTGTTTCAGCCGTGGGGTGGGTGTCGGCTCACCGGTGGTGCCGGTGGTGGCGTAGTACTTGGCGGCCTCGCTGAGTGCCACCGTGCAGAATTGAAGCGGTTGGCTTTTGAGCAAGGCTTTTGGGGTCGGCGGCAGTTGCTGGAACGCCGAGAATTGGTAGTGGCCGATGTTCGCGTACTGGGCACTCTGGCGCGCCCTGGTCCATGCGGCTTGCAATTTACGCTCATAAAAACCGGCGTCGGGAATGCGCCCGATGTGCACCTGAAGTTCGCGTTCTGCGTCCTTCAGTACGCCGTAATCCTTGTCGCTGTGAACTAGCATCGACTCGCCCTCTGGAAAAAACAGGGGCGAGAATTGGCGAGCGCGGAGGGTAAGTAAAATACTTAATTCAACAGTGCGGTGAGCGCTGAAAAGTATCAAAGCGGGTCAAATAGTAGGCTTTTGCGTACCAAACGGTGCCTTTTGCTGATGGACAAAGACCGTTTGGCCCCCGATTTCCGGAGGGATATCAGTCAGAGATGATTTAAGTATTTCTGGGGTCGTTGTGAGAGCGGCCTCGCGCGCAGCGCCAGGCCGTTCCAACAGAAAAACAGCGCAGTGGCTCGGATCAGGGGTGTTGCTTATGCCGAGGGGGCAACCGCTTGACGGGCGATACGCCACAGCCGGGCGATATCACGTGCTCTGGCATGCAGTAGCGCCGGGGCGTTGGCACAGGCATGCTCCAGGCTCATCGGCCCGTTGGCCAGGGCGAATGCAGCGTCGATACCGTGGACATACAGCTGCTGATAGCCTTCACCCAAGGTCCCAGCCAGCACCACCACCGGCACACCGTGGCGTTTGGCGACCCGAGCGACGCCCATCGGCGTCTTGCCGCGCAGCGTCTGGGCGTCGAAACGCCCTTCGCCTGTAATGACCAGGTCAGCGCCCTGCACCAAAGCGTCCAGACCCGCCAGGTCGGCTACCACCTCCACGCCAGGGCAAAACCGCGCCCCCATGAAGGCCTTGGCCGCAAAGCCCATACCGCCAGCGGCGCCGCAGCCTGGAAGATCACGCACATCCTCACCCAGCAACCGCGAACAGTGGTCGGCAAAATGGCCCAGCGCCAGATCCAGCGCCTGCACCTGCTCCGGGCTTGCGCCTTTCTGCGGGCCGAAGATCGCCGAAGCCCCATTGGGCCCACACAGGGGGTTGTCGACGTCGGCGGCCACTTCGACCTGTACGTCCAGCAGGCGCGGGTCGAGACCACTGGCATCGATACGCGCCAGCCTGGAAAGGGCCAAGCCGCCCTCCTCCAGCGCCTGGCCGTCGGCGTCCAGCAAACGCAAGCCCAGTGCCCTCAACATGCCGCTGCCACCATCGTTGGTAGCGCTGCCACCAATCGCCAGGACAATCCGCTGGGCACCGGCTGCCAGGGCAGCGGCAACCAGCTCGCCGGTACCCCAAGTGCTAGTGCGGCAGGCATCGCGCTGGCCGGGCGGGACCAGTTGCAAGCCACTGGCCTGTGCCATCTCGATAATCGCCGTGCGGCTGTCGGCCAACCACCCCCAACCGGCTTCCACAGGTTCCCCCAGGGGGCCGCGCACGCGCTGGCGACGAAGCTCGCCATGGCTGGCCGCCAGGATCGCCTCCATGGTGCCCTCGCCACCGTCCGCCATCGGGCACTGAACCAGCGCGGCATGCGGCCATACCTCGGCCAGGCCACCGGCGATGGCACGGGCGACGCCAGCCGCGTCGAGGCTGTCCTTGAACGAGTCGGGGGCGATGACGATCTTCATGGGGATTCTCCTGTCCAGATGACCGGCATGCTGACAGGTGGCCGCCTGGCTGGCCTCGGTCGAATGCACAACACGTTCGCAGGGATGATTGGGCAAATGCCTGCCCCTGGAGGCCAGGTCAATCCGCGGGCAGCAATTGCAACCCCAGGTACAGGCTTAGCATGCCTTCCAGTCGCAAGGGATCGACCTCACTCAGCTCTGCAATGCGCTCCAGCCGGTAGCGCAGACTGTTACGGTGGATACCCAGTGCGTCGGCGCAGGCCTGGCTCTGCCCATCATGCGCACACCATGCCCGCAACGTGGCGAGCAGTTGACCACTGACATCCTTGGCCCGTATGCGCTGCAAAGGTTCCAGCAGCTCATCCAGCGCATCGTCGTTGCGATGTCGCCAAAGCAGAGCAGGAAGCCGGTAGCGCGCCAGGCTAAGCAGTGGCTCATTGGGCAAGACTTCGCGTCCATAGGCCAGCAGGTCCCGCACGCGGCGGTAGCCCCGGCGCAACTGGTCGAGGCTGTGCGCCACGGTACCCAGCGCCATCCGCTCGACCTCCCAGCCATGGCGCTGCAAACGCTCCAGCAGCCTGGATTCGTCCACAACCACGCCAGCGGGGCGGCACCACAGCAAGGACTGGCGCGCGGGGCTTACGCACCAGCTGTCCGGGTAGCGGCTCATCAGCCAGGCCGAGAGTGCCTCCGAAGGCGGGCCTGACTTGAGTTCGAACAGGTAGGGTATGCGCGGCAACTGTGGCTTGAGCCCCAACTGCTGCGCTTCGTCCAGAAGCCGTGGCGAGTCACCGGTGCCGCCCAGCAGCAGCGCCAGCAAGTCATCGCAGCGCTGGCGCCGCCATTGCTGCTCCACCTGCTGGTGCCGCTGGGCCAGCAGCATTTCGGCGGTCATCCGCACCAGTTCGCCATAGGTGCGCAACTGCCGTGGGTCACCCGTAAGCCCCAATACGCCGATCAGCCGCCCATCGAGCATCAGTGGCAGGTTCACCCCGGGCTGCACACCCTTCAGGCATTTGGCCGCATCCACGTCCAACTCCACGATCCGCCCGTTGGCCAATACCAGCTGGGCCCCTTCGTGACGGGTATTGATGCGCTCAGACTCGCCACTGCCCAGGATCAACCCCTGACTGTCCATGACGTTGACGTTGCAGGGCAAAATCGCCATCGCCCGGTCGACGATATCCTGAGCCAAGTCGTGGTCCAGTTCGAACATTCCAGCTCCTCAGCAGGTTAGGCGTGGCTTGGCCGAGGGCCTAGATGACTTTGTCCACGTACGCTTGCGCGAACCAGTCTGGGAGCTCCTCGACGTTGAACCGCAGATCGGTGCCATGGGTGATCTCGGCCAGCAAGATCGACTGCTCACTGGAGTTATCGAAAATGAACGCCCGGTTAGAAGCGGCAACCGCGGAAGGCAGAAGTTCTAGCGAGCGTACGTAGCGTTGCCGGATCTTGTCTTCGGGGACAGGGTGCCCGCCATCGCTGACTCGGTTGGCTACACGACTGATGTTGATGTCAACTGAATCCGTTGCGACGAAATAAAGGTAGGTGCGATATCCGCTGGCTCGCGCCAACTCGATAAAGCGGACCTTGTCCGCACTCGACATGACGGTTTCAAAAGTGAAGCTTTCCTTGAGTTCCAACAGCTTGTTCCGGATGAAATCGGAAATCACCGAGGAGTAGTAAGAGTTCATCTCCACTTTACTGAAGTCGACCTTCTGGCCGTGCAATTCAATGTCCTGCACTGTCCCCGCCAATCCAGCCTTGCGCATCAACGGGTGTGGCCCCAAGAACCCGTGGAGCTCTTCGGAGGTCGGAGTGATGTTGAACTGAGCCAGGTCGAGCAAGCCGCTGGCTTTTACTTCCTTCTCGATATCGTCCGCATTCACATAGGTCGAAATCAAGTTAGGGGGTACTTGGTCCTTTATGGTTGATTTGCCCGAACCGTTTGGGCCAGCGAAAACGCGTAGTCTAGGCACTGGCTTCCAACCGACGCACCTTGACCACTTCGCCAACAGTCACTTTCCTGCGCGGCTTGGTCTTGTTCACGACGCGGACAACGCCTTCAGCACTCGCTGCGACAATGTTGGAACCTTCAACCCGCAACACCGTGTGGCCTGCAGCCAAGGCACGAACATATGCAGCATATGTCGCGCAAGCAGCCGTTTGAGGGATGCTGACCTCGAGATTGTCAATTGCCTTCTCTGAAAGATCGTGCTTTAAGGCTTTTGCCGCCATGGTTGCCTCCGTTGTTCACTTCCGGGCAAAACTGGATTTCTTACATTCTAGCCTTGATTGCCCCCAAGCTGAAATGATCACTGGCCGATCCTCTCGCCCTGGCCGCTTGTTCGACGGCACAGCAGCCCGCCCAGGACACTGTGCAAAAGCACAAAGACAGCCGCCTCGCACTCCCCGAGACTCCTCAGGGCGAGCGCCGGAACAGGCGACGCGGCGACAACCATAACAACAGAGATCACAATCATGGCACACAGCCCCGCCCTTGACCAAGGCACGGACACCACCCGCAATGCGCTGTACCGGCGCATCACGCTGCGGCTGATTCCGTTCATTTTCATCTGCTACCTGTTCAACTACCTGGACCGCGTCAACGTCGGCTTCGCCAAGCTGCAGATGCTCGATGCACTTCAGTTCAGCGAAACCGTCTATGGCCTTGGCGCCGGGATATTCTTCATCGGCTACGTCCTTTGCGGACTGCCCAGCAACCTGGCGCTCAACCGCTTCGGTCCGCGACGCTGGATCGCAGCGATGATGATCGCCTGGGGTAGCCTCTCGACCTGCCTGCTGTTCGTCACCATAATACCCCCACCTAAATCACCTTCCAAGCTCCCTTTCCATCGCGCATAGAAAAGCCCGCACAGGGCGGGCTATCAGACTTTCAGCAGGCTTATGACGGGCACAGCAACAGGCAAGCGTAAACCCAGTTATGCACCTCCAATGACTCACCATCCATCACCAACTTGGCCGCTTGCTCACGCACTGCTAGCTCCATTGCAGGCGTCTTGATCGGGAAGGCAGCGTGTGGGTCAGGAGTCAGGCGCCACTCTCCTTCTTTGAACATAACAAACAGCCCTATTCCCGTAGGTCCGCCCAAGATCACGGCTACGTTGTGCATCCAATTAGGGTGCTGATCGTTGATGTAATGCATGGAGTCGAAAAAACGCTGAGACAGGAATTCATCTGTGTGCTGCATGATGTGCCTCCTTGGCCATTGCGAGCTATACCCGCCCAGTGATCACTATAGCCTCAGTTCATTGCTTCCCAGCCGTACTGCTTTTCAAGCTCAAGGTAGTGATCCCGCCCTAAGGGAGTAAGGTCCGCATAGTTTGAGCCATAGCGGCTACGCACGGGCTTTATTAGCCCCACATTGTAGAGGTGGTCAAGGGCGTTCTGGGTAGCGATTCTGGACAACCCAGTGAATTGGCGGACATCATCAAATCCAATCTTGTGGCCTGCTTGAATCGCCTTTCCGACAACCACAAACGCCTTCTGCTGGTCCTCCGTAAGTGGTGCCCCCTTGGGCGCCTCTTCCTCTTCCTTTTGGAACACATTCACGTACACAGCGATACCCGCGAAGCACACCAGCATGATGCTCATGAGAGATAGCAGCAGGATCACCCAACGAGACACCGAAACGTCATCACCTAATGCACTCCACAAGCCTTGAATCCAATGCCACAGCCCCATGATGTACGGGCTGAAAATGGACACATCCAAAGAGCTTTCAGCAAGCTTGGTAAGGGGTACAGCGGCAACGGTGGCAACCATCCACCATCCAAGTGTTTTCAGTGTCTTTCGCATGCCTGCTTTCCTAGTCGCAATGAGCCATTATCCCAACTGGCAGGCTTTCAGCAAGGTTTCTTACGGGCATGAAAAGCCCAGCGGGTAGGCTGGGCTTGGGGGATAGCGTGTTGCCTTAATCGTCGTCATCTTCCTCAGACATTGGCTCATCGCCTTGGGCGGGCTTATAGCCCCACTCGTCCCAGTTGTCGGGATCGTTGTACGGGTCACTGTCGCTCATCGGGGTTCCTCATTCGCTCTCAGGTTCTGGCATCTTCAATGCCGCAAGTTCAGACTCAAGTGCTGTGTTCTCTGCCTGTACGGCCTCAAGCTCACTGGTCAGACTGGTCACCTTCTGCTCAAGGAAGGCGATGTACCTTGCTTGCACATCCTCTGGCAGCAGCGACTGTTGAAACTCTGCCATCAAGCTAGCGTTACTACCAATGGTCTTAGCCGAAGCTGCTGGGGCAAAGTGAGCAACCGTTGCTCTCAGTGCGGCTTGCTGTCTTTCAGTCGCAACCGCCCCAGACCCCACAAGCTCACCGTTCTCATACTTCTCAATCCACTGGCTGAAGGCGTTGTAATGGCCCTCAAGCTTGCCCGCTGCAACCTGCTCACGGTGCCAGCGGCTCTTAGGCTGATTGGATTCAAGCCAAGCTTTAACGAACGCCACCTTCTGGCTATCTGTGTAATGTGTGCGGGCCATGTGTGTAGAATCCATAGAAGAAGAGTAGGATCATTATCAATGAACTACTCACCTCACACAACCTCTCAATCCTTGATTGGGTAGCTGACAATCGCTTGAGAACTCGCCATAGCCAACATCTGGTTGCCTGATAGGTCAATGAATGGGAAGCCCGAGTATGGGAAATGCCCTGACGAAAGGTCTACAAAGAGCCTATTATCAGTGAGTTCTACCTTAGTGGCTCCAGATGGGTAAATCCCCTTGCCCTTCTCAGTGATAGAAAATGCCAGTGGAAAGAAAGAGAGCACACTGATAGTGCATAGATTCCCTTCATTCAAACACGCAAACATCTTAGCACTCAGATGGTGGCGATGGGGAAAGAACCAACAGTACAAATCGTGGGTATTTTCTATGGCTGCATCGTCACCCATCACAAACTTCTGTAACGGAGTGAAGTATGGTGTATCTACTGGCACCCTCTTACACTCGTTAACAGATGTAGCCGACAACACATGCCCTATCATCGCACGACAGAACCGAACAGCGTCGAATGGAATCGTGACATAGTTTAAGTGATTGCTTGCGTAAGCAAAGTGATGTGTTACCAGTGTGGTGAGTTCCTTATAGACTCTCGCAACTTCTTGGTCATTAGCACCCAGATGATTGCTATTACAGGCTTTGCAAATGGTTTTGAATTTGCTGCCGTTAGGCGACTTCAAGCCTTTAACTGGGACTGGGTCAACCCCCATCACCTCAGTTAAATGCACTTGTTCTACCTTAGTAATATTAATGCTTCCCCGTGGCGGCACATGATCCCAACTGAGCCCGCCATAGGTGCTACAAATCAAGCAATAACCTTGCTTAATCTCAGTATGCATACGCCGCTCTGTCAGTCTGTTAGTAAAATCCCCCATACAAAGTCTCCAATATTGCCAGCCAGCATCATGTCTTAAAGAATGGGGGTGCATAGACAGCACCCCTACATACTCGACTATTAGATGCACGCATCCCCAAAGGTTTGCATCTTAGATTGTCCATCCAACATCTCAAGGAAGGACAATTCAACATCTAAATCTTTTAGCTTATTCCAATCCACCGAGTGGAATTTATACTCAGAGTTATCGCCAAGCAGGACAGGCGGCAGGTTCATTTTGTGAAGATTAATAGTACCATATTTACCAACCATCGAGCTTAGGTTTGCATGTCCTGCCTCGACGAGTGTAGCAAGCGTACCAACTGTGCTTGCACCGACCTCCGCTAGTATGTTGCCTGCCTCTTCAAGCATCGTCCTCTCATAATCTCGCACATAATGAACGCCATACTTGAGCAGCATGGTTGACATGAGAGACAGAGCAAACTCTGACTGCGAATTCAAAGACCCCCTACCCATACTTAGGCATAGAACATAAAAAAGAACACCCGGATCAAAATTATCTAGCCCCCGACGTATCGCTTTAGCTTCCGGCTGTGAATTAAGCAATCCAATGCCATCAAAGAAAACTTTAATATTCTTGAGGACTAGTCGATAAACATCCTTGCTAGAGTTCAAAACCACTCTTGCAATTATCGCTGAGCCCCAGAAAGCCTGCATGGCCTCCTTCGCACCGAAGCAATTGGCCACCAAATGTACACACACCGAATATTCCGTTAGCTCTGGATTGTAGATCGACTCAAAGCTCTCTTTTTCAAATATTTTTGTTTGAATAAGACGCTCATTATCATCTTCAATTCTTTTTAGCAATGAAGCATGGGCGTCCAGCTCCGCAGCCATTGCACAAGTCTCAAGCAATGAAATCGCAGAGATAGGAGAGCGAACAATCGGCTCCCATGTTTCATTGAAGAAGCGAATGAAAAAGATAGGCCGCTCCCCCGGTCTACCGTCATGACGAAATTCTCGACCAGAAGTTGCTCGCCAGTTCCACGGAAAGGAAGCGTCATATTGACCACTAACAATACTGTAATAATCTGGAAGCTTGATTCGCTTAAGATGGTTGTAGCAAGCACGCATCACATGAAATTTATTTTCATCTGTTGTTTCACATGTGTATGCACGGTGGAGCATACTAAGGTGTCTTAAGCCCCAGAGAGTAGAAGTGCAATCTACAAAATGCGTGTACTCATGAACTGCCAATGGCAAGCACTTTGCAAGGCGTGTATATGTGGCTAAATCAAACTTTTCTTCGGACTCTAAATCAGCCAGAGATACGCCTTTTACGTGGTGTGTCTCCAATGAATCAAGCATTACCACGGCAGTTGGAAAGTCGAACTGACCGAGAGTATCAATTCTTCTCAAAGGGTTCCAGCGGGCACCAGTGTTCCTTACGTTCTGTGACAACGTTAGCTTAGGATCAAAAAGCTTCTTTCCTTGGATCATTCACTTCACCATGCGTTCTTATGTAAAAGCCCGCTATTAGCGGGCTTCTTAGGACTGCAAAAAGACTATCTTACTACAGTTGCTTGTTTTCCACCGAAGGGCAGGAAGCACCCACCCGCACTCTTCATCAAGAATCGCACTTTGAGCTGTTCGCCTTTCGCAAGATCATATCCAGCATTCTTATCTGCAAAATCAACCTGTAGGTCTTGAGTGCCGATACCATCTACGTTCAGTGAAACCGAATCAGACTCAAGCAACACAATCTTACCGCTCCAAGTCATCCAGTGGTCTTTATACTGGGCATTGAATATGTCGTCTTTCTTCTGATCACTGTAGGTGCTCTTGCAGCCTACCTGAGCATTTACTTGAGAATAAGTGGCTGTGCTCTCGGGACGTGACTCAACCGCTGGAGCAGCAGAGTATGAAGAGCTGGTAGACGAGGATGTGTAGGTGTTGGTGGTATTGGAAGTGAACGAAGGCCAAAGGAAGTAAACGGCGAGCCATCCAAACCCGATCACCCTAGCCCGAGTCGAGTAGCCTTTGCGAAGCAGAAACCAGACAAAGATAAATGGAAGAAACACGTTACCCAGAAACAGCGGGAGGCTTGGGATACGTTGAGGCTCATGATGGGATTGCGTTGGACGGAATCCCCCTTTTGACGAACTAACTGGAGCACCACAGCCGGGACACGCATGAGCCGTATCACTGATTTCTCTAGAGCATTCGTTACACGCGATGAGTGCCATATCACATCCCTGATCAAGAAAAAGGCATATTGCCACTAGTGTATGATCGCAGCAACAGAGAAAGTGTTTTTCTGACACAAAAAACCGCCCGCCCGCCGTGGGCATGAGGCACTTTCGGCTAGCGTTGGTTTTGAGGCAGGAAATATAAGCTAGAGGGTTTTGGAAAAGCCGGGTTCAAGCGAGAGGTGTTAAGCCACACACAACTGCCCAAACGAGAACGGTTTGCTTTTCTAAAATAACTGAGGCCACTATGGGGCGTGCACCCTCAAGCCTTCTTGAACGTCACATCAAGGGCCAACATCAGGCGACGTACAGTTGTAGGACTCCATTCACCACCACGTGAGGTGAACAGGGCTTGAGCATTCAGTACATCAGCGAGTGCTTGAAGCGTTGATGCGCCCTTGTAGAGAGCTGCCATGACGTATGGTGCAAGCTTGGCCTGATGGCCCTGCACTTTAGGACTGTTCACATTCTGTGCAGCCTTGGCCTGCTTAGCCTTACGGGCCAATACAAGGTTGTCAGAACGACGATTCACCTTAGCAATACTCTCTACACAACCACCATCAGCACGCTCTTGCAGTGCCCCTAGGGCGTCTTTTGTGCGTTGGCTGATGAACTGGCGTTCCTGCTCTGCCAGTGCTGCATACAGATGGAGCTGGAACCTGTCAGCCATAGGCATTGTGGCAATCTTGAAATCAACCTTCTCCATCAACTGTGCAATGTGCAGCACAGAGCGGCTTATACGGTCGATCTTGGCAGCAACGATGGGTAGGGCATGGGCTAACGCTTTAGCCATCTCAGGGCGCTCTACAGGAGCTATGGAGCCGGATACTGTATCAGTGTACTCGGCTACTACGTTCCAACCTTGTTGCTTAGCTGCCATCTGTACATAGGTGCGTTGGGCTTCAATGCCTAAGCCTGATTCGCCCTGCCCTTTGGTCGATACACGGTAGTAAGCAACAACATCCATCACATCACCTTCAAGACATTCTGTGTGTAGGCACATTGTAGCGGATGCATATATGTGTGACAACCACACAACGGACGTTGAGAGAATGTCAAAAAACAGTGTGTGTTTGTTGCTGACCGTTCACCTATATTGGATGGCTAGCACTGTCAAGCAGAATCACAATTAGTGCGTATGCACTGAGGGAATTGAAGACTTTCAGCGAAACACTACAAATGGCCAATACATAAGAATGGCAATCATCTGCAATGGTGAAATCTTCTGCTATCTGTGTGATTTGTGGTTGACAGAGCTGTATTGATGTGTACTGGCAGGATGCTTTTCTAAGTTTTCTCACATTTTTAGAAAATTATCTTGCAATAGCAAAAGCGTTTTGCTTAGTAACACCCCTAGGTGCAGAAACTCCCCTATGTGTCACCCTGCCTGTATTCTCAACACTTCGCCCTGCTCGGCCTTTCAAGGGGTATGTACCAATCAGTACATAAATGTCACCAACAAGAATGGTGACAGATAATAGAGTGGTGACAATCTTGGTGACATTCAACACCTCACAAGGTATTGATTGCACGATGATGAATGACAGAGGGTAATATTGTGTCGTACCGACACAGAGGGATAACACCTTGAACGTAGTTCAAGAGATTACACCCTAAGACAACATACAATAGACCAATACCCTAGAGCATCCTGCTCTTGCTTCATACAGTGCAGAGATAGACCGCTAGGTCATTGGGTTAGCCCGTATCCGTAGGATACAGTGTTATACCCTTCTGAACGTCCGTTCAGAGAGTATCTATTCTAGGAGATTTCATTATCTTAGTAGTTGTTGTTTGTATGTTTGTTTCTGTTGGGTAACACTCAATGCTAAACGCATTGGTAAAAGCAGAAGCTCTTACATCATTATACCGTGATGTGCGAAAACCCGTAAAGATACAGTTATGTGAAATTACACCAGTACAGTTTATGAGGTGCTCACCGTTACAGATCACAGCTTGACACACCATACTCGATTTCAACGTCACCGCCGTTAATCACCGCAATGTCACAGACACTGGATACAGACAAGCTTATCTCTGCCACCTCATTCATCAGGTGCAGCATGTGCTTGATGATTTCCTGCTTGGCCTGTGCGTAAGGACTTGTTCTGAGTGAGGATGTGACGACTCCCTGTAATTGGTGCCTCACCTTGTCAGCTTGCTCATCGCTAAAGCCACCGGGAAGACACAGCACCCTGCCCTCACCCACAACAGCAAAGTTCTCAGTGCTGAGTGACGGGTGAAAGAACACAGCTCTTGTCACGGCTAGGCCGTTAGCCGTTGCTGGGTAGGTGAACAGCCATCCAGTTCTAGCTAAGTGGCGTTCTAGCTGTGGGTTGCTGGCGTTAGCCTTCGCATAGGTGATGCGTGCCTGCTGGATCAGCCAAAGCACTTCATCAGTTGTGGCGAATCCCTGCGTGCCCAGATGATCCTTCACAGGATTCAACATTTCGACCATGCCACAGCCGGTCACAATTCCTGCAGGTGTTCTGACAATCTTCTGTTCATCGTCTCCATGCACTGTAAGTGAGCCGTCAGCCTCGTATCGGGTTGCACGTTTGTCAGCAGCTACCACCACTTCACTACCCAGATGAGCAACGAGAATACACGTCATGGATTTCACCTCAGAACTGACAAAGCTCGACTCTACCACGTATGTGCAATCCGTCACTCAAAACGGGCTGTAAGCCTTATGGCTACTGGGCTAGGGGCGAATCTGTCTCAATAGAACGTCTACTACTCTCCCTATCTTGAGGGCAAACGAAAGCCCAGCTTGTTAGGGCTGGGCTGTGGGCTGTCAGATAGATTACAACTCAGAAGCTTTCACTACTTGTGGTAGCAGCTCTGTACAAATCCGCTCCATGTGTTCGGCAGTGTCTAACACTTCCATCCGCATAATGCCGAGTGAACCAGACTCATAATCGTAACGACCCTTGAAGAAGTAGCCCGCAAAATCTTTCAGCTTCTGCTCAAGCGGATAACCGGGATACAGGCGCTCCGATGTATCTAAGATAGCTTGACGCAAACTAGGCTCAATCTTACTGAATAGTTTGTCTAAGAAATGACCATGCTCAGAGGCCACTGCACCACTGTACATATCAATTCCGTTAATCGTTGCTATCAGCGTGCTATCATCTTTTGCCAAGAATGACTTTATAAACAGTTCAATCGCCAGCCCTGATAGCACACAGGCAGGGCGATAAAGCTCAGTGTCATTAGACTGCTCAATGAGAAGAGCAGCTTTAAGATAGGTACTGCCTGCACGAATCACTTCTAAACTTGGCAAAGGTAGATATGGCATAACGACTCCTTGTTGTTGATATTAAAGAATACCATATAAAGGAAAGGCCGCTCAAGGCGGACTGTAGAGGGCGTAGGAGACGCTTTAAGGGCGCAGGGCATCCAGACATATTACCTATATGCAAAACACTCTTAAAACGTCTTATATGAGCTCCTAGCGTTAGCCAGCAACAGAGCCAGAGTTACCTGTACCCGGTGTGACGCCGGAGTGGAAGTGAGCATCAAACAACACACCATTGAATCGGGCTTCACAAATCATGGTGTAGTTGCCAGTCAAATTTATTTGAGAAACATTGATGTTCATCTGTTGAGCACTCAGGATGAGAGAGTTGGATGCTGTTAGCTCAATATCCTTGCCAATCACTTTGACCGTGAATTGAGAGTTGATCACAGCGTTGCCATCAGCCTTTAGGGTTAAGTGCGTCTCCTGCCCTGTCCCTACGGATGAACAATCAGTAGGTCTTTAAGGTCACTATCAAGCCCCGTGTCGCACAGACACAGGATCATTCCTTTAATTTTCTGGGGAATTGATATTCATCAATCATTATTCCCCAGTAACCCTTGGAAAATGGAAGGTAGTGGCATTGACCTACGGTCGAGATGCATCAAGCCTAGACCTGTAGGTCTGAGAGTTACCTTCATGGTACGAATGCTTCACTTCTATATCCGAGCGTAATTCACCAGCCCAGTGCGACCTCTCTTACAGGTCGTTTACAGGTCGTTCGCTTCTCTCTCTTATCCGAGCGCAATTGAATTACGCCAGTCCTTGCAGTTGTCCGGTGTCGTCTTGGTAGTACGAGTCGGCAAAGTCCACTTCAAACTGAAGCTGCTGACGCACAGCAGGGTTTCGTTCAAGATAGAGTTCCATCCCGCCGATGGCGAAACGGGCACACTGGCAAACTCTCCGTGCTTGTTGGTCGCTCATTGTGCGTAAACCCTCAAGGCGAATCACGCTCTTTACGATCTCGGTGCTGATCTCATCAAGCATACAAGCCCGCAGTACATGGGCGGGGCTTACGTTCATTTTCCCATTGCTGTCCTTGCCTACTGTCATGCAGGCGCCATAAACGTAGTCATCAACCCAGCAAAGGCGTTCAGCATGGGCCGCCTTGAAATGGCTCACGTGCGGATTGGGCGTTACCTTGGGCTTAGGTCCACGTTTACTACGTTGTACATCAAGGTCGACAACGCCATCCGGCAGGCGCTCCGCTTCTGCCTCAGTAATGCTGGGACGTGGGGCAGGATCAAATTCATAGCTCGGTTGTATCGCTTTGGTCTTGCCAATCTGAGGCTGTTCGTAATCGTACGGAGTCGGGACGAGGTCGAGAGTGGTGTAGCTGGCCATCACCTCACCAGTGGTCTTGTCGACAACGAAACTGTCGACGTTAGTGGTGCGGAGGTTGGTCAGTGCGGGACGAATGTCGGAAGCGGCTGTGGCGGGGGGAAATACTTTGATGCGGGCGAGCGTGGTCATCGTTTATCTCCTGTGTCAGTTCATTTGCATAGGCATTCCTCTCGGGTTGTGCCGGTTATGGTTTGGGTAAATCGTAGGCAAATTTAAGCCCCCATGCAAAACACCAATTCGGTGGTCGCGGTGGAGGCTCTTTAATATGCCTATCTGCTCACTGAAGCAGGGGCTAATACTACACTATCCCAGAGAAAAATCAACCCCTAAGTATTGACTTTTGCTGCAAACCTATTCCTAAAAAACTGTTTTACCGAGCGAGGAACGCGCTTTGCTTAGTACAGACCATCCATTCACCCCGTAAACATTGGGGTTGAAATGAAAGACGAATACGTAGCGTCGATTGGGAGTCGAGGTTTATACGAGGTTTTCAGTAGGTTATTCGAGGTTTTCTGATGTGCTTCAAGTCCTCGGCCATCGCTTTGATTGGAGTCCTGCTGCCGTAGATGCCAAAAGCGACGCTGCCGGCAGTATCGTCAATCCCCCTGCTCTACCCAGTCTTCTTGCCTGCGGATTGTTCCTGTCTCGCAGTGGTCGCCGGTCTTAACAAGCATCGGTCGTTCTCCCTGATAGAGCCTGTACGTCTTAGCGCCTTTGTTGTACCCGTCATAGCGATACACGGTGTCTGTCCCAGTGACGGTGATGGTCTTATCTGGATGCACGGTGATGGCATAGCCAACTTGCTGCATCAAAGCACTCAGGCGCTCAGGGTCGTTTTCTTCCATCCACCACATTTCAGCCTGATATTCCCAATCCTGCCCTGCTGCTGGTGTCTCTGACCGCTCTAACAGCGTGAGACGGGCTTTCATTGACTCACGGTCGGCATTCAGCAGCTTGAGGTCATCAAGCACTTCTTTCACAGCACCAATGGCCTTGATCGTTTCTGTTAGGCCGGTGATCTTGAAAGACACACCTTCAATCTCAGAACGGAGAGCGGCAATCCCCACCTCATTCACACTGGTGTGCAGAGTAGCCACGCCATCGAGCTTTGCCCGGTCACCAGTCCAAGCCAGAATTGCGTCCATCACCGGCTTTGGCAATTGGGCGTTGTTCGTACAATCACCCATCATCTGATTTGAGCGGCAACGAACTGAGGACGTTTTGCCAGCGCGATGCTGAACAATGTAATTCTTACCGCATACGCCACATTTCATCAGACCGACTAGGAAGTGCTTTGCTGTCTTCCTCACTGGCTTGGTGGCCACACGCTCTTTGTGCATTTGAGCCTTCTGAAAGGTGCTCAGACTTACAACTGGTGGGTAGGCGTTCTGGATAATCTCCGTTGGCCTGTTGTCGTCGAGCTTGTACACCTCCCATTCACCAATGGCTGTGCGGTTTGTGATCCAACGGCGAACAGAGGCACCAGCCACCTTCGCTAGCTCAGGTACGCCAGATTCACGCATACGCTTGGCTATGGTGCTCGTGCCTACACCCGATATGTATAGGTCGAAAGCCAACCTAACCTGCTCTGCTACACGTTCGATCAACGCACCGTCGGAGGTGAGCCATACGGGTGTTGAACGCTTGGGGGCTACTCCGGCCTTGGCTTGAGCTTTACGCTTCTCATAGGTGGCTGTGATGCGTCTGGATAGGGCCGCACTGTATTGGTGTGCAGCCTGTATCTTGGCCATCAACATGTAGATGTGAGAGCCGTTCACGCTCGCACGGTTGTAGGTGTTGCCATCGTCAAGGGTGATGATCGAGACGCCAGCTTTCAAGATTGGCGTAAGCAGGTCGAGCATATCCACTGTGTCCATACGGCCTGTACGGTCGATGGCTTCAACCAGAACAACGTCCCCTGATTTGATGGCCCCATCCTGTACCGCCTCAAGCAGCTTCCCAAAGCCACCACCTTTAACGTGCTTGGCATGATAGCCAGACTTGCCAAGGTCTTTGTATTGGAGCGTGGACAGGTCGTACTCGGGATGACTCAGCAGCCACTCGGCAATCATCGCCTCTTGGCGCTCAACAGAGTTGCCTTGCCGTTGGCGAAGGCTTGAGAATCGAACGTAGCTGATGGCGTGCGGCATGGGGAATTCCTTGATTCGAGCGATGTTAGCATGGGGCAGCCACAGGGAGTAGCATACGACCCACCTGCCTGCTGTTCGTCACCACGCCCACCGAGTTCTACACCTTGCGCCTGCTGACCGGTGCCGCGGAGGCCGGCTTCTTCCCTGGCGTAGTGCTGTATCTCTCGCGCTGGTTCCCGGCTGATCGTCGTGGCCGCATCATGGCGCTGTTCATGTCGGCGATTCCGGTCTCCGGCCTGCTGGGCGGGCCGTTCTCCGGTTGGATCCTCGAACACTTCGCCGCCGGCCAACATGGCCTGGCCGGTTGGCAGTGGATGTTCCTGATCCAGGGCCTGCCGACCGTCATACTGGGCGTGCTCGCCATCGGCCTGCTCAGTGACGGCTACCAGAAAGCCGCCTGGCTGAGCCCAGCCGAACGCCAGCTGATCGAAGCCGACCTCAAGGCCGACGCCGCCAGCAAGCCTGCCACGACGGGTGACAGCGTAGTCAGTGTGCTCACCAACCCGTTGATCTGGACCTTCGGCTTCGTCTACTTCTGCATCCAAAGCGGGGTTTACGCGATCAACTTCTGGCTACCGTCGATCATCAAGAACATGGGCTTCGACAATCCGCTGCTGATTGGTTGGCTCAGCGCCATCCCCTACTTGCTCGCGGGTGTGTTCATGATCCTTTGCGGGCGCTCGGCGGACCTGCGCAACGAGCGCCGCTGGCACCTTGTGGTACCGATGCTGATGGGCGCCACCGGCCTGCTGATCGCGGTGAACTTCGCAGGCAACCCGACCATTGCCATCCTCGGACTTTCGATCGCCACCATGGGTGCCCTCACCGGCCTGCCAATGTTCTGGCCGATGCCGACCGCACTGCTGAGTGCGAGCGCCGCCGTCGCGGGCTTGGCGATCATCAACTCGGTGGGCCAGATGGCCGGCTTCCTCAGCCCCTACCTGGTGGGCTTCATCAAGGACCAGACCGGCTCGACCGACGCGGCGCTGTACTCGCTGGCGGCGTTGATCGTGCTGGGTAGCCTGGTTGCCCTGCGCGTTTCGCGCGCTGGTATGCTGCGCGCTTGCCAAACCAATTGATGCCCGTTCGCCAGCAAGTGGGCTCCTGTCCGTAGGAGCCGGCTTGCCGGCGAAACATCCAGCAATCCTCGACCCGATCGTCAGCTCGCTGCATCACCCCAAAGGCAAAGGCGTCAAATGGTTGCAATGGCCATTTGGAGAAGCCTCATGTCCCAGCACAACGTCGCCCGCGTCGAACAACTCGATCCCCGTCGCCCCCTGCGCGTGCAGGCCGGCAGCGAAGAGCTCGTCCTGGTCCTCCAGGGCGACCAGGTACACGCCTACCAAGCCAACTGTCCCCATGCCGGTGCGCCTCTCGACGAGGGCATGGTCTGTGGCGGCCTGCTGGTGTGCCCCTGGCACAAAGCTGCATTCGCCGTCGATGAAGGCGCGGTTTGCGAGCCCCCGGCGCTGACCGATCTGCGCCGTTACCGGGCGTGGGTGAAGGACGGAGCGGTATGGGTCGACGACCAACCTCTGGCGCAGGTCGAGCCACCCCGTCACAGCGATGCCCGTTGTTTCGCGGTGATCGGTGCCGGCGCCGCTGGCTCGGCAGCGGTCGCCACGCTGCTGGCCCACGGCTTTGGTGGCCGTCTGGTCTGGCTCGACCAGGAGCACCAAAGCGCCTACGACCGTACCGCACTGAGCAAATTCGTCATCGCCGGGCAAATGCCCGCAGATGAAGTGCCAGCATTGCTAGAGCCAGAGGCACTTCGCAAAGGCCACCTGGAGCGGCTGTTCGGCAAGGTGCGCGTACTGGACACGCAGAAGCGCCGGATTACCCTTGCTGACGGCAGGCACATCGACTACGACGCAGCCCTGCTTGCCACTGGCGGCAAGCCGCACCGCCCCGCCATCGACGGTGTCGAGCTGCCTGGCGTGTTCACCCTGCGCTCGCGCGAGGACGCAGCCCGCCTGCTCGATGCCGCCGAACCAGGGCATCCCGTGGTGATCGTCGGTGATGGCTTCATTGGCCTTGAAGCTGCCTCGGCACTGCGCAAATACGGTGCCCAGGTGCATGTGGTGACCCGTCATGAAGTGCCGCTGGCCAAGCCGCTCGGGGAGCGCATCGGCCGCAGCATCCGCGCGCTGCACGAGCGCAAGGGCGTGATTTTCCACGGACCTACCGAGGTCGAACGCCTGGCCGGAAAGGGCCAGGTCGACACTGTGGTGCTGGCCAATGGCGAAACCTTGGCCGCTTCCGTGGTTCTGCTGGGCACCGGTGTCAGCCCGGCCACTGGCTGCGTCCAAGGCTTGGTGATGGCCCAAGACAAATCGTTGAACGTCGATGCACACATGCAGGCAGCCGATGGACTGTGGGCCGCCGGTGACATCGCCACCTTCCCCCTCTCGGGACGTCCGGTACGCATCGAGCACTGGCGACTGGCCCAGCAACAAGGCGTGATCGCTGCGGCCAACATGCTCGGCCAACAGCGGCGCTACGATGACGTGCCGTTCTTCTGGACCTACCAGCATGGGCGCACCTATGAAGTGCTCGGGCATGCACGAGACTTCAACCGCATGGAATTCGTCGGCGAGCCGGAAAAAGGCGACTTCATTGCCTTGCAATGCGTCGACGACCAGGTCGAGGCGGTGATTGCCCAGGGGTATTCGGATGCGATGGCGCAGTTGTCGCAACGGATGAAGCGGCCCCTGAGCCTGACTCAGGCGCTTGAACTGATTGGCTGAACCTGTGTAAAACGAACGGACACCCCCACTGCAAAGGACTTCCCAGCATGATCTATCGCTCCCTCGGCCACAGCGGTCTGCAGGTTTCAGCCCTGACGCTGGGCAGCATGATGTTCGGCGAGCAGACCAGCACCGAGGACTCGTTGCGGATCATCGACAAGGCCTGGGACCAAGGTATCAACTTCATCGACACGGCCGACGTCTACAACGCGGGCCGCGCCGAGGAAATCGTCGGTGAAGCGATCGCCCGTCATCGGCAGGACTGGATCGTGGCATCCAAGGTGGGCTTTGGGCCTGCCGACGGCTTGCCCAACCGCAGCGGTCTGTCGCGCAAGCACATCTTCAATGCCATCGACGCCACACTCACGCGCATGGACCTCGATTACCTCGACGTCTACTACTTGCACCGTGAAGACCACAAGGTTCCGCTGGAAGAGTCCGTGCGCGCCATTGGCGACCTGCTGCAGCAAGGCAAGATCCGCTACTGGGGCGTATCCAACTTCCGTGGCTGGAGAATCGCCGAAATCTGCAACCTGGCCGAGCGCCTGGGGGTAGCCAAGCCAGTGGTAAGCCAGCCGCTGTACAACATCGTCAACCGCCAGGCCGAGCCCGAGCAGATGACGGCCGCGGCCTACCACGGCCTTGGCGTGGTGCCATTCAGCCCATTGGCCCGAGGCGTGCTCAGTGGCAAGTATGCCCCCGGCGCAGCGCCGCAGGCCGGTAGCCGTGCGGCGCGCCAGGACCGGCGGATCATGGAGGTTGAATGGCGCCAGGAGTCGTTGACCATTGCCCGCCAGATCCAGGCTTACGTCGAGGCCAAAGGCGTAGGGATCGTCGAATTCGCCATTGCCTGGGTGCTGAACAACGAGCTGGTGAGCTCGGCAATCGTGGGTCCGCGCACCGAGGCGCAATGGGACACGTATGCCGGGGCACTGGAGGTCAAGATCACGGCAGAGGATGAAGCGTTCATCGATTCGTTGGTCACGCCAGGTCACGCCTCGACGCCTGGATTCAATGACGTGGCGCATTTTGTCAGCGGCAGGCGGGCACGTCGCTGAGTGTTTTTCCGACCTCTTCGCGGGCAAACCCACGCCCATACCGTGCTGCGCCTGCGGGAGCGGGTTGACCCGCGAGCGGACCAGCCGATCAGGGCTCGGCCAGGTATTGAGTATTCCAGGCCGCCAACGGCAGCGGCGGCTGTTGATCGAAGATGCGCCGCCAGATCAACGCCAAGTCATGGCCATTGAACATGCCGCCCACCCCCGCCTTCGGCCAAGAGGTCGGCGTATCCATGATCCATCGCCCTTGGCCATCACGGCGGGCCATGGCGAAGCGGAAGGTGTAGTTGCCCGGAATCCCCATGCGCAGGTCGGTGACCACCAACGCATCGCCAATCACGTCATAGCGCAGCCAGTCATCGGTGAACCAGCGCAGGCGATTGTGCAGGGGCGCGTCTGTGAGCGCCGTGGCCACGTTCAGATTGCGCGACAGGCGCTGCATCTCGGGCGGTGTGCGGTCGAAAATGCTGCTGATACCTTCGTAGTAATCACCATCCGGCGTCTTGGCCAGCACCCGCCACACCAGGCTGTTGAAGGCCATGGGCACAGCCCGCACGTCGCTCGCCACGACCCCTTGCTGGTCGAGGGCCGCGGCAAAGCGCTGCTCGGCGGTGATCCGGCCCGCCAGGCCAAAGCCCAGGTAGGCGCTGCTGAACAGCAGGGCCAGTGAGAGCACCCGCCCCCCCCGTCCCTGCAACCCCTTGCAGGCGGCGTAGAACACCGCAGCCAGCAGTGGCACGGTATAGACCGGGTCGATGATGAACACCGCGGCCCAGCTCAGCGGAGTGAGCTGTAGTGGCCAGAACAACTGGGTACCGTAGACGGTGAATGAATCGAGGACAGGGTGCGTGACCAGCACGAGCCAGAAGGCGAGGAACAACCTCCCACGCGTGTAGCCCTTGTCGGGCCAGCGCCAGGCGACCAACCACGCCAGCATCAGGGCCAGACCGGTGAGCACGAAGAGGGAATGGGAGAAACCGCGGTGGTAGGTCATCTGCGACACCGGGTCGGCATAGCGGATGACCACATCGAGGTCCGGCACGGTACCCAGCAAGGCGCCGTACACCAGCGAGCGACGGCCCTGTATGCGGCCGAGCACCGTGCCTTGGAGCGCGGCGCCGAGCACGGCTTGGGTCAGTGAGTCCAAGGTGAAACTCCTGATGAAGTGTTACCAGGAACCTACCGTTGTCCGCACCGATAACGCAAATCTAATGACGGCGATGTCCTGTAGGCACGGGGCCGCCTCGCGCCACAATCGCAGCCCCGCCATCGTTTCAGAACAACTGCCAGGTGTACACCAGCGTCACACGATTCTCATCGATATCGCTGCGATAGTTCGAACGCGCCATGGCGTTGCGCAGGCGAATGCCCAGCCCCTTGAACACGCCACTCTGCACGGCGTAGCCAAGGTCTAGATCGCGCTCGCGGTCCCTCCCCTCGTAGTCACGGCCTGTGTCGACGTTGTCGCCGGTGATGTAGCGTACGGTCGCGGTCAGTCCAGGAATGCCCATGGCCGCGAAATTGTAGTCGTAGCGCACCTGATAGGACCGCTCATCGGTAGAGGCGAACTCATAGGTCGGCACCTCGTTGCCCAAGGGCGACACATTGGCGAATACCCGTGGGAACGGGCTGTCGCCATAGATCCCCTGGTAGCCCACATGGAAGCTGTGTCCGCCACGCCGGGCCGTGAACAGCGAGAAAAACGCCTGGTTGTCGATGTTGCCCAGCAGTGCGTCGCCATCTTCGTGGGCCGTGAAGTAGCCCAGGTTGGCACTGAGCACCCAATCGCCCAGCGGCTTGCTGTGCTTGAGGCCAACGAAACCCTGCTCGTAGATGTCCTGGAGTTGGCCATACCACAGACTAACGCTGCTTTGATTGGCGTTGAACGCATAGTCACCGCCCGCGTAGTTGAAGGCGTCGCTTTGAGCCTGGCGCTGCGGCACATGGCCGAGCATGGCGTTCATCTTGCCATCACCGGCTTCGTTGCGCAGGTGACTTGAGCTCAGGTGCCCTGCTTGCACGGTCAAGCCATCGAGCTCGGCCGAACTCAGGCTCATACCTTGGTAGGTTGGCGGTAACAAGCGGATATCACTGAAGGTCAACACGGGCAGGTTGGGCTGCAGTTCGCCAACCCGCAGTTCGGTCTTCGACAGCCTGGCCTTGAAGGTTGGCGCCAGGCGGCTGTACTCATCGGCAGCCCGGCCATCACCCTGTACCGGCAGCAACCCGGTATTGACCCGGTCCGGGCTGCTGTCGAGCTTGATGCCCAGCAGGCCCAGGGCATCCACCCCGAAACGAACTGTACCCGGCGTGTAACCTGACTTGAAATCAAGAATGAAGCCCTGGGCCCACTCCTCAGCTTTCGATTGCTGGTTGGCACCGACAATGTCGGAAAAGTCACGACTGAAATAGTAGTTGCGGGCGCTAAGGGTGGCCTTGGCATCCTCGAAGAAACCGCCGTCGGCGGCAAGAAGCGGTTGGCTGAGCAAGGTCAGCCCCAGGGCGACGCAAGGGGTGTGGTTCATTCCGAAGCTCTCTTGATCTTGTTTTTATTGATGAAGCGTTGGGAACACGTGTTTGGCAGGTGACAAGGCTCCTTTCACGGGTTGCGGCGCAGGGCGCCAAGAACTTGCGGTCGTCGCCACCTGAGCAGCGCATGGGCCAGCAGGCCGAACAGCAGGCCCCAGAACGCGGCGGACAAGCCCAGGAAAGAAACGCCAGACGCAGTGACCAGAAAGGTGAACAGCCCCGCATCGCGCTCGACAGGCTCGGCCAGGCTGCGCGCCAAGGCCTCACTGATCGCGCCGTATAGGGCCAGGCCGGCGAGTGCGGCGATCAGGGCGGCGGGAAAGGCCGCGAACAGCGACATCAATGTGGCGCCGGCGATGCCCAGCAGCAGGTACAAGACACTGCCGCAGACCGCCGCCACGTAACGCCGACGGGGGTCTTCATGGGCTTCGTGGCCGGTGCATAGGCTGGCGGTGACGGCCGCCAGATTCAGGCCGTGGCAACCAAACGGCGCGAGCAACGCACCGCCCAACGCACTGGCACTGATCAGCGGGCTGGCGGGTGTCGAATAACCGGCCGTACGCAGCACCGCCATGCCGGGCATGAACTGACCGGTCAGGGCCACCAGCGCCATGGGCAGGGCCAGGCTGAAGACCGCCGGCAGGCTGAACTGCGGCGTGATCCATTGCGGCGTCGCCAGTTGCAGCACCAGCGCCTCGCTGCGAAATGCGCCACTGGCCACGGTAACGGCAGCACCAACGCACAGCACCGCCGCCACCGCGTAGCGCGGCTGTACCCTGCGCATCAGCAGGTAGGCGACGAACATCGCCAGCACCAGCACAGGTTGTGTGGGCAAGGCGCGGAACACCTCGGTACCGAAGCTGAACAGGATGCCCGCCTGCATGCCGGCTGCAATGGAGCCTGGCAAGTGGGCGATGATGCGGTCGAACGCCCCGCTCATACCGATCAGCAGCAGGAACAGATTGGCCACAAGGTAGGCGCCGACGGCTTGTTCGATGCCCAGTTGCGGCAAGGCAGTGACCAACAGCGCCGACCCCGGGATAGACCAGGCGATCACCACCGGTACCCGGTAACGCAAGCTCAGCACTCCACCCAGTACGGCGCTGCCCATGGACACCGCCCAGACCCAGGACGACAGCAGCCCATGGGACAGAGTGGCAGCCTCGGCAGCGTGGAAGATGATGACCAGCGGGCCTGCGTAGGAAATCAGGGTAGCGATGCAGCCGGCAACGATGGCCGACATCGAACAATCTTTGAACAGGTCTTTCATTGGACCTCTCGTAAGACTACTGGCCGGGTTGTGTTGCCGGCTCTTGTTGTCGTGTCGCTTGCTTCGCGGGTAATCCCACGCCTACAGGTCCTGTGCAGTACCCGTAGGAGCGGGTTCACCCGCGAGCAACTCGCCTCGCTGGATCAGCCCTGCTGCAGAGCGCGTGGGCGCCCGCTGCGCTGTTCGGCGTCGTTGTCCGTCGCCTTTTGCAGCTGGAAATCGAACTTCAGTTCGGCATGGCGCCCTTCGGCACTTTCGTGGAACACCACTTCACCGACCAACCCATCGCGTGTCGCATAGGCAAAGTCGTCCCACAGGTACTTGTCGCCCGCCAGGTTGATCTGGGTGGTCAGATGACGGTGCCCCGGCGCCGAAATGAAGAAGTGGATATGCGCGGGGCGCTGGCCATGGCGACCGAGCAGGTCGAGGCACTCCTGGGTCGGCCCCTGTGGGTCGCAGCCGTACCCAGACGGCACGATGGAGCGTGCGCGGTAGCGGCCTTCGGCATCGGTGATGATGCGGCGACGCAGGTTGTACGCCGACTGGCTCTGGTCGAAGAACGAATAGGTGCCCTTGGTGTTCGCGTGCCACAGATCAACGGTGGCGCCTGGCAGCGGCTGGCCTTGTGGATCGAGTACCTGGCCTTCCAGGAACATCACAGTGGCTACGCCCTCCTCGCTGCCATCGTCCATGCGCACCTCGCCTTGGGCAATCGGCGCGCCGGCCACGTACAGGGGCCCTTCGATGGTGCGGGGAGTGCCGCCGAGCAAGCCGGCTTCTGCATCCTTGGCGTCCTGCAGCAGGTCGAGGAAGTGCTCGATACCCAGGCCCGCCACCAGCAGCCCGGCCTCACCGCGACCGCCCAGGCGGTTGAGGTAGTCGACGGCCAACCAGAACTCGTCGTCGGTGATGTCCAGGTCTTCGATCAGGCGTGCGGTGTCGTGCAGCAGCCGCTGGATAATGCGCTTCAGGCGCGGGCTGCCGTCATCATTGCCAAAGCCTGCGGCCTCTTCGAAGAACTTCTGGATCTCGGCAGTGTGGGAAATTTTCACGGTCATGATGGTGTACCTCGTGTTGTTCTTGTGCGGTTGCGCGAATCAGCGGTCGTCGCTGTGGATCGACGAGGGGTGACGGCACAGCCCATCGACCTCGATGTCCATGTAGGGGAACAGCGGCAGTTGCATCAGGGTGTCGTGCAGCGCCTCGACGCTGGGCACGTCGAACACGCTGTAATTGGCGTAGTGCCCGGCGATGCGCCACAGGTGGCGCCAGGTGCCCTCGTGCTGCAAGCGCTGGGCAAGCTCCTTTTCGTCGGCCTTCAGTTGCGCGGCCTTGGCCGGGTCCATGTCGACCGGCAACTTCACGGTCATCTTCACGTGGAACAACATAGGGATCTCCTTGCTTCTGGCTTAGCGGGTAAATCGTTAGGGGCGATGCCATCCCCGTGGCGTCTGCTTCGCGGCTAGAACCACGCCTACGGGGTTATGCGTGTTTCTTCCGTAACCGCTTCAGCGGCGGGCGAAGCGCGCCAGGCGTTGTTCGTCCAGGCTCAGGCCCAGGCCGGGGGCACGCGGTACGTGGAGCTGGAAGTCGTGGTACTGAGGCGGTTCGTTGACGATTTCCTCAGTCAGCAGCAGCGGGCCGAACAATTCGGTGCCCCAGGTCAGCTGGCGCAGGGTGAGGAAGGCGTGGGCCGAAGCCAGGGTGCCGATCGAGCCTTCGAGCATGGTCCCGCCGTAGAGGGCGATGCCCGCAGCTTCGGCGATCTGCGCGGTGCGCAGCACGGCCCGGGGGCCGCCGTTCTTGGCGATTTTCAGGGCGAACACGCTGGCGGCACCGTCGGCAGCAAGGCTGAAGGCGTCCTCGACGCTTTCGATGGACTCATCGGCCATGATCGGCGCCGGGCTGCGCTGGTTGAGACGGACCTGCCCGCGGCGGTTGATGCGTGAAATCGGCTGCTCGATCAGGTCGATGCCGCTATCGCCCAATACCTGGCAAGCACGCAGGGCCTGGGACTCGTCCCAGTACTGGTTGACATCCACCCGCACGCTGGCGCGCTCGCCCAGCTCACGCTTGATCGCGACCACGTGCTTGAGGTCCTGCTCCAGCGGGTTGGCGCCGATCTTGAGCTTGAAGACCCGGTGACGGCGCACCTGGAGCATGTGCTCGGCCTCGGCGATATCGCGGGCGGTGTCGCCGCTGGCCAGGGTCCAAGCCACCTCCAGGCTGTCGCGCACGCGCCCGCCAAGCAGCTCGCTCACCGGCACGCCTAGCCGCTTGCCCTGGGCATCGAGCAAGGCGCTCTCGATGCCGGACTTGGCGAAGGTGTTGCCCTTGGCCATTTTGTCGAGCTTGAGCATGGCGCTATTGATGTTGTCCGCTGGCAGGCCGATCAGCGCTGGCGCAAGGTGCGCGTCGATGTTGGCCTTGATACCCTCCGGGCTTTCGTAGCCATATGCCAGCCCACCGATGGTGGTGGCTTCGCCGATGCCTTCCACGCCATCGCTGCAGCGCAGGCGCAATACCACCAGGGTTTGATGCTGCATGGTGTGCATGGCCAACTTGTGCGGGCGAATGGTCGGCAGGTCGACGATGATCGCCTCCAGCCGTTCGATAATCGGGCTTGTCATGCAAGGCCTCCGGTTCAGTGAGTTGAAGATCAGGCCTGCGCCGGCGCGGCTATACCGTCGCGCCGGCCGCTGGCCAGGTGCACCGCCATGGCCAGCGCGGCAACCGCGCCGGGGATGGCGAATGCGATGAAGTTGAGTTGCAGCGGCAGGTTGATACCCATCAGCGCACCGCCCAGCAGTGGGCCGACAATGGCCCCGTTACGGCCAATCCCTGAGGCCCAGCCCAGACCGGTGGAGCGCACTGAGAGCCCGTACAGTTGCGCGGCACCGGCATACAGCAGGATTTGCGTACCGATGGTGGTGGCGCCGGCGATGAAGATCAGCAGGTACAGCACCGGCATGGGGCTGTTGACACCGAGCAGGCTGATCGACACGGCGGCGGCGATGAAGAAGGCGACCTTGACCTTGACCAGGTTGAAGCGGTCGCCCAGCCAGCCGCCCAGAATCGCACCGGCCATGCCGCCGAAGTTCAGGGCCAACAGGAACGATAAACTCGAACCCAGGCTGTAGCCGGCGTTGGCCATCAGTTTGGGCAGCCATGAGCTCAGCGCGTAGACCATCAGCAGGCAGCAGAAGAACGCCAGCCACAACGCCAGGGTCCGCACGGCCAGGCCGTCGCGGAACAACGCGACTACCGAGGCCCCCTTGCCGTTGCGGTCATGGGCCTGCAACACGTCGTCAGGTTGCACGTCGCAGCTTGGATCGAGGCGTTTGAGCAGTGCACGGGCTTGTTCGGTACGTCCTTTGCGCACCAGAAAGCCGATGGATTCCGGCAGGTAGTGGAGAATCACCGGCAACAGCAGCAAAGGCACGGCGGCGGCGAAGAACATCGACGCCCAGCCCAGGCGTGGCAACATGAAGATACCAACGCCGGCCGACAGCATGCCGCCCAGTGAGTAGCCGCTGAACATGATCGCTACCAGTGTGCTGCGCAGCCGCTTGGGGGCGTATTCATTCATGAGCGCCACGGCATTGGGCATCAAGCCGCCGCAACCGAGCCCGGCGAAGAAGCGATAGATGCCGAACTCGCTGGGGCTGCTGGCAAAGCCGTTGAGGATGGTGGCCGTGGAAAACAAGGCGAAGCAGATGGCGATGCCCTTCTTGCGCCCGATGCGGTCCGCCAGGCTGCCGAACACCAAGGCACCGAACATCATGCCGAACAGCGCGTAGCTGCCCAGCGCCCCGGCCTGCAGTGGGGTCAGGCCCCACTCTTTCATGATGACCGGCAAGACCACGCCGTAAATGAACAGGTCATAGCCGTCGAAGATCAGCAGCAGGCCGCACCAGGCCATGACCATCCAGTGGAACGGGGTAAAACGGGCATTATCGATGATCGGTTGAACATCAAGGGTTCGCATGGCATCTGTCTCTGTTGTTTTTGTTGTGGAAGAAAACCTTGCCTGGGGCGGCCGTCAGCCGAGGTCACCGCCCCCCACCGGCAGGGTGACGCCGGTGATGTAAGAGGCCTCGTCGCAGGCCAGGAACAAGATCGCGCCGACTTGCTCGTCGATGCTGCCGTAGCGCTTCATCAGGCTGCTGTCGAGGGTCTGGTCGACGATCTGCTGGTACCAGACTTTCTCCTGCTCGCTCTGCTCGGCGCTGTTGCGCGGTACGCGGCGCGGCGGTGCTTCGGTGCCGCCGGGAGCGGTGGCATTGACCCGGATGCCACGGCCAGCGGTCTCGAAGGCCAGGCACGCCGTCAGCGCATTCACACCGCCCTTGGCCGCGCCGTAAGGCACGCGGTTGACGCCACGGGTGGCGATGGACGAAACGTTGACGATGGCGCCGCTGGCGCGTTCGAGCATGTACGGCAGTGCGGCGCGGCAGCACCACAGGGTGGGGAACAGCGAGCGGCGCACTTCGGCCTCGATCTGCTCCACTTCGTAGTGCTCGAACGGCTTGGCCCAGATGGTGCCGCCGACGTTGTTGATGAGAATGTCGAGGCGGCCGAAGGTCTCGACCGCAGACGCCATGACACGGGCGCAGTCGCTGTACTGCTCGAGGTCGGCGGTCAGCGTCAGCATGCCCTCCCCGGCCAGCTCGTGGACCAGTTCGGAGCGGTCTACCGCGACCACTTGCGCGCCTTCGGCCTTGAGCCGCCAGCACACGCCACGGCCGATGCCTTGGGCGGCACCGGTGACCAGGGCGACTTTGCCTTGGAATCGATTGTTCATTGTTCCATTCCTCAACCTGCGATCAGGCGCTCGACACACCCTGTAGGCGCCGGCTTGCCGGCGATCGAAGGCGGAGCCAACGCCGTGCCCTACAGGACGTGCCAATCGAATAAAAGGGGGGCCGCCTTCACCCGCACGATGCAGGCAGCCCCATGAAAACTCAGGCAGCCGCCGCGAACTTCTCGTAGAAGAAGTTGGCCGGTGTGATGCCCTGCTCGCGGATGTACTGGCTAACCGCCTCGACCATCGGGGGCGGCCCGCACAGGTACACGTCCACGTCACCGTCGTTGAGGTGGCGCGGCTCGATGTGTTGGGTGACGTAACCTTTGCGTGGGTATTGGCTTTGCGGGTTGGCCACACAGGCGCTGAAGGTGAAGTTGGGGATGCGTGCAGCCAAGGCCTGCAGGCGGTCCAGCTCGACCAGGTCGAAATCGTTGGTGACTCCGTAGATCAGGTGCAGTGGGTGCGCGCTGCCCTGTTCAGCGATTCTCTCCAGCATCGCGGTGAACGGCGCAAGGCCGGTGCCCCCTGCCAGCAGCAACAGCGGGCGCTGAATCGGCCGCAAGTAGAAGCTGCCCAGCGGGCCAGTGAGGCTCATGCTATCGCCGGCCTTGGCCAGGCCACAGAGGAAGCTGCTCATCAAGCCGCCCGGGACGTTGCGGATCAGGAAGCTGACTTCGCCATCCTTTTGCAGCGAGCTGAAGGAGTAGGCACGGCTCTGGTCGCTGCCGGGCACCTTGAGGTTGACGTACTGCCCTGGCAGGAACGCCAGGCGGCTCAGGGACTCGCCCTTGATCGACAAGGCAATGGTGCTTTCCGACAGCTGACGCACATCGCTGATGGCCGCCTCGAAACTGGCCTGTTCGGTCTTGCAAACTTGCGAGGACGCCGGAATACGCACGACACAGTCGCTTTCGGCGCGCATCTGGCAGGTCAGCACATACCCTTCGGCGATTTCGTCCTCGCTCAGGGCATCGTCGATGAAGTTGTCGCCCAGGTCGTATTGCCCGGATTCAGCCTTGCACTTGCAAGTACCGCAGGCGCCGTCGCGGCAGTCCAGCGGAATGTTGATGCCCTGACGGTAGGCGGCGTCGGCGACGGTCTCATGGCCGCTGGCCTCGATGAAACGGGTGACGCCATCTTCGAAATTCAGTGCGATCTGGAAGCTCATGTTGCACCTCGCGGGCGAGCCTGGCCGCGGCGCGCCGTGTGGCACGCCGAACGGCGCTCGCGTTACTGCGGATCAGATGTGGTAGATGTCGATGACCTGACGCACGTAGTCGTTCTTCAGGACCACCTTCTTGGCCTTGATCAGCGGTTGCTCGCCGCGCAGGTCCAAGGTGTAGAAGCTGGTACCGAAGTAACTGTCGGTGGTCTTGTAGCGAAAGCTCAGGGTGTGCCAGTTGAAGCGCACCTGACAGCTGCCCTCGCCTTGCTCGACGATCTCGATGTTGCTGATGTTGTGCGAGGTGCGGGTGTCCGGCACAGTCGCGCTGGAACGCTCGGTCTTGATCCGGAACACCCGGTCCTCCAGACCGCCACGGTTGCCGTACCAGATCAGCGAGATCTCGCTTTGTGGGTCTTCGGTCAGGGTGTCGTCGTCATCCCAGGAGGGCATCCAGAACGTTACATCGGCTGCGTACAGCTCCAGCCAAAGGTCCCACTGGGCATCATCCAGGTAGCGCGCTTCGCGGTAAAGGAAGTCGCGCACGGTGTCATGCAGGCTCATTGCACGGCCTCCACTGGGATCAGTCGCTGTTCCTGCTCAAGGGCCTTGAGCATGGTTTCCTGCCAGTACTTGTGCTGCAGCACGAACAGGCCTTCATCCTCGGTGCGCACACCCGACAACAACGGCTTGAGCTCGATTTCGCGGGCTGCGTCGTCGGCGCCTTCGACCCAATGCTCAGCGCCGCGGGACATGTCGTTCCAGCCAGTGCCGCCGCCATAGCCGGTCTGGCAGGAACGGAACTCTTCCAGATCGTCCGGCGTGGCCATGCCGCTGACGTTGAAGAAGTCTTCGTACTGGCGGATACGCTTGGCGCGGGCGTCCGCGCTCTCGCCCTTGGGGGCGATGCAGTAGATGGTGATTTCGGTCTTGTTCACCGAGATCGGCCGGGCGATACGGATCTGCGAGCTGAACTGGTCCATCAGGTAGACGTTCGGGTACAGGCAGAGGTTGCGCGAGTTCTCGATCATCCAGTCGGCGCGTGCCTGGCCGAAGTCGGCAGCCAGTTGCTCGCGGCGCTCATAGGCTGGGCGGTCTTCGGGGTTGGCCCAGCGGGTCCACAGCAGCAGGTGGCCGTGGTCGAAGGAGTAGAAGCCACCGCCCTGCTTGGCCCAGGAGCCTGCGCTCATGGTCTTGATTTCTTCGCCGCTCTCGCGCTGCTTGCGCTGGTTCTGAGTGGCGGCGTAGTTCCAGTGCACGGAACTGACGTGGTAACCATCGGCACCGTTTTCGGCAGTGAGCTTCCAGTTGCCTTCGTAGATATAGGAGCTTGCGCCACGCAGCACTTCCAGGCCTTCAGGCGACTGGTCGACGATCATGTCGATGATCTTGGCCGACTCGCCCAGGTGCTCGACCAGCGGTTTGACATCGGCATTGAGGCTGCCGAACAGGAAGCCACGGTACGACTCGAAGCGCGCCACCTTGGTCAGGTCGTGGGAGCCATCGCAATTGAAGCTGTCGGGGTAGCCAGCGTTGCTCGGATCCTTGACCTTGAGCAGCTTGCCGCTGTTGTTGAAGGTCCAGCCGTGGAACGGGCAGGTATAGCTGGAGCGGTTGCCGCGCTTGTGCCGGCAGAGCATGGCGCCGCGGTGGCTGCAGGCGTTGAGGAAGGCATTGAGCTCCCCGTCTTTGTTGCGCGCGATGAAGATCGGCTGACGCCCCATGGTCAGGGTGAGGAAATCGTTCTTCTCGGGGATCTGGCTTTCATGTGCCAGGTAGATCCAGTTGCCCTCGAAGATGTGCTTCATCTCCAGGTCGAACAGGCGCGGGTCGGTGAACATTTCACGCTTGCACCGGTAGACGCCTTTTTCACGGTCGTCCTCGAGCATGGCATTGAGGTAGTCGAATCCCAGGGACATGGCCAGGGTCTCCATTGTTATTGGTAAGGCCATGTCAGGTTAGGGATTCGGGGGATGAGGGACTATCCGGATTGTGCAGAGTGCTATCCATCTGTGCGAATGTAATGGCCGTTTTTTAACCTCCAGTGCATCCTCTCGTTCCCTTTGGTTTTTTCAGGCAAATTAGACTCAATCTTTTTTAATAGCCCCTCTACGTCGCGCAAGGCCACTATATCATTCGAATCCAGATCTCTCCATTTATGCCTCATATTCAAAGCATAAATCTCTACATCATCAAGCTCCTTCCAAGACCAACTATCAGCCTCATACATACTATTTATTTTACCTCCCCAGCCAGCACCGGTAAGCCGACCTGAGTGTTCAAATCTTTGCAAACGAAACACTCCGTTGTGTTCTTTTAGCTTCGCAGACATGCGATTGTTAAGTTCAAGTTGCTCGGGTGGCAGAGGACGATTGGCAGACCTGCGACTGTTAAGTTCAAGTGGCTCGGGTGTCACAGGACGATTGCAGCGCCTCGGCGCCTGCTCTCGTGATGTTTTCCTGCGGAACAATGATTTCAACATGTGCCCAGTGGGGTCAACCCTATTGACTGGATCTCCAGCGCAGTAACTGTAAGCATTCAGTCCACCTTCTCTGAACGGGCTGAGGCTGTCCGGGGCGTTGAACCTCATTATCCACCCTGTGACGAATGCACGGTAGCCATCCCCGAGTAAATAGTGCCCTGTTACTGGTTCTTTTAGCTGCCCACAATATCGCAGTGCGGACGCACATGTTTTTTCGGCGTCGTACCCATACACGGTATAATTCATCGAGCATAAGTCGCGCCTTGCAAATCGGATGACCGAACCTTGTAAGTCCGTAGTATAAAGTGCTACCTGCCCTTCATCCCACTGTGCCAGGATGCGAGTTGCAGCGCGCAAAAAACGAGTAGCACCCGCACCGGGACGCTTGACTAGCGCAAGACCTTCAGGAGAGTAGAAATATAACTGCTTCTGCGATTTCGTCATGGCTGCCACCATCTAGCTGATATAGAGCAAATGGTGGTTCGAGAGCAGCGCACTCGCAACTGGCAGAAATGCTATGAGGGCAAACCAGATTTCATCATCCGCGCCGCTTGAACGTCTGCGAAGGCAGTTCGCCAAACTGCTGCCGGTATACTTCAGAGAAACGACCTAGGTGCAGGAATCCGTAATCCAGGGCCACCTCGGTCACACTGCGCACACTACAAGTCGGGTCGCTCAGGCATGCATGCACCCGCTCCAGCTTGCGCTGACGCACGTAATGCTTGGGCGTAGTACCCAGATGCTTGTCAAATAAGGTATACAGCGAGCGCAAGCTCATGCAGGCCTGCTCTGCCAGCGCCTCAGCCGACAGCTCCAGTTTCAGGTTGCGCTCGATGTAGTCAAGAATGCGCTCAAGGCCGGCCTGCGGCGCACTAAGACTTTCGCGGCGGATGTTGGTGCTCATCAGAGTCAGCAGCTTGCTGGCGACAATCTGGCTGTAATGGCTCTGCACTCTGGGTAGCGAATCGCTCACTTCCGCTTCATGGCAAACCATTGCCATCAGGTTCACGAAGCCGTCCAGCTCTTCGAGCCGGTAATGGTTTCGCAGGAAGCGCACGCCGCCGTCAGGGCGCTGCCAGCGCTGCTCTGCGCAAATCGAATCGAGCAGATGGGTCGGTACCTTGAGGATGAACTTCTCGCAGTCTTCCGAATATGTCAGGTCGACCGGATCGTCCGGGTTGATCAATAACAACTCGCCCGGCACCAGGTGGTGCTCGCGCTGGTGCCCGCGCCACAGGCAATTGCCGTTGAGCAGGACTTGCAGGTGGTAGATGGTTTCCAGCGCTGGCGAGGTGACGCGCACACTGCCGCCATAGCTGATGCGACACAGGTCGAGCTCGGCGAACTTGCGGTGGCTGAGGCTGGCTTGGGGATGAGTGGTGCGGGACAGGCCGATGCAATGGTGGCCCACGTGCTGGTTGACGTAATCGGACACGGCATAAGGGTCGGCGTGATGGAACACGCTACTGCGCTCGCTCAGCAGGCGGCTTTCCATAGGCAAGGCACTCGGTCTCGTTATTGTTCTGGTCGCCGCGTCCTACTGGCCTGGGGCCTGTGGTTGCGGTCGTTCACGATCATTCTATCGGGCCTGAGGCGCGTCCACTGGGGCAGGCGACGTTCGGCGGATCGCCACACACTAAGCAAAAAGGCGGGTGAGTGGCAATCTGAGGCCCGGATTGGGCGTGCGGATAGCGAACGGCTGGAGGGAGAGCTTGGTGCGATTATCGAACATTCTGGTTGGCGTTGACGTCCGGATCGCTGGCAAGGCAATGACTACAGGGGCAGTGCAGACGTTGGGGCTCATTGCACGGGGAGGAAGTTCATCAGCAGCAGGCTCTGGGCGTAGTTGAGGCCGATGCGTCGGTATCGTTCGTCGAGCAGTTCAGCCAGCAGGTCCAGCCTCGCGACGATCTTGCCGAACTCGACGGCGAAACTCAGGTTGCTGCCCTCTTCCGAGATCTCGTTGGAGAACAGCAGCAATACACCATTGGCATCTTGTCGTTGGCTGAGCATCCAGGTGGCTTTTTCGATGTTGCGGGCGGCGTTGTTGATGAACAAGGGGTCGATGGTGTCGGTCATGTAAAACGCCGTGCGCCCACCGTGTGCGGTGATGAGCATGCTGCCGATGGCATAGATGAAAGCCCCGACGCGATCACCGCGAAATTCCGGGCTCAGGGCATAGCTCAAGGCGGCCAGATCACGCCTGTTGCCCAGTTGGGCCAGGGGTTGGCGCTGCTCGATCGCGTGGCGTATCTGCCGTTCGGCGGTGGCGGCGTCGAGGTAGCCGGACAATTTCACCTGGTTGGGGTTACGCAGGTAGAGCTTGTTCATCAGCAGGTACAGGCTTTGAAGGTTGTCGCGCATGGACAGCGTGGCCAAGCGGTCGACGCTGGTCTGGAACAGCTCGCTGGGTTTGCCGTCTCCGAGCTGGCTGACGATATCGCGGCCCTGTTGCTGGGTGCAGGCGCCGAGCGACATCAAGGTTCCTGCCAGCAGCAGTCGTCTTAGGAATTGGGTTTTGCGTACAACCATTGGCACCGGGTCAAAGTCGGCGGCCACGCAGGGGATCGGCGGGGCCTGGCCAAGCATAGAACCCAGAAACGAGAAAAAGTGCGATACGCGGCTTCACGAAACCGGAGCGAGGGAACCCCGGAGCGAAGCGTAGGGGCCGGATGATAGGAGCCAGACTTTTTTGGTTACTTTTTGGGGCGTCTGCCAAAAAGTGACCCGCTGTAAGAGCGGAAAGGTGA
>NZ_AUEC01000015.1 GCF_000425785.1 Pseudomonas taiwanensis DSM 21245
TCGGCGGTTCTCTTTTAGCCAGCCGAACATGCGTTCGATGATGTTGCGCTGTCGATATTTTGGGCGGTCAAACAGTCTTGGCAAGCCGGGTTTGGGCTTGCGTTTCATTGAGCGCAGCGGAATGACCGGCTGCATCCGATATCGATCGCAGTAACGGCGCAAGGCCTCGGCGTCGTAGCCTTTGTCAGCCAGCAACCATTTGCATCGTTTGCGTGGACGACCACGCTGGTTTGTCGGGATGCTGACATCATCAAGTAACGGCTGGGCGGTGGCAATGTCCCAGCCGGCGAAGTTGCTACTGCCGACGCAGGTTATCTGCCTTCACGGATCAACTGCTCCATTGCCTGCCAGATTTCTTCCCAAGGCGTTGCACGGCCAACATGGTGCATCTGGTAGAGATCGATATGGTCAGTCTTCAGGCGCTGAAGACTGGCTTCGCAGGCACGGCGTATGTGATAGGCCGACAGGTATTTGTCGTTGGGACCAGTGCTAGGCAGAAAAACAGCACTACGCAACACTAACTGATTCCGTTGACCATAATACCGTGCCTTATATGCGGCTCGGGAACGCTACACATAGGGCGCTGTTGTATTCATCAGCGTGCCCGATGTGTAGCGTGCCTTGCTAGCCACCCAGAGTGGTCTGGCGGGCAGCGCCACCACGGTTATACTAAATCGCGTGCGCCTCTACCGTATCTTGGGTGGCAGCTGGCCTAAGGACTGACTAGTAAGTACTTGATGGCCCCTGTTTAGCTAGCGGTCTACAGGCTCCGAGTTATCTTTCAATATTGCCGAAAAAGCTGCCGGCTATCGTGCGGCCTTATCGTAGCCACTCACCAAACGGCGCGTCGGCATCAATGTAGCGCGCCGCAGATTGCACATCACGCCATCCAACATACTCCATAAGAGATTTGCTGCTCCACCGATTATCGCTCGCCCAAGTGGCGAAACCTCGACGTAGAGAGTGTGCCGAATAGCCTGCCGGGGCGACACCGCTGCGCAGGAAAATTTGACGCAATAGGCGTGAGAGACTGTTGGCATGGAGCGTATGCCTGCCTAAGTTCCCCCAGCGATCGATGGCGCGAAACAGCGCACCCTCGGTAAGTCCACTCGCTTTCAACCACACCTCATAAGCCGCGACCGGGCATAAACGCTTGAGCGCGGGAACCTTGAGCACACGGCCGCGGTTGTTGCGGTCGGATTTACTACTCGGCAAGAACAGCTCCAGCCCCTGCGCTTGGCTCAACTGAATGTGCTCGATGCGCAACCGGCTCAACTCATCACTGCGGAACGCGCGCCAGAAGCCAAGCAGGATCAGCGCCTGATCACGCGCAGCGCGCAGCCTCACCGCTGGCAACGGATCCGCAAGTTCCTCAGCTAAGTGGGCGATGCAGGTTTCCAACTCCTTTAGCGCCAGTGCCTCGGCTTGCTTTACCGGCTGCGGGTGCAGCGCCTGAATCCCCTTCAGCGTATCGCGTACCCGATAGGATTTGGTGGGGTCGGTAAAGCCCAGTTGCAGGTGCCAACGGGCCAAGGCAGCCAGATTCACCCGCAGGGTTCGGGTCGTCAATTGATCGCCGTAATGCGTGAGGTAGCGGACGACACTCTCGCTGGAGGCCGGCAGCAGACCGCCCCACTCCGTTTCGAAGTGCGCGATGGCTTGGGCGTAGCGCCGCTCGGTACTGGCTCGACGCGCGGCCTGGAGATAACGCTCGGGCGAAGTGTCCACGCCCTCCTCCAGCTGTACCTCTGATAAGGCCAAAAATTCGCAAAAAAGCGTTATCACGTTCGAGAATCTGGGCTTCTCACACCTCAGTATCCTGCCCGTTTAGCGCTCGGGGCGGCTGGCTATACACCTGTAATTTCGTACCGCTCATTCGGTACGAAATAATCGGCGGTAATACCGCGAGGGCAGCTGTAACACGCCTTCGGCGGCGGCCTTCGCCGAGCTTGGACTGACGCTGCGGGGCGCACCGGTTGGCGTGCATTCGGCACACCGCCCCGGGCCTCCTCCACTTCTCAGTGTAGTCAAACGTCACGGCGCCCCCCCCCCCCGCACAGTGTCACCCGCCTCAGCTGAGCCCGCGCGACCGATGGCCCACTGCGCAAGTCGCCGGCTTCTACGCTTAAAGGAACGCTGGCAAACGAGGCAGCCCCATGAAAATCCTGGGACGCGTGGAACAGCACGCCGTGACCGATGTGCGCTGTGATATCTGCGCTGAATCCACCCGGCTGGCGAATGGCAACTTGCAGTTCGGGACGCTGGAGGCGCGGTGGGGTTATGGGGCGGCGCACGACGGTGAGCGCTATGAAGTGCACCTGTGCGAGCGCTGCTTCTTTACCACCCTCGCCTTCCTCAAACAGGAGCGACGGACCGCGCACCTGTTCGACAGCGACCCCAGCTCCAGCGAACCGGAACTGGGCCTGGTCAGCCGCAACGATTGGTTCCACGACGGTGGCTGACAGGTGCCCTCAAGACTCGGCAGGTCACCTGCTTTGTGGGTGGGTAAGACCGGCCAACCCCGGCTGAGCTGATCTAGGCCCTAGCGAAGGAGGCCAACTGTCGATGGATGTGCTCGCAGACGCCGCCACTGCCTTGCGGCAGGCCCGCCATGTCGTGGTGCTCAGCGGCGCGGGGATCTCGGCCGAAAGCGGGATTCCGACGTTTCGAGATCAGCTGACGGGGCTATGGGCGCGCCATGATCCGCAGCGCCTGGAAACGGCGAAGGCGTTTCGCGAGAACCCGGCGCTGGTGTGGGGCTGGTACCTGTGGCGACGCCAACAGATGCTGCAGGCCCAGCCGAACGCGGCACACCACGCCATTGTCCGCCTGGCCGGCAGCGGACGGCACCTCACAGTGATTACCCAGAATATCGATGACCTGCATGAGCGCGCTGGCTGTCAAGGCGTCGTGCACCTACACGGCAGCCTGATCACGCCCAAGTGTTTTGCCTGTCACCGCCCCGCCGAGCGCAGTGCCGTTGAGCAGCCCGTCTCCCAGCAAGGCGAGCTGGTCGAACCGCCGCGCTGTGGCCACTGCAATGGCCGATTGCGTCCGGGGGTGGTGTGGTTCGGCGAAGATCTGCCGGCAGGCGCCTGGAAGGCCGCCGCGCAAGCGGCGCGTGAGTGCGACGTGCTGCTGTCGATTGGCACCTCCGGCGTGGTCATGCCGGCCGCCAGTCTGCCGGACCTCGCCCTGGCGGCAGGCGCCGTGGTCATCCACATCAACCCGATCGACGTCAGCATGGACAAGCCCAAGGAGCTGATGCTGATTGGCAATGCCGGACAGGTACTGCCCTCCCTGCTCGAACGGGTACTCGCTAATTAGGGAACGGCACTCAGAAAGTGCCTTCTCAAGGCGCCACCCAGCTAACACGCGACCGCGACCAAAGCAGCGCATCCGGTTTGCACCATACTGTGTAGAAGCCACCCTGACGGATCAACGCCATGGCCCGTAGCGGAATCAACAAAGCGCTGGTGCAATCAGCGCGCGACGCACTGCTCGCCCGGGGTGAAGCGCCGAGCATTGACGCGGTGCGGGTCGAACTGGGCGACACGGGTTCGAAAACCACGATCAGCCGTTACCTGCGCGAACTGGCGAGCGAAGAGCCGCGACCGCCTGCGGTCACCTTGAACGAAGAGGTCCAGACCTATATAGGCGGTTTAGTGCAGCGCCTGGCGGCAGATGCACAAGCAGCGGTCAGCGCCGACCGCGCTCGCCTTGAACGACAAAGACTGGTTTACGAACAGCAACGCCAGGTCGATAACGCCCGCCATGACGAGTTGAAAAAGAATCATCAAATGCTTCTAGAGGAACGCATGGAAGCTCGCAAGCAAGAGCGCAGCCTTGCCACGCGCATCGAACAGCTGGAAGGTGACCGGCAGCGACTGCTCGCCACTGAATCCCATCTCCAGCAAGCCGTGCGCGATCGTGACGAACAGCTTCGGTCGCTGGAGGAAAAGTACCAACAGGCGCGCGAGTCGTTGGTGCACTTCCGGGAGCAGAGCCGTCAGCAGCGAGAGGCCGACATCCAGCGCCATGAAGCACAGGTACAGCAGCTCCAGCATGAGCAGCGGCGTCTGCAGGAGCAACTGATGAGCAAGCAGGAAGAGTTGACCCACCTGTACCGTGATCTGGAGCGTCAAAACGCTGAACACCAGGCCCATCGCCTCGCCTTGCAGGCCGAACAGAAACAGGTCAAGCAGCTTCATGCGAGTCACGAACAGCTGGATACAGTTATCATCCAACTGCAACAGCAGGAGCAGTTGCTGCAGCTTGAAGCGACCAGCTTACGGGAACGCGCACACCGGTATTTGCTCGATCGTCGCCAGGACCGTCGCAGTCTTCGCGACCTCACGCAACAACTGCACCAGGTTCATCAGCTGTTGGCCCGTCTGCCCAGCCCAACAGTTTCCCCCCGCCAAGCCTCAGGCCCCGATAACGCCACTCCCTGAGTGAACAATACGTCGGCGGCTCCACCACCGGCGAGGCTGCTTGCTTATCGCAAGAAACAGCAAGCTATGCATGCTGGTCAGAGAATTCGCAGCAAACACCATTTAAGTGGATAGGGTGATCCATCCATTGCGAGCGTTTGCGGCACCACTTTTTCCGCAAGGAATAGGGCAATCCACAACCTGATGGCCCCATAGCCTGCGGAGGACCAACATCCAACTCGTGCTGAAGCTGCTGACGGAAGTTCCAGATCAGTAGCGCGAGATGTTGATCATCGCCATGTACCCACTGCCGTCCCTGCAGAAGTTCAAAAAGCGTTTCATTGGCAGCCCAGCTCGAAAGACACCACTGCCGGTCGGCTTGCGATGCAGACTCAATGCCAAATATTGTGGGGAACAGATAATCTCGGAGCTCAGTACAAATGTCACTAATCGGTCTCTGCATGCAGTAGAGACCCGCCATGGTCACAAAATTTTTTTTCAGCCACATCCGATGAAATTCAAAGCGAGTGCCGCGCGTCTGCAACAATGCCAAATGAACAGCCAGGCAAGGCCAATCCACGCGATCATACAATAGACGAGTTAACTTACCGTTATACCTATCCAAAGGTTTTCCGCCCACACGTATCGTATCGGCCAATTCATCCCACTCGTTCGTCCACTCAGGATGCGAGGTCACTAACCAAAGTGGATTTTCGTACAGTGACCGCAGGTTTGAAAAATTTTCAAACAAACATTTCAGATGATCATCACGGGGCGTTGCACCGCGCTGCATGCCTCTCCAGAACGACCTGCCATCCCCCCAGGGCCAAAGGTTTCGCCAGTATTTGGCGATGGCGCAAGGCGCGTGAGCGCAATTCATCGATTCGGCCGTTGCATGGAACAAAGCGATGCTGCGAATCCGATACAAATTACATTCACTTTTAGCAGGGTACATGTCGTACACCTCCGTTACGTTCATCTCACGATCCACTTTGCGCGGTTTTTGATCACCAGAAATTACGACTGGGAAACGCGAGCTAGAGCCTTGCGCGGAAAAAACAGAGCAGCGATTCAACGCATTCCGACGACCGCTATTCTGCTCCAGCGATTCAGCTCATAATGAAACCCGTACAGCAAATGTTCAATAAGATTGACACCCAGAATCAAGCCGGGTCTTGAAGGAAATTTGCAAAAGCTATTGAGAGGAAAGTCGCGATGCGATTTACTTATTAGCTGACCGCTCTAGGCTTAGAAGGATCTGCTGTCAACAGTGAGGCCAAAATGAAACCGAACATTACTGCGATCCCATCAGCCAGGCTCAAAACACCGGAATTGCACATTGGGTTGGACGTAACTCACTTAGATATATTGATGGCAGAGGCAGATGATCTGTCTTCGAGAGAGCATATCTGTCGCCCGTATTTGAGCTTGATGTATCACATTCACTCAAACACCCCCTTGTGCTATCAAGTTACATCGAAATGTCCGTCAAAATCACACCCACTTGTGAGCCTGAAATTTTTGTCCTCGAGTTTGCTTGCTTCGCCAAGATGCCGTGTGGTGATTCACGCCGAACCATCACTGTTCAGCAATCAACTGCTTGATCAACATTTCAAGGACGTGACTTTCACCAATATGCCCCCTTTTAAAAAGCTGCCATAGAATCTCGGCAATTTCATCTATCGCAATTCTTGGGCAATGGAGCGTTAGGATAGATCGCCCCGCGGTAAAGAGAAGCGCCTTCAACAGCTCGAGGCTAAAGCTGACCAAGGTACTGGAAGAGATATTCGGATTAGCGACGCGTTAACCGATCTCGATTTCAGTAACCGTGTTGCATAGCATCGCCATTCTATTCTTTAAGCTTGGAGAGCTGACATGAAACCGTCGATCAACGTCCTCTTAGCCGCCATTGCCAGCAAGCGATTTGGTGACCGTAACGGAAATGCTGCGTTCGATGTTGTCTGCGGGCGCTGGAACAAGCCCCTGAAGAAACGTCAGATTGTTCCCTACAACCTGTTTGCCAGCGGCCAACAGGATATCCGTCTGAATCGGTGTAGCAAACGACCGCCATTGCGAAACGATGACAGAAGCAGACGGCCTGTCAATCGGGCTTACTCGACTCACCCAGGGCCGATGTGGCAAATGAGCGAAGGTGCACACGGGCAATTGAGTACCGTCATGCCTAAGTCCCTCAAGCAGAGTGCATTTCAGGCCCGCTTCGGCCTTGATCGGAATAGCAAGTTTTCAATCCTGGGTCAACGTATCCCAAACCAAAGCTCTGGATTTTCCATGAGTCCAGTCAGAATGACGTTGCGCATCGAAATCAATACAAGGCATTCGGGGTTATCGCCGAATTATCACCTGATGAAACACCTCCATTCCCTCCTCTTTCGGATTGAATAAAAAATAGGGTGTCCGGTATAGCAGGTAGGCCTTTAACTCTTTCAGTGCGGTTTTCCGTTAGCAGGAGTGATCAATCATGCTCCGAGTACCCGCTGAGTTCAGCAACATCATCAACTTGAATCCCGCACATCCGCCAAAGCGCGGTCGATACGGGCGAAGAGTCACTCGTTTTCCTTCACGTAAAAATCACTGCTCAGTTCCGTGCGACTCCTTATTGGAGTCCGATTTCTGCCTCCTCCTTGAACGTGATCTTAGGGTAGTCAAATACGAGTCTCACCCGGTGACGGTACACTCCCTCGAACACCGCGCGCGCTACACACCCGATTTCTGCGTCCATTATTCCAATGGTGACGAAATCTTTTATGAAGTGAAAATTACTGAGCGTATGACATCACCACGAAGCGTGATGACGCGCACTGTCTTTGAGCCTGTTTTCGCTACTTGCGGGGCAACGTTAGTAACGGTAACCAGCGCTCAAATACAAGAAGGCCCATCACTGGTAGCGCTGGAAAAGTGGTACCAGTACGCTTTCCACTCAACACCCCAAAGGGCCTGGCCTGTCGTCGAAAAACTCCACCCTCTCTCCGCCGGAGCCCCACTAAGCTCACTTCTCGATGAAAACATTACCATCAATGAGGTTGCCTATGGTTTGTTCTATCAGCTCTTAGCCACTGAGAATTATTCTAACTTTAGTGGCAGTAGCATCCTGCGCGCCAACGTCGATCAGAATCAATTCACTCGACTTTTAAACCAAGGAGTACTGCCAGCATGGTGCCATTGCGACCTTAACTTTCCTGGACTACACGCTGACAGACCCAATATACCGAGGTAATAGCGCTGAATCACACGTACACATGCTGCACCAGTTTTCACATGCATATCTATTTGTATGATGATGGAGTATCAATCATGTCTGCAGAAGTTCAACTCGTCATTCAGGTCGGGGAACATTATTTATATCAGCAGGACAGGTATCAAGTGGTAGATATCATCGCGAATACGGTACAGCTACGAAGCCTTCGGCGCTCGAGCGACATCATTTTCCAATCCTATGAGCGTTTGCTGCAGTCGTGGCAACGCGGAAACTTCGTCCGGATTCAAGAAGCCCCTCTCAAAGGAGCAGCCAATAAGATTGTAGCCGGGCTTTCTCATATAGAGCGTACCCACTTGGATCGCCGGACGGCCTATACGCTAGCAGTTGAGACCGATCAGCATGGAAAACTCCCTATAAATGAGACACGTAAACTCATTGATCGAGTTGCGCAAAGGATTGGTGATACACATCCTCCCAGCTATTCGGCGCTATATGTCTGGAATAGAAAATTCAAAATATCCGGAGGAAGTCCGATCGCGCTTATTCCAAAACCTCGCAAACACAAGAATCGTCTTGGGCGGCAACATATCGAAACTCAAGAGACGATCATAAAGACTCTTGACCAACTCTACTATAAGCGTCCACCCGCCTCTCTGTCAGATGTCATAGATGCCATTCAGGAAAAAATTAAAATGATCAATCGTCAGCGTATTGAACATTTTAAGATCCCATCTAAGACAACCTTGTGGCGCATTATCAGCGAGCTTGACACTTATACGAAAGAACTCCATCAATTAGGCTACCGCGAGGCGTCGAAGCATCAGAAGTGGAGCAAACGAACGCCACAGTCAGCATATCTATTGCAATATCTGGAATGCGACACGCATGTCGTGGATTTGGAGCTCGTGGATGATCAAGGCGTAAATGTTGGAAAATGTTACTTGACCGTTGTATTGGAGCTAAAAAGCCGTCGCGTCATTGGTTACGACTTGTCATTCAACCCACCGAGTCTCGAGAAGACGCTTCGCGCACTGAAAATGTCGCTCTCGAAAAACTTTGAATACAACGGGCTTGGTAGCCATTACAAAGTTGACAATGGTCCTGATTTTATCGCCGAACTCTTAGCAGACAAATTTCATTTATTGGGGGCCAAGATGGCTTTTTGCGCACCCGGCAGCCCTGATCAAAAACCACATGTAGAAAAGTGGTTTGATACTTTTGAAGAGCAACTACCCCACATTATGAAAGGGACCACGTACTCTAACCCCCGAGAATGCGGTGACTATAAATCGGCTGAACACGCGATTTACACCCTAGAGCGCTTCCAGCAAATTTTTTCAAATTGGCTGGAAAAGATCTACCATCAAAGCCCTCACTTCAGCCTCAACGGTTTGTCTCCAACCGTCGTCTGGAATGAACATCTTGATCCTGTATTCCCACCGCGGAAATTTTCTGACGAGGACATCCACCAACTGTTCCTCAGCAAAACCACAGCCACGCCATCCAATGGACGCCTGAGGTTCAACAATCTGCAATGGACCCTTCCGGCAGTACCATTCTTGGGCACCCAAGGAATTTCTTCACCTGATTTGGACCTCTATTACGATATTTCCGAGCTCGGGTACGCATGGACATGCCACCCAAAAAACCCTGAGAAAATTTTCAAACTAGAAGCGGTCGATCCTGAATACCAGTGTGGCCTGACTATGTCCACCCATGAGGAGATCCACCGAAAACTCCTTGAAAAGGCGAAGACCTTTGATTTCTCCTCTGCAAAACAAGAGCGGTTACTCCTTATTGAAGAGTGCAGCCAGGCGACTAAGCGGTCTGAAAAGCAGATGCGCAAAAAGATGAAAGAATCTGTTCCACCTAGCAGCGCGTCTCAGATGCCCTCTCACTCTACCGATTTGGCCATGCCACTGAATGTAGAAAACAATGTGCCTTCCGACATGGAAGTTATGCAGTTCAAACCTTACCCTGAATAACCCTAGTCATCACTGACAAAAACGGGAGTGCAAAATGAATGATATAGATACTCTGATAAGTCTTTATTCCAATCAGATCGTCTTTTTCAGCCATTACCGCAAGGCGTATGCGATGATGGTTAAGTCAGTAGAGTCGACCCGTACACGCCAGAGACCCAATTGCTGTGTGATAGCGGGACCCTCGGGAGTTGGGAAGTCCACAATCGCTATGCTCTACCGAGATTCTTTTCCGCCTCCTACACGTGTCATCACCCCTGAAGACAGTATAATAGAAGAGTTACCCGCGTTCTACTTTTGCTTACCATCAGCAGCCACAGTAAAGTCCTTTCTCAAAACGCTGATCAAGGCTCTGGGCAGCGAAGATGGACAGGGTGACACAGTCGATTTGAAGGCACGGGCCATCAGGGTATTCAAAGAGCGCAACGTGAAGGTGTGTTTTTTAGATGAACTTCAATTCCTTACAAGCCCTGATACTCAGCACTCAAGAGACGCAGTGATCAACTGCCTCAACGACTTACTAAATAGCATTAACATACCTATTATCATCCTCGGGACCGAGGCATGCATTGATGTGGTATACAGCAGAGAGGTATTGGCCCGACGCTACCCGTACCGTGTCGACTTTGGCTACCTACGTTTCAGCACAAATGAAAACTCTGACTACATGCAACTTTTGAACAGCCTTGACTCAAAGCTGTATGAGATAGGCCAATTGAACGCAGGAGTACACCTGACAGATCATCGCCTTGCGACAGGACTATTCATCGCCAGCAACGGTAGTTTAGAGTACATTAAAAAAATAACATGCGAAGTCCTTGAGGTCTGCCTGCACCGGAACCGGAAAATGCTATTTACGGACTTTATCAACGCGGCCGACTCCATACATCTATCATTAAGTTTATACCCCGGAAAAAATCCTTTTACACTTTCAGGCAGTCAAATACCTAGAGCATTGGAGCGATATCATGAATTTACACTACCTCCCCCTCGCTAAACCTGACGAATCGCCTACAAGCATGATTCGCCGAACGGCAATTCACAACGGCTATTCCAGCTGCACGATGTTTATGAGGCACTTCCTTGGCACCAGTTATTACAATCACCTTCTATTCCAAGAAGGCGAATTAGCGCGCAAATTAGCCGAACAGGCACGCCCCTACGACAAAGAATTGCTCAAGGGATTTTACCAGGTAAAATTAAAAGCCAACAATCAAACACGAATCATTTCGCTACACAATATCACCATCCCGAATGCGTTACTTCGGTATAGCGAGGCCGCTATCTGCACTGACTGCTGGCAGGAAGAACTGGAGAACAAAATCAAAGACTTAAGATCCTCTTCGTATTGCCTGCGGCACCGCAAGCAATATTTATCCTATTGTTTATCTTGCGGACGTCACTTTACTTGGTACAACCAGATAACAATTAAATGCATTTGCGGCACTCCAATTCAATCACCCTCTGTTAGCTCAGCCGATGTATATCCAGAAAGTCTTGTCGCCAGCCTGCTAGGATCGGAAAGCCAGGAGCGACTTGATCTGTTTTCGCAAACACTAACTACTATGGACTTCTATGCCTCCAAACAAAAAGACCCCGTACGCAATCGCAACATTGTTAAAACCGCAATAGGGCTAGCACTTAATGATCTGGAACTATGCGCCGAAGCGCTGGCCAATCTTTCCAACACCAGTTCAACACGGGGAAATGCAATGCTACTCGCAAAACTTCCAAGTAGCCCCGATCAAATTGATGCAATTTCAAAAATACTTGCTAAGAAAACCAAAACTTTCAGCCAGAGCTGCACCGAAACACTTAATACCGAACAGGTTAAAAAAGTAATTAAGGTATCAGAAGCACACTGGAACAAGATTCAAGCCCACCCTAAATTCCCACGAACTTCCAGGACGCGCCCGCGCTATGACAACTCCGACATCAACACAATCTTAGCGATTTACGAAGACATAAGAATTCACAGGCCCCATACTTATGAGCACGAATTAATTTCGCTGAGGGAATGCTATACCACACTAAAAATGCCGAAACCAAATTTCTCCAATTTGTGCAAACAGGGATTCTTTGGCCCTACTTTCCAACTCGGAGCAGCCACGCAACATTTTTTCGAAGCTGCAAAATTTGAAGTTTTTCACCGCGAATATATTTCAGTTTGGCAATTAGCTCAAGAATACAGCCTTAACGTGCTAACCGTCCGAAAAATTATCAGCAAAGGCAAACTAAATACTATTAAAACTGATCGCTATGTGTCGTCCACATCGCCCCTTGCTTCTTTTATCAAGCGAAAAGATATTGCGGCATTCAATCAATTCAAGGAAAGTCATGAAGCAGACGCAAAACTTACAGCGCAAGCAATTCTTCATGGCTGCCCTGCGCTACCTACATCCATGTCCACTTTAGTTCTGAGCAGTCACGACGCTGCATTACACCTGCGCACACATCGCAAGTACATTTATGCACTGATACATAAGGGCTTTCTCGATGCGTATCGCAAAGGCCGAGAACTGCATGTAACTCTCGATTCATTTAAAAAACTTAGGCAAGAATTCATGACTGGAACCGAGCTTGCAAAGCATCTGGACATTCATTGCGCCTACATACCTCAAGTTCTAGCACATCACGGACTGCTTGACTTAGCGATTGTACTTCCGTACTGTCAAGTTCAATATTTATATAGGCGCTCAGATTTCACTGAGGAGCGCCTCGCAACCCTCAATCCAAGTAAAAGTGATTATGGGCGGGCGCGCCAAGAAAAAAAACTTATAAGAGTTTCCAAGGTTCGTCAAGAATTTGAAATAATTCCTCACGAGTTCCACAAAATCACTTTCCATATATTTAACGCCCGCCCGGAGCATTACCGCACCGAAAGACATAGGCGCTACTTATCAGAGTCTGAAGCCAACCGTATTCGTCGCTTTATTGGAACGTTAAGGTCGGTTTCCACCCTGAGTGTTGAATACGGCGTTTCGCAAGTAGAAATTGAGTGTCGATTCATCCGGAACAATTCAATCGAGAGCCTCCGCATCGGCACTGAACACTATATAAGCAAAGTCAACTACAAAGTCCTTGATCAGTTCTATGCATCCAACTTCACTCTTAAACAGGCTAGTAAAATCACCGGACTACCCGGCAGTTACTTGCAGGGCCTGCTAATGAAGAAAGCCATTAAAGCTTCGAAAATCCCACTTGGCGGACATCCAACGCCGACCATGATCTCAATCAAAGCCCTTCGTAAGGCCATCAGTCGATACAAGCGCAACGGAAGCAAGTTGCTTCACTTGAAGCTGGCAAATTTATAACATCAACATCCTTTCTAAGCTTTCGAAAAAGTGCTAGCTATCAAGCCTACGTCATCATTTTCTGAAAATAAGTTCGCCATTTCTATTTTTTTGAAATAGCATTTTTTTCATTGTGAATTAATCTCCCTCGCCCTGAGGCTTATCAGGCTGATCATTTCAATGGTTTCTGAAAAACGTCGCCAGGCCTGAGTGACCCGTTTGAACTGAAATTCTTCCATCGAGGTTTGAAATGGATCCAAGCCAGCCCTGATGAGCCCGTTAGCCGTTGCAACAGCTGCCGCCCGGAATCTGCATTTCAAGTGCAATGCACCCTGCTGGGCGGTTCGAGGATCAATGACCAGACTTGGGCCTGCGGACTAGGCGTTCGTTGCAGGGTTGCGCGCGGGGAATTCCGCTGATCGACGACAGCCACTGGGCACGAGCTTCGCGATGATGACGGCCACAACGGCACCGTGGCATATTGAATGCTCGTGACCTGATCCTGGCATTCGGATTTGGAGGATTCCATGCGTGACATCATTGACGGCTTTCTGCGCTTTCAGCGAGAGGTTTACCCCCAACGCGTCGAGCTATTCAAGCAACTCGCGACGACGCAAAACCCGAAGGCATTGTTCGTCACCTGCTCGGACAGTCGTGTCGTACCTGAACTTCTTACACAGCGCGAACCGGGCGAACTGTTCGTGATTCGCAACGCCGGTAACATCGTGCCGTCCTATGGACCCGAACCCGGCGGCGTCTCGGCAACCGTCGAATATGCGGTCGCGGTGCTCGGCGTGCAGGACATCGTGATCTGCGGCCACTCCGACTGCGGTGCGATGGGCGCGATTTCACGCTGCACTTGTCTGGACCATCTTCCCGCGGTCGCTAGCTGGCTGCGGCACGCAGACGCCGCAAAAGCGATCAACGCGGCGCATGCGTTCGACACGCCTCGCGCCAAGCTCGACGGCCTTGTGCGGGAAAACGTGATTGCGCAACTGTCGAACCTTCGTACCCACCCCTCGGTCGCACTGGCGCTCGAGCAGGGGCGTTTGAACCTGCACGGCTGGGTCTACGACATCGAGGCGGGTTGCATCGATGCGCTTGATGGCGCGACACGAAAATTCGTCTCACTTGCAGACTCGCCGAACACGGTCGCGATCGCTGCGCGCAACAGCAGACAGATCTGATGGCGAAAGCCACAAGCGACATCGAGGCAAACAAAGCCCGCGATGGCTGTGGCCAGGTGGCTAGCGCAGGGTCAGTCCAGACCTTGTCTAGGCTCAGCTACCGCGGCCTAGCCGCACAGTCACCTGAACACGGCCCACCTCAGATGAACATTGGCATTAATACGCCGGGCGTCTGCGCGCCGAAGACAACGGCCCCATTAATGCGCAAAGAGGGAATCACACGTCCAGCCCAGGCGGCGACAGAAGCTTCGGTTTCCTGCAATTCATCGCTGAAAGCGGCACTTTGCATGAATGCCTGAATGTCGCCGAAGGACGCCATCTCGCGCCCCAGCAACTTTTCCAGCATGGCCGGATCACCTATGTCCTGACCATGGCAATACAAGGCTTGGTACACGCTTTCCACGAATGGCCGGGCAGGCCTGGCGCTGCGCTGCAACCACAGCACCGCCGCAAGCGCCAGCCGCGTGTCCGGAACGCAGACGATTGCGCTGAACGCCGGTTCAATGCCCAGCATTTGCAGTTCCGTTGCCACGAGGGACTGATGGAGCACCGCTTGTGTCCCGAAGCGGTACGCCAGGAAGTCGCGGTAGGTCATGCCGGCTGCCGATCGACTCAGCACGCAGCGGCAGGGTTGAAAGGTAACATTCAGTTCTCTATTGGCCTGGGTCATCGCGATCACGAGCCGGCGCATTGCGACCCAACCCCAAGGGTCGAGAAAGTCGAACGCCAAGATCGGTGGAGTCTGCATGATTACTACCCTGAAGGATTCGTTCATCCAAGGGTAAGGCGTTACGGGGACAGACTGAAGCCACGCACCACGCAATGGAGCGTTGCGTACGCAGCTATGCGATATTGAGCAACTCTTTCATGAACTGCGCAAATACCTTGATGCGTGTCGATTCACGGTTGATCGGCAAGTAGACGATGTTGATCGAGGAATTGACGGATATCGGGTTCACTTCATATTCCGGCAGCAAGCGGGTGAGCCGCCCCTGCTGCACATCCTCGGCGACCAGCCAGTCGGCCAACAGTGCAATGCCCTGCCCTGCAACGGCTGCTTGCCTGAGAATATCGGCATTGTTGCTTTGCATCCGCCCCTGAACCGAAACCGGCAGAGTCTGGTCAGCGACTTCGAAAAGCCAGTCTCGCATCGGCCCACCGTAGTCGAATCGCATACAAGAATGGGTGCTGAGTTCGCCTGGCTGAGTGGGCGCACCATGCTGTTCAAGGTACGCCGGGCTTGCCACCAGCCAGCGTTGAAAGTGACCGATGGTGGTGCAGATGACTTCCTCGCTGGAGACCGTCGAGCCCAAGCGAACGGCCAGATCGATTCGGTCCTTGAACAGATCCACCCTCTCATCGCTGAGGTTCAGGCTCACCTCCACCCCCGGATGACTCGCCAGAAACCGGCCCAAGTGGGGTGAGATCAGGCGCCGGCCGAACTCCACTGGCACGCTGACCCGAAGCTTGCCTTTGGCTTCGCTTCCTCTGTCCGTCACCCTGCTGTCAGCGGCAGCGAGCGCATCGAGGATGGCCACCGCGCTTTCGAAATAGGCCTGCCCCAAGTCGGTCGGGCTGTTCTGGCGTGTGCTGCGGGTGATCAGCGTGGTGCCCAGCTCCGACTCCAATGCGGCAACCTGACGCGCTACGGAAGAAGTTGCCACGCCAAGCTTTCGGGCCGCTGCGGAGTATCCACCGCAGCGCACCGTCTCAACGAACATGCTTAACGCGAGAAACTTATCCATATTTCCGACTCCGTTGAAGATCCATCCGGCAAGCCAGTGTCGTCACCCGTCGACGCTGCTGGCAGGCTGGATGATAGTCATGTGAACGGACGTGGAAATAGAACAGGCGTGCTCAGCTCATCGATCAGCGCTTGCCCGCATGCTTCATGAGGAAAATCACCAGCGCCACGGCCGGAAACGCAGCGGCAGTGAAGATCGTGGCTGGCCAGCCAAAGCGCTCATAGAGCGGGCTTGCAAGCATCGAACCCAGTGCACCGCCGACAAAGATGCTGGTCATGAACACGGCGTTCAGGCGTGCTCGGCTGTTGGGGTCCAGCGCATAGACCTCGCGTTGCCCAAGCACCATGTTCAGTTGCACCGCGAAGTCCAAGGCGATTGCCGCTGCCACCAGTCCCAGGTAGCCCAGCCCAGGAATACCACCGATCAGCAGCGCTACCGGTGCCAGTACCAATGCCACCAAGGTACTGACGTGGCCATGCCCTGCATCGGCCAGACGGCCGGCGATGGGGGCCGCGACGGCACCCACTGCGCCGACCAGCGCGAACAGCGCCACCCCATTCTGGCTGAAGCCATAGTGACGGATCAGCTCGATCGGCACGATGGTCCAGAAGAAGCTGAAGCTTGCGAACAACAGGCCTTGGTACAGCGAGCGTTCCCGAAGAACGGCATATTGCTTGGCAAGGCCGAACACCGAACCAATCAGACGACCATAGGTGGTGTGATGGTTAGGCATGCGCTTGGGCAGCAGTACGGCGACCAGCAAGGCAATCGCGACCATCAGCACCGCAGCGCTGAAGAACACACCTCGCCAGCCAATGTATTCGGACACCAGGCTCGCTACGGGGCGAGCGAGCAAGATCCCGAGCAGCAGGCCGCTCATGATGTTGCCCACCACCCGGCCACGACTGCTTTCAGGTGCCATGTGCGCGGCCAGCGGTACCAGGATCTGCACGGCGACGGAAGTCAGGCCGATCATCAACGCCGCGATCAGGAACAGCGAGGGCGAGTCCGCAAACCCTGCTGCCGCGAGAAACCCGCCGACGACCAGGGTAAAGCCGATCACCAGGCGTTTGTTTTCCATCAAGTCGGCCAGCGGGACCAGGAACAGCAAGCCCGCTGCATAACCGAACTGGGTCAACGAAACGATCAGGCTGGCATGTTCGGGCGACAGGCCAATGCTCGGCGCGATCAGTTCGACGATGGGCTGGGCGTAATAGAGGTTTGCAACCACCGCACCGCAGCAGAATGCGAGGAACACGACCAGCGCTTTGGATAGCGTCGGGGTTGCATCGGCATGCACCGACGGTGAAACAAGTACTTCAGGGCTGCTCGCTGACATGGCGTCATCTCCGGATGGGTTGAAAAGTTCAGGAGCAAGCCTATGCGCCAAGGCGAGGCGTTGGAATATGAACGCCCAGCAACGAAGCTGTGCATGTTGCGCAAAACTGCCAGCGTTGCGTGAACAGCAAAGCTTCCTTGCGCGAGGGACCTATACCCCTGGAAAACCTGCTCCTTTAGGCTCAGGCCCTCAACCAATCGGTACCGAACACGCCGAGGTTGGAGATGAGGAGATCTTCGATGTCGCGTAACAAGCGTTGGGCATCCGTGGCCGTTGCCCTTGCAGTAGCAGGGTTGGCGGCAGCGTTCGGGTTGATGTGGCGACCTGCTATCGAGCCGATCGAGCGGCCAGCAGCCTTCGATGCCGCGCAGATCGCTCGCGGCGCCAAGGTCGTTACAGCCGGAGACTGCGCGGTTTGCCATACACGTCCCGGTGGTAAATACCTGGCAGGTGGCCTGCCACTGGTAACGCCGTTTGGCACACTCTACAGCACCAACATCACGCCTGACGCCGAAACGGGCATTGGCCAGTGGCCGCTCGCAGCGTTCGAACGCGCCATGCGCGACGGGGTTTCCCGCGATGGGCATTTCCTTTATCCAGCCTTCCCATACAAGCACTATCGCCTGCTCAGCGATCACGACCTGGCGGACGCCTACGCCTATCTGATGAGCGGGCCGCCAGTGTATGAGCCCGCCTCCCCCAACCGCATGAAGTTTCCAATGAACATTCGCCCGCTGGTCGCGGGCTGGAACCTTCTGTTCTTGCATACACAGCCCTTCGAGCCGACAGCGCAGCAATCGCCACAGTGGAATCGTGGCCGCTATCTGGTCGAAGGCGCAGGCCACTGTGGCGGTTGCCACACGCCTTTGAACTTTCTCGGTGCCGAGAAAGACAGCCAGGCGCTTTCCGGTGGGCTGGTCGATGGTTGGGAAGCGCCCTCCCTGCTCGGCCTTGCCCGTCGCGAAAAGCCTTGGACGCAGGCACAGTTGGTGGGCTATCTGCAGGCCAAGGTGGTTGACGACCATGGCACCCCAGCCGGGCCGATGCGCCCGGTCAGCCAGGAACTGGCGCGACTGCCGCAGGCCGACGTCCAAGCCATTGCCCACTACCTGCTGAGCTTGCCGGCGCCGCGTCGTAAACCGACCGACGACCATTCGGACACGGTGGTAACGGCTGAGTCAACCAGCCTTGGTCGCGATCTTTTCCAGGGCGCTTGCGCGGGCTGCCACGGTGCTGCGGCGCCGATGCGCACCATCGACGGCCGGCCTTCACTGGCGGCCACATCCGCGGCTCAGGCCCATGAGCCACGCAATTTCATCAAGACGGTACTTGAGGGCATTCCTCCCACACCCGGCGAGGCCGGCCCAGCCATGCCCCCCTTCGCTGCCAGCCTGAACGACCGACAGCTCGCCGCCCTGGCCTCGTACGTCAGGCAGCAGGCGAACCCGGAGCAGCCGTGGAGCGGAGTGGACTCGACTATCGAAGCGCTGCGCGAGGAGGCCAAATGAGCAACGTCAATCTCACCGTCAACGGCAAGGTGCACAGCCTGGACATCGATCCGGACATGCCATTGCTCTACGCCTTGCGTAACCACCTGCAACTCAACGGCGCCAAGTACGGCTGCGGGCTGGGCCAGTGTGGCGCCTGCACGGTCATCGTCGACGACAGGCCGGTGTTCTCGTGCGTGACGCCATGTTCAGGCATGGAAGGCCGCAAGATCCGCACGCTCGAAAGCCTGGGCACGACAGAGCGGCCAGGCCCCCTGCAGCAAGCCTTCATCGATACCCAGGCGGCCCAGTGCGGTTACTGCATCGCTGGGATGATCATGCGCGCGCAGGCCCTGCTGGAGAAAAACCCTCGCCCCGACGAGGACACCCTTCGTGCCCACATGGCGACGAACCTGTGTCGCTGCGGCACGCACCTTCGGATCATTGAAGCGATCACCCGCGTCGTTGAAAACGGTGGAATCCATGTCGTCCAGAACTGAATTCAGTCGCCGCGCATTCCTTCAGGGCAGCAGCCTGCTGATGGCCTTCACGTTGATGCCAGCCGCGCGCAAGGCGCTGGCCGATACTGAGGTGGATACCCTGGGTACGCTCGTGCTCGCCCCGGATCTGCCCGGCAGCTTGCGCACCAACCCTTACCTGGACGCCTGGATCAGGGTTGGTGCAGAGGGGATCACCGTGTATACCGGCAAGGTGGAGCTAGGGACCGGCGTCAAGACCGCCCTTGTGCAGATTGCGGCAGAGCGTCTGGATGTCGCACCAACAGCGATCACCTTTCTCACGGCCGACACGGCCCTGACGCCCAACGAAGGCTACACGGCCGGCAGCCACACGATCTTCGACAGTGGCACGGCGTTGTTCAACGCCGCTGCTCAGGTTCGCCAGATGCTCCTGGAGTCGGCCGCCAGACGCTGGGGCGTCGATGCCGCATCGCTGAAGACCGCTGACGCGATGATCATCGCCCCGTCCGGCCTGCGCATGAGTTATGCCGAGGCCGTGGCCGGTGTGGACTTGCATCGACACGCCAAGGCCGAGTCACCGCAAAGCGCACCGGAGCAGTTCAAGCTCATCGGCCACGCCATTCCACGCCTCGACATCCCTGCAAAAGTCACCGGCGCCGCGGCGTTCGTCCAGGACATGCGGCTACCGGGCATGGTCCACGCGCGGGTCATCCGGCCACCAAGGCCTCGCAGCACGCTCACCGGTTTCGATATGCAAGCTATTGAAAGCCTTCCAGGCATCGTCAAGGTGGTCAAGGATGGCAACTACCTCGCCGTGGTGGCCAAGGATGAATGGCAGGCCGTCACCGCCATGCGCGCAGGCTACGAATCAGCGACCTGGAGCGGCGCAGAGGTGATTGCGGACCAAGCCGTCATTCACCAGCTGCTGCCCAGGCTGCAATCCAGGCGCTACCCAATCAAGCATGAAGGCTCAGCGGCGCCTTCCAGTGGCAAGACGTATCGGGCGCGCGTCACCAAGCAATACTTGATGCACGGTTCGATCGGCCCCTCCTGTTCGGTGGCCTGGTTCAAGGACGGTACGCTGACGGTCTGGAGCCACACCCAAGGTGTATTCCCACTGCGCGCCGGCATCGCCGAGATGGTCGGCCTGCCGCTAAGCGCCGTGCGTTGCATCCATGTCGAAGGCTCCGGATGCTACGGGCACAATGGCGCCGATGACGCGGCAGCCGACGCTGCGCTGATCGCCCTACAGGTGCCGGGCGTCCCGGTGCGTGTGCAGTGGATGCGTGAACAGGAGAACCTGTGGGAGCCCTACAGCTCGGCCATGCTCACCGAACTGGAGGCGGATCTGGACCGCAACGGCCGAATCAACCATTGGAAATACGAGCTCTGGACCACGCCGCATAACGAACGCATCACCAATGCCGGCCGCCTCGTGCCCGCGCGCCTGCTCGCTCGGCCGTTCACCTCGGCGCCCTCCATTCCGATCGCGCAGCCCGAAGGCGATGGTGACCGCAACGCAATCCCGTTGTACCAAACGGGCGCGAGCACTATCGATATGAATTTCATCACGCAAATGCCATTTCGCACCTCGGCGATGCGCTCGCTTGGGGCGCACATCAACGTCTTCGCCATCGAGGCTTGCCTGGACGAACTGGCTGGCCAGGCAGGGGTGGATCCCGTGGAGTTCCGCCTGAGCCACCTCACCGACCCCAGGGCCCGGGCTGTCATCGAGCGGGCCCGCAGTGAATTCGGCTGGCCACGGCGATCGCCCACCCCAGGCTCGGGCATTGGCATGGGCTTCGCGCGCTACAAGAACATCATGGGCTACTGCGCAGTGGCGGTGGAAATCCAGGTACATCCGCAAACCGGCGAGATCGAGATCCAGCGGGTGGTCACGGCCGTCGATGTAGGACAGATCGTGAACCCCGATGGGCTGCGCAACCAGGTGGAAGGCGGCATCGTTCAGTCCAGCAGCTGGACGCTGTATGAGGCAGTCAGTTATGACGCCGGTGGTGTGCGCAGCTACGACTGGAGCGGCTATCCGATCCTGCGCTTCCCGCAGCTTCCCAAGCACGTGCAAGTGCACATGATCGACCAACCTGGCCAGCCCTTCCTCGGGGCCGCTGAAATCGTGCAGGGTCCGATGGCTGCCGCGCTGGGCAATGCGCTGGCAGATGCCACAGGACACCGACGGCTCGCCCTGCCGCTCACCCGTTCCGGTCAGCAAGGGTAGCCGGTGGCACTCGCGCCAGCGTTTACAGAGGTTACGGTAGATGCAACATCTTGATGTGACGGTTCTCGAACAGGCCCTGGCCTGGGCTGACGAGGGGAAAAGTGTGTGGCTTTGCACTGTGCTCAGCACCTTCGGCTCGGCCCCGCGGTCGCCTGGCGCCATGCTGGTGGCCCTGCGATCCGGAGCACACAGCGGCTCATTGTCGGGCGGCTGCGTCGAAGAGGAATTTCTTGAAGCACTCGGCCGTGGCGAGCATGCCGCACCGGCGCAGGTCATCCGTTACGGCGGTACGGCCCAAGAGCGAAGTCGCCTGCAGTTGCCGTGTGGTGGCAGCCTGGACGTGCTGGTCGAGCACAGGCACCCGTGTGCGCAATGGCGTGACCACCTCAGGCAATTGCTCGAGGCTCTGCGCGGGCAGCATCGACTGACGCGCACGCTCGACCTGGAAAGCGGCCTCTTCAGCGTGAAAAGCCCTGTCGCGGGTGCAGATCCGGTGGTGCGTCTTGGCAGCCGCCTGGAGATCAACCTCGGGCCTGCGCTTCGCTTGTTGCTCGCCGGTCTGTCGCCGGTCGCCCAGGCATGCGGGCAGTTCGCCCGCGCACTGGGCTTCGAGGTGATCGCCTGCGATCCGCGCGAAGAAGCCGCGGCGATGCCGATCGAGGGTGTGAAGCTGATTTCCATGTTGCCCTCGATGTACATCGCCAACGGCGGTTGTCACGCGGCAACCGCAGTGGTGGCATTGACCCACGACCCCAAGATCGATGACTTGGCCTTGATGGAGGCGGTACACACGCCTGCCTTCTACATCGGTGCGATGGGCTCGCGCCGGACTTCGGAAAAACGCGCGCAGCGGTTGCAGCGAATCGGCGGACTGTCGCCCGCGCAAGTGGACCGTCTACATATGCCCATCGGGTTGGACATCGGCTCCAGAACGCCAGCCGAAATCGCTTTGTCGGTAATGGCCGATGTGCTGCGTGTTTACCGGGGCAAAGCCCGAGCGGCTCTTTGAAGCTGCTTCCGTCGCAAGCTTTGCGAGTGGCGCAACGCACTTGCTCTGGTTGTGGTGATTATCAAATGCGGACCCGGGTCTTAACCTGACGTCATCAAACGACAGCAACATCGCTGCACCTTCGACCCCGTATAAACACTGACTTGAAAGGAACTGAGTGATGACCAGTAATCTGTTCAATCCTATTCGCGTGGGCGCTGTGGAACTTCCTCACCGTATCGCCATGGCACCCCTGACCCGATCGCGCGCAGGCCAACCAGGCGATGTGCCAACGCCCATGGCAGCGGAGTATTACGGCCAGCGTGCCAGTGCAGCGCTGATCATCACCGAAGCCACGCAGATCTCCCAGCAGGGCCAAGGCTACGCCTGGACCCCGGGTATCTACACCCGTGAACAGATCGAAGCCTGGAAACAGGTGAGCGATCAGGTGCATGAACGCGATGGCCGCATCTTTATGCAACTGTGGCACGTGGGACGTGTTTCGCACCCAAGCTTCCAGCCCGGCAACGGGCTACCGGTTGCTCCGAGCGCCATCGCAGCGCCCGGCAAGACCTTCATCGTCGACGAACAGGGCAATGGGGTCTGGGGTGATGTGCCGGTGCCGCGCGCGCTGGATACCGAGGAAATCGCCGGCATCATCGACGACTACCGCCATGCGGCGCTGAACGCCATCGAGGCCGGGATGGATGGTGTCGAGATTCACGCGGGCAATGGCTATCTGCTCGACCAGTTCATCAACAGCAACAGTAACGAACGCACCGATCCGTATGGCGGCTCCTATCGCAACCGGGCGCGCCTGCTGTTGGCCGTCGTCCAGGCAGTGGCGCAGGAAATCGGTGCAGATCGCGTCGGTGTGCGCCTGACCCCCATGGGACGGTTCATGGGGATGGGAGACGACACTCCTCTGGAAACGTTCACCTACATCGTGGAGTCGCTGAACCGGTATGGGCTGGCCTACCTGCATCTGGTCGAGCCTGCGGTCGTCGGCACCGTCAAGGACGAGAACTTCGACCCCCGCTGGGACGAGATCATCCTCACGCTGCGGGATACCTGGAAAGGCGTACTGGTAATCGCGGGCGGATACGACGCTGCTTCTGCCGAGAAAGCGATCCGTGATGGCCGTGCGGACGTGGTAGCTTTCGGCAGGCCGTTTCTGGCCAACCCGGACTTACCACGCCGAATCCGCGAGGGCCTGCCGCTCAATACCCCCGACCCCGCGACCTTCTTCGGCGGCAACGAACGGGGCTACATCGACTATCCGACTCACCCGTAACGGGCGTTGCTGGCTGATGCAACGCGCCAGTCAAATTCATCACGCCGTGTCACTTTCACGCCGCCAGCGGCGCAAGGGGAAGTCATGACTGCATCAACACCGCGTGCCCCATGGCTACCGATTTGGGCGGGTCTTTGTGCCAGCCTCGTCGGTATCGGCCTGGCGCGTTTCGCCTATACCCCACTCATCCCGGCCCTCATCGAGGCCCATTGGTTTGCCAGCTCTGCAGTCGTTTTCCTGGGCGCTGCGAACCTCGCAGGCTACCTCATCGGTGCCTTGATCAGCCGACCGATCGCGACCAGATGGTCAAGTGCAAGCGTGCTCCGGTTCATGATGGTCCTGGTCAGCCTAGCATTTCTAGGCTGTGCCTGGCCCCTGTCGGTGAGCTGGTTCTTCTTCTGGCGGCTGCTATCGGGCGTCGCCGGGGGCGCGATCATGGTGCTGGCCGCAACGGCCATCCTCCCCCATGTCGCCACCCACCGCAGGGGGCTGGCAAGTGGTGCGATCTTCCTTGGAATCGGACTGGGAATCGCAGGTGCCGCCAGCCTGGTACCCTGGTTGCTGGACAAAGGCCTGCAACAAACCTGGCTCGGTCTTGCGGCGTTGTCGCTGCTGCTGACGATCAGCAGCTGGGCGGGATGGCCAGCAGACCCTCCGCATCATCCGCCGACACCGACGCCGGCAAAGCCTGCAACGTCGGCGGCAGTGCTGGTCTTGTTCGGCCAGTACGCGCTGATGGCCACCGCGTTGGTCGCGCCCATGATGTTCCTGGTGGACTACATCAGCCGCGGCCTTGGTGCCGGCACTCATGCCGGTGCGCTGATATGGGGACTGTATGGTCTGGGCGCTATCGCGGGCCCCGTACTGTATGGGCTGCTGGCCGACCACTTGGGCGCACGGGCGGGCATTCGGATCGTGCTCTTCGCACAGTTGGTCGCAATGGGTGCATTGATTGAAAGCCATGACCTGCGACTGCTTGGCGCGGCAGCATTGCTGATCGGCTCTTTCCCGCCTGGCATTGTCCCGCTGGCACTTGCCAGGGTGCACAGCCTGGTCGAGGGGCATACACGGCAGAATGCGACCTGGAGCCGCGCCACGGTTTCGTTCGCGAGTTTCCAGGCAATCGCCGGATACGGATATTCAGCCCTGTTCGCGAGCAGCGATGGCCACTACGGCGTGCTGTTCAGCGTCGCGGCTGCTGCACTGGTCCTGGCGCTGCTGCTGGAGCTGATTCTAAAAAGCGAATCCCGAACAGCCGCCGTCCAGGCCATTTAAGAACAAAGCCCGCGTGCGCGGGCTTTGCTGCACTTAAAAGTCCCGCTTGTAGAAGATGTCCAGCGAGCTTGCCAGCCCGCTGGCCGCTTCGAGATAGACCTTCTTGCTCAGCTTGTAGCGCAACGCGATGGTGTTGGCTGGCTCGAACACCCCTACCCCATAACGCAGGCTCAGTCGCTCGGTCAGGTTACCACTGGCCACGACGCTGGTGGCGTTGCCCGACCCCTCGGTATCGAGTTGGAAATCGTCAATGCCAAGGCTCGATGCCAGGCTGCCGGTGATCCCGGCGCTGCCTGCCAGCCCAAGGCCCAGGGCAGCCTCGGCCAACATGTTACTGTCCTCGCCCGAGGCGCCCAACGGGCGGCCCAGCACCAGATAGGACAACGCTTGTTCCTGGCTCATCGCCGGTTCCGAGAACACCTGGGTGGTCGGTTGCTCGGCGCTGCCACTGAGGCGGATACCGGCAATCACATCGTCGACTTTGCGGATCGCCTCGATGTCCAGGTACGGCTGGTCGATGGGCCCTGCGAACAGCAAGCGCGCACGACGAATGGTCAGGCGCTGGCCATAGGCACGGTAACGGCCATCGGCCAGGCTCAGTTCGCCACGGGTGTCCAGGTTATCGCCGATGTGTACATGCCCCAACAGGTTGGCGGAGAGGCCGAAGCCGCTGAACGAGAGCTTGTCGCGTCCCACTTCTACGTCGATGTCCATGGCCACGGCCATGGGCGCCTTGCCCTCTTCGGTCTGGTGGCCGACGATGACGGTGTCGTCCGACACCTTCACCGTCGACGGTGGCAGCTCGCGCACGGTGATGTTGCCCTTGGGCACCAACACTTTGCCAGTGACCGACAGTTTGTCGTCGACCAGGCGCAGACTGAGGTCTGGCGCGACTTCCAGTTCTGCATACGGCTCGACCGTGACAGGCAATTGCTGACCCTGTAGGCGCACGTCCATGCCCAGGGCCTGGCCCCAGGTCAGGTGCCCGGAAAGTTGCCCGCGACCCGCCGCCCCGCTGCGCCAGTCGCCATTGAGTTGCACCCGTTCACCGGCGATCTGCGCTTGCAACGACAAGCCCTGCAAACTCACCGGCAGCTCGGCTCCGCTCACCTCGCCCCCGCTGAGCACCACGTCGCCATTGACCTGCGGTGCCAACAGGGTGCCGGAGAGCCGGCCACTGCCGTTCAACTGCCCGGCCAGCCGCTCGACCATGGGCACGAACGGTCGGGCGACCGAGAGGTCCAGGCCCGCCAGGCGGAAGTCACCCGACAGCGGTTTGTCCTTGCCCAACGGATCGAGGCGCGTGGTGACGTTGAGCTCGCCCAGCCGCTCGCCACGAAAATCCAGGCGGGTGTCGACCCGTCGCGGCGCCAGGGTGCTGTCCAGCCGCAGGGCCTGGTACGGGAAGTCGATCCAACGGCCGTTGTCGCGTACACGCAGGGTGCCGCCACTGGCGTCGATAACGATCTTGCCCTTGGGGCCGCTGGCGGGAACATCCAGATTGACGTCGGCATTGAGCAGCCCCTGCCAGGCAAAGTCCTTGGGCAACCACTGGGCCAGGCTCTCCAGCGGGAACTGCTTGAGGTGGTAACGCAGGCGCGGCTCAGGTGCCAGGCGCTGGTCGTCACCGCACAGGCTGGCCTGGCCGGAACGCCAGCAATGGGCGCCAAAGTCCAGTTGGCCGCTGGCCAGACGCTGCAAACGTGCCGGCCCTTGCAGTTGCCAATCCTGACCACCGGCCTGGATCCGTCCGCTGGCCAGTCGGCCGCGCCAGTCGCCCTTGTTCAACTGGCCATCCAGACCCAAGTCGAGTTTCAGCTGCGGGCCATCCAAAGCCAGGGTCAGTGCCTGCTGCCGGATGTCGCCCTTGCCATTGGCCTGGAGCGTGCCGAGGGATGTTTCGCCCAGACGAATACCGCTGGCCTTGAGCTCGATCAGGCCGCGCTGGGCGTTATCCAGACGAGCATCCAGGTCCAGGCGCTGGATCCGGTTCTCGGCCTGGACCAGTTGCTGACCCTGCAGGTCCAGCGTGCCTTGGGGCGCCTTGAGTGTTCCGCTGATGTCCAGCCGGCCTTTGGCCTGCCCTTGCAGCCTTGGCCAAAGCTGGCCCAGGCGCGGCAGGTCAAGGTCCACCCGCCCGGCCAGGCGCTGCTGCATACTGCCGCTGCCGGTGATGCGGTTGTCCCCCAGCTGCACGGCCAAGGCGCCCAATGTCCAGCTCTGGGCAGCGCCCTGGGCCTCTACCTTGAGCACCGCCGGCTGACCACGCAGGCGCCCCTTTAGATCCAACTGGGCATCGAGGGTGAGTTGCTCGCCTTTGAACTCACCCTTGCTTCGCAACGGCCCCGCCAGGGTACCGGGTAGCTCGGCGAGCCAGTAAGCGGGATCGAGCGCCGACAGCTGCAGGTCGACATCCCACGCCAGTGTGTCGGCGAAACGCACGGCAACATTGCCGCTCGCCTTGCCCTGGCCTGCCACCAGCGCCAGTTGCGGCAACCGAACCTGGCCCAGGTCGCCTTCGAACGGGCTGGCCAACGTGAAGGCACCTGCCGGGCCGTCGAGTTCACCCTTGAACGTACCTTGGTAACTGCCATCGCGGTAATGCACCTGGGCATCGAGGCGCTTGAGGCTGACTTCAGGCGGGGTTTCCAAGGGGTACAGGCGCAGCCAGGGGAAGTCCAGCCAATCCAATTGGGCATCGGCCTGCAGGGCGTTCTGCCAATCGGCGGTGGCACTTAGCTTCAACCGCTGGGTTTCACTGGCGCTCAGGTCCAAGGCATCGAGTCTTGCCCCCTTGGCATCCACACGCCCCGCCAGCACCAGCGACACGGGGGCTTGTTCGGCAGGCAAACTGGCCGAGCCAGTCAGCTGATAACCCTTTAGCAAGTCACCCTCGGCGTCCAGCTTGAGCTGGTTGAGTTGCACGGTGTCCGGAAGCGCAGCTGCGGGCTTGAACGCTTCGGAACGGACGTGCAGCTTGGCCGGCAGGTGCTCGGCAAGGGCCTGCAGCTCACCGGTCAACCGGGCATTGAGATAACCGGTGCTGCTCGCATCCAGTTCGAGGGTTCGCTGCAAATCCCCCTTGGCGGTCACGGCCAGTTGCCAGGCCTGACCTTCCACGGCTGGCAGCTGTAGCTGGCCATCGAGTTGCAGCGGCCAATCGCCTTCGGGCAAGAGATTACCCTGCAACGCCAGGTGCAGATCGTCCCGATGCACTTGCAGGCGGTCGATGCGAAGCCCAGTGGTCGTCCAGTGCGCCGCCAGTTGCAGGTCGCCCAACAGATCATTGCCGTCGAGTCGCAACTGCCCGACCTCGACCGTACCCACTTCGATCCCGATCGGCAGGCGCAACACCGGCAGCTGCACAGGGCTGGTGTCAGCAGGCGCGTCGCTGGGCGCAAAGGCCATGTCGACCCGCTGGGCCTTGAGCCGGTCGATGCACAAGGTGGCACGCAACAGGCAAGCGGGCGACCAGGACAGCACCGGCTCCTGGAGCTCGACACGGTTACCGCCATCTGCCCAGACAATCTGACGGGCCTGCCAACTGCCACCCAGGCGCCCCTGGAATTCAGTGACTTCGAGCCCAGGCACCTGACCCAGCAGCCAGCGCCCGACAGCTTCGCTAGCCAGTATCGCGCCGAGCGCCAAGGCCACTAACAGCACGATGGCCAGCAGGCTCAGCCCAAGGGTTCTCAACACACGCATCACAGCTCAGGCCCCATGGAAAAGTGCAGGCGGAAACCGCCATCGTCATCGAGCGCCCTGGCCAGGTCCAGACGCAGCGGCCCGACCGGCGATACCCAACGCACACCGATGCCGACCCCGGTCTTGAGGCTGGGCAGTTCAAGCGTATTGAACGCGTTGCCTTGGTCGACGAAGGTCGCAACGCGCCACTTCTCGGCCAACGAATACTGGTACTCGGCGCTGGCGGCCACTAGGTAGCGCCCCCCGATCCGGTCGCCGTCGCTGTTCTTCGGCGACAAGCTCTGGTAGTCGTAGCCGCGCACGCTCTGGTCGCCACCGGCGAAGAAACGGAGTGACGGCGGAATGTTGTTCTTGTAACCATTGGTGGCACTGCCGCCGAACTGCACACGGCCCAGGAAACGGTGGTTGTGGCCAAGCGTCGTCAGGCCTTTCAACAGGACATTGCCATGCAGCAGGTTGGTGTCCGAAACCAGCCCCTCCTTGGCCGCCTGAACATCGAACTGCAGGCGGTAGCCGCTGTGCGGGTCGATGCGGTTGTCGCTGCGCAGATACGAAAAACTCACGCCTGGCATCAGCAGGTTGCTAAGGCCCGAGTCGTCGCCCAGGCGGTACTCCTCGCGCTGGTACTTGAGCGAGATGACCCGCTGCCAACCACTGGGCAGCTTGCTGTGCCATTCCGGGCCGACGGTCAACAGCTTGCTGAGGGTGTCGGTTCCGGCGAGCTCTTCGTTCTGATAGCCACCGGCGAACCGCAGTTTGTCGGTCAGCGGAGGGTCCAGGGGAATGTCGTACCAAAGGCCGACGTTCTGCCGCGGGGCCGATAGTTCGGTTTCCCAGCCGTAGCTGTGCCCTTGTGGGTTGACCCAGTGGCGGGTCCAGTTGGCCTTGCCACGCGGACCAACGTCGGTCGAGAAACCCAGGCCCAGGCCCATGGTGCGCGGTTTGCGGGTTTGCAGATGGACGTCCACCGGGATGTCTTCGCCCACGGCGGCAGTGGGCGCCGCGTCGACCCGCACGCCTTCGAAGTAGCCGCTGGACTGCAAGTCGTTGTTGAGCTCGGCCACCAGTTCCGAATCGTAGGGGGTGCCAGGCTTGAACGAAACCATGCGTTGCAGCAGTTCTTCATCCAGTGGCGTGTCGCCACCGAACGTGACCGCGCCCAGGCGGTAGCGTGGGCCGCTCTGGTACACCAGCTCGATGTCGGCCACCCCGGCCTGGGGGTCCACTGCCAGACGCTGGCGAGTGAACCGACCGCTGAAGAATCCATAGCGCGAGGCCTGGTTCTGGATCAGCCGCTTGGCATCCTCGTAGTGGCCGTGGTTAAGCGGCTCGCCCGGACGCAGCGCACGACCATCCGGTATGCGAAACGCCTTCATCTCACTGGCTGGCCCTTCGATGCGCACCGTCACGTTGCGCAGGCGCACCGGTTCGCCGGGTTCAATGCGGATGATCAATTGCGGGTGTTCGTCGGCCTTGGCTGCGGGCTTGACCTCAGTGTCGATCTGCGCCTGATAGTAGCCCAGTGCCTGCGCAGCCTTGCGCGCCTGCTCCTGCGCCCCGCGACTGAAGCGCAGCAGCGCTTCCTCGTCGCGGTCACCCAGATTACCGATATAGCCTTCGACATTGGCCTTGAGCGCTTTATTGGCCGGCTTGACCTTCACCAGCAACTCGCTCTGGCCCCATGCTGCGAAACTGGCGGCCCAGAAAATAAGGCCCCAGGTGAATCTTCCTGAATACGTCATGCGGCGCATGCTACCAGAGCCGGGCCCTCATGGGAGGCGTTCAGGCCTCCGTCATTCTTGATGACACAGGATTGGGATGAAAGAACACCCTTTCCCGGATTGGTCCTACAGCTACCTCGCCGATCTCTTCGTACCCCTGGCGTTGGTAGAACGCCAGATAATGCTCATTGCCCGTATCCAGCACCACCCCTTGGGTGTTTGGGTCTTCCGCGCACCAGTCGTGCACGGCCTGGAGCAATTGTTCACCGTAGTGCCGGCCCTGAAATTGCGGATGGACCCCCAGCAAAGGCAGCACATGCACCCTGGCGCCCGGCAGGCAACTGGCCAATGCGGCCTGGTATTCCATGTAGCGGCGCGTGCAGCGCAAGCCAGTGCCCAACATCATGCGCAGGCGCCAGGCCCAGCTGTCGGCCACCCCCAACCGTCGTTGCGGCGGCACGATCAGTGCCAAGGCGATCAGGCGGTCATCCAGCAAAAGGCCAATGGCGGGCAATTGCAAATAGAAGTGCTGGCGCACCCACTCACGCACCATCACCCGCAGGCGCCTTTCGTAGCCAGGCCGCTGGCCCTCGAACACATAGCCGAACGTCGGTTCGTGGCGATAGGCGTGGTACAGCAGCGAGCGCACCTCACGGCTATAGCCCTCATCGAGCATACAGACACGGGCCTTGGCTTCAGTGGTTTCGGGCATCGCGGGCGGTCCTCCTGGAAAGGTCATTCAGTGCCTTGGAGGTGCCTGGACGCACATCGTTCACCCCCTCCAGCACGTTAGCAGCGCCACCCCAAGGCTGCCACGCTGGTGGAGACGGCCGATGTCGGCTAGCATCCGGCCTTTTACCAGGATTGTCTTTCGATGAAGATCGTCTGTTTCAACATCAACGGCCTGCGTGCCCGCCCGCATCAGCTGGCGGCGCTGATCGAAAAGCACCAGCCGGACGTGATCGGCCTGCAGGAAACCAAGGTCAGCGACGATCAGTTCCCTCTGGCCGAGGTCCAGGCACTGGGCTACCACGTGCACTTCCATGGCCAGAAAGGCCACTACGGCGTCGCCCTGCTATCGCGCCAGGCGCCTCTTAGCCTGTTCAAAGGCTTTGCCACCGACGAAGAAGATGCCCAGCGCCGTTTCATCTGGGGCTCCTTCGCCGATGCCAACGGCACCCCGATCACTATCATGAACGGCTACTTCCCCCAAGGCGAAAGCCGCGACCACCCCACCAAGTTCCCGGCCAAACAGCGCTTCTACAGCGACTTGCAGGCCCTGCTCGAAGGGCAGTTCCACAATCACGAGCCGGTGCTGGTGATGGGCGACATGAACATCTCGCCCCAGGACTGCGATATCGGGATCGGCCCGGACAACGCCAAGCGCTGGCTGAAGACCGGCAAATGCAGCTTCCTGCCTGAAGAGCGGGAATGGATGGAGCGCCTGAAGGGCTGGGGCCTGGTGGACAGCTTCCGTCACTTGTATCCGGAAGTGAACGACCGCTTCAGCTGGTTCGACTACCGCAGCCGCGGCTTCGAGGACGAGCCCAAGCGCGGACTGCGCATCGACCTGATCATGGCCTCGCAAGCCCTGGTGCCGCGCCTGAAGGCCGCAGGGGTGGATTACGAGCTGCGTGGCATGGAAAAGCCCTCGGACCATGCGCCGATCTGGCTGGAATTGAGCTGAAACGAATCGCCGGCAAGCCAGCCTCTACGAAGTCGTCGTACGCTCCGTAGAGCCGGCTTGTCCGCGATCGGACCGACTACAGGCCCAAGCGCAGCGCCTCGCCAACACCGGCGCCGCGCACATCGTCCGCCGCACTGACCAGTGCGAAGTTGTACGCCCCATGGGACCAGTAGCGTGCCTCCAACCGCCCATCCGTGCGCTGCCCCTGCGGCATGCGCGCGAAGCGTTCGCCCGGCGAGCGCAGAAACAGACTGATGCGTTGCCCTTCACGGTCCTGGAATACCAGCAAAGCCGCCGGCCCCTGCTCGTTGCTGAGCAGTCGTGCCCCCACCGGCTTGAAGCCGTATCCCGCGAGGTCTGGCAACTGCCCTACCCGACTGAAATGCCGCTCCAGCCAGTCGCGCAACTGTGCCGGGTCGCTGGCCTGGATATCCAGCGCTTCGCTGGCAGCGAACAGGCGATGGGCCTGCACGGCATCGGCCATGGGCAGGCCAGCGTCCGCCAACGTGGCGTCCCGTGCCTGCCAGCCAACCAATCCACCCACTCCCACGGCCAGCAGCAACACCGCAGCCGACGCCCAGCGGCGCTGCCTGCGATGACGCAAGCGTTGCTGCAGCCTGCCCACATCCAACTGTGACGAGCCTGGCTGCTCGCCGAAACCTGCCAATGCCGCCCGCAAACGCCGGGCATCGCTTCGCCAGGCCTCGACCCTTTGCGCTTCCAACGGGTTGGCCGCCAACCAGGCTTGCACTTCGGCTCGCCGTGAGGGCTCCAGACGGTCATCGACGTAGGCATGCAGCTCATGTTCACTGGGAATAAGGCGCGTCATTTCAGTCTCCGCAAGGCCGGGGGCTGCGGGTTGCCCTCGGTCAGTTCACGCAACGCGGCACGGGCGCGCGACAGGCGCGACATCACGGTACCGATGGGAATCCCTAGGGCGTGGGCGGCCTCCTTGTAGCTCAGGCCCTCGACGCTGACCAGCAACAACAGGGCGCGCTGCTCGTCCGACAATCGCGCGAAGGCCTGCAAGTCCGCCTGGGCCAGGACGATGCGTTCGATATCGCCGCCAACCGGCTCTTCCTGCGCCTCGGCGCGCCCAAACCAGGACAGCCAACGCGCATGCAGGCGGTCACGGCGCTTGCCATCGAGAAACTGCCGATAAAGGATGGTGAACAGCCAGGCGCGCAGGCTGTCGGCGTCACGCTGCTGACTGCTGCGGCTGAGGGCACGCTCGACGGTCGCCTGGACCAGGTCGTCGGCGCTGCCAGACTCGCGCGTCAGCCAGATGGCAAAGCGGCGCAGACGCTGCAGCAGCTCGCGCCATTGGTGTTCGTCCAAATCATGCATGGAAGTCATCCGGCCCCTGGGATGGTCAGTGTAGAGGGCAGACGCCCGGCCACAAAATTTATTCCCTCGCAGGGAATAACCGCCTTCCTGCCCCGTCGTACCGGCACCTCAACTGCACCGGACGATGACCATGAACTCACCCTTGCACGGCCCCGCCAAGCACCTGCGGCTGGCCGCCATAGGCGCCATCATGCTGGCCATGGGCGCGGGTTTCGCCTATGCCGCTGGCTGGATCGGCGGCCCAACAGTGACCCCGCAGCGCATCATAGATACCTTCGAGGCCCAGGCTGGCCATTACCCCGGCTACCGCAAGAACCATGCGAAAGGCCTGTGTGTCAGCGGTTACTTCCAGGCCAGCGGCCAGGCGGCGACGCTGTCGACGGCGCGGGTGTTCAGCCAGGCGCGGGTACCGGTCATCGGCCGGTTCGCCATTGGGGGGGCCAATCCGTTCGCACCGGACACCGCGGTGCCCGTGCGCAGTCTGGCGCTGCAACTGAGTACCGATGACGGCCAGCTCTGGCGTACCGGTATGAACAACCCTCCCGTGCTGGCGGTGAGCACGCCGCAGGCGTTCTATGAACAGGTGCTGGCCAGCGCGCCTGACCCTGCCACCGGCAAGCCTGACCCGGCAAGGCTACAAGCATTCTTCGCCGCCCATCCGGAAAGCGCGGCGTTCCGCCAATGGGCCGCCAGCTATACCCCGAGCGACAGCTTCGCCAGCACCCAATACCACAGCATCAATGCCTTTCGCCTGATCGACGGCGATGGCAAGGCTCACCCGGTGCGCTGGCAATTGGAGCCACAGACCCACTTCGCCGCGCTCCCAGGCAAGGTCGATGACAAACAATTCCTGCAACATGACCTGCAACAACGCCTGGCCCAGGGCCCGTTGCGCTGGACCTTGCGCCTGGTGCTGGCCGAGGCCGGCGACGCCGTGGACGACCCGGCCCAGCCCTGGCCTGCGCAACGGCGCCGAGTGGACGCTGGCACCTTGGTGATCGAACGAGTGGACGCCCCTGAACAAGGTGCCTGCCGCGACCTGAACTTCGACCCGCTGATTCTCCCCCGTGGCATCGAACCTTCCGCCGACCCGATCCTCGCCGCCCGCTCGGCGGCCTATTCGGAGTCTTTCAATCGCCGCAGCCGCGAATCGCTCAGCACCGGAGCCCGCCCATGAAACCTGAAGCTTTCCACCCCCTGGCCCGCTCGCTGCACTGGCTGATGGCAGTGTTGATCCTGGCCATGCTGTTCATCGGCGTGAGCATGGTCGCCGACCTGTCAACCCGCCACCCGATGCTGGTCGAGCTGCACAAGGCCACCGGCCTGGCGCTGCTGGTACTGGTGCTGCTGCGTATCGGCGTGCGCCTGACCCGACCTCATCCGCCCCTGCCCGACGACTTGCCGACTGTGCAACGGTTCGCTGCCGGCGCCTCGCACCTGCTGCTCTATGCCCTGATGCTGGCCATGCCGCTGCTGGGCTGGGCAATGCTGTCGGCGGGCGGTTACCCTCGACCGCTGCAGCTACCGGCCATCGCCCCACACGACCTGCAACTGTACGCCGTACTGCGCCAAGCCCATGGCTGGGCCGGGTACCTGTTGTTCGCCACTGTCCTGCTGCACCTGGGTGCAGCGTTGATGCACGCACTGGTGCGCCGGGACGGCGTGTTGCGTAGCATGTGGCCAGGCCCCCTGCGCCGCGGCGAATGACAGCGTGCGGTCCAGGCCGGTTCGACAACCGATGAGTGCTCTTAATAAGATCGCCCTTTAACGCTGAAACTGCCTGGACTGCCCGATGACTGCTGCAAAGGATCCTGCCACCCTGGGTGTCACACGCACCCTCGACCTGCGCCCCCTGCTGCTGGCCAACATGGCCTGCACCATGTCGATGATGGCCTTCGTGGCCTTGATCGGGCCAATTGCCCGGCTGCTGGGGATGGCGACCTGGCAGGCCGGGGCAGCCGTGACCGTGGCCGGCGTGGTCTGGGTGCTGCTGGCACGCCCCTGGGGGCGCGCGGCCGACCGCCTCGGACGCCGACGCATCCTGCTGCTAGGCAGTGCGGGCTTTACCCTGGCCTACTGGTCATTGTGCCTGTTCGTCGAAGGCGCCTTGCGCTGGCTGCCAGACGCCACCTTGGCGTTCGTCGGTCTGATGCTGGCTCGCGGGCTGATCGGCGCGTTCTACGCGGCCCTGCCGGTGGCCGGCAATGCGCTGATCGCCGACCATGTCGAACCGCAACGTCGGGCCCGAGCCATGGCCTCCCTGGGCGCAGCCAATGCTGTGGGGCTGGTACTGGGCCCGGCGATTGCCGCGCTGTTGGCACGCCACAGTCTGAGCCTGCCGTTTCACATCATGTCCTTGCTACCGGCCACCGCGTTCATCGTGTTGCTGTTCAAGCTAAAGCCGCAACCGTTGGCCCACAGCCATGCGCCGAGCCCGGTGCGCCTGACCGACCCGCGCCTGCGCCGCCCCCTGCTGGTGGCCTTCAGCGCCATGCTCAGCGTCACCGTTTCGCAGATCATCGTCGGTTTCTTCGCCCTCGACCGTTTGCACCTGCCGCCGACCGAGGCAGCCCAGGCAGCCGGCATCGCCTTGACTACGGTCGGGGTGGCACTGATCCTGTCGCAGATCGCCCTGCGCCAGCTGGAATGGCCACCGCTGAAGATGATACGGGTTGGCGCCAGCGTCTCGGCGCTGGGCTTTGCCGGCGGCGCTCTGGCCACGAGCGCGCCCTGGCTCTGGGGTTGCTACTTCGTCGCCGCCGCGGGCATGGGCTTTGTGTTCCCGTCCTTTTCCGCGCTGGCCGCCAATGCCATGCACGCGTCGGAACAAGGCGCCACGGCCGGCTCCGTCGGCGCGGCGCAGGGGATGGGCGCGGTGATAGGGCCACTGGCTGGCACCTTGGTCTACGCGCTGGATCCACGCCTGCCATTCCTTGCGGTTGCCCTGTTGTTGCTGCTGGTCGGGCTGTGGCCAATGCCCCGCGACCAACGCACCTGACAAGCACTGCGCGCAAGGCTTCAGAGTGTGCTTTAATGCGTCGCCCATTATTTTTTACACCTCTGATTACAAGGCGGCTATGGACACGGGGACACGACTCAAACTGGTGCGTGAACGCAACAACCTCTCCCAACGGGAGCTGGCCCGTCGCAGCGGCCTGACCAACTCGACGATTTCGCAGATCGAGCAAAACCGCGTCAGCCCTTCGGTCAGTTCCCTGAAAAAACTGCTCGAGGGGATCCCGATGACCTTGGCGGAGTTCTTCAGCTTCGACGAGCCGGTGCGGGAAGAGCGCTTCGTGTTCCGCGCCAACGAGCAGCCTGACCTGGGCCGCAACGGCCTGCGCATGCTGCTGGTCGGTGCGAGCGTCGAAGCCCGCCAGATGCGTATGCTGCGCGAGCTGTATGCACCAGGCGCCGACTCCGGCGAGCCGATCGTGCATGCCGAGGGCGAAGAATGCGGGCTGGTCACCCGGGGCACGGTCGAATTGTGGGTCGATGGCCAGGTCAGCGTGCTCAACTCCGGCGATGGCTACTACATCCCCACTACCCTGCCGCACAGTTTCAAGAACATCGGTCCGGACGAGGCCGAAATCATCAGCGCCAACACGCCGGCCAACTTCTGACCGTGCCTGAACCCGGCCAGCGCTTGCACTCCCGGGCCGTTTACCAGTGCCTGCGCGAGACGGCCCTCGGCGTTCACTCGCTGCAGGTTCGCGCCCGTGATGGGCATGGGCTGGTCGAAGTGGACATCGACGGCTGGCAGCTGACCCTGGCCGTGGATGCCGAAGGCCTGGCCCATTGCGTGCGCTGCCAGTCCCCCGAGGGCCTGCAGGCCGATCTGGAAGACTGGCAACGCTACGGCAGCAACCCCACCGACCTGCTCAGTCTCTGGGAGCGTACCCAGCTCGAGAAACTGCTGGCTCGCTAACGCAACGCACCTTCGACGAAGTCCAGGCGATCCTGCCCGAAGAACATCTGCCCATCGACAAAGAACGTCGGTGCACCGAACACCCCACGCGCCACTGCTTCTTCGGTCACCTGCTTGAGCGTCGCCTTGACCTGTGGCTCGGCGGCCAAGGCCTGGAACGCGGCAGGGTCGAAGCCTGCCTGGCGCAAGGTAACGTCCAGCACTGCAGCATCCCCCAGGTTCAACTGCTTCGCCCACAGGCCGGTGAACAGCACGTCGAGCAACGTTTCGAAGCGCTCGGGTGCCAGCAATTGCGTGCCGGTCAAGCCGCGCATCAGGCTCAGGGTGTTGATCGGAAAGCCCGGGGGCATGGCGAACGGCACGCCATAGCGCGCAGCGAAGCGCCCCAGGTCGGTGAACATGTAGCGCCCCTTGGCCGGGATCATGGCGGGTGAAGCATTACCGGTCGCCTGGAACACACCGCCCAGCAACAAGGGTCGGTAGCGAAGCTCGGCGCCGTGGCGGTCGCAGATACCCGCCACTTGGGTCCAGGCCAGATAGCTGGCCGGGCTGCCCAGATCGAAGAAAAACTCGACAGTCTTGCCCATTGAAAGCTCCTTGTTCGACATAGGGGTCACCAGCGCTCCATCCATGGCCGCAGATCCAGCTCGAAGGTCCAGGCGTCCCGTGGCTGGACATGCAGGAACCAGTAGCTGTCGGCGATATGTGCCGGGTCGAGGATACCGTTCTGGTCCTTGAGGGCGTAGCGCTCGGGGAAGCTGTCGCGAATGAAGGCGGTGTCGATGGCCCCATCGACCACCACATGGGCGACGTGAATGTTTCGCGGGCCCAGTTCACGGGCCATGCTCTGGGCCAACGCGCGCAAGGCATGCTTGGCCCCGGCGAAGGCGGCGAACCCGGCAGCGCCTCGGGTGCCAGCCGTGGCACCGGTGAAGAGGATCGTGCCGCGCTCGCGCACCACCATCCGCCGGGCAACCGCCTGTGCGGTCAGGAAGCCGGCGAAGCAGGCCATTTCCCAGATCTTGAAATACTTGCGGGGCGTTTCCTCGAGAATGCTGCACGGCACATTGGCGCCGATATTGAAGACAAACGCCTCGATCGGGCCAATGTCGCGCTCGATGGTCTCGATCAGCTGCGTCACCTCTTCTTCCTTGCGGGCATCGGAGCCAAAACCATGGGCCTGGCCGCCCGTAGCGCGGATCTCGTCCACCAGGGGTTGCAGCTTCTCGGCCTGGCGTCGTGTGACGCAGGCGGTGTACCCCTCGCGGGCGAAACGCTTGGCAATTTCCCCTCCGGTGGCATCGCCGGCACCGATCACCAGCACTACTTTTTGTTGCTCTGTCACGACCCGCCTCCATTAGTGAACGATCACTTAGTAAACGAACGCTATGTTATGATCGCCCCCATCGTCAAGTCAGGGCGCGAGGGGTTTCGGATGCGCTATTCCACCGAACACAAGCAACAAACGCGAGAAAGACTGCTGGCCAGCAGCGGCGCGCTGGCCAAGCGTGGCGGCTTCTCCAGCACCGGCGTGGCCGGGCTGATGAAGGCCATTGGCCTGACCGGCGGCGCCTTCTACAACCACTTTCCATCCAAGGACGATTTGTTCACCGAAGTGGTCCGCCAGGAGTTGTGCAACAGCCCACTGGCCCGCCTGGCCAATCGAGGCACCAGCAAGGCACGCCTGGCACGCTGTCTTGAGCAATACCTGAGCCTGGCTCACCTGCACAATCCCGAGGGTGGTTGCCCGTTGCCCCCACTAGGTGTTGAAATCGCTCGGGCCGAGCCACAGGTGCGCGAGGAAGCCGAGCATTGGCTGGTAGCCCTGCATGATGCGTGGAGCGAAACGCTGCAAGACCCGCAACTGGCCTGGGTGCTGATCAGCCAGTGCGTGGGCGCCCTGGTGGTCGGGCGCATGATGGTCAGCGAACACGTGCAAACCCAGGTGCTGGATGCCAACCGTACCTTCGTCGACAAGGCCTTGAATGAAGCTCTCTAGTCTTTTGCTTGGCCTTGTGCTGTCTGCCCCCGCATTCGCCGAACAAGCGTGCCCTCCTGGGCAATACCAGGTGTGCCTGATGGGATGCTTCTGCGCGCCGATCGACCCCGGCCAGGCCGGGCAGATTCTCAAGGACGTCGAGGTCGTCGCCTCCAGCAGCCTGGTGTTCGCCCTGCAGCAGGCCCGCGACGAAGCCACGGCCAGCGGCACACAGCCCATTCCGCTGCATATCCGGGTACAACTGGAACCCTGGTACGATTTCGCCGTGCTCGACGCCGCACGTTACCGGGTCGGCGACGAGCAACAGGTGAGCGCCGCCAATGCCCTGCTGCAGAACCCTGACGTGAATGCGGTCACGCTCATCGACACCATCATATTCCGCCACGCGACCGATGCCGAGGACAACGTGGCGCTGTGGGCGCATGAACTCAAGCACGTTCAGCAGTATCAGCAATTGGGCGTGGAAGAGTTCGCGCGGCGCTACACCCGAAATTACGAGGAGCTGGAAGCGCCGGCTTACAAGATCGAGGCTCAGGTGAATAAGACCCTGCGCCAGCGAGGCTCGGGTCAGGCGCGCTAGCCGTTGGTGACAACCTCACCCGCTTCATCGCGACTGGCGTAGCGCTGCGCCAGTACCGCGCAGACCATCAGTTGGATTTGGTGGAATAACATCAACGGTAAAATCATCGCCCCGATACCGCTGCCTACGAACAGCACCTGCGCCATGGGCACACCGGTGGCCAGGCTCTTCTTCGAACCTGCGAACAGAATGGTGATGCGATCCTCGAGGTTGAACCCCAGCACCTTGCCCAGCATATGGGTGCCCAGGAGCACCACGGCCAGCAGGATGGCGCACACCGCGAACAACCCTGCCAGGTGCTGCGAGGAAACGGTGTGCCACAAACCCGTGACCACGGCCTCGCTGAATGCGGTGTAGACCACCAGTAGAATCGAACCTTGGTCGACCAGCTTGAGCCAGCGTGCATTGCGCTTGACCCAGTTGCCGATCCAGCGGCGGGCAACCTGGCCGGCCAGGAACGGCACCAGCAACTGAAGAGTGATCTTCAGCACCGCGTCCAGGCCCGAACCGGTATCGCCACTGGCACCCAGCAACATCATCACCAGCAACGGCGTGAGAAAAATACCCAGCAGACTGGAAGCCGCCGCGCTGCAGATGGCTGCTGGCACGTTACCGCGGGCCAGCGAGGTGAAGGCGATGGCCGACTGCACCGTGGCCGGCAACGCGCACAAATACAGCACGCCCAGGTACAACTCGTTGCCCACCAGCGGCACGAACAACGGCTTGAAGGCCATCCCCAGCAAAGGAAACAGCACGAAGGTGCAGGAGAATACCAACAGGTGCAGACGCCAGTGGCCGGCACCGGCAATGATGGCCTCACGCGACAATTTGGCGCCATGCAGGAAGAACAGCAAGCCGATGGCCAGGTTGGTCAACCAGCCAAAGTACAACGCCCCATCACCCGAGCAGGGCAGCACGGTGGCAATGAACACCACACTGAGCAGCGCCAGGGTGAAATTGTCGAATAACATGCGCAAATACTTCATCACAGATTCCGTCTTGTCATTGTGCTGGGGCAGACGATAAGGTCTGGGCCTTTTTCCCGCTAACGCCGGAACCCCCGCCGGTATCGCTGAACGGACACTCCGTCGCACAGGACCCGCCCCCATGTCACGCTTTCTTCTTGCCACGCTGGCTACCGCTACTTCCCTCGCCTGGGTCCATGCCTCGGCCCACGCCGATGACACCCTGCAAGCACGGGTGACCCAGACCATCCGCCCGCTGATGCAGGCGTACGGGATCGCCGGCATGGCAGTGGGGGTCTACCACAAGGGCCAGGCGCATTACTTCAGCTTTGGCGTGGCCGACAAGGCAGCGGGCACACCGGTCAGCGCCGATACCCTGTTCGAGGTCGGTTCGCTGAGCAAGACCTACACGGCCACCCTCGCGGCCCTGGCCAGTGCCGAAGGCAAGCTGGACCTCGATGCGCCTGCCCGCCGCTACCAGCCCGCACTGGCCGGCACGTATCTGGGTGATGTCAGCGTGCTGGAGCTTGGTGCCTACAGCGCCGACTGCCTGCCCTTGCAGTTCCCCGACGATGTGCAGACGCCACGGCAGGTGCTGACGTTCTTCCGCCAGTGGAAACCGCACAGTGAGCGCGGCACTCAGCGCTGCTACTCGAACCCCAGCATTGGGCTGTTTGGCGATCTTGCAGCACGCGCCCAGCATCGGCCTTTCGACCCGTTGATGACCCAGGGGCTATTGCCGCGAATGGGTCTGGAGCACACCTATCTGAACGTCCCTCCCGAAGCGCGTAGCCTCTACGCCCAGGGTTATGACGCCCAGGACCAACCCGTTCGGGTCAACCCCGGCCCATATGCCGACCCGGCGTACGGCATCAAGACCAGCGCCACCGACCTGCTGCGTTACGTACGCCTGCACATGCAACCCTCCGCCTTGCCTCAACCCCTGCAGGAGGCCACCGCGATCACCCAGGCAGGTTACTTCCAGGTCGGCACAATGACTCAGGGCCTGGGCTGGGAGCGCTACCCCTACCCTGTCGACCTGCAGACCCTCGTCGATGGCAACAGCCCCAGGCTGATCCGCGAACCTCAGAGCACCCAACGCCTGAAGCCTGCCAGTCCCGCCTTGCGCAACGCCTGGTACAACAAGACCGGCTCCACCAATGGCTTTGGTGCCTACGCCGTATTCATTCCCTCCGAAGGCCAGGCCGTGGTGCTGCTAGCCAACCGCAACTACCCCAACGAGGCGCGGGTTCGGGCTGCATGGCAGATTCTGTCCGGCCTGTCGCATTGACCGGCGACACCCTTGAAAAGGCCCCGACAGGTGGATTGTCCGACAAGATGTAGTGAGAAAAAATATTCACTACAAAACGGTTGACGCCGTTCATCCGCCTTGGGCATGATGAGGCCGTCTCCCTGATCGGGAGCGGTGGCAAGGGTATTCCAGACGGCCTGCGCGGTAACGCAGGCCGTTCGTGGAGAGGGAACTGTCCAAAAGGCAGCGTGAGAAAGCCCCTGTTGCGATGCTGCTGTAGCAGCCGTGGTAGTGCGCTACACCGTGGTGGCGCCAACTGTGAAAATCACAATCAATAGGTAATGGGGGCTTTATGATGAACTTGAACAACAATCCCACGATCGACCAACTGTCCAAGCTGTTCGCCGCACGCAAGGACAGCCTCGACGATCACCTGCTGTGGGTCAGCCAGACCGGTGAGGTACGCCTCGACCGTCTGCCGCCAAACACCGTCGAAGATGAATTCGAAGCGCACCTGCCCAGCATGCGCGCACGCTTCAAGGTCTACCGCCGTGGCCAGGGCTACGTCGGCAAGAAGGCCGCCGCCGACACCGAGTTCGTAGGCCGCGTCCTGCAGACCCTGCAGGAGGAATGGCCCGCCGCCCGCGAGCGGCAGGCGATCAAGGTGATCGATTCGATCAACTGATTGAGCACGCCTCCTCATCAGCCCGGCCCGCAACGGCCGGGCTTTTTCATGCCTGTTAAACTGTCGGCCCCTGGACCTTGGAGCCCTTGATGAACACTCCCGCATTCGGCACCGGCGATGCCTCTTACCAGGCCGCAGGCGGTATCGATGGCCTGCGCCGCCTGGTCGATGACTTCTACCGCCTGATGGATGAAACACCGGCAGCCGCCAGCGTACGCCAGATGCACCCGGACGACCTGAGCGGCTCACGGGACAAACTGGCCTGTTTTCTCAGTGGTTGGTTGGGTGGCCCACGCCTGTACAGTGAACGCTACGGCTCGATCGCCATCCCATCGTTCCATGCGCAGTGGCCGATCGACGCACAGCACGCCAGCGTCTGGCTGACTTGCATGCGCGATGCCATTGCCCTGCAACGGTGGGACCCGGCGTTCTCCGACTACCTGCTACGTCAGTTGCACGTCCCTGCGCAACGCATCGTCCAGGCGTCTGAAGCCCGGCACGCTCAAGCTTGACGGCGTAGCACGGTGGTTGGCAGTGGCAGTGCACCTGTGGCCAGTGCTCGCGCGCGGTCCACACCCCACACCAGTGCGCGGGTCATGGTCTCGCCAGGCCGCGCTGGGTAATACTCCTCAAGCAGCGCCTTGCCGTCCTGGGCATACAAGCCAAGGAACAGCTGCGTCGCACCCAGGCGCGACAGACGTACCTGAACATCGAGCGTGGTGCCATCGCTCAGCGCCTCGTCATGACAGCGGCTGTGCAGCTGGGCGTCAGCCCACTGCCAATAAGTCTCTTCCCTGATGCGCATGGAAAAACAATCCTCCTTTTCTGACATGCCGCGCAAGAAGACCACAAGCGCCGCGATCCGGCGAGCGCTACCCCTGGATACCATGAGCTGGATCAAGCAACCAAAACAAAAACCCCGCCGTTCGGCGGGGTCTTGGGTCAGCGTTACTTCTTCGCAGGTAGCCGGGGCGTGAAACGGCCCTTCTTGTAGCGCTGCAAATGCGCAGGCTTGAGCTGCTCTGACTCGTCCAGGGTCATGTTGGCAAAGCCCAGGCGAAACGACGACTGGCCGCACCATACCTGGCTGTTGATTGGGAATGCGTCGTTCGTGTCTTCGAAAAAGGACTCGCTCATGCCCCGTCTCCCTCAAGTGACGACCGCGTCGGCAGGTAGATGACATGCCCAGGAAAAACGCGGTCTGTTGAAGAAAGAGACTAGCCAGTCATTTGCAGACTGCCCGGGCAAAACATCCAAACCCGACCAGTGGCAAAAAGCCTTACCTCAACCGCACCGCCGTACCAGTGGCGAACACCACGACCATTCCGCCCTGCACCGAGGGCATGCTGATCTCGAAATCGACCCCCACCACTGCATCGGCTTGCAACTGCCGTGCCCGAGCCTTCAGTTCTTCGGTGGCCTGTTCGCGGGCCTCGCGCAATGCGCTTTCCAGGGTCTGCGAACGCCCCCCGAAGAAGTCCCGAAAGCGTGCGAAGAAATCGCGCACAAAGTTGATGCCCTGCACCGATTCAGAGCTGACTACCCCGAGGTACTCGGCAATCGGGCGGCCTTCGAGCTGGCTGGTGGTGGAAATGATCATGGGCGTGCTCCGTGGGCCTGGCAAAAGAGGCCCAGTCTAACAAAGCCCTCGCCCGCATTGCGGCGCTTGCCCGTTGCAACTGAACGCGGGTGTGTTTTCAGTTATTGCGCGCTGGCCGCCCTCAAGCGCTGCCCCAGCTTCGGCCCGAAGACATTGACCAGCAGCCCGGCCATCACCAGCAACGCGCCCCATCCCTGCACGGCGGTCAACCGTTCACCCAGCAACCACGCCGAGGAACTCAAGCCAATCACCGGAACCAGCAACGAGAACGGTGCCACCTTGCCCGCCGGGTAGCGCGACAGCAGCTTGCTCCAGAGGCTGTAGCCGAGCATGGTGGCGACAAAAGCCAGGTAAGCCAGGGCCAGAATCGAGCTCCAGCTGATGTTGGCCAATGCATGACCGATGCGCTCTGGCCCCTCCAGCCACCACGAAAGCGCCAGGAACGGCAATGGCGGAATCAACCCGCCCCAGATCACCAGCGCCACCAAGTCCACCGAGCCGAAGCGCCGGGTAATGATGTTACCCAGGCCCCACATGGCACCGCCGCACAATGTCAGCAGCAGCGCCACCATCGGCACGTGCCCGCTGTCCTCGCTGCCGATCAGCGCCAGGCCGCTCGCCGCCACCAGTAACCCGAGTACGCTGGCCAGGCGCAACCGCTCCCCCAGAAACAGCGCAGCGAAACCAAGGGTGAAGAACGCCTGGGATTGCAGCACCAGCGAAGCCAGCCCCGGTGGCATCCCGCTGTACATGGCCTGGAAGAGAAAAGCGAACTGGCCCAGGGAGATGGTCGCACCGTAGGCAATCAGCCAGCGCCAGGGCAGCTTCGGGCGCTTGACCAGCAATATGGCCGGAAACGCCACCAACACGAAGCGCAACGCCCCCAGCAACATCGGTGGCAGCCCGTCGAGGCCAACCTTGATGACCACGAAGTTGACTCCCCACGCGATGATCACCACCAGGGCGATCAGCAGGTCCTTGAGCGGCATTGCGGCTTCCTTCTTCAGGCGTTCTAGACATATTTCGTTACAGCATAAAGGCATTTCTTCGGCAGGGACCAGCACAGTTGGCGGCCAGCCTTGCGCAACAGTGCCGCTGTTGTGCTACCTGCCGCTGTCGAGGTTCAGGCCAGGGCGCCCTGTTTCGCATGCATCGGTTGCATTTGCCCTCGGCGCCCAACCCATGGCATAGATGCAAGTCTTTGCAGGTAGGAGATCCGCGTATGAGCAAGTCCCCTTACGTTCCGCCCAAGGTCTGGCGCAACGAGGCCGCTTCCGGCGGCCAGTTCGCCAGCATCAACCGCCCTGTCGCTGGCCCGACCCATGACAAGGACCTGCCGGTGGGCAAACACCCCCTTCAGCTTTACTCCCTGGCCACGCCCAACGGCGTCAAGGTCACCATCCTGCTCGAAGAATTGCTCGCCCTCGGCCACACCGGTGCCGAATACGACGCCTGGCTGATTCGCATCGGCGAAGGCGACCAGTTCTCCAGCGGCTTCGTGCAGGTCAACCCGAACTCGAAGATTCCCGCCCTGCTCGACCGCAGCGTCGAACCTGCGGTACGGGTGTTCGAGTCAGGCTCGATCCTGCTGTACCTGGCCGAAAAGTTTGGCGCTTTCCTGCCCAAGTCCCTTGCTGCCCGCACCGAAACCCTGAACTGGCTGTTCTGGCAGATGGGCGCGGCCCCCTACCTGGGCGGAGGGTTTGGCCACTTCTATGTGTATGCCCCGGAGAAATTCGAGTACGCCATCAACCGCTTCACCATGGAAGCCAAGCGCCAGCTCGACGTGCTGGATCGCCGCCTGGCCGAAAGCCGTTACCTGGGTGGCGATGAATACAGCATCGCCGATATCGCCGTATGGCCATGGTACGGCCAGCTGGTACGCGGCAACCTGTATGGCGCCGCAGAGTTCCTGGCGGTGGATGAGTACCCGAACGTTCAGCGCTGGGCCGAGCAGATCGCCGCACGCCCGGCGGTACAACGCGGCACACGGGTGAACCGCACCTGGGGCGACGAAGCCAGCCAGGTGGCGGAACGGCATTCGGCGACAGACCTGGCCTGAGTGCACCGGGCCGCTTGGCGGCCCCATCAATGCCCGCCTGCAAAAAACCATTTCTCCCGCGCAAACCTGCTTCCCCCGAAACCTTCTTGTACACTCCTCGCATTAGCCCCCACCTTGCACAATTTTTGGTGAAAGCATGATCGAGGTAACCGAGGTTTCCATTGCCGAGCTGCGCGATGCACTTGAGTCGGGCCGCACGACGGCGGTCGAGCTGGTCAAGGCCTATATGGCGCGTATCGACGCCTACGATGGAGCCAATACCGCCACTGCCCTGAACGCCGTGGTCGTGCGCAACCCAGACGCACTCAAGGAGGCCGAAGCGTCCGATGCGCGTCGCGCCAAGGGACAGACCCTGAGCCCGCTGGACGGCATTCCTTACACCGCCAAAGACAGCTACCTGGTCAAAGGCCTTACCGCCGCCTCCGGCAGTCCGGCCTTCAAGGACCTGGTCGCCCAGCGCGACGCCTTCACCATCGAGCGCCTGCGTGCGGCCGGTGCGGTGTGCCTGGGCAAGACCAACATGCCGCCCATGGCCAACGGCGGCATGCAGCGCGGCGTCTACGGCCGCGCCGAAAGCCCGTACAACGCCAACTACCTGACCGCACCGTTCGCGTCCGGCTCCTCCAATGGTGCCGGAACTGCCACCGCCGCCAGCTTCAGTGCCTTCGGCCTGGCCGAGGAAACCTGGTCCAGTGGTCGCGGCCCAGCCTCGAACAACGGCCTGTGCGCCTATACCCCCTCTCGCGGGGTGATTTCGGTCCGTGGCAACTGGCCACTGACCCCGACCATGGACGTGGTGGTGCCTTATGCACGGACCATGGCCGACCTGCTGGAAATTCTGGATGTAGTGGTCGCCGACGACGCCGACAAGCGTGGCGACCTGTGGCGCCTGCAACCTTGGGTACCGATTCCGGCGGCCTCGACCGTGCGTCCGACCTCGTACCTCGACCTGGCGGTGGATGCCAGCGCGCTCAAAGGCAAGCGTTTCGGCGTGCCTCGCATGTACATCAACGCCGATCCCGAAGCCGGCACTTCCGAAAAGCCTGGCATCGGTGGCCCGACCGGTCAGCGCATCAACACCCGTGCCAGCGTCATCGACTTGTGGCAAGAGGCACGCAAGGCGCTGGAAGCCGCCGGTGCCGAGGTGATCGAAGTGGACTTCCCGCTGGTGTCAAACTGCGAAGGCGACCGTCCGGGTGCACCGACCGTGTACAACCGTGGCATCGTCAGCAAGGAATTCCTTCACGACGAACTGTGGGAACTGTCAGGCTGGGCCTTCGACGATTTCCTGCGCGCCAACGACGACCCCAAGCTCAACCGCCTGGCCGACGTCGATGGCCCACAGATCTTCCCCCACGACCCCGGCACCCTGCCCAACCGTGAAGACGACCTGGCCGCGGGCATGGACGAATACGTCAACATGGCCAAGCGCGGCTTGAAGACCTGGGACCAGATCGAAACGCTGCCCGACGGCCTGCGCGGGCTGGAGAAAACCCGCAAGATTGACCTGGAAGACTGGATGGATGACCTGGGCCTTGACGCGGTGCTGTTCCCTACCGTGGCCGACGTGGGACCGGCCGATGCCGACGTAAACCCCGTGTCGGCGGACATCGCCTGGAGCAATGGTATCTGGGTAGCCAACGGCAACCTGGCGATCCGTCACCTGGGCGTGCCGACCGTCACCGTACCGATGGGCATCATGGCGGATATCGGTATGCCCGTAGGCTTGACCTTCGCCGGTCGCGCTTACTCCGACAATGCCCTGCTGACCTTCGGTGCAGCATTCGAGGCCACCGGTTCGCGACGCATGATCCCGCCGCGCACGCCTGCCCTGGTCTGAGTCAGCACATCGTCGGCAAACCGGCTCCTACACAATCCTCGCCGAACCTGTAGGAGCCGGCTAGCCGGCAACAAGACCCGTGCAGCCCCATCAATTGTCTTATGCTGAGCGTTCCTGAACCCAGCGATAAGCCCTCATGCTCTTTCGCCTGACCGCCGACACCTTGGTCCTACTGCACCTGGCCTTCATCCTGCTGGTGCTGTTGGGCGGGCTGTTAGTGATCCGCTGGCCTCGCGCCTTGCTCGTTCACCTGCCAGCCCTGGCCTGGGGCCTGGCCGTGGAATGCCTGCACCTGGGTTGCCCCCTGACGACGTGGGAAAACCGCATGCGCAGTGCCGCAGGAGATGCCGGTTACGAAGGCGGCTTCGTCGAGCATTACATCTGGCCCTTGATTTACCCCGCCGGCTTGACCGAACGGACTCAGTTGCTGCTGGGCACGCTGGTGCTGGTGGTCAACCTCGCCCTTTATGGTTACATCGTCTGGCGCAAGCGCCGGCTCAGCGGGTAGCCACCACGAACAGCCGTGGGAACGGCAACAACACCTTACCGTCGGTGGCCGGGGGGTAGTCGCGCTCCATGGCTTGCAGGTACAACTGCAGAAAATCGGCCTGCTCCTGCGCGTCCAACTTTGCCAGGTAAGGTCGCAGCGCCGAGCCCTTGAACCACTCCACGACTGCCTCGGCGCCTCCCGCCAAGGGGTGATGGTAGGTGGTGCGCCATACATCCACGCGGGCGCACAGGGGGCTGAGCAGGTCATAGTAATAGGCTGCGCTGTGCCGGGGCGGCAGGACATGGTCAGCGAACTTGTCGGCCCAAGGGCCCTGGCTGGCGATTTCACGCAACCGCCGGTGCGCAGGTTCGTCCAGGTTGTCGGGCGTCTGCACCGCGAGACTGCCGCCCTCGCACAGCTGGTGAACCAAATGAGGGTACAGCGATCCGTGGTCCGGCAACCACTGCAACGACGCATTGGCCAGGATCAGGTCCTGCGGTTTCGATGCGGTCCAAGTGGCGATATCGGCCTTCTCGCAACGCACCCGCAGCACGCGCAACCGTTGCCGCTCAAGCGCCTTGTTGATCATGTCCTGGTCGTTGTCCAGGGCCACAACCTGGGCATCGGGACAATGGTGCAGCAGGACTTCGGTAGAGTTTCCAGGGCCGCAGCCCAGGTCGGTGGCGTGGTGCACCGCGCGCTGCGGCACCGCGGCGAGCAGGTCGCGCACGGCGCGGGTGCGTTCATCTTCGAAAAGCGAATACTGATTGGCGGACCAGGCCATGGCGGGTTCCTTTTGGCGGGCAATGCTCGAAGCATAAGCCATGTGCCCATACTTAGGGTCATGCGCTTGCTCACACTTTCGGTAACGCCACGTGGCGCCTCCACCATCACGAAAAAAAACGGCCGGCCTCCCGAAGAAGCCGGCCGTCTCTCAAGCGTTGAACGCTTAGTGTTGCTTGCCAGTACGGATCTGGTGCACCACACCCATGGCCACCACGATGGCAGCGGCGATGCCGGTGGAGATCACCAGGATCTGGTAGTCAGGCATGAATGCCATGGTCACCAGGGCTGCCACGATGAAAGCGATCACCAGGTAGGTCAGCCAAGGGAACAGCCACATCTTCAGGCGCACTTCCTTGCCCTCGGCGATCAGCTTGCGGCGCATGCGCAGCTGCGAGAAGGCAATTACCAGGTACACCAGCAAGGCGATCATGCCAGTGGTGTTCATCAGGGTTTCCAGTACGTCTTTCGGACGCAGGGTCTCGCTGAAATTGATCAGCGCACACACCACGGCCACGGCGCAGGAACCGATGATCGCGTACACCGGAACACCGGTGCCGGCACGGGTGATCTTGAAGAACGACGGCGCGTCGCCACGCTGGGCCAGGGAGAACAACATGCGCGAAGCGGTGTAGTGACCGGAGATCAGGCAGCTGCTGACCGACGTCAGTACCACGAAGTTCATCAGCAGTTCTGCGTACGGCACACCCAGCAGTTCCAGGGTACGACGGTAGGCGCCGTAGCCGGACTCACCCAGGTGCGGGTCGTTCCATGGAACCAGGCAGACGATCAGGAAGATCGAGCCGACGTAGAACAGGCACACGCGCCATACCACCGAGTTGGTGGCCTTGACGATCTGGGCGGCCGGGTCCTTGGCTTCGGAAGCCGCGATGGTCACGATTTCAGCGCCGAGGAATGCGAACATCACCCCCAGCAACGCACCGATCACGGTGGTGATGCCATTGGGCATGAAGCCTTCGGCGGTCAGGTGGCTGATGCCACGGACTTCACCGAACTGCCAGATATTCATGACCGCGGCAGTACAGATCACCAGGAAGCAGACAATCGCGACCACCTTGATCAGCGCGAACCAGAACTCGAATTCGCCGTAGTGCTTGACGTTGAAGAAGTTGACGGTGATCAGCACCAAGGTCGTGGCCAGCACGAATACGTTGACGCTCACATCGGGGAAGAAGCCGTGCAGGATCTTGCCCGCCACGTAGGCCTCCCAGGCCATCAGGATGACCCAGTACCACCAGTACAGCCAGCCGATGGTGAAGCCGGCCCAGCGGCCAATGGCGCGGTCGGCGTAGGTCGAGAACGAGCCGGTGTCTGGCGAGGACGTCGCCATTTCACCCAGCATTCGCATGATCAGGACCACCAGGATGCCGCCGGCGAGATACGCCAGCACAGCGGCCGGGCCGGCACTGTGAATCACGCTGCCGGAACCGACGAACAAGGCGCCGCCGATTACCCCGGCGATCGACATCATCGTCAGGTGGCGCGACTTGAGCGAAGCGCTGAGCTTGCTCTCGTGCTCGCCCTTGGCGGTGGTGGTTGTGGATGTTGCTCCCATCAGTTGTGTACCCCGTGCTTCTTTTTATCCAAGGAAAACTGTGAGACCCCGATGGCTAGCGGTCTCACCTGTACATCAGCGCTAATGCGGGCAGGAAGGTGTGCACAAGCACACGCAGGCCTTCCATGGCGGCCTGCTTACGCGCCCCAAGGTTGACCCTGGAGCGGACTGAACATGCTTTATGTGGCGATATCTGACACGTAATGTAAAAATGTCCGGCGCAGAGAGCCATGCACAGTGGCATGAAATACGCGCTGCACTGTACAGGTCACCCATGCAATACACCCGCAGTACCCCGCAGACGCCCAGCGTTCTGCACACCTGAAGGCACCCCAATGTTTGAACTACATCCAGACGCCCCCACTCCGCTGGTCAACCAGATCATCGACGGGGTGCGCGCGCTGATCGACAACCAGACCCTCAAGCCTGGAGCCAAGGTGCCGTCTATCCGCGCCTTCGCCGCGACCTATTCGGTGAGTACCTTCACCGTGGTCGAAGCCTATGACCGACTGGTGGCCCAGGGGCTGCTGGTAAGCCGTGGCAACGCGGGCTTTTTCGTCAATCGCGCAGCGGGCGAGTTGCTGGACAACCACAGTGCCGAGACCGACACCAGTCGACCAACGTTCAACTCCGAATGGTACTTGCAGCAGATCTTCGAAATCCGCCAGTTGCCGTTCAAGCCAGGTTGCGGCTGGTTGCCCAACGACTGGATGTACGAAGACGGCCTGCGCCGCGGTTTGCGCCAAGTGGCCGGCAGCCCGCTGGAGCTGTCCGGCTATGGCGACCCGATGGGCCTGTTGGAGCTGCGCACGCTGACGGCGCAGAACCTGCAGCAAGAGCTGTCGATCGTCGCCAATCCAGCACAATTGATGCTCACCCACGGTGCCAGCCAGGCTCTGGATCTTGCAGCGCGTACCCTGGTGCGCCCAGGCGATGTGGTGCTGGTGGACGACCCGGGTTACCCCAACCTGATGAGCATCCTGCGTACCCAGGGCGCCACCTTGGTGGGAGTCCCCCGCACACCGGCAGGCTATGACCTGAACCAACTGGAGCAGTTGCTGGCGCACTACCGCCCCACCGCGTTTTTCACCCAACCGCACCTGCACAGCCCAACCTGTTCACGCACCCCGCTGGCGCAATTGCACCGCCTGCTGCAACTGGCCAGCAAGCACGGTTTCAGGCTGGTGGAGAACAATCTGTACGCCGACATGGTCGCCGAGCCGCAGCCTTGCCTGGCCAGCCTGGACCACTTGCAGCAGGTGGTGTACGTGGGCAGCTACTCCAAGAGCATCTCGCCCAACGTACGGGTCGGCTACATGCTGGCCAACCCCGAGCTGATGCAGAAACTGCTGCACCTGAAAATGCGCTCGGGCCTTACCACGTCACAGGTCATGGAGCGCGTGGTATACGCCGCCATCATCGACGGCCGCTGGCGCAAGCACCTCAAGCGCCTGCGCCAACGCCTGGCCGAGGCGCACCAGGAAGTGGGCCGTCACCTGCACCGGTTGGGTTTCGAGTTATTCACCGAGTCGGACGAAGGCATGTACATCTGGACCCGCCACCCAGCGATTCCCGACAGCGCGGCGTTGCTGGACGATGCGCTGGAGCAAGGGATCATGCTCGGGCCTGGCCAGTTGTTCATGGTCGATGCGCAGGCCACCGGGTGGATGCGGTTCAATGTGGCCTTCAGCAGCGACCCGGCGATGTGGGAGTTGCTGGAGAAGGTGTTGGTCAAGCACGTGCGGCGTGGGAACACGTGAGGCGCTGCCGGGCGAAACTGAACCGCCCCCCCGCGGGCAAGCCCCCGCCTACAGGTATTGCGCTGGGCTGGCAGGCGTCTCTCCAGGAGGCGGCTTGCCGGCTATTGGGCCGCCCATGACGGCCCCGTTATCGGCCCTTCACCTATCGCCAAGCTGCTTGTTCAGCAAAGAAGGCTTGAGCATTCGCCTCCAGGCTCTCCAGGTGATAGCCCCCTTCCTGGACAATCAAGCATGGCACCCCTAACGCCCGAATCCGCTCCCCTAGCGCGGCAAAGCCTTCGGTCGTCACCGCCACCTTGCTCTGTGGATCCTGCTCATAGATATCGAACCCCAGCGACAGCACCAGCACCTCGGCGCCAAAATCCTTCACCGCATCCAGCGCAATTTCAAGCTGGACCATGAAGTCCGCCTCACTGGCCCCATGGGCCATCGGCAGATTGAGGTTGTACCCCTCCCCCGCACCGCTGCCACGCTCGTCCTCGAACCCGGCCACACCAGGATAGAAGTTGGTCGGGTCACCATGGGTCGATACGTACAGCACATCGTTGCGCGCGTAGAAGATTTCCTGAATGCCCTGCCCATGGTGCATGTCGGTGTCGAGGATCGCTACGCGGTTGTATCGGCTGCGCAGCGCTTGGGCGGCGACGGCGGCATTGTTGATGTAGCAGAAGCCACCAGCTGCATCGAAGCGGGCATGGTGTCCCGGCGGGCGGCACAGGGCATAGGCGGCGGGTTCACCGTCGAGGATGGCCTTGGCCGCGGCCACTGCGCTTTGCGCCGACCAGTAGGCCGAACGCCAGGTATGCTCGCCCACCGGGCAACTGCCGTCGGCCAGGTAACGCGCGGCCTGGGCAAGGATGCCGCGCAGGGCATTGGGTTCGCGCACGAAGATGTTGGACATCACCTCGTCGCCCCAATCCTCGGGTACCTCCTTCCAACGCGCATGTGCCTCTTCGAGGAAGACCAGGTAGGCCTCGCCATGCACAGCCTTGAGCGGTGCCAGCCCCGCATCTTCGGGCTGGCGGATGTCGAAGCCCAGATCCTTGGCTGCCTGCAGCAGGTGTTCGGCACGCTCGGGAACTTCCTGCGGGGTGCGCATGGCGCCGCGGGAGTAATAGCTGCGGGGGTGGTGCAACAGTTGCTCGGGGTGGAAGTAGCAACGCATCAGGCTTCTCCTTGTTCGACACGGCCAGCGCGGGCCAGCACGGCATTGAGCAGTACATCGGCGCCCTGACTGGCATCCTCGGGCAGCACGTCTTCGGCTTCGTTGTGGCTCAGGCCACCGACGCAGGGGATGAACACCATCGCTGTCGGGCAATAGCGGGCCAGCAGGATCGCGTCATGGCCAGCACCGCTGACGATGCTCTGCTGGGAGTAACCGAGCCCATCGACCGCCCGCTGCACCTGCGCCACGCACTCGGCATCGAAAGGGGTTGCCGGGCTGCCCCAGTGGCGTTCGATGCGCACCTGCAAGCCTCGCTGCGCAGCAATCGTCTGCAGCTCCGCGGCCAGATCGCGCTCCATGGCTTCAATGGCTTCATCACGGTGGTGGCGCAGGTCGACTGTAAAGCGCAGCAAGCCTGGCACGGTATTGCGCGATGACTTGACGATGGACAGCTCACCCACGGTGGTCAGGCCTTCAGGGGCAAAGGCTGCCGCCAGTTGCTCCACGCTCTGGACCATCTGCGCAGCACCGTACAGGGCATCCTTGCGCAGCAACATCGGTGTGGTGCCGGCATGGGCCGCCATGCCCTGGACCGTTACGTCCAACCAACGAATGGCCTGACCGCCACTGACCACCCCAATGGACTTGGCGTTGTCTTCCAGGATCGGGCCCTGTTCGATATGCGCTTCGAAATAGGCATCGACCTTGCCTCCCAGCGGACGTTGGCCGGCGTAACCGAGACGCTGCAGCTCATCGGCCACGCTGATGCCGTCGGCATCACGGATGGCCAGGGCGTGGTCAAGAGACAATGTGCCGGTGAACACCGCCGAGCCGAACATGGCCGGAGTGAAGCGGGCGCCCTCTTCGTTGGTCCACACCGCGATTTCCAGCGGCTTGCGGGTCTGGATAGCGAGGTCGTTGAGACGGCGGACCACCTCCAGGCCAGCCAGCACACCATAGACGCCATCGAAGCGACCGCCTTCGGGCTGGGTGTCGAGGTGGCTGCCCATCATCACCGGCGCGGCGTCAGGGTCGGTCCCTGCACGACGGGCGAACAGGTTGCCGATGGCATCTACCGACAGAGTCAAACCGGCCTCACGGCACCAGTGACTGAACAGTGCGCGGCCGGCTTTGTCGTCGTCGGTCAGGGCCAGTCGGCAGCTGCCGCCACGGGCAGTGGCACCGACCTCAGCCATGTCCATCAGGCTCGCCCACAGGCGGTCCCCGTTGCTTTTCAACATATACGAATACTCCGGATTCGGTCGGGATCAGGCCAGCTCCAGGCGCTGACTGCGGGTGTATTGGCGCGCCAGGGCCAGCACGCAAGTGAGCGAGATCGTGGCGATCAGGGTGTAGAACACCGCCATCGGCCACCATTGGCCAATGAAGGTATGGGCCAGCCAGGTGCCGATCAGCGGGGTAAGCCCGCCAGCGATGGCGCCACACACCTGGTAGGCCATGGAGATGGCGGTGTAGCGCACACGGGTTTCGAACATGCCGCTGACATAACCGGCGATGACCGCGTAGAACGAAGCCATGCAGGCTGCCGCCAGGGCGATACCCAGCACGATCAACGGGCCTTCGCCGGAGCTGACCAGCACGAACATCGGGTAAGGCGAAGCCATGGCCAGCAGGGCGACCAGCGCCAGGAAGCGCGTGGTACCGATTCTTTCCGATAGCCACGCTGCCAGCGGTTGCACGCAGAACTGGATGACAGCCACGAAGAACAGGCATTCAAGAATCAAGGCGCGTTCCAGGTGCAACTGCTGGGTGGTGTAGCTGATCATGAAGGTATTGGTGAAATAGACCCCGGCGATGCCCAGGGTATTGGCGCCGATGCACAGCAACAACGGGCGCCAGGCAGTACGCAGCACTTCCAGTACCGGGGCCTGCTCCTTGCGTTGAGTCTTCAGGGCCTGTTCACGGCTGGCGATGAACTCAGGCGACTCGTTGACCCCAAGGCGAATGGCCAGGCCTACCAGCAGCAACAGTGCACTGGCCAGGAACGGTACACGCCAGCCCCAGCTCATCAGCTCTGCTTCTGGCAACCGCGTGACGGCGCCAAAGGCCAACAGGGAAAGGATCAAACCCGCCGGGCTACCCAACTGGGCGAAGGAGGCGAAGAAGGTACGGCGCCCTTTGGGGGCATGCTCGCCAGCCATCAAGACCGCCCCACCCCACTCGCCGCCCACGGCAATGCCCTGGACGATGCGCAGCAAAATCAGCAGCACCGGCGCGGTTGTACCGATCTGGGCGTAGGTCGGCAGCAGGCCGATGCCGACCGTCACCACGCCCATCATCAACAGGGTGATGACCAGGGATTTCTTGCGACCAATACGGTCGCCGACATGGCCGAAGACAATGCCACCCAGCGGCCTGGCGAAAAAGCCTACGGCGAAGGTGCCGAAGGCGGCCATGGTGCTGAACAGGCTGTCGTCGGAGGGGAAGAACAAGGCACCGAACACCAACGCCGCGGCGGTAGCGTAAATGTAGAAATCGTACCACTCGATCATGGTGCCGATGAATGCGGCGGCAGCGGCCCGGCGCGGCTGGGGTGAAGCGGTAGGCTTCATGGATGGCTCCTTTGCTTGTTTTTCTGGCAGGAGTAAGTGAGTCACGGGAGCGCTCTGTCGGCGTCTAGGTGCGATTTATCGTTCCAAGGCTATGATTAGTCAATTTTCTATTTATTATTCCAACTATAAATCGAGCTTATTCTAGAGTCCCGCCATGTCCGACCGCCTGCTCAACGACCGCCTCGACTGGAACCTGCTGCGTACGTTTCGGGTGATTGGCCAGGAGTTGTCCATCAGCCGCGCCGCTGCCCGGCTGCACCTGACCCAACCTGCCGTGAGCCAGGCACTCAAGCGCCTGGAGGAACAACTCGGGCGCCAACTCATCGCCCGCCGGGGGCCGCGGTTCGTACTGACCGAAATGGGCGAGCAGCTGTTCCAGCTGGCCGGTGAGGTGTATGGGCAGATGTCGCAAATCAGCGGGCTGCTGGAGCAACCGGCCGATGAATTGGTGGGCAAGGTGCGCCTACTGATGATCAGCCGCATCGTCAGCGAGCGCTTCGATGATTTTCTCGCTGCCTTCCATCGCCAGCACCCAAGGGTGGAGGTGGAGATCGACGTGATGCGCAGCTCCGATATCGTCGCCGCCCTGCAGGAGAAGACCGCCACGGCAGGCCTTAGCCTCAACCGCCGGCCCCAGCCACGCCTGGAACAACGACTGTTCCTGCGTCAACGCTATGCGTTCTTCTGTGGCAAGCACCATCGTCTGTTCGGCCAGGCCGAAGGCGACTTGCAGCGGGAGAATTTCGTCAGCTTCGCCAGCGACCAGATCGGCGGCATGCTGTCGCCGCTGACCATTTTCCGCGACCAACAGGGCTTTTCCGGGCGTATCGTGGCTTCGTCGCCCAGCCTGGAGGAAGTCCGCCGCCTGGTGATCGCGGGGTTCGGCATCGGCTGCCTGCCCGAGCACGTGGTGGCACCGGATGTGGCCGCGGGGCTGCTGTGGAAGCTGCCCCCGCACGAGGGCATTGCCGATGTGGACATCCACCTGCTGTGGAACCGCGAGCAACGCCTGAGCCGGGCCGAAGGTGTGTTCATCGAAGCATTGCAACGCGGTCTGGAGTAGGCGCCTACAACTGCGCCAGGCGCTCGCGCAGAAACGCCACGAACCCCTGCACCGGCCTGGCCACCTGCCGGTGCTGCGGATACACCGCCGACAACTGCAGGGGTGGCGGTGTCCAGGGCTCCAGCAGCGTCACCAGGCGCCCATCGGCCAATGCCTGCCCAACGATGAAGGTCGGCAGGTAGGTGATGCCCATGCCGGCGATCGCCGCATCCCTGAGCAGTTCACCATTGTTGGCACGCATCCGACCAGTGACCGCGATGCTTTGAGCCTTGCCCTGCCCCTTGAACTGCCACTGCACCTGACGTGCGTGGCCGTATGGCAGGCAATCGTGCTCGCTCACTGCCTCGGGCGTAATGGGCTGCCCCCGCGCTTGCAAGTAGGCTGGACTGGCGCAATACACCCGCTCGACACTGGCGATGCGCCGCGCCACCAAGCTTGAATCTTCCAGCGCGCCGATCCGCAATGCCAAGTCATAACCTTCGCCGATCAGGTCGACAGCGCGGTCGCTCAAGTCCACTTCGACGTCGACCTGCGGATGCAAGCGGAGAAACTCAGTCAGCAGGCATCCCAGGTGCGCCATGGCGAAAGACAGCGGCGCACTCAAACGCAAGGTACCGCGCAGGGCCTGAGCCTGGCCGCTGATGTCGTATTCCACCTGCTGCACTTCGCCCAGCAGACGCAAGGCCGACTGATAGTAATGTTGGCCCAGCGGCGTGGCATCCAGGCGCCGAGTCGAGCGATTGAGCAGGCGCACACCCAGGCGTTCTTCCAACTGCATCAAGCGTCGGCTGACCGATTGCTTGGACATGCCCAGGCGGTCGGCGGCAGCGGTGAAGCTGCCAGCTTCCATGACCTGGGCGAAGATCCGCATGTCTTCGTATGGATTCATTGTCTCTCTCTACGTGACAGTAAAACGCTTTATACCGACTTTTTCCCACGAAGGCATCTCCCTACTCTATGCACAGGTCGCAGCGATGGCCCCCAGGCCAGGCAAGACGCCCACTCCAACACTTCATAGAAAAGGATTCGCACATGAACATTGTCCACAAAACCCTCACCGCCAGCCTTCTGGCCCTGTCCGTCTCCAGCGCATTTGCAGCGGGCAGCCCGGGTGTCGAACAGCATACTCAAGCCTTCCTCGAAGCCCTGGAACGCGGCGGCGGCAAGCCGCTCGAGCAACTCACCCCGAACGAAGCCCGTGCCGTGCTGACCGGTGCCCAGGCGTCGGTGAAGGTCGACCTGTCCGGCATCGAGGTCAAGGAACGCACCATCCAGGCCAACGGCCAGTCGATCAAGCTGCAGGTGGTGCGCCCAAGCAACGCTAAAGGCGAGTTGCCAGTGTTCATGTTCTTCCACGGTGGCGGCTGGGTACTCGGCGACTTCCCGACCCATCAGCGATTGATTCGCGACCTGGTGGTCGGCTCCGGTGCGGTGGCGATCTATGTGGACTACACCCCATCGCCCGAAGCGCACTACCCCACTGCGATCGACCAGGCATATGCCGCGACCCGTTGGGTGGCCGAGCATGGCAAGGACATCGGCGTGGACGGCAAGCGCCTGGCCGTGGCAGGCAACAGCGTCGGCGGCAACATGGCGGCCGTCGTGGCACTCAAGGCCAAAGAGGCTGGCACGCCGGCGTTGCGCTTCCAGTTGCTGCTGTGGCCGGTGACTGACGCCAGCTTCGAGACGGGTTCTTACAAGCAGTTCGCCGAAGGGCACTTCCTCACCACCGGCATGATGAAGTGGTTCTGGGACAACTACACCACCGACGCCAATGCTCGCGCGCAGATCTACGCTTCGCCACTGCGGGCCAGCAGTGAGCAGTTGAAAGGCCTGCCGCCGGCGCTGGTGCAGACGGCCGAGTTCGACGTGCTGCGTGACGAAGGTGAAGCGTATGCCCGCAAGCTGGATGCCGCTGGCGTGACGGTGACTTCGGTGCGGTACAACGGGATGATTCACGACTATGGGCTGCTCAACCCGTTGAATGAGGTGCCGGCGGTTAAGGCGGCGATGAGGCAGGCGGCCACCGAACTTAAAATACATTTGCAGTGAGTCAACGATCAAAAGACCCGCCTTGGCGGGTCTTTTTCGGATCTACAATCTATCCAGTTCAATCAGCAGCCAAACTACAAAAAGCCATATACAACCGATTAGAAGACACCAGAATGATATCTGCAGCCTGCGCCTGAGATAGAGCGGGCAGTTTCGGCAGTCATCAGCATCCAACCACCCTTGGCGAATTCCTAAACCAAGCCAAACTGACGCCAACGTGACACCCGACACTATCATCGACCTTGTTCTAAGCGAAATAGTACTCCAATACGTAAAGTCCTCCACAAAGCCCTGGCTATTTTTAAATGCCTTGCATAGCACCTCGAAATGCCGGGAACCCGCTCTATGGTAGCCAATACCGACCCCAGTCAAACTGATGATGAAAGGTGCAAGCACAAACGCTATTTTCAAGCCAACGGGCACGTTCGATAGATCAATCATAGAGCGCCTCGTATGCCATTTCTCCTAAAACGTCGCCCACCCGTTCACCTAACGTGCTACCACCATAGGATCCACCACCAATCATCGCAATACCACAAACAGCCTTACCATAGACGCCAAAACGGCACACCGCTTTCGCTGCAAGAGACGCAAGCTGCCCCCAGCGACTCCTCCAGCTAACCCTCCTGCAAAACTTCCCGCTTCTGTAAATCGAATTTTCTTACAGGCTTTGGTCTCACCTGATCGGCACGCTTCATAGACCTTCAAATAAGAAGACCCGGCACCCAGTCCGATTCCAACCCACCCTCCGTATTTGAGATACTTCGACACCTTCGCCACCTCGTCCAGGTGCGTCGCGTAGCCCGGTATCTGTCCTGACACGCCTGCCTTCTTCCAATGATGTACAACACTCTTGGACGAGATACCAAGATCACGGCGCAGACTGTCATAACTTCCCAAACCTAGCGGCTTGTTCAAAAAGGCCATGCGCAATTGGCTATCCAGTTGCTTGTAGAGCTCCTTGCGCGAGGCAAAGAACTCTGGGCTGTTCAGATGGCCATGCAGGGTAAATTGACGCTGGTGCAATGCTTCGATCCCTTTCAGAGTATTTGTTACCTGCCCCAGCCCCCGCTCAAGCATATCCATGCCAACGCCCATCGACTGGCTCGCGCCATTGAGTACACCTGCAATCTCGCTTAGGTGCCGCATCATGAAATTGGCTTCCTCGGGTCAAAGAATCGCCAGTGACGCTCTCGCTTCTTCCGCCACCATGATCAATTCGGTTTCCCCAGGGCTGCAGGTAAACTCGCTGCTCGGGCTGCCCAGCACAAAGATCTCGCCGGCCTTGAAGCCGTCAGCGAAGGTGGGATTCAAGCGCTGCAGCGATGAGAGGGGCAAAGGCTTTTGCATAGCCAGGCTCGCCAATACCTCCTCGAACGACATGCTGCGCTGAACGATATGAAAGCCCGACTCCAATCCAGAATCAGCAGCGCCGAGGGACCGTGTTGTCGGCGCAGCGACTGCTCTTGCCGTGGCCAAGCTCCGGCCTGACGGCATCGGCCCCGTAAGGGGCGCCACTACACGATTGCTGCCAGTCGGGCAGCCACATTTCATCAATGATCCATCCTCCGCCACGGGCTGCCCGAATGAGAGGAACAACTCGCTACCCTCTGCAATCACTCCTTCCTGGCCACACATCGGACAAGCCTTAGTGACATCACCTCGGCGAAGCACCTTCTGACCATTGAAGGTATAGCCACTGCCACTGGCCATGCAGATGGCCCCGGTGGTGGTCCTGTCCCCGTCTACTGCCTGGCCTTTACCGTCGATTTCATTACGTATGGAGTGCGATTCCCGAGTGGAAAATCCGGAAGCTAGCAGCCGAAATCCCCCTCCGAAGCGCGTCAGCGAAAATTAGGAACAGTACTACTGCCGCAAAAGAAATAGCCGTCAGAGCACGTCTACCGCTGTCATCCTGGACAAGACAGTAATACTCATTGAACCTAATTTATAAACACTTAAAGTGACAGTACGATTCTCCCATCAATTGCCCTGCGGCCCTTCCGGCCCCGGCTTTTCAAGGAGAACCACCATGCTCACCCTGCGCAACGCCCAAGACCGTGGCATTGGCTTCCATGGCTGGCTGAAGTCGTTCCATACCTTTTCCTTCGGCCATTACCGTAACCCCGAAGAACAAGGTTTTTCCGACCTGCTGGTGATCAACGACGACCGTGTCATCGCCGGCAAAGGCTTCGGCGAGCACCCGCACCGAGACATGGAAATTTTCTCCTATGTGCTTGAAGGTGCACTGGAGCACAAGGACACCCTCGGCACCGGTTCGGTGATTCGCCCCGGCGATGTGCAACTGATGAGCGCGGGGCACGGTGTGGCCCACAGCGAGTTCAACCACAGCCTGACGGTGCCGGTACACTTCCTGCAGATCTGGATCGTGCCCAACGTCAGGGGCGCGACACCGCGTTACCAGCAGCGGCACTTCAGTGCAGAGGAAAAACGCGGCAGGTTGCGCTTGATCATCTCGCCCGATGGCGCCGAAGGCTCATTGCAGGTCCGCCAGAACGCGCGGGTGTATGCCGGGCTGTTCGATGGCGAGGAACGGGCGACCCTTAACCTGCGGGAAAACCGCCATGCCTATGTGCATGTCGCCCGGGGCAGCATCGCGCTCAATGGGCAGGCGCTGAATGAGGGGGACGGTGTGCGGGTTCGCCAAGAGCAAAGGCTGGAGCTGGCCAATGGCAATGATGCCGAAGTGTTGGTATTCGACCTGCGTCCACATGAGTTGCCTGGGATGCCTTGAAGGCTACCTCAGGCATTACTGGCCTACGGCGGGCAAGCCCGCCATAGGCCAGTCGCGAATGGCTCAGGGCTCGAAACCTTCGACGATGATCACCTCGGCCTTCGCCACCCCTTGGCGATGGCTGCAAGCCTGCTGGTACAACGCCGACCGATAACAGGCCACTGCCTGTTCATACGAATCGAACTCGATCACCACGCTACGCTGAGGCGTAGGCCTCCCCTCCATTGCCTCGCTACGCCCGCCACGAGCCAGGAAGCGTCCACCGAATGCCTTGAAGGCCGCCGGCGCACGCTGGGTGTACTGCTGGTATTGCTCGGGGTCGCTGACATCCACATGGGCGATCCAGTAAGCCTTCATCCGCTGATCTCCTGCTACGTCGATATTGTGTATGATGGTATACCATAAAAATCACCCCATCACAGCGAGCGTGCAGCATGGCATTCAACAGCATCGAAGAACTTCTCGAAGATTACCGGCAGGGCAAGATGGTACTGCTGGTGGACGATGAAGACCGGGAAAACGAAGGCGACCTGCTGATTGCCGCCGAACGCTGTGACGCCCAGGCTATCAACTTCATGGCCCGCGAAGCGCGCGGCCTGATCTGCCTGACCCTCACCGACGATCACTGCCAACGCCTGGGCCTGGAACAGATGGTACCGGCCAACGGCAGTGTGTTCAGCACCGCCTTCACCGTGTCGATCGAAGCGGCCACCGGCGTCACCACTGGCATCTCCGCCGCCGACCGGGCCCGCACGGTGGCGGCAGCCATGGCTCCTGACGCCCGCCCGGAAGACCTGGTGCAGCCCGGCCACATCTTTCCCCTGCGCGCCCGCGAAGGCGGCGTCCTGACTCGTGCCGGGCATACCGAAGCCGGCTGCGACCTGGCGCGCCTGGCCGGCTTTGCCCCGGCATCGGTAATCGTCGAGGTGCTCAACGACGACGGCACCATGGCCCGGCGGCCCGACCTGGAAGTGTTTGCCGCCCGGCACGGCATCAAGATCGGCACCATCGCCGATTTGATCCACTATCGCCTGAGCACCGAGCAGACCATCAAGCGCATCGGCGAACGGGAGCTACCCACCGTCCACGGCACCTTCCGTCTGGTGACCTATGAAGACCGCATCGAAGGCGGTGTGCACATGGCGATGGTGATGGGTGACATCCGCCGCGAGCAGCCGACCCTGGTGCGTGTGCATGTGATCGACCCGCTGCGTGACCTGGTCGGTGCCGAGTATGCCGGCCCGGCCAACTGGACGTTGTGGGCGGCGCTCGAGAAGGTCGCCGAGGAAGGTGCAGGCGTGGTGGTGATCCTGGCCAACCACGAATCCTCCCAGGCCTTGCTCGAACGCGTGCCGCAACTGACCCAGCCGATACGGCCTTACCAGCGCGGACAATCGAAGGTGTACTCGGAGGTGGGTACCGGAGCGCAAATCCTCCAGGACCTGGGCGTGGGCAAGCTGCGTCACCTGGGGCCGCCACTGAAATACGCAGGGCTGGCAGGGTATGAGCTGGAAGTGGTGCAAAGCATTCCGTTCGAACCGGGGATCGCGGGCTGAACAACCTCCCCTTTTCCAATTGAGCCGGGCCGCTCCTGCAGAGGGCCCGCGTCGCAACCAGAACCTCGGAGTGATGGCCGGTAGCCTCATCCCTCTTGCCAAATTTTTGGAATACCATAATATGATATCCCGTAGACCTTGATTCAGCAGGCCGGCACCTACAATGACAAACGGCCAGAAGACACTTTGTTGAAGCTGCTCCCCGAACACTGTTGGCGGGCGCACCACAAGCCCCGCCTCGAATAACAAAAGCAACGAGGGCGTAACCATGCTGTTGAGCAAACGTGTAACCGCAGTGCTGTCCGCCAGCCTGCTGACCCTGGCATGTCAGGCCGTGCAGGCCGCCGACAGCCTCAACTTCGTCAGTTGGGGCGGCACCACCCAGGACGCCCAGAAAGAAGCATGGGCAGTCCCCTTCACCAAGTCGACCAACATCAAAGTCGTTCAGGACGGCCCGACCGATTACGGCAAGCTCAAGGCCATGGTCGAGAGCGGCAACGTGCAATGGGACGTGGTCGACGTCGAAGCCGATTTTGCACTGCGGGCTGCCAGCGAAGGCCTGCTCGAACCCCTGGACTTCAAACAGATCCAGCGCGACAAGATCGATCCTCGTTTCGTCTCCGACCACGGTGTCGGCTCGTTCTTCTTCTCCTTCGTGCTCGGCTACAACGAAGGCAAGCTCGGTGCCAACAAACCGGTCGACTGGAGCGCTCTGTTCGACACCAAGACGTACCCTGGCAAACGCGCCCTGTACAAATGGCCCAGCCCTGGCGTGCTGGAGCTTGCCCTGCTGGCCGACGGCGTAGCGCCCGACAAGCTCTACCCGCTGGACCTGGACCGCGCCTTCAAGAAACTCGACACCATCAAGAAGGACATCGTCTGGTGGGGCGGTGGCGCCCAGTCGCAACAGCTGCTGGCCTCCGGAGAAGCGTCCCTGGGTCAGTTCTGGAATGGCCGGGTCTATGCCCTGCAGCAAGACGGTGCGCCGGTGGGTGTGAGCTGGAAGCAGAACCTGGTCATGGCCGATTTCCTGGTCATCCCCAAGGGCGCCAAGAACAAGGATGCGGCCATGAAGTTCCTGGCCAATGCCAGCAGCGCCGAGGGCCAGGCCGATTTCGCCAACAAGACCGCCTACGCCCCGGTGAACATCGACAGCGTCGGCAAACTCGACAAAGACCTTGCGCCAAACCTGCCGACCGCCTATGCCCAGGACCAGGTCACCCTGGATTTCGCCTACTGGGCCAAGAACGGACCGGCCATCGCGGCGCGCTGGAATGAGTGGCTGGTCAAATGAAAGTTGCCATCAACGCCCTGCATAACGCGCACGGTGCCCCCAGCGGCACCGGCGCTCCGGGAGCGGCCGCGTGCCGCCCAAGCCTGAGCCAACGCTGGAAAGGCAGCCGCAACCTGCTGCCTGCCCTGCTGTTCCTTGGCCTGTTCTTCTTCGCGCCGCTGGCCGGTCTGTTGCTGCGCGGAGTGCTGGAGCCGGTGCCGGGGCTGGGCAACTACGAGCAGCTGTTCGCAAACTCGGCTTACGCGCGCGTGCTCTTCAACACCTTCTCCGTCGCCGGCCTGGTGACCCTGATCAGCGTGCTGCTGGGCTTTCCGCTGGCCTGGGCAATCACCTTGGTGCCGAAGGGGTGGGGGCGCTGGCTGCTGAACATCGTGCTGCTGTCGATGTGGACCAGCCTGCTGGCGCGCACCTACTCATGGCTGGTGCTGCTGCAAAGCTCGGGGGTGATCAACAAGGCGTTGATGGCCATGGGCATCATCGATACGCCGCTGGAGATGGTGCACAACCTCACCGGCGTGGTGATCGGGATGAGCTACATCATGATTCCGTTCATCGTCCTGCCGCTGCAGGCGACCATGCACGCCATCGACCCGATGGTGCTGCAGGCCGGCTCGATCTGTGGTGCCAGTCCCTGGACCAACTTCTGGAAGGTGTTCCTGCCGCTGTGCCGCTCGGGGTTGTTCTCCGGTGCGTTGATGGTGTTCGTGATGTCGCTCGGTTACTACGTCACCCCGGCACTGCTGGGCGGTGCGCAGAACATGATGCTGCCTGAATTCATCATCCAGCAGGTGCAATCGTTCCTGAACTGGGGCCTGGCCAGCGCCGCCGCCGCACTGCTGGTGGTGATCACCCTGGTGCTCTTCTATCTGTACCTGAAGCTGCAGCCGGAATCTCCGGTTGGCAACGCGAGGTAAGCCGTCATGCTCCTGTCTCCCAACGCCATGGGCCGCCCGCTGCGTACTGGCCTGTACTTGACCACCGGGGTCATCGCGGCCTTCCTGCTGCTGCCGGTGGTATTCATCGTCCTATTGTCGTTCGGCTCATCCCAGTGGCTGGTGTTCCCACCACCAGGCTGGACCTTCAAATGGTATGGCCAGTTCTTCTCCAATCCCGAATGGATGGACGCCGCCCTGGCCAGCCTCAAGGTCGCCGTGCTGACCACCCTTGCCGCCGTGCTGCTGGGCCTGCCCACCGCCTTCGCCCTTGTACGCGGGCGCTTCCCTGGCCGTGAGTTGCTCTACGGCCTGTTCACAATGCCGATGATCGTGCCGCTGGTGATCATCGCCGTGGCGGTGTATGCGCTGTTCCTCAAGCTCGGCTACACCGGCACGCTGTTCGCCTTCGTGGTCAGCCATGTGATCGTCGCCCTGCCTTTCACCATCATCTCGATCATCAACTCGTTGAAGTTGTTCGACCAGTCGATCGAGGATGCCGCGGTGATCTGCGGCGCCTCGCGCCTGCAGGCCATTTTCAAGGTCACCTTCCCCGCCATCCGCCCGGGAATGATCGCCGGCGGCCTGTTCGCCTTCCTGGTGTCCTGGGATGAAGTGGTGCTCAGCGTGATGATGGCGAGCCCCGACCTGCAGACACTGCCGGTAAAGATGTGGACCACCCTGCGTCAGGACCTGAGCCCGGTCATTGCCGTCGCATCGACGCTGCTGATCGGCCTGTCGCTTCTTGTCATGATTATTGCCGCCGCACTGCGCCGGCGCACCGAAGTCAACGCCTGAGTGCCCGGAGAGAACAACCATGAGTGCAGTGATCAAAGACACCGCGCACAACAAGACCCTGGTCAGCCTGCGCGGTCTGAACAAGCACTACGGCGACTTCACCGCCGTGGACAACCTCGACCTGGACATCCAGGACGGCGAGTTTCTCACCTTCCTGGGCTCCAGCGGCTCGGGCAAGTCCACCACCCTGTCGATGCTGGCCGGCTTCGAAACGCCCAGCAGCGGCGAGATTCTGGTCGAAGGCCAGTCGCTGGTGAACGTGCCACCGCACAAGCGCGACATCGGCATGGTGTTTCAGCGCTATTCGCTGTTCCCGCACCTGAACGTGCGCGACAACATCGCCTTCCCGCTGGCCATCCGCAAGCTCGGCGCCGCTGAGACCAACAAGCGCGTCGACGCCATGCTCAAGCTGGTACAGCTGGAGAAATTCGCCCACCGCAAACCCTCGCAGATGTCCGGCGGCCAGCAGCAGCGCGTAGCGATTGCCCGGGCGCTGGTGTACGAGCCCCGCATCCTGCTGATGGACGAACCGCTTGGTGCGCTGGACAAGAAGCTGCGTGAAGACCTGCAGGACGAGCTGCGCCAGCTGCACCGGCGCCTGGGCATCACCATCGTCTACGTGACCCACGATCAGGAAGAAGCCATGCGCCTTTCGCAGCGCATCGCCATTTTCAGCCACGGCAAGATCGTTGGCCTGGGTACCGGCTACGACCTTTACCAGAACCCGCCAAACGCGTTCGTGGCCTCGTTCCTGGGCAATTCCAACTTCCTGCGCATCAAGGCCAGCAGCAATGGGGCAGGCAGCTTCGAAGGCCAGCCGGTAGCCATTCGCCTGACGCCAGGCCTGACGGCCGGGCAAGACGCGCTGATCATGGTGCGCCCGGAAAAAGCCCTGGCACTGACGGCTGAACAAGCCGCTCGTGACTCGTTGCCAGCAGGTTGGAACGAGGTCAGCGCCAAGGTCGCGGAAGTACTGTTCCTCGGCGAAAGCCAGACCTGTCATGTGGTGACCGCCGGTGGTACCGAACTGACCGTCAAGGCGCTGTCTGCCGCGGGTATGCCCATGCAGCCGGGCGATACCGTGAAGGTTCGCTGGGCCGTGGCGGATGCCTGCGTGTACACCGAGTGGGCCGAAAGTGACCTGAGCAAATCCGCCGGCGCTCATTGATGCAGCGCCATCGCCGGCAAGCCGACGCTTCGTAGGAGCTGGCTTGCCGGCGATAAGCGGGCAAAGCCCTCCCTCTCGCCACCCGCTGTCACATTTCAGTCACGCCCCTGTCGTAATCTGCCGGGCACTCCTGTGCCAAAGGTCCCCGGCATGCATCGCCTGCTCATCCTGCTCATCCCGTTGCTACCGCTGATGGCCCTGGCCGAACCGGCGCACCTGCGTATTCAGGGTTCCAACACCATCGGCGCGGCCTTGTTGCCGGCACTTGTCGAAAGCTTGTTGCAGTCGCAACACGCCACGGCCATCCAGCGATTGCCCGGAGCGGTACCTAACGAGAGTGTGATCCAGGCACAGGATACCCAAGGCCGCGCCCTGCAGATCGACATCGCCGCGCACGGTTCGAGCACCGGCTTCACCGCCCTGGGCCGCGGCGAGGCTGACCTGGCCGCGGCCTCCCGCCCCATCAACGACGCCGAAGCCAACCAGCTGCATGCCTTGGGCGACCTGCGCGCGGCGCGTGCCGAGCAAGTCATCGGCCTGGACGGTGTGGCGGTGATCGTCCATCCCGACAACCCCTTGCCGCAACTGACCACCCAACAATTGGCCGAAGTCTTCTCCGGGCACATTCAGCGCTGGGAGCAGCTGGGCGTGGTCGGCGGCGAGATTCACAGGTATGCCCGGGACGAGCGCTCCGGCACGTTCGAGACCTTCAAGGCAATGGTACTGGACCGGCACCAGGCCAGCTTGATGCCGCAGACCCAGCGCTTCGAGTCCAGCGACGAACTGGCCGAACGGGTCGCTGGCGATCGCCAGGCCATCGGCTTCAGTAGCCTGGCAGCGGCGCACGGCGCCAAGGTGCTGGCAATCGCCGAGGGTGATGCGCCCGCGATGCGCCCTGAGCGCGCGCTGGTGGCCAATGAAGATTACCCGTTGTCGCGCAGGTTGTATTTCTACCTGCCCGCCAATGCCACACCCATGGCCCGGGCATTGGCCGACTTTGCCCAGAGCCCGGCCGGCCAGGCGATCGTCGCCGCACAGGGTTTCGTTTCTCAACAGGTCACGGCCCAGTCAGTGCCGCCACACACCAACATGCCACCGCGCTATCGCACCCTGGCCCTGAAGGCGCAGCGACTGAGCGTCAACTTCCGCTTCCAGGAAGGCAGTGCCAGCCTCGACACCAAGGCACTGCGCGACGTGCAGCGGGTGGCCGACTACCTGCGCCAGAACGCAAAGCTGCACACCAAGGCAGTGCTGGTGGGCTTTGGCGACCCCAAGGAAACGCCCGGGCGCGCCGCCCTGCTGTCACGTCTGCGAGCCCTGGCGGTAAGACGCGAGCTGGCGAGGGGCGGCGTCGAAGTCCTGGAGATAACCGGTATGGGCGACGAACTGCCTGTGGCCGGCAACGACCTGGAACAGGGCCGTTTGCGCAACCGGCGGGTGGAAGTGTGGGTCTACTGAAACCCCAGGTTTAGCCGTTGGCGCCCTGCCCAACAACGCAGTGGCCGAACGGGCTATCGGCCGCCGTCTTGGTCACCACAGGCCGGATTGCATGCGCGCCTGGACTCAAAGGATGGCGTCCAGCAGCCGGTACCAGGCAATGCCAACGCCCAGGTACAAGCGCTGCAGACCATGGAGCGGTATCGGCCGAATCGGCGTCACCGGAAACGGAAAATGCTCGGCCTGCCCAAGCAAGCGCTCGGCCAGATGGCGGCCAAGGGTCGTCGACATGGCAATGCCTCGACCGTTGTAGCCCAGCAGGATGCTCAGGCCAGGGGCCGGCTCATGCAGGTGCGGCAGGAAATCCTGGGTCAGCGCCACCCGCCCAGCCCACTGGTACTCGAACTCGACATCCTTCAAGTGCGGGAACAGCCCCACCACTGAGCGGCGCAGATGATTCCAGTCAGTGGCCGCACGCGGTTCTGCAAATGGCCCTCGCCCGCCCAGCAACAGGCGTCCTTGTGCGTCCTGCTTGAAATACACCAGCAGGCGCCGGGCATCGGAGCAGACTTCGCCCCCCGGCAAAATCGTGCGACGCAACTGCTCAGGCAATGGCCGGGTGGCGACGATGAAACTGTTCGCCGGCAGCAGCGTCTGCCGCAACTTCGGCCACAGATCGTCCGTGTAGCCATTGGTGGCCAGCACAACCCGTTCGGCTGTGACCACGCGGCGGGTATCGGTGGTGAGCGTCCACCCACTGCTGTCACGACGCAAGCCGGTCACCCGGTTATGGCCATGGATCTGCACGCCTTCGCTCAACGCCGCCCGCGCCAGGCCGCGCACGTAGCTCAGCGGCTGGACACTACCGGCACGCGGGTCGACCCAGGCACCGAGGTAGTCATAACTGCCTATACGCTGGCTCACACGGCCCTGGTCGAGCAGCTCGACAGGCACACCGCGCTTGCGCCATTGCTCGGCGCGCCGCTCGATCGCACGCATGGCGGCCGGCGTCGCAGCCGGCTGGATCCAGCCCTTGCGGGTCGCGTCGCACTGAATGCCGTAACGCTGGATGAGCGCGAAGACTTCATCGGCAGCGCCACCCGCCACGTCGACCAAGCGCTGCCCCTGCACCGGGCCGAAGAGGCGCAGCAAGTCTTCCGGGTCATGCTTGAGGCCCGGAATGACCTGCCCGCCATTGCGCCCGGAGGCGCCCCAGCCAGGCTCGCCGGCATCCAGCACACAAACCCGCACACCCTGGCGGGCCAGGTGCAGGGCCGTCACCAACCCTGTATAACCGGCACCGACCACGGCGACATCCACCTGCTTGTCGTTATCCAGTGGCGGTGTATGCACCCCCGGCGTGGCAGTGGCCGCCCATAATGAGGCAGGCAATGCCAGTTGCGCAGCACTCATGCCTGGCCCCCTTCACTGGTCAGCAAACGTCGCAGGAAGTCCTGGGTACGCTGTTGCTGAGGCGCCCCGAGCACCTCGCGGGCCGGGCCCTCTTCGATGATCCTGCCGCCGTAGAGGAAGCAGACCTTGTCAGCGACCTCACGGGCAAAGCCCATCTCGTGGGTCACCACCACCATGGTCATGCCTTCATCTGCCAGTTTTCGCATCACCGCCAGCACTTCACCTACCAACTCCGGGTCCAGCGCCGAAGTCGGCTCATCGAACAGAATCGCCTTGGGCCGCATGGCCAGCGCACGGGCGATGGCAACGCGTTGCTGCTGCCCCCCGGAAAGCTCGTCGGGGTAGGCGTCCATACGGTGGGCCAGGCCTACCTTCTCCAGCAGTGCCCGAGCATGTTCGCGGGCGGCTTGCGGGTTTTCCCTTTTCACATACACCGGACCTTCCATGACGTTCTGCAACGCAGTGCGGTGCGGAAACAGGTTGAAGCGTTGGAACACCATGGCCACCTGACTGCGGATGGAGTGGATGCTTTTGGCATTGCGGTCCACCCGTTCGTCTTCGACCAGGATGTCGCCACCTTCGTAGGTCTCCAGCCCGTTGATGCAGCGCAGCAAGGTGGACTTTCCCGAACCCGATGGGCCGATCAGGCACACCACCTGACCGCTGTCGACGTTCAGGTCGATGCCTTCGAGCACAGGTGTACTGCCGTAGCTTTTATGCAGAGACTGAATGCTGATCATGCGTGCTTCCTCGTGGCGATACGCGTTTCGAGACGGCGCAGGGCATACGACAGGGGCAGGCTCAGGGACAAGTAGAGCAATGCCACCAGGGTGTAGACGGTCATGTTCTCGAAGGTCGACGAAGCAATCAGCTGGCCGGCACGGGTCATCTCGGCAACGGTGATGGTCGACACCAGGGACGAGTCCTTGAGCATCATCACCAAGGTGTTGCCGTAGGGCGGCAAGGCAATACGCAACGCCTGTGGCAGCACGACCCGGCGCATGATCATCGGCCCACGCATGCCAAGGGACTCGGCCGCCTCGATCTGGCCCTGTTGAATGGCCTGTATGCCGGCGCGGAAATTCTCCGCCTGGTACGCCGAGTAGGCGATACCCAAGCCGATGATGCCCGCATGCAAGGCGCTGAGTTGAATGCCGAATTCAGGCAGCACGAAGTAGATGTAGAACAACTGCACGATAATCGGCAGGCCACGGATGACGTTGACCAGGGTGATGCCGCACAGGGCGACGGCGCGCACCTTCGACACCATCATCAGGGCAAAGCCCAAACCAATCAGGGAACTGAGCAGGAACGAGGCAATCGTGACCTGCACGGTGACCACCGCGCCATTGAGCAGAATGGGCAGGAAGTCCAGAGCATTCTGGAAGAACATAAGCGTGTCCGGGATGGATGTACCTAAGAGACGGCGCCCTTTCTGGGCACCGGAGGATGACGACCGTCAGTCGAGCTTCCACTTGGCGATGATGCCGGCCAGCGTGCCGTCGGCCTTGATGCTGGCGATACCCTTGTTGACCTGTGCCAGCATCTGCGGGTCGCCCTGGCGCATGATCAGGCACACCTGGCCCTTGAGGTGCGGCTGGTAACTCTCGACCAGGCGCACTTTCTTCAATGTGCCCTGCGCCATCTGATACGCCAGGATCGGGTGATCACCGAAGCCGGCCTTGATCCGACCCAGCGCCAGGTCACGGGTGAGGTCGGCGAGCGAGTCGTAGCCACGCACTTCCTTGAAGATGCCACGGCGATTCAGTTCGTCGATGAAAACGGTCCCCACCTGGGCTCCCACCACTTCGCCCTTGAAGTCATCCATACTGGTGTAGGCCTTGTCATCGTCGGCACGCACCATCAGCCCCTTACCGTACTCGAACACCGGTTCCGAATACTGCACGACTTTCTCCCGCTCTGGCGTGCGCAGCATGGCCGCTGAAATCAGGTCGATCTTACGAGCTGTCAGCGAAGGGATCAGCGCCGCGAAATTGGTCTGGGCAATTTCCACTTCAAAGCCCGCCGCCTTGGCCACGGCCTCAGCCGAGTCGACCATCATGCCCTGGATACTGTTGCTCTTCACATCAAGGAAAGTGAACGGAACGCCGGTGGCAGTGGCGCCCACTTTGTAGGTCTCGGCCTGGGCGACCAAGGCGGTGGCACAACTGGCGACCAGGGCCAGAGCGCAGGTGACTGCTCGAAGACGTGGATACATGCTGAACACTCCCATTTCACGCGACTTATTGTGTTTATGCGTAGGGTTGGCCTCAGGTATCGGCAGGAGGCATGTTTTTTACTATAAACAATTTACAAAAATCGTAAAGAGATTTACAAATATCGCATATCGATATTAAAGAAGCGGAAATGGATGATTCAACGTATGAACGATAGCGAAAGCAGCCTGTTCAATCAGTCATTGGAGAAGGGTTTGGCCGTGCTCCGAGCGTTCAATGCCCGCCGCCGTACCATGAACCTGGCAGAGGTGGCCGAGGCCGCCGGCATCAACAAGAGTTCGGCGCAGCGCATGATCTACACCCTCGAAGCCCTGGGCTATGTGAGCAAGCATCCGCTGAGCAAACGTTTCCAGCTCACTCCGGAAGTGATGGAGATCGGCTATAACTACCTGGCCGCCGACACCTTGGTGGACGTGGCCAACCCCTTCCTCGCGGAACTGGCGCAAACTACCGGCGAAACCACCAACCTGACCGAGCCCGTGCGCACCGACATGCTCTACGTGGCGCGGTTCGTAGGCCCCAAGTTCATCCCCATCCACTTACCGATCGGTAGTCGCATACCGATGTACTGCACGGCTTCCGGCCGCGCCTACCTGAGCGCTCTGGAAGAGGATGAAGTCAAGGCGCTGCTGGCGCGCAGCGAGCTCATCCGCCATACCCACCTCACCCGCACCAGCCCCGAGCAGATTCTTGAGGCGATTGCCGAGGTCCGGCGCAAGGGATATGCGATCAACAGCGAAGAACTGTTCCTCGGTGACATGGCCGTGGCTGCCCCCGTGCGAAACAGCCAAGGCCGGCCTGTTGCGTCCGTGCATGTGGTGGCGCCCACCAGTCGCTGGTCGGTGGAAGATGCCGAGCGCCGACTGGCGCCGGCCGCTCTCGAATGCGCGCGCGCCATCAGCACATCGATCAGGGCCCTTTAGGGCGCGCTGCACGCAAAAAAATGTAACAGCTCACCATTCGGCTTCGCGGGGAATTGGGTCTAGGCTCAGAACCATGTGATACCGGGCCCCTCTGACGGCTGCCGAGCCGCCATGTCGGATCACTGTTGCCATGCAACGTCGACATTCAAGGAGGGGCTCATGACAGCTCTGCAGACATTCCTCACCACCCCGTTCCTCGGCACCAGCACTTGGTTGTGGCTGGTGTTCATGGCCATCGTCATCGGTTTGCTGGTGCTTGACCTGGGGGTTCTGCACCGCCAGGACCGCGAGATCGAAATGCGCGAAAGCCTGTTGTTGTACTCAGGCTATTTCAGCGTCGGCGTGCTGTTCGGGGCCTGGGTCTGGTTCGAACTGGGGTCGCAGGCGGCGTTAGAGTTCTATACCGGTTTTCTGGTCGAGCAGTCATTGTCGATGGACAACGTGTTCGTCATGGCCATGATCTTCGGCTTCTTCGCCATCCCCCGCCGTTACCAGCACCGCGTCCTGTTCTGGGGCATCCTTGGCGTCGTGGTGTTGCGCGCGATCATGATCGGCGTGGGCGCAGCGCTGGTGCAGAACTTTGCCTGGGTGTTGTATGTGTTCGGCGCGTTCCTGCTGTTCACCGGGGTCAAGATGGCGTTCTCCAGGCAAGAAAGCCATCCGGATCTTGCCAACAACCCAGTGCTCAAGTTCGTGCGCCGGCACATGCGCGTCACGGACCAGATCCATGGCTCGCACTTTTTCGTACGCCTCAAGCCCCCAGGCCACACCAAGGCCCTGCATTATGCCACGCCGCTGTTCCTGGCCCTGGTACTGATCGAACTGGCCGACCTGGTGTTCGCGGTGGATAGCGTGCCGGCGATTTTCGCCATTACCCAGGACCCCTTCATCGTCTATACCTCCAACATCTTCGCCATCCTTGGCCTGCGCTCGCTGTACTTCGCCCTGGCCGCACTGATGCACCGCTTCGTCTACCTCAAGTATGCGTTGGCGCTGGTGCTGATCTTCATCGGCTGCAAGATCTTCTACCACGGCATGGTGGGCAAGGTACCGGCGTTGCTGTCGTTGGGCGTGACATTCGGGTTGTTGCTCGGCGGGGTCGTGTTGTCGTTGTTCAGGACGCGTAGGAGTGCACCGGAAGCTGCTCAGCCACCCATGGATCAGACGCAAGGCAAGGCCGTGAACGTGAACAAGGAAGAGGATCCGCAAATGAGGGTGTGAGCCAGAGCCGGGGGCCGCTTTGCGGATGCACTGGCCCCCAAGGCCTGCTGCATTTGCAGAGTTAGAAGCGATGACCAACACGCCATGATGAAAGGAATGATCAAGAACGCGCTCTTCAATGACGGCGACCACTTTTCAAACTCAATCATCCATCACCTCATGAATGACTTGCCCTACCAGCTCTCCCAGCGCGACCTTTCAGGCGTCAAGAAACGCCAATTTCATCCATGAAGCCGTCGACAAACCACACCAACCGCTGATGCCGCTGAGCCGCCAGTCGTGCGCCCTCGCCGGTCTGAAACCCCGACGCCAGCGTCAGCAATTTGTTGGGAAAGTGCTCAAGACTGAACTGACGATCCTGGTAGTCGCGGCCTTTGGCCTTGGGATTGTTCGGGTCATACAGCGCCGTACACATGCGGCCACCGACGTAGAAGCAGCGGGCAATACCGACCATGCCGAGGGCGTCGAGGCGGTCGCTGTCCTGCAGGATCTTCGCTTCCAGGGTATCGGCTGGCAGATGGGCGCTAAAGCTGTGCGCGGCAATGGCGTGGCGAACCGCCTCGATGCGTGGCGTGGGCCAGTTCAAAGCTGCGAGTATCTGCGCCGCCTTGCTGGCGGACAGCCGCGAGGCCTGACTGCGTTGGGGTGAGTCTTTTTCCACGGCCACACAATCGTGCAGCACGGTTGCGGCCAGCAACACCTCCAGGTCCCCGCCCTCTACCGCGTGGATCCTGCGTACGTTGGCCCACACTCGGTGCAGGTGCGCCAGGTCATGGGCGCCGTCATCCGTGGCTTCAGGCATGTGCGCCTGCAACGCATCCGCAAGAAATTGGAGGGGGTGGAACGGTGAGTGACTCATTTACATCCTGGCCGTGGCAAATCGGAGACAGCGGCGGCAAGCCGCCCCTCGCAGGACGGCACATACCGCAATGATGTAGCAGGGACCTGTGGGAGCGAGTTCACCCGCGAACACTGGCAAAGCCAGGGCCATGCACCGCGTCGAATGCTTCGCGGGCAACCCGCACAGAAACTGCGTGATCAGCACAGACTAGCGCAACATCGACGGCGGCACGTACTTACCGATTTCATACTTGCCAATCGCCGCCCGGTGCACTTCGTCCGGCCCATCGGCCAAGCGCAGGGTGCGCTGCATGGCGTACATGTAGGCCAACGGAAAATCACCGCTCACCCCTGCCCCACCATGTATCTGGATTGCCCGGTCGATCACCTTCAAGGCCACGTTCGGAGCCACCACCTTGATCTGGGCGATTTCGCTGCGCGCCACTTTGTTGCCGACGGTATCCATCATATAGGCCGCCTTCAGGGTCAGCAGCCGCGCCATGTCGATTTCCATCCGCGAGTCGGCGATCTTGTCGATGTTGCCGCCCAGTCGTGCCAATGGCCGGCCGAACGCTGTTCGCTCGACCGAGCGCCTGCACATCAACTCCAGTGCCCGTTCAGCCATGCCGATCGACCGCATGCAATGGTGAATGCGGCCGGGGCCCAGGCGTCCCTGGGCAATTTCAAAGCCGCGGCCCTCGCCGAGGATGACATTCTCGTAGGGCACCCGCACATCCTCGAACAGCACCTCGGCATGACCATGGGGTGCATCGTCATAACCGAACACCGGCAATGGTCGGACGATGTTCACCCCAGGTGCATCGGTCGGCACCAATACCATCGAATGCTGCTGGTGACGCGGCCCATCGGGATTGGACAGGCCCATGAAGATCATCACCTTGCAACGCGGGTCGCAGGCGCCGGAGGTCCACCACTTGCGACCGTTGATCACCCACTCATCCCCATCGCGCACGGCGGTGGCAGCCATGTTGGTGGCATCCGATGAGGCAACGTCCGGTTCGGTCATGGCGAACGCCGAACGGATCTCGCCGCGCAGCAGCGGCTCGAGCCACTGGCGCTTCTGCGCCTCGCTGCCGTAGCGGACCAGCACCTCCATGTTGCCGGTGTCCGGCGCCGAGCAGTTGAACGGCTCCGGGCCGAGCAGTGAGCGGCCCATGATCTCGGCCAGCGGCGCATATTCCAGGTTGCTCAACCCCGCGCCGTACTCCGACTCGGGCAGGAACAGGTTCCACAGGCCTTCGGCGCGGGCCTTGGCCTTGAGCTCTTCCATGATCGCAGTCGGCTGCCAACGGTCACCCTCGGCGACCTGCCGCTCGAACACCGGTTCGGCGGGATAGACATGGGTGTCCATGAACGCAGCGACGCGTTCGCGCAGGGCCTGGACCTTGGGTGAATAGGCGAAATCCATCTGGGCTACCTTCACGGTTCGAAATACATGGACCAGAGCCTAGAACAGCCGGCCTTCATCCACCTAGTCTATTTTCTACGTGTATAAACATTCATAACCGATATATGATCGACCCATAATTCCAACAAAGAGCGGCGCCTATGAACCTCAGCAAGGTCGACCTCAACCTGTTCATCGTTTTCGACGCGATCTACACCGAAGCCAACCTGACCCGCGCCGGGCAGATCGTCGGCATCACCCAGCCGGCGGTGTCCAACGCCCTGTCACGGCTGCGCGAAACCTTCAACGATCCACTGTTCGTCCGCACCGCCCAGGGCATGGTGCCTACCCCCATGGCGCAGAACATCATTGGCCCGGTGCGCAACGCCCTGGCGCTGCTGCGAACCTCGGTGCAGGAAAGCCGCATCTTCAACCCGCAGCAAGCCAACAAGACCTTCCGCATCAGCATGACCGACCTCACCGAAGCGGTGATCCTGCCGCCGCTGTTCCAGCGTCTGCGCCGCCAGGCCCCCTCGGTGCTGATCGAGAGTTTTCTGTGCAAGCGCCGCGAGACCACCAAGGAGCTGGCCGCCGGTAGACTGGATTTCGCCGTCGATGCGCCCTTGAACACCGACCCGCAGGTACGCCATGTCAAACTGATGCAAGACCGCTACGTCTGCGCGTTGCGCCAGGGCCATCCGCTGGCTGAAGCCAAGTTGACGCTCGACAGTTACCTAGGCATGACCCACATCCACATCTCCAGCCGCCGCAACGGCCTGGGCTATGTCGACCTGGCGCTGGGCAAGATGGGCGTGCAGCGCAAGGTTGCCTTGCGTTCACAGCACTACTTGATGGCATCGCAGGTGCTGCAGCAAACCGACATGGTGATGACCGTTCCCGAGCGATTCGCCCGTCGCCATCAGTTGCGCTATCAACCGCTGCCGGTCGACGTGCCACCGCTGGAAACGCACCTGTATTGGCACGAAAGCACTGATCAGGACCCGGCCAATCGTTGGATGCGCGAACAGATCATCGAGCTGTGCGAGCGCGTGGTGCTCGAGGAGGAGAAAGCGCTGCAATCGGCATGACAACGACGGGAGAACAATTTTCTACCTCAAGGCCTTGCAATAGAGAAATTTTTTCAAGGTTGGCCGACGGGACCCACCATTGAGCAAAACATTTCGGGCAGCAGCGGGTACGCTTTCATCAAAGATCGCCATATCCACGGCAACAGAAACGGACCCGCCCCAATGCCCAGTGCCCCGCTTTACTTCGATTACGCTGCCACCACGCCGGTCGACGACCGGGTCATCGAAACCTTGGTTTCCTGCCTGAGCCGCCATACGAATTTCGGTAACCCCGCCTCCAGCGGCCACGCCTATGGCCAGGCGGCTCGCGATGCCGTTGAAAAGGCGCGCCAGCAGGTCGCTGATCGCGTGGGCGCCAAAGCGAGCGAGCTGGTCTGGACCTCCGGCGCTACCGAGTCCAACAACCTTGCACTCAAGGGCATAGCCCTAGGTGCCGGGCAACCCGGCCACTTGATCACCAGCCGATTGGAGCACAAGGCAGTGCTGGACACTGTCGCCGAACTGGCTCGCCAAGGCTGGGCGGTCACTTACCTGACGCCGGACGAAGACGGGCTGATCCAGCCGCAGGCCGTACAGGCTGCGCTGCGCGACGACACCCGTCTGGTGTCGTTGATGGCCGTGAACAACGAACTGGGAACCATCACCGACTTCGCCGCCATCGGCGAGCATGTGCGAGCGCACGGGGCTTTGCTGCATGTGGATGCAGCACAGGCTGTGGGCAAGCTGCCCATCGACCTGGGCAGCCAGGCGGTTGACCTGATGTCGTTCTCCGCTCACAAGGTCTATGGCCCCAAAGGCATCGGTGCGCTGTATGTGGGGCCACGCGCATTTCCATGGATGCGTGCACAGATGCACGGCGGAGGTCATGAACAGGGCTTGCGCTCCGGGACCCTGGCCACCCACCAGATCGTCGCGATGGGCACCGCGTTCGCGCTGGCCGGTCAGCCGGGCGACGGCGAACACCAGCGTATCGAACGGCTGGCCGAACGCCTGCGTGCAGGCTTGCTGGCGTTGCCGGGGGTGAGCCTCAACGGCAGCCGTACACAGCGCATCCCGCACACCTTGAATCTGTGTATCGAGGCCAAAGGGTTCAACAGTGCAGCCTTGGCCAGCGAGCTTGCGCTTTCGACCACCTCGGCGTGCAACTCGGCAAGCAACGCCGCGTCGCACGTGCTGTTGGCGCTGGGGTTGGACGAAGCGCTGGCGCGCAAGAGCGTGCGCATCAGCCTAGGACGGTTCACCACCGAGGCCGAGGTGGACAAGGCCGTCGAAGTCTTCTCGCGGGTGGTGACGGCGGCTTCGCAGGCATTGTGGTAAGGCCACGTTACGTTTCGGTCGCAACACAGGGCGCACGGGATTAACATGGTCGCCTTCCAGCGCGGCCGATGGCCGCCCCTTGCCTGACTGTCCGCCAAAAATCCATGCCCTTCGAACTCACCGTAGAACCGCTTACCCTGCTGATACTTGCCCTGGTCGCCTTCGTCGCCGGTTTCATCGATGCCATCGCCGGTGGCGGTGGCCTGCTGACCACGCCGGCCTTGCTCACCGCTGGCATGCCGCCGCACTTGGTACTGGGCACCAACAAACTCAGCTCGACCTTCGGTTCGGCTACCGCCGGTTTCACCTACTACCGACGCAAGCTGTTCCACCCTGCCCAATGGCGTCGGGCACTGCTCGGCACACTGGTGGGTGCCTTGATCGGTGCGGTGGTCGCCCACTACATGCCCGCCGAATGGCTGAACAAGATGCTCCCGGTCATCGTCTTCGCCTGCGGTATCTACCTGTTGTTCGGTGGCACGCCCAAGGCGCCCCTGGACGCCGATGCGCCAATCAAGAAGAAGTGGCAGTTACCCCAGGGCTTCACCCTGGGCTTCTATGACGGTGTGGCCGGCCCCGGCACCGGCGCGTTCTGGACCGTGAGCACCTTGCTGCTCTACCCCATCGACTTGGTACGGGCCAGCGGTGTGGCGCGCAGCATGAACTTCGTCAGCAACATCGCGGCGCTGACGGTGTTCATCATTTCCGGGCAGGTGGACTACATCGTCGGCTTGTGCATGGGCCTGTCGGTGATGGTCGGTGCCTTCTTCGGCGCACGCACGGCGATCAGCGGCGGCAGCAAGTTCATCCGCCCGGTGTTCATCACCGTGGTGCTGGCCTTGACCGTGCGCCTAGCGTGGCAGCACTGGTTCGGGCAGGCCTAAACGACGCGCCACATACAGGTCGATCAGGTATCGGGCGATGGAGCGCCCGGCCGGCAGGGGTGGCAGTTCATGCACGCTGAACCACTTGGCGTCTTCGATCTCGTCCGGCTGCATGACGATCTCGCCCCCCGCGTACTCGGCATGGAAACCCAGCATCATCGAATGCGGGAACGGCCAGCACTGGCTCCCGATGTACTGGATGTCCTTCACCTCAACCGCGACCTCCTCACGCACTTCACGCACCAGGCAATCCTCGGCCGACTCACCAGGCTCGGCGAAGCCGGCCAGTGTGCTGTAGACACCGCTCACGAAACGTGGCGAACGGGCCAGCAGGATCTCGTCGCCACGGGTCACCAGCACGATCATGCTCGGCGAGATACGCGGGTAGCTACGCAGGTCGCAGGGCTGGCAATACATCGCCCGCTCCCAGCGAATTTGCGTCATCGGCTGGCCGCAACTGCCGCAAAAACGGTGCTCGCGCGCCCAGGTGCCGATCTGCGCGGCATAGCCCAGAATCTTGTAGGTCTCGAAATCGCCTTCGAGCATGAACGAACGTAGCCCGCGCCAATGGCAACCCGGCACCTCGCTGGCGCTGCGCAGTTCGAGCAGGAACACGGGCTCGCCGTCGAAGTGGCCGATACCCTGCTCGCACAGCACGTCCAGGTCCTGGCGCTTGAGCCAGTCCCGGGGGAACAGCGCGCCATTGTCATCCAGCAGGAACCCGTCCGGGCTGCGGGCGACGGCAAGTCCCCCGGTGATTTGCGGGTCGAGTACTGCGGTGATCCAGCGAGCTGACATGTGGAGGTTCCTTGCAGCGCGTCCCCCGGACTGTCAGTCGGCGAACGTCGGTTTCTGTTTGCTCATGTGCGCCGCCACGGCCACGCGCAGGTCTTCGGACTGCAGCATGGCGGCGTTCCAGGTAGCGATGTATTCAAGGCCATCGTCGATGCGATGGTCGCGCATGTAGCTGAGCATCTCCTTGGTGCCGGCCACGGCGATCGGCGATTTTGCGGCAATCTCGCGGGCGATGGCAAAGACACCGTCCAGCAGCGCGGCCTGATCATCATAGACCCGGTTTACCAGGCCGATGCGCAGCGCCTCGTCGGCATCGACCATGCGACCGGTGAAGGCCAGCTCACGCATCATGCCGTCGCCGATGATACGTGGCAAACGTTGCAACGTACCGACGTCTGCCGCCATGCCCATGTCGATTTCCTTGATCGAGAACTGCGCATCCTGGCTGCAGTAGCGCATGTCGCACGCCGACACCAGGTCGATGGCGCCGCCGATGCAGTACCCTTGGATCGCTGCCAGCACCGGCTTGCGGCAGTTGTCGACGGCGTTGAACGAGGCTTGCAGGCGCAGGATGGTGCGCCGCAGCAAACGGGCATTGCGCCCCACGTCCTTGCCCATCTGCCCGGCCAGCGAGGCGAGCATCATCAGGTCGATGCCGGAGGAGAAATGTTTGCCCGCGCCACTGATGACCACCGCCCGTACTGCATCGGTGTCGTCGATCCACTGGAAGATGTCGACGATTTCTTCCCAGAAGGCAGCATTCATCGCGTTGATCTTCTCGGGACGATTGATCTGCACATGGGCGATGTTGTCGGTCTGCTCGACCTTGAACGCGCTGTAGTCGGTCACGGGCGGTACTCCTTGAGGGGAAAGGTTCACAGCGCTGGATGTTAACCCAGCCCTGTGGCCGCACTTGTGCCAAAAACGGGACTCCATGCCTTGCCTAACGGCAGCTGATGCGGCACCGTGCGCCATCGCTGAATCATAAGGAAACATATTCATGTCCCGCTCCCTGACGGGCGCGCTTGCCCAGAGTTTTCTGGGCCAGTCGCCGCGCTGGTACAAGGCCGTCATCTGCCTGTTCCTGGTGCTGAACCCAGTGCTGCTGTTCACGGCTGGCCCGGTGGCCGCTGGCTGGCTACTGGTCGTCGAATTCATCTTCACCCTGGGCATGGCGCTCAAGTGCTACCCGCTGATGCCCGGCGGCCTGCTGCTGATCGAAGCATTGCTGGTGGGGATGACAACGCCCCAGGCATTGTACGAGGAGTTACAGCACAACTTCCCAGTGATCCTGCTGCTGATGTTCATGGTGGCGGGCATCCACTTCATGAAAGAGCTGCTGCTGTACCTGTTCTCGCGGATTCTGCTGGGCGTGCATTCCAAAGCCGTGCTGGCCTTGCTGTTCTGTGTGCTGTCGGCATTCCTCTCGGCCTTCCTCGACGCACTGACCGTGACGGCGGTGATCATCAGCGCCGCCGTGGGCTTTTACGCGGTGTATCACCGCGTCGCTTCGGGCGCCAACCCTCGTGAGGAAAGCGCGCTGGACAGTGACCAAGAGGTCGCCCAGTTGCACCGCGAAGACCTCGACCAATTCCGCGCCTTCCTGCGCAGCCTGCTGATGCACGGCGCGGTCGGCACGGCCCTGGGCGGCGTTTGTACCTTGGTAGGCGAGCCGCAGAACCTGCTGATCGGCCATGAAATGGGTTGGCACTTCGCCGACTTCTTCTTCAATGTCGCACCCGTGTCGCTCCCCGTGCTGGGTGCAGGACTGGTTACCTGCGTACTGCTGGAAAAACTGCGCCTATTCGGTTACGGCGTGTTGATGCCAGCACCGGTGCGCCATGTGCTGGCCGCCTATGCCGCCGAAGATGATGCCGCCCGAACCCCGGCGCAACGCCTCGCCCTGCTGGTACAGGGCCTCGCCGCGTTGATCCTGATCATCAGTCTGGGCCTGCACATCGCCGAAGTCGGCCTGATCGGCCTGCTGGTAATCGTGCTTATCACCGCCTTTACCGGCATCACCGACGAGCATCGCCTGGGCCGAGCCTTCCAGGACGCCATGCCCTTCACGGCCCTGCTGGTGGTGTTCTTCGCGGTGGTCGCGGTCATCCATGACCAACAGCTGTTCAGCCCGCTGATCGCCTGGGTGCTGGCGCTGCCTGCCGAGCAGCAGCCGGGCATGCTGTACCTCGCCAACGGCCTGCTCTCAGCGATCAGCGACAACGTGTTCGTCGCCACCATCTACATCACCGAGGTCAAGCAAGCCTTCCTCGACGGCGCCATGAGCCGCGAACATTTCGAAACCCTGGCGGTGGCGATCAACACCGGTACCAACCTGCCCAGCGTGGCTACACCCAATGGGCAGGCGGCCTTTTTGTTCCTGCTGACCTCGGCGATCGCACCACTGATTCGACTGTCGTATGGGCGGATGGTGTGGATGGCGCTGCCCTACACCGTGGTGATGGGCGGGCTGGGCTGGTGGGCGGTTACCTACTGGTTGTGAGGCGGCTATCCTGACCCAATCGACGACAAGTCGGCTGTAGCGGGACCTGCACCGGTATCCCGTACGCGACGTGCGTACGGGTGCGGTGGATACCTGCGTATGCTGTTCAACGGCGTACAACTTTTGCCTCGCCCCCGCATCGAATGACAGGTGAGCCCTTTCTACGCGAAACGGAGATGACCCATGGCAACACGCACGCCCCTGCTGCTTTCCTGCCTGACCCTGGCGCTGGCCCTGACCGGCTGCGCAGGCTCCAGCGACGATCAACGCCCCCCTCCCACTACCCAGCAGGTCGACCTGCAACGCTACCAGGGCACCTGGTACGAACTGGCTCGGTTGCCGATGTTCTTCCAGCGCAACTGCGTACAATCCGAGGCACATTACGGTCTGCGCGAAGATGGCCGGATCGACGTGACCAACCGCTGCAAGGAAAACGACGGCCAGTGGAACGAAGCCAAAGGCATCGCCGAAGCGCAGCAGCCTGGCAAGACCGACAAGCTGTGGGTGACTTTCGACAACTGGTTCAGCCGCCTGGCGCCGGGACTGACCAAGGGCGATTACTGGGTGCTGTACCACGACCAGGACTATCGCGTTGCCTTGGTGGGTCACCCGAACCGGGAATACCTGTGGCTGCTGTCACGCACACCGACGGTCACCGAGCAAACGCGCGAACAAATGCTTTCGATCGCCCGCAATCAAGGCTATGACACCAGCAAGCTGATCTGGCGCCAGGAAACGTCGACGCCCTGACCCAGCCGAGCTAAGGTGTAAGCCCACCCCCTTCGGAGCCAACCTCTTGGACCTGCTGTTTCTGGGCACCTCTTCCGGGGTGCCCACCAAGACCCGTAATGTCAGCGCCACCGCCGTGATCGAAGCCAGTGGTCGCCACTGGTACCTGGTCGATTGCGGCGAAGGCACCCAGCACCAATTGCTGCATACACCGCTGTCGATACGCGACCTGCGCGGCATTTTCATCACCCATGTGCATGGTGACCATTGCTTTGGCCTTCCAGGCCTGCTGGCCAGCGCCGGCATGAGCGGTCGCACCGAACCCTTGGACCTGGTGCTGCCTCACGCGCTGCATGACTGGATCCGCCTGAGCCTGGCGGCCAGTGAAACCTACCTGCCGTTCGAGCTGCGTCTGCTGGCGGTCGAGAGCCTGGCCGACTGGTGCAGCGAAACCCTTCAGGTGAACACCGTGCAACTGTCGCACCGTGTGCCTAGCGTCGGTTTCGTGTTCACCGAGCTGAACCCAGAGCCACGCCTGGATGTACAGCGCCTGGACGCCGAGGGTATCCCCCGTGGCCCCTTGTGGGGCGAGCTGGCCCAGGGCCTTTCGGTGGAATTCGACGGACGAGTGCTGCATGGCCACGACTACCTGCGGGCGTCTCGTCCTGCGCGGAAGCTCATCGTCTGCGGCGACAACGATAACCCTGAGCTTTTGGCCGAGGTGGCCAGAAACGCGGATGTGCTGGTGCACGAAGCCACCTTCACCCAAGCGATCATCGCGCGCAACGGGGTAACGTACGGCCACAGCACCGCAGCTGCGGTCGCACGCTTTGCCGCGCAGGCTGGCGTGCGCAACCTGGTGCTGACCCATTTCAGCGCCCGCTACCAGTCCAACCCCCAGCGCAGCCCGTGTATCGACGATGTGCACGAGGAAGCCCAGGCGTACTACGGTGGCAACCTGACCCTCGCGCGGGATCTGCAGCGCTACCACATCGGGCGTGATGGCTGCCTGCACGCCGTTTGACGCCGCGCCTACAGGCAAGACGCAACACCTGTAGGGGCCGGGCTGCCGGTGACAAGTCCGGCACGCTTCCTAGGCTGCCAACTTCCCTTTGGCAATCGCTTCAGACGCCGCCAGCATGGCCCGCAACAGCACCGCGCACCCGGCCGCCAGGTCCTCTGGCGCGGCGTTCTCGATCTCGTTATGGCTGATGCCGTTCTCGCACGGCACGAAGATCATCCCCGCCGGCCCCAGCTCGGCGAGGAAGATCGCGTCATGCCCGGCGCCACTGACGATGTCCATGTGCGACAGGCCCAAGGCACCTGCCGACTCGCGCACGGCATCGACGCAGGTGGGGTCGAAGTACAACGCTGGGAAGTCCGCCGTCGGGACCAGCTCATAGCTAAGACCGTGCTTGGCGCAAGTGGCCTCGATCACTGCGCGCACGTCGGCGATCATCGAATCCAGGCGCTCGCTTTCAAGGTGACGGAAGTCCAGGGTCATGCGCACCTCCCCCGGAATGACGTTGCGCGACCCCGGGTACGCCTGCAGGCACCCGACCGTGCCACAAGCATGCGGCTGGTGCCCGAGCGCGGCACGGTTGACCGCCTCGACCACGGCGGCGGCGCCTACCAGGGCATCCTTACGCAAGTGCATGGGGGTCGGGCCAGCATGGGCCTCGACGCCACGCAAAGTCAGGTCGAACCACTTCTGTCCCAGTGCGCCCAGCACCACGCCGATGGTCTTGGCCTGGTCTTCGAGAATCGGTCCCTGCTCGATATGCGCTTCGAAATAAGCGCCGACCGTATGGCCCAGCACCGCACGCTCACCTGCGTAGCCGATGCCACTCAACGCCTCACCGACAGTCACCCCCTGGGCATCGCGCTTGGCCAGGGTTTCCTCCAGGGTGAACTTACCGGCGAACACCCCAGAGCCCATCATGCAGGGCGCGAAGCGTGAACCTTCCTCGTTGGTCCACACCACCACCTCAAGCGGCGCCTCGGTTTCCACCCCCAAGTCATTGAGGGTGCGGATCACTTCTAGCCCGGCCATCACTCCGAAGCAACCATCGAACTTGCCGCCGGTGGGCTGGGTGTCGATATGGCTGCCGGTCATCACGGGCGGCAATGCGGGGTTGCGGCCGGGCCTGCGGGCGAAGATGTTGCCGACCTTATCGACACTGACGCTACACCCCGCGGCTTCGCACCATTTGACGAACAGGTCACGGGCCTGGCGGTCGAGGTCGGTCAGGGCCAGGCGGCAGACGCCGCCCTTGGCGGTGGCACCGAGGCGCGCGAGGTCCATCAGCGACTGCCAGAGGCGTTCGCTGTTGACGTGGCGTTCGGACGGTTTCAAGACGAAGCTCATGGGGTTGTCTCCTCAGGCGTTCTTGTTGTCTGCAATCATCATCGAAGTCGCGCTGTTGCCATCGCCGCAAGCGGGCGATGAAGCCAGCACACGTCTTACGGCAATGGCTTGGCCAGCCGCGCCGCTCCACGCACCGCCACACCACCGAGCACGTAATACAACACGCCGCCCAGCAGCGACCCGGTGAACCAGCCGTAGTCATAGAACCAGCTGAAGCTGCTGTTGCCGATCGCCATCACGGTCAGCGCCACCGGCAGCGCGAAGGCGGCGAAGCCTGCCCAGTTCCAGGCCGGATACACGTCGTCGCGGTACAGTCCGGCGAGGTCCAGACGCTGACGACGGATCAGGAAATAGTCCACGACCATGATTCCGGCAATCGGCCCCAGCAGACTGGAGTAACCCAGCAACCAGTTGGAATAGATACTTTCCAGGCTCACATCCGAGACGATCCAGCCTAGCTTTTTCAGCAGCTCGTGGCCCATCAGTGCCAGGCCGATGAATCCGGTAAGCCAGACTGCGCGGCTTCGCCCGATCAGGCGTGGCGCGATGTTCTGGAAGTCGTTGGTCGGTGAGACGATGTTCGCCGCCGTGTTGGTCGACAACGTGGCGATCACGATCAGCGCCATGGCCAGTGCCACCCAGCCCGGACTCTGGATCTTGCCGATCAGGCTCACGGGGTCGGACACCGTCTCACCCACCAGCGAGGCCGATGCCGCGGTCATCACCACGCCCAACGAGGCGAACAGGAACATGGTCAGGGGTAAGCCAAGGATCTGCCCGAGAATCTGGTCTTTCTGGCTTTTGGCGTACCGACTGAAGTCAGGAATGTTCAACGAGAGTGTGGCCCAGAACCCCACCATGGCGGTGAGCCCTGCGCAGAAGTAGCTGGCCATGCTAGCCCCTTCCGGGCGTTTGGGCGGCTGAGCCAGCAGCTCGGTCATCGACATGTGTGGCAAGGCCCAGAACAGCAAACCGAAGCCCACCGCTACCAGCAAGGGGGCCGAGAGGGTTTCCAGCCACTTGATCGACTCCGCACCGCGCAACACTACCCACAGGTTGAGCACCCAGAAGATCATGAAGCCGATCACCTCGCCGGTGCCGCCCAGGGCCTTCCAGCCTTCGAACATCGAGCCCAGGAACAGGTGAATCGCCAACCCGCCGAACATGGTCTGGATACCGAACCAGCCACAGGCCACTACTGCGCGAATCAGGCACGGCACATTGGAGCCGATGATGCCGAACGAGGAACGCAGCAGAACCGGAAAAGGAATGCCGTACTTGGTGCCAGCGAAGGCGTTGAGTGTCAGCGGGATCAACACGATCACGTTGGCCAATAGGATGGCCAGCAACGCTTCGCCCACGCTCAGGCCAAAATAGGCAGTGAGCACCCCGCCGAGGGTGTAGGTAGGCACGCAGATGGACATGCCCACCCACAACGCCGTGATGTGCCATTTGTTCCAGGTGCGCTGATGCACTTTGGTCGGTGCGATATCGTGGTTGTAGCGGGGGCTGTCGAGGACGTCGCTGCCGGCGGACAGCTCGAACAACCCGTCCTGTTCGATCACTTCCGATCTGCTCTGTTGCATGGGGCTCTCCAGGTTCTTTTTCTAGTTGTCGCTCATCGGGCTAACGCGATGGCCGGAGCACACACACCACCAGTACTGCACCTCCGGCCCGGCCAGGCGGTCGCGGCCAACGCAGTTCAACAACCGTGCCGGGTTGGCCAAGGCCGCCCCGTTTGGTCGCCGCCGACCGGAGGTAACTCACTGACTTGCAAGCGTATTCATCAATACCGACGACAGCGCTATGGCCATCACCTGCCTGCCGTACACCTGGCGTGTCCAACACCCAGGGTTTCAATCTGGTGCGGCCTGAAAAAACAGCGGCCCCCCTGCGCCGGCAGGACAATCATCAAGCAGCTGATTTTGCATAGAAAATCTTGACCAATTTCGCTTCCTGTCAAGTGCGTCAAAATGGTGAGAGACCGTTCCATTTTGGTGATTTGTGATTTTATTCTTTATTTTTCAAGCACTTAATTTGGTTATAAGTTCATAAACTTTTTTCTTGATCATTCTCTGATCAGCATCTAGATTCCATTCTTGTCAGGCCTGACAGGATTGCATCGCAACCTCCAGCCACTGGCATCAAAACTTCAAGAACCGGCGTTCGACCGGTCAGCCTGCGAGGAAAACGGCATGTCCCTGTTGATCCGTGGTGCCACCGTGGTTACCCACGAAGAAAGTTTTTCCGCTGATGTCCTGTGTGCCGAGGGTTTGATCCGCGCCATTGGCCAGAACCTCGACGTCCCCACCGATTGCGAAGTCCTCGACGGCAGTGGTCAGTACCTGATGCCAGGCGGTATCGACCCACATACCCATATGCAATTGCCCTTCATGGGCACCGTGGCCAGCGAGGACTTCTTCAGCGGCACCGCTGCGGGGCTGGCCGGCGGCACCACCTCGATCATCGACTTCGTCATCCCCAACCCTCAGCAGTCGTTGCTGGATGCCTTCCACACCTGGCGCGGTTGGGCGCAGAAGTCTGCCGCCGACTATGGCTTCCATGTCGCCATCACCTGGTGGAGCGAACAGGTGGCCGAGGAGATGGGCGAGCTGGTGGCCAAGCACGGGGTGAACAGCTTCAAGCACTTCATGGCCTACAAGAACGCTATCATGGCCGCCGACGACACCTTGGTCGCCAGCTTCGAGCGCTGCCTGCAGTTGGGCGCGGTACCTACGGTGCATGCCGAGAATGGCGAGCTGGTCTATCACCTGCAGCAGAAACTGCTCGCCCAAGGCATGACCGGGCCTGAAGCGCATCCGCTGTCGCGCCCTTCCCAGGTCGAAGGCGAAGCCGCCAGCCGGGCAATCCGCATTGCCGAGACCCTCGGCACGCCGCTGTACCTGGTCCATGTGTCCTGCAAGGAAGCGCTGGACGAAATCACCTACGCACGGGCCAAGGGTCAACCGGTATACGGCGAAGTGCTGCCCGGCCACCTGCTGATCGATGACAGCGTCTACCGTCACCCGGACTGGGCCACCGCGGCCGGGCACGTGATGAGCCCTCCCTTCCGCCCACGCGAACACCAGGAAGCGCTGTGGCGAGGCCTTCAGTCGGGCAGCATTCATACCACCGCTACCGACCACTGCTGCTTCTGCGCCGAACAGAAAGCCATGGGACGCAACGACTTCAGTCGAATTCCAAACGGGACCGCGGGCATCGAAGACCGCATGGCCGTACTGTGGGATGCCGGCGTCAACAGCGGGCGGCTGTCGATGCATGAGTTCGTCGCGCTCACATCCACCAACACCGCGAAGATCTTCAACCTGTTTCCGCGCAAGGGCGCCATCCGCGTCGGTGCCGATGCCGACCTGGTGCTGTGGGACCCACAAGGCACCCGCACGATCTCGGCGCAGACCCACCACCAGCGGGTGGACTTCAACATCTTCGAAGGCCGCACCGTGCGGGGCATACCCAGCCACACCATCAGCCAGGGCCGTGTGTTGTGGGCCGATGGCGACCTGCGTGCGGAACCCGGCGCGGGCCGTTACGTGGAACGTCCACCCTACCCCTCGGTGTACGAGGTGCTGGAGCGACGCGCCGAACAACAGCGCCCGACGCCCGTCCAGCGATAGTGCTGTTGAGGCTGCTACGCAGCCCATCGCCGGCACACCGGCTCCTGCATAGACCGCATCCACTTCAAGGTCATCCATGGACCTACAGGAGCCGGCTTGCCGGCGATTGAGCCACACCCAATAAAATCAAAGAGGCTACAACCGTGATCGACGCCCTGAAGCACTTGCCGCGCCCCCGGGCCGGCGCCGACCAACTGGCCGAGCAGTTCACCGACCTCGCGCCGCCGCTCACCCCGCGCCAGGCTGCCGTGGAAAGCGCCCGCTGCCTGTATTGCTACGACGCCCCCTGCGTCAACGCCTGCCCCAGCGAGATCGACATCCCTTCGTTCATCCACCGCATCAGCGATGAAAACCTGCAAGGTGCCGCCGAGCGTATTCTCTCGGCCAACATCCTGGGGGGCAGCTGCGCCCGCGTCTGCCCTACCGAAATCCTCTGCCAGCAAGCCTGTGTGCGCAACAATGCCCAGGAGTGCGCACCGGTCCTGATCGGCCAGCTGCAACGCTACGCCCTGGACAACGCACAGTTCACTGAGCACCCGTTCAGCCGCTCCCCATCCACCGGCAAGCGTATTGCCGTCGTAGGCGCTGGCCCCGCCGGGCTGTCGTGTGCCCATCGCCTGGCCATGCATGGCCATGATGTGGTGGTGTTCGAGGCCAGTGAAAAAGCCGGTGGCCTGAATGAATACGGCATCGCCCGTTACAAGCTGGTGGATGACTATGCCCAGCGCGAGGTGGCGTTCCTGCTGGGCATCGGTGGCATCGAGATTCGCCACGGCCAACGCCTGGGCAGCAACCTAAGCCTCGCCGAACTGCGCGACCAGTATGACGCCGTGTTCCTCGGCCTGGGCCTTGGTGCCGTGCGCCAGCTCGGCCTGGCCGACGAAGAAGCCGCCGGCTTGCTGGCCGCCACTGAATACATCCGCGAACTGCGCCAGGCCGATGACCTCTCGCAACTGCCGCTGGCCGACCGCTGCCTGGTGATTGGCGCTGGCAACACAGCCATCGACATGGCCGTGCAAATGAGCCGGCTGGGCGCACGCGACGTCAATCTGGTCTATCGCCGTGGCCATGCCGACATGGGCGCCACTGGCCACGAGCAGGACATTGCCAAGGCCAACCAGGTGCGCCTGCACACCTGGGCGCGCCCGGATGCCGTCCTGCTGGACGATGACGGCCGTGTGCGCGGTATGCGTTTCGCCCGCACGCACCTGCAGGAGGGTCGCCTGACCGACACGGGCGAAACCTTCGAGCTGGCTGCCGACGCCATCTTCAAAGCCATCGGCCAGTCCTTCGACGAAGCCTGCCTCGGCGACCCGCTGGCGGCACAACTAGACCGCGACGGCGAGCGGATTCGCGTCGATGCGCACCTCCGGACCAGCCTGCCGGGCGTATACGCCGGTGGCGACTGCACCAACCTGGGCCAGGATCTGACCGTCCAGGCCGTACAACACGGCAAGCTGGCCGCCGAAGCCATCCATGCCCAACTCATGCTCAACGTGGAGGCTGCGTAAATGGCCGACTTGTCCATCGTATTCGCCGGCATCAAGGCCCCAAACCCTTTCTGGCTGGCTTCCGCGCCGCCCACCGACAAGGCCTACAACGTCGTGCGCGCCTTCGAAGCGGGCTGGGGCGGTGTGGTCTGGAAAACCCTGGGCGAAGACCCAGCGGCGGTCAACGTGTCGTCGCGCTATTCGGCGCACTATGGCGCCAACCGTACCGTACAGGGCATCAATAACATCGAGCTGATCACCGACCGTTCGCTGGAGATCAACCTGCGGGAAATCACCCAGGTGAAGAAGGACTGGCCCGACCGCGCGCTGATCGTCTCGCTGATGGTGCCGTGCGTGGAAGAGTCGTGGAAATTCATCTTGCCGCTGGTCGAAGCCACGGGGGCCGACGGCATCGAGTTGAACTTCGGCTGCCCCCATGGCATGCCGGAGCGCGGCATGGGCGCAGCCGTCGGCCAAGTGCCTGAGTACGTGGAGATGGTCACCCGCTGGTGCAAGACGCACTGCTCGCTGCCGGTGATCGTCAAGCTGACCCCCAACATCACCGACATTCGCCAATCGGCGCGCGCTGCCCATCGCGGGGGCGCCGATGCGGTGTCGTTGATCAACACCATCAACTCGATCACCAGCGTCGACCTGGACCGCATGGTCGCCCACCCCATCGTCGGCGACCAAAGCACCCACGGAGGCTACTGTGGGTCGGCGGTCAAACCCATTGCCCTGAACATGGTCGCCGAGATCGCCCGCGACCCTGAAACCCGCGGGCTACCGATCTGCGGCATCGGCGGGATCGGCAACTGGCGCGACGCGGCCGAGTTCATCGCGCTGGGCAGCGGTGCGGTGCAAGTGTGCACGGCGGCGATGCTGCATGGTTTTCGCATCGTCGAGGACATGAAGGACGGACTGGCGCGCTGGATGGACCAGCATGGTTACCAGAATCTGGAGACTTTCCGCGGCTTGGCGGTGGGGCATACCACGGACTGGAAATACCTCGACATGAACTACAAGTCGGTGGCGCACATCGACCAGGATGCCTGTATCGGGTGCGGACGCTGCCATATCGCCTGCGAGGATACCTCGCACCAGGCGATCGCCAGCACGTTGAAGGAGGACGCAACGCACAGCTACAGCGTGATCGAAGAGGAATGCGTGGGCTGTAACCTGTGCCAGATCACCTGCCCGGTGGAGCACTGCATCGAAATGGTGGCGCAGGATACCGGCAAGCCGTACATGAACTGGACGCAGGACCCACGCAACCCCTATCGCGAAGCCAGCTGACCCACTCGGACAGAGGCTTCTGAGGGCCACATCGCCAGCAAGCCGGCGCCTACAGGTGTGTAGCGATCCCTGTACGGGCAGGCTTGCCGGCGATCCGCGTCACGGCTCCAGGCCGATTCCGCGCAGGATCACACAGGTCACCGTCTGCACCGCACTTTCGAATGCCAGGTCCGACAGCGGCTCCCCGCCATTGAGCAGGGCCACCTGGTAACCGAAGTCGGCATAGTGCTGGGTCGCCGCCCAGATCATGTACAACAGCGCCGATGGCTCCACCGCCAGGATGCGCCCCTCCTCCACCCAACGGCGGATCTTCGCCTCCTTGAGCTGCGCCCAGGGCACCAGGATTTCATCCAGGCTAGCCCCCAACAGCGGCGCGCCATGCAGCATTTCTTCGGCCCAGATCTTCGAACCCAACGGACGGGTACGCGAATGGCCCATCTTGGCGCGGATGTAACTGGTGAGCACCACCCGGGGGTCATCGAAGCTTTCGAAGCACAGCGCATCCTGCTTCCACACGTCCAGCAGGTCCTGCAATACCGCGCGGTACAGGTCGTCCTTGGTGCTGAAGTAATAGTGCAGATTGGAGCGCGGCAGTTCGGCCTGCTCGGCAATGTCACCCATGGAAGTTGCGCCGAATCCCTTCTCAGCGAACACTTTCTCGGCCGCCTGCAGAATCTTCTCTACATTGCGCCGACGGATTTCGATCTTGTGGTTGGCCATGGCCTGTCCAAAACGCCTGAAACCTGTCAAGGCTAACAGGTTTGCAGGGAATGCAGGCAGCCGTTATGCGGCTTCATGCTGTGATGGCCTGGACCTTGGCGCAATAGGGGGCCAGCGGTCGGTCAACCCAGCGTGTGCCACTCACGCTTGTCCCGGGCCAACAGCTCGTTGCCCGCTTCAGGGCCATCCTCGCCCGCCGGGTATGCATGCACTTCACCGTCCGTGGCCCAGGCGTCGAGAAACGGCTGCACCGCGCGCCAGCCGTTCTCGATGTTGTCGGCGCGCTGGAACAAGGTCTGGTCGCCGGTCAGGCAATCGTAGATCAGCGTCTCGTAGCCGGTGGCCGGGGTCATCTTGAAGAAATCCTTGTAGGCGAACCCGAGCTCGACGTTCTCCATCACCAGTTCCGGCCCAGGGCGCTTGGCCTGCAGGTCGAACCACATGCCTTCGTTAGGCTGGATCTGGATCTTCAGGTAGTTGGGCTTCGGCCGCTCCAGCTCGGACTCGCGAAACTGAGCATAGGGTGCAGGCTTGAAGCAGATGGCGATCTCGGTATCACGCACGCTCATGCGCTTGCCGGTACGCAGGTAGAACGGCACACCGGCCCAACGCCAATTGTCGATCATCACCTTCAGCGCGACGTAGGTCTCGGTCTGGCTGTCTTCGGCAACATTGGGCTCCTGGCGGTAACCGGGCAGGCGCTTGCGGCCCTGTTTGCCAGCGGTGTACTGGCCGCGCACCGAATTCTTCAACGCAAGCTTCGTCGACCAGGGCCGAATGGCGCCAATGACCTTGGCCTTCTCGCTGCGCACGGCGTCGGCGCCGAAGGCTGCCGGCGGCTCCATCGCGACCATCGCCAACAGCTGGAACAAGTGGTTGGGCACCATGTCGCGCAGTGCGCCGGTATGGTCGTAGAACGCCCCCCGGGTTTCGACGCCGACGGTCTCCGCCGCCGTGATCTGTACGTGGTCGATGTAGTGGTTGTTCCAGAACGACTCGAACAGGCCGTTGGAGAAGCGGCTGACCAGAATGTTCTGCACCGTTTCCTTGCCCAGGTAGTGGTCGATGCGGTAGATCTGCCGCTCGCTCATCACTTTGAGCAAGCAGGCGTTCAAGGCTTCGGCGCTGGCCAGGTCGGTGCCGAACGGCTTTTCCACCACCACCCGGCGAAAGCCCCCTGCGCGCTCGTCAAGCAGTCCGGCCTCACCCAAGCGCTGGGCCACTTCAGGAAAGAATCGTGGCGAAGTGGCCAGGTAGAAGATCGCGTTGCCATGACTGGTCTTGTCGATGCGTTTGGTCAGGGCGGTGTAGGTGGCCGGATCGAGAAAATCGCCGGTCTGGTAATCCAGCGACTTGGCCAGACGCTGCCAGCGCTTTTCGTCCAGGCACTGGGGGTCGCGTTCGAGCATGAAGCGGTGCAGGCGCTCGGCGAAGTCTTCTGCGCTGGCCGGGTTGTGGTCGACGCCAACGATGCGCAGGTTACGGTCGAGCAACCCGTCGCGGCTGAGGTTGTACAGCGCCGGCATCAGCAGGCGCTTGACCAGGTCGCCGTTGGCGCCGAACAGAAACAGGGTGCAAGGGGGGGCAGCAGGAATGGTCGGTCTGGTCATTCGCCTTTCTTCTCGATGTGGCCACCGAAACCCAGGCGCATGGCAGAAAGGATCTTGTCGCCATAAGTCCCCTGCTGCTGGCGTGAACGGAAGCGGGCGAACAGCGCGCTGGAGAGCACCGGCACCGGCACGGCCTGCTCGACGGCGGCGTCGATGGTCCAGCGCCCTTCGCCGCTGTCGGACACCGAGCCACTGAGCTGCGCGAGCTGCGGATCGGCAACCAACGCATCGGCGGTGAGGTCAAGCAGCCAGGAGGTGACGACGCTGCCGCGGCGCCAGACTTCGGCGATTTCAGCCACATCGAGGTCGAAGCGCTGCTCTTCTGGCAGCTCATTGCCGCCCTTGCTGCGCAGCAGGTCGAAGCCCTCGGCGTAGGCTTGCATCAGCCCATATTCGATGCCGTTGTGGATCATCTTCACGTAGTGCCCGGCGCCGGGCGGGCCTGCATGGATGTAGCCGTGCTCGGCACGCTGGTACTCACCACTGCGCCCCTGGGTACGCGGGATGTCGCCGACACCGGGCGCCAGGGCCTTGAACAGCGGCTCGAGGCGCTCGAACACCTCTTTTTCACCGCCGATCATCATGCAGTAGCCACGCTCAAGGCCCCACACACCACCCGAGGTGCCGACATCCAGGTAATGCAGCCCACGCTTGGCAAGTTCGGCGGCGCGGCGTACATCGTCCTTGTAGAACGTATTGCCGCCGTCGATGATCGCATCCCCCGGCTCAAGCATGTCGGCCAGTTGGGCGATGGTCTGCTCGGTCGGCTCGCCCGCAGGCAGCATTACCCATACTGCGCGGGGTGCCTTCAGCTTCTGTACCAGTGCGCCGAGGTCGTGCGCGCCTTGCGCGCCCTCCCCCTCCAGTGCCGTAATGGCTTCACGGTTGCGGTCGTTGACCACGGTGCGATGCCCTGCGCGCATCAGCCGTCTTGCGATATTGCCGCCCATGCGGCCCAGCCCGACGATTCCCAGTTGCATGTGCCGACGCTCCCCTTAGAAATGGATGACAAGGCGGTTCAGGTGTTCAGATTAGTCCAGCGCTCCGCCATGAGGTTCACCGACGAACGGCGCGACAACCATAAACAAAAAAGTTCCCAACGCGGCAGAAAGAATTCAGAATGCGCGCCGCGCGAGCGTCTACGCTTAAAACGTCACTAGCCAATTGCGAGGTGTGCAATGGGTACCTTGATGCCTGCTACTCCCGTCCAGACCCTTTATGTAAGCGTCCGCCGCGACGAACTGGCTCGCTTGAAAGAAGAACGCGACCAACTCAAGCAGCAGGTGGCCCTGCTGAACCTGCAACTGGCACAAAGCCGCAACGGTGGCAAAGCCGTCAGCGTCTGATTGAACCCTGTCGTGGGGGCTCTCCTGGCTCCCACTCTGCTTCACATCGTGCTTTATACGCCCGCCTACACCCTCCCCGTGACGCACCAAAACGGTGCGAGGTGCTATTTGCCGACACATCATGTCGCACGCACTTCTGGCCCCTGCCCCACCCTGGAACACACCATTCACATCCTGTCACATACGCCAACGTTTGCGTCTAACGCGCGTCATAACGAAAGTGACCGACGGGTCACCTTTTTATCTCCCTGTCTCCTACACTCTGATTTCGGCCCGCCATTTGCTGTGTAGAAAAGCGACGGAAAAAAAGTCGAACTTTCTGAAAAGGCGGCGGGTCATGGAGTAAACAGGCCATTGCAAAGGGACTTCCCACGCTAAGGCTTACCCACCCCATTCAGTCAAACGCTTTCGGCCGGAATGCCGATCGCGCAGTGCCTGCGCGCACGACTCAGGGGCAAGGACTGCACTACGAAGAAACGCATTCAGAGAGAACCAGCACGACATAACGCAAAGGGTGCCAGCACCCGACCAAACATAGGGACGGAGAGAAGTATGATCAGTGCCGCTGTCGAACCTCATGTAGATTCATTCAAACCGGACAATCGCGAGCCGCTTACCCCGGACTTCGCCACGACAGCCAAGGCACCTGGCGCCCAGCGCCAGCACAATCCCAACAAGCGCAAGATCCTGTTCGTCACCTCGGAAATCGCCGACCTGGTCAAGACCGGCGGGTTGGGCGACGTGTCCGCGGCACTGCCTCGGGCGCTTGCTCACCTGCATGATGTCCGGGTACTGATCCCCGGCTACCGCCAGGTGATGGAGAGCGACAACCCCATTCACATCGTTGGCGAATTGGGCGGTCACGCGGCCCTGCCGCCGTGCAAGATCGGCCGCATGGACTTGGCCGACGGGCTGGTCATTTATGTGCTGATCTGCCCCGAACTGTATCAGCGCGACGGCACACCCTATGGTGCCAACAACGGCCGCGACTGGCCTGACAACCACATCCGCTTCGCCCGCCTGGGCCTGGCCGCAGCCGAGATCGCTGCCGGCGAAGGCATGATCCACTGGAAGCCCGAGGTGGTTCATGCCCATGACTGGCCGGCCGGCCTTGCTCCCGCCTACATGCACTGGCGCGGGCTCAACACGCCGACCCTGTTCACCATCCACAACCTCGCCTATCAAGGGGTCTACAGCCGCGGTTGCAGCCCGGAACTGGCGATCCCCGAGCACGCCATGCAGCAGGAAGGCATGGAGTTCTACGGCAAGCTGTCGTTCCTCAAGGCAGGCCTTGCCTATTCCAGCCATATCACCACGGTCAGTGCCACCTACGCCCGGGAAATCACCACCCCCGAATTCGGTTGCGGCCTGGATGGCTTCCTCGCCAGCAAGGCCCAGCAAGGCCTGCTCGGCGGCATCCCCAACGGCATCGACGAAAGCTGGGACTCGGCCACCGACAAGTACCTGCAGCACAACTTCAGCATCAACGACTGGGACGGCAAGGCGCGCAATGCCCAAGAGGTACGTGAGCTGTTCGGGCTGGCACCGTCCGAAGGCCCACTGTTCGCCGTGGTTTCGCGGCTGGTGTACCAGAAAGGTCTGGACCTGACCCTGGGCGTCGCCGACTACATCGTCGAACAGGGCGGGCAGATCGCGATCATCGGCCGTGGCGAGCCCGAAGAAGAGCAAGCCATGCGTGAGTTGGCCCTGCGCCACCCCGGCCGTATCGGCGTGCGCATCGGCTTCAACGAAACCGATGCCCGGCGCATGTTCGCCGGCAGCGACTTCCTGCTCATGCCCTCTCGCTACGAGCCCTGTGGCCTGAGCCAGATGTACGCTCAGCGCTTCGGCTCGCTGCCAGTGGCACGCAATACGGGCGGGCTGGCCGACACCATCGAAAACGGTGTCACCGGTTTCCTGTTCGACGAGTCGACGGTCGAGAGCTACCGCGAAGCCTTGAGCCGAGCCTTTTATGTCTACGGCAAACCGGATCTGCTCAATGCCATGCGCTGCCTGTCAATGACCCAACCGTTCAACTGGTGCCAGGCGGTGGAACCCTACGCCCGCCTCTACGAGGACTTGGTCAAACAGGCACAGTTCAGCCACTAGAGCGGAGGCCGAAGATGCACAGGCATGGCGCACACCTGCTGGACGCCACGTCGGCGCGCTTCGCCCTCTGGGCGCCGGATGCGCGCAGCGTGAGCCTTCAACTGGAGCAACAGCCGGCGATCGAGCTACTGCCGGAAAACGACGGCTGGTACACCGGGGTTGCCCAGTGCCAGGCCGGTGACCGTTATCGCTATTGTATCGACGGCGAGCAATGGGTAGCCGACCCGGCATCACGCTACCAGCCCGAGGGGGTCGACGGCCCTAGCCAACTGGTGGATACGCACGCCTATGATTGGCAGCACCCCTGGCAAGGTCGACCATGGCACGAGGCCGTGATCCAGGAATTGCACGTGGGTGTGCTCGATGGCTATGCCGGGGTTGCCCGGCAGCTGCCGCGCCTGGCACAGCTGGGTATCAGCGCCATCGAGCTGATGCCCCTTGGGCAGTTCCCCGGCACGCGCAATTGGGGCTACGACGGCGTGTTCCCCTACGCCCCCCAGCACAGCTATGGCAGCCCAGAGCAACTGTGCGCGCTGGTCGACCAGGCCCACGGCCAGGGGCTGATGGTGCTGGTGGATGTGGTCTACAACCACTTCGGCCCCCACGGCAATTACCTGCACCACTATGCCAGCCCATTCTTCCGCGAGGACAAACACACCCCCTGGGGCGCGGCCATCGACTTCCGTCGCCCCGAGGTGCGGGAGTTCTTCATTCAGAATGCACTGATGTGGGTGTGCGACTACCGCTGCGATGGCCTGCGCCTGGATGCGGTGCACGCCATCGACCACCCCGACTTCCTGCGCGAGTTGGCACAACGGGTGCGCGCAGCCGTCTCCCCCGGCCGGCATGTCTGGCTGGTGCTGGAGAACGAGCACAACCAGGCTTTCCTGCTGGAACAAGGCTTCGATGCGCAGTGGAACGACGACGGCCACAATGCCCTGCATGTACTGCTGACGGGTGAAACCGAAGGCTACTATGCCGACTACCAGCACCGCCCGATCGAACAGTTGGCACGCTGCCTGACAGAAGGCTTCGTGTTCCAGGGCCAGGCCAACCGCCACGGCACCCCACGGGGCGAGCCCAGCGGGCACCTGGCGCCCACCTCGTTCGTGCTGTTCCTGCAGAACCATGATCAGGTCGGCAACCGCGCCCTCGGCGAGCGCCTGAGCCGGCTCTGCCCGCCTGCGGCCTTACGCGCCGCCACCGCCCTGTTACTGATGGCACCGATGATTCCGCTGCTGTTCATGGGCGACGACGACGGCAGTTGCCGGCCGTTCCTGTTCTTCACTGATTTTCACGACGAATTGGCCGATGCCGTGCGCGAGGGCCGGCGCAACGAGTTCGCCCACTTCGCTGCATTCACCCAGCCGCAATCACGCGAGCAGATCCCCGACCCCAATGCGCCAGACACCTTCGACGCTTCCCGGCCTCTGGCCAAGGAAGTGCTCGCCGGCTGGCACGGTCTTTACCAGCACCTGCTCGACCTGCGCCACCGCTACATCATCCCGCAGCTACCTGGTTGCCGTGCGCTGGGTGCCGAGGTGCTCGGCGAAAAAGCCCTCACCGCCCGCTGGCGCCTGGGCAATGGCAACACCCTGCGTATCGACCTGAACCTGGCCGACACCGCCCAACCGGTCGGACTGCCCGGCTTCGAACAACGCGTGTTCGACACCAGCGACAGTGCCCACCCCGATTCCCACCTGGCCGCCTACAGCTGCGTGGTCAGCCTGCTCACACCTGGTCAGGAGCGCCCATGAGCGATACCCCACTGCACCGCCTGGCTGCCCGCGTCGGTCTGGCCCGCGACTGGATCGACGCCAACGCCAGGCCCCAGCAGGTCAGCGACGATGTGCTGCGCAACGTGCTCGAAGCCCTGGGCCACTGCGCCCAGGACGATGCCGCTGTCCTGGCCAGCCTGCGGGCCGTGGAAGCAGCCGAAGACAGCGAGCACCTACCGCCGCTGCTGACTGCCGACGTCGGCCAGCCGTTGCCACTGCAACGCTACTTCAGCGCCGCAACCCAGGCCCATTGCACCTTGGAGGATGGCAGCCAGCGCCTGCTGACCCTGGACGCCCAGGCCCGCCTGCCCGGTGACCTGCCCATCGGCTATCACACCGTGGACATCGACAGCCGCAGCTTCACCCTGGCTGTGGCACCGCTGCGCTGCCATAGCCTGGACGAGGCCGTGACGCAACCGCCGCCACGCTGCTGGGGCCTGGCCGTGCAGCTTTACAGCCTGCGCCGCGACGGCGACGGTGGCTTCGGTGACTGCCTGGCCCTTGAGCAACTCGCTCGCAGCGCCGCCGAACGCGGTGCCGATGCCCTGGCCATCAGTCCGGTTCATGCACTCTCGGCCATCGACCAGGAGCACTACAGCCCCTACTCGCCATCCAGCCGATTGTTGCTCAACACCCTGTATTCAAGCCCCGCCGCACTGCTCGGCGAGCGCTCCGTGCGCATGGCCATCGAGGCCTGCGGCCTTGAACACATCCTGGAAGACCTGGAACAAGGCCCTCTGGTCGACTGGCCCCGCGCAGCCGATGCCCATGAACGTCTGCTGCAAGCCCTGTATCGGGATTTCAGCCAGAGCGATCACCCGCTGCGCGAGGACTTCGACAGTTTCCGCGCCGCCGGTGGCCAGGCGCTGGAGCACCACTGCCGCTTCGAAGTGCTACAGATCCAGGCCAAGGCACGAGGTCTGGGCGCTGACTGGCGAGCCTGGCCAAGTGCCTGGCACGACCCTTATCACCCTGAAGTCGAGGCGTTCGCCGACGCCCATCAGGCCGAGGTCGAGTTCCAGGCATTTTGCCAATGGCTGACCGAGCGCGGCCTGCAACGCGTCCAGGCCGCGGCCCGCAGCAATGGCATGGTGATAGGTTTGATCGCCGACCTGGCGGTGGGTGCCGACGGGGCCGGCAGCCAGGCCTGGAGCCGCCAGGACGAACTGCTGGCCGACCTCAAGGTGGGTGCTCCGCCCGACATCCTGAACCGCTCGGGGCAGGACTGGGGCATCTGCGCCTTTTCCCCCGAGGGCCTCAAGCGCAATGGCTATCGCGCCTTCATTGAGATGCTGCGAGCCAACCTGGCCCATGCCGGCGGCCTGCGCATCGACCACGTGATGGGGCTACGCCGCTTGTGGCTGATTCCGCGAGGTGCCAAGCCAACCGAAGGGGCCTACCTCCAATACCCAGTGGACGACCTGCTGCGCTTGCTGGCTCTGGAATCGGTACGCCATCGCGCGATCATTCTTGGCGAAGACCTCGGCACCGTCCCTGATGGCTTGCGCGAACGACTGGCCGCAAAAGCCATACTCGGCATGCGTGTGCTGCCGTTCGAACAGACATCGACGGGGCACTTCAAAGCGATCCTCGACTGGCCGGACAACGCGCTGGCCACCACCGGCACCCACGACCTGGCACCTCTGGCCGGCTGGCTGGAAAGCCGCGACATCGACTGGAACCACCGCCTGCAATTGATCGACGCTGCCACCGAACTGCACTGGCGCCATGAGCGACAGAAAGAACAAGCCGGCCTGCGCCACATCCTCGAGGCCAACTACGGTTCCTTGAAAGACAACGCCGCCATCATCGACGCCGCCATCCGCTTCGTTGGCCACACCCGCGCACCGCTGGTCCTGGTGCCCCTCGAAGACCTGCTCGGCAGCGACGAACAGCCCAACTTGCCGGGCACCACTCACAGCCACCCCAATTGGCGCCGTCGCTTTGCCCAGCCCGTTGGCAAATTGCTCGACGATGAAGATGCCTCCCGTCGCCTGGAGCTACTGGCCCAGGCGCGCGAACAAGCCTGGGAGCGTGACCGATGAAGCCATTGACCGCCACCCAGCGCCTGCAATTTCACAGTGACTTCACCCTTGACCATGCGGTGCCGCTGGTGCCGTATTTCGCCCGGCTTGGCATCAGCCACCTCTACGCTTCCCCCCTCCTCAAGGCACGCGCCGGCTCACGTCATGGGTACGACGTGGTCGACCCCACCTGCGTGAACCCCGAACTGGGTGGCGAGGCCGCCCTTGAGCGCTTGGTGAGCGCGTTGCGCCAGCACGGCATGGGACTGATCGTGGACACCGTTTCCAACCACATGGCCGTCGGCGGGGCCGACAACCCTTGGTGGCAGAGCCTCCTGGCCTGGGGACGGCGCAGCCCGTATGCCGAATTCTTCGACATCCAGTGGCACTCCAGCGACCCGCTACTGGCCGGGCAACTGTTGCTGCCCTTCCTCGGCAACGACTATGGGCTGGCACTGAAGAACGGCGAAATACCGCTGACCTTCGATGATCAGCACGGTGTGCTGCATATCGCCCACTACGACCACCGTTTCCCGATCTGCCCGGTGGACTATGGCCGGGTCCTCTCACAGAGTCCTGACCCCCAGTTGCAGGCCCTGGCCCCACGCTTCGCCGCCCTGCACCTGGCTGACGAGCCCCTGCACGCTGCCCTGCCCTTGCAGGCAGAACTGGCACGCTGCGTCGCCGATGGTGCCGACCTGGCATCCGCGCTGCAGGCCTTCGATAGCCGCAGCACAGCGGGTTTCAAGCACCTGCACGCGCTGCTCGAACGCCAGACCTACCGCCTGGCCAGTTGGCGAACCGCCGCCGACGACATCAACTGGCGGCGCTTTTTCGACATCAACGAACTGGGCGGCCTGCGGGTCGAGCGTGCCGTGGTGTTCGAGGCTACCCACGCCAAGCTGTTCGAGCTGATCGAGCGCGGTTTGGTCGATGGCCTGCGCATCGACCATATCGACGGCCTGGCCGATCCGCGCCAGTACTGCCGCAAGCTGCGCAGGCGGGTCGATCGTCTGCTGGCACGGCGCCCCGTGAACGCGGCAGTCGAGCATTTCCCGATCTACGTGGAAAAAATTCTCGGCGCCGGCGAGCACCTGCATCGCGACTGGCTGACCGACGGCACCACCGGCTACGAGTTCATGAACCAGGTGTCGCTGCTGCAGCACGCCCCCGCTGGCGAGGCGCCGCTTAGCGAGTTGTGGTCGAGCATCAGCGAACGCCCCGACTTCCCCGAGGAGGTCCGCCAGGCGCGGCACCTGGTGCTCAATGCCAGCCTGGCCGGCGACTGCGAGTCGGTGGCCCAAGCCCTCCTTCAGGTCGCCCGCGACGACCTGATGACCCGCGACCTGACTTTAGGCGCGATCCGCCGCGCCGTGCAGGCGCTGGTCGCGCATTACCCAGTCTACCGCACGTACTTCAACGCCTGCGGGCGCCCGGCCGAAGACGAAGCTTTCTTCCAGCAGGCGCTGGCCGGTGCCCGCCAGGACCTCGGCGAAGCCGACTGGCCGCTGCTGGCGCAGCTCGAACAATGGCTGGGCGGCCAGCCCTGGCGGCACCTGCCTGCGGGCAAGCCACGCAAACACCTGCGCCATGCCTGCGTGCGCTTCCAGCAGCTCACCGCCCCCAGCGCCGCCAAGGCGGTGGAAGACACCGCCTTCTACCGCAGCGGCCGCCTGCTGTCGCGCAACGATGTAGGCTTCGAGGCCGAACGGTTCTATGCCGATGCGGCCGAGTTCCACAGCCAGGCCCAACGCCGGCTGCGCCACTACCCCGACAACCTGCTGACGACCGCCACCCATGACCACAAACGTGGCGAGGACTGCCGCGCGCGCCTGGCCGTGCTCAGCGAGCGCGCGCCCTGGCTGGCCAGCCGCGTCGAGCACTGGCGCGAACTCGCCGCCCCATTGCGCGAGTCGCTGGAGGACGGCCTGGCCCCTAGTCCCGGCGATGAGTTGCTGCTATTCCAGACGCTGCTGGGCAGTTGGCCACTGGAGCTCGACCTGCACGACGATGCCGCACTGCGCAGCTATGCCGAGCGTATCCGTCAGTGGCAGCAGAAAGCGCTGCGCGAGGCCAAGCTGCGCAGCAGCTGGAATGCGCCGAACACAGCCTACGAAACGGCCTGTGCAGCCTACGTCGATAGCCTGCTGCTGGACCGCCAGAACCAGCAGCTGCGCCAGTCGCTGGCCGACGCGGTGCGCCTGATCGCCTGCCCTGGCGCTCTCAACGGCCTGGTACAAACGCTGTTGCGCATGACCGTGCCCGGCGTGCCCGACCTGTACCAAGGCAACGAGTACTGGGATTTCAGCCTGGTCGACCCGGACAACCGCCGCCCCGTGGACTACGCTTGCAGGCGTCGCACCCTGGACGCTGCCACACCGCTCGACGCGCTGCTCATGCACTGGCGCGACGGACGTATCAAGCAGGCGCTGGTGTCGCAGGTATTGGATTGCCGTCAGGCACACTCCGCGCTGTTCCGTCGCGGAGCCTACCTGCCGTTGACCGTGCAGGGCCGACATGCCGACAAGGTCGTGGCCTTCGCCCGCCTGGGCGAAGATGAACGCGCCATCGTGATTGCCCCACGCCTTGCCAGCAGCCTGCTTGGCGATGCCCCTACACCGTTGATCCCAGCGCAGAACTGGGACGACACCCGGCTGATCCTGCCGTTTGCCTTGTCGCCTGCCAATACGACGGGACTTTTCACCACCGGTGCGGTCAGCCCTTGTAAGGAGCTGATGTTGAACAGCGTACTGGCGAAGTTTCCGGTCAATCTGTTGATACAACAATCTTGAACATCAGGAGCGTCATGATGAGCGTCGATGAAAAGCGTATTCGCGAATTTGCCTATCAGATCTGGGAGTCGGAAGGTAAACCCGTAGGCCAGGAAGAGCGCCATTGGGACATGGCGCGCAAGCTTGCGGAAGCCGAGTCCCTGGCGCCCAAGGCGGCGCCACGCAAGCGCGCCCCGGCCAAACCTAAAGCCCCTGCCGTGGCCGAAAAGCCGGCGCCGGTGAAGAAGCCGCGCGCGGTGAAAAAGCCCACTGCCGGCTGAATCGGTATCAGTCTCGGCCTCATCGCCGGTAGCCAGCCCTTGCCCTTTTGCAGGCGCCAGCTTGCCGGTGATGAGCCCGCCTACATTTCCCTCCACACAGGCCCTCGAGGATTGCCATGAGCCCCCGCACCCCAAAGAAAACCCGCTCTGTCGCCCCATCGCGGATCCGCGAAGGACTGCCCTTCCCCCTTGGTGCCACCTGGGATGGGCTGGGGGTCAACTTCGCATTGTTCTCGGCCAACGCCAGCAAGGTCGAACTGTGCCTGTTCGACTCCAGCGGCGAAGAGGAACTGGAGCGCATCGAGCTACCCGAGTACACCGACGAGATCTACCACGGCTACCTGCCCGACGCGCATCCAGGGCTGGTCTACGGCTACCGCGTGCATGGCCCTTACGAGCCAGAGAACGGCCACCGCTTCAACCCCAACAAACTGCTGATCGACCCCTATGCCAAGCAATTGGTCGGCGGCCTGAAATGGTCCGAAGCCTTGTTCGGCTACACCATTGGCCACCCCGACGGCGACCTGTCGTTCGATGAACGCGACAGCGCGCCCTTCGTGCCCAAGTGCAAGGTGATCGACCCTGCCTTCACCTGGGGCCGCGATCAGCGCGTGCTGGTGCCCTGGGAGCGCACGATCATCTACGAAGCCCACACCAAGGGCATCAGCATGCGTCACCCGGCGGTGCCGGAAGCTCTGCGCGGCACTTTCGCCGGCCTTGCCAATGACGAGTTGCTCAAGCACATCAAGGACCTGGGTGTATCAAGCATCGAGCTGCTGCCGATCCATGCCTTCGTCAACGACCAGCACCTGCTGCAAAAAGGCCTGAACAACTACTGGGGCTACAACAGCATCGCCTTCTTCGCGCCGCATCCCAGCTACCTGGCCAGCGGCAAGATCGCCGAGTTCAAGGAGATGGTCGCTCACCTGCATGATGCCGGCCTGGAGGTGATACTCGATGTGGTCTACAACCACACTGCCGAGGGCAACGAACTCGGTCCGACGCTGTCCATGCGCGGCATCGACAACGCCTCGTACTACCGCTTGATGCCGGATGACAAGCGCTACTACATCAACGATTCCGGCACAGGCAACACCCTCGACCTGAGCCACCCCTGCGTACTGCAACTGGTGACCGACTCGCTGCGCTACTGGGCCGGCGAGATGCGCGTCGATGGTTTCCGCTTCGACCTGGCGACCATTCTCGGGCGCTACCACGATGGCTACAACGAACGTCACAGCTTCCTCGTCGCCTGCCGCCAGGACCCGCTGCTCAGCCAGGTCAAGCTCATCGCCGAGCCATGGGACTGCGGCCCCGGCGGCTACCAGGTGGGTCACTTCGCACCGGGCTGGGCGGAATGGAACGACCGCTTCCGCGATACCGTGCGTGCGTTCTGGAAGGGTGACGAAGGCCAGCTAGCCGATTTCGCCTCGCGCATGACCGCCTCGGGCGACATGTTCAACAACCGTGGCCGACGCCCCTATGCCTCAGTCAACTTCGTCACCGCCCATGATGGCTTCACCCTGCGCGACCTGGTGTCGTACAACCACAAGCACAACGAAGACAACGACGAGAACAACCAGGACGGGACCGACAACAACCTGTCATGGAACTGCGGGGCCGAAGGCCCGACCGACGACCCGACCATCAATGCCCTGCGCACCCGGCAGATGCGCAACTTCTTCGCGACCTTGCTGCTGGCCCAGGGCACCCCGATGATCGTCGCCGGCGATGAGTTCAGCCGGACCCAACATGGCAACAACAACGCCTATTGCCAGGACAGCGAGATCGGCTGGGTGAACTGGGAGTTAGACGAAGAAGGCGAAGAGCTGCTGGCCTTTGTCAAACGCCTGACCCGTCTGCGCCTGGCCTACCCGGTGCTGCGCCGCTCACGTTTCCTGGTCGGAGACTACAACGAAGCGATCGGGGTCAAGGACGTCACCTGGCTGGCACCGGATGGCCGCGAAATGAGCGTAGAACAATGGGAAGACCCCCATGGCCGCTGCCTGGGGATGCTAATGGACGGTCGCGCCCAGGTGAGCGGCATCGCCCGCCCCGGTTCGGAGGCTACCCTCCTGCTGATCGTCAATGCCTACCACGACACCGTACCGTTCCTGCTACCGGCCGTACCCGAGGGCGATTACTGGAGCTGCCTGATCAACACCGACAGGCCCGAGATGCGCAAACCCCAGCATCTGCAGTTCGATACGACCTTGGAAGTCAAAGGCCGCTCGGTGCTGCTGATGGTGCTCCAACGAGAAGATGAATAGACCCAACGGGCGCCACCGCCCAAGCGGCGGTGGAGCTTGAGCTCTAGCCCTAACAATGATTCGGCATAGCCGCCGATCGGCAAATAGCGAACATCGCTATGCCCACAATTTTTATCAATAGATTCATAGCGTTGAGCCAATCACCAAGGCATGAACGGGACTTTCACGTTTTCTTGACGCAAGCGCTGACCTCTCCTTAGCTGAACATTATCACTACGCGTAAAAAATCACGCCGGGCCTCTAGCTCGCGCCTTCGTGCGCACTTGCTAAAGCTGGCGTGCTGGTTTGGGTCGCCCTCTGTTTTTGCCGTACAGCTCGTGACAACAGGCCAGGTCCTTGGGCTGTACAACAAAAAAATGAGGAGATCCGCTATGAAAAGAACCTCGAATCCCTGGCGTTTCGACAGCATTTTCTGCGCGGTTTCCACGTCGCTGCTTCTGGCAACCCCTGTGGAAACCTTGGCGTTTGAATTGCAGGACGACCCGACCTTCGACCGCTTCCTGCAACAACCGTCAATGCCACAGCTGTCACTCGACCCGGTGAGCGCCGTCGGCCTCACCCTGGGCACGCTGAACGAGTTTTCCGATCGCATGAGCGAGCGCCACGGGCAGGCCGCACCGGACCTGGTCGCCAGCCAATGGTCGCAGTTCTTCCCCAGCGTGCAACGCCAGGGCGCGCAGCCGCCAGACCAGCTCGAAGCGCCCAGCCAGCAATTGATGATCGGCCCGGACCTGTTCGTACGTGAATCCTCGGCGGGCAATGTGCACCGGGCGGGAATCTTCGTTGGCCATAACAACCTGCAGAGCACCTTCAACGGTATGCGCCCGTTGCTTGGCGACAAGCAGCGCAATGCGGTCAACCTCAGCGGCGAGAGCCTGGGGGTGTACTGGAGCATGACCCATGATCGCGGCTGGCACCTGGATGCCGTGGCCATGGGCTCGCGCATTGATGTCAACGGCCGTGGCGAAAGCGGCCAGCGCCTGGACGACAGCGGCCACGCGATGACCTTCTCGGTGGAAGGCGGCTACCCGATCAAGTTGGGAGGCGGCTGGGTGATCGAGCCACAGGCACAGTTGATCAACCAACAATTCTTCCCCGGCAGCCAAGTGCAGGAAGAGACCTTGCAGGCCTTCGACAGCCAGCCCAGCTGGAGCGGCCGGGTCGGTGCCAAGTTGTCCGGCCGCTACGCCGTGCGCGGCATGCCGATCGAGCCTTACGTGCGGACCAACGTCTGGTACGACTTCAGCAACGCCGACTCGGTGAAGCTGGACCAGGTCGACAAGATTTCCAGCTCGCGCTACTCGACCACGGTGGAGTTAGGCTTGGGACTGGTAGCCAGGGTCACCCCGTCCGTGGCGCTGTTTGTCAGTGCCGATTACAGCAGTGATGTGGATGGGAATGACTTGAATGGGTTGATTGGGAGTTTGGGGGTGAAGATGCGTTGGTAGTGTGTACTGCTGCATAGGGCAAGGGCGGCATTAGGTCATTTAGAGGGGACGGAATTGAGTGGCGGGTCCGCTTACGGGCCGACCTGGATGCCATGCTAAAGGGTGACCTGCACAGGTTGAAAGGACTCGCATTCGCCACCGCCTTGTACATCGCAGCGGTAGTCGGCACCGACGTATTCGCAGTCGGTTGTCCATCAACTCGTTACACCGTGGATCGGCTTACAGCGGGCGGTCGAGCAGGTACTACTGGTACTCCGACGGGCCGCGTCGGGTGGCGTGGAGTGGGTGAGCTGGACGGCGACGGCGTAGCGGTACTGGCGCTTGAGCAGCGTGGATGGGCTGTCGTGGCTGCCGAGCCACTGCTCCTGCAAACGCCCGACCAGGTCCCAGGCCTGGGGTTGCCCTGCTGCCGAACCACTTCGCGGTGCAGGTCGTCGCGCTCGTAGGCGAGCATTTCGTGGTGGTCGAGGGTCATGCCCAGCAGGTGGCCGCTGCCGTAGGTGAGCCAGCTGACTTTGTGGCCGTCCGGGCGGAGGGTGCTGGTGCGCTGGTTGAGGGCGTCGTATTCGTGCTGCCACACGGCGACCATCGGCGTGCCGAGGTGATCGCAGTGGTACCAGGCAATCGCATCGAACGCCTGCGGTGGCATCGTCATCTGCCACAACGGATATTTCTTAAGGCCTACAGGAATGTTTGCACAGGTATATCGACATTTGAGTGCGCAACTTCTTGCGCAGTTGACTCAGGAGAGTGCGCCGAAGCTGTAAAAGCCATCGCGAAATGCAGCAAGCCGGCCGCCACCAAAACCAACGTGCTACCATCGTGCCGCACTCATGGATGCTCTACCGATTCGACAAGGAACGCCGCGCGTGACCACTTCCGTTACTGCTTCACCCTGCCCTGCCCGTTTTCTGCCAGCAGGCCACGCCTGATGCTCGGCGCCCTACTGCAACGGACCCGCCAAGACCTCTCTCCCTGGCAGCGTATAACCCGTGCCTTATGGGGCGGCAGCCTGCCGCTGACGCGCGCCCAGGGCCGTTTGTTGGCGCAATTGATGCTGCTGCCAAGCGCGATGTACCTGCTGCTTGCCCTGGCATACCTGGCGCAGATCACCGACCTGATCGGCAGCCTGGCGCCGCATGCGGTGCTGCAACGCCTCGCCGACCACGGCCAATGGTTGGGGGCTTTCGCCCTGGCCCTGCTGGCATTGAGCTGCTTGTTGCGCAAGGGGCTGCGCCTGAACTGGGGCTTCGGTCGCACACTGTTGTGGGCGCTGCTGACCTGCACAAGCTGCCTGTACCTTGGCAACCAGGCCCAGCGCCTGCTGATCGATAGCCTGGTCGAGCGCACCAGCCCTAGCCAACAAGCCCAGGCAGCCTTCGGTATGCCGCTGCTCAACCGCATGCTTGAACATGACCTGCGCATCGACGGCCAGACCGCCACGCCCGCGCAGTTGCAAAGCCCCGAGGGCAAATGGCGGCTGGCCGAATTGGCCCTGCTGCTACCGGACAGTCCCCAAGTGGCGCTGACAGACGGCCTCACGCCGCAGGCGTTCTTCGAGCAGCTCGCCGACCAACGACGCGGGGGCCTGGAGCGTAATTACCAGCGTTACCTGCAAGCCACCGGCAGGCAGGAGGACCATTACCGCCAGTACCGACGCGCTAGCCAGTTCTACGCGGATGCAACCAGCCGCCTGGCCATCCTCCAGCGCCAGGGCCAGGCCTGGACCGACTACCTGCGTCTGCTCACCAAGCGTGGTCGCACCCTCAATCCATGGGACCTGCCGCTCGCTGAGTGGCAACCTGTGCGCCACGTGCTACGCGAGCAGATGAACGTTCCGGTCAACGACCTCTGGCGCCCCGATGACCGCCGCGGCTTCAACCAGGCGGTCGCCAGGCAGGTGCGGCGCGAAGCACGTAACCGATACGCCGAAACACTCCAGCAACGCATCGACGCCGGCTGGATCGAACCCGGCCTGACGCGGACGGGCTTCCTGGCAGTTAACGCCATCCAGGCCCAATGGCGACAGGATTTGGCCCTACCCGCTGGCATCACTTTGTATGCCTACCTGACCAAGGAAGCCTTCGCGCTCACAGTCTACCGACCGGCACTGCAATACGACGCCCGCGAACTGATGAAGCAACGCGTCGAGGCCAGCAACGACCTCTCTACCCTCGGCCGTGACAGCTACCGCGATTTGGTAACCCCAGGCGTCACCGTGCTGCTGATCAGCATCGGGTTGGTGGTGCACCTGTTCAGAACGCTGGCGTACCTGCTGCGTTTGGGGCTGCCGCAGCCTCCGGGCGTATACCTGAAACTGTTGGCGCTGTACGTGTTGCTACTGGGCAGCATGGCGCTGTTTACGGGCAAGTCACAGGTACCGGCATTCGGACTGACCGCGGGCAACAGCGATAGCCTGGTGTTAACCCTGGCGCGCAACACGTTGGACTGGACCGCTGCGCATCAGGCGCACCTGTATGCCTGGGGCAATGGCCTGCGCCAGGGCATGCTGCGCGGCTATGGCTTCGGTGCTACAACCCCTCAGGAAGACTGAGTGTTGCGCATGCTCCTGAGCCGCGCCCACAGTCCTTGGGCGGCAAAGGCATCACGCAACTGCGCCGCACTCACGCGGCGCTGCTCGGGGTCGAACGCCAGCGCCACACGCAATGCGCTCCAGGCCTTGGCCGGCATGCCAAGCGGCACCGAAAGCCGCGAGCTCAGCGCCTGGTCGCGGACCTTGATCGAGGGTACACGCTCGAAGGGATGACGGCCGCAGGCCAGCTCATACAATACGCAGGCAACGGCATACAGGTCGCTGGCCCTGCTGGGATTACTGCCCTCGAACAACTCCGGCGCTGCATAGGCCGGTGTCCAGGCTTCGAAACGGCCGTAGCTCAAATGCGGCAACCTGGCCAGTGGCCCTTCCACGGCCATGCCCAGGCCAAAGTCGAACAGACGCACGCCATCGTCGCCGAGCATCACATTGCTGGGTTTGATATCGCCATGCACCACCCCTTGGCCGTGTACACAGGCCAGGGCGTCGAGCAGCGGCACGGCTATTTCACGCACCTCTGCCCACGCCAGGCCCAGGGGCTGGTCGCAGAGTACGCGGTCAAGCGCACGACCACGCATCAACTCCATGCTGATGAAGGCGCGCCCGCATTGCGGATCGACAGCGAAACCATGCAACCGCACCAGGTTGGGGTGCCGCAAGCGGCTGGTAAGCGCGTATTCGTTGAACAGCAATGCGTTGGCGTCTGCCGAGGCAGCCAGTTGGTCGCTCATCAGCTTGACCGCCAACAACGGTTGCGGATCACCGTAGCTTTCCTGCAACAAGTCGCGAGCGCGATACACCAGGCCCATGCCGCCAGCCCCCAGCAGCCGCTCGAGGCGATAGCGGCCGGCCAACAGCTCGGGCACAGGCAACACGTCGACGGCTGCCGGGATTGCAGGCAACGGTTCTGCCGCCCTGCCCTTGCCACGGCGCTTGCGCCGCCCCTTGCCATTGCTGCCCCGATCCGGCTCGCCGGCCGGCTGGGTGAAGGAAAAGTAGGTGGCGTCGCCACCTTGCTCCAGGGCATCGAGTATATCCAGTGCGTCGCCGCTCATTGATGGATCACCACTGCGGTCAGGTTGTCTTTCGCCGCACCACCCAGTGCAGTAGCAAACAGTCGCTGCAAGGCATCGGCGGGCGACGCAAGGTCCAGGGCGTGGCCGAGACCATCGCTTTGAAGGCTGTCGTAGAGACCGTCGCTGCACAGGAGGAACACATCGCCCGGCAACGCTTCGAACTCCAGCACCTCCAGCTTGAGCTCGGCACTGGCGCCCACCGCACGGGTCAGTGCGCGTGCCGAGGGGTGGCCACGGGCCTGCTCGGCGCTCATGCGCTGCTGGTCGATCAATTGCTGCGCAAGCGAATGATCGCGGGTCAGCTGGTACAGCCGATGCCCACGCCACAGGTAGCAACGGCTGTCGCCGGCCCACACGCATGCACCACGGCGGCCTTCAAGCAGTAACGTGACCACTGTGCTTCCGATGATTCGCGCGTGGCCCTCGACGCTCACTGTCAGCTCCTGGCCCAGGCGGCGATTGATCCAGTGCAGGCATTGGCGGACCGCGACCACACGCTCGTCGAAACTGGCGGCAGGGGCCAGTTCAGCCAGGCTGGCCACGATCATCTGGCTGGCGACATCGCCATCCTCATGTCCTCCCATACCATCCGCTACAGCCCACAACCCATGCTGCGGGCAATCCAGAAATGCATCCTCGTTGCGGGCGCGCACCTTGCCGGCGTCTGTGCGCGCCGCACTGCGCCAGGGGTTGGCGTGCAGCATCAGAGTTCACCCGGCAGCCGCAGGCCACGCAACACGTTCAGGTCGAACGGGTTGGGCGAGCGCTGGCTGGTCAGCAGGTAGTTGGCGCGCATACCTCCGACGTTGGCCTTGACCACCATGGTGTCGCGGCCCTTGAGGTACTCGGTCTGCATCAGGTCGAGCAAGCGGAACAGCGCCCACGGGCCGCCGTTCTTTTCCAGCGACATGGGGCGGCCATTGATTTGCTCCAGGGTCAGGCTGCTGTTGCCGTCCTGTGCCTCGGTCGGCCACTTGAACGTGGTGGAGACAATCGGACCATGACGGTAGTCGATCACCTGGTCACCGAAGCGAAACTCAGCGCGACTCACCGATGGATCGAGGGTGTACGGTTCGAGCTTGAACTGCACTTGCGGCTCTTGCGGGTTTTGCGCAAAGAAGCTCTGGCGCACAGCCTGGATGATGCCCATCTGTTCAAGGAACGTCTTGGTCATCGGCAGGCTCTGGCCGTCCAGGCTGCGCAAGCGATAGTTGCCTGGCTCGCCACTGACGAACGGCTTCATGTAGCTGTCGAAGAACTGGTCGGCTACACCCTGGGCCTTGAAGAAGTCGCGGAAATCGCTGATCGCCACATCGCCGGTGCCTGCGGCGTTGAACGGGTAGCGCGACTCGATGGCCTTGCCATAGAAGCTGTACAGCTCACTCTGGTAACGCTGGTTGAGGTAGTTGTAGCTGTCGTTCAGGACCATGCGCCAGATGTCGTCCGAGAGCAGGTTGAACCAGCCCGCCACTGGCCGTGGCAGTCGGGCGGTGCCGTTGCGCAGGCTGCTCAAGGCGTCACGTTGGCCCGACATGCGCGCCTTGGCCATCTGGTACGAAGCTTCCTCGACCTGATTGGAGCGCGCCAGCCCGGCCAATTGTTGTTGCAGATCGTTCAGCGCTTGCAGGGTCGGCGCCAGATCAGGCCCTGGGCCGTTGTTGTCATCGAGCAAACGGTGCAGCGGCTCGAAGCGCCGTTGCAGCGCCATGCGCGCGGTGTCTGGCAGCGGTCGCTTGGCCAGGGCGTCACGGGCCTTGCCGGCGACCGCGCCAGCCACGGCAGTGCCGTTCTTGCCAAGCTTCTTGGCCGCGGCCTTGCCAGCGGCCGCCTCGGCTGCCTGCTCGCCCTCGTCTGACGTCTCTGGCAACGTCGGGAAACGGGTGTTCTCGCGCACTTCGGTCAGCAGCAGCAACAACGGCGAGTTGGCGGCGGTGAGCGCCGACAATTGGTCAGCGCCTTCCCCCGCGTCGCTGAACGGAATCAAGCCGACCTGGTTGATCGCCTCCCCCCAATAATTGGCGTAGTCGCGAAAATACAACTGTTCCAGCGCCACCATCAGCCGTCGCATGTCCATGTCGCTGATACCTGGCCCCTCCCCCAGCACCCAGTTGTCACGCAGGATGTCGTTGACCAGGTTGGCGCCCTGCACCGAGAAGTATTGCTGGTAACCCTGGGAGGTGTAGAAGCCCGGAATCGCATAGTCGACCCCCACGAACTGGCTCGCCTGTGGCCCCAACTGCTGGCTCAGGCGGTACTCGGGCAGACTGCGGGCCTGTTCTCGCAGCACTCGGTAGACCACGCTGGCCAGCGACTCTGCACGCAACACCTGACGCGCCTGTGCCACCAGCGCATCATTGAGCGGCAAGGCGAACGGTTGCTGCAACAGGCGCCCGAAGTGTGCGTTGAGCGCCTCCTGCGCGGCGGTGTTGCCGCTGTAGCGCTGCGACCAGCCGGCTGCCACCCAATCCTGCAACCAGTCCTGATCTCGACGCTCGGGATCGCCCAGCATCAGGTAGGCACGCAGGCTGTTGAGCAAGCGTTCGCGGTTCTTCAGGTTGCTGCGAATCTGCTCTTCCACCATCTTGCCGACGCGCGGCAGCAGGACTTGCTCGAGTTCGCGCTGGTAAGCAGGTTGCAGCACCTCGTTGGCAGCCCCCCCTTGATACAGGCCGGCGCGCTGCAGCAGCGAGACATCGCCACTGTCGGGAAACACTCGTGCTGCCTGGTAGGCCGAATCCAACGGCTTGAGTGCGGCCAGGGCATCGTCGCGGCCGTCGAGGCTCTGGTGCTGATGCTGCCATTGCCGAGCCAGTTCACGCAGCGCTTCCAGACGCTCATGGTTGCCGGAGAAACTGTTTGCCCACAGCAGGCCGAACAGCACCAGCGCGCCGAGTGCCGTCAGGTATACGGCACGCTGGCCCCAATTGATGCGGCGCCGCTCACGGCGGTCGAGGCCAGCCAGGTCGTATTCGGGAAACACGACACGGGTGAACAACTGCAGCATGAAGCGCGCCCGCCCCCGCGGGATTCCGTGCCCAGGTATACCGGGCTGGAAGCCATTGTCGCTATCGACCTGCGGCGCAAGGTGCGGCGCGCTGGTCAGATAGACACCGCGCAAGTGGCTGGCGCGCTGATAGCGGTTGCCGGTGAAAGCGGCATCCACCAACAGGCACAATTGGTCACCGATGCGTCCGAGCTGGTGCGGGAAATCGAGGATGCGCGCACGACGCAAGGTATTGCGCTCGTGGTGGATGCGCTGGGTGACCTGGTCACCCAGGCGCTGCAGCAGGCCCTGAAACTCGTTGGCCAGTAACTCGGTATCGGCGCCATTCTTGCCTTTGCCGAACGTGACGCCAAACACCTGTTCGTTTTCTTCTCGCGACTGCTGGTCGAAGAATTCCTCAAAGCCAGCCAGCCGGTCGGTCTTGGTCAGCACCAGGTATACCGGCAGGTCCTGGTGCAGGCGCTGGCGCAACTCCTGCAAGCGCGAGCGAACCTTCTGCGCCAAGTCGTTCAATGCCGCGTCACCGCCAAGCAAGGTGTCCATCGGTACGGTGATCAACACACCGTTGAGCGGCCGATTGCGGCGACGCTGACGCAGCAGGTCGAGCAAGGTGCGCCAGGCATGGCCGTCCAGCTCACTGTCGCGCTGTTCGAGGAAGCGCCCGCCGGTGTCGACCAGCACGCCCTGCTCGGCAAAGTAGTAATTGCAGTATTCGCCATTGCCCGCGTCCTGCGAGCGCCTGCGCTCCAGCGCGTTGATGGGAAACTCCAGCCCCGAATGCTCCAGCAGGCTGGTCTTGCCCGAGCCATTGGCGCCGAGCACCAGGTACCATGGCAGATCACGACGCCAGCGGTCGTGACGGCCACCGTACAGGCTCGAGGTGTTGAGCGTGGCCAGGGCATGCTTGAAACGCGCCCTGATTTCCTTGGCCGCTTCGTACTTGCGCTCTTCACGCTCCAGACGCTCTTGCCCGCCCTCGCTCTCCAGCGCCTTCTGCTTGCGATGGTTGGCACGCCAGCTGGCGTACACCATCCACAATCCCCAGAGCAGGAACAGCACACTGATGGTCAACAGCCGCGCCGCGGCGTCTTCCCAGAACTTGTCGTCGGCGACGGCCAGCAGTGGCCCGATGAACCACACCAGCAAGGCCAGGGCCAGCACCAGCAGCAGACTCCACACCCAGGTCCGGGCAAGGAATGCGCCGACTTTCTTGAAAACATTCTTCATCACAGATCCTTGTGTCACTGCTTCTGTTCGGCCACGTTCTGTTCGAGGGGCTGGAAGGGTTGCAAGACGGTGGCGCGCTGCTCCCCCAGCACCCAGGCGAAACCGGCATACAGCACCATCAGACACACCATCGTGAGCAACGCCACGCTCCACCACGGCACGATACGCACCGGAGTGTGGCGCTGGTCGTGACCCTCCCAGCGTGGCGCCAACTCGCGCGGCACGTCGCCCCGCAGCTGGCGGATCTGGCGGAACAGCGCGTCGCGGATGCCTTCGAGTTCGGACATACCGCGATCGATTACCCGATACTTGCCCTCGAAGCCCAGCGACAGGCACAGGTACATCAGCTCCAGCATGGCCAGGTGCTTGACCGGGTTCTTCGACATGCGGTCGAGCAAGGCGAAGAACTTCTCGCCGCCGAAGGTTTCGTTGTGAAACGCACTGAGCAGGCTCATCTGGGACCACTGACTTTCGTTGCCCCACGAGGTGGTGACCACGGCTTCATCGACCACGGTGCAAATCAGGTAGCGCGCCACCGTCACCTGGCTGCTCTCGACCCCTTCGTAATGGATGCGCGCTTCGAAGGTGCGGATGTAGGCGCTCAGTCGCTCCTTGAGCGTATTCAAGTCTTCGGCGGTTTCGCTGTGCTTGAGCCGCACCACTTCCGAAATCAACTCGCCAGCAGCCGCCACCAACGGGTTGAGACCGACGCTGAAGCTGCCGCTGGCAGGGAGCCGCGCCGAATAGACCATACGCTGCTCCAGCGCCTCGACCTTGGCCGCATCGCCATGGGCCGTCAGTGGCTGGCCAGAGGGTGCCGAGCCATCCTGGTTGTACAGGACGGTCTTGTCGTCCTGCGGGTGTTCCGTGTCCTTGCTCATTGCGGTCAGTTCCTGATGGCCCAGAATTTCAGTTCAAGATCGGAGAACTCACTGGTGACGTGGAAGGCGAAACCACCAGAGCCATCCATCTTGGCGCGATCTGCGGCATCGAGTTCGACGATGAAGTAGGTTTTGTTGGCATGAAACGGGATCTGCCTCGGTGCCACAGGCAAGGGCTTGACCTTGAGCCCAGGCAAGTGAAGGTTGACCAACTGGCGAATGCGCTCCACCGGGCCGACCTTGAGGTGCAGCGGCAAACGCTGGCGCAGCTCCTCGGATTCGCAGTTGGCGCTGGCGGCCAGTACGAACGATGCCGTGGTGAGCAGCCCTGGATCGTGCAAGGGTGAAACCAGGATGCCGTACTGGCGCTGTTGCAGCTCCAACTCGATGGCATGTTGCTCGAGCACCATCGACAACACCTGACGGATCGACTCCATCAGCTTGCGGAAGCTGCTGCCCTGGTCACTGTGCTGGTAACGAGCGTCCAGCCGAGGGCGCTTGGTGTCGCTGGAGAAGGTCGACAGGTCGCCGAGCATGATCAGGAAGGTGCGGTACAACTCTTCCGGGTGCACCTGCTCAAGGTTCAGGTAGTGACGCAGCAGCAACTCGGTACGGTTGATCAGCTGCAGCATCATGAAGTCGCCCACCTCTGCACCGCCGACCTTGCCATTGGAGCGGATGCGCTCGGCCAGGGTGTCGCCACGCAAGGCCAGCATGCTGATCACTTCCTTCAGGCATGACTGCAGGTACACCGAGGATTGGGTCCGGATGTAGCTCGGGACGAAGTCCGGATCCAGGGTAATGACCCCGTCCGGCGAGGTGTCGAGCACTTCGCACACCTTGAGCTTGACGTACGCCTGGTCGCCCTGCTGCTCGCCCAGCAGCAGGCGGAAGTCCGGGCGCGCGCAGTTGATCTGGGTGCTGTTGTCATCGCCCGCGTTGGAATCGCTGACCTCCAGCTCGTAGGTGGTATAGCGCGTCAATACCTCGGCCTGCTCCGGCCGGCGGGCCTCGATGTGGTTTCCGGTGACCAGCGGCAAGGCCATGAAGATCGGCGTGCTGCCGGTGTTTGGCGGCACGTCCAGGGCCAGCGGTTCACTGCTGCCATCGAGCTCGAACAGACTGCCATCCGGCAGGATGCCTGCGGCACGACTGATCACCAGCTTGCCCATGGTCAGGAACTGCAGGTCGATCTCCAGATCGATGAAACCCCAGGTGCAATTACCCAGCAGCTGCGTGCGGGTTTTCATCTGGCTGTCGTAGTAGCGGTCGTTGTGCTGGAAATGCTGCGGGCGCAGCAGCATGCCTTCCTGCCAGACTACCTTGTGCACGTTCATGGCTGTTCACCCGCTTGGACTACCGCTGGTACGCCGTTGTGAATACCGGTCTTGTCCAGGTACAGGTTGACGACCGTCCGCTCACCGGCCCGAACCGGCTGCACCCGGCGCCACTCGGCTTGCTCCAGGTCGCGATAGGCGGCCAGCACGCCGACGAAGCGGCTGCCTGGGTCGATGCTCAGGTTCAGACTCAGGGTTTCGCCTGGGCGCAGTTCGTGCTCTTCGCTGGCAACCATGTCCAGGTCGAGGGCTTCTTTCGGGCGCTGGTAGAGCGTGAAGAAGTCGGTGCTTTCGAACGCGACCGGGTGCTTGAGCTCGAACAGACGTACCACTACCGGCGACGGCCGGCCGTTGATGTCGAGGTTGAGCGCGTCGGTGGCGGTCAGTGTCAGGTCGAGCTTGGTCATGTGCGAATACGGCGACAGCGCGGCACAGCCGGTCAACCAGGTCGCGGCAACCAAAGCCCACGCTGCCCCGAAGCATTTGCGGGTGATAGGTTTCATGCAGTCATCCTCGCGGATCGTGGTGAAGGGAAGCGATCAGGCGCACCTGCTCTTCGTAGGTTTGGGCGAAGTCCTTGGCCAGCAGGCGCTCGCTCCAGTCGGCATCGGCACTGAGTGCTTCGTGGTAGCGCACGTATTGCTTCCAGCGGCTACCGAACCACGGCTTGCGACCCAGGCGTTCGAACTGCAACGCCAACTGACTGGGGGCAAAGTGTTCGAGGGTGCTACGCAAGGCGCTGCGACTGGCACCAAGCAAAGCCACCTGGTGTGCCTGCAAGTCACGGAAGGCCTGGGCCACGGCCTGCTCGGCCGACAACTGTCCGGGCCGGCGCGGCTTGAGCAACTCGCCCAGGGCCTGGTCGGCTTCCAGCGGCGCCTTGATCGGGTTCCGGCTGGCGCCTTGCGGGGTGGTGAGCGACAGGCGCAACTCGTTCTTGAGCTCGCTACGGGTGCGCAAGCTTTGCTGCAAGGCACCGATACTGTGGCGCAGCAAACCGGCTGCCTGCACCGCGAGGTCTTCGCGAGCTTGATCGTCGAGACCGGCGAGGTCGACGCCCAGCGCTGCGCCGAAGCGCTCCCAGAATGCTTCACTTCGCCGTTCGCGCGGGGCCGGTTGCGGGGCAGGCTCGGTAACCGGGGCTGGCACCAACGTCGGCACGATGATGTTTTCGCGGTCGATCTGGGCGTAGTCGGCACGCTGCTTGGCCGGGGTGTCGGGCAAGGTCATGGCGGCCAGTTCATCCATCGGTGCAAGGCGCGCCTCTTCGTTGTCCAGGGCGGACAGCGGGTCAAGCGCGAGGAAGGCATCATCGGGGATGATGTCCGATCCCGGTATGCCGAGCCCTACATCCAAGGCACGATCCGTTTCGATCAAGCGGGCGCGCACCTCGATGTCGCCCATCTGGTACACCGCCCCCTGCTCGATACGGTAGGCCTCGCCCTTGCGCAGTTGCGCACCGCTGCTGGCCAGGCGAATGCCATTGCTGCTCTGGTCGGTGAGGTAGAAGGCGCCCTCGCGATAGGTGACCTCGGCATGGTGGCTGGACAAGTGGCGCTTTTCGTCCTCGATGCACCAGTGGCAGTCCTTGGCGCGTCCAATGTGGCCGCCACTGCGGCCAAACGACTTGCTGGGCGAGTCGGTGCGGGTGTGCTGGCGTCTGTCCACCAGCTCGAAAACCAGTTCCATGGTCAGGGCTCCTTGGGCTCAGTTGCCACGATTGAGGGCCTGTGGGTCGCCCACTGGCCGGTAGCGGTCGTCATCGAACTTGTAGTTGCCGCTGCACCCGGCCAGGACCAGCACGGTTAACAGGGCCAGTAACGCAGCCCGCCAGATACCGATGAACATCGAAAACACTCCATGAGCTAAACAGGCAAGCACCAGCTGCGGCGCGCCTTGGATGTAAGAGAAAAGGTTCATGCCAGCCGGCCTGCGCCATCGCCGATCTGGATATTCAGGCGACCGAGTCGGTACAGCAGGGTGCGCCGCGGCAAGCCCAACTCGCGAGCGGCCATGGTCTGGTTGCCATCGTGCTTGCGCAGGCAGTCGAGCAGCAGATTGCGCTCGACCTGCTCGAGGCGTTCGCGCAGGTTCAGCTCGCCATCGCCCGCTGTGGATGCGGCGCCGTTCAGCGCAAAGTGCTCCGCCGCCAGCTCACGGCCCTCGCAGAGCACCACCGCGCGCTCCACCAGCCCCTTGAGCTCGCGAACGTTGCCAGGGAAGCCATAGCCTTCGAGGTGGTTCAGGGCGGCGTTGGACCAGATCACTGGGCTGCGCTGCAGGAACGCACAGGCCTTATCGGAAAAATGCCGTGCCAGGGCACTCACATCGCCGTCACGCTGGCGCAGTGGCGGCAAGTCGATCGGGAACTGGGCCAGGCGGTAATAGAGGTCTTCACGGAACTGACCGTCACGCACCATCTGCGCCAGGTCACGGTGCGTGGCAGCGACGATGCGCACGTCGATCTTGTGCGTGCTGTTAGCCCCCAACGGGCGGATCTCACCCTCCTGCAGCACCCGCAGCAACTTGGCCTGCAACGCCAGCGGCATGTCACCAATCTCGTCGAGCAACAGGGTGCCGCCGTCCGCGGCGTCGAACAGTCCCGGGCGGTCGCGGTCGGCCCCGGTGAAGGCGCCTTTGCGGTAACCGAACAGCTCGCTTTCCAGCAGGTGCTCGGGAAATGCCGCGCAGTTCTGCACCACGAATGGCCCCGAACGGCGAGGGCCGTAGTCGTGGATGGCCCGGGCCACCAATTCCTTGCCGGTGCCCGTCTCACCGAGCACCAGCACGGTGTAAGGGCTGTGCAGCACCTTGCTGATCATCTGGCAGGTCTGACGCATGGCCGGGCTGTCACCGATCAGGCCGTAACTACCGACCTCGGCCGGCTTGGCGACACTGGCCGGCAGCTGCGGCTGGGGTTGACGCAAACGCCGCAGCAGATGCAACTGAGCCATGGCGAAAGCACCGAGGCGTCCCAGCGAGTCGGCAAAGCCGGCCAGCTCGATGCGCGCCCGGGCTACGCACAACAACACGCCAACCACCCGTTGCTGCGGGGTCACCAGGGGCACCGCCAGCAGCGCCTGCCATGGTGTTGCCTGAGCCGGCAGGAAACTGGTGTCGAACATGCTGGCGGACAGCTCGGCGATGCTCACCATGCGGTTCTGACACAAGGCGAACTGCATCAACTGCTCGCCATTGTAGTCGGCCGGCAGGCTGGCACAGTCCCGCGCCTGCAACTGCCCATCGAGGCAGGCGACCTCAAGCCCCAGCCGCGTGTGGGTCGAGTCGAGCAAGTACACCTGCACCAGCGCGCAGCCACTGAGCCCGGCCACCGCCTGGACCAGTGCCTGCATCAGGCCCTGCTCGTCAGCGGCGCAGGCCAGCTCGGTGAAGGTCCCCATCAAGGTCTCGGCATAGGCCAGAGGCTGCGGCACATGCGTGAACATCACTCCCACCTCAGGCGAACTCGCAGATCACGCCCGCAGCCGGGTCCAAGGTCGCATGCACACGGCTGATGTCCTCGCCGCTGGCCATGGCATCGAGCAGGCGATCAGCCACTTTTGGCAGCACGTGCGAATCGAGCAGGTGGTCGATCAGGCGGGCGCCACTCTCGCTCTGGCTGCAGCGCTCGGCCAGGTGGTCGACCAGCGGCTGGCAATAGCTGAACGCCAGTTGCCGACGCTGCAGTCGCTCGCCCAGGCGGGCAAGCTTGATCTCGATGAGTTCGCGCAGCACCGGGCCACCGACCGGGTAGTACGGCACCACGCGCATGCGCGCCAGCAGGGCCGGCTTGAAGTGGCGGCTGAGCACAGGGCGGATATGGCTTTCAAGCTGCTCGGCGTCCGGGCGCTTGCCGTTCTCGCAGAGGGCGCTGATCTGATCGCTGGCCAGATTCGAGGTCATCAGGATCAGGGTGTTGCGAAAATCGATCTGTCGCCCTTCGCCATCGTTGGCCACGCCTTTGTCGAAGATCTGATAGAACAGGTTGAGCACGTCGGGGTCGGCTTTTTCCACCTCATCGAGCAACACCACCGAGTATGGTTTCTGGCGCACGGCTTCGGTCAACATGCCGCCTTCGCCATAACCCACATATCCAGGTGGCGCACCGATCAGGCGCGAAACAGTGTGTTTTTCCTGGAACTCGGACATGTTGATGGTAGTGATGAAGCGATCACCACCGTACAGCAGGTCGGCCAGGGCCAGCGCCGTTTCTGTCTTGCCCACGCCACTTGGGCCAACCAGCAGGAACACCCCCACCGGTGCATCGGGCTTGTTCAGACCTGCGGCGGTGGCCCGCATGGCACGGTCAAGGGCATGCACGGCCTGCTCCTGGCCACGGATGCGCGCACGCAGGTCGTCGGCGAAGCTGACCACTTTGGCGTTATGCTCGCGTGCCAGCTGGGTCAACGGCACGCCCGTCCAGGCGCTAATCACTTCGGCCACCAGCCGTGGACAGACCTCGGCACTGACCAGGCGCTCTTGCGCCTGGGCATCGAGCAAGGCCTGGTGCGTCTCGGCAAGGCGCTGCTGCAGCTGCTCGCGGGTCTCGACCAGGGTGCCCTCCTCGTCCGCCTCGGCCACCGGCGCCACGGCAGCGCTGGCAACTTGCTGACGCAATGCCAGCACTTGCTCGGCCAGCTCACGCTGGCGCGCCCAGCGCACGCTCAGGTGTCGCTCTTGCTCGGTCGCCTCGGCCAGGCGCTGCTGCAAGCCTTCGAACGCTTCCTGGTCGATCTGCAGCCCTGCCTCAGCATCACGGCTGATGGCATTGCGTTGGCGCTCGCCTTCGGCCAGCTCGGCGCGCAAGCGCTCCAGGCTGTCGGGCGGCGCCGCCAGGCTGATGCGCACGCGGGCACAAGCGGTGTCGAGCACATCGACCGCCTTGTCCGGCAGTTGTCGACCGGTAAGGTAGCGCGCCGACAACTCGGCAGCGGTCACCACGGCGTCGTCGCGCAGGTAGATGCCGTGGCTTTTTTCGTACAACTGCGCCAGGCCACGCAGGATGGTCACCGCTTCAACCACGGTCGGCTCATGCAGTTGCACCGGCTGGAAGCGACGGGCCAGTGCCGGGTCCTTCTCGAAGTATTTCTTGTATTCGGCCCAGGTGGTGGCGGCGATGGTGCGCAGTTCGCCGCGTGCCAACGCGGGCTTGAGCAGGTTGGCGGCATCGGAGCCACCCGCGTTGCCACCGGCACCGATCAGGGTGTGTGCTTCGTCGATGAACAGGATGATTGGCCGGGGCGAGGCCTTGACCTCGTCGATCACGCCCTTGAGGCGCCGCTCGAACTCGCCTTTGACGCTGGCGCCAGCCTGCAACAGGCCCATGTCCAGCGCCAGTAGGTCGACGCCCTGCAAGGCAGGCGGCACCTGGCCTGCGACGATACGCGCCGCCAGCCCTTCGACCACGGCGGTCTTGCCGACACCGGCCTCGCCCACCACGATGGGGTTGTTCTTGCGTCGACGAGCGAGGATATCGATCATCTGGCGGATCGAACCGTCGCGGCACAGCACCGGGTCGAGCTTGCCGGCACGGGCCTGCTCGGTAAGGTTGTGGGTGAAACGCTGCAGCATCGACTCGCCCTGAGGCTGGCCAGCGGCCTTGGGCGCAGCGGGCTGCTGGGCCAGCGCATAGCCCTTTAGGCGTTCGATATCCAGGCGGCCTAGGAGCTTCTGGTAACGGCTGCCGGCATAGCGCAGCGGGTTGCGCAACAGTGCCAGGATCAAGGCAGCCTGGTCGACCTGGGCCTGGCTCAGTTCAAGGTTGGACACCAGCAGCGCATCCTGCAACCACTGCACCAGTTCCGGGGAGAACACGGGGTTGCGGGTGGCACTGTGCTCGACCGCCGTATGCAGCGCGGCGCGGAATTCGCCGAAATCGACCTCGGCGTCTTGCAGCGCTCGCTGCAACAGACTGCCTTCACGTTCGAACAAGCCGAGCAGCAGGTCTTCGACGAGGATCTTGCTGCCGCTGCGAGCGACGCAGCGCTCGGCGCAGCGCTCCAGGTCACGGCGGCTGTCGGCATCCAGGGCTTGTACGAGTTGTTGCAGGTCTACGTTGATCATGGTCATTGGTCCTTAATGAATTTTGCTTCCCAAAGTCACCACGCCATCGGCGCGCTCGCGCCCCAACCAGCTGGTCCAGCCCAAGTGGCAGACGTTCTGCTCGCCAATGCGTAGCTCGCGAATTTCCTCGCGGCGCAGCTCCAGGCGGATGTCGTAATCAAGGGGGTCGCGCAGCGTGAAACGCACCAACGCACACAGCGGCTGATAGCCGAGGCCGATGGGCAGGAATTCGTGAAAGCGCTGCCAGTCCAACTGGGTGATGTGAATACGGAACTTGCCACTGCGATCGCGCACCCGCTCGCCCAGTACCGCGTCTTCACCGAGCAGGCTGTTCGCCAGGCCAAGGCGGTTGCACTGTTCCTCGAGAATCTCCACGCGTCGTTCCAGGCATTGCTCGATGACCAGGTCGGCGTGCTTGAAGTAATAGCGCAGCACCGCCTCGATCAGGGCGGCCGAATGCGCACGCAGGCTCAGCACGCCCAGGTACGGCAGTAGGCGCTTCCAGTTCAGTTCCTTGGCCCTGCGGATCTCCTCACCGCCCAGGCCGATCAAGGCGAACAGGTGCGATGAGAAGCCATCCAGCGCCCCGCTCTTGAAGCTGGCGCGGTAGCGGTACTTTTGCCAGATCGGCAGGAGCAAGCGTTGCAGCCGGTGGTGGAACAGGTCGAGAAACTGGCGCGTGGGGTTGCCATCTTCACTGTCACCCAACGCCTGTTCGCCATAGAACGCGGGCAGCGGCGAGCTGGAACCGATCAGGCTCACCAGGTTGAATCGAAGACGCGCACGCAACTGGCCGTGCTCGCGGAAGAACTCGACGCGGTCGACATCGCTGCGCGGAAAGCCCAGGCTCGGGTTGGCCTCGAACTCGAGCAGGTCATACAGCTCGTCGTCCTCCAGGTACGGGTAATGCTCGTGCAACTGCTCGGTGACCAGCAGAACCGCCTGGAACAGCGAGTATTCACGGATGCTCCGGCTCAGCCGGCTCAAAGCAGGGGCTGCAGGCCCATACGTGGTGTCCATTGGTACACCTCCCCTTGTGTGCTTTTCACCCGCAGCTCGTGGTACGAGTTGAGGCTGGCGTAGAGTGCGAAGAACTCGTTGAGCACCGAGGCGAAGACGAACAGGTCGCCTTCACCGATGTAACCCTCGGGATCGATCGTCAGTTCGGTGCGCAGGCCGCGTAGCGGCAGGCCACGGTGCAAGCGGTCGACATGCTGGTGGCGGATCGACTTGAGCCCACCGAGCAGGCGTCGGCTGACCTTCTCCGCGTGCTGGTCGTAGTAGCGCGGCAGGTCATAGGTTTCGAGAATGACCTTCAGCGCGTCCACATCGGCCAGCGACAGGTAGTTCAGCGACATGTTGCTGATCAGCTTCCAAAGAAAATCGCGATTGAGCGGCGGTGCATAACTGGAGGTGACCGCAGTGATGTTGCGGAAGGTCAGGAACTCGGGGGTCTGCTCGCTCAGCATGCAGATGTCACCGAGTTTGAGCCGCCGCGGCAGGTTCTGATTGGTGCACGTCAGCTCGATCGACAAGGTCTCGTGGAACTCGCCGCCATGCACACCGAAGCTCAGGTAGGTATCGAGGCCATCGTGCAGCAGCGAAGAGCGTTGGCGCAGGCTGTAGTGCGATCGGCTGTGCGGCACATCGAAGCTGGGGTCGTGCTCGAAGGACTCGAAGGGCACGTATTCCTGGTAGCCCAGCCCTCCGGGGCTCCAGCCGGTGACACCATCGACCGAGAATACCCCGCAGTGCTCGGGGTCGAGCTCGGCAGGCAACAGCAGGTATTCGTCCTGCTTGCCGTCCAGGCGGATCGGCAAGGCGTCGTGCTTGAACAGGTTGACGATTGGCGTGCAGTACAGTTTCACATTGTCCAGGGTCGGGCGCAGGCGCTGGGCTTCGGCTTTGCGGATATCGAAACGCACCTCCACGCCGTGCACCTGCTTGAGGGTTTCCTCGGGCAGCCGCTGCAGAACGTCCAGGCCAGTGACATCGACGAACAGGAACTTGTCCTGGAAGGCGAAGTACTCCTGCAAGAAGCGATAGCCACGAAACGTGTTCAACGGGTAAGGAATCAGCGCCTCTTCCTCGGCGAACCCTACCGGATGAACCTTGGCATCCCGCGCCTTGAGGACCAGCGGATCGCCAGCATCGTTGAGCAACGGTTTGCCATTGCTGCATAGCGCTATGAGCTCGATGCCAGCCAGTCCGCGCAACAGGCTCAAGTAGAGCATCTGGCTGATGTAGCGCTCTCCGGCCAGGTGCAGGCGCAGGCGGCTGAGCTTGACGTCGCCGACATGGCCATCGCAGTTCATGTCCAGGCGCAGGCTGAGCAGCGCGCCCTGACCATTGAGCGAGTAATTGAGCGCGCTCAGTTTCAGCGGCAGGACCTCGGTGGGGTAACAGGTGCGAAAGCGGCAGCTGACCCCATCGATAGGCCGACCTTCCACTGGCGTGTCGCGCTCGACCAGCAGTGCCGGACCGGCCTGGCGCAGCGGGTCGAACTGCAGGATGCTGAAGGCTGGCAACGGACGCATGTAGTTGGGCCACAGCAGCAACATCAGTGAGTGAGTGAGCTCAGGCAGCTCGTCGTCGAGCTTCTGGCGTAAACGACCCGTGAGAAAGGCAAAGCCTTCGAGCAGCCGCTCGACATCGGGGTCGCGTCCGGCCTGGCCCAGGTACGGCGCCAACGCCGGGCTGCGCTCGGCGAAACGGCGACCTAGCTGGCGCAGGGCCGTCAGCTCGCTTTGGTAGTAATGATTGAAGGACATCTGTCGTTTCGCCTGAATTCGGTCTGGGTACCACCGTGGCTGCCTGAGCAGTCCCTGGCAGACGGCGTGCGGCTAGCCGGTGGTGGTCAAAAAGTCACAGGGAGAGCCCAGTCATGTGCAAGGCAACATCACCAGTCTCCCTGACCTACGCTGACTTGCCCGCTGCCATCCAGGCGCGCGGCAAAACTGACCTGGCGCTTGATACCGTTCACCTCAAGCTGGCCTTCGATACTGAAAGCGAGCTTGAGCTGATCGTGATCACGCGGTCTTGAAATCACCCTGACATCCGACAAGCGCGGCTCGTAGGCCTCGATGAAATGCTCGATGGCCTGGCGGGCCTGACTGAGCGCGTCGTGCAGGCTCAGGCGCATGTCGTTGAGATCGGGCAACCCGTAGTCGGCAAGCGTCTGCACGCTGCCGGCCCGGGTGCTGAGCATCTTCGCCAGATGAGCGGCGACGGACGCCATGGCAGCATCTTCACGCCGCCAGTTGGCACGCTTGCCGGCTTCGCCGCTCAAACGTTCGAACAGGCTTCCGTATCCGCTCGTCATCGGCGTGTTACTCCTTGTCCAGCTTGCCGACCAGCGACAGGGTGAAATCGGCCCCCATGTACTTGAAGTGCGGACGCACGTTCAGGCTCACGCGGTACCAGCCCGGCTCACCTTCCACGTCGCTGACGATGACCTGTGCCGCACGCAGCGGACGGCGGCCACGGACTTCGGCGCTGGGGTTCTCCTGGTCGGCCACGTACTGGCGGATCCACTTGTTCAGCTCCAGCTCCAGGTCGGTGCGCTCCTTCCAGGAGCCCAGTTGCTCGCGCTGCAGGACCTTGATGTAGTGGGCCAGTCGGTTGACGATCATCATGTACGGCAGCTGGGTGCCGAGCTTGTAGTTCAGTTCGGCCGTCTTGCCTTCGGCGCTGATGCCGAAGAACTTCGGTTTCTGTACCGAGTTGGCCGAGAAGAACGCTGCGTTGTCGCTACCTTTGCGCATGGTCAGGGCGATGAAGCCCTCTTCGGCCAGTTCGTACTCGCGGCGGTCGGAAACCAGCACTTCGGTCGGGATCTTGGTTTCGATCTCGCCCATGCTTTCGAAGTGGTGCAACGGCAGATCTTCCACCGCGCCTCCGCTCTGCGGACCGATGATGTTCGGGCACCAGCGGAACTTGGCAAAGCTGTCGGTCAGCTTGGTGCCGAAGGCGAAGGCAGTGTTGCCCCACAGGTAGTGTTCGTGGCTGTTGGCGACGGTTTCGCGGTAGACGAACGACTTGACCGGGTTCTCCTCCGGGTCGTACGGGTTGCGCAGCAGGAAGCGCGGCACGGTCAGGCCGATGTAGCGCGAGTCCTCCGACTGGCGGAAGCTCTGCCACTTGGCGAATTGCGGGCCTTCGAAGTGGTCTTTCAGGTCTTTGAGGTCCGGCAGGCCGGTGAAGCTTTCCAGGCCGAAGAACTTCGGGCCGGCCGCGGCGATGAACGGCGCGTGGGACATGCACGCTACGCTGGACACGTACTGCATCAGCTTGACGTCCGGCGAGCTCGGCGACAGGAAGTAGTTGGCGATGACCGCGCCAACCGGCTGGCCACCGAACTGGCCGTACTCAGCGGTGTAGATGTGCTTGTACAGGCCGGCCTGCATCACTTCGGGCGAGTCCTCGAAGTCGTCCAGCAGGTCTTGCTTGGAAACGTTGAGGATTTCGATCTTGATGTTTTCGCGGAAGTTGGTGCGGTCGACCAGCAACTGCAGGCCACGCCACGCCGACTCCATGGCCTGGAAATCGGCATGGTGGAGGATCTCGTCCATCTGACGGCTGAGCTTGGCATCGATCTCGGCGATCATGCGGTCGACCAGCGCCTTCTTGACCGGCTCGCCGTCGTTCTGCGGCTTGAGCAACTCTTCGATGAAGGCCGACACACCGCGCTTGGCGATGTCGTAGGCTTCGTCGTCGGGGGTCAGACGGGTTTCGGCGATGATGCTGTCGAGAATGCTGAATTCGCTGTTCTCGGCGCTCTGTTGTTGTGCGGCGGTGCTCATGACAAATAGCTTCCTTGACTAGTGGGTTCAGGCGTCCGGCGTTGCATTGATGCCCAGCTCACCGAGCACGCGCTCACGCGAGGCATCATCGGCCAGCACGCCTTCGATAGCCTTGCGGAACGCTGGAGCGTTACCCAGCGGGCCTTTCAGCGCGACCAGGGCCTCACGCAGCTCCATCAGCTTCTTCAACTCAGGCACCTGCTCGACCAGGCTGGCCGGGTTGAAGTCCTTCATCGAATTGATGCGCAGGCTGACGGCAAGCTCGTCGCTTTCGGCGCCTTCCTGCAGGCGATTGGGCACGGCCAGGGTCATGCTCAGTTCCTGCTTGGCCAGCACTTCGTCGAAGTTCATCTTGTCGATGCTGATCGGTTTGCGGTCTTCGATCTTGCGATCATCGGCACGCAGCGTGTAGTCACCGATCGCCAGCAGTTTCAGCGGCAGTTCGATCTCTTCCTGAGCGCCGCCAGTGGCGGGTTTGAAGGTGACGTTGATACGTTCCTTGGGGGCTACCGAGCCTTCTTTGGCCATTGGTTTTCTCCTTGAGGGTTATGGCCCTTGGGCCTATTCGAGTACGACTTCGAGATCGAGGTGGCACAGACGGCGATAGATCTCGTCCTTGCGCTCGCGAACCACATGGTTCTGCGGCAACAATTCACAGCAGGTGTGCAACAGATGCAGCACCTGCAGCGACAGGTCTGGCTCCCAGGCATCCAGGCCGGATTGGCACAGCTGCAGATCGAGGGCTTCCAGTTGGGTCTTGGCCAGCTCGTACTTTTTTGCCGTGAAGCACAGCCGGGCTTGGCTGAGTTGCCAGAAGAAACGCTCTCGCCCGCCGTGGCACCCTTGCATCTGCTGCTTGAGCTGCTGCACCGCCTTCTTCAGGCCATCCTTGCGCAGTACCGGGATCGCCGCTTCCAGGGCCTCTTCCCAGGGCGCCTGGCGCTCGCTGGATTCGACCACTGGCTGAGCGACGACTGCCTGCAGGTGGGGCGAGACCTGGGAGGCAATCCAGGCGCGGGTCTCGGGGTCGGCGAACGGTGTGCCATCGTGAAACTTGAGCTCGATCAGCATGGGCAGGCGCTGCAGCAGCGAGGCGAAGTTCATTTCCACTTCACGCATGCCGGCCTCGACGTTCAGGGCCTGGCAGCACTCCCAGACCATGCGCTGTCCGTCGAACCAGAACGGCGCCTTGGCCACGCTGTTCTCCAGTTCGACCAGCAGGTCGGCATAGGCGCCTTGCTCGAAGCGGTCGCGGTAGCTCTTGAGCTTGTCGGCCGGCACCCCCCGTAGCGCGGTGACATTCTCGGCGTTGCGTTCGGGAACGGCTTCGATGGGCAACCACAGCAGTGTGCGGTTAAGGCGCAGCGCGCGCAGGTCGGTGGCTTTCTGTCGCTGCCACCACACGCACAGCTGGCGCCCCTGCTCCTGCTGGGCACGCAGGGCCTTGCCGGCATCCTTTTCACTCTCCACCGGTTCGCCAGGAGTGAACAGCTGCGTGGCCGCCTGCTTGACCTGGTTGACGATCGCCCCGACACTCCCCGCTGGCGGCTCGTTGCTGGCCGAACGTTGCACCTGGTTCTTGAGCGAACGGCAAAGCGGCAGCAGCATCGGTGCATCGGTGCCCAGTTGCTGCGAGAGAAACGCCTCGAACCCAGCGAGGTGCTCGACCATCTGCTGGAACAGTGGCAGTTGCTCCTTGATCGCGATATCGCTGTCCAACGCCTGCTCCAGGCGCGGAACCAGCCAGCCGATCGCCGCCGAGCGCGTACGGGCCTTTTGCGGATGAACTGTCTCCCAGTGCTGCTCGCACAACTGGCGCAGCATGCCCAGCCCTGCCAGCAGCCCCGCGTAGGACTCGCGCTGGTACAGCGCCCAGGTCAACCAGGCACCGACGCGCAGATCCTTGGACTGCTCTCGCAGCAGCGTTTCACCGCCTTCGAGAATCTTCAGCCAGTCGACCTGGCCGCTGGCATGTATTGACTGAGCCTTGCCAAGTTCAGCTTCCAAGGCTTCGAACTCGGAAGAAAAACGCACATCTTCGCCGACGAAAGATCCCGGCGCGATGGCATTACTGGCGAGCGCTGCAAAACGCGCAGTCAGTTTCGAGGAGTAGGACATCCATATCTCACATTGTGAACTTTCGCGCGCACAATACTTGGCGAAACCACTTGTTCAGTGGACACGAAGTTCAAACTATCGAAGCTCACACCCTAGTGAGCAGCCAGGAAAACGGGCACCAAAGCCAAGGACTCAAACGGTCTCGAAAGCCGCGAAAAGCCTTGGAAACTTCACCACCCTACTCCAGTTCAGCAGATCAACTCGAAAGACTATACAAACCCTAACCACTTCCTAAAATAGCCGCATGGGAAATTCAGATTCGTCTTACGGAAATATCCGATACTGAATTAACTCGTAACAACCCCCGTTGATCCATCCATTAAATTATTAAATTTAATGACTACGACCGGGCAATGGCGTGGGAAAGACGCAAACGTTTGAGCGCAAGACAAGAATGCTCGCCAAGGGGGGCTGGATGGAGTGCTCGGGAAGGTAGTGCGCAGAGGTAGCAACAGCGAGAACATCGATGGCGTTGGCTTGCAGTGGCGCGGCCTTAAGCACAGGCGACGACACCGCCGCGCCATGGCCCGGAAGACGGCCATCCAGGCGACCCAGTGGCCGCTCCAACTCAGTACTGCCAACGACGGAATGATCCGGTGTCATGTATCGCTCCTTGAAGTCACTTTCGCACATCCCAGTGCACCGTGGCGCGCAAGCTACCAGCTCTTCCGGCTAAAGCCAACTTTTTTTGGCGTCAATTAGCCACCATCGGACAGGGGGCGTTCGAACATTTGACGCACAGCGCCAGCCGGCCCCCAAGCGAGTAGCCGAGGGGCCTTGCGAACTGGGCTGAGGTTAGAGGTCAGGAGCGGACCGTAAAGTCACACCGAAAGATCAGCTTGCGACTACGCTCTTCGGCCCGCTGGCAATGAGCGCCGCGCCGCAGGCGGTCTTGTGTCCGTCGAGCGCGACAGGGATGCCATCGACGCTGTAGGTAGCACTGCCTTCGACGATGGGGAACACCCCCTTGCACAGCGGGCAACTGACCATGTGCCCGACGCCGGCGATGGGTTTGCCGTTGACGTTGGTGTTGCCGAACGAGCCAAGCACTTTGCCGCCGTGGGTAGTGGAATCGCCGAGGCGGATGATGTCTTTCATGGTACGAACTCCTGTCATAAGGGGGGGCATCGATGCCAACAGCTGAAGCCTACCACAGCGAAACGGAGCCTACGTCCGGTCACCGCAGTAGGCATACCAGCCGATGAGCGGCCAACGCCCCAGCGCTCCCCTTACGCGGGCCTCATCACCAACACCCCCAACGGCGGCAAATTCAGCGACAGCGACACCGGTTGCCCATGACTGGCCACCGCCTCACAGTCCACTGCGCCCAGGTTACCCACATTCGACCCGGCATACAGCTCGGCATCGCTGTTGAGCAGCTCTTGCCAGCGTTCACCGAACGGCACACCAATCCTGTAGCCCTCACGCGGCACCGGGGTGAAGTTAGCCACTACCAGCAGCGGATCACCTTGGCTGCTCCAGCGCAGCCAGGCATACACGCTGTTGTGCGCATCATCGCCGATCAACCACTGGAAGCCCTGCGGCTGGCAGTCCTGCTCATGCAATTGCGGCAGGTTGCGGTACAGCCGGTTAAGGTCACTCACCAGGCGCTGCACACCCTGGTGCTCGGGGTACTGCAGCAGGTACCAGTCCAACTCGTCGTCGTGATTCCATTCGCGCCATTGGCCGAACTCGCAGCCCATGAACAGCAACTTCTTGCCGGGGTGGGTCCACATGAAGGTGAGGTAGGCGCGCAGGTTGGCGAATTTCTGCCAGCGATCGCCGGGCATCTTGTCGATCAGCGAATGCTTGCCATGCACCACTTCATCGTGGGAAATCGGCAGGATGAAATGCTCGGAATAGGCATAGATCAGCCCGAAACTCATCTCGTTGTGGTGGTACGTGCGGTGGATCGGGTCGTTCTGGATGTAATGCAGCGTGTCGTGCATCCAGCCCATGTTCCACTTGTAAGCAAAGCCCAGGCCGCCTTGCTGGATCGGCTGGCTGACGCCGGGCCAGGCAGTGGATTCCTCGGCGATGATCAGCGCACCGGGCGCTTCATGGGCGGCAACGCCGTTGAGGTGGCGGATGAAGTCGATGGCTTCGAGGTTCTCGCGCCCACCATGGCGGTTGGGCACCCACTCACCCGACTTGCGCGAGTAGTCGCGGTACAGCATCGAAGCCACCGCATCGACCCGCAGGCCGTCGATGTGGAAGTGTTTGAGCCAGTGCAGCGCCGAGGCCATCATGAAGCCGCGTACTTCGTTGCGACCAAGGTTATAGATAAGGGTGTTCCAGTCCTGGTGGAAGCCTTCCAGGGGATTGTCGTACTCGTAAAGTGCCGTGCCGTCGAAGCGGGCCAGGCCGTGTTCATCGGTGGGGAAATGCGCAGGCACCCAGTCGAGTATCACGCCAATGCCACCCTGGTGGCAGGCATCGACGAATGCCGCGAAATCTTCGGCGCTGCCGTAACGCGAGGTGGGCGCGAACAGCGAAAGCGGCTGGTAGCCCCATGAGCCACCGAACGGGTGCTCCATGATCGGCATCAGCTCGATATGGGTGAAGCCAAGTTCCTGTACATAGGGCACCAGCCGCTCGGCCAGTTCGCGCCAGTTGTAATAGCGCGCGATTTCACCGGCATCGTCCAACTCGCAGCGCCAGGAGCCTGCGTGCAGCTCGTAGATCGACAGCGGCGCACTGTAGGCGTGACGCTGGGCACGGTGTGCCATCCAGTCGTGATCCTGCCATGGGTGACTGAGCGCATCAGCGACCTTGGAGGCGGTACTGGGCGGCAGTTCGGTGGCGCGGGCCAGTGGGTCGGCCTTCAGTGGCAGCACCCCTTCCTTGCCCAATACCTCGAACTTGTATGTCTCGCCAACACCGATGCGGGGCACGAACAATTCCCAGACACCCGTACTGTGGCGCAGGCGCATGGGATGGCGGCGACCGTCCCAGTTGTTGAAGTCGCCCACGACCGACACACGACGGGCGTTCGGCGCCCACACCGAGAAGCAGACGCCAGCGACACCATCGACCTGCGTCGGCTGGGCACCGAAGCGGCCGGACAGATCCCGGTGGTTGCCCTCGGCAAACAGGTACAAGTCCATGTCGCCCAGTTGCGGACCGAAACTGTAGGGATCCTCGGTCACCTGCTCGCCGCCTGCCCAACCAATTTGCAGCAAATAGGGTTGTGCCTCATCCAAGTGCGCGGTGAACAACCCAGGCAAGCTACCCTGCACCATATCGGCGAGCACTTGCCCATCATGGCGGGCCAGCACGCGTGCATTCAACGCATTGGGCAGGAAGGCGCGGACGAACGAGCCCCCCGTTCCATCGCCATGGGGGCCGAGCACTGCAAAGGGATCGGCGTGCTCGGCGCGGGCCAGGGCATCCAGGTCCCGTTGCCGAAGTCCGCCGTTTTCACGCGTGGTTGCATTCATCTATGACTCTCCCCAGGTACTGATCAGTCCATGCAAGCCATGCAAAGGCACGGCCAGCCAGCTTGGACGGTTTTCGGCTTCGTATGTGATCTCGTAGGCGGCTTTTTCCAGGCAGAAGAGCTCCAAGGCGGCGCGCTCGCCCTCAGCCTGTTGCCAGGCGTGGGGCATTGCGGCGGTGGCCAGGCCATAGGCTTCGACGAAGGCGTGGCGCGACTGGTGCAGGTACTGCCGTGCAACCCGCTGACGAGCCTGGCGCGCCGCGTCGGAGAGGTCTACCGCCGAGGCGCTGCGCAGGATCATGGCAGCAGCATAGTCGAAGGATCGCAACACGCCGGTTACATCCTTGTAGGGACTGTGCTTGGCGCGCCGCTCGTCCAAAGGACGGGCGGGTTCTCCTTCGAAATCAATCAAGTAGGCATCGCCCTGTACCACCAGCACCTGACCCAGGTGCAGGTCGCCGTGTACGCGCATCAGCAAGCCGCCCTGGGCCTGGCGCGCGAGGTTGTCGATGTGCTGGGCGAGACCGTCGCGTTGCTGCTGCAGGTCATCGACCAGCGCCTGGCTGTCGGCATCGAGGCTGTCGCGGTGTTGCGCCAGCAGGTCGAGGGCACGGGCAAGTTCGGCTGTGATCTGCTCGCTCCAACGCTTGCTGTCACGGGCATCGCTGGGCCGTGGCGTGAAGGCAGAATCGTCGCTGGGCCTGGCCAGCAGCAGGTGCATCTCGCCCAGCCGCTGGCCGAGCAAGGCCGCGAAACCGTTTAGTTCGGCCAGAGCGTCGGCGTGGGCATCGGGGGTGTTGCTCGAAGGCTCCATCTGGTCGCGGATGGCCCGTTCGAGGGTGTTCTGGGTCCAGGCCCAGGCATCGCCCTGGTTGCTCAGGTAGCCCTGGGCGATCATCAACAGGTGCGGTGTGCCCTGCTCGTCCACCCGGCTGACCCAGGCCAGCAACGGGGAGATGTTGGTGAACCCGGCAGCCGTGAGGTAGGCGCTCATTTCCAGTTCCGGGTGCACGCCTGCATTGACCCGACGAATCAGTTTGAGCACCACGCGGTCAGCGACCACCACCGAGCTGTTGGATTGCTCGGCGCCCAGGTAGCGTACCTGGCTTTCCTCAGACAGCCCGGCTGCCGCAAGCAAGTCGGTACGTTCGAAACGTAGCTCGCCCGCCGTGCAGGGCAGCCTCGTGCCTGCCTCACAGTTGCGCAGCACGGCGCGGATGAAGGGTTCGAGCACGAAGGCATCGGTGATCAGTCCCACCTGACGGCCCCGGCGTACGCGGGACAGCGCCAGTTGCTGGGGCAACGCGGTGGTGATCTGTTCTTCAGGCAACAGGCCGAACGGCAGTTGGTAACGCGTGACAGTATCTTCGCTGCGAACTTCGATCTCGCTCAGCAGCACCGGCGTGGTGGCCGTGGCCAAGCGCACGCCATAGCTCAGTTGCACTTGGTCCAGTGGCCCTTCCTTGCCGGCGTACCAGCGGCGTTTGGGCAGGTACTGCGGCAGAATCGCGGTTTCCAGGGTGTCGCGGCAGGGCGCGTCGAGCAACTCCTCCATGCGCTTGCGCAACACCAGCGTAGTGAGCTCCGGCAGGCCTTCGGAGGGCTGGATGTGCCAGCTGGGCATGCGGTCGTGGGAGGTCAGCAAGAACCAGTAGAACGCATAGGGGGGCAAGGTGAGCAAGAACGGCAACTGGCCGATCGGCGGGAATGCGCTGCCGCCGAGCATCTCCACCGGCACCATGTCGGCGTACGGCGACAACTCCAGTTCGGCCGCCTGCGCAGCCCGCGACACGTTGGCCACGCACAGGATCACTTCAGTGTTGCCGTTCGCGTCGGTGTATTCGCGAAGGTAGGCCAGGATCCGCCGGTTACTCGGCGTGAGCATCTTGAAGGTGCCACGACCAAAGGCCTTCTGTTGTTTGCGGACGGCCAGCAGGCGGCGATTCCAATTGAGCAGCGAGTGCGGGTCGTGGGACTGGGCCTCGGCGTTGACGGTCTGGTAGCCGTACAGCGGGTCCATGATCGGCGGTAGCACCAGGCGTTGCGGGTCGGCCTTGGAGAAACCGCCATTGCGGTCCGGTGACCATTGCATGGGGGTGCGCACGCCGTCGCGATCGCCCAGGTAGATGTTATCGCCCATGCCTAGCTCGTCGCCGTAATACAAGGTGGGTGTGCCGGGCATCGACAGCAGCAGGCTGGTGAGCAGTTCGATACGCCGACGGTCGCGCTGCAACAGCGGCGCCAGGCGCCGACGGATGCCGAGGTTGATGCGTGCGCGGCGGTCCTCGGCATAGTAGTTCCACAGGTAGTCGCGCTCGCGGTCGGTGACCATCTCCAGGGTCAGTTCATCGTGGTTGCGCAGGAAAATCGCCCATTGGCAGTTGGCCGGAATCTCCGGTGTCTGACGCAGGATATCGGTGATCGGAAAACGGTCCTCCATCGCCAGGGCCATGTACATGCGTGGCATCAACGGGAAGTGGAATGCCATGTGGCATTCGTCACCATCGCCTTCGCCGAAGTACGGGTGGGTGTCCTCCGGCCATTGGTTGGCCTCGGCCAGCAGCATGCGATCAGGGTAGTTGGCGTCGATCTCGGCGCGGATCGCCTTGAGTACCTGGTGGGTTTCGGGGAGGTTCTCGTTGTTGGTGCCATCGCGCTCGATCAGGTACGGAATGGCATCCAGACGTAGGCCATCGACGCCCATGTCCAACCAGAAACGCATGACGCCGATCACCGCCTTGAGCACCTGCGGGTTATCGAAGTTGAGGTCGGGCTGATGGGAGTAGAAGCGGTGCCAGAAATACTGGCCGGCCACCGGATCCCAGGTCCAGTTGGACTTTTCGGTGTCAAGGAAGATGATCCGCGTGCCGTCGTACTTCTGGTCGTCATCGGACCACACGTAGAAGTCCCGCGCCTTGCTGCCGCGCTTGGCATGGCGGGCTCGCTGGAACCAGGGGTGCTGGTCGGAGGTGTGGTTGATGACCAACTCGGTAATCACCCGCAACCCACGCTTGTGCGCCTCGGCAATGAAGCGTTTGGCATCGGCCATGCTGCCGTAATCGGGATGCACGGCCTTGTACTCGGCGATGTCGTAACCGTCGTCGCGCCGGGGGGACGGGTAGAATGGCAGCAGCCAGAGGGTGTTGACGCCCAGCTCGGCAATGTAGTCGAGCTTGTTGATCAGGCCGGGAAAATCGCCGATGCCATCGTTGTTGGCGTCGAAGAACGACTTGACGTGCAACTGGTAGATCACTGCGTCCTTGTACCACAGTGGGTCGTCGATGAAGGCAGCAGGGCGGGAACGCTTGGCCATGTGTGACTCCTTTCAAAGCTTTCTTGAACTTGCGCGATCTCCTGTGAGCCGCAGATCCCGGCGCAGTGTGCAACGGGCTCCATAGCACCGGATTGGCCCGAGTTCGCGGGTGAGCCCGCTCCCACAGGGAACAGCGTGCGACCGTCAATGGGCCTTTTCGATGCGCCAGATGCCGAACGGCGAATGCCAGGGCTCTATGCGCATCCACTGGGTCTTGCCATGCCAGGTCCAGCGATGACCGGTCATCAGGTCTTCACCGAGGGTGTCGGCGTTGTCGTCCAGGCCCAGTTCCCACAGCGGCAGTTCGAAGCTCGCCTCCTGGGCGTTATGGGGATCGAGGCTCACCGCCACCAGGATGAAGTTGTCGCGCTCTGGGGTGCGTTTGGCGAAATACAGGATGTTGTCGTTCCAGCAATTGAAGAACGCCACGCCCAGGTGGGTCTGCAAGGCACGGTTCTGGCGGCGAATGCGATTGAGCTGGGCGATTTCGGCGATGATGTTGCCGGGCTGGGTGAAGTCCCGCGGACGGATCTCGTACTTCTCCGAGTCCATGTACTCTTCCTTGCCCGGCAGTGGCGTGCTTTCGCACAGTTCGAAGCCCGAATACATCCCCCACAACCCCGAACCCATGGTGGCCAGCGCGGCACGAATGAGGAAACCGGCGCGCCCGGAGCTGTGCAGGAAGAACGGGTTGATGTCGGGCGTATTGACGAAGAAGTTGGGGCGATAGCATTGGCTCCAGGGCGGCTGGTTGAGCTGTTCGAAGTACTCGCGCAGTTCTTGCTTGGTGTTACGCCAGGTGAAGTAGGTATAGCTTTGGGCATAACCGACCTTGCCCAGGCGCGCCATCATCGCCGGTCGGGTGAAGGCCTCGGCGAGGAAGATCACCTCCGGGTGCTGGCTGCGCACATTGGCGATCAGCCATTGCCAGAATGGCAGGGGCTTGGTGTGCGGATTGTCCACGCGAAACGTCTTCACCCCCTCCTCGACCCAACCGACCACCACGTCGCGCAATGCCAGCCACAGCGATGGCACCGCCTCGGGCGCATAGAAGTCGACATTGACGATGTCCTGGTACTTCTTGGGTGGGTTCTCGGCATAGCGGATCGTGCCGTCGGGGCGCCAGCTGAACCAGCCGGGGTGTTCCTTGAGCCAGGGGTGATCCTGGGAGCACTGGATGGCGAAGTCCAGGGCGATTTCCAGGCCATGCTCAGCGGCTGCGGCCACCAGCCGTCGGAAGTCGTCGCGGCTGCCCAGCTGCGGGTGAATGGCCTCGTGCCCGCCCTCGTGGCTACCGATGGCGTAAGGGCTGCCGGGGTCACCCGTCTCAGCACGCAGGGCATTGTTGCGGCCCTTGCGGTACTGCGTTCCGATAGGGTGGATGGGCGGAAAGTACAGCACGTCGAAGCCCATGTCGCGGATCATCGGCAAACGTGCGTGCACATCGTTGAAGGTGCCGTGGCGGTCAGGGCTATCGGTGATCGAGCGGGGAAACAGTTCGTACCAACTGGCGAACAGCGCCGCCTCACGATCGACATCCAGCGGGAATTCGGTGCTACGGGTCAGGTAGCTGCGATGTTCGGCCTCGCTCATCAAGCGCGCAGTGTTGGCATCGAGCAGCAGCGCCACCTGGTCATCCGCCGGCAGGGTCGGCAAGCTGTCGAGCAGCGTCTGGATTTCCTTGCGCAGGGCCCCATCGCTGCGCTCCAGGCCCTTGCCAAGCATCAGCCTGCCCTCCTCCAGCTCCAGCGACACCTCGACACCCGCATGGTACTTTTTCTCAAGGTCGTGGCAGTAGGTCGCGAACGGGTCGATCCAGGCCTCGATACTGAATAGGTGCAAGCCCAGCTCGACTGGGGTGAACTCGGCCAGCCACAGGTCGTTACCAGGGGAATGCATCGGCACACAGTGCCAGCGGCGGCTGTGGGCCTGTCGCCACACCAGGGTTACCGCCAGGCGGTCATGGCCATCGCTATAGACCTTGCTGCTGACCGTGACCGGCTGGCCGCTGATGGCCTTGGCGGCGAAAGTGCCAGCGTCGAGCACCGGGCTGGTGTCCTCGATCACGATGCGCGGCGCCAGCAGCGCCTGGGACAGGCTAATAGCCTGGTCGGGGTGATCGTTCGCCATCGGTACGCTTTCGAAGGGCTCGTTGCGCGTCATCGGTCCTGGCTCCCTGTTGGCATTGGCGCTAAGGATTCAGAGCCGTCGACCGGCAGGGGGTTCAAAAAAAATGAGCGATTGGCGCTGGCACGCATCAAAGCCTGCACCACCCTCTCCTATCACCCTGCGAGGTCAGGCCATGAACATTCCCATTCCACCGGAGACACCCGACCCGAACATCGACGACCCCAGCCTGCCGCCGCCGGTACCGGAAGAAGACCCCAACGAGCTGCCGATCAAGCCGACCGTGCCGCCAACCGTGGGTGACCCGCCCAGCCAGGAGCCACCGGTGAAGGCATAAGGATAGCCAAGGATCGTGGTGGGGTTGTCAGCCTGATCGCCGGCTTGCCGCCGATCAGGCCGAAACGGTCAACCCAGCTCTGCCATGCTGATCTCGCGCATCCGTAACTTCTGCACCTTGCCGGTGACCGTCATCGGAAATTCATCGACGAACCGGTAATGCCGCGGCACCTTGAAATGGGCAATGCGGGCCTTGCACCAGGCCTGCAGCTCTTCGACGGTCGCGCTGTGCCCGGGGTGTAGCTTGATCCAGGCCACCACCTCCTCGCCATACTTGTTGCATGGTATGCCGATCACCTGCGCATCGGCCACCGCCGGGTGGGTGTAGAAGAACTCCTCCAGTTCGCGTGGGTAGATGTTCTCGCCGCCGCGGATGATCATGTCCTTGTTGCGCCCGACGATACGCACATAGCCCGCCTCGTCCATCACCGCCAGGTCGCCGGTGTGCATCCAGCCGGCCGGGTCGATGGCGTCCACGGTGGCCTGGGTGTTGTCCCAGTACCCGAGCATCACGCTGTAGCCACGGGTGCACAGCTCGCCGATCTCGCCGCGCGGGACGATGCGCCCCTCCTGGTCGACCAGTTTGGTCTCAAGTTGCGGCTGGGTACGGCCGACGGTGGTCACACGCAGCTCAAGGTCGTCGTCCGGACCGGTCTGCAGCGACACCGGGCTGGTTTCCGTCATGCCGTAGGCGATCTGTACTTCGGCCATGTGCATCTGGTCGATGACCCGTCGCATCACCTCGATCGGGCAAGTGGCACCGGCCATGATGCCGCTGCGCAGCGTCGAAAGGTCCATCTGTGCACGCGAGGGGTGGTCGAGCATGGCGATGAACATGGTCGGCACGCCATAAAGGATGCTGGCACGCTCTTGGGCCACTGCGCGCAGGGTGAGTTCGGCGTCGAAGGCGTCGTTGGGGTAGATCATGGTGCTGCCGTGGGTGATGCAACCGAGGTTGGCCATGACCATGCCGAAGCAGTGGTACAGCGGCACCGGGATCACCATGCGGTCGCGCTCGGTCAGGCCGAGGCTTTCGCCGACCATGAAGCCGTTGTTGAGGATATTGTAGTGACTGAGCGTGGCGCCCTTGGGCGCGCCTGTGGTACCGGAGGTGTACTGGATGTTCACCGGCTGGTCGAATTGCAGGCTTTGCTGGCGAGCCAAGCAGGCCTGCGCCGAGACCTGCCCTGCCCGTTCGGCCAGTGCTTGCCAGGGTAGAAAGCCCACCGGTGGGGTGGCCGCCAGACTGATCACGCCACGCAGGTCGGGCAAGCGTTCGCAAGCCAGCTCACCTGCAGTGGCGCTGGCCAGTTCCGGCACCAGTTCCTGGACCATGGCATGGTAATCGGAGGTCTTGAAGGCATCGGCACATACCAACCAACGGCAGCCGGATTGGCGCAAGACATATTCCAGCTCGCCCACCCGGTATGCCGGGTTGATGTTGACCAGGATGGCACCGACCTTGGCGCTGGCCAGTTGCAGGATGCACCACTGGGCGCAGTTGGGTGACCAGATCCCGACCCGGTCGCCGGTGTTCACCTCCAGCGCCATCAGGGCACGAGCGTGCATTTCGACCTGCTCGGCCAACTGACGCCAGGTGTAGCGCAGGCCCTGATGGCGGGCCACCAGCGCCTCGCCGTCGGCGCACCGGGCCACAGTGGCATCGAAGGCCTGGCCGATGGTTTGGGTCAGCAAGGGTCGGTCCTGGCGACCGCGGGTGTAGCTTGGTTGACTCATGGGTGTCCCTTCTTGTGGTTGTTCTGGGCACGACTGAAGCAAGCAGGAATACTCTGGCGCAGATTTACGTTTACGTAAAGGTGATGAATGGATTGACAGCGATGAGGGTCAGGTTTACGTTAACGTAAAGGTGATGAACGACACCGGCCCTCAGGCAGGACGCCGGATCCTTGAACCAGGCTGTTTCCCCTATTTCAAGAACAACAAGGTGCCCCAGCATGCATTACCCCTCCCTGAACTTCGCCCTGGGCGAGACCATCGACATGCTCCGCGACCAGGTCCGCACGTTCGTCGCTGCCGAACTGGCCCCCCGCGCTGCGCAGATCGACCACGACAACCTGTTCCCCGCCGACATGTGGCGCAAGTTCGGTGACATGGGCCTGCTGGGCATCACCGTGCCGGAAGAGTACGGTGGTGCCGGCCTGGGTTACCTGGCGCACGTGGTGTCCATGGAAGAAGTCAGCCGTGGCTCGGCCTCGGTAGCCCTCTCCTATGGCGCTCATTCCAACCTCTGCGTCAACCAGATCAACCGCAATGGCAGCCACGAGCAGAAGCTCAAGTACCTACCCAAGCTGATCAGCGGCGAACACATCGGCGCCCTGGCCATGAGCGAGCCCAATGCCGGATCCGACGTGGTGTCGATGAAACTGCGTGCGGAAAAACGCGGCGACCACTACGTACTGAACGGCAGCAAGACCTGGATCACCAACGGCCCCGATGCCAACACCTACGTGATCTACGCCAAGACCAACCTGGACAAGGGCCCCCATGGCATCACCGCGTTTATCGTCGAGCGTGACTGGAAAGGCTTCAGCCGCAGCAACAAGTTCGACAAGCTGGGCATGCGCGGCTCCAACACCTGCGAGCTGTTCTTCGATGGCGTCGAAGTCCCGCAAGAGAACATCCTCGGCCAGCTCAACGGCGGTGTGCGCGTGCTAATGAGTGGCCTGGACTACGAGCGTGTGGTGCTCTCCGGCGGCCCCACCGGCATCATGCAAAGCTGCATGGACCTGGTGGTGCCCTACATTCACGATCGCAAGCAGTTCGGCCAGAGCATCGGCGAATTCCAGCTGATCCAGGGCAAGATCGCCGACATGTACACCCAGCTCAATGCCAGCCGCGCCTACCTGTATGCCGTGGCCCAGGCCTGCGACCGTGGCGAGACCACCCGCAAGGACGCCGCCGGGGTCATCCTCTATACCGCCGAACGCGCCACCCAGATGGCCCTGGAAGCGATTCAGATTCTCGGCGGCAACGGCTACATCAACGAGTTCCCGGCCGGCCGCTTGCTGCGCGACGCCAAGCTGTACGAGATCGGTGCCGGCACCAGCGAAATCCGTCGGATGCTGATCGGCCGCGAACTGTTCAACGAAACCCGCTGAGCATAAGGAACGGGCGTCCATGGCTATCCTGCATACCCAGATCAACCCGCGCTCGGCGGAGTTCGCCAGCAACAGCGCGGCCATGCTAGAACAGGTCCAAGCCCTGCGCAGCCTGCTCGCCCAGGTCAGCCAGGGCGGAGGGCCGAAAGCTCAGGAACGGCACACCTCGCGGGGCAAGCTGTTGCCACGCGAGCGTATCGACCGCCTGCTCGACACCGGCTCGCCCTTCCTTGAGATCGGTCAGCTGGCGGCCCATGAAGTCTATGGCGAAGACGTGCCCGCGGCGGGCCTGATCGCCGGTATCGGCCGTGTCGAGGGCGTGGAGTGCATGATCGTGGCCAACGACGCCACGGTCAAAGGCGGGTCCTACTACCCGCTGACGGTGAAAAAGCACCTGCGCGCCCAGACCATCGCGTTGCAGAACCGTCTGCCGTGCATCTACCTGGTGGACTCGGGCGGCGCCAACCTGCCGCGCCAGGATGAAGTGTTCCCCGACCGTGAGCATTTCGGCCGCATCTTCTTCAACCAGGCGAACATGAGCGCGTTGGGCATTGCGCAGATCGCCGTGGTGATGGGCTCGTGCACCGCCGGTGGCGCCTACGTGCCAGCCATGGCCGACGAAGCGATCATGGTACGCCAGCAGGCCACCATCTTCCTCGCCGGCCCGCCTCTGGTGAGAGCCGCTACCGGGGAGGTGGTGAGCGCCGAGGACCTGGGTGGTGCCGACGTGCATTGCCGTACCAGCGGCGTGGCCGACCATTATGCCGACAACGACGAACACGCCCTGGCCCTGGCGCGGCGCAGCGTCGCCAACCTCAACTGGCACAAGCTGGGCAAACTGCAGCGCCAAACGCCCATCGCCCCGCTGTATAGCGCCGAGGAGCTGTACGGCGTGGTGCCGGCCGACGCCAAGCAACCGTTCGATGTCCGCGAGGTGATCGCCCGCCTGGTCGACGGCTCGGTGTTCGATGAGTTCAAGGCGCTGTTCGGTACCACCTTGGTGTGCGGTTTCGCCCACCTGCACGGCTATCCGGTCGCGATCCTGGCCAACAACGGCATCCTGTTCGCCGAAGCTGCGCAAAAAGGTGCGCATTTCATCGAACTGGCCTGCCAGCGGGGCATTCCGCTGCTGTTCCTGCAAAACATCACCGGTTTCATGGTCGGCAAGAAGTACGAAGAGGGCGGCATCGCCAAGCATGGCGCCAAGTTGGTGACCGCCGTGGCTTGTGCCCAGGTGCCGAAGTTCACGGTGATCATCGGCGGCAGTTTCGGCGCCGGCAACTATGGCATGTGCGGCCGGGCCTACGACCCGCGCTTCCTGTGGATGTGGCCCAACGCGCGCATCGGTGTGATGGGCGCCGAGCAAGCCGCCGGGGTACTGGCGCAGGTCAAGCGCGAGCAGAGCGAACGCAGTGGCCAGCCCTTCAGCGCCGAAGACGAGGCGCGCCTGAAGCAGCCGATTCTCGACCAGTACGAGCACCAGGGCCACCCCTACTACTCCAGCGCCCGGCTGTGGGACGACGGCGTCATCGACCCGGCGCAGACCCGCGACGTGCTCGGCCTGGCGTTGTCCGCCTCGCTGAACGCCCCGATCGAACAGAGCCGCTTCGGCATATTCCGGATGTGATCCATGAGCGATTTCAGCACCCTCGAAGTGATTCGCGACCCGCGCGGCTTCGCCACCTTGTGGCTGAGCCGAGAGGACAAGAACAACGCCTTCAACGCGCTGATGATCCGCGAGCTGATCGTCGCCCTCGACCAGTTGGCCGAGGACGCGAGCCTGCGCTTTTTGCTGCTGCGCGGCCGTGGCCGGCACTTCAGCGCTGGCGCCGACCTGGCCTGGATGCAGCAATCGGCGCAGCTGGACTTCAACACCAACCTCGACGACGCCCGCGAACTCGGCGAGCTGATGTACGCCTTGCACCGTCTCAAGGCGCCGACCTTGGCCGTGGTGCAAGGCGCGGCCTTTGGTGGCGCACTGGGCCTGATCAGTTGCTGTGACATGGCCATCGGCGCCGAAGACGCTCAGCTGTGCCTCTCGGAAGTGCGCATCGGCCTGGCGCCAGCGGTCATCAGCCCGTTCGTGGTCAAGGCCATCGGCGAACGCGCCGCACGCCGCTATGCCCTGACCGCCGAGCGTTTCAGCGGCGTGCGCGCGCACGAACTGGGCCTGCTTGCGCAGGTGTATCCCGCCGCCGAGCTGGATGCACAGGTCGAGGCTTGGGTAGCCAATCTATTGCAGAACAGCCCGCAGGCGCTGCGTGTCACCAAGGACCTGCTGCGCGAAGTGGACGACGGCGAACTCAGCCCCGCCCTGCGCCGCTATTGCGAAAACACCATTGCCCGCATCCGCGTCAGCGCAGAAGGCCAGGAAGGCCTGCGCGCCTTCCTGGAAAAACGCCGCCCCGCCTGGCAAAACGACGACAAGAAGGAGCCGCGCCCATGAGCCGCCCCACACTGACCACCCTGCTGGTCGCCAACCGTGGCGAAATCGCCTGCCGGGTAATGCGCACCGCCAAGTCCATGGGACTGACCACCGTCGCCGTGCACAGCGCTACCGATCGTGACGCCCGCCACAGCCGTGAAGCGGACATCCGTGTCGACCTGGGCGGCACCAAGGCCGCCGAAAGCTACCTGGTGATCGACAAGTTGCTGGCCGCCGCCAAGGCCAGCGGCGCCCAGGCCATCCATCCCGGCTATGGCTTCCTGTCCGAAAACGCCACCTTTGCCCGGGCCATCGAACAAGCCGGGCTGATCTTCCTCGGTCCACCGGCCAGTGCCATCGACGCCATGGGCAGCAAGTCGGCGGCCAAGGCACTGATGGAAGCTGCCGGCGTACCCCTGGTGCCCGGCTATCATGGCGAGGCCCAGGACCTGGAAACCTTCCGCGCCGCCGCCGAACGCATCGGCTACCCGGTTCTGCTCAAGGCCAGTGCGGGCGGCGGTGGCAAGGGCATGAAGGTGGTCGAGGACGAAAGCCAGCTTGCCGACGCCCTGGCCTCGGCCCAGCGTGAAGCGCAATCGTCGTTCGGCGACTCGCGCATGCTCGTGGAAAAGTACGTGCTCAAGCCACGTCATGTGGAAATCCAGGTGTTCGCCGACCAGCACGGCAACTGCCTGTACCTGAACGAGCGTGACTGCTCGATCCAGCGTCGTCACCAGAAGGTCGTCGAGGAAGCCCCGGCGCCAGGCCTTTCCCCGGAACTGCGCCAGGCCATGGGTGAAGCTGCAGTGCGTGCCGCCCAGGCCATCGGCTACGTTGGCGCGGGGACCGTGGAGTTCCTGCTCGATGCCCGTGGCGAGTTCTTCTTCATGGAGATGAACACCCGCCTGCAGGTGGAGCACCCGGTCACCGAAGCCATCACCGGCCTCGACCTGGTGGCCTGGCAGATCCGCGTGGCCTGCGGCGAACCGTTGCCGATCACCCAAGCCGAGGTGCCTCTGATGGGCCATGCCATCGAGGTACGTCTGTACGCCGAGGACCCAGCCAATGAATTCCTACCGGCCACTGGCACCCTGACGCTGTACCGCGAGTCGGCGCCGGGCGAAGGGCGCCGGGTCGATAGCGGCGTCAGCGAGGGCGATGTGGTGTCGCCGTTCTACGACCCGATGCTGGGCAAGCTGATTGCCTGGGGCCAGGACCGCGAACAGGCGCGCCTGCGGTTGCTGGCGATGCTCGACGAGTTCGCCATCGGCGGCCTCAAGACCAACATCAACTTCCTGCGCCGAATTCTCGCCCACCCGGCGTTCGCCGAGGCAGAACTCGATACTGGGTTCATCCCGCGCCATCAAGACGTCTTGCTGCCTGCGCCCCAGGCACTGCCGGCCACCTTCTGGGAAGCAGCGGCCGAAGCCTGGCTGCTGGGCCAGGCACCGCACGAGCGCGCCGACGACGCAGGCTCGCCCTGGCGGGAACACAACGGCCTGCGCCTGGGGTTGCCGGCACGCAGCAGCCTGCACCTGTTGAGCGGCGGGCAAGCTCAGGCCGTCGCCCTCGAACGCAGCGCCGCATCGACCTGGCAGCTCGATGGCGAGCAGTTGTGCCAAGACCACGATGGCATGCGCCGCCGGCATCTGGCCGTGCGCAAAGGCAGCACGCTGTTCCTGCGCTGGGAAGGTGAAGTGCACGCCGTGGAAGCGTTCGACCCGATCGCCGAAGCCGAGGCCAGCCATGGCCATCAAGGCGGCCTGACGGCGCCCATGAACGGCAGTATCGTGCGGGTGCTGGTCGAGTTGGGGCAACGGGTGGAGGCCGGCGCTGCGCTTGTGGTGCTGGAGGCGATGAAGATGGAACACAGCATTCGCGCCCCACACGCCGGGACGGTGAAGGCACTGTTCTGTCAGGAAGGGGATATGGTCAGCGAAGGAACGGCGCTGGTCGAACTGGCTGAGTGATTGGGCTTGGGCAACGGTGTGTGTTGTCTGTTCTGGCCTCATCGTCGGCAAGCCGGCGATGAGGCCACGATCCAGCTAGAAAACCCCGTGCGCCTGCACGACGACGCCCAGAAACTCACACCCCTCCTCGCAAAGGAGCGCCGGATAACTGTTGTTGAGCGCTTTCAGATAGCGTTGCCCGCCCTCCTCGGCCAGCTCCCGCAAAATCGCCGACTTGCCAGGCAACCGTGCAATCACCAGTTTTCCCGGCACAGCCTCAAGCCCTGGGTCAACCAGCACACGCATGCCTTGAGGCACGCTGCGGCCCGTGTTCGTACTCATGGCATCGTTTTCGACCGGCAGCCAGAACGCATTGCCCTGTGCCAGATAGTCGGTCTGCTCGAACACCGTGGATGATTCGGCCGTGCTTGAGCCGACCTGCTCCCAGCCCAGCACCGGGTAGCGAAAACACACGATGTACTGCATCAGGTCCTGGTCGTCATCGACCTCATCCAAGGTATAGCTACCTGGGTCTTCGCCCACCCGCCCCAGCACCCGCAACTGCATGCTGACGTGATAGTGAGGCATGCCCAGTTCGACGAACACACGGTTCATCGAGTCGACCCTGGGTTGGCGCCGCTTGCATAGCCAATGACCCACGCTACCTTGGGAGACGCCAACGCGTTCGGCCAGTTGCTCCTGGGAGATATCGAGCTCCTCCATCCGCTCACGGACGAGGGCAATCCATTTATCCATATTCATCGCTGGCACGATACGGACTGCCTTCGAGCGCTCAATAAACATTTAGTATTATTTATCAGAAAGCAAGAGAATACCCCAAGTATTAAACTCGGGTTGAACCTTTTCCCCATTGGCATTCACAGGTATCAGGATGAAACCCTCGAAAAAAGACGAAACAGATCTCGACAGCGAAGCCGCTCGCCGTGCCCTCGACTATTACCTGAACCCCAACCCAACGCGCCCCACTGCCCAGAACAAGATCTGGACCTTGCACGAAGGCGTTACCGGCGAACAGGCGCAGGAACACGCCATCGCACTGCTACGCTGCGCAGCGGCCACGGCACAGGAAACGGCCCAGCACCAGCAAGGCACCCAGCGGGAGTTGACGTTCGCGTTGATGCACATGATGGACATGGCCAGGGCGCTGCTCGAACACAAACGCTCGGTGCAGACGGGCCTTTAGCACGGATTAGGAAGGGAGAAACGTGATAGCCGCGTCACGGCAAAGGCCCCGGTTGCCGGGACTAGGAGCGCACCGGTAATACTTTTTTACCGGATAACTGAAAATTCATTTGACTCGCAAATGATAACGATTATTATTGCACTCAGCTGATCGCGAGATCCGCTGGATAACCTGGAGCTTAGGTCGCTCTCAGATTATCTCCTCATCAGGCTAATCACGGTTTTTGACCCGGCTTTTTGCCGGGTCTTTTTTTTGGCTCTTCAGGCTAATGAAGATCGTTGAATGGCGGCGATGATAGCAAAAATGTTTCAGAGCGTGAACGCTCATTACAAAACTTTGCGGAATCAGCACTTGAGAATCAATCTCGTTTCACTTACTCTGAATCCGCATCACGGAAGATGCCCCCTTCCCACTTGAGCACGGAGCTGTCCATGAGCCGTTCGCTGCTGCCCGTTGAACACAGCCCCCATGCCGTCGCAGGGCCCACTGACGATGCCCTTCTGCATGGCCTCAAGCGGCTTCCACGCCGCGTGCAGCAAGTCTTCCTGCTCAATCGTCTGGACCAGCTCGATTTCCCCTGCATCGCTACCCGCCTTGGCCTGCCGCTGTCCAGCGTCGAGCGGCACATGATCCAGGCGCTGCAATGCGCACGTCCCCGTGGCGATGCCTTGGCACGCCTAGCCGGCCACTGGTACGTGCGCCTGCAGAATCCTCAGGCGAGCGCCTGCGAGCGCATCGACTTCCGCCGCTGGCTCGATGCCGACCCTGCGCATCTGCAAGCTTTCCACGAGACCGAACTGTGCTGGCGAAGTCTGTTGGCACCGGCTCGTGCGCTGGGGCATGACGGGTGGTACCGACAAGGCCGGGCGGCGTTATCGCTGGGTGGCTGTTCGATTGCTGTCGGCCTCGGCATTGCTGCGTTGCTGCTCTTGGGCCTTAGCGCCTGAGCCGCGCATCACGAGCAAGGCCAGCGCCTGCAAGCGCGCGATCATTGCGCCGTGCAGCAAGGCGGTCGCGCGCAAATCGTGCGGGCATGGCTGGCCCGAAACAGAGGTAGGAGCCTTGCTCGCGATGCGCCGCGCGGGCGGCGCTCGATTGACGCCCCTCAAGATCAAGTAAAGATCGCCACAGCCCGAACAAAGCCCGCAGAAGCCCGACGAATCTTGTACGGGAAACAACTGACCAGAAAACCGAACGGCGGCAGCTTTTCAAGATTGGCCAACTTCTCCATCTGCCCATACCCGATGTCGCGCCCAGCCTTGTGCCCCTCCCAGATAATCGAGGCATCGCCCGAAGCGATGAAACGTTCGCGGGTGTACTTGAACGGAGCGTCCCAGCTCCAGGCATCGGTACCGACCACCCTCACCCCCCGCTCCAACAGATAGAGCGTCGCCTCACGGCCCATTCCGACCCCAGCCTCCAGGTAACCGGGCTGGCCGAACAGGCTACCGGCGCGGGTGTTCACCAAGACGATATCCAGCGGCTGCAGTTCATGGCCGATGCGCGCCAACTCTGCCTCGACCTCGGCCGCGCTGACCACGTGACCATCGGGCAAGTGGCGCATGTCCAGTTTCACACCCGGCTGCAGGCACCACTCCAACGGCAGTTCGTCAATGCCGAAGGCCGGCTTGCCACCATCGGTGGTTGACGCGTAATGCCAGGGCGCATCCATGTGCGTCCCGCTATGGGTGGTGATCTGCAGGCGTTCGGCTGCCCAGGATTCGTCGCCCGGCAGGTCTTCCTTGCGTAGTCCGGGAAACATCGCGGCCATCTCCGGCCAGCCCTGCTGGTGGTCCATGTAGTCGATCTTCGGCAGCAGGGGCGGTGGATCGGTGTACGGGTTGTTGTCCAGGGTGACAGACAGGTCCAGCAAACGACGTGCACTGATGCTCATGCAGGGATTCCTTTTCGATGGGTGGCGCGGTTACTGCGGCGCAGCGGCAGGTCGAGGGCATTGCGCAGCAGCGCGGCCACCGACCCGTCGTGGCAGAAACCAAGCTCGCGGGCCTGGGACGTTCGCAGCGGTGGATAGCTGCCGAACTGCGCTTGCAGTTGGGGGTCCGGGGCGAAGCTGATGCGTGCGCCGTTGGCCTCGCCAAAGCTGGTCGCCAGCCCGGCCAGCACCTGGGCGATGGATAGATGCAACACAGGTAACTGCCAGATGCGCTGGTTGCCGGGTTCTTCCAGTTCGGCAGCACGCAGCAGGTTGTCCACGCAGCAATTGGCCGACATCCACCAGGCACGTGCATCAGGCGAGACCGGGCAGGTGTAGGCGTCACCCGCCGCATAGGCATGTAGAAGGTCGCTCATGAACGCCGAACGCAAACCGTTCGGCTCACGCGGCCTGGCGATGATGCCGGGCAGGCGCAAGGCACGGCCGTCCACCTCGCCACGGCGGGACAGGTCTTGCAAGGCGATTTCGACCATGCGCTTGTGCGCCGCATAGGAAAGCTGCGGGGACGCCGGTTGGCCTTCGTCCATGCGCAGCGGCAGCTCGCCGCCGTATACCGCTACGCTGCTGGCGTACACCAGCACCGGAGGACGACAGCGATTGCGCAGCTGGTTGAGCAGTTCCAGGCTGGCTTGCAGATTCACCTGATAACCCAGCTCGTACTGCGCCTCGGCCGCGCCTCCCGGCACACTGACCAGATGGAACACCACGTCGACACCATCTGCCAGTATCCGGCGCAACAAGGCCGCGTCAGTGATGTTGCCGGTGTGGCAACGCAGGCGCGTGTCCTCGGGCAAGCCATCCAGCACCTGGTCCAGCAGCAGCAATGCCTCGATGCGCTGCCCACGCAACTGCCCCCTGTCCAACAAGCGCCGCACCAGTTGTCGACCGACGAATCCATTGGCGCCGGTGATCATCACGCGCATGGCCCGCCTCCCTGCACCACGCGCTGGTCGATGGCACCGAACAGCACTTCGCCAGAGAGGCCGCGGGCTTCCATGCGCACGCGATCGCCAAAACGCATGAAGGCCGTGCGCGGCGCCCCAGTGGCAATGGTTTCGATGGCGCGGCGCTCGGCGATGCACGCCGAGCCCACACTGCGATCGGCATTGGACACGGTGCCGGAGCCAATCAGCGTGCCGGCACTCAAACGCCGTGTCAGCGCCGCATGGGCGATCAGCTGGTGAAAGCCAAAATGCATGGTGCCCCCATGGGGGTGGCCAAACCACTGGCCATTCCACTCCACCTGCAGCGGCAGGTGCACGCGACCCTCGCGCCACGCATCGCCAAGTTCGTCCGGCGTCACCGCTACCGGTGCGAAGGTGCTGGCAGGCTTGGCCTGCAGAAAGCCAAAACCAGTCTTCATTTCCCTCGGGGCCAGGGCTCGCAGGCTGACGTCATTGAGTTGCAGCACCAGGCGCACATGCTGCAACGCCTGATCAGCCAGGCAGCCCATGGGGACGTCATCGAGCAACACGGCAAACTCGCCTTCGAAGTCGATGCCGTGGGCTTCGCTGGGCAAAGGTATGTCCGCGCACGGGCCGAGGAAGTCGTCACTGGCGCCCTGGTAGATCAGCGGCGTGTGCTCTACGCCCTCAATGGGGTCCAGGTTGAAGGCCTTCTGCATCAGCTCGCCATGGCTGAGAAAGCAAGAGCCGTCCAACCATTGGCTGGCACGCGGCAGGGGGGCGGCCAGTCGGGTCAGGTCAAGATCGAAGCGCCCCCTGGCCGTGTTGTCGTTGAGCTGCTGATAGCGCTGCTGCAATCGGGCTTCGACCTGGGGCCAGTTCTCCAAGGCAACCTGCAAGTTGGCGGCGATGTCGCTGGCATCGACCGCTTGCCCGAGGTCACGGGCCACTACCAGCAAGCGGCCATCGCGGCTGCCGTCATCGAGTGTGGCAAGCTTCATGGCAACAGCTCCTTGAGGTCGTCGGCATAACGGCCATCGAGCAGGATGAAGACCATCCGTGCCATCTGCTCGGTGCGGTTGCTCCAGGCGTGGTTGGTGCCACGCTGGACCACGATGTCACCGCGCTTGAGGTGGACCTCGCCATCGTCCAGCACCAACCAGACCTCGCCCTCAGTGACGATGCCGTAGTCCAGGGTCTGTGTACGGTGCATCAGCTTGTGTTTCGAATCGGCCTTGCCCGTGCCGGCACCAACCTGGCCGATCTCGGCGAACACAGCCGCCGCCGCTTCAGCGCTGACCCGGTTCTGTACGCTGTCCGGCGGAATGTCCACTACCCGGATCACGCTGCCCAGCCTGCCAGGGCTCAGCTGCAGTGGCTGCGCGGTCGGGTCATCGCCGTTGTCCAGTAGCGCGGGGCTGCCGACACTGTTCCAGACCTCATAGAACAGGGTGCCGGGAACTGCCATGAGCGGGAAGTTGTTTGGCGTCGGGCCGCAACTGGCGATGACCGCCTGGCCCTTGGCATCGTGGCCGGTAACGACACGTTTGAATGCAGGAAGCGATTGCATGTTGTCTCCTTTCAATTGCCGTCGCCGATGGTCGTGCCACCGTCGACAATAAGATTCTGTCCCGTGATGAACGCGCCCCCCGGCGCAGCCAGCAGCAAGGCAAGGGCTGCCACTTCTTCCGGGCGGCCGACCCGCCGCAAGGGGGTGAGCGCCAGGCGCCGCTCCAGTACCTGGGGGTTGTCGGTCAGAGGGCGGGCGAACGCGGTGTGGATGACGCCAGGGCTGATGGCATTGACGCGAATGTTCGCCGGCCCCCACTCCACCGCCAGGTTGCGCGCCAGCTGTGCGAGGCCAGCCTTGGACAGCCCATACAGGCCCAGCCCCTTGTTGCCGCGCACACCGGCGATACTGGCCATGAACACCACGCTGCCGCCGCCGCCCTCGGCCATGGCCGGTAACAGCGCGTTGGTCAGCCACAGCGCGCTGCGCAGGTTGACGGTGAAGGTCAGTTCCCAGTCGGCGTCGCTAGCCGCGGCCAATGGCCCCATGTGCGGGGCGACACCGGCATTGCACACCAACGCATCGAGACGCCCGAAGTGATCCAGGCAGCGCCTAGCCAGGCCCTGTACGGCCTCGGCGTCACGCAGATCGGCGACCAGCGCGATGGCCTCGATGCCTTCCAGCGCCAGTTGCGCCACGGCGTGCTCGCAGCCCTCGGCACTCTCGCTGCTGATGGCGACACGCGCACCGGCACGCCCATACTCGCGGGCGATGGCCAGGCCGATGCCGCGGGTAGCGCCAGTGATGAGTGCAGTCTTTCCCGCCAGTGAAAACAGTTCGCTCATCGTGCACCTACCACTGCATCAGGACGTGTGCGGCGCATCATCACCAGGCACACTGGCGCCAATAGCAGTTGCCCGATGGCGATCAGCAACAGCGCGTGGGGCAATTGCGCAACCACGCCCGCCGTCAGCGCCAGCACCAGCAGCGGGCTGAGGAACTCGCCGGCGAAGATCGCCGCGGTGAATCCGCCAGTGGCGCGGCCACGCTGCTCGAAGCCGACCTGCTGCATTACCCGGGTGATCAGCGTCGGTAATAGCAGGCCTACACCCAAACCATTGATGAGCACCGCCACGACCACCGGTGCATGACTGCTGGCCAACGCCATCAGGCCACCACCGACCCCGGCGGTGGCAAAACCCAATGCCAGCAGGCGGCAAGGAGCCAGGCGCGCCAGCAGCCGGAAAGCCAGTGCGCCGGCCAACACGCCCAGTTGGTTGGCACCCATGGTCAAGCCGACGTGTTGCGGCGCATCGACATGCAGCAGTTGCAGCACGTAACCGGCCTGTACCGGGACGATGAACAGGCTGACGCCAGCCAGCCCGGTGAGCAGGTACAAAGGCGCCAAGGCTGCCCAGGGGAAACGCGATTGCGCCTTCTGCTCGCATGCGCTGCGACAGGTGCCGGGCTCCCACAGCGCGACGGCCATCAGCGGCAGGCACAGTACACCCACGGCGTAAAGCGCGAAGGGGGAACGCCAGTCGCTTTCGCCCAGCGCACCGCCCACGCCCATGAACAACGCCGCCGACAACGACGTCACCACCATCTGCAGGGCGAACAGCCGGGCTCGGCGCTGGCCGTCGAAGTAATCACCCATCAACGTCGTGCAGCAGGTCATGATCCCCGCTTCGGCCACGCCGATACCGGCGCGGCTGACGACGATCAGGGCCAATGAGTCCAGCCATAGCGGCAACAGTCCGCACAGGCTGTACAGCAGCATGCTCGCCAGCAACAGTGGTCGACGCCCGACACGGTCGGCGAGCACCCCGGCCAGCGGCGCCAGCAAGGCAATTACCAGCGCCGGCAGCGTCAACGCCACGGGCACCAGCACGGCGACTCCCGGAGTCTGGGCAAAATGCTCATGCATGCGCGGCAGGACCGGCGCTATGAGCACAGCACCCAGCACCGGCAGGCAACTGCCGAACAGCAGCAGCGCGCCCTGGATGCGTCCGGCGATACGTTCACCGGCCATGGCTCATCTCCTCCAGTGGACGAAAGCCTGCGCTGGGTTCCAGCGCCCCTGCCCCTTCCTCGCGCTGCGTGGGCTGGGATTCATGGGCCGATGCTTTGGGGTGCTGTTCGGCACTGGCCTGGCGGTGGGGCAAGAGGAAGTAAGCCAGTGCGGGCAAAAGGATCAGCGCGCCGACCATGTTCCAGACGAACATGAAGGCCAGCAGCACGCCCATGTCAGCCTGGAACTTGATCGGCGAGAAGATCCAGGTACCGACGCCGATGGCCAGGGTGATTCCGGTAAGCATCACCACCTTTCCAGTGAACAGCAGTGCGCGGTAATAGGCCTGGGACAGGCTCGCCCCTTCACGCAGCTGGCCCAGCACGATGCTCATCACGTACAGCGCGTAGTCCACGCCGATGCCGACACCCAGCGCGATCACCGGCAGGGTCGCGACCTTCACTCCTATACCGAGCGCGACCATCAGCGCTTCGCAGAGGATCGAGGTCAGCACCAGTGGCAATACCGCGCAGAGTACCGCTCGCCACGAGCGGAAGGTCGCCAGGCAGAGCAGGATCACAGCGCCGTACACCCACCACAGCATGTCGCGATTGGCCTGTTTCACCACCTGGTTGGTGGCAGCCTCGATACCCGCACTGCCAGCAGCCATCAGGAAGCTCGCCTGCTCGCTGTCGTTGGCCTGGGCGAAGCCCTGGACGCTGTCCACCACCTGCGCCAAGGTGTCGGCCTTGTGGTCGGTGAGGTAGGCGTAGAGCGTCAGCAGGCTGCAGTCGTCGTTGTATAACCCGCGCGGGGCATTGGCGGTGACCATGTTCAGGGTCGCCTGGTTGTTGACCAGGTCGTACCACTTCGGACTGCCCTCGGAAAGGCCGACCAGCACCCGGCGATTGAGCAGTGCCAGCGAGTTGGTCGAATCCACCCCCTGCAGGCCTCGCAGTTGCCAGTCCAGGTCATCCACCCGCTTGAGAGTGTCATAGGCCGAACAACCGCCGGGAGCGGTGCGCACCATCACGGCGAACACATCGCTGCTGGCGCCGTAATGCTGGGTGACGAAGGCATTGTCGCGGTTGTAGCGCGAATCGGCGCGCAACTCAGGCGCCCCCGCGTCGAGGTCGCCAACCTTCAGGTGCAGGCTGATGGCATACCCACCAGCGGCCATCAACGCCGCCACGGCGATGCAGGCACCAGCCCAGCGACGCTGGGTGAACAGGTCAAGAAAACGCCACAACGCCTGCTTGCGCGCCCCACTCGCCTGCGCTTCTTCGGCGCGCAGGCTACGCCGCGCGGCTCGGGCACTGACTCCCACGTACGAGAGCAATACCGGCAGCAGAATCAGGTTGGTGAAGATCAGCACCGCCACGCCCAGGCTGGCGATCACCGCAAGGTCCTGGATCACCTGGATCTGGATGATCATCAGCACAGCGAAACCCACCGCATCGCATAACAGCGCGGTCAACCCAGCCAGGAACAGGCGGCGGAAGGTAAAGCGCGCCGCCACCAGGCGATGCATGCCGCGTCCGATGTCCTGCATGATGCCGTTCATCTTCTGCGCGCCGTGGCTCATGCCGATGGCGAACACCAGGAACGGTACCAGCACCGAGTAAGGGTCGAGCGCGTAGCCCAGCAGCGGCAGCAGGCCGAGCTGCCAGATCACTGCCACCAACGAGCACACCACCACCAGTGCCGTGCTACGCACACAGCGGGTATACCCGTAGAGCACCACGGCGGTAATGGCGATTGCCACGGCGAAGAACAGCAGGATCTGCCGCAGGCCGTCGATCAGGTCGCCCACCACTTTGGCAAACCCGGTGATGTGGATCTGCACGCCCTGTGACTGGAAGCGCTCGCGGAGGGTCTCAAGCTCGTGGGCGAACGCTGTGTAGTCCAGCGACTGACCGTCTGGGGTCTTCTCCAGAAGCGGCACGTAGATGATGCTCGATCGCTGGTCGAAGGCCACCAACTGGCCGATCTCGTTGGAGCGCTCGACGTTGCGCTTGAGCGCCTCCAGGCTCGCGGCGGCGCCATCGTAGCCATCGGGAATCACCGGACCGCCCTCCAGACCTTCCTCAGTCACTCCGGTCCAGCGGGTGGAAGGGGTCCACAGGGATTTCATCGCGGCGCGGTCGACGCCCGGCAGCAGGTATACCGCGTCGTTGAGCTGCTGCAGATTGTCCAGGTAATGCTTGTCGTAGATGCTGCCGTGCGGGTTGGCCACGGCGATGCGAACGGCGTTGCCCAGCCCGGCCAGTTCCTGGCGGTGCTCCAGGTAGTTGTGAATGAATGGGTGATCCTGCGGGATCATTTTCTCGAAACTGGCGTTGAGGGTCAGGCGCGAGGCCTGCCAGCCGAGCAGCAGGGTTGCCGCCAGGCACAACAGCAGCACCCAGGCGCGATGGTTGAACAGCGCGCGCTCTAGCAGCGAGCCGGACGTGCTGTCGAAGTCATCGAGACGGCCGCTGGACGGCGCAGGTGAATTCATCGCGTGCATGGTTCAGTCCGCCGTGGTGGAAACGTTGGAAGCCGCCAGACGGCGGGTACCCGCCATTCCGACGGCGACGATGGCACCGTCTGCCGCGAGGGTGGCGGCGGTCAGCGGCAAGCCGTCGGAGACCGGCACAGGCTGCGCGGCGAAGGTGTCGATGCCGCTGCGCAGGAGCATGCCAGCCTGGTTGGCGAGCAAGAGCTGGTCACCGACGACGCGTATGCTGTTGAGCGAGGCGGGAATCGGGTTGGCCAGCGCCACAAAACTGTCTGCGCCGTCATCGGAGGCGAACAACGAGCCGCGCAATCCTCCGACCAGCAGTCGCCCGCTTGGCAGAATGGCGGCCGCGAAGTAGCTGCCATCGTAAGGGCCTTGCAGCGGTTCGAAGTGGGAACCGCTGTCGCGCGAACGCAACAGCAGGCCCTGCTCACCGGCGATGTACAGGTCGCTGCCCTGGCGCGCCAGGGCATACAGGTGCAAGCCACGTCGATTCGGCAAACGCCCCATGGCGGACTGCCAGGTCCGCCCACCATCGACAGTGCTCATGGCCAACCCGTAGGCTCCCACAGCAAGGCCGTGGCGTGCATCGGCGAAGCTCAGCGCCAGCAGCGGCTTGTCGGCGCCATCGGCGAGCAGCCGTTGCGCGGCGGCCACGCGCTGCTCGTCCGCGGATGCTTGGGCCGCTTGCAACTCCAGCGTCGCGGCGCGCTTGCCGTCAAGCTGCAAGGTCCAGTGCTCACCGCCGTCGGCGCTGTGCAACACCACCCCAGCGTGACCGACCACCCAACCGTGACGTTCATCGATGAACTGCACGGCGGTGAGGCTGACACTCACCGGTACGCTCATGGCCTGACGCCAGGTGGCGCCGTTGTCATCGCTGAGCAACACCACACCACGCTCGCCCACCGCCACCAGGCGCATACCAACCCGCGCCACGTCCTGCAGCACCGCACGCAGGGCTTGTGGCCCATGCACCGCGGGCTGCGAGAGTACATCCACGCCACTTCCGGCGAACGCCGGAGGCAGCCAGCAACAGGCGGCCAGCAGCCAGCTGTAGAGCATCTTGTTCATCGCACGCAACCTTTTGTTCTTGTAGTGGGTACAGCCCAGGCGCAGAGCCTGTTCAGCGCACGCCCTCACCGGCCATGGCGTCGGCGGTGAACACCGAGTCCTTGTAGGGCGGCACGATGCGGTACTGCTCGCTCTTGCCGGCGAACAGGTCACCTGCGAACCAGGCACCGGAGAGCAGGTCGTAGAAGCCATTGGTGAGCGTCACCACGCCAGGCAGGTCGGGTAGCACCACGGGTGACGTCCAGACCACCTTGGCCAACTGGTTTCGGGCGTCATAGCGCTCGCCCAGTACCGCGGCCCAGGTGTCTTCGTCGAGGTAGTAGGTACTGCGCGGCATCACGTGACGCTGGCCGTTCTTGAGGGTCGCCTGCACTTCCCACACGCGGTGCAGTTCCCAGCGGATGGCATCTGGGGCCAGGTGATGCGGGTCGAGCAGCGCTTCGGCGCTGGCAGCGGTAAAGACCTTATTGGCGTTGTAGGGGATGTACATTTCCTTCTTGCCCACCAGCTTCCAGTCGAAGCGGTCGAGGCGCCCGTTGAACACGTACAGCTCATCGAAACTCATCACACCGGCGGTGGCCGGGGTTGGCGTGTCGCAGCAGGCGTTGGGCAGGCGACGCACGCGGCGCTGGCCCGGCAGGTAGGTCCAGACAGCCGCTTTGTCGGCGTTAAGGTTCTCCAAGCCGGTGATGGCCTCACCGGCGCGCAGGGGTGGGCCATCGTTGGTCATGCGGATCGACCAGAACACGCCCTTGTCGCCACTGCCGCCCGGCAGGTACCAGGGCATCTGCAGGTCGGCGCGCGAGTCGTTGGTCAGCACATGCTTGCCGTCGGCGGTGGTCAGGTACTGCTTGAAGCTGGCATGCCACGACGCACCACGCCAACGCAGCAGGTGATTCCACATGGCTTGCACACCGTCGGCGGGGATCGGGAACGGAATACCTCCGGCCGCCCCTGTCGGCATCGGTCCGGCAGGGCCGTCCACAAGCGTGCCGCTGGTGGCATTGGCGAAGGTGGCGTCGTACACCGATTGTGGTGCGGCAGCGCTACGGTGGGTCGGGTAGACGTCCAGCCGGTAGCTGTCCGGGTACTTCTTGAGCATCGCCTGGATGCCTGGGGTCAGCTTGTCGGCATATTGCGCCATGTTCTGTGCAGTGATGGTCAACAGCGGTTTTTCACGGGCGAATGGATCGCCGCGCTTGCCGCCTTCCTTGTAGCCGGGGTCGGCCTGGGTATAACCGCCGGTCCAGGCCGGGATGCTGCCGTCGGCGTTACCGGCGCGCTCGCCGCCCAGCGGCGTCAAGGTGGTCTTGAGCGTGGCGGCCTGCTCGGCGGATACCGCGGCACAAGCGCCATGGGCGAACAGCAGCGAGACACTCAAGGCAGTGAACAGGGAAACGACTTTCTTGTTGTGTTTCATCGTGAAGTCCTCGGTCAGAAGGTGCGGCTGACGGTGAAGGCGATGAAGTCGCGGTCTTTGAGCGACTGTTCGAAGGTGTAATGGTTGTCGGCATCGAGGAAGGTGTTTTCCGGGCCGTAGTAGTGCGTGTAGGTCAGACCCAGGTTCCAGGTATTGAGGTAGTTGCCCTTCAGGCCGATGTTCAGGTCGCCGCCGTGGTCAGCGCCAAAACCGGTGCCCAGCGCCATGGATGCACCGTTGGTGTAGCTCGCTCCGATCGGCACCGAGAGGTCGAGGCCGGGGAAGATCTGCCGGTACATCGGCTCGAATACCAGGCGCAGGCTGGTGGCATCGCGGTCGGCATTGGGGTCGACGGCATCGGCGTTCTTGCTCACGCTCATCACCCGGTTCCAGGCGATTTCGCCAAGGAAACTGGACTCGGCAGCGATGAAGTTCGGCTCCAGGCTGGCCAGCCACGAGAAGTTGGCGTGCAGAGTGCGACCGGTGGCGTAGACCGGGTTGTCGTCGTTGTCGATGACCTCCCCCGCCGCCAATGCATGCTGGTTGGTGGAAGCCAACGGCTGGTTCCAGCGCGTAGACAACTCACCTGCGAGGTTGAAGTTGCCCAGCGTGGTGGAGAAGCTGGCGCCCAGCGCCTCGATGCCTTCTGGATACACCCAGTAGAACTCGCCCGCCTTGCCGCTGACTGGGTCGAGGTTGGCGAAGTTCGGACGCACGTTCAGTTGCGGCGACTTGTCATGGAAGCGAATGGCGTAGACGCCCCAATCGACGGTCTCGGTCCGCCAGCGCAGCTGCACCCCGCCCTGCCCCGAATCCTTGGCTTCCTTGTCGTTGCCACGGAAGAATGCCAGCGGCTGGCCGCCGGGAAACACCGGCGCCCCGACGAACATGCGTTCACCGCCATCACCGAAGAAGTCGTCGGTGGAGAAGTAGCTGCCAGCCGCAGGCAGACGGTTGGCTTCCCACTCGAACTGGTAGTAAGCCCCAACGGATACATCCGGTGTCAGTTGCAACTGGCCGGAGATCTGCTGCACGGGTCGAATCAGCTCCTTGAACTGGGTGTTGGGCACCGACAGTCCCTTGACTACGTCCACCGGCGCCATGCCACCGGCAATGCCGTTCATCCCATAGAACAGGCTCTCGCCCCATTGCATGGCGTATTGGCCAAAGCGCCCGGATACCGGCATGTCGCCGATCTCGGTCTTGCCGAAGATGAAGGCGTCAAGCAACTCGCCCTTGCGTCCATGCAACGTGCGGGTGTCGTCGGTGAAGGCGTCGTAGTCGACCGAATAGCTGTTGGCGCGGTTGGAGTCGTTGTTGTCGGTGCCTTGGTTGTAGACATCGTCGTACCAGGCCGCGCCGCTGACCCGTGCACCGACGTTGTCGTAGGTGATGTCCAGCTCCGACAGCAGATCGAGGCGGTTGGAGATCAGGCCTTTGTCGAAGTTGCGGTCGCCGTCATCCAGGTTCAGCGCAGTCTGGCCCTCGGTGAGTTTGCCGCTGGCATCCTGGGTGCGCCAGGCGGCGCTGTATTTGAGCGTGTTGTCCCAGCGCACCCGCAGATCGGGGTTACCGGTCTCGAACTCGAAGGCCTGGGCCTGGCTGGTGGCCAGCGCCAGAAGCGCCAGGCCGATGGGTTTCAGCGCCGGCAGGGGCCGTGGGGTCGCACCTTTGCGAGTCAACATCGGGGTTTCCTCTTTATTGTTCTTGTCGGTCGGTGTTGGCGGAGAATCCGGTGCGCCAGCACGGGGGCGCACCGATTGCAAGGCGTCAGATCGGTCGTGCGGTGACATCCAGCATGTGCTTGACCAGGCCGATGCGGTCGAAGGAGGCGTCACCCTGGATCTCTTTCTCGCCGGCCAGCAGGGACTTCTCGCTGATGAACTTGCAGCGCTCGAAACGTCGGCCCATGAAGCGCTGCAACTGGGCGTCGAGACTGCTGCCTGCGGTGAGCTCCTCAGCCAGCACCACGGCATCCTCGATGGCCATTCCCGCACCCTGCCCCAGATGCGGCGTGGTGGCATGGGCGGCGTCGCCGATCAGCAACACGCGACCGCGATACCAGGGCTGGTCGACGAACACGGCTTCCAGCGGCTTGTACACGACCTCGCGACTGTCGCCGATTTGCTCGCGCAGCTCACCGATCAGCCCGCCGAATCCGACCAGGCGCTGGCGCAGGCCATCGGCCAGGGTGGCCGGCTCCATCCAGGGGTTGCCCGGCTCATGGGAGGTGGTGAACAGGTACATCAGGTCATCGGCCAGGGGCACCAGGCCGGCATTGCCTGACGGCCCCTGGTAGTTGGCCAGGTGGTCGATACCGGCAGCCCGCGGGAAGTTGTAACGCCACACCGACTGCCCGGTAAAACGTGGTTGGTACTGGTCACCGAACAACAGCTCGCGAATCTTCGAGTACAGCCCGTCGGCACCCACAACCAGCCCATAACGCCCCTGGCTACCATCGGTGAACAGCACGTCCACCCCCCCGCGATCCTGTTCGAAACTCTCCACCGAGGTACCCAGGCGCACCTCGGTGCCGAGTTCGATGGCGGTTTCGCTCAAGACCTTGTGCAGAGCGCGGCGGGAGATGCCGACATTGGCCGGGTACTGGGGGCCGGCCAGTCGCTGCCCGGGAATGCGCGCCAGCTGTTGGCCCTGGGCGGTATAGATGGCCACGTCTTCGAACGCGTAGGCGGCATCGAGATAGGCCTCGAGCAGGCCCAGGCGATGCATCTCACGCACGACATTACTTTGCTGAATGATGCCGACGCCATAGACGGTCCACTCGGTCTTGAGCTCGACCAGGTCGACCGCAATGCCCTTGCGACGCAGGGCAATGGCGGCGCACAACCCGCCGATCCCGCCGCCGACGACCAGCACTTTGTTCACAGTATTCATGGCATGTCTCACGTCTTGTTCTTGTTGTCCGCCCCGTCATGGGTGGCGGTCGTTTCCTGTGCCTGGGCACAGCTTCACGGCAGCGCCGGGCTTTGACCAATCGTGTCCTGGGATGCGACCTATCGCGCAGCGCGATAGATCAGTGGCCCAACTGCTCCAGCGGCACTAGCAGCCATCCGCCCGCCTCGTGGTGTTGCAGCACGTGCAAGGCCTCGCCGCGGCAAGGGCCGTGGACACAGGTACCGTCGTCGGGCCTGAAGCGCGCACCGTGCGCGTAACACACCACCCACTGGCCATCGGCACTGAGGAAACGGTCCTTGCGGTACTCCAGAGGCCCCCGCAGGTGCGGACACAGGTTGCGATACACCCGGACCTGCCCCCGGTAGCGAAGGGCGAACAGCGTGTCTTCGCCCTTGCCCTTGGGGTCGAAGCCGCGGGCCTGGCCTTCAACCAGCTCTTCGAGCCGACACAGCGCCATACGGCCCATGGCTCAGGCCTTTTTCGGGGGTGGGCCGCCGGGGGCCCATTTCTCCCGCGAGGTGAACAGGAACAACTGCGAGTTGTCCGCGGACATCGGCGCCTGGCGCGCCGCCCAGGCGTCGTCATGCTTGTCCATATCGGCGTCGTATTCGATGTGGCACCCCAACGGGCTGTTGAAATACCAGAACCAGTTGGAGCCGAGCAGGTGCCGGCCTGGGCCCCAGAAACTGGTCCAACCGTTCTGCTGGAAGCGCGTGCCGGCCAGCAACACTTCGGTGCCGCTGCCCATGTGGAAGGTAAAGTGCTCGCAGCCTTGCATGTGCGGCGGTGTCTGGATCATGAACAGGCAATGGTGATCATCCATGCCCGCGCTACGCATGAACGGGCCGACGCCGGTGAAGCTATCGGTGGTGACGAAGCCCAGGCGGTCGCGGTAAAACGCTTCGCCCTTGGCCGCATCTGGGACGAAGTACACCACGTGGGACAGCGTGCGCGGCAGCGCAGGCATGTCCGGGGTGATGCCGAGCTGGTTGAGCGGACGCTGCGGGGTGCTGCCCGGGGCGTTGGTCAGGTCCGCTGGCGCCTCGAAGGTACGCCGGCAGGTCACCTGGAAAGCGATGGCGAACCCCAGGTCATCGAAGGTATGCAGCGCGCCGCTGGCGTCGCGGCGCACTTCCCGGTCGCGGCCCAGTTCGTCGGCGATCGCTTCGAGGTCGGCCGGCTCGGCCACGCCATAGACCGTCTCGCGCAGCGATGGGGTCGGCCCCAAGGCCGGCGGCAAGCTTTCGTCATCGCCGCGACGGATGACGATCGCGGTCCCGTCCAGCGCTTCAAAACGGCCGCCGTCGGCGTCCAGGTGGACGGTGTCAAGGCCATAGTCACGCAGGCAAGCGGCACAGGCCTGGATATCGTCGACGCCGAACACCAGCGCGTCGAGACCAAGAATGTTCATGGCTACCACTCCATTGAAATTGTTATTAGGCGAGGCAGAGCTGCCGTCAGTGGGTCGTGGACGGCGCATCGGCCGCTCGACTGGAGCGCAGGTTGCGCGGCGCTGGGGTGGCATGACCAATCGCGAGTCAGGATGCGAGGCATCAGCAATCGCGATACCTGCGCGCAGGCCCATGGCGCCTGGCGTTGGCTCGGTCAAAGGCGGCTGGCGCTTGACGTATCGGCAATGCAGCGAGAAGGTATCGCGAAAATAACTACAAGAGCCGAGAGCTATCACCATGCGCTTTCACCACCTGGATCTGAACCTGCTGGTTGCCTTGGACGTCCTGCTCGAAGAGCAGAACATCACCCGCGCCGCCGAACGCCTGCACATGACCCAGTCGGCCACCAGCGGCGTGCTGGGGCGCTTGCGAACCTTTTTCGAGGACGAACTGTTGGTGCAGGTCGGCCGCAAGATGCAGCCCACGCCCTACGCCCTGGAACTGGCCAAGCCGGTGCGCGAGGTGCTGCTTACCATTCGATCCTCGATCACCGCCAAGCCCGTGTTCGAACCGGCGAGCAGCAAGCGTCACTTTCGCCTGGTGAGCTCGGACTACCTGATCAGCGTGCTGTTCGCCCAGGTCATCCAGAAGCTTCACCGGGTGGCGCCGCACATCACCTTCGAAATGATCAGCCCCGGCGACAACAGCGCCGAGCTACTGATGCGCGGTGAGGTGGACATGATGATCGTGCCCGAGCGCTACCTCATCGACGGCCATCCAGCCCAACTGCTGTTCGAGGAGGACCACGTCTGCGTCGTCTGGCGCGATAACCCGGAGGTTGGCGAGCAACTGACGCTGGAGCAGTACATGCAAATGGGCCACATCTCGGTAGGCTTCGGCCGCAACCGGCACCTGAGCATCGAGGACTGGTTCATGAACCAGTACGGCTTCAACCGCCGCCTGGAAGTGATCACCAACGACTTCAACACCCTGCCCCAACTGCTGGTGGGCACCTCGCGGATCGCTACGATGCACCGCCGCCTGGCCGAGCTGTACGCCGGTTACCTGCCCCTACGCATCCTGCCGCCACCGGTGAGGATCCCGGTGATGCGAGAGTTCATGCTGTGGCACCGCAGCATGGACGGCGACCCCATGCACCGCTGGCTGCGAGAGCGGATCTGTGACTTCATCCAGAGCGCCGAGCGACAGCCACAAGCCCTGCGCGCCACCGCCTGATCCGTAACCATCGCCCCGGCTAGCGCAACGCAGCCGGGGCATCGCGTTTGGCGATACCTTGCATCCCCGATCACGATTGGCCTCGGCCTGTCTTGTCTGCGTAACGTGCTGTCGAACCGCGCCCTGCGTGCCTGCCGCAATAGGGGCGCCGGACTCAACGACCGCAGAAGGACAACAACAATGTTCCGTTACTTCCCCACCAATTACGTCTGGAACCTTTCGGTGGACCTGGCCATCGAGATGGGCGCCCGCATGGGCGAAATCGAGGTGATGTGCGCCCCGCTGCAAGAAGCCGCCAAGCAACCCGACGCCGCCGGTACCCAGGCCTTCCGGGAAACCTGGTCGAGCATGGCCGACAAACTCTGCGCCCTGGCCGAGGAAGACGAAGCCGCCGGCCGGCGCCTGTCCGCTGGCGAGAAGTACAACCGCGCCGCGACCTACTACCTTACCTGCGAACGCCTGCAGGCCCACGCCGCTCCAGGGCGCGCGGCGCTGTACCAGCGCTTTCTGGAGACCTTCGCCCGCGGCATCGACCTGTCCCGGGAAAACTGCGAACGGGTCCAGATCCCCTACGAAGGCAAGCACCTGAGTGGTTTGCTGGTTCGCGCAGAAGGCGTCAGTGGCCCGGCACCACTGCTGGTGCAGGTCAATGGCCTGGACTCGACCAAGGAGATGAAATACCGCGTCGGCCTACCCACCTGGCTGGCCAAGCGCGGCGTGTCGTCGTTGATCATCGACCAGCCCGGCACCGGCGAAGCGCTGCGTCTGCACGGCCTGACTGCACGCTACGACAGTGAGCACTGGGCCAGCCGAGTCATGGACTGGCTGGAAACCCGCGACGATGTCGACGCCAAGCGCATCGGTATGGAAGGTGTGTCCTTGGGCGGCTACTACTGCCCCCGCGCGGTGGCCTTCGAGCCGCGCTTCGCCTGCGGGGTGGTATGGGGTGCCAACCATGACTGGCGCGACGTGCAGAAGCGCCGACTGGAGAAAGAAGGTGACTTCCCGGTGCCGCATTACTGGGCGCATGTGCGTTGGGTCTGGGGTGCCAAGGACATGGACGATTTCATGCGCATCGCCGAGAACGTGCACCTGGATGGCGTGCTCGATCGCATCCGCGTTCCGTTTCTGGTCACCCACGGCGAGCAGGACTCGCAGATCCCGCTCAAATGGGCGCACCGCACCTACGAGCAACTGGTCAATAGCCCGAAACGCGAACTGAAGATCTTCACCGCGCGCGAAGGTGGCGTGCAGCACTCAAGTTTCGACAACAGCATCAATGCCGGGCACTACATCGCCGATTGGGTCGCGCAGACGCTCGGCGGGCGCACTGCTTGAGGCTTTTCGTGGTGTTAGGCGCTGCGTTTTGATGCTGGTTGAAAACGTGGGGGCATAAAAAAATCCAGTCACCGTTAAGTGACTGGATTTTTTAGGGATTTTTGGTCGGGACGGAGTGATTCGAACACTCGACCCCTTGCACCCATGCAGCACACCAAAAACCGATAAGTATTTGATTTTGAAGAATAAATAGCCGACAGGTGATCACCAAAATATAGGCTTTTCTAGATTTTTGCAAACGGAGCCATACGGCCTACAGGGGTGGTTTTGCGCGCCCGCCCCCTGCGCTTTGCTACGCAAAATCCCTACCCAGGGAGCACCACTTTGCCGTGCCAGGCTTCGCCTAATCTACATCACAGCTCTCTTCCAGATGCCTCAAACGGCTCTTAGCTTCCTGCCTTCCGCTATTACTAAGCGTCTCAACCTCAAGTTGATAAATTTCAACACCACTATCAATTAACTTCACCACACGTTTATCGTATTTTTCACGACCCCAATCTCTTTTTGAAAAATACAACGCATGGAATTTGAACTGATCCCTCAAAGTGAAGCACCAGCCTTCCTTCTCCTTTAAGCTTACCAACCCCAATATTTCCTCAGCCGAATAAAGCAAGAACGAAACATAATTCTCATACTTCTCATAGAGCTCACACTTCTTAGGCTTCTCGCATTGCTCTACGTGAGAATTTAAATCTCCGTCCAACAGAATCTTATTAAACCTTGGATTACGAAGCGGATAAGAAGCTGCAGAAAAATCAGGATTGGCAAAGGCCATCGACAAAAAGTCCTTGTACACTCCTTTTGCAGAAGCTTCCTTTGACTGCTCTAGCTGATTGTAAGCAACTAAAGCAGCACCGACCGCAACGAACGCCATAACTACAGTTGATAAATTCGCAAAAGACTCCAGAAGTTTACTCGCCACAGAAGACAGCTTCCTCAAAAAATCACAACCACGCACCACCACCCCTCCAGATCTAATAAATTTGAAAACCCGCAGCCCCTAATCAGCGGGGCTTGAGGACCGAGTTCGGATCCGAACCGGCGCAGACGGACTTGCAATCCGCCCTGCATTTCCTTGCATTTCAGCAGCTTACGATCTTTTCAGTTCCGCATAGAAGCTTTTTTAGCAACGCTGCAGCCCTTTAAAATCAAGGGGTATGGCAGGAGTTGCGGAACTGATTTTCGCGCCTGGTCAGCGGTTTTCAAGAACGTAGTAAAAGTGCCCAAACCATGGGTCGCCATAACCGGAATCGATTCCAAAATAAAGACGAAACGGCACCGCTGCAGGCTCCGTACTTCAAGGGTCGCCGTTTCAGTTTTGGAAGCGAATCTGAAGCTTGGCGCCTCCAAAGGCACCCACTCGTCATCGAACCCGGCTGAAGCTCAAACCAATGAAAAAATCCTGGCATCACCGGGAAAAATGTCTTAAGCTGATTTCAGGACGAATCCGTCATGAAATCGCATTAGGGTACATATGATTTTATCTTTTGGCGCAAAGAATTTTTGGTCTTTCAAAGATGGATTTGACATTTCTTTTGAACTTAATTCAAAGGTTCCAAAAAATGTCTCCATGGGAAGATCAATGGCATCAGTTATAGGTGTCAAGGGGGCAAACTCTTCTGGCAAAACTCAAATCTTAAAAGCGCTAGACTTTTTTAACTATCTAGGCCATCGCACTTTCATCCCCAACCGTAACAGTATATTTGTAGAAAGTTTTTTTGACAACGACGACCCAATAGAACTTTACATTGAATTTGAAACTCACTCCATAAGGTACACATACGAGATAGAGCTTACAAAAACAGAAATCTTACGCGAAACAATCTACAAAAAAAAATCTAGAAAAACGCCTATCATCGAACGCATTAAGAATCAGATTACAAAAAAGACCGCAGAGTATACAGAGCTCGATCTAATAACACTACAGCCACATGCATCTCTAATCAATACCGCACCTAACTTCAAACTAGAAAACATTGGTAGCGATATTGACAATATTTATGAATTTTTTGGAAAAATCCGCGGCAACGTAGGTGCTCGGGGCGCCCTTACAGATGCGGAAATTTTTTGCCATAAAGAGGCCAGCAAATATTACTCGAATGTTCCCAAAGCTCTTGAGTTCACAACTAAAATCTTAAAAAAATGCGACCCAGTTATAACTCGCATAGAAATCCTCAATCGCACTGACGACGAAGGGAAACGTGAGTACTTTCCAATATTTTACTGTGAAAACATTCAATCCAAAAAAAACTGGCTTACCATCTTCGACTTATCGGATGGAACCCAAGCATTATTTAAGCGCCTAGTCCAGTACTGGACTGTCCTACATGCTGGTGGAGTGCTGGTAATGGATGAGTTTGATACCCATCTTCACCCCGAATTACTACCAATTCTCGTCGATCTATTCACAAATACCGATACAAATCCAAATGATGCTCAATTCATATTTACATCGCACAATCTTGAGATAATCGATCACCTTGGAAAGTACAGAACTGTATTGGTAGACAAAGTCAATGGAGAGAGCTATTGCTACCGCTTGGACGAAATCCCTAGCGAAGTGATACGCAATGATCGCCCCATCTCAAACCTATACAGAGAGGGTAAGTTGGGTGGGGTGCCGAAACTATGAAGTATAGCAAAAACAACCCTCACCGCAGAAAGTTCATAGACACATTTCCGACGAGCACTCTTGAAGAACACGACATTGTTGTCCGCAGCAAATATAATTTTTCATTTTTCGACGACTCTCAAAATGCAGCAGTGAGCTTTTCTGATTTAGACCAGGCATCGCTTGCGGGTTTATTTGAAAAATTAAAAAATTTCTCTAGAAACGATCTGAATTACTGGAGAACTCAACGCTGCGGGGGTGGGGGTCTCAAAATACTAGCCGATTACGGAGACTTCCCTGAAAACTCAGGATTTCTTAGGCCGAAACATGTCCCAATGGGCGTGAATTGGGCTAGGTTTAGGCTTGAAAACATGACTCGTCTAGTTGGTTTTACTATACCTCCCGAGACTAACAAAAAGATCAAAGGCCTTTATGGCTCTGACTTCGATTCAAACACATTCTACGTAGTCTTCGTGGATTTAGAGCACCAATTCTACATCACTGAGCAAAAATGAGACGACAGAAGTATGTATGTGTGCGTGCTCTCACCACATACTCCCACTTTATTTTTCAACCTGTACAAAAAACTGTACTGGCTGGTTGTATGCCCATCCGGCAAGTTCAGTAATGCAGCAGTAGTGAGAAATGAACGCTAGGCCGCGCCGTTTGCGGCCTGTGAATCGAACCTGTCTAATACGGTTCAGCTAGTTCCGGCAACTTTCGCCCAGTAAAACCGAGATGTTTTTGAGCGGTTTTAAACAGCCGTAACCACCCTCCTCCGGCGTTCTGCCGACCTACTCCCAACCCCTATCGGATTCATCGTAAGCGCTCCATAAACCCCACCCAACCAAAGATGGGCAGCGCACCTAGCTGTGTATTTGAGGTGTGCAATTCCATTGGAGTAGCGCTTCGTAGTCTTCCACTGAGCACGCCTGCGGCAGGCGTTCCAGTGCGTGGCGCAGCCACGCATAGGGTTCTTGGCCGTTGGCTTTGGCCGTTTCTACCAAGCTGTAAAGTTGTGCGCTGGCAGTGGCACCTTTGGGCGTGTCACTGAACAACCAGTTCTTTCTCCCGATGACAAACGGGCGGATCGCACGCTCGGCCGCGTTGTTGTCCATCGGCAAGTAGCCGTGCTCGACGTAGCGTTCCAATTTGCTCCAGTTGCTGGCCAAGTAACCGATGGTCTTGCCCAAGGCATTCTGCGTCGTGACCTGAGGTTGCGTTTTCTCTACCCAGTTTTTCAGCTGAGTCAGCAATGGCAGGCTGCGCTCCATGCGGGCAACCTTACGATCTTCGTCGTCACTGTCCTTCAAGTCGCGCTCGACGCCATAGACCTTATTGATCCGGTTCAATGCGATGTCAGCGCGTCCTGTTTTGCCCTTGGGCTGTACTTTCTGCGCTTCGACGAACTTGCGGCGCGCGTGCGTCCAGCAGCCCAATCGCTCCAGTCCGTCCTGTGCAGCCAGCGCGTTGTAACCGGCGTAGTCGTCGGTCATGACATAGCCGCGATAGTCGTCCAGCAGGCGCACCGGCACCTCCTGCGCTCGGCTGGTGGCGTAGTCGAAAAGGATCACTGGCCGATCAGGTGGGCCGCCGGTTTGTACCCACATCCAGGATTGGCTGCTGGGCTCACGCCCCGGCTCTTTCAACACCTGCACACGTGTTTCATCGCAGTGGATGATCCGACTGTTCAACAGGCTTTCGCGCATCAGATTCAGCAGCGGCTGAAAGTGCTCGCTGCATTGAATCACCCAGCGTGCCAGGGTTTGGCGCGGGATATCGATACCGTGACGCCCCAGCACTTTTTCGAAGCGGTGAAGCGGCAAGCCGTCTACGTATTTGGTGGTCAGCAGCATGGCCAGCACACTCGGGCTGGCCATGCTTTTCTCGATCATCTGGGCGGGCTTGTCCGCCGTTACGGGCGCTGACTCGCAGTCCCGGCAGCCGTACACCTTGCGAACATGTTTGATGACGCGAATCTGCATCGGGACGATTTCAAGCTGTTCGCTGACTTCTTCACCGATGGCATGTTTACGGCAGCCACAAGCGCAGGTCAGTTCATGCTCGGGCAGTTCGTGGACAACTTCGATACGCGGCAAATCAGCTGGCAGCGGCTTGCTGCTTGCCACGGCGTTTGGTTGGCGCAACGACTTCTTCGTCGTCAGCCTCATCCAAGGGCTCGGCCAGGCTTTCCGCTTCGTCGAAGAGTGGCAACTGTGGTGTCGCTGCATCGCCAGTCTGCTCGGTCTTGCGCCCGAACAAGCGCTGGCGCAACAGCGCAACTTCCTCTTCGAGATGAACGATCTTGCCCTTGTCGGACGCGCGCTCGTTGATCATCTGCTCAAGCAGTTGCTTGAGCAGAACAGGATCGTCAGGGAGGTTCTCGGGCATGGAAATCATGCCGCGGATTATACCGAGTCAGGCGACGTATCGAGGCGTCAAAACCTGATGCGGACGGTTGCGCCAGAGGTCGAAGCCATCGAGTAGCCAGTTCAGTTCCTGAACGGTCAGGACAATGGCGACGTCAGTCGGATCGGGTGAAGTTTTGAAACGTTCGGACTCCAGGCGTTTGAGCCAGAGGCAGAAGCCGTTGCGTTCCCAATACAGGATCTTCACGCGGTTGCGCGGCTTGTTGAGGAAGACGAAAAGCACTGGGTCGAACACCGCCACCTTGATATCGAGTTCGA
>NZ_AUEC01000016.1 GCF_000425785.1 Pseudomonas taiwanensis DSM 21245
TCGTCACGCGCTTCGACAAGCTCGCAAAAAGTTATGCCGCAATGGTCTCGCTGGCTTGTGTCATGCGGTGTATGCGACGGCTTTTTTCAGACAGAGCCTAGGGCCATAGGCATCACTGATGTCCGCTTGGGGTCGGTTAGCGACGGTCTGCCCTCGACCGTCGCTTTGGATGATCAGACCTCCGTCTGCTCTGCCATCTCCAAGGCATCGTCGACTTCAATCCCCAGATATCTGACGGTGCTTTCAAGCTTCGTATGGCCAAGCAAGAGTTGGACTGCCCTCAGATTCTTGGTTCTACGATAGATCAATGAGGCCTTCGTTCGCCGCAGCGTGTGGGTGCCGTACAGCGTCGGATCAAGGCCAATGGCTGTCACCCAGGCTTTCACTATTCGAGCGTATTGCCTGGTGGAGAGATGATCTGAACCATGTAGCCGGCTCGGAAACAGGCAGTCCTCGCTACGGAGATGAGCCTGATGCATCCAGGCTTCCAAAGCCATACGGGTTTGCTCGGTGATCTCAAATTGCACGGGATGGTGAGTTTTCTGCTGCATCACGATCGCTCGTGACGACACATGCTCTCCATGGGCTACGTCCCGTACACGAAGCTTGGTTAAGTCGCAGGCTCGCAGCTTGCTGTCGATTGCCAAGTTGAACAACGCCAGATCCCTAGATTTCTCCGCGATCTGGAGCCTTACCCGGATGGCCCAGATATCTCTGAGTCGGAGCGGAGCTTTCTGCCCGACTAGCTTTCCCTTGTTCCATGGGCGATGGGTGTAGATAGCAGCGGTTTTCATGGGTTGTCCTCCGCGTTAGGGGAGAACAAGGGTGAACTCGATACGGTGGACGGTCGCTAACCGACCCAAAGCAGACCCTCGTCTACGTCTTAAAAGTGGGAGAGCAAACGACTGGCCGCCAAAGGAAGGAGTCAAACCGACCGTAGGCAACCGGCTGAAATCGGCCAGACCTGAATCGCCCGTAGTTTCGTAGACACCTAGGGATGTCCATTCACAGCCTTTTGAACACGTTCGCCGATGTGTCGTGTAACAGCACAGGACGGTAGATGGGGTGGTTCCCAAGTTCCCTACACAACACCTTTAAGTTACATCTCCAAAAATTTTTGCGCACGATAGTAGTGTTACGTTATTACATCCTATACCATGCGTAGCCGTTTGATGAAATTTTCTTCATCAAGATTCAGTCAGGTCTGACGCGAGCTAGGCCGCTCGCATCGGGCGTCTGCGTAAACAGTGCGGCCTGTGTCGCTTGGTTCAGACAACACAGGCCAATCAACTCACGGATGGGCAGGTAAGTACCCAGGTCAGGATGGGCAAAAATGCAACGTTTTAGCGTGATAGATGGAGACTTTACGTGAACCCTCGCGCCCCCTTCTGGCCGGCCTGACCTTAGGCTTGTTCGGCCAGCCGATTTCAGCGGCGGAACCCTTGTTGCTGAACGAAACCTCGATCACCGATGCCTACCTCGAAGAGCGCGTCGACGGGCCGGTGCAAGGCTATCGTGCCAACCGCTCGGCCACGGCGACCCGAACCGATACCGACATTCGCGACACGCCGCAGAGCATCGACGTGGTGCCTGTGCAGGTAATCAAGGACCTCAACACCACCCGCATCGACCGCGCTTTGGACTTTGCCGGTGGGGTGTCGCGGCAGAACAACTTCGGCGGCCTGACCTTCCTCAACTACAGCGTGCGCGGTTTCACCACCGGCGAGCTGTACAAGAACGGTTTCGCCATCAATCGCGGCAGCTACAGCGCGCCCGACACCTCCAACATCGAGCGCATCGAAGTGCTCAAAGGCCCTGCTGCCAGCCTCTACGGCCGTGGCGACCCTGGCGGGCTGGTCAACATCGTCACCAAGCGCCCTCAGGCTGAAGCCTTCAGCACCCTTACCCTCAGCGCAGGCAGCTGGGACCGCTACCGCACTGCCCTGGATGCCAACTCGCCGCTGGACAGCGAAGGCAATCTGCTGGGCCGGATCAACCTCGCGGTCGAGGACAACGACAGCTTCCGTGATTATGTCGGCAGCGAACGCCGTATCGTCAGCCCCTCCCTGAGCTGGCAACTGTCGCCCGACACCCGGCTGATGATCGACACCGAGTTTTCCCGCACTGAGTCGGTGTTCGACCGCGGCATTCCGGCGGTCAATGGCGAAATGGGCTCGGTCAAGCGCTCGACCTTCCTTGGCGAGCCGAATGACGGCGAGATCCGCAACGACAATCAGACCCTCGACGTCGCACTGGAACACGTTCTCAACGACAACTGGAAGCTGCGCCTGGCCAACCACTATACCCAGGGGACGCTCAAGGGCAACAGCTCCGAACCCCAGGCCCTGGTCGGCACCACCATCACGCGTTTCTATCGCGAACGCGACTTCGAATGGAACGACAACATCACCCAGGCCGAGCTGCACGGCCAGTTCGAGCTGGGCGGCTGGCAACATCAGACCTTGGTCGGGCTGGAGTACGAAAACTACCGCAACAGCCAGAAGTACCCACAAAGTGCCACCTCCGCAGGGTATGGGCTGGACATCTACAACCCGGTCTACGGCAAGCCGAAGCCAGCCATCATCCGGCCCAACGACTTCTTCGAGCACACCGAAAGCTACGCACTCAACCTGCAAGACCAGATCGCGTTCACCGAGCGCCTTCGCGGGCTGCTGGGCGTGCGTCTGGAGCGGTTCGAGCAGACTTCGCAAAACCGCGCCACTGGCGTCAGCAACAGCCAGGAAAAGGAGGTCGCCACACCGCGCATCGGAGTCCTGTACCAACTGACCCCGCAGGTGGGTGTATTCGCCAACGCCTCCACCTCGTTCAAACCCAATACCATCGGCACTCAGGGCCAGGTGTACAAACCTGAAAAGGGCCTGGGTTACGAGACAGGGGTCAAGCTGGACCTGCTCGACAGCCGCCTGGGCGCGACCATCGCCCTGTTCCACATCGACAAGGAGAACGTCATCACCACCGACGCCCTTGGCGAGAGCGTGGCGGCCGGCGAGGCGCGCAGCCAAGGCCTGGACCTGCAGTTCAGCGGCCAGCTCACCGACGCGCTGCGGGTGATCGGTGCCTACGCCTATATCGACGCCGAAGTCACCAAAGGCGACGCGGCCCTGCCCAAGGGCAGCGACTTGCTGGGCATCGCCCGCAACAGCGGCAGCCTGATGGGCGTGTATGAATTCCAGGAGGGCGCCCTGCGCGGCTCGGATGTGGGCGCAGCGGTGAACTACGTCGGCGAACGCTCAGGCCAGGCCGGCAGCGACTTCACCCTGGAGGCCTACAGCACGGTCGACCTTCTGGCGCACTACAAGGCCAGCGAACAAGTCACCGTCGGCCTGAACCTCAACAACCTGTTCGACCGCAAGTATTACGAACGATCGTACAACAGCTCCTGGGTGCTGCCCGGGGAGCCGCGCAACTTCAGTGTGAGCCTGACCCTGAATCTTTGAGCTGAGGAACCATCATGCATCCATCGTTGAAAGTGGCCGCCTTGGTGGCCATGGTGATCAGCGCCAACGCCAGTGCCCACGGCCTGTGGACCGAGCAGCGACGCGGCAACATCGAGGCCGTGTACGGCCACGGTGCCGAGGACAACGCCTATAAGGCGGAGAAGATCAAGCGCGCCTGGGCATTCGACGCAGCCGGGAAGATGGTCCCGGTCACTGTCGAACGCCTGGCGGATCATGCGGTCCTGCAACCGCTCACCCCACCTGCGGCACTTGCCGTGCTGTTGGACAACGGGCCTTGGTCGCAGCGCCCGGACAAGCAATGGGTCAATCAGGACCGTACCCAGGTCAAGGATGCGATCGCCTCCACCCACAGCTTCAAGTACAGCCTGGCCATTTACCAAAGCGGTGCTCGCCTACCGAAACTGGACATGCTGCGTTTGGCGATCGTCCCGCTCAGTGACCCGCTGCAAGTTGGGCCAGGCAAGACGCTGGAAGTTCAGGTGCTGCTCGATGGCAAACCGGCTGCGAATATACCGCTGCAAGGGGATTACCGAGGCTCGCCTCACCAGCTCAGCGCCACCACCGACAAGCAAGGCAAGGCACACATCACCGTACGCAACGAAGGCCTCAACATCGTCGCGGCGCAGGCCACCCTGCCACTGGCTGAAGGCGGACCGGTAGCCCAGCAGAGTCTGTTCAGTTCGCTGACGTTCCTGGGGGAGCCGCACCACGAGTAACTCTTGCATCGTGCCTCGGCCATGTCGGCCGAGGCACGGCAGACACTTCTCGCCACAAGACCAACGGTCGACCCAGCCGTTAGACGCCGCCTCGGAAAGAGACGATCAGCCTACGTGGCTCTCATCGCTCTTATCGCTCTTATCAGTTCTTCGGGAGTGCGGGAGCCTTCGCAACAAGGATGTTCATGCGAATTGGATGTACACCAATGAGGAAGGGTACACCCAAGTAAAAATCAAGTTCAGCAAACGAGGCCTGGAGCATGAGCTTGTCCAATTCACCAAAGACTCGCTCGAGCTCATTATCGATAAATGAATCGCCCCTGGTTTCGCAGACATCTCGAACGGCTGCAAAGGGTCGATAGCGGCCATTCCTGCTCGGCCCTAGCGTATCTAGGCGGAGACCTTCGAAAGACGGTCATATTCACGGTCACACTGTTCGCCAGCTATTCGGGCACGGTCATCAGCTGTCGACAGTTCTCCCGATCACTCAGCCCGTGCGAGCAGGTCGCAGAGTACCCTGGCGGCGCGGGTGGCTATCGCACACTAGTTACAGTGCTGATCCGGCAATCGCTAACCTAGTGCCGTGGGGGCAAATCCTTCCTGGGAGCCTTCCCTATGGACACGGAGCAGGTGGCCAGAAACCGACTCAACCAGTGGGCTCCGCCAGCAGCCAATGGCGCTCCACCTCTTCTGGATGAGCGCCATGGTCTTGGGCGTGGTGGTACTTGCGCATGGCATCAAAGGACTTTTGAATCAGCTGCTCGCCAGCCTCGACCATCCCTATAAAGCTGTGCTTATCCACGGTACCGCTCCGATCATCTGACCAGCGCATTATAGGACTTTCCTCGGCACTGTCCGGCGAATCCAGCATGGTCATTGCGCAAACTCTCTCGCTCAATGATCCACCCAAGCAAAGGGGCCGGAGGGTACTCTTGCACACTTTCAATGGAAAGTTAATCAGCCTCTTTGGGCAATTTAGTTTTCCAAAGCGAAACCACAACCCCACCCAGCAGAAGACCTATTGTCACGCTTAAAGATAGCTCTGCCGGAACCTTACCAACTATATCATGAAGGAAAATTTTTGCGCCAATGAATACGAGCACCAGTGCCAACGCATACTTCAGATAAACAAAACGACTTATCATGGCTGCCAGCGCAAAATAAAGGGCTCGCAAACCGAGAATGGCAAAAATATTAGATGTATAGACTATGAAAGGATCTTGGGTAATGGCAAATATAGCAGGCACACTATCAACAGCAAACACCAAGTCGGCGCACTCGATAAGAACAAGCGCAAGGAAAAGCGGCGTCACCCATAAAACATTTTTACCTCTTGCGTCTGGCAAGCTCACCAGAAAACTTTGCCCGTGCAGCTCCTTGGTAACGCGGAGATGACTGCGCAAATACTTGACAAAACGGTTATTTTCTAGATCCGGGGCATGATCGACTCGCGCAAACAGCATTTTTATACCCGTAAATACTAGGAAAGCACCAAACAAGTAGAGCACCCAACTGAATTTCGCGATGAGCGCCGCACCAAGGCCGATCATGATAGCTCTCAGTACGATCACCCCCATGATCCCCCAGAATAGGACCCTATGTTGGTACTGCCGTGGTATCGCTAGAAAGCTAAATATTAGCGCGATCACAAAAACGTTATCCATGGACAAGGATTTCTCAATCAAGAAACCTGTCACATAGTCCAAACTGGCATCGCTTCCCTTCTGGAAATAAACCCAAATTGCGAACAGCAGCCCCATGCCAATATAGCCTGCAGAGAGCATTAGACTTTCTTTGACCCCAATCTCACGATTGCCGCGATGAAGAACTCCTAGATCAAGAGCCAACAGGGTCAAGACAACGGCAAAGAAAGACAGCCAGAGCCATAGTTCAGTACCAAAAACATCTTGAGAGAGATAAGCACTGAGGGCAGACATAGGCCCCTCCTCGACAGTCGTAGTTTAACAACTATGACTCCGACATGGCGGCTGTTAACCGTCAGAGGGGCCCGGCGTCACGAGCCAATATTTTATCGAGGCTTTTAAGCTCGCAAGTAGAATTGATTTACAAAACATGTCAGAACCAAATTAGATAATCTACAGAAAATTGATAAAAACATTATCGAGATGGATTTTGATAGGGCGTTCCTATTAGCTATCCCCGCCAATCGCACAGGCAGGGCTACCAGCTGAACTCTATGTATTTGAAGTGGAAGCCATCAACAGCCGCATCCGATGTCCGGGTGGTTAATCACCGCTCTCAGCAAAAGGACATTTTCATGGAGGCCATGGCTAGGGTCTTTATGAAAAGTCTTGAGACGAAGGTCAGGCAAGGCTGTTTTCAACGCAGCATCACCGAGTTTCAAGGCTTTTCGTCCAGAGCCTAGCCCTTCTCACTGGCCAGCACCGGCAAGACATTCTCTCTTTCAGGTTCAAAGACGAGGTGGAGGGTTTCCTGCAGGTAGTTAAGTCGAAGACAGGAGCCAGGCTCAGGATCAGCATCACGCTGGGGCGCATAGGCCTGAGCCTAGTTGAGGTGATACGACGTTGTCGTGACAGGGTAGTTGCAAAACAGCTGGCGCACCATCACCGAACAGTCGCTCGCGTCAAAGCGGGCGCAACGATCATGCCAGACACCATCAGCAAAGAGTTCGCGGCAGCTCGAGACCGGGCGGTAGCGAAGCTGGGTTTGGTACTGGGGAACAGCCCACCGCCATTCCATGAACAGGGGTCGTTGGCTGCACGGCTCCATGAACAAGAAGGCCGGGATGCCCAGCGGCGACTCGGACACCATATTGCCAAAATGACCGATATGTACCTCGATAGCCGGGGCTCTGCAGGGATCGATTTCGCCTGGTTTTGTATTTTAGTTTTGGGGATATATTGGGGGAAGATTTCTGGAGACCAGTTAATCTCCTTTAAATTCAGTACCTTAAACCAGTTGCTATATCTGGTACAGATACACTGCAATACAAAGCGCCGCAGGCAAGTACGCAAAGGCTCGGTACACTGCGCCCAACCCTTCTGAACAGGAACGCTTTAGATGGAACACGTCGATCACATCCTGGTCGTCGACGATGACCGCGAAATCCGCGAGCTGGTCGGCAACTACCTGAAAAAGAGCGGCCTGCGCACCAGCATCGTTGCCGATGGCCGGCAGATGCGCGCCTTCCTCGAAGCCAACAGCGTCGACCTGATCGTGCTCGACATCATGATGCCCGGTGACGACGGCCTGCTGTTGTGCCGCGAACTGCGTGCCGGCAAGCACCGCAATACCCCGGTGCTGATGCTGACCGCCCGCAACGACGAGACCGACCGCATCATCGGCCTGGAGATGGGCGCAGACGACTACCTGACCAAGCCCTTCTCCGCCCGCGAACTGCTCGCTCGCATCAACGCGGTGCTGCGTCGGACCCGCATGCTGCCGCCCAACCTGACCATCAGCGAAAGCAGCCGCCTGCTCGGCTTCGGCCAGTGGCGCCTTGACACCACCGCACGTCACTTGCTCGACAGCGAAGGCACCCTGGTGGCGCTCAGCGGCGCCGAGTACCGCTTGCTGCGGGTGTTCCTCGACCATCCGCAACGGGTGCTGAGCCGCGAGCAGTTGCTCAACCTTACCCAGGGCCGCGAGGCGGACATCTTCGACCGCTCCATCGACCTGCTGGTCAGTCGCTTGCGCCAGCGCCTGGGCGACGACGCTCGGGAGCCCAGCTGCATCAAGACCGTACGCAGCGAAGGCTACGTCTTTTCACTGCCCGTGCAGCTGCTCGAGTCACCCTCATGAAATGGCCCCGCACCCTGGCCTCGCGCCTGGCCCTGATCTTCTTCACCGGATTGGTACTGGCCTATGGGCTGTCGTTCAGCCTGCAGGCCTATGAGCGGTTCGTCAGCAGCCGCTCGATGATGCTCAGCAATCTGGAACAAGACGTCGCCACCTCGGTAGCCATCCTCGACCGCCTGCCTGCGGCCGAGCGCGCCAGCTGGCTGCCTCGCCTGGAGCGGCGCACCTACCGCTACCGGCTCGACCCGGGGGAGTCGGGCGAAGCGATGCCAACCGAGAACCCGCCGATGGCCGCCGATTCGATCGTAAAAGCCATCGGCCATGACTACCGCCTGACCTTCCAGGATATCCCTGGCCCGAATGCGCACTTCCAGGTCCATTTACGCCTGGCGGATGGCGCGCCCTTGACCATCGATGTCACGCCGGCACCGGTGCCCATGGCTACCTGGCTGCCAACGGTGCTGCTGATCCAGTTGCTTGTCCTGTTGCTGTGCACCTGGATGGCCGTGCGCCTGGCCATCGGCCCACTGACCCGCCTGGCCCAGGCCGTAGACAACCTCGACCCGGACAAACCTGGCGTGCAACTGGACGAAAGCGGCCCGCGAGAAGTTCGCTACGCCGCGGCTGCGTTCAACGCGCTGCAGGCGCGAATCGCCGCTTACTTGAAGGAGCGCATGCAACTGCTGGCCGCGATCTCCCATGACCTGCAAACCCCCATTACCCGCATGAAGCTGCGGGTCGAGGTCATGGACGATGGCGCCGATAAGGACAAGCTGTGGAGCGACCTCAACGCCATGGAGCATCTGGTGCGTGAGGGCGTCGCCTACGCCCGCAGCATGGACAGCAGCACCGAAGCGCCTTGCCGGATCAACCTCGACGCCTTCCTCGACAGCGTGGTGTTCGACTATCAGGACAGCGGCGCCCAGGTCGCCCGGCATGGCACCACCGATAGCCTGCTGGAGACCCGTCCCCATGCCCTGCGCCGGGTGCTGGTGAACCTGATCGACAACGCCCTCAAGTTCGCTGGCGCCGCAGAGCTGGAAGTGTCCCGCGAGGGCGGCAGTACGCTGATCCGCGTGCTCGATGACGGCCCCGGCATTCCTGCTGATGAGCTGGATGACGTGCTCAAGCCCTTCTACCGGGTGGAAGGCTCGCGCAACCGCAGCACGGGCGGCACCGGGCTGGGCCTGGCGATCGCCCAGCAGCTGACCCAGGCCATGGGTGGCCAGCTGACCCTGAGCAATCGCGCCTCTGGCGGGCTGTGTGCCCAAATCGAACTGAAGTGAGTCTGGCCAGCGCCCGCGCTGGCCCATGACTTTGCCCACGATCCAGATCGCTACAGTCCGATACACAGACGCCCCTTCACCGACACACTGCAGATACCCCCCGCCTTCACACTCTCGGCATACCACCACAACCGGGAGCGCCCTCGATGAAATCCCTCACCCTGCCCAGCGGCTGGAAGCTATTCGCCGCCCTTGCCGGCCTGACTTTGGCCATGACCGCCGTAGTACTTGCCAGCCACCCCATTGGCTCGGATGGGCTGCGCAGCGCGATACGCGCCACTGCGCGCAGTTCGTTCGCGTTGTTCCTGCTGGCCTTCCTGGCGTCGACGCTGGTGACCTTCCTCCCCGGTAGTGGCAGCCGCTGGCTGATACGCGAACGACGGTTCCTGGGCCTGGCGTTCGCTTTCTCGCACACCGTGCATGGCCTGTTGATCTACCGCTATGCCCAGCAGTTCCCCGAGTTGTTCTGGGCCGGTCGCACGGTAACCTCCAGCCTTCCTGGCAGCGTGGGCTACCTGTTCCTGCTGCTGTTCACCCTGACCTCGTTCAAAGCGCCGATGCGCCTGTTGGGCGGGCGTGCCTGGAAAACCTTGCACAGCACCGGAATGTGGGTACTGGCGGGTGTGTTCTGCTTCTCGTTCTACAAGCGCGTCCCCCTGGGCGGCTGGTACCCGGTGGCATTCGCCATCATGTTCGCCGCCCTTGCCTTCAAGCTCACCGCCAAGCTGGCCCAGCGCCAACGCCGCACCACCACCGCCCTTTCCTGAGATGAGCCCTGACCATGACGACCCTGACCCGCGCCCTGACCCTTTTCGACCGTTTCGGTACCTGGAGCGCCGACCTGCCGCTGCGGCTGTTCCTGGCCTGGGAATTCTTCGAGTCCGGCCTGGAAAAATTCAACGGCAGCAACTGGTTCGGCGACCTGCAGGCAAGCTTCCCCTTCCCCTTCAATCATCTGCCGGCGCAGTTGAACTGGCAGCTGTCGATGTGGGCCGAGCTGATCCTGCCGCTATTGCTGCTGTTGGGCCTGGGTACGCGGCTGGCCTCGGCAGGCTTGATGGTGGTGACGGTGGTCGCCATCGCCGCCGTGCACTGGCCGGCGCACTGGTCGAGCCTGGCTGAACTGGCCCAGGGCTATGCCATTACCGACCAGGGCTTTGGCAACTACAAGTTACCGCTGATCTACCTGGTCGCACTGCTACCGCTGCTGCTCAAGGGCGCCGGACGGTTGAGCCTGGACCAGTGGCTGAGCCAGCGCTTTCTTCGCCACGCTTGAGTGCCACGCCCGGTCCCGATAAATTTCCCGGCGCGTCGCTCGTTTTCTGTTCAGATCAATGACCAAGAGAACGCGCCGTGGACCTGCAGACCCTTCTGGGCAAGCTGTTCGCCAACGCTGGGAGTGTCGGCCTGACCGGCACCTTCCAGTTCATCTTCGATGCCACTCACGCGTGCTGGTTCGAGGCCGGCGGCCGAGGCGGCAGTGGCCGTCATGCTGCCCCGGATGTCACCATCGAAGTGGCCACGCCCGACTTCATGGGCATCATGGGCGGCCAGGCCAATGTCGAGGAACTGTTCGCCACTGGCCGCCTCAAGATCGACGGCAATCTTGGCCTTGCCACTTTGCTGCCTCAGGCCATCGACATGGCGCTCAATGGCGCCAGCGCCCCCAGGGTCGAGGCCAACCGCCGTTACCCTCCACGTCCCCGCCTGAGCGATGCCCTTTCAGCCAGCCAGCCGCCCTTGCTCAGCGTGGAGCGTCGTGCGCACAGCAGCCTGTCGGTCGAGGCGTTCCGTGAACGTTACATGCTGCATGGCATTCCTGTGGTGATCAGCGATGCTTTGCAGGACTGGCCTTTGTTCACCATCGGTCGCCAGGCTTCGCTGGAGCTGTTCGCCAATCTGCAAGGCATCACCCGCCATGGCGACTACGTGAAGAAAACCTTCTCCACCGAACGCGACTTCCGCTCGACCTCGATGGCCGAATTCATCGCCAGCCTGGATGCACCCGCCCCGCCAAGCAGACACGGTCAGCCGCCGGCATACATGGGCAACAACATTCTGCCTGCGCAGTTGCTCGAACACATTCGCTATCCGCGCTACTTCAACACGGCGCAGTTCATACCACCAAGGATCTGGATCGGCCCGAAGGGCACGCTGACACCCTTGCATCGCGATGACAGCGACAACTTGTTCGCTCAGGTGTGGGGGGAGAAGTCGTTCATCCTGGCCGCTCCCCATCATCGCGATGCGCTCGGCTGCTGGGCAACATCGCCCGACGGGGGACTGGAGGGTTGCGATGTGGACCCAAAGGCGCCGGATCCGCAGCGTTTCCCGGGCTGCCAGGCGGTGCATTTCATGGAGGTGGTGCTGCAGGCGGGGGACTTGCTGTTCTTGCCGGAGGGTTGGTTCCACCAGGTGGAGTCTCGCTCCACCTCGCTGTCGGTGAACTTCTGGGTCGACTCGGGGCGCGGCTGGAGAAACTCGCCCTTGCCCGGAATGACCGGCCAGCACGCCCCCGTCTGAAGATCAACGAGTGCCTACGATCACACCTTGCTCGCGCAGTGAAGTGAGCAACGCCAGGCCTTGCAGGTCTACATCACCCAAGGCCTGAAGGCGCGCGCGGCCAGTGCCTGAAACCACGGCCAGCAGTTGATAGGCCATGGCTGTCAGCCGGGCGAAGCGCACCTGCAGGTCAGCATCGCGGTAGACCAGCAGCAAGGTTGGCGCGGCGGGCGCTTGCTGGGGCTGAAACGGCGGGCCGATCTGCTCTACCGGCCATTGATAGGCCAACACCCTGGCCGTGCAGGACAACAGCGGCTCACCTTCGAGCAGATCACCCCTGGCGTCATGCGGCGGGTCCTGTGCATCGCTGAGGTACAACTGCGCTTCGACCCACTCGTAATGGGCCAGCTCCAGCTGCCAGGGTGCGTCGAGTTCGATGCCTTGCAGGTAGTCGATGAAGGCTTCGGCAATTTCGGTGAACAAGGGCGTCTGGCAGCGGTAGTTGGCATAGAAGTGATGCACCCGCGCATGCCAGGCGGCATCGCCCAATGTCTCCCGCATTACCGGGAAACTCCCCGCCAGCAAGCCCTCGATGGAACCGTAGAACAGATCGCGGTACACCTTGAGCCGCCTCGCCTCGATGCCCGGTGGTGGCGCATGCACCTTCGGGTCACGAAGATGCCGGGCCAGGCGCCATTGCTGGTCACGCAGCGTCTCGTTCATCACGGTCCTCCTGTGCTGCCTGTTGCACGGCGCGTACCCGCGCGGTTTCCGCCAGCAGCTCGGCCAGCGGCGGGTAGTTGAAATCCCGTTCCAGCAGCGTCGGTTGCGTACCGAAGCGCCGACAGGCAGCGTGAAACAGCGACCAGACAGCCTCTTTAACGGGCGCCCCATGGGTATCGACCTTGAGGTCATCCGCCTCGTCATAGTGCCCGGCCACATGCATGCCGGTTACTCGTGCCACCGGCAAGCCATTGAGGAAGCCCGCTGCGTCGTAACCGTGGTTACAGGCATTGACGAACACGTTGTTGACGTCGAGCAACAGGTCGCAATCGGCTTCATCGAGCACCGCATTGATGAACTCCAGCTCGCTCATGGCTTGGTAGGGCGCGGCGTAATAGCTGATGTTCTCCACGGCGATACGCCGTTGCAGGTGGTCCTGAACCTGACCAATTCGCGCGGCCACGTGGTGCACGGCCTCGTCGGTGAACGGTATCGGCATCAGGTCGTACAGATGGCCATCGTCGCTGCAGTAGCTCAAGTGCTCGCTGTACAACCCGACGTGGTAGCGGTCGAGAAACTGGCGGGTCTGGTCGAGAAAAGCACGGTCAAGCGGCAGGCTTCCGCCCAGGGACAGGGACAGACCATGGCAGGTGATCGGAAAGCGCTCGGCCAACCGTGCCAGCCCCTGGCCATAGGCCCCCCCGACACCGATCCAGTTTTCCGGCGCGCATTCCAGGAAGTCGACCGCGCCGTCTTCCATTACCAGCAGTTCGCGCAGCAATCCGCGACGCAGGCCCAGGCCGGCACGCATTGGGTTGTGATTCATGGCGGTCACTCCATAAGGCACGACGCTCGCCTGCCCGGCAGGGAGCGTCGTGGGTAACGCAAGGGTGAGGGTCAGGACTTGCCGGCCAGGTGGCTGAATAGCCCGTCAGGCATGGCCTTGCCGTTGGCCTGGTAGATCGACTTCAGATGATCGTAGGCTTCCTGCTCGGAGATGAAGCCATCGTGGTTGCGGTCGATCTTGTCGAAGTCGGCGGCACGGTCCTTTGCCACCACCAGAAACTCCTGGCGCGAGACCTTGCCGTCGTGGTCGGTATCGGTGCGAGCGAAGGAGGCATCGCCACATTTACCCTCCCCGCATTTGCCCTCTGCCCCGGCCTTGGTGCTGGCGCCACATTTGCCCTCGCCGCATTTACCTTCACCGTGAGTAGCCTTGGCACTGCCACCACACTTGCCTTCGCCGCACTTGCCTTCGCCTGGGACCTTGGCTGAAGCCAGTTGATAACCCTGGGCCAGCGGTTCGGCCGCGAACGCAGTGCTGCCAAAGGCCATGCTACCGATCAGTGCAGCGCCGAGCAGTCCGAGAGTATTGCGTGCATGAGTCATGGTGTTGCTCCACTTGTGGTTGGGAAGTGGAGCCATTAAGCCGCTTGGATGTGTCGCAGGTGTATCACCACAATCTGCGTTTGGTATGAGAATGCGTCTGTTGCCGTGACAGATACACAGCGATACATTCAGACCCCGTCAGCTGGCGGCAGTCGAGGTCCGTGCAGGGTGGTCAGTCTTCCAGCGGCTTGGGGGGCGCCGCCGGCTTGGCCGGTTTCGCCGGCTTGCTGTCCTTGGCCTTGGGCTCGGGTGCAGCTGCAGCCGCTACCGGTTCCGGCGCAGTGATGGTTTTCTCGCTGGCCGGCAGGTCGTCGACGGCCTTGAGGATCACCTGTGGGTCGATCTTCTCGCCGGTGTCGTCGTCCTTGAGCATATGACGCTCGCCATCCTTGCCCACCAGAATGACCTTGGTCCCCTTGCTTGCCCCAAGCTTGAGCTCGCGGATCAGGGCCATGGTGGTCTGTTGCTCGAGGTTCTTGTCCTCGCGCTTGCCCATCATGTTGGCGACGCTGTACAGCACCAGGCCGCGTTCCTTGAAGGCAGCCTGGGTCGCGGGGTCCTTCAGTGCCTCGTTCAGCCCCCGCAAGGTCGGGTCGGCTGAACTCGGGGCAATGATCACCAAGGGCCGTGCCTTGCCCAGTTCCTTGGCCAGTGGCGCGTCGCTGTCGGCGGCGAACACAGGGCCTGTGACGGCGAGCAAGGTGGCGAGGGTCAGTGACCGGACGAGCATGCGCATCTCCTTAATGTTTCGATAAACCAATGACTACAGATCACGGAGAAAAATCCGATCCGGAGCCTAAACCAGTTCCAACGCCCAGTGGCCAAGGAAAAGTAACTGACAGTTTCCAGCCCTGCGTCAGACTCGGACGTCGAGCCCTTCAGAAAGTGCCGATACCCTGACTGAGCATAGTCCAAAGCCACGGGCGCGCAGGGGTTCAATGGTTTGCGCCGGGCCGCGGTCAGACGTCGATCCCGGGGTCTTCCGGGCCGATTTCCATGGCCCTGAGTGTGATGTCGAGCATCAAGGCGCGCCGGGCGGCACGCTGCTCCTCAAGGGTCGCATCCGACTGATCACGCCGCTGTTCATCAGTCAGCGTGTCATCGTCGAGCACCGTTTCAAGCCGTTGCCTGAATGGCTCGTCGACCGACGCGAAGCGATCAGGATAGGTGCGCTCCAAATGCTCTCGCCAGAAGGCACGATCCACCAGCGAGCGTGCGACGTCGTCTACGTTCTGCTCCCAGGCGAGAATCCTGGTTTCAGCCTCTGCCAAGGCTGCTTCATCGACGCCTGACAACAGGCGAAAGCTCATGCTACCCACCGTAATCGGCAAACCCAGCCGGTCGCGAAGACCAACCCGATAAGCCAGCCCGACCTCGCTCTCATCTGGATTGCCTCCCCGTTGTTGCCGTAAGCGGATCTCCTGCGCGGCATACCGATCAACGGCATCCTGACGCCATAAACGCCTGCCCAGCGCGAGCAGACTGCGCTCTGGGTTTCCCCCGACCCGGGTCCGAGCACGCCAGGTCAGCACATTCAGCTCCAGGTTGCTCAGGCACCAAGTGGCGCCGTCCTGGCAACCCCACTCGTCATTGGCCACGACGAACAGTTCGTCACGCAGCGAGGCATCCATCGCCATCGCCTGCAGAAGGGCCAGCACCCGGTTTGCGAGGGACGGGGCATCGATGTGGAAATCGGCTGAATGCACCAACTGCTGCAGCACCCGGAACAACCGCTCCGACACGGCGCCCTGATCGACGGTTTCCCAGGCCGCCATCAGCAGGCCGCGTAACCGTGGGCCGATGGCATCCCCCCACACTTGACGTGCGTGAGCGAGCTGTTCATTGCGCAAGGCTTCGTCCACGGGTTCGGAAATATCCATGAGCGAAGCATGCAGACGCATCATTTCTGCCTCGCCCAGCGGGTTACCGGCCAACCTGATACTGCGCCGGGTACGGAGCGAAGCCTGGTAGAAGCGCTCGGGTATATGCCTGATGCGATTCTCACGCAGATCCACGTAGACCAGCTCATGGTTGAGCAGGCCGCTGGGAAACTGCCTGATGGCCGTGCTGCGCAAATTCAACCAGCGAAGTCGGGTCAACCCAGCCAAGGTGAACGCGCGCCCCAGCGGGTTGTAGGACAGATCGACGTACTCCAGGTTGCCACAGCTGGCCAGCAGGGCGGATTGCGCCATATCGAGGACGATCTCGTTGTTGGTAAACGTGAGATGACGCAGGTGTTGCATCTGCAACAACGACTGCGGCAGGCGGGTCAGGTAGTTGCCGCCCAGGTCCAGGACCTGCAAGCGAGGGAAAGCCAATAGAAAGCTCGAAGGCAGGTCCTCCAGATCCATGCGCAGCAATGACATTTCGGAAACATGGGCAAAGCTGACCTGCGCCGGTATAGGCGGCAGCTCACCGAGCCTGGAGTTGTAGGTCATGATGCGGTAGTCCTGGTCGGTATTGAGTTGCGACTCGCCAACCGAAACCGTTCGACGCCAGCAGTCGATCATCGTCGTACGAAAACTGTCCCGATCCTCCCAGACATCACCCTCGACCTCGCCCACCCAGGCGCTCAGGGTGTTGCGCAAGACAGTCAGCTGTTGCTGCAGCGTGCTCAATACCGTCTCGACCCGGCGTCCGGACCGCTGCACATGAGTGATCCAGGCCTCCACCTGCTCATCGGTGAACGTGGGGTACAGCTCACGCAACATTGCACTGAGCGAACGATCGGCACCTCGCAATTCGCCCGAACTGCACCCGCCCAGGGGGTAGCCGAGGCGACCGTCGGCCAAGCGCAAGGGCAAGCGGGTCGCACCCGGGCGCAACGGACTGAGCAAGCGCTTGACCTCGGCTCTTCGCTGCGCCGCTTCAAGTCCCAGGATCACCCGAAGGTTGTGCGCGAAAGGTTCGGCGATTGCCATGGCTTCACGCTGACTCGCGCCATAGGCCCTGGCCATGACGTCGAACAACTCCCCTGGCTCACCCAACAGCACGCCGTGGGTGTCGCGCAGTTGGAAGGCGCCGTTGGTGTGCACCAGGTCGAACGCTTGCTGCCCTAGCTCGGTCGAGGCTAGCAATGGCCCCTGAAAATAACCCTCGAACAAGCGCCAGCGGATACCCTGCTCGCCACCTGGCAGGTGCTTGAGCATCCCCAGCGCGACGCGCGCCAGGTCTGCGTTTTGCGGTGTATCGATGTTGAATGCCTCGAACACCCGCGCGGTACGAATGCCCAGCACACAGCGCCGCGCCGCCTCAGCCAGACGCAATGGCACCCGGCCGTGCTCCAGCAGGGTTCGGCGGTCCTGTACGTTGGCTGCCTCGACAAGCGCTTGCGCGGCTCGCGGGTACAGCCCCGTGAAGACCCGGCGCAGCGTGGCGCTGCCCGGGCTTTCTACGGGCTGCTGGGCCTCGTACAAACGTCCCAGCAACAGCCGTCGCTGAGTCCAGGCAAGCTCAGCCAACGCTTGGTCGGACAGGCTTTGGGCGCCTGTCAGCCCGCGGGCCTGGTCCAGCACCATCGGATCGTCGACCACCTCACCACCACGCAAACGGTTGATCGCTCGTCGAATGCGCTGGTCAAGGCCGATGCGCTGTGCACTGTCGAGCATTCCAGGCTCAGGCGCCAGGCCATAGACATGCAGGGCCCGTACATGGTCACCATCCATACCTTGGAACAGCAGTACCTGATCGATTTGTTCGTCGTTCAGTTGATTGAGCGGCTCACCCAGCCGGCGGAACATCCGATGGGTGTCGCGCCAGTCTGCCGGCTGCTCGCTCCAAAGTCGCCAGGCGCCGGCACCATTGCTTCGCAGGGCCGGGCCATGCCCGTTATGCGGACGCAACTGCCACTGCCCTTCGCCACCTTGCTCGACCACCGGATAATGATGCCCGTCCATCTCGATCCAGGCGTGATCGCCCAAGCGCCAGATGCCCTGCGCATCCCGGGTTGCCGCCGCGCCAGGCAATGTGCTGCGGTAGGGCATCAGGTCCTGCTGCCAGAGCTTGGTACTGCCGTTTTCCAATTGCGCGGGCACCATGGCATCGACCAGCGAAGAGCGCGTCCACAACCGCCGTACGACCACTCCTCCGACAGCCACGGCACCAATGGCCGCAAGGTCGATGGCCACGTTGGTCAAGTGGTCGAGCGCCTCCTGGTGGTCGCCATCACGCCACGCTTCGATACCGTGATAAACCTCGTCCAGCAGTTCCCACACGGCCACTGCCAGCAAGGCGGCACCGATGACAGGAACGAACAGACCTGCCACGTTGAGCAGTGTCCAGCCCTGTGCTGCCAGGCGTTCGTCATGGGCCCTTTGGACTTCACGATCGAGTTCGGCGACCGGCATGGCGATGACGGCGGCATCGTCCTTGATCTGGCGGACGCGGGCATGGGCGAGGCTATTGAACAAGGGTGCCGGGTAGGCGCGTAAGCGCGGCTTGAGGTCCAGCGTCGCCCATGCGGGCAAATCGGCGTAATCGGGAATGATCGTGGAGAAGAATGCCTGGCTGTCACGGCGGCGCACGAAGCGGGTGAAGAATCGCTGGTAGGACGGCTCACGCAGCCGATTGCCAAGCGCGCGCGCAAGCTCATCCATGCTTGCGAAGGCACTCCAGGCTGCCACCGGATCACCCGGGACATGCATCAGCAGACGCCGGGTCGTGTCCAGCAGCGGCCCCTGGTCGATGACTTGCAGCACGACGATCTGCTCCAGCTCGCACCCCAGCAGGCTCAAACGCCTGGCAACCACCAGATCGCCCGCCAGGCGCAGCAACTTGCCGTCGATGCACATGGCCACCAGCAACCTGAGCTCGCTGTCGTCCAGCTGTTGCTCCTGTCTGGCCTTGTAGGCGTCGACCAGCATGCTGAAGCGGCTGGCGTCACGCAGCAAGGCCTCTACGCGCTCGTCGCGGTCGCCGGGCGAAAGGATCGAGTCCAGGTGGCGTTGGTAGGCCTCACCCAGATCGAGCTCACGGCACAGGGCCGCGAACTCGATGGCCGTGGGCGGCTTCACCGAACCCTGGCGCGGCATCAGCAGACGGTTGCCCACCGGCTGGCCGCCCGCCAGCGCCTGTTCGGCGGTGAAGTTGCGCAGTGCGACCTCGAGCAACGGCTTTTCTTCGTACACCACTTTCGTCAGGTGCGCGCCTACCGGTTGCTCGTTGATGACAGGTTCGCGGCGCCCCTCCAGAAACCGCATGCGGCGCAGGTTAGCGGTGATGCCGTAACGGTCCTGCAATGCGGTTGCCAAGGCCGACTCGACGTAACCGTCGATATCCTGCAGGCGCGTCAGCAGTCTGTTCAGTTGCTGCCGGCAGGCAAGGCTCTGGGCCAATGCCTTGCCGATCTCGGGTAACTGTGCGACCGGCGCATCGCGCAGCCATCCAGGCAACCGCCTGCCAATGATTCCGTCCTGGTAGGCCCTGCTCGCCTTTCGATAGGTTTCGAAACGCTGGGCTTCGACCGTCACATTGTCTTGCGTGGCGGTTGGTGTGTGTGGCGATGGTTTCGTGCCCATGCTCGCGGCCTCGTGGTCGACAAAGACCGCCAGCCTAGGCAGCAAGGGTGTTTCAGGGCACTAGATAGGTAATACCCGCCTCAGAACAGCAGTAGCTGGCGATCGGTCAACGCCGAGAAGTCATCGCCGACAAAGGGCAGGATGGCGTCTGCCACGGGTTGAAGCTGGCGACTGAGGTAATGGTCGTAGTCGATGGGCGACTGCAGGTTTTCCAGCGGTTCCGGGCCTGCGGTGGTGATCACATAGCTGATCCATCCGCCATTCTGGTATTGCCGCGCGCGCCCCAGGCGGCTGTTGTAGTCGTCGGCCATGCGTGCGGCGCGCACATGGGGTGGCACGTTGCGCTGATAATCGGTCAGTGGCCGACGCAGGCGTTTGCGGTAAACCAGCAATGCGTCCTGCTCGCCTGCCAGGGTGCTTCGCACGAACTCCCGGACATACTCGCGATAAGGCTCGCCGCGGAAGATGCGCCCATACAGGGCCTGCTGGAATTGCTGGGCCAAGGGCGACCAGTCCGTGCGTACCGACTCCAGTCCCTTGTACACCACATCGTCACTGCCATCGGTGCGCTGGACCAGGCCGGCGTAGCGCTTCTTGCTGCCCTCGTCGGCACCACGAATGGTGGGCATGAGGAAGCGCCGGTAATGCGTTTCGAACTGCAGCTCAAGGGCACTCTCAAGGCCCATGGTCTCACTCAGGTGATGGCGCCACCACTGATTGACCTCAGCCACCAGCGCGCGACCGATTCGGGCCGCAGCCTCCTCGCCATGGGCCCCTTTGAGCCAGACGAAGGTGGAGTCGGTGTCGCCGTAGATCACGTCATAACCTCGCGCCTCGATCAACGCGCGGGTCTGGCGCATGATCTGATGGCCGCGCAGGGTGATGGACGATGCCAGGCGTGGGTCGAAGAAGCGGCAACCATTGGAGCCGAGCACGCCGTAGAACGCATTCATGATGATTTTCAGCGCCTGGGACAGCGGTGCATTGCCTTCACGCTTGGCCGCCTCCCTGCCCTGCCACACCCGCGCCACGATAGCCGGCAAACAATGCTGGCTGCGCGAAAAGCGCGCGCCCCGAAAGCCTTCCACCGAGTGTTCCTCGTCCGGCTGGCGCAAGCCCTCGACCAGTCCCACCGGGTCGATGAGGAAGGTACGGATGATCGAGGGGTACAGGCTTTTGTAGTCCAGTACCAGCACCGAGTCGTACAGGCCAGGGCGCGAGTCCATGACGAAGCCACCGGGGCTGGCTTCGTCCGGGCGACTGCCCAAGTTGGGGGCGACGAAGCCCAGGCGATGCATGTGCGGAATGTACAGATGACAGAACGCGGCCACCGACCCGCCACTGCGATCCACCGCCAAACCGGTGACGGACGAGCGCTCCAGCAGGAATTCCAGCAGCCGCGTATGGGCGAAGATGCGGGTGACCAGTTCGCAATCCTTGAGGTTGTAGCGCGCCAGCGATGGCTTGTCCTGGGCGAACATGCGGTTGATTTCGTCCATGCGCTGGTAAGGGGTCTCGATGGCCTTGCCCTCCCCTAGCAGAGTCTGGGCGACGTTCTCCAGGCTGAACGAAGGGAAACTCCAGGTTGCCGAACGCAGCGCCTCGATTCCGTCGATCAGCAGGCGACCGGGGGCATCGGCAAACACATGGCCCCGGCTGGCCTGGGCGCGCAAGCTCAGGACAGCGCCATTGCGGCCCAACGCCAGTGGCACGTCCAGTTGCTTGGCATGTTCGTGCAACAGCCGCAGGTCGAACTGCACCAGATTCCAGCCGATGATGGCGTCGGGGTCGTGGGTGGACAACCACTGGTTGAGGCAGGTCAGCAGTTCGGTGCGGCTGTCGCAGTAGTGCAGGTCGAAGTCCAGGTCTTGAACATCGCCATTGGCTGGGCCGAGCATGTAGACCTGTCGCTGGCCACAGCCTTCCAGTGCGATGCTGTAGAGCTCGCCGCGCTCGCTGGTTTCGATGTCCAGCGAGACCAAGCGCAGGTTTGGGCGGTAGTCCGGCGAGGGTTTGAGCTGGGCGTCGCACAGGACCCCTTGAGCGTCGGGTTTGCCGGTGAACTGCACGGGAGCGGTGATGAAGCGCTCCATCAGGTAGCGCTCGGGCGGGCGTATGTCGGCCTCATGGACCTCGATCCCGGCGCTGCGCAGGCGTTGTTCCAGTTGCATCAGCTGGCGGTGCTGGCGGGTGTACAGGCCCATCACCGGTTGCTGCTCGAAGGTTCGCAGGTCCAGCGGTTTGAGTTCGACAGCCGTTTCATTGGCCAGCAGTGCGCGGGTGCGGTCGGCGTCTTCGCTGGCGATGAAGGCGATTGACGCCTGAGGGGCCAGGCGTACCTGGCGGGGGCCTTGGTCGGTAGCCAGCCAGAATTCCACGCAGGTGCCTTGGGGGGTGTCATGCCAGTGTCGGGTCAGGACGAAGCCCTGCTGCACATTCACTGCGTTGTCCTCAGAATGGCTGTTCGATTCAAGAGGTGATTCTACCTCCAGTCGCCGATGGGAGGTTCGACAACGGCAGAATTCGCGAGTGCGCACCCGTTCAAACACACCCGGTTGCGACTTCAGGAAGTTTAAAAGTGATGACGCGTCGCCTTGGCAAATGGATGCTCACGCATCCAGAAACCAACACGCCAGACGTCAGGTCACTAACGTAGGCGCGGCATTCAAACCGCGCGAGGGTCCAACCGCTGCCTCCGGTCTCCCGGCCTCCTGTCGTGGCAATCGGCTGAACCTGAACTTGCGCACACGAGAAGCAAAGAAGAGCAAGAGCGACACCGAGAAATCACCCGTATAGGTAATTGATATCCTTGTAGGCCAACGCTGGCACCTGCCCCAGCAGGAACTCACGCAGCTTGCCCATCTGCCGGGCCTTGGGACTCGCCTTGAGCCAGGTCATGTAATAACCATCCCCCGTCGCCACCGCATGCTTGAACGGCGTCACCAACCGCCCCGCCGCCAAGTCAGCACTGGCCAACACCAGGTCCACCACCGAAATCCCCAACCCTTGCTGCGCCGCGGAAATCCCCTGGTCGAGCGTATCGAACACCTGACCATGGTCGATGCTGATATCCAACGCATCCATACGCGCCAACCAGCGCCGCCAGTCTCGCCTATCCGGTGACGGATGAAGGAATTCACAGTGACGCAGATCCCCCAGGTCCGGCTGCGGGTTATCCAGGTAATCTGGGTGACACACCGGGATCAGCCACTCATCGAACAACTTGAAACTCTCGACATCGGCCGGAAAACGCCCATTGGCCAGCAAAATCGCGCAATCGTAGGGCTCGGAATAGAAATCCACCGTGTCGATGTCCATCCACACGCTCGACAATTGCACGCTGCAACTGTCATCGACCTTCTTGAACGCATCCAGCGCCCTCAGCAGCCAACGCACCGTCAAAGTCGATGGCGCTTTCAAACGCAGGCCATAGCGGTCCTGACGCAATAACGCACATGCATTCTCGATGATCTTGAAGCCAACCTTGAGCTCCTGGGCCAACAACCGCCCGTGCTCGGTCAGGCGCAACTTGGGACCTCGGCGCTCGAACAGGTCGCAGCCGAACATCGCTTCCAGGGTCTTGATGTGGTGACTGACCGCCCCTTGGGTCAAGGCCAGTTCCTCCGCCGCCCGGGTGAACGACCCGTATCGAGAAGCCACCTCAAACGCACGCAGCGCGTGCAAAGCCTGAATCCGTTCCGACATGGGGTCTTCCGAAGCATGAGTGAGACTAATAGTAGGTCATAGTTCCACGCGTTTTACAACCTGAGGGCCGTCTCAGAAAATGCAGGTAAATAACAAAGATAAACAAACAAACTGCCTGCATATGACTGGAACGTCCACTTATCTTAAACGCCTGGGGAAATCATGTTTACAGGTTATGGAAACTGCTATCGCCTGGATGCGCTAGACGCGGCCTCTGAACATGTCCGGAATTCGCAACACTGGACCTACACGACCATACAACACTTCAAAGGCGTCCTTGCCAACCCCGAATTTCCTTGCCTGTTCGGGCGCAAGGCAGTGGCTGCCGAAACCTGCCACATCCTCTTCGCACGCGCCGAATACCTGGCTGACGACATGGCCAAGGGGCTTGCCGACTATGTCGTGAACATCAAGCACGTGCCGGTCAAGCAACGCATCGGCAGCCCCCTGGTGGTGTTTCTCGAAACGGCCAGCGAAATGACCCTTGCCGAACAACAGGCCTTGGCCTGGAAAGTCTTGCGTGGCGTTCACGCGCGCGACCCTCACCCCTGGCCCCAGGCCATCCCGACCGACCCTGACGACAGCGGTTGGTCGTTTTGCTACGCCGGCATGCCGCTGTTCATCAACATGAACTTTCCCGGCCACCAGCAGATGAAAAGCCGCAACCTCGGCGCGCACATCACCTTCGTCATCAACCCGCGGGAAAACTTCGACGAAGTCGCCAACGCCAGTACTGAGAGCGGCAAGCGCATCCGCGCCCGCATCCGCGAACGCGTGCACCATTACAACGATGGCGTCGTACCCGACACCCTCGGCTTCTTCGGCCAGGACGACAACTACGAGTGGAAGCAATACCAGCTTCAGGAGCAAGGCTCGCTGAACCCACCACGCTGCCCCTTCCACGCCCTGGCAACCTCTGAATCATTGATCGAGAACTGACCGTGAATACCGCACTGACGCTGACCTACGCCCTGACCGTCCTGCTGCTGATCGCCACCCCAGGCCCGGTGGTGGCACTGATCGTCAACACTGCCGCGGCCTCAGGCTCGCGCAAGGCCATCTTTACCGCTGTCGGCACCAACTGGGCATCGCTGGTACTGATCGGCGCGGCAGCTTGGGTCATTCTGACCAGCGCCGCCATCGACAAGACCTGGCTCAGCGCCATGAGCCTGCTGGGGTGCCTGTTCATCGGTCATATCGCCGTGGGCACCCTAAAAGACGCGCTGCAAGCACCGGCTGCCGAGGCATCCGGCGAGGCATCCAGGGCTGGACGCGGAGGCTTGTGGCAAGGGTTCATGGTCGGCATTTCCAATCCCAAGGACATCATCTTCTTCATCGCCTTCTTTCCCCAGTTCATCCAGATCACCGAATCGTTCGGCAAGAGCATGGTGGTACTGTCGCTGCTCTGGGTGTTCATCGACTTCGCGGTGCTCAGTCTCTACATCTTCGCCATTGGCAAGATCGCCTCGCAGCGTAGCAACCGCCTCATCAGCTTGGCCTCGGGCGTCGCCCTGCTGCTGATTGCCACCGGTGGCCTGCTGTACAACCTCAAGGAGCTGGCCTCCTGACACAGGCGAGCCAACCCCGTCGCCCCAGAAAGAGGAATGCCCATGACGACGACCGACACAGCCAACGACGCGCCGGACATGCCCTCTTCCCTGCAGCAGGACTATCAGCATTTCCTGTTGATGGGTAACCAGCGGGCGCCGCACACCTTGCAGGTGCACGAGCGCGGCTATCGCTCGGGCACCATCAACACCGATGCACTGGGCTTTCGCTACAGCCATTTCGCTGGCAAGCGCTTCTCGGCGGCCGAACGTGGCCCGGCAGGACGTGTCAACCTGCTGGTCGGTGGCTCCGCCGTATTGGGCATTGGAGCCAGCTCCGACGAGCACACCGTGGCCTCGCACCTGTCGATGCTCACCGGAGAGGTATGGCTGAATCTGGCCAGTTGCGGACTCAACGCCAGCCAGGAACTGCTGCTGTTCCTCACCCATCAGCACCGCTTCGGGCAGATCGGCCACGTGGTGGTTCTAAGTGGCCTGAACACTTTGGCCCACGAAGGCTTGAGCGAAGTCCTCGACGGCCTGCTCGACCCACAGCATGCCAAGGCCCAGCAGGCATTTCTCGACAGTTTCAAGGAAGGGGTTCAGCCCCCGGCCTCGCCGACCAACCAGTCCTTGTGGCGCCGCCTGGGGCAAGCCCTGGCGCCGCGCAGACCATCTACCCCGATCAACTGGACACTCTCCTCGCCAGAAAAACGCATGGCCCGCGCCGCCGACACCATCGGCCGCACCCTGCGCCAATGGGAGCGCATGCTAGCCGACAGCCACGCCACGCTCACCTTCATTCTCCAGCCACTGCTGCCCTGGTGCCGGGACACGGTACCCGCTGGCGAGCAAGCAATGCTGGCAGCCCTGGAGCGTCGACCGGCGAACTTCGACAAGTTGTTGGAGGATGCATTCGACAGCCAACTGCACATGGCCTACTTCCGCCGTATCAAGCGCCAGGCCGACCCGGTTCCCTGCTATGACATGAACAGCATGCTCAGCAGCTCACCTGTATTCGCCGCCGAGCTGTTCGTCGATCGCCTGCACCTCAACGACCTGGGCAACAATGCAGTAGCCAAGGTGATCACCGCCAAACTTGGCCTGGCCCAGGAAAAACACGCTCCGCGCAAGGTCACACCGATCAAGCTCGTCTGACAGTTGCCCTTGGGCCTTCCGGCAAGCGCCTGGGCATGGCTAGAATACGTCGTCGTTCCGTTATGCCTGAGGCACCCTGTACCGGCCATGAACCTCGTAGTCCTGCATCAGACCCTGCCCGCTGGCCATGACCGCTGTTCGTCGTGCGAGGGCAGCCTGTGAGTCGCGTCCGACCCCTGCCTGCGCTGTTGTTCGCCCTGTTACCGCTGGCCGCGCAAGCGCTCGATGTGCGCATCGATCCCCATGCCGACCTGCTCTATCGCCAGGCCCTGCCACTGCTCGAACAGGCCGATACCCAGGAAGACAACCCTAGCCCCCTGCGCACCGCCCTGGGCAGCGACCCTGAGTTGACCCGCCAGGGCGAGGCCATGGCCCGCACGTTGCCGACGGCCGTGGCATTGCTGAAGAAGTCCGTGGAATTGGGCCACCCGGTGGCACAGTACCGACTGGCCCTGTACTACATGACCTACTTGCCGGCAGCACAGATTCCGGATGCCGCCTGCCCATTGCTGGAGGACAGTCTCAAACAAGGGTTCGCCCCTCCTGCCTCGGCCATTGCCAGCTTGTGCGCGCCGTACAACACCAGCCCGACCTACCGCCAGGAGCTGGAAGCCATTCCCAGCATGGCCACGCTTTACGCACCCTACTACCCGCAACCGGCCTTGCGCCTGGCCTGCAATCGCAGCCAACCACAGGGCCTGCAGATGCAATGGGGGCGTCAGCGCGACTACCAGGCCGAGGTCTACCGGCTGTTGAGCGACCTGGATCCGCAGCAGCGTCAAGCCCTGTTGCAAAAGGCTATCGAGATCAATGGCTGCGCCACCGCCCAGCAGCGTTTGGCCAGCCACCGCTGACAGAGCAAGATCGTTCAAGCCATCGGCTCCCTCGCTCTGGCATGCTGGCCTGCCTAATCGACGTGTCGTCATCGCCATGCCCAGCAGCCTTCCCATTGCCCGTCAAGCCTTTCTCCACGGCGCCATCGCCATTCTCCCGCTGTCCCTGGCCGTGGCCCCGTGGGGGTTGCTGGCAGGCTCCATGGCCATCGAAGCCAACCTCAGCGCCTGGGAAGGCCAGGGGCTTTCGGCCATCGTCTTCGCGGGCGCGGCACAACTGGTGGCCATTGGCATGCTCAAGGGCGGCGCCAACCTGGCGTCGATCCTGCTCACCACCCTGCTGCTGACTTCTCAGCACTTGCTCTATGGCCTGTCCATGCGCCCGGTGCTGTCGAGTCAGCCGCTGCGCTGGCGGCTGGGTCTGGGCTTTCTGCTCACCGACGAGTTCTTCGCGCTGACCAGCCATTACGACCAGCAGCAGTTCAACCGCTGGTACGCACTGGGTGTGGGCCTGACCTTCTATATAGCGTGGAACCTGTTCACCCTGGCCGGGATCATCCTCGGCCAGAACATCCCGCACCTGGATCAACTGGGTCTGGACTTCTCCATCGTCGCCACCTTCGTCGCCCTGATTGCGCCGCTTGTACGCAGCCTGGCGACAGTCGTGTGTGTGGCGGTATCGCTGTTCTGCTCGGTGCTGTTCAGCTACTGGCAGTGGGAAACTGCGCTGGTGGCTGCAGGCCTGCTAGGCATGGCGGCGGGCTTTATTTGTCAGAAGTTTTCCGGAGGCCGCGCATGATCTGGTTGCTGATATTCACCATGGGCGCGGTGGTATTCCTCAACCGCTATGCCTTCCTGGAACCTCGCCTGCCCCTGCGCCTGAGCTCCAATGCCCGGCAGTTCCTGGGCTTCGCCGTGCCCGGCATGCTCACGGCCATCTGCGGGCCGATCATCTTCCTGCCCGACCACCAACTGGACCTGAGCCCGCTCAATCCTTACCTGCTTGGCTCGCTGGTGGCCATCGCACTCGTGCTCTGGACGCGCAGCGTATTGTTGAGCATGCTGGTGAGCATGTTGATCTTCTTTCTTCTGCGTAGCTGGCTGGCATGAGCAGACCCCTGCGCGAACAGACCCACCTCTGGCAAGCGCCTGCCCTGGGCGATGTGGAGATGCTGCATGCGCGGTATTTCCAGCAACGCTTTGCCCCGCACGTGCATGAGGGCTACGTATTTACCGTGATCGAGTCCGGGGCCCAGCGCTTCTGGCACCGAGGCAGCGAGCATCTGGCACCGGTCGGCAGCATGGTACTGATCAATCCCGATGAGCTGCACACCGGGGCCACCGCCCATGAAGCCGGTTGGCGCTATCGCGGTTTCTATCCGGAGCACGAGCGGGTCACCGGCGTGCTGGACGAGCTAGAGCTTGGCCGCCATGGCATGCCGCATTTCAAGGAAAGTGTGATTCAGGACCCGGCCCTGGCCTTGGCGTTCAGCCAACTGCACCAGCTGTCCGAATCCGGCGCCAGTGCCCTCGAGCAGCAAACCGCCTGGCGCCAGGCGGTACTGGCCCTGGTGCAGCGCCACGGGCAATGCGCAGAACCGGCAGCACCGGGTAATGAGCCACTGGCGGTGGCCCGTGCCCGTGAACTGCTGGAAAGCCAATTGGCCGCTCCACCGTCGCTCGAAGCGTTGGCGGCGGCGGTCAACCTGTCGCCATTCCATTTCGCCCGAGTGTTCCGCCAGGCCACCGGGCTGCCGCCCCATGCCTGGTTGAAGCAACGCCGCCTGGCCCGGGCGCGGGAATTGCTCAAGCGTGGCGAGACCGCCTCGGAGGTGGCGTTCGCCCTGGGCTATGCCGACCAAAGCCACCTGAGTAGGCAGTTCAAGCAGGCCTTCGGGGTGCCCCCTGGGACCTACCGAAAGGCATGCATCAGCTCAAATATGCCAGCAGAATCGCTCACAAGGCCAACTCGAATTGCAATGGATTCAGCAGATCCCGTCGAATCCTGACGGCGACACCAACCAGGCGCACGGCTCGCTCCTGCCGCTTGCTTTCCCATAGCATTCGACACAGCCCCCGCATGACCTGCGGCTGTAAAGCCAGGGCGGGCGCTTGGCACTTCGAAGGAGCGACACCCAAAAGCCGTCAACTGCAGCCGACCGCCACTGCAGCCCTTTTCTGCCGGCTCGGCGCCTCCCGCACAGGCAGCAGAGCCCCGTCAAGCCTCTGCTACACTAACAGAGCTAAATGGAGGGTCCTGCCATGTCCGAAAGAGAGCTCACCACCCTGCTGTCGCTGATGAACCAGCGCCAGGCCTGCCTCAGTAGCGCCTGCAAGGAGATTGCCGACTGGATCGACCGGCAGGGCGATATGCCCGCCGCTGGCAAGATCCGCGCCAGCCTGAAAGCCCTGGAAGCCGACGAAGCCCAGGTCCGCAAGACGTTGACTTCGTTAACGCTGGACCGGCCGTTGCCACGCTTTCGTAGCTGAATGAAGGGGGGCCGCATTGGCGGCCCCTGGGGAATCAGTGATTCATGTGCATGTGATCGTGCCCGCCCATCCCGGCGGTCAGCGCACGTACCTCGGCTTGCACCTGGACCGTTTCCCGGCTGCCCTTGGCATCCTCGACGGTCAGGGTCAGAGGCACCTTCTCGCCTTCCTTGAGCTGCTGGCTCAAGCCCATCAGCATCACGTGATACCCATTAGGGTCCAGGCTGATCGGCTTGCCCGCTGGCAGTTCGACCGACTTGACCTCCTTCATGCCCATCACATCACCGTTCATGGTCATCTCGTGCACTTGCACGGTCTTGGCCACGGGCGAAGCCACGCCAACCAGCTTGCTGTCGGCACTGGCGGTCAGGGTCATGAAGGCACCGGTGGACTGCTGGTGCGGCACACTGGCGCGTACCCACGCATCACTCACCGTGGTCTGAGCCAGAGCCGGCAAGGCGAGGCCCATCAATGCCAGCGTGGCCAGGCCGCGCTTGAACGGTTGCAGTGAAATAGCCATTAGCAAATCTCCATCAGGGTAACCAGGTCTTCGGCGCATTCCTGGGCGGTCAGGGAATGGCCCAGGCTCAGGCGCAGCGTGCCGCGCGTATCGTAGACATAGCTGGTGGACGAGTGGGAGACGGTATAGGTATCCCCGGTCGGGACCTTCTCGTAGAACACCTTGAATTCCTTCGCTACCGCGGCGATTTCCTCGGGGGTGCCGGTGAGCGCGGTGAACGACGGGTCGAACGCCTTGACATAGGCATCGAGCACTTCCGGCGTGTCGCGCTCCGGATCCAGGGTAATCAGCACCACCTGGAACAGGTCGCGATCGCGGCCTTTGAGCAGCTTGCGGATTTGTGCGGCGCGCGCCAGCGTAGTCGGACAGACCGCCGGGCACTGGGTAAAGCCGAAGAAGATCATCGGCATGCTGCCGTAGAAGCTCGACAAGGTGACGTCGTTGCCACGGGTATCCTTGAGGCGGAACTTGCGCCCGAGGATTTCGTTGCTCATGTTCTTGCCGTACTTGAACTCGAGCCCCCGGGCCGGGCTGCAGCCTGCCAGCAGGCCGAGCCCGAGAACGCCCATCCCGGCGACGACCGCGCGCCGGGTAAACAGATCATTCATGGAACCATCCTTTACAGGGAAGGTGCCGGCCCTAGGGACAGGCCGGCCGAAAAACCGGGGCATTCTGGCATGACACCCCCAGGGCATCTACCCGACGTTGGAGGTGCAGGCCTGCAGCCCTTTAAATACGGGCTGCGGCCTGTTGTCGCAGGGGTTGAATCCGTAACAGTTTGTTGCTAGGGATCAAGGTTCTGGCAGCGCCAACCTGAATCGCCCGAGACGTCTCAGTAGTACGCGTTTTCTTTCTGGCTGTGGTCGGTCACGTCACGTACACCCTTGAGCTCAGGAATGCGCTCGAGCAGGGTACGCTCGATGCCGTCCTTGAGGGTGACGTCCGCCTGGCCGCAACCCTGGCAACCGCCGCCGAACTGCAGCACGGCGATACCGTCGTCGACCACGTCCACCAGGCTGACCTGACCACCGTGGCTGGCCAGCCCCGGGTTGATCTCGGTCTGCAGGTAGTAGTTGATGCGTTCGTTGATCGGGCTGTCTTCGTTGACCATCGGCACCTTGGCATTCGGCGCCTTGATGGTCAGTTGGCCACCCATGCGATCGGTGGCGTAGTCGACCAGCGCGTCCTCGAGGAACGGTTCGCTGACCGAATCGATGTACGCGGTGAAGCTCTTGAGCCCCAGCGCGGTGTCGTCAGGCTTCTCTTCGCCCGGCTTGCAGTAGGCGATGCAGGTCTCGGCGTACTGGGTGCCCGGCTGGGTGATGAAAATGCGGATGCCGATGCCAGGCGTGTTCTGCTTGGACAGCAGATCGGCCAGGTAATCATGGGCGGCGTCGGTAATGGTTATAGCGCTCATGGAAGTTCCTCACAGACTTGCGGCCAAGTGTACGCCAACCTGGCCTTCGAACAAAGTCCTAGTAATTGACTCGGGAAAGCGCATATGCCTGGCTTTGCTCCCGTGGCGCCGCCAGCCAGGCGTGCATCCGTCGGTACAGGCCTCGCTCAAGCCACTGGTAGCTGAACCAAGACATTAGTCCAATGGACGGCACGCAGAAGGCGAAGACCAGGTAAGGGTTCAGCTTCAGCCGCTGGCTGACGAACCAGCCGCCGTAAAGCACCAGCACATGGATCAGGTACACCGAATAGGAGCAGTCGCCCAGCATCTTGAGCAGTCGATTGCCTTTGAACCAGGGCTCTAACGCAACGAATGCCAGCACCACCAGCGCGCTCGGCAGCCCCCAGTGCAGCAGGCGCTGGGAAGCGTCCAGGTGAAACAGCGCATACCCCGCCACCGCCAGTACTGCCAGCGGCAGCCATCGCCCCTCGCGAATGAGTCCGCGGCGGTACAGCACACCCAGGCCAATACCGAGCAGGAACTCGTAGATGATGTCGTTGTTGTAGAAACGGCTGACGACACCCAATCCGCCCAGCAACTCACTCACCACCAGCAGCGCGGCGGCCACCAGCAACAGGTGGTGACGCTGGCGGGCCAGAAACGCGAGGCCGAACAACGCGTAGAAGAACATTTCGTAATTCAGCGTCCAGCCAACGTTCAGGGTCGGATACAGCCCATAACCTCCCGGGTTTTCGGCCGGAATGAACAACAGCGACAACAGCAAGTGTTGCCATTGGAACACCTGGTGGGGCATCCATTGGCTGGCGACGAGTAGCAGCGTGGCCATCAGCGCCGTGTAGAACCAGTACGCCGGGACGATGCGCAGCAGTCGGTTGAGCAGGAACTGCCCAGGGGCGATGGCTTTGTCTCGGGTTGAGAGGTAGATCACCAGGCCGCTGATCACGAAGAAGATGTCGACCCCCACGGCGCCTCGCTCGCTGAGCAGGCGGCCGACAGGGCCGGTGGCATGGAAGTCGAAGAAAATTTGCATGAAGTGGTGGCAGACCACCACCCAGGCGGCGAGCGCCCGCAGTGCCTGAAGCGAATACAGCATGAAATACCTGCGATCAGCCGGTGCATTGAGGCCTCGCCCGCCCGGCTCCCACAGCACCTGCAGGAGCCGGCTTGTCGGCGATGGGGCTGCAAACCAGCCCCTGGCCACCCGACCTTTGGGACCGCAGTGAGTCCGCAAAGGTCAGTCCGGCCGATCAGAGGTTCTCGTAGCGGTTCATGTCCAGTACGCCCGCCTCGACCGGATCGGTCTGTTCGATGAAGGTGTTCAGGTCATGGAAGTAGAACCAGAACCGCGGATGGCTACGCCGCACGCCCCAGCGCATGACGATGCGTTCGAACTTGGCCGGGTCGTCGCGTGCCGCCTCCATGTCCTCGACGAACTCCGGCACGTTCGACGCCGGGATGTTGAAGATGAAGTTCGGGTAGCTACTGAGCACCCCCGGGTACAGGGTCAGGGTATCCAGACCTGGCTGGTAGCGGTACGCCTCGCCCAGCAAGAAGGCCACATTGCTGTGGGCCCTGTTGCGCAACAGGCTGTAGACCTGACGGCGGCCGCCCTCGCCTTCGATGCGCAGCATGGTCGCCTCGGGCAGTTGGTTGATCACCTTCAGCCCCGCCGCCGGACGCGACACCAGTCGGCTGAGCGACTGCTCTACATCGCGGAACTCGGCATCCATCTCCGGCCGTGAACAATAAGCGCCCTTGCAGCGGTTGATCGGGTCTGGCGCTGCGTTGAGGCTGCCGGTGCGCTGCAGCAGTTTCAGGCCAAAGTCGCGCGTCGGGTCGCGAGGGTCGAGTTTCAGCCCGCTTGGGGTGTCGGTGTCGATGTCCTCGTAGTCCATCCACATCTTCACCTTGCCGCTGTTCTGGTACCAGTTGCTGAGCACCTTGCCACGCTGATCGGCCGGCATCAGGCGCAGGAAGTTGACCTCGGCGCCGTTGCGGATCAAGTCGAAGTACAAGCGCGTCTGCAACTGGTGCGAGACGTTGCCAAACACATCGAAGTTGACCGCCAACTGATAATAAGTGCGCTCGAACAACGGGTAGTCGAACAGCCAGGTGGTCAGCGGCACATCGCCGATCAACCCCTTGGTCACCGAAGCACTGTCAAAGTGGCGGAAGATGGTCAGCAAGGCATTGTCGTTGCCCGCCCACAGGGTCGACCAACTCGGCGGCGCCATCTCGGCGTAGGCCTCGCGGCGCAGCTTTTCATATTCATTGCGCTTGTCCCGGTAGGCGTGCCACAGGGTGAGCACGCTGCCCACGTCATCGATCTGCCCAGGCATCGCCAACAGCGGCGTGGCTTCGCTGCGGTACTTGGCATCGGTGATGTAGCGGTCATGCGCTGGCTCCTGGAACAGCGCCCAGAAGTTGTCGCGGATCACGTCGGTGGCGATTTGCCCACGGCAAACTGGGCCGCGGATGAAGGTCCGCACGAAGTACTCGGCGTTATCCAGCATGAACTGATAGCGTGCCACCGCCGGAATCGCCTCGAAGGTCTCGAACGGGTTGGCCCGGTGACGTGGGCCGTAACCCGGCAGCGCGGTGGCATGCCAGTCGCCCGCGTAGAACAACTGCTTGACCCGCTTGAGCTTCTGCGGACCCATGGGGTACGTGATGTGGGTCTTGTGCACGATCACGCCCTGCACCGGCACCAGGCGGTAGTAGAAGTCGGTGCCCGGCGGGTCGTTGGGGCGACGAGTGGCGATCAGGTCGACCGGCTGGCCGCTCGGCGTGCGCGAACGTACCCATTGGAAGAAGTGGCCTTGTTCGCCGCCGACGAAATAAATATGCGCGAGGAACAGGTGCTCGTACAGCCAACGACCCACCAATGCTTCGGTGGAACCGGGACGGTTGAGCAGTTCTTCCCACTCGGCGATCTGCCTGGCTTCGACCGGGCTGGGCTGGATCGGCTGGTATTCGACTGGTGCACCGGCGGCCAGCCAGGCGCGCATGGTCTGGTACTCCTGGTCGGTCAGACCGGTGACGGCCAGCGGCATGCCTTCCTTGGGATGCGCGCCGGCATAAGCGTCGAACTCATGGGGCAACGGGCACATGTTGTTGCGGTTGAGCCCAAGCACGATCTCGTCGGGCAATTTGGCATTGGGCGTGAGCGGGGTCTTGTGACCGAGTTCGAGCATTCGAGCCATCAGTGCGGCCTGGCTGCCCTGGTTGTCGAGCACCGAATAAAAGCCCTTCTTACGCCATTCGGCCTCGCTATGGGCGTCGTAGAACAGCCGTGTGGTGGGCACCGCCTTGCTCCGGTCGCCCTGGTACACCGGCACCTTGGAGGCACCGCGCACTGCACCTTCGGGGCTTTCCAGCTTGAGCTGGCACGCGGCGTCGTTGCACGCATGGCAGGCCACGCATTTCTCGGTGAAGATCGGTTGAATATCCCGGGTGTAGGAGATGCCCGGACTCGACTGGGGGCCCTGCCCAAAGGCCACGCCACTGACGAGCAGCGCGAAGCCACAAGCCAGGGCAATAAAACAGCGATGCACCATGTGCGCGAAATCCTGGTTACAGAAAGCCATCACGTTAGCCTGGTCGTCCTTGGATGCTCATCGACCCAACATGAACAGAATTCATGCAAATGGGCAGCGCGCCTAAAAACCGCGCAGCTTTGTTATGATTCGGCACCTTCTGATTTTTGCCCGACCAGGTAGTTCCTATGTCCGACCGCAGCGCTCGTCTCCAAGCACTCCAGAACGCACTCAAAGAGCGCATCCTGATCCTCGACGGTGGCATGGGTACTATGATCCAAAGTTACCGCCTCGAGGAACACGACTATCGTGGCACGCGCTTTGCCGATTGGCCAAGTGACGTCAAGGGAAACAACGATCTGCTGCTGCTCAGCCGCCCCGATGTGATCGCCGCCATCGAGAAGGCCTACCTGGACGCTGGCGCCGACATCCTTGAAACCAACACGTTCAACGCCACGCAAATCTCCCAGGCCGACTACGGCATGGAGTCGCTGGTGTACGAGCTGAACGTCGAAGGCGCCCGCATCGCCCGCCAGGTGGCCGACGCCAAGACCCTGGAAACCCCGGACAAACCGCGTTTCGTCGCCGGCGTGCTCGGCCCTACCAGCCGTACCTGCTCGATCTCCCCGGACGTCAACGACCCCGGCTACCGCAACGTCACCTTCGACGAGCTGGTGGAAAACTACATCGAGGCCACCCGTGGCTTGATCGAAGGCGGCGCCGACCTGCTGCTGATCGAAACCATCTTCGACACCCTCAACGCCAAGGCCGCGATCTTTGCCGTGCAGCAAGTGTTCGAAGAAGACGGCGTCGAACTGCCGATCATGATCTCCGGCACCATCACCGATGCCTCCGGCCGAACCTTGTCCGGCCAGACCACCGAAGCCTTCTGGAACTCGGTGCGACACGCCAAGCCGATTTCCGTCGGCCTGAACTGCGCCCTGGGCGCCAAGGACTTGCGTCCGTACCTGGAAGAACTGGCGACCAAGGCCGACACCCATGTTTCGGCGCACCCCAATGCCGGCCTGCCCAACGCGTTCGGCGAATACGACGAAACCCCGGCGGAAATGGCTGCCGTGGTCGAGGAGTTCGCTGCCAGCGGTTTCCTCAACATCATTGGCGGTTGCTGCGGCACCACCCCGCCGCATATCCAGGCCATCGCCGAAGCTGTGGCCAAGTACAAGCCGCGGGCCATTCCCGATATACCCAAGGCTTGCCGCCTGTCGGGCCTGGAACCGTTCACCATCGATCGTCAGTCGCTGTTCGTCAACGTCGGCGAGCGGACCAACATCACCGGTTCCGCCAAATTCGCCCGGCTGATCCGCGAAGAGAACTACACCGAAGCGCTGGAAGTCGCCCTGCAGCAGGTAGAAGCCGGCGCCCAGGTGATCGACATCAACATGGACGAAGGGATGCTCGACTCCCAGGCTGCCATGGTCCGCTTCCTCAACCTGATCGCTGGCGAGCCGGATATCTCCCGCGTGCCGATCATGATCGACTCCTCCAAATGGGAAGTGATCGAAGCGGGCCTCAAGTGCATCCAGGGCAAGGGCATCGTCAACTCGATCTCCATGAAGGAAGGCGTCGAGCAGTTCAAGCACCACGCACGCCTGTGCAAGCGCTATGGCGCCGCCGTGGTGGTGATGGCCTTCGACGAAGTCGGCCAGGCCGACACTGCCGCACGCAAGAAGGAGATCTGCCAGCGCAGCTACGACATCCTGGTCAACGAGGTAGGCTTCCCACCGGAAGACATCATCTTCGACCCCAACATCTTCGCCGTGGCCACTGGCATCGAAGAGCACAACAACTACGCCGTCGACTTCATCGAGGCCTGTGCCTACATCCGTGACCACCTGCCTTTCGCGCTGTCGAGCGGTGGTGTGTCCAACGTATCGTTCTCGTTCCGCGGCAACAACCCGGTGCGCGAGGCGATCCACTCGGTGTTCCTCTACCACGCCATCCAGAACGGCCTGACCATGGGTATCGTCAACGCTGGCCAGCTGGAGATCTACGACGAGATCCCGCCTGCCCTGCGCGAGAAGGTCGAGGATGTGGTACTCAACCGCACCCCGCACGGCACCGATGCATTGCTGGCCATTGCCGATGACTACAAGGGCGGTGGCGCGGCCAAGGAAGTGGAAAACGAAGAGTGGCGCTCGCTGCCGGTGGAAAAACGCCTGGAGCACGCGCTGGTCAAAGGCATCACAGCCTTCATCGTCGAAGACACCGAAGAGTGCCGTCAACAGTGCGCGCGTCCTATCGAGGTCATCGAAGGCCCGCTGATGAGCGGCATGAACGTGGTCGGCGACCTGTTCGGTGCTGGCAAGATGTTCCTGCCCCAGGTGGTGAAGTCAGCCCGCGTGATGAAACAGGCGGTAGCCCACCTGATCCCCTTCATCGAGGCGGAAAAAGGCGACAAGCCAGAGGCCAAGGGCAAGATCCTGATGGCCACGGTCAAAGGCGACGTGCACGACATCGGCAAGAATATCGTCGGCGTGGTGCTGGGCTGCAACGGCTACGACATCGTCGACCTGGGCGTGATGGTGCCGGCGGAGAAGATCCTGCAGACCGCCCGTGAACAGAACTGCGACATCATCGGTCTATCCGGCCTGATCACCCCGTCGCTGGACGAGATGGTCCACGTCGCCCGTGAAATGCAGCGCCAGGATTTCCACCTGCCGCTGATGATCGGTGGCGCCACCACCTCCAAGGCCCACACAGCGGTGAAGATCGAACCCAAGTACAGCAACGATGCGGTGGTCTATGTCACCGACGCCTCCCGCGCCGTGGGTGTCGCCACCCAGCTGCTGTCCAAGGAGCTCAAGCCAGGCTTCGTCGAGAAAACTCGCCAGGACTATGAAGAAGTGCGCGAGCGCACCGCCAACCGCAGCGCCCGCACCGAGCGCCTGAGCTACGCGCAGGCAGTGGCCGCCAAACCGAAGTACGACTGGGCCGGCTACCAACCGGTCGTCCCGTCCTTCACCGGCGTCAAGGTGCTGGAAGACATCGACCTGCGCACCTTGGCCGAGTACATCGACTGGACCCCGTTCTTCATCTCCTGGGACCTGGCCGGCAAGTTCCCGCGCATCCTCACCGACGAGGTGGTCGGGGAAGCCGCCACCGCGCTGTACAAGGATGCCCGCGAGATGCTCGACAAGCTGATCGCCGAAAAGCTGATCAGCGCCCGTGCCGTCTTCGGTTTCTGGCCAGCCAACCAGGTGGCCGACGACGACATCGAAGTGTACGGCGAGAACGGCCAGACGCTGGCCACCCTGCACCACCTGCGCCAGCAGACCATCAAGCCGGACGGTAAGCCGAACTTCTCCCTGGCCGACTTCGTCGCACCAAAGGACAGCGGCGTCACTGACTACATGGGCGGCTTCATCACCACCGCTGGCATCGGTGCCGAGGAAGTGGCCAAGGCCTACCAGGACAAGGGCGACGACTACAGCTCGATCATGGTCAAAGCCCTGGCCGACCGCCTGGCCGAGGCCTGCGCCGAATGGCTGCACGAGCAGGTGCGTAAAGAGCACTGGGGTTATGCCAAGGACGAGCACCTGGACAACGAAGCGCTGATCAAGGAGCAGTACAGCGGCATCCGCCCTGCCCCAGGCTACCCCGCGTGCCCGGATCACACCGAGAAGGCCACGCTGTTCCGCCTGCTCGACGGCAGCGCCATCGGCGAAACCGGCCCAAGTGGCGTATTCCTCACCGAGCACTTCGCGATGTTCCCGGCGGCAGCGGTCAGCGGCTGGTATTTCGCCCACCCGCAGGCGCAGTACTTTGCCGTGGGCAAGGTCGACAAGGACCAGATCGACAGCTACAGCGCGCGCAAGGGCCAGGAAGTAACCGTAAGTGAGCGTTGGCTGGCACCTAACCTCGGTTACGACAGCTGACAGTTCATCGCCGGCACGCCGGCGCCTGCAACGATGGCGCAGAGCCTGCAGGAGCCGACTTGCCAGCGATGAGGCCAGTACCTATCACCTACACTGTCCTTGTATGCCTCTGCATTGATCAGGAGCCCCCATGGACGATTCCAGCCAAGGCAAGCCGCCCACCTTCTGGCAGATGCTGCACAGCATCCTGGCCGCAGCGTTCGGCGTGCAGAGCGGCAAGAACCGGGCACGCGACTTCACTCACGGCAAAGCCAGCCACTTCATCGTGCTGGGCACGTTGTTCACGCTGGTGTTCATCCTGGTGCTGATCGGCCTCGTGCAACTGGCCGTGCACCTCACCGCCCGCTAAAACGCAATCCGCCCGCGGAAATCCCTTCCACGGGCGGCTCAGGTTGAGTCACGGTCTGAAGACTAAGGCTACTGGTGGCTGACCCAATATACGGCAGTGACCACCACCAGGACGATCAGGCAGAGGATCGCCCAGGCATCGACGCTGCTGTCAGCTTTGCGGACCTTGGTTGAGTTTCCCATTGCATTGCCTCTTGTAGTGGTTATGGGAATGCACTTCACAACCAGCAGTTAAGACGAGCGATGCCCTTCTCTCAAGCAGGGTTTTTCAATAGTCGACGGGTGACGCAAGAAACGGATACTGGAAACCGGCCGGGCGCCCTTCGGCGCTGTAACGCTGGAAATCGATCCCGTAGTCGTCCCGATCCAGCAGCTTCAGCCAACGCCGGGCCTTGTTCTCGTCGATCGATTGCAGCGCCGGCGCCCGGTACTCATGCAGGCCATCACGATCCATCGACACCCCTTGGGCATCATCATGCAGCATCACCATGGCCCAGCCGCCCAAGGTGAAGTGCCCGCCCATCAATACCCCCAGGCGTCCATCGATTCGTGCCCGCAGTGCCTCGGGGGAGCTGTTGATCGCGCTGAACACCACGTCCCGGCCCGGCTTGCGCCCAGCCGCTTCGAACGCCTGCATGGCGCCAAAAGCCATTTCGTCATTGGCTGACCAGACCAGCTTGATGTCCGGATATCGCTCAAGCAGCACCTGGGCCTGTTCGAAGGCACGCTGACGGTTCCAGCCACCGTACACGACCTGACGCAAGCGCACCTGGGGAAAGTCCGCCAACGCCCGGCGCATGCCCTGCTCGCGCAATTGCGAGGCTGGCGTGCTCTTGACCCCGGCGAATGCCACCAGGTCCACGGGCTCGTTGCTACGGGGCAGCAAAGCGACCATCTGGTGCAGCATCTGGTAACCGGCCTGTTCGTCATTGGCGGTTAGGGTACCCAACAGCTGTGCGTATTTCTCCGGCTGCGCCTTGATACTCTGGGCCTGGCTGGCGGTCAGGCCATTGTTGACCAGGAACAACTTGACCCCGGTGCCCTGGGACAGCCGGATGATTTCCGGCGCCACGTACTGCTCGTTGACCAGCACCAGGTAGTCGGGTCGTTGCGGCCCCTGGAGAATCGTCCGGGCCTGAACCAGCGCACGCTCGGCACTGCGCTCGCTGTACTCCACCCGAAGGGTCATGCCCAGGTCGTCGGCCGCCGCCTGCATGAAACGCGAATAGCTGGTCCAGAACGCTTCGCTGGACAGGCCTGGGTTGAGAAATACCACCGAAGCAGCCTGCGCACTGGCTACCAGCGGCAGGCTCAGGCACAGGCTTTGGCACAACGCCTTGAGCATGCGGTTACACCCGTCGAAACAAAGTCGCGAGTATAAACATGTCGGCGCACGGGCGAACAAATGCCAGTCAGTCTCACATAGTCCGTTTAGTTCTTTTCATATGCAAAAACATCACTTTAGCGCATAACTACAACCTGATATCGTTCCCCGGCTCCGAAACCGGAGTGCGCGGCCGTGCGCGCGAATAGCTGCATGCAGCCTGAGACAGGACTTTTATGTACGTATACGACGAGTACGATCAGCGGATCATCGAGGACCGCGTCAAGCAGTTCCGTGATCAGACCCGCCGCTACCTGGCCGGTGAGCTGAGCGAAGAAGAATTCCGCCCTCTGCGCCTGCAGAACGGCCTTTATATCCAACGTTTTGCCCCGATGCTGCGCGTCGCCGTGCCGTACGGCCAGCTGAACTCGACCCAGGTCCGCTTGCTGGCCAAGATCGCCCGCGACTACGACAAGGGCTATGCGCACATCAGCACCCGGCAGAACGTGCAGTTCAACTGGCCTGCGCTGGAAGATGTTCCAGACATCCTGGCCGAGCTGGCCACCGTGCAGATGCACGCGATCCAGACCAGCGGCAACTGCCTGCGCAACACCACCACCGACCAATTCGCCGGTGTGGCTGCCGACGAAGTCGTCGACCCTCGCCCCTGGTGCGAAATCATCCGCCAGTGGACCACCTTCCACCCGGAATTCGCCTACCTGCCGCGCAAGTTCAAAATTGCGGTCAACGGCTCGCAGGAAGACCGCGCGGCCATCGAAGTCCACGATATCGGCCTGGAGCCGGTGCGCAACGAAGCCGGCGAGCTGGGCTTCCGCGTGCTGGTCGGCGGTGGCCTGGGCCGTACCCCGGTGGTCGGTTCGTTCATCAACGAATTCCTGCCATGGCAGGACTTGATCAGCTACCTGGACGCGATCCTGCGCGTGTACAACCGTTACGGTCGCCGTGACAACAAGTACAAGGCGCGCATCAAGATCCTGGTCAAGGCACTGACCCCTGAGGTGTTCGCCGAGAAGGTCGAGGCCGAAATGGTCCACCTGCGTGGCGGCAGCACCACCCTGACCCAAGCGGAAGTCGACCGTGTGTCGCGCCACTTCGTCGACCCTGACTACAAGGCGCTGGAAAACGTCGACTACAGCGCACTGGACCAGGAGCACCCAGGCTTCGCCCGCTGGCGCTCGCGCAACACTCGCGCCCACAAGAAGCCCGGCTACGTGGCCGTGACCCTGTCGCTCAAGCCGACCGGTGTAGCACCAGGCGACCTGACCGACAAGCAGCTGGACGCCGTGGCGGACCTTGCCGAGCGCTACAGCTTCGGTTTCCTGCGTACTTCCCACGAGCAGAACATCATCCTTGCCGACGTCGAGCAGCGTCAGCTGCACACGCTGTGGATGGAGCTGCGCGAGAACGGCTTCGCCACGCCGAACATCGGCCTGCTGACCGATATCATCTGCTGCCCGGGTGGTGACTTCTGCTCGCTGGCCAACGCCAAGTCGATCCCGATCGCCGAGTCCATCCAGCGCCGCTTCGACGACCTGGACTACCTGTTCGACATCGGGGAAATCGACCTGAACATTTCCGGCTGCATGAACGCCTGCGGCCACCACCACGTGGGCCATATCGGCATCCTCGGCGTGGACAAGAAGGGTGAGGAGTTCTACCAGGTTTCCCTGGGCGGCAACGCCGCGCGCGGCGCGAGCCTGGGCAAGATCCTCGGCCCGTCCTTCGCCCAGGAAGACATGGCCGATGTGATCGAGAAGCTGATTGCCGTGTACGTGGAACAGCGTACCGAAGAAGAGCGCTTCATCGACACTTACCAGCGTATCGGCATCGACCCCTTCAAGGAACGCGTCTATGCAGCGAATCATTAAGAACAACCAACTCGTCGACGAAACCTGGCACCTGCTGCCCAAGGAAACCACCCTCGACGAGCTGACCAACTGCGACGACTACATCGTCCCCCTGCAGCTGTGGCGAGACCATGCCCACGTGCTCAAGGCCCGCGACGGTGGCCTGGGTGTGTGGCTGGACAGCGACGAAGAAGCCGAGGAGATTGGCGACGACGTCGACCAGTTCCAGGTCATCGCCCTGAATTTCCCGGCCTTCACCGACGGGCGCAGCTACTCCAATGCGCGCCTGCTGCGAGACCGCTACAAGTTCAAGGGCGAACTGCGCGCCATAGGCGACGTGCTGCGCGACCAGCTGTTCTTCATGGCCCGCTGCGGCTTCGATGCCTTCGCCATCCGCGCCGACAAAGACCCGGAAGATGCGTTGCAAAGCCTGAAGGACTTCTCGGTCACCTACCAGGCCGCCACCGACGAACCGCTGCCGCTGTTCCGCCGCCGCTGATTCGACCGTGTTTGCCACAACGGCCCGCCTCCTTGGCGGGCCGTTGCATTTCCGCAGGCCGCTTCTTCAAGCGTGGCTGCGGCCTTGTCGACTGAGCGTATCGAGTTGCAACTGGACGGCTTGCAACCGGGCCATGGCTTCAACATCCAGCGGATTACGAAAAAGATTCAGTCGGGTCGGGTGATTTCGAATCCACTGCAGCGCCTGCTGACTCAGATCGACGATCAGGTTCTCGGCAAGGTCGACATACAGGTCAGGATGACGTTCGAGGAAAGCGAGCGGCAGCTCGGTCAGGCCAGTGGCGCGCAACGACAGGTGGCTAAGGTGATCCAGGTTGCGCAGCGCGGGAACAGTGCCGATCGGGTTGCCCCCCAGGTGCAGGGTTCGCAGTGCACTGAACGCTTCCAGGCGCTGGGCACCCGGCCCATCTATGACGATCTGGTTGCCTGTCAGGTACAACTCCTGCAGTTTCCTCAAGCGCTCCAAACCCTCGGGAATGGCGGTCAGCTGGTTGTCACGCAGGTCCAGAACGCTCAGCTGGCTTAGCTTGGCGAGGTCCCCAGGCACACGGATCAAGCGGTTGTCGCCTACATTCAACTGCCTGAGTCGGCTCAGCTCTCCCAGCCCTTTTGGCAGCTCGGCAAGCTGGTTATAAGAAAGGTCCAGCTCGAGCAGCCCTGTCATCTGCTCGATCCCGGCAGGCAGACTTTCGAATCGGTTTCCACTGAGGCTCAGGTACTGCACGCGCACGAGTCTGTGAATCGAATCAGGCAACCGGATCAGTCGGTTGTCGCTGAGGTCCAGACGAGTCAACAGGGTCATCTGTTGCAAACCCTCGACATCAGCCAAGCGGTTGCGCTGTAGATCCAGCCGCGTCAACCGCTGCAGGCCCCCCAACCCAGGTAATGCAACCAGCTCGTTGTCGTTGGCGATCAACTCGGCCAGGCCGGTAAGTTGCCCCACACCGTCGATGGCCGTCAGTTTGTTGAACTGCAAATCGAGCGTGTTCAGATGCCTCATGCCATCAAGCCGGGGCACGCCGACCAGTTTGTTGCCGCCCAGTTGCAACTGGCGCAGGTTGGGGAAGCGACTCAGAAATGCGTCATCCAGCGACTTCAGGGCCACATTGACCAAGCTCAACCGGTGTATGTGCTTGAACGCGAGGTCCGCTGGCAGCTCTGGCCAGGTGCCCATGGGCAGGTTGCGCACCACCAGTTCGCTGACACCATGCGGCCCGAAAAACTCCGGCTCCCAAGCCTCGCGAATCAACTGCCCCGCTTGTTGCCGACTGCGGTACGCAGGGTCCAGGTACACGCCTCGCCAGGCCCTGAGGCTCGACTCCAGCCTATCCACCTGCCTGGCCAGTTCGCTGAAGGCAACCCAGATCGACTGCCCGGGCCTTCGCGCCAACTGGAAAATCAGCCAGTGGATGTCCGCGGCAGAGCGGTGCGGAAACAGGTGCCATACGCCGGCACGAATCGACTGGCGCGCCTGGGCAGCGCCGGCATTGACTGCCTCGCCCCTTGGCAGCCAGCCAATCTCCCCGCCACTGAGCGGATAGCCCAGCCGGCCATCACCCAGGCGTACCGGCGGACGCACTCCCAGAGCACTCGGCGCCATGCCCAGCAGGTGAGCGGCCCGCTCGCGTTGGTCAGAGGCCCTCAGGGCAAGGGCCTGGCTCAAGGACTCGGGCGAGCGGCCCGCCTCCCCCAAGTCATGTTTCTGGGCATCGACCAACTGCAGCCACAACGCTTTGAATAAGCTGTCGTCCCCCTGCGCCGAAGGCAACCCGGTGCCATGGCCATCCACTGCCTGGTAGCCCTGTCCACGTTTGATGATGTAGCCCACCTGCGTGGCATCCTGGGCAGCGCTGCGCGCTCGAAGCTCTCCAGCGACGCCGCCCAGGCGAATTTCGATGCGCAGCGTGTCCGGCCAGGCTGACCAATGGTCAATCAAACCCAGTGCTAAGCGTTCGCTGTCAGGGTTGATCGCGTCCGCCTGGTAGAAACCGACACAAGCCCGATCCAGGCGGCTGTCGCGCAGCGCCCAACGCGCCTGGGTGGCCAGCGGCAACGGAACACGGCCGCTGTTGACCAGGGTTTCGATCTGCTGCGTGCCGGCGTGCTCGACGATTTCCTGCGCGGCGCGCGCCGACAAGCCCGGAAAATCCCTACGCAACAATTGGGCAGCTGGCGTCGGTGCGGCCTGCATCGCGGCGAAGTGCTGCTCGAACGCCTCGCCGATCAGGCCAGGCTGGCGCTCGTGCAACTGGTAGCGCTGCAAGGCATCCCACAAACGCGCAGGTGCAGGCGCATGCTCCAGGTGCAACTCGCGCAGCCGGTCCTCGTCGAAACCGGCAATATGCATGACCCGTTCGGCTGTCTGCCGGTCGAGTGTGGCCCATTCACTGCCCAACCGCTGCATCAGGTAGTGCGGATCCTGCCAGTCCCGTGGCGTTTCCAACTGATGGCGCCAGCCGCCCTCACCGTTATCATCGAGCCAGGGCGAGTACGCAGACGACCTGCGAGGGTGCTGGATGCGAAAACCGCCGTGCTCCTCACGTACCTGATAAGTCGCCTGCAGGGTACGCACCCTCGTCGTGCCCGCCACCTGGGTGCGTTCACCGACCGCCACGTCCTGATCAGGCACTGCGTAGCCCGGCAGGCTGGGGTCGATCAGCCGGACCTGCTCGCCAGCCGTCAGCACCGGAACCAGCCTGTCCACCTGGGCAGAACGCTCGATCAGCCTGGCCGCAACCTGTCCAGCGCCAGCCAGGGTAATGCCTGCGGCTACGTTTTCGGCCACACCCCACACATGCTTCAAGGCCCCTTCCCGGTCACCCAATTGCCAATCCTCATAGCCTTCGAAGACCGCATCGGCGATCTGCAGGGCCGCGATGCCCAACAGGGGCAGGCCCAGGGCTGGCACGAACAGGCTAGCCAGCCCCAGTACGTTCAGGCCTGCGTTTGCGTATTCGGACATTCGCTGCTCGCGTTCGGCCTTGGCCGCCTGCGCGCTAGGGACAGCCAGAAGCGCTGCATCGTCCAGCATCGTGTCCACGCGAACCTCGCGCAGATGTCGAAACAACGGCGCATTGATCCGGTGGCTGCGGCCATCGAGTTGGATCGCCCCATGGCCTGCGGCACTTCGGATCAAGCCATCGAGTGCCTGGACGAACCCTGGACGGTCGCGCTCACTGATGAACCGCGCGAAGAAGGCCGCATAGTCCGGCGCCTTGAAACGCCGCCCAAGCCCCTGCCAGAGGGCCGCCCAGGTGTCGAAGCGTTGCAACGCGCCATGCGGATCGTCCAGAACCCACAGCACTACCCCCTGCAGCGGCGCATCCGACTGGAGGCCATGGCGAATCTCGAATGCCACGCCACCACGCACTCGCTTGCCGAGCACGCGAAAGTCGAACGGCACGGCGCGCCCGGAATTCGGGCCGACGATGGGCGCCACCGAGATGATAGGCAACAGCGAGTAGTAGGTTGCCCGGTCGATTCCGCCACTGAGCAGGGCCAGGCGCACGGAGGCCTCCAGCGCCGCACGGGCGCCCTCTTCCAGCAATTGGCGCATGTCGGCCGGCCTCGCAATAACCTCATCGAGGTGGCGTTGATAGGCATCGCCAACATCCACCTCGCGGCAAAGCTGCATGAAGGCGGCAGGTTGCAGCGCCAACGGCTCATCCTGCGCATCGACGATCACCGAGGTGTGCAGCGCGCCGGACGGCGCTGTTTCGTGTTCGGCGAAATTCTGCAGCGCAGCCGCCAGTAAAGTCACCTCACTGACCTCTTCCACGCGCCGGCCCAATGCGCCAGGAGCGCCCTGTGCGGGAACCACGATCCGGGTGTGGCGCAGTTTGGCCCTGCGGACATCCGTTCGCGGCCACGCGCGCGCTGCCAATGCCTGCCCAAGCAGCGCTTCGCCGAAGGTATCCAAAGGCGCCACCCTGGCGAAGCGAGCCGCCAGTTGGTGCTGGATGCGTTGCTGCTGCAACAAACTCGTACGCAACCTGCTCAGATCATCCAGCGAGGCAGCGGTGAGCCATTCCGGCAACCTGCTGGCGATCAGGGAGTCGACATCGTGTGGTGGGGAGGGTTCGAAGGTCATGGAGGCGGTCCTTTGGGTGAAAACCCAAGCTAAACAGGCTACCGCTCCACCCAAGCACTACTTATGTGATGCACCGGCGATTCGTGACTGCAAGTCAAATATCCTTGGCCGCGCATGCCCTTAATCATTTCCCGGGAAACCCGCACACTGCTCGCCACTGGCAACAACGACGAACTTCATTGATCAGGAGCCTACATGAGCATTCCATCCTTCGGCCTCGGCACATTCCGTCTTACCGGCCAGGCCGTCATCGACTCGGTCACCTCCGCCCTGGAGCTGGGCTATCGGGTGATCGATACCGCGCAGATCTACAAGAACGAAGCCGAGGTCGGCGAGGCCATCGCCAAGAGCGGCGTACCTCGTGACGAGCTGTTCATCACCACGAAGATCTGGGTCGAGAACTATAGCGCCGAAAAGCTGGTTCCCAGCCTGCGCGAAAGCCTGAGCAAACTGGGCACCGCGTACGTCGATCTGCTGCTGATTCACTGGCCGGCCCCCGGCAACGGTGTCGAACCGAGCGAATACATGACGGCCTTGGCCGAGGCCAAGAAACTGGGCCTGACCCGCCAGATCGGCATCTCCAACTTCAACATCGAGCTGACCCGACAGGCAATCGAGGTGGTCGGCAAAGGCGAGATCGCCACCAACCAGATCGAACTGAGTCCTTACCTGCAAAACCGCAAGCTCGCGGCGTTCCTCAAGGAACAGGGTATTACCGTCACTTCCTACATGACACTGGCCTACGGCAAGGTCTTGAAAGACCCGGTACTGTCCGAGATCGCCAACAAGCACAAGGCCACCGTGGCACAGGTGGCATTGGCCTGGGCCATGCAACTGGGATATGCGGTGATACCGTCGTCCACCAAGCGCGAGAACCTGGCAAGCAACCTGCTGGCCCGCAGCCTGCGCCTGGACGATGGCGACATGGCGCGCATCGCTACCCTCGAGCGCAACGGCCGAGAAGTCAGCCCGGACAACCTGGCGCCCGCCTGGGACTGAAACCAGCAGCGGGCTGGGCCGCGAAGCACGCTGCGCAGTGGGTGGCGCGGGCAGTGCCCGTGTTCGCGGGCAAGCCCGTTCCTGCAGTGATCACGCTCGCTTTCAGACGACACCGTTTCACCTGCGATCTTCCCTATTTTCAAACCGGAGCTGCCGATGAGCACGCTTTCCTCCAAACGGGTTCTGTTCGCCCTCGCCATCGGCGCATTCGGCATCGGAACCACCGAGTTCACCCCCATGGGCCTGCTGCCGGTGATCGCTGACGGCGTTGGGGTCAGCATTCCCAGCGCGGGCATGCTGATTACCGCCTACGCCGTGGGCGTCATGGTCGGTGCACCGATCATGACCCTGCTGTTCAGCCGCTTCGGCAAGCGTGCCGCATTGATGGGGCTGATGAGCATCTTCACCCTGGGCAACCTGTTGTCGGCGCTGTCGCCGGACTACTACACGCTGCTGGCCTCGCGCCTGGTCACCAGCCTCAACCATGGTGCCTTCTTCGGCCTGGGCGCAGTGGTGGCCGCCAGTGTCGTACCCAAGGACAAGCAAGCGAGTGCCGTGGCCACCATGTTCATGGGCCTGACCATCGCCAACATCGGTGGCGTGCCCGCCGCCACCTGGGTGGGCCAGCAGGTCGGTTGGCGCATGGCCTTCGCTGGCACCGCCGTGCTCGGCCTGCTGGCGATGGCGACGCTGTGGTATGCACTGCCCAAAGGTGAACGCGGCAGTGTGCCTCACGTGCGCAAGGAGTTGGCAGTGATTGCCCGCCCCAGCGTGTTGCTGGCCATGGCCACCACCGTATTGGGCGCAGGCGCCATGTTCACCTTATACACCTACGTAGCGCCGGTACTTTCCGAGTTGACCGGGGCCTCGCACGCCTTCGTCACCCTCGCCCTGGTGCTGATCGGCGTGGGTTTCACCTTTGGCAACAGCCTCGGCGGACGCCTGGCCGATTGGTCGCTGGACGGGGCGGCGAAAATCTTCCTGGGCGTGCTGGCCGTGATCATGCTGCTGATGCCCCTGGTGCTGGCCAGCCATGTCGGCGCCGCTGCCGCCCTGCTGATCTGGGGGGTGTTCACCTTCGCCGTGGTCCCACCGCTGCAAATGCGGGTGATGATCGCCGCCAGCGAGGCGCCAGGACTGGCATCGTCCATCAACGTGGGCGCCTTCAACCTGGGTAATGCGTTGGGTGCGGCATTGGGTGGGGCGGTGATCAGCGTGGATCTGGGCTACGCTGCAGTGCCCATGGCGGGTGGTTTGTTGGCAGGCGCCGGGCTGCTGCTGGTCTGGCTTGGCCAGCGTGGCAAGGCCGGCCAGGCCTCCCTGAGCGACGCCGCGTAAACGGCTGGCGGGGGCTGCGTTACCCGCGCAGCCCCGGCTGGTCATCCTCGCAAGCAACCGCGCATTATTCCACCGGCCGCAACTATGAAGTGCCGGTCGCGCGGATTCTCCGCCAGCGTGCGCAATAGTAGCCTTCATCGTGCCGATCGACGAAATGGCCACACATCGTCGCCAACAGATCCGTTCCTTCCCTTCATTAGAGGAATACCACGATGTCCCGTCCTCCACTGCCACCGTTCACCCAGGCCTCGGCCATCGAAAAAGTCCGTCTCGCCGAAGACGGCTGGAACAGCCGCGATGCGGCGAAGGTCGCGCTTGCCTATACCCCGGACACCCGCTGGCGCAACCGCGTCGAGTTCGCCACCAACCGTGAACAGGCCCAGGCCTTCCTGACCCGCAAATGGAACCGCGAACTGGAATACCGCCTGATCAAGGAGCTGTGGGCGTTCACCGGCAATCGCATTGCAGTGCGTTACGCCTATGAGTACCGCGACGACAGCGGCCAATGGTTCCGTGCCTACGGCAACGAGAACTGGGAGTTCGCCGAGGACGGGCTGATGCAGAACCGCCACGCCAGCATCAACGAAATGCCCATTGCCGAAGCGGAGCGCAAATTCCGCTGGCCACTGGGCCGTCGCCCGGACGATCACCCAGGCCTCAGCGACCTGGGGCTCTGATCAATCGATCGGCAACGTGACCCTGACCTGCAGCCCACCCTCTGGGCGGTTGGTCAGGGTTACGCTCCCCCCTTGCTCAAGCACGATCGCACGCACCGTCGCCAACCCAAGCCCCACCCCTCCGGTAGTCTTGTTACGCGAGCCTTCGATACGGAAGAACGGCGCGAAGACCTGCTCATGCAATTGCGGGGCGATGCCTGGCCCACGGTCGAGCACTTGGATTTGCAACTCATCAGCGCTCACGCGCAATTCAAGCCTCGGCTCCCGGCCATACTTGGCGGCGTTGTCGATGAGGTTGACCAGCACTCGCTTGAGCGCAATCGGCCGCCCGACGTAAACCCAGTGACGCGGGCCGTCGAAAGCCACCTCCACACCGGCATCCTTGTAATCGTCCACCACCGTCTGCAGCAACTCGCCCAGGTCGAATGCCGTGGTCTGCTCGAACCGCGCATCGTCCCTGAAGAACTCGAGTGCGGCGTTGACCATGGACTCCATTTCGTCCACATCCTTGAACAGCTTCGCCTGCAATTGGCTGTCTTCGACGAACTCGCCACGTAGTCGCATCCGTGTCAACGGCGCCCGCAGATCATGGGAAATGGCGGCCAGCAGCTGCGTGCGGTCATTGAGAAAATGCTTGAGTTGCGCCTGCGTGGCGTTGAACGCGAGTATCGCCTGGCGCAGGTCATGGGGGCCGACCACCGGAATGGGCGGTGCGTTGAAGTCCTTGCCGAATCGCCGCGCACCTTCGGCAAAGCGCTCCAGTGGACTTGCCAGGTAGCGGCCAGCCAGCACGGCCACGGCAACGCTGGACGCCAGCATCAGTACGAGGATTATCAGGTAGCGGGGCAACTCATCCAGCCCCCAATTGCGCGAGGGAGCGCGAAACACCACCCATGAACGATCCGACAACTCGATCATCAGCGCATAACCCTGCCCCGCCAGCTCGGGCGGCAGGTTCGGTGGCCCGTAGGCTTCGATCCTGGCATCGGGCCGACCCAGCAACGCACGCAAGATCGGCTCGCCCTCGGGAAAGCCTGCATCCCTCACCCTGGGGATACCCGCGTCGGCATGCCGCTGCAGCCATTGCACGCGGTAGGTAGTGTCACCGGCCGCTTGGGCAATCGTCGCGCGCTGCTCCACAGGCGCGACGTCGAGGATGCGAGTGACGGAAGCGATTCGCTCGATGATTCCGCTTTGCAGCAAGGGCGGTTGCGCCCAGGTTTCCAGCACGAGACTGAGCAGGCCACGCACGGCCAGCAAAGCCAGCATCGCGACCAGCGTCGTCATCGCGATCCAGCGGGTGATGGTGATGCGGGGACGCCACCCTTTCTGACGGCCTAGCGCCCTTGCCTTCACCGCCTTACCACCGTTGGCGTGAACAGGTAACCGACGTTGCGCAGCGTGCGGATGAGCGGTTCGACCTGGCTATCGGTCTCCAGCTTGCGACGCAAGCGACTGACCTGCACATCGACGCTGCGGTCATACGCTTCATGCGTCTCACCGCGCGCAAGGTCGAGCAGTTGCTGACGGCTCAGCACTCGCCGTGGGTGCTCGGCGAACACCAACAGCAATTCGAACTCGCCATTGGACAGCGGTATCATCACCTGCTGGGGAGAGCGCAGTTCGCGCCTCACCACGTCCAGCTGCCAGCCCGAGAATTCAAGAATCGTGCGCGAATTGCCCGCCGGCACCGGGGCTTCACCGGCACGTCGCAAGACCGCCCTGACCCGGGCCAGGAGCTCACGAGCGGCGAACGGCTTGGTCAGGTAGTCATCCGCGCCCAGCTCCAGCCCTACCACGCGATCACTCAGCTCGCCCATGGCGGTGAGCATGATCACTGCCAACTGGTGCTCGGCGAGCAGTCGCTGGCACAACACCAGGCCGCTTTCGCCGGGCAGCATGACATCGAGGATGACCAGATCCGGTACCCGTCGCGCCAATGCCCGCCACAGGCCTGCACCATCGCTGGCCACCTCCACGTCATAGCCGTGCTGGCGGAGGAATTTCTGCAGCAGGTCCAGCACTTCGACATCGTCGTCGACAATCAGCAAATGACTCACACAATGGCACCACGGGAATAGGCAAGATGGCGTATTTAAGACCATCCGACCGGTGCCGTCATATATTTCAACCCGGAAACAATGCATCAGGACGGAGACAAAGCGGACATGCCCAGGCAAAAAAGCACCCGCAGCATCTGCACCCGTTCTCGTCAGGAATGCATCCATGTCTGCTTCTGTTTTGCTATCGGCATCTGCCCGCAGTGCGCTGCTGGCCCTCCTGTTGCTCAGCGCCGGGGGCTGTAGCCAACGGGCCGCTTCAACGACCCTCGCGTGCAGCGACCCCCGCTACCAGATCAGTGACCCCGCCGAGCCGGCCAACCGCGCGGTGTTTGCCTTCAACCGAGGCGTCGATGACTACATCGCGGCGCCGGTCGCCCGTGGCTATACCCAACTGCCCGAAGCCGCCCAGCAGGGCGTGCACAACTTCGTCGCCAACTTCGGTGAACCCAAGGTATGGGTAAACGACTTGCTGCAAGGCAATGTCGAACGCTCGATGACTACCCTGTCGCGGTTCATCTTCAACACCACCTTCGGCCTGGCCGGCCTGATCGACGTTTCCGGGAAGATGGGCCTGGAGCGCCACAGCGCGGACTTTGGCCAGACCTTCGGCGTCTGGAGCATCGGTGCCGGGCCTATCGTGGAACTGCCGCTGCTGGGCTCGCATAACCTGCGCGACGCCACGGGACGCGTACTGAGCCTGGCCATCGACCCGTTCGGCGACAACAGCGACACGGTCCAGACCCTGAACACCGTTGCCATGACCGGTGGCGCAGTGGCAGGACGCGCCCAGGCGCTTGCGCTGACCGACGTGCTGCAAGAGGCGCCGGACTATTACCGCGCCGTGCGCGACTACACCGCGATGGTGCGCGCCCACTATGTGGCCGAGGGCAAGGCCGGCAAGCACATTGCGTGGGTTCCTAGCTGCCGGGAGCAAGGCGATGAGTGACCCAGCCAATGCGTCGATGTTGCTGTTCAGACGCCTGGAACGTGCCGCATCGGAGTCCGTTCTGCTGCATGAATTGCAAGCCAGGGTGTCCGACGATGGCCAACACCTGATCGTGAGCCGCTACCGGGAGCATCGCACCGCACAAGGCCGTCCGCACTGCCGCGAGGTTCATCGCAGCGTGCCGATCACTGCACTGCTCAAGTGGATGGCCAAGCAAGGCGCGGTTTTGAACAGCCTCTAGAACCCGCCACAGGGCCCAGCCCGCCCCAACAGGTGCGGGCTGTTTTGCATTATCATGGCGTCATTCCTTTACACGAGTTGCCCATGAAATTCGCAATTGCGGTGTTTTCCCCGGCCCACGCGCCCTCCTCGCGTCGCGCCCTGCGCTTTGCCGAGTCGGTGTTGGCGGGCGGGCATGAAATTGTCCGACTGTTTTTCTACCAAGATGGCGTGCACAGCGCCTCGGCCAATATCGTCGCACCCCAGGATGAACTGGACTTGGCCGGCCAATGGCGCACCTTCGTCGAGCGACACCAGCTCGACGCCGTGGTGTGCATCGCCGCCGCCCTGCGTCGCGGCGTGCTCGACGATGCCGAAGCCAACCGGTACCAGCGTCCGGCGGTCAACCTGCCCAAACCCTGGGCATTGTCGGGCCTGGGCCAGTTGCACGAGGCCGCTCAGCTCGCCGATCGCCTGATCTGCTTCGGAGGCGACTGAGATGAGCAAGTCCCTGTTGATCATCAGCCGCCAGGCACCTTGGAGCGGGCCCTCGGCCCGAGAGGCGCTGGACATTGCGCTGGCCGGCGGCGCGTTCGACCTGCCATTGGCCATGCTGTTTCTCGACGATGGCGTGTTCCAGCTCACCCCAGGCCAGCAACCGTCCACCGTGCAGCAGAAAAATCTTGCCGCCAACCTGCAGGCCTTGCCGATGTTCGGTGTCGAAGCGCTTTTCGCCTGCGGCCACAGCCTGAACCGGCGCGGCCTGAGCGACCAAGCCTTGGCGCTGCCAGTGCAAGTAATGGAAGACGAGGCCCTTGCTGAACTGATCGCCCGTTTCGACCTGGTGGTGACCCTCTGATGACGACCCTGCATGTTATTGCCCACTCCCCCTTTGGCGATGACCGCCTGAACAGTTGCCTGCGCCTGCTGGGTGCCGGGGATGGCTTGCTGCTGTGCGGCGACGCGGTGTACGCCCTGCGCCCGGGCAGCGAACCCTATGCTGCGCTGCAGGCCAGCGGCCTCGGACAACGCCTGTTCGCCCTCGAAGAAGACCTGCAGGCGCGCGCCCTCGATAGCGACCTGGCCAAGCCTGTCGATTACCCGGCTTTCGTCGCGCTTTCGCTGGAATATGACAAGGTCAACAGCTGGCTATGAGTACCCTGACTGTCGGTGATCGCGACATCGCCCTGGACAAAGACGGCTTCCTGGTCGACCTGCAAGACTGGTCGCATCCGGTTGCCGAAGCCCTCGCTAGCCGCGAAGGCATTTCCCTGACCGCGGATCACTGGGAAATCCTCGCTTTGCTGCGTCAGTTCTATGAGGAATACCAGCTGTCCCCGGCCACCCGCCCGCTCATCAAGTACACCGCGCTCAAGCTGGGCCCGGAGAAGGGCAACAGCCCGCACCTGAACCGCCTGTTCAATGGCACGCCCGCCAAACTCGCCGCCAAGCTGGCGGGCCTGCCCAAGCCGACCAACTGTATATGACCGAGCCGATGACCAACAGCCCGCGCCCACTCACTCTGCAAACCCCGGCCGAGCACCCTTTCGCCGAATTCGTACGCATTCTGGGCAAGGGTAAGCGCGGCGCCCGTAGCCTGACCCGTGAGGAAGCCCGCGCCGCGATGGCCATGCTGCTCGAAGGCCAGGTCGAGGACACTCAGCTGGGTGCATTCCTGATGCTGTTGCGGCACAAGGAAGAAAGTGCCGAGGAGCTGGCCGGTTTCACCGAAGCCCTGCGGGCACACCTGCAAGCACCCTCGATGGCCGTCGATCTGGATTGGCCCAGCTATGCCGGCAAGAAGCGCCACCTGCCCTGGTTCCTGCTGTCGGCCAAATGCCTGGCCCAAAACGGTGTGCGCATCCTGCTGCACGGCGGCGGCGCGCACACTGCCGGACGTCTGTACACCGAGCAACTGCTCGACCTGCTGCACATTCCGCTGTGCCGCGACTGGGCAGCGGTGTCCAGTGCCCTGGACCAGCAGCAACTGGCGTTCATCCCACTGCAAGACTGGGCCCCCCAGTTGCAACGCATGATCGACCTGCGCAACACCCTTGGCTTACGCTCACCGATTCACTCCCTGGCCCGGGTGCTCAATCCTTTGGGTGCCCGCTGTGGCCTGCAGAGCATCTTCCACCCCGGCTACCAGGCCGTGCATCGCGAGGCCAGCCGCCTGCTTGGCGACCATGCCGTGGTCATCAAGGGCGATGGAGGCGAAATCGAGGTCAACCCCGATGTCATCAGCCACTTGTACGGCACCTCCGCCGGCGAGGCATGGGACGAGGAATGGCCGGCACTCAGTGAGCGCCGTCATGTCAAGCCAGCCAGCCTGCAACCGGAACATCTAATGACGGTATGGCGGGGCGAGGCACAGGACAGCTATGGCGAAATGGCCGTGGTCGCGACGATGGCCTTGGCGTTGCGAGGGCTTGGACAATCGCGGGAGGAGGCCTTCGAAACCGCTCGCCACTACTGGACCGCGCGCAAACAATCGAAATAGCCGATCAAAGCCCCCCAGTCTTTGCGCTATTTATTCGAACGTTTTCACCTAGACTGGGCTCCAACGACAAACACTTTGTTCCGAGGAGCTCAGCATGGGCCTTTTGATCGACGGCCGCTGGCACGACCAGTGGTATGAAAACGGCAAGGACGGCGCCTTCAAACGTGAAAACGCCCAACGCCGCAACGCGCTACCCGCTCCTGAAGCCGGCCGCTACCATCTGTATGTCTCGCTGGCCTGTCCATGGGCCCATCGCACCCTGATCGTACGCGCCCTCAAAGGGCTCGAACCCCTGATCGACGTGTCGGTGGTGAGCTGGCTGATGGGCGAAAACGGCTGGACTTTCGACGTCCAGAACGGCTCCACCGGCGATCACCTGGACGCACTGAGCTACCTGCACCAGCGCTATACCCAAGACGATCCGCATTACACCGGGCGCGTCACCGTGCCTGTGCTGTGGGACAAACAGCAAAAGCGCATCGTCAACAACGAGTCGTCCGAGATCATTCGGATCTTCAACACGGCGTTCAACGAACTGACCGGCAACCTGCTGGACCTGTATCCCGAGCCGCTGCGCCCGACCATCGACGCGCTCAATGCCCGTATCTACCCTACGGTGAACAATGGTGTTTACCGCGCAGGCTTCGCCACCACACAAGAAGCCTATGAGGCTGCGTTCGACGATGTGTTCAATGAACTGGACGCCCTGGAAGACCTGCTAAGCCGCCAGCGCTACCTGGCCGGTGAGTACCTGACCGAAGCCGATGTGCGCTTGTTCACCACGCTCATACGTTTCGATGCGGTGTACCACGGCCACTTCAAGTGCAACCTGCGTCGTCTGGCCGACTATCCGAACCTGTCCAACTGGCTGCGTGAACTGTACCAATGGCCCGGCGTTGCGCAGACGGTGAACATGGAGCACATCCAGAAGCACTATTACATGAGTCACAAGACCATCAACCCGACAGGCATCGTGCCAAAGGGGCCGCTGCAGGACTTCAACCTGCCACACGATCGGCAACGCTTGGTGGGTAAAGGCATCTGGAAAGACTGAAATAACGGGGGCCGCTAAGCGGCCCCGGTTACTCAATCTTGCTGCGACCCTTCGAACCAGGCCAGCTTCTCACGCAATTTCACCACCTCCCCCACGATCACCAGGGTCGGCGCATGCACTTCGTGCCGGGCCACAAGCTCTGGCAGATCTGCCAGGGTGCCGGTGAACACCCGCTGATTTCGCGTAGTCCCCTGCTGCACCAGCGCCGCAGGCGTGCTGGCCGCCCGGCCATGGCGAATCAGTTCTGCGCAAATGGTCGGCAACCCCACCAACCCCATGTAGAACACCAACGTCTGGGCAGGCGCGACCAAGTCATTCCAAGGCAGGTTGCTGGTGCCGTCCTTGAGATGGCCAGTGACGAAGCGCACCGATTGCGCATAGTCACGATGGGTCAACGGAATACCGCCGTAGGCAGAGCAACCACTGGCCGCGGTAATGCCCGGTACTACCTGGAACGGGATACCCTGTTCGGCCAGCTCCTCGATCTCCTCGCCACCGCGGCCAAAGATGAACGGATCACCGCCCTTGAGCCGCAGTACACGCTTGCCCTGGCGGGCCAGATCGACCAGCAGGCGGTTGATCTGGTCCTGCGGCACGGCATGGTCGGAGCGGCGCTTGCCCACGTAGATACGCTCGGCATCACGCCGGCACATCTCGATGATCGCCGGGGCCACCAGACGGTCGTACAACACCACATCGGCTTGCTGCATCAGGCGCAAGGCACGGAAGGTCAGCAAGTCTGGATCGCCAGGACCGGCCCCCACCAGATACACCTCACCACCCTGCTGCACCGGCGCGCCCTCGACCATGGCCTGCAGCAGGCGCTCGGCCTCGGCGCCCTGCCCGGCCAACTGGCGCTCGGCGATGGGGCCTTGGAACACCGTCTCCCAGAAGCCCCGACGCTGATTGACATCCGGATACAAGCCCTTGACCTTGTCACGGAACCGCGCAGCCAGGCCAGCGAGTTCGCCATAGGCCGACGGAATCCAGGCCTCGAGCTTGGCGCGGATCAACCGCGCCAGCACCGGGGCATCGCCGCCACTGGAAACCGCCACCACCAGGGGTGAGCGGTCGACGATCGCCGGGAAGATCACCGTGCACAGCGCCGGGGCATCCACCACGTTGACCGGCAGGCTGCGTGCCTGGGCATCGGCCGAGACCTGGGCGTTGAGCGCAGTGTCATCGGTCGCGGCAATAACCAGACGGCAGCCGTCCAGATCGCTCATGCGATAGCCACGCACCTGCACCTCGCCGCCACCTTCATGGGCCAGCGCGGCCAACTGGCTGTCGACCTCGGGCGCGACCACCCGCAGCACGGCGCCGGCATCGGCCAGCAGGCGCGCTTTGCGCAAAGCGATTTCGCCACCGCCGACGACCAGTACGCGGCCGCCTTGCAGCTTGTGGAACAGGGGCAGGAAATCCATTTAGCGGATGACCTCGACACCACCCATGTATGGCTTGAGCACCTCGGGCACGCGGATCGAGCCATCGGCCTGCTGGTAGTTCTCCAGAACAGCCACCAGGGTGCGGCCGACCGCCAGGCCAGAGCCGTTGAGGGTGTGCACCAGCTCAGGCTTGCCGGTTTCCGGGTTACGCCAGCGCGCCTGCATGCGTCGGGCCTGGAAGTCACCGCAGTTGGAGCACGAGCTGATTTCGCGGTACTTGTCCTGGCTAGGCACCCACACTTCCAGGTCGTAGGTCTTCACCGCACCGAAGCCCATGTCGCCGGTGCACAGCGCCAGCACGCGATAGGGCAGTTCCAGCAGCTGGAGCACGCGCTCGGCATTGGCGGTCAGGCCTTCCAGCGCTTCCATGGACTTGGACGGCTCGACGATCTGCACCATCTCGACCTTGTCGAACTGGTGCTGACGGATCATGCCGCGGGTGTCGCGGCCGGAGGCGCCCGCTTCGCTGCGGAAGCAAGGCGTGTGGGCAACCAACTTGAGCGGCAATTGCTTGGCATCAAGAATCTGGTCGGCCACCAGGTTGGTCAGCGACACTTCGGCGGTAGGAATCAGGTAGAAGTCGGCTTCGCCATCGCGGCTGATCTTGAACAGATCTTCCTCGAACTTCGGCAACTGACCGGTACCCTGCAGGGCCGGGGCTTGCACCATGTACGGGGTGTAGTGTTCCTCGTAGCCGTGTTCACCGGTGTGCAGGTTGATCATGAACTGCGCCAGGGCGCGGTGCAGACGGGCGATCGGGCCACGCAGCACGGCGAAGCGGGCACCGGACAGCTTGGCTGCGGCTTCGAAGTCCAGGCCTTTGCTGATTTCGCCCAAGGCCACATGGTCCTTGATTTCGAAATCGAAGGCACGCGGCGTGCCCCAGCGGCGCACTTCGACGTTGTCTTCTTCGCTCGCGCCGACCGGTACGCTGGCATCCGGCAGGTTGGGGATGGTCAGAAGAATGCCGTCCAGCTCAGCCTGGATACCATCGAGTTCAGCCTTGCCAGCGGCCAGCTCGTTGGCCATGCGCTCGACATCGGCCATCAGCGGCGCAATGTCCTCGCCCTTGGCCTTGGCCTGGCCAATGGACTTGGAGCGGGCATTGCGCTCAGCCTGTAGTTGCTCGGTACGGGTCTGCACCGCCTTGCGGCGCTCTTCCAGTGATTCGATGCGCGCGACATCCAGGCTGAAGCCACGGGAGGCCAGGCGATCCGCCACTTCCTGAAGTTGGCCGCGTAACAGTTTGGCATCGAGCATATCGTTCTCTCGTTATGTTTAGGTTGGTTCAGAATCGAGTCAGGGACAGGCCGGCCCAGGTTGCGAGCAAGCCCCCCATCACGCTAATACCGGTATAGCCCAAGGCGAGCGGTACCTGCCCGCTTTCCATCAGGCGCACGGTATCGAGCGAGAAAGAGGAAAAAGTTGTAAGGCCGCCGAGGAAGCCGACAATCAGCCCGGCGCGCAGCTCGACCGGCGCCAGCGGCTTGTGCAGGAACAGGCCGTAAAGCAGGCCGATCAGCAGGCAACCTACCAGGTTGACCGCCAGCGTACCGAGATAGAAGTGCCGTGGCCAGTGGGCCGATACCCAGTTCGAGGTGGCGAAGCGCAGCAGTGTGCCAGCGATGCCACCCGCACTGACGGCGGCGATGAGTGCGATCATGGTTTTCTCCGCTGCCGTGGGCTGTTGCGATCCAGGTCAGCCAGATGGCGAAGCTTTTCGCCGATTTTCAGTTCCAGGCCGCGGGGCACCGGCTGGTAATACTGGCGGGGTTCAAGCTGCTCGGGGAAGTAATCTTCACCAGCGGCGTAAGCATCCGGCTCGTCATGGGCATAGCGGTACTCTTCGCCATACCCCAGTTGTTTCATCAGCTTGGTCGGCGCGTTGCGCAGGTGCAGCGGCACCTCCAGCGAGCCATGCTCGGCGGCCTCACGCAACGCCGTCTTGAAGCCCATGTAGACGGCGTTGCTCTTTGGCGCGCAGGCAATGTAGGTGATGGCCTGCGCCACCGCCAGCTCACCCTCGGGACTACCCAGGCGTTCCTGGACATCCCAGGCCGCCAGGCACAGGCTCAGCGCACGAGGGTCGGCGTTGCCGATGTCCTCACTGGCCATGCGCACCACCCGGCGTGCGATGTACAGCGGGTCGCAGCCGCCGTCGAGCATGCGCGCGAACCAGTACAGGGCCGCGTCGGGATTGGAACCACGCACCGATTTGTGCAGCGCCGAAATCTGGTCGTAGAACGCCTCGCCGCCCTTGTCGAAACGGCGACGGCTGTCGCCGAGCAGGCTTTGCAGCAGGTCGACACCGATCTCTCCACCGTCCTCTGCCAGGTCCGAGGCGTTTTCGAGGAAATTGAGCATGCGTCGGCCATCGCCATCGGCGGCCGCCATCAGCATCTTGAAGGCATCGTCGCCTACCCGCAGGTTGCGCTTGCCCAGGCCGCGCTCTTCACTCAACGCGCGGTCAACCAGCTTGCGCAACGCCGGCTCGTCAAGGCTCTTGAGCACATACACCCGCGCCCGCGACAGCAAGGCGTTGTTCAATTCGAAGGACGGGTTCTCAGTGGTAGCGCCGATGAAAATCAGCGTGCCATCTTCCACATATGGCAGGAAGGCGTCCTGTTGGGACTTGTTGAAGCGATGCACCTCGTCGACGAACAGGATGGTGCGCCGACCGTACTGCCCCGCCTGCTGCTTGGCCACCTCAACCGCCTGACGGATCTCCTTGACCCCGGCCAGCACCGCGGAAACCGTTTCGAAGTGAGCATCGCAGAACTGCGCCAGTAACCGCGCCAGGGTGGTCTTGCCCACCCCGGGCGGTCCCCAGAAAATCATCGAGTGCAACGCACCCTGCTCCAGCGCCTCGCGCAGCGGCTTGCCGCGCGCCAGCAGGTGCTCCTGGCCGACGTACTCGTCCAGGTTCGCCGGACGCAGGCGGGCCGCCAGGGGCTGGGCGACGGGTTCGCTTCGAAACAGGTCCATGGCGGGCTCTGGTTACTCCTTGATGACGTCCGCGCCTTTCGGGACGTCGAACTTGAACTTGCTGTCCGGCACCGCCTGGTTGGCCTTCACCCCGTTGAACAGGATATTGGTGCGCTGGCCGACACTGTCGATCAGTTGCATGTCGTTGACCAAACCCTTGCGGAAAGAAATACGCAGGGAATCGAACAGGGTGTCCTTGGTCTTGGGCTTCAAGGTGAAGTCCATGACTTCGCCCTGCTCCTTGGAGGTGATGTCGAAACTCTGGCTGATCTTCGACACATCACCGGACAGCAGCAACGCCGGGGTCTGGTTCAGGCGCACGTCGAGCTTCTTGATGGTCGCCTGCTCAAGGTCAGGGTCCCACAGGGTGACGTTCTTGCCGTCGGAAACCACCACCTGCTCCTGGGGTGCGTCGGTGTGCCAGTAGAACAGGCCGGGACGTTTTACCGTCATCTTGCCGCTGGTTTCCTGCAGGCTCGTGCCACTGGCATCCAGGGTCAGCTGAGAGAAGTTGGCCTCGATGGTCTGGGACTTCTCCAGCAATTGGGTCAGACGCTGTACATCCTGCTCACCAGCGTAAGCCGACAGGGAGCCCAGGGTAAGGGCAGAAACCAACAGCATGCGAATCGCGCGCATGGGAATCCTCATTGAGCATTGAATAGGCCGGATGCCACCGTTGGCACCCGGCAAGGTGTGATCAATCGCGTGGGCCGCCCGGGGCAATCACTTCGCGGGAACCGTTGCTGTTCATCGGGGTGACGACACCGGCCATTTCCATCGCTTCGATCATACGCGCGGCACGGTTGTAACCGATCTTCAGCTTGCGCTGCACCGCCGAAATGGAGGCGCGCCGGCTCTCGAGCACGAACTGCACGGCCTCATCATACAAGGCATCGCTTTCCGAATCGTCACCGTCGCCGCCACCGCCGCCGCCTTCGAAGCCGCTTCCGGCTTCTTCGACGCCGTTGAGGATGTCGTCGTTGTAGTCCGGCGCCCCTCGGAGCTTCCAGGCCTCTACCACCCGATGCACTTCATCGTCGGAGACGAACGCACCGTGCACGCGGATCGGCAGGCTAGTGCCCGGAGGCATGTAGAGCATGTCGCCGTGGCCCAGCAATTGTTCGGCGCCACCCTGGTCGATGATCGTCCGCGAGTCGATCTTGCTCGATACCTGGAACGCCATGCGGGTCGGAATGTTGGCCTTGATCAAGCCGGTGATCACATCCACCGACGGGCGCTGGGTCGCGAGGATCAGGTGAATGCCCGCGGCACGTGCCTTCTGGGCAATACGGGCGATCAGCTCTTCGACCTTCTTGCCGACGATCATCATCATGTCGGCAAATTCGTCGACGATCACCACGATGGTTGGCAGGGTCTTCAGCGCTGGTGGCTCGTCGTCCATGCTCTCGCGACGGTACAGCGGGTCATGGATGATTTCGCCGGCTTCCTGGGCGTCCTTGATCTTGCGGTTGAAGCCCGCCAGGTTACGCACGCCCATGGCCGCCATCAGCTTGTAGCGCCGCTCCATCTCGGCCACGCTCCAGCGCAGGGCGTTGGCGGCGTCCTTCATGTCGGTGACCACCGGGCACAGCAGGTGCGGGATGCCTTCGTAGATCGACAGCTCAAGCATCTTCGGGTCGATCATGATCAACCGCGCGTCTTCGGGGCTGGACTTGAACAGAATCGACAGGATCATCGCGTTCACACCGACCGACTTACCGGAGCCGGTGGTACCGGCCACCAGCAGGTGTGGCATCTTGGCCAGGTCGGTGATCACTGGCTTGCCGCCGATGTCGTGACCCAGGGCCAGGGTGACCGGCGACTTCTGCTCATCGTACTGCGGCGTGGCGAGAACCTCGGAGAACCGCACCATCTGCCGGTTTTCGTTGGGGATCTCGATACCCACGGTAGTCTTGCCAGGAATGACTTCGACCACCCGCACGCTGGTTACCGCCAGGGAACGCGCCAGGTCCTTTGCCAGGTTGGCGATACGGCTGACCTTGACCCCGGCCGCAGGTTGTATTTCGTAACGGGTAATGACCGGGCCCGGGTGGATCGAGTCCACCGAGACTTCCACGCCGAATTCCTTGAGCTTGATTTCCAGCAGTTGGCCGACACCGGCCAGGGACTCTGGCGAATACTCGATCTTCTTCTGCTCGGCCGGGTCGAGAATGGAAATCGACGGCAAGGTGCCTTCCACGGCGCTGTCGACGAACAACGGCGCTTGTTTTTCCTTCATCACCCGCTTGCTCGGCTCTGCTGGCTTGGCCGGCGTTGGCGCAATGATCACCGGTGCCGTTGGCTGCTCGCGCGACACTGCGGGCTCACGCGCCAGCACGGGCCGAATCGGGGTCTCGTCGCGTTCGACGCTGCGCTCGCGCGGTTGCGGTTGTGGTTGCTGCGGTTTGGCCGGCTCGCGCTTCTCGGCGGCCATCGGCGCCACATCGAAGACTGGCTCGTCGACCTCACGCAGTTGCGCCACCAGGCGCTTGCGCTCGTTGCGGGCTTCCCACCAGCGATTGGCTGCGCCCTGCACCAGCTCGAACAGGTCAAGGGTGATCTTGCCGGTCATGTCCATCACCTTGAACCACGACAGGTCGGTGAACACGGTCAGGCCGAACAGGAACAAGGCAATGAACATCAGCGTGCTGCCCTGCACATTCAACAGATTGCGCGCCAGGTCGCCGAGGCTTTCGCCCAAGGCCCCACCCGCGGAAAACGGCAGGCTCTCGGGCGGATGGAAATGGATATGCGCCAGCGCCGCACCGGACAGCACCAGGAACACCAAACCGATCAGGCGCCAGGAGAACAGCCAGCCGCTCCACTGCCAGGGCTGGTGGCGCTCACGGAAGATCTGCCAGGTCTTGATCGCCAGCAGCAGCGGGAAGATATAGGCGAAATAACCCAGCACCATGAACAGGATGTCGGCGAAGTAGGCACCGGCGCGCCCAGCGGCATTCTGCACCTGCTCGACGTTGCTGGTGTGGCTGAAGCCCGGGTCCGAGGTGTCGTAGGTCAGCAGGGCCATCCACAGGTACAGGCACAGGGCGCCGACAGCGATCAACGCACCTTCCTTAAGGCGGTAGTGCAGCTGCTGCCGCCACTGGGGCACTGGCAAAGGGGCTGGAGTTGCGGTGGATTTCTTCAAAACGCGTCTATTCCTGCGCGTGGTGCGCGTCCAATAGTGATCGGCCGGTCACTGGCCAATGAACCACTACTTTTAACATTACTGCCCGCCTGCCGCCATGGCGGCACGCCGTATGGCCGGCTTAGCGGGCGACTTTCGTATAGGTGCAATTTGAGCACGCATTTTCTTTCGTGACAAAGGCTTATGCTGTGTTTTTGCACAGGTGTGACAGCAAATGTGGTGGATGGTGCCGATGGGAACATGAATGTGTAGGAAATTACCGGCAGCCCAGCCAGACAGCGCTGGCATTGACCCCATACGCCTGGCGCGCCATGCTGCCCTCTCCCCTCCCCCACCGCACGATAGACCATGCTGACCTGGCTGACCCGCGACTCGCTCACCTTCCCTCCCCTGGAAAAGGCCCTGCATGACCCCAATGGCCTGCTGGCCGCCGGTGGCGACCTGAGCCCCGAGCGCCTGGTCCAGGCTTACCGACATGGCTGCTTCCCGTGGTACCAGGATGGCCAGCCGATCCTGTGGTGGTCGCCCGACCCCCGCACGGTGCTGTTTCCAGACGAGCTGCACATCTCCAGGTCCCTGGCCAAGCTGATGCGCCAAGGCCGCTACCAGGTGAGTTTCGACACCGACTTTCCTGCCGTCATCGCCGCCTGCGCGGCACCTCGGGATTATGCCGACGGCACCTGGATCACCGACACCATGCGCGCCGCCTACTGCGAACTGCACCGGCGCGGCATCGCGCACTCGGTGGAAGTGCGCCAGAACGGCGAGCTGGTGGGTGGCTTGTACGGCCTGGCCATGGGTCGACTGTTTTTCGGGGAGTCGATGTTCAGCCGTGCCGACAACGCCTCCAAGGTCGGTTTCGTGACGCTGGTCAACCACCTGCGCCAGGCCGGATTCGTGCTGATCGACTGCCAGATGCCCACCGACCACCTGCATAGCCTTGGCGCCCGCGCCATCAGCCGCGCCGAGTTCGCAAGCTACCTCAACCGCCACCTCGACCAGCCCAACAGCGCCACCTGGGTTCCCTAGGCGAGTTCTGCCAGCTGGCTTACACTTAAAGCAAAGTCTCACCGAGGGGGTTGATCATGACAGAGCTGGCGCGGTTGAAGTTTTATGCCACTCAACCCCACTCCTGCAGCTACTTGCCGGACGAGCAGGCGACAACGCTGTTCCTCGATCCCAGCCAGCCGATGGACGTGCATGTCTATGCCGACCTGTCGGAAATGGGGTTTCGTCGCAGCGGCGACCACCTCTATCGCCCCCATTGCCAGAACTGCAATGCCTGCGTGCCAGCGCGCATCCCTGCCGCCCGCTTCCTCCCCAATCGCCAGCAGCGGCGCATCCTGAAGCGCAACGCAGACTTGACCGTGACCGCGGCGCGCCCGGCGTTCAAGGAAGAGTATTTCGACCTGTACCGACGCTACATCGAAACCCGACACGCCGATGGCGACATGTACCCACCGAGCCGTGACCAGTTCTCCACCTTCCTGGTACGCGACCTGCCTTTTTGCTGGTTCTACGAATTCCGCCTGGGCGAACGCTTGCTGGCTGTGGCGGTATGCGACCTGCTACCCAACGGTCTGTCAGCCGTTTACACCTTCTACGAACCTGAGGAAGAGCGCCGCAGCCTTGGCCGATACGCCATCCTCTGGCAGATCACCGAAGCGCTTCGCCAGAACCTTGAAGCGGTTTACCTGGGGTATTGGATAAAGAACTGCAAGAAGATGAACTACAAGACCCAATATCGCCCTATCGAGCTGCTGATCAATCAGCGCTGGGTCACCCTCAACTGAAAGCATTGGCTTGACACACAGTTATCGGGCATAATCCACGCCACTTTTTTGCCCGGTGCAGTCATTGCGTCGGGCCAACACTGGATACCGAGGGCTTTACTGCATGTCGAAAGAAGACAGCTTCGAAATGGAAGGTACTGTCGTCGACACCCTGCCCAACACCATGTTCCGCGTGGAGTTGGAAAACGGGCACGTCGTAACCGCGCACATCTCCGGAAAGATGCGCAAGAACTACATTCGCATTCTGACTGGTGACAAGGTCCGCGTCGAACTGACGCCATACGACCTGAGCAAGGGCCGCATCACTTACCGTGCGCGCTAAGCTCAAGCCATGAAAAAGCCCGGCCATGTGCCGGGCTTTTTTGTACCTGCCAGTTTGGCAAGGGCCGCTGCGCGACCCCGCTTTCACGCCACCTCTGCCGTGGTCTCGAAGTCGAACACCAGTTCGCCATCGCGCAGGTCGATGTGCACGACACCGCCATGCTCGGCCAGCTCGCCAAACAAGATCTCCTCGGCCAGCGGCCGCTTGATCTTGTCCTGGATAAGCCGCGCCATCGGCCGCGCACCCATCTGCACATCGTAGCCGGTGGTAGCCAGCCAGCCGCGAGCCGCATCGCTGACTTCCAGCAGCACACGCTTGTCCTCCAGTTGCGCCTGCAGTTCGATGAGGAACTTGTCGACGATGCTCTTGATCGTCTCGTGGCTCAGGCGGCCGAACTGGATGATGGTGTCCAGGCGGTTGCGGAACTCCGGTGTGAAGCTCTTGCGAATGACTTCCATCGCGTCGGACGAGTGATCCTGGTGCGTGAAACCGATCGAGGCCCGCGCAGCGGTTTCTGCACCGGCGTTGGTGGTCATGATCAGAATCACGTTGCGGAAATCGGCCTTGCGCCCGTTGTTGTCGGTCAGCGTGCCGTGGTCCATCACCTGCAGCAGCAGGTTGAAGACTTCCGGGTGGGCCTTCTCGATTTCATCGAGCAGCAACACGCAATGCGGCTGCTTGGTAATCGCCTCGGTCAGCAAGCCACCCTGGTCGAACCCGACATAGCCAGGTGGCGCACCGATCAGGCGCGACACGGTGTGGCGCTCCATGTACTCGGACATATCGAAGCGTACCAGCTCGACACCCAGCGCCTTGGCCAATTGCCGCGCCACTTCGGTCTTGCCGACACCGGTCGGACCTGCGAACAGGAACGAGCCGACTGGCTTGTCCGGCGCCTTGAGGCCCGCCCGCGACAGCTTGATGGCCGTGGAGAGCGAGTCGATCGCCGCATCCTGGCCGAAAACGGTCAGCTTCAGATCACGCTCGAGGTTGCGTAGCAGTTCCTTGTCGGAGCTGGTGACGTGTTTGGGCGGAATACGCGCGATTTTGGCGACGATGTCCTCGACCTGCGGCACATCGATGCGCTTGACCCGGTTGGCTTCCGGCTGCAGACGCTGATAGGCGCCGGCCTCGTCGATCACGTCGATGGCCTTGTCCGGCATGTGCCGGTCATTGATGTAGCGCGAGGCCAATTCGGCGGCGGCGCGCAGCGCTTCGTCGCTGTACTCGATGTTGTGGTGGCTTTCGAAGCGCCCCTTCAGGCCACGCAGAATGCCCACAGTATCTTCGACCGATGGCTCGGAGACATCGACTTTCTGGAAGCGCCGCGCCAAGGCACGGTCTTTCTCGAAGATGCCACGGAATTCCTGGAAGGTGGTCGAGCCTATGCAGCGGATGTCACCCGAAGACAACAGCGGCTTGAGCAGGTTGGATGCATCCATCACCCCACCCGAAGCCGCACCGGCACCGATGATGGTGTGAATTTCGTCGATGAACAGAATGGCCTGGGGACGCTTGCGCAGTTCGCCGAGCAACGCCTTGAAGCGTTTTTCGAAGTCGCCGCGGTATTTGGTCCCGGCCAGCAGCGCACCGAGGTCTAGCGAATACACCACGCTTTGCGCCAGCAGGTCGGGCACCTGGCCGTCGACGATGCGCTTGGCCAGGCCTTCGGCGATGGCGGTCTTGCCGACACCCGCCTCACCCACCAGCAACGGGTTGTTCTTGCGACGGCGAGCGAGGATCTGCGCAACGCGCTCGACTTCCTGCTCACGCCCTACCAGCGGATCGATGCGTCCGGCCCGGGCGAGTTCGTTCAGATTGCTGGCATAGGCATCCAGCGGGTTGCCCGAGGCCGACGTTTCGCCGCCCTCTTCGTCCTGCATTTCCTGGTCGTTCTCGGTGTGCGAACCATGGCCCGGCACCTTGGAGATGCCGTGGGCGATGTAATTGACCACATCGATCCGGGCCACGCTCTGCTGTTTGAGCAGAAAGACTGCCTGGCTTTCCTGTTCGCTGAAAATCGCCACCAACACGTTGGCACCGGTCACTTCGCGCTTGCCCGAGCTTTGCACATGGAACACGGCGCGCTGCAAAACGCGCTGGAAGCCCAAGGTCGGCTGAGTTTCGCGATCTTCGTCATTGACCGGAATCAGGGGTGTCGTGGAGTCGATGAACTCTTGCAGGTCGTGCTTGAGTTTCTCGAGATTCGCGCCACAGGCGCGCAGAACGGTCGCGGCAGCCTCATTGTCAAGGAGTGCTAGCAGCAGGTGTTCGACGGTCATGAACTCATGACGCTTCGAACGAGCCTCCTTGAAGGCCAGATTGAGGGTGACTTCGAGCTCGCGGTTTAACATAGCTTCACCTCATACCCAAGTGGTCGGCGATTAACCGTCCTTCTCGATTTCACAGAGTAGCGGATGCTGGCTTTCCCTGGCGTATTGGTTGACCTGCATGGCCTTTGTCTCGGCGATGTCACGGGTAAACAATCCGCACACTGCCCGCCCTTCGGTATGGACGGTCAGCATGATCTTGGTCGCCAGCTCGCGGTTCAGATTGAAGAACGTTTCGAGCACTTCGACGACGAAATCCATCGGTGTGTAGTCATCGTTGAACAAAACCACCTTGTACATCGGTGGCGCCTGCAGGATCGGCTTGGCTTCCTGAACCGCAAGACCTGAGCCGTCGTCCTCATTCGATTGCGGGCGATCCTGATTGAATGTTAGTCGAATCTCACTAGGTGCATGCATGGAAAGAATTTCATCATGATCGACAAGTTAAGGTTGTGGGTTGACCGCACAGGCCACCAACAGCGCACGCGCCGGCTGACCTTGACTATCGGCAAAACGGTGTTACAACCAATAAGAACCCACCGTGGTCGATAAAGATCCGCGCAGTCAACCAGATTTTTCGCACGGTTCGTATGCGGATGAAGTGGATGATACTCCAGTGATGGAGTCCTTTGCAGAGGGACATAGGGATGGCAAGCGGTAAAGTCAAGTGGTTCAACAATGCCAAGGGCTATGGATTCATCAATGAGGAGGGCAAAGACGAAGATCTGTTCGCCCACTATTCGGCGATCCAGATGGACGGCTACAAGACGCTCAAGGCCGGACAGGCCGTGACGTTCGAGATCATCCAGGGCCCCAAAGGCTTGCACGCGACCAACATCAGCAGCGCTGGCGCCACCCCCTCACCCGGCATACAGACCACGACCGACGATACCGTGAATGCCTGACGCACCCTACTCTGCCGGTAGACGAACAAGCCGGCCGCTTCTTTGAACGGAAGCGGCCGGTTTTCATTTAACCATCCCCCTGCAGGAGCCGGCTTGCCGGTGATGGTGCCGGCAGCCCAGCCCCCCAGGGCACAGCATTACATGTGCTTGATCATTTCATCACCGAAACCTGAGCTGCTCACCAGCGTCGCCCCCTCCATCAGGCGCTCGAAGTCATAGGTCACGGTCTTGGCCGCAATGGCGCCATTGGTGCCCTTGATGATCAGGTCGGCCGCCTCGGTCCAGCCCATATGGCGCAGCATCATTTCGGCCGAAAGGATCACGGACCCTGGGTTGACTTTGTCCTGCCCGGCATATTTCGGCGCAGTGCCATGGGTAGCTTCGAACATGGCCACGGTATCCGACAGATTGGCCCCCGGCGCGATACCGATACCGCCCACCTCGGCCGCCAGGGCGTCGGAGAGGTAATCGCCATTGAGGTTAAGCGTGGCGATCACGTCGTACTCGGCCGGGCGTAGCAGGATCTGTTGCAGCATGGCATCGGCGATGGCGTCCTTGACGATCACTTCGCGGCCGGTCTTGGGGTTCTTGAACTTCATCCATGGGCCGCCGTCCAGCAGCTCGGCGCCGAACTCGTCCCGTGCCACTTCGTAGCCCCAGTCCTTGAAGGCCCCTTCGGTGAACTTCATGATGTTGCCCTTGTGCACCAGAGTCAGCGACTCACGGTCGTTATCCACCACATACTGCAAGGCCTTGCGCACCAGACGCTTGGTACCTTCCCTGGAGACCGGCTTCACGCCGATGCCGCAATCCTGGTCGAAGCGGATCTTGGTGACGCCCATTTCCTCCTTGAGGAACTTGATCACCTTGTTGGCTTCCGGCGAGCCAGCCTTCCATTCGATACCGGCATAAATGTCCTCGGAGTTCTCACGGAAGATCACCATGTCGACATCGCCAGGCTTCTTGACCGGGCTGGGCACGCCCTGGAACCACAACACCGGGCGCAGGCATACATAGAGGTCAAGCTGCTGGCGCAAGGCCACGTTAAGCGAGCGGATGCCGCCACCGACCGGGGTGGTCAGCGGCCCCTTGATCGACACCACGTAATCGCGCACCGCATCCAGGGTTTCCTGGGGGAGCCAAGTGTCCTGATCGTAGACCTGGGTCGCCTTTTCGCCGGCGTAAACTTCCATCCAGGCAATCTTGCGCTTGCCGCCATAGGCCTTCTGCACGGCGGCATCGACCACCTTGATCATCACCGGCGAGACATCCACGCCGATACCGTCGCCCTCGATGTAAGGAATGATGGGGTTGTCGGGAACGTTAAGCGAATGGTCGGCATTGACGGTGATCTTGGCGCCGTCGGTCGGAACCTTGATTTTCTGGTATCCCATGCTTGCACTACTCCGCTGTCGGGTGTGATTGGACATCATGCGATCCACTGAGCCTAAACCACATCCGCTGACCTGCAAGGCGTTGCGCGTGCGTCGACGAGACAGGGCACGTCGCCGGGCAGGCCGTTTCCCGCAAGAAATCCGCCGCACCGCACGGCCTTGCAGGCCCCGTACGAGCCTGCGGCAACACGCCACATTGCCCCTACGTCTTTGGTCTTATAAATGCGCAGATATCACTTCGCCTTGCTGAATAGCCCGCATGGTTTGGTATACTGCGGCGCGACCGTAGGGTCATCGGGGCGAACCCTTGGAAAAATGCGGCTCGCCCTTGGCCATCGACGGCCACTAAGCCTGGGTTGTTACCGCAGCTCAGCACTTGACGCTCGACTGATGCATCCACCATCACCGCTCGCAGCCTCTCGACTATCCGCTCATGGCGTTGCCAGGGCGATGCGCCTACCCTGCGCACCTCGAGACTCGAGTACGCTCAGCACATAGAGAGTTAACCCGCATGCCCACCCGTTCCAAGATCATCTACACCTTCACCGACGAAGCTCCCGCCCTCGCCACCTATTCCCTGCTGCCGATCATCGAAGCGTTCACCGCATCGGCCGATATCGCCGTCGAAACCCGCGACATCTCCCTGGCCGGCCGTATCCTCGCAGCCTTCCCGGAGCAATTGGGCGCCGAGAAGCAGGTAGGCGATCACCTGGCGGAACTGGGCCAGCTGGCCACCACCCCCGAAGCCAACATCATCAAGCTGCCGAACATCAGCGCCTCGGTACCGCAGCTCAAGGCCGCGATCAAGGAGCTGCAAGGCAAGGGCTTCAACATCCCTGACTACGCCGACGAGCCGGCCACCGAAGCCGAGAAAGAATCCCGCGCCCGCTACGACCGCATCAAGGGTAGCGCCGTGAACCCGGTTCTGCGCGAAGGCAACTCCGACCGCCGCGCCCCGCTGTCGGTCAAGAACTACGCACGCAAGCATCCGCACAAGATGGGCGCCTGGGCCGCTGACTCCAAGTCGCATGTTGCCCATATGACCCAGGGCGACTTCTACGGCAGCGAGAAAGCCGCACTGATCGAAGCTGACGACAGCCTGCGCATCGAGCTGGTCGGCAAAGACGGCACCACCACCGTCCTGAAAGAAAAGACCGCGGTCAAGGCCGCCGAGGTCATCGACTGCGCCACCATGAGCCGCAAGGCCCTGAAAGCCTTCATCGCCGAACAGATCGCCGATGCCAAGGCCTCCGGCGTACTGCTGTCGGTGCACCTGAAAGCCACCATGATGAAGGTCTCCGACCCGATCATGTTCGGCGTGATCGTCGAAGAGTTCTACAACGACGTGCTGACCAAGCACGCCACCGCATTGGCCGAAGTCGGCTTCAACGCCAACAACGGCATCGGTGACCTGTACGCCCGCATCAAGGACCTGCCCGCCGAGAAGCAAGCCGAGATCGAAGCCGACATCCAGGCCCTGTACGCCGTGCGCCCAGCCCTGGCGATGGTCAACTCCGACAAAGGCATCACCAACCTGCACGTTCCGAGCGACGTCATCGTCGACGCTTCGATGCCGGCCATGATCCGCGACTCGGGCAAGATGTGGAACACCGCTGGCGAACTGCAAGACGCCAAGGCCGTGATCCCGGACCGTTGCTACGCTGGCATCTACCAGGCCGTGATCGAGGACTGCAAGGCCAACGGTGCATTCGACCCGACCACCATGGGCAGCGTACCGAACGTCGGCCTGATGGCCCAGAAAGCCGAAGAATACGGTTCCCACGACAAGACCTTCCAGATCAAGGCCGACGGCGTCGTGCGCGTGGTCGATGGCAAGGGCAACGTCGTTCTGGAACAGAACGTCGAAGCTGGCGACATCTTCCGCATGTGCCAGACCAAGGACGCGCCGATCCAGGACTGGGTCAAGCTGGCCGTCAACCGCGCCCGCCTGAGCAACACCCCGGCGGTGTTCTGGCTGGACCCGGCTCGCGCCCATGACGGCGTGATGATCGAGAAGGTGCAACAGTACCTGAAGGACCACGACACCTCCGGCCTGGACATCCGCGTCCTGGCTCCGGTCGACGCCATCAAGTTCTCCCTGGCCCGCATCCGCGAAGGCAAGGACACCATCTCGGTAACCGGTAACGTACTGCGCGACTACCTGACCGACCTGTTCCCGATCATGGAACTGGGCACCAGTGCCAAGATGCTGTCGATCGTGCCGCTGATGAACGGCGGTGGCCTGTTCGAAACCGGCGCCGGTGGTTCGGCTCCGAAACACGTGCAGCAACTGGTCGAAGAGAACTTCCTGCGCTGGGACTCGCTGGGTGAGTTCCTGGCCCTGGCCGCTTCCCTGGAGCACCTGGGCAACACCTACGACAACCCGCGCGCCAAAGTCCTGGCCAACACCCTGGACCAAGCTACCGGCAAGTTCCTGGACACCAACAAGTCGCCATCGCGCAAAGTCGGCGGTATCGACAACCGCGGCAGCCACTTCTACCTGACCCTGTACTGGGCCCAGGCCCTGGCCGCTCAGACCGACGACGCTGCGCTGCAGGCGCGCTTCGCCCCGCTGGCCAAGACCCTGACCGAGAACGAAGCGACCATCGTCGCCGAGCTCAACGCCGTTCAGGGCAAGCCGGCCGACATCGGTGGCTACTACGCCCCGGATGCCGAGCTGACCGCCAAGGTGATGCGCCCAAGCCAGACCCTGAACAGTGCCATTGCCGCCCTGTAAGGCTCGCTTGAAGTAACCACACAAACCCCGGCCACGCACCGGGGTTTGTGCTTTTCAGGTACACACCCAGAATCCGCAGGCGCCAGCTTGCCGGCGAGGGCAGCACAGCGGCCCCAACGATCGAAGGACTCCACCATGACCTGGCAACCCCACATCACCGTCGCCACCATCGTCGAGCACGAAGGCAAGTTCCTCCTCGTCGAAGAATTCAAAGCCGGCCAGCACGTCTTCAACCAGCCTGCTGGCCACCTCGAACCCAATGAGACCCTACCCCAGGCCGCCCTGCGCGAAACCCTCGAGGAAACCGCCTGGGAAGTCGAGCTGACCGGCGTGGTCGGCATCTACCTCTACACCGCCCCGAGCAACGGCGTAACCTACCAGCGCATCTGCTTCGCCGCCCGCCCCGTGCGCCACCACGCCGACCTGGCGCTGGACAGCGATATCGTCCGCGTCGTCTGGCTCACCCGCGAAGAATTGCTGGCCGACTCCACGCGCTGGCGCAGCGAGTTGGTACCACGCTGCATCGACGACTACCTGGCCGGACCATTGCACAGCCTCGACCTGCTGCGTGACTGACGTACGTGCGCGGGTTTGATAGAATCGGCGCTTTTCCCCCTGAAACACATCGGTAGCCATGACCAGCCCAGCACTCAAAGACCCCGCCAAGACCCGCGTCATCGTCGGCATGTCCGGCGGCGTGGACTCTTCCGTCTCCGCCCTTCTGCTCATGGAGCAGGGGTACCAGGTGGAAGGTCTGTTCATGAAGAACTGGGAAGAAGACGACGGCACCGAATACTGCACTGCCCGCGAAGACCTGGCCGACGCCCAGGCGGTGTGCGACCGTATCGGCATCAAGCTGCATACCGCCAACTTCGCCGCCGAATACTGGGACAACGTGTTCGAGCATTTCCTCGAGGAGTACAAGGCCGGCCGTACGCCGAACCCGGACATCCTCTGCAACCGCGAAATCAAGTTCAAGGCGTTCCTCGACTACGCCCTTTCCCTGGGGGCCGACCTGATCGCCACCGGCCACTACGTGCGCCGCCGCGATACCGGCGACCTCACCGAGTTGCTCAAGGGCCTGGACCCGAACAAGGATCAGAGCTACTTCCTGCACGCGGTCGGCGGCAAGGAAATTGCCCGCACCCTGTTCCCGGTCGGCGAACTGGAGAAGCCCGAAGTCCGTGCCATCGCCGAGAAACACGGCTTGGCCACCGCCAAGAAAAAGGACTCCACCGGGATCTGCTTCATTGGCGAACGCCGCTTCAGCGACTTCCTCAAGCAGTACCTGCCCGCTCAGCCTGGCGATATCGAGACCACCGAAGGCGAGGTGATCGGCCGCCATCACGGCTTGATGTACCACACCATCGGCCAGCGCCAGGGCTTGGGAATCGGCGGCTTGAAAGATGCCGGCGACGAGCCGTGGTACGTGCTGCACAAGGACCTGGCTCGCAACGTGCTGGTGGTGGGCCAGGGCAACGAACATCCGTGGCTGTTCTCCCGCGCCCTGCTCGCCTCGGAAATCTTCTGGGTCAACCCGATCGACCTGAGCAGCCCGCGTAAACTCACCGCCAAGGTCCGTTACCGCCAGAGCGACCAGCAATGCACCCTGGAGCGCACCGAGACCGGCTACCGCGCAGTGTTCGACGAGCCGCAACGGGCTGTCACTCCAGGCCAGTCGGTGGTGTTCTATGACGGCGAGGTCTGCCTCGGCGGCGGTGTGATCGAAACCGCCGAGCCGTGGAGCCCGCGCGCATGAGCAACCTGCAGGAGCAACTGGTCGCCCTGGGCGGCGTGTTCCAGGCCGCGGTGCTGGTCGACCGCATCGCCCGCACCGGGCAGGCCAGCGAGGCCAACATTGGCTGCATGATCGGTAGCTTGCTGGTCCGCGACCCGAAGGACACCCTGGAAGTGTTCGGCGGCGACGACCTCAACCTGCGCGATGGCTATCGCGCCCTGGTCGGCGCCCTGGAGCGCGACCCCAGCAGCCTGCAGCGCGAGCCCCTGCGCTATGCCCTGTCGATGCTGGGCCTGGAGCGCCAGCTGAACAAGCGCGGCGACCTGCTCGACACCATCGGCAACCGCTTGCCCCAGATCCAGTCGCAGGCCGAGCATTTTGGCCTGGTCCACGAAAACGTCATCGCTTCCAGCGGCGCGTTGTACCAGGACACTCTGAGCACCCTGCGCCAGCGCATCCAGGTGCATGGCGACATGCGCTTCCTGCAGCAGGCCAGCAATGCCTCGAAAATCCGCGCCCTGCTGCTGGCTGGCATCCGCGCCGCGCGCCTGTGGCGCCAGCTGGGCGGGCACCGCTGGCAATTGGTGTTCAGCCGGCGCAAGTTGCTGAACGAACTGTACGACATGATGCGCAACCCTTCCTGAGGGGGGGGTTGACCGTTCCGGCCCTCATCCCGGCAAGCCAGCTCCCACAGGAACCGCACTCGCCTCGAGCGCGGTGCAAGTCCTGTGGGAGCTGACTTGCCAGCGAGAGTGCCGGAACAGGCAATACGCAATGCCGCACCTGATAAATGGCCTGACCTTTGGTCAGCCACCCGACCTGAGCGCATTTTTCATGTATGATATGCGCCCTTCCAAAAGCCTGACTGTCCGAGAACACCCCATGCAGCTCTCTTCGCTCACTGCGGTTTCCCCTGTAGACGGCCGTTACGCCGGCAAAACCCAGGCCCTGCGCCCTATTTTCAGCGAATACGGTCTCATCCGTTTCCGCGCCCTGGTCGAAGTCCGCTGGCTCCAGCGTCTGGCCGCCCACCCGCAGATCGGCGAAGTGCCGGCGTTCTCCGCCGAAGCCAACGCCCTGCTGGACAGCCTGGCCACCGACTTCAAGCTCGAGCACGCCGAGCGCGTCAAGGAAATCGAGCGCACCACCAACCACGACGTCAAGGCGATCGAATACCTCCTCAAGGAGCAGGCCGCCAAGCTGCCTGAGCTGGCCAAGGTCAGCGAGTTCATCCACTTCGCCTGCACCAGCGAGGACATCAACAACCTGTCCCACGCCCTGATGCTGCGCGCCGGTCGTGACGAAGTCCTGCTGCCGCTGATGCGTCAGATCGCCGACGCCATCCGCGCCCTGGCTCATCAGTACGCCGACGTGCCTATGCTGTCGCGTACCCACGGCCAACCGGCATCGCCGACCACCCTGGGCAAAGAGCTGGCCAACGTCGTGTACCGTCTGGAGCGCCAGATCGCCCAGGTTGCCGCCGTACCGCTGCTGGGCAAGATCAACGGTGCCGTGGGCAACTACAACGCCCACCTGTCGGCCTACTCGCAGATCGACTGGGAAGCCAACGCCCGCGCCTTCATCGAAGACGAGCTGGGCCTGGTGTTCAACCCCTATACCACCCAGATCGAGCCGCACGACTACATCGCCGAGCTGTTCGACGCCATCGCTCGCTTCAACACCATCCTCATCGACTTCGACCGTGACGTCTGGGGCTACATATCCCTGGGCTACTTCAAGCAGAAGACCGTCGCTGGCGAAATCGGCTCCTCGACCATGCCGCACAAGGTCAACCCAATCGACTTCGAGAACTCCGAAGGCAACCTGGGTATTGCCAACGCACTGTTCCAGCACCTGGCCAGCAAACTGCCAGTCTCCCGCTGGCAGCGCGACCTGACCGACTCCACCGTGCTGCGCAACCTGGGCGTGGGCTTCGCCCACAGCGTCATCGCCTACGAGGCCAGCCTCAAAGGTATCGGCAAGCTGGAAATCAACACCCAGCGCATCGCCGCCGACCTGGACGCCTGCTGGGAAGTCCTGGCCGAGCCGATCCAGACCGTCATGCGTCGTTTCAACATCGAGAACCCCTACGAGAAGCTCAAGGAGCTGACCCGTGGCAAGGGCATCACGCCTGAAGCGCTGCTGACCTTCATCGATGGTCTGGACATGCCAGCCGAAGCCAAGGCCGAGCTCAAGCAGCTGACCCCGGCGACCTACATCGGCAACGCGGCAGCCCAGGCCAAACGCATCTAAGCTGAGCGTCGCGTACAACGCCCGGCTTGGCCGGGCGTTTTTATTCCCGTACGAAAATTACGTTTTTTCAATAGGTTGAACATGAATCCTGATACTCCACTGCAGCTGCTCGGCGGCCTCACGGCCCGCGAATTCATGCGCGACTACTGGCAGAAGAAGCCCCTGCTGGTGCGCCAGGCGTTCCCGGACTTCGAAAGCCCTATCGACCCCGACGAGCTGGCCGGCCTGGCCCTGGAAGACGAAGTCGAGTCGCGCATCGTCCTCGAGCACGGCGCGCACCCATGGGAGCTGCGCCGGGGCCCGTTCGAGGAGGAAACCTTCGCCGAGCTGCCGGAGAAGGATTGGACCCTGCTGGTGCAAGCCGTCGACCAGTTCGTTCCGGAAGTCGCCGAGCTGCTGGAGCACTTCCGCTTCCTGCCAAGTTGGCGTATCGACGATGTGATGATCAGCTTCGCCGCCCCCGGAGGCAGTGTCGGCCCACACTTCGACAACTACGACGTGTTCCTGCTGCAAGGCCACGGCCAGCGCAACTGGAAGATCGGCCAGATGTGCAACAGCGACAGCCCGCTGCTGCCGCATGCCGACCTGCGCATCCTCGCCGAGTTCGAGCAAAGCGGCGAGTGGACCCTGGAACCGGGTGACATGCTGTACCTGCCACCGCGCCTGGCCCACTACGGCGTGGCCGTGGACGACTGCCTGACCTACTCGGTAGGCTTCCGCGCCCCGAGCGCCGCTGAGGTCCTGACCCACTTCACCGACTTCCTCGGCCAGTTCCTGCCCGACGAAGAGCGCTACAGCGACGCCGACGCGGAGCCTGCCAGCGACCCACACCAGATTCAGCACGATGCCCTCGACCGCCTCAAGGCGCTGCTCGACAAGCACATGGGCGACAAAGACCTGCTGCTGACCTGGTTCGGCCAGTTCATGACCGAGCCACGCTATCCGGAACAGGTCGTCGGCGAAGAGTTGTCCGAAGACGAGCTGATCGAGGCCCTTGAAGACGGCGCGATCCTGATCCGCAACCCGAGTGCACGCATGGCCTGGTCCGAGCTCAACGACGACCTGATGCTGTTCGCCAGCGGCCGCAGCTGCCCGCTGCCGGACAAACTGCGCGAACTGCTGAAACTGGTGTGTTCCGCCGACGCGTTGCATATCGACAACCTTGACCAGTGGCTGCAGGACGAAGATGGCCTTATGCTGGTACAGCAGTTGGTCAAACAAGGAAGCCTGGGGTTTGCCAATGAATAAGATCAGCGTTCGCCTGGCCGACTGGCACAAAGACAACGCCGATATCCGCCGCATTCGTGAGGCGGTATTCGTCGCCGAACAGCACATCCCGCCGGAGCTGGAGTTCGACTCCGAAGACCAGGACGCCCTGCACTTTCTCGCCCTGGAAGGCGACTACCCGATCGGTACCGCCCGCCTGCTGCCCGACGGCACCATCGGACGCATTTCAGTGCTCAAGGACTGGCGCGGACTGAAGGTTGGCGATGCGCTGATGAAGGCCGTGATCGCCGAAGCGCAGAACCGCGACCTCAAGCAACAAATGCTCAGCGCCCAGGTCCATGCCACCCCCTTCTATGAGCGGCTGGGTTTCCGCGTTGTCAGCGAAGAGTTCCTCGAAGCGGGTATCCCGCACGTGGACATGGTCCGCGATTCGCGCGCCTGATGCACAACCGGCAGCGGCCCTATCACGGGTTTACCCGCGAAAGGGCCGCTGCCGGCCAAAGACATGCCTGCCCGACACAAAAACCTGTACATCCATCCAGATAAAGCTTGCCTGCGCGCCCTCGCTTGCGCATCCTAGTGCCCATCTTTCCCGATGAAGCGTTCCCGGCCATGCGCCTGTTCCTCTGTGAAAAACCCTCTCAGGCAAAAGACATCGCCAAGGTGCTAGGTGCCAATCGCAAGGGCGACGGCTGCTGGCAAGGCACCGATGTCTGCGTGACCTGGTGCATCGGCCACCTGCTTGAAACCGCACCGCCCGACAGCTACGACGCTCGCTACAAACGTTGGAACCTGGCCGACCTGCCGATCATTCCGGAAAAATGGAAAATGCTGGTCAAGCCCAAGACCGCCAGCCAGTTCAAGGCGGTCAAGCGCCTGCTGGGAGAAGCCCGGGAGCTGGTGATCGCCACTGACGCCGACCGTGAAGGCGAGATGATCGCCCGCGAGCTGGTCGAGCACTGTCGTTATCGGGGTCCGATTCAACGCCTATGGCTGTCGGCCCTGGACGATGCGTCGATTCGCAAGGCCCTGGCCCGGCTGCTGCCGGGTCAGGACACGTTCAGCCTTTATCACTCGGCACTGGGCCGCTCGCGGGCCGACTGGCTGATCGGCATGAACATGAGCCGGCTGTTCACCCTGCTCGGTCGCCAGTCCGGCTACCAGGGCGTACTGCCGGTAGGCCGTGTACAGACGCCGACTTTGCGTCTGGTGGTCGACCGCGACCGCAGCATCGCCGACTTCGTACCCGTGCCGTTCTGGTCCATCGACGTGCAGCTGGAACACGCCGGCCAGCACTTCAACGCCCAGTGGCGCGCTCCAGAGGATGCCTGCGACGATCAGGGCCGCTGCCTGAACCCGGCATTGGCACAACAAGCCGCCGCCGATATGGGCAACTCAGGCACCGCGCAGGTGCTGAAGGTAGCCACTGAGCGCGTGCGAGAAGCAGCGCCCCTGCCCTTCGACCTTGGCACTCTGCAGGAGCTGTGCTCGAAGAAGTTCGGACTCGGCGCCCAGGAAACCCTCGACATCGCCCAGGCGCTGTATGAAACCCACAAGCTGATCACTTACCCGCGCAGCGACTGCGGCTACCTGCCCATGAGCCAGCACAGCGAGGCTCCGGCAATCCTCGCCGCGCTACAACGCGCCGACGCCAGTTTGGCCCCCTTGCAGCCATACCTGACGCCCCAGCGCCGTTCACGGGCCTGGAACGATGCCAAGGTCAGCGCTCACCACGGCATCATCCCCACCGCGGCCGCCAGCGACCCGTCCCGCCTGCCGGCCAAGTACAAGGCGGTCTACACGCTCATTCGTGCCCGCTATCTGGCGCAGTTCCTGCCCAATCATGAATTCGACCGCACCCAAGCCGAATTCGATTGCGCCGGCCACGCGCTGCGTGCCGTGGGCAAGCAGATCGTCGAGCCAGGTTGGCGCCGCGCCCTCCCCGAGGCACTGACCCCGAACAAAGGCCGCGAGGCGCCACCGGCCCAGGTGCTGCCAGTCCTGTCTGAAGGCCAGGTGTGCAACGTGCACGATGTGCAACTGAAGGATCAATGGACCCAGCCCCCCAAACCCTTCACCGAAGGCGACCTGATCAAGGCCATGAAGAACGTCGCCAAACTGGTCGACGACCCTCGCCTGAAACAAAAGCTCAAGGAAACCACCGGCATCGGCACCGAGGCGACCCGTGCCAGCATCATCCAAGGCCTGCTCGACCGCGGGTACCTGGTGAAGAACGGCAAGGCGCTGAGCGCCACCCCGGCAGCCTTCAGCCTGATCGACGCCGTCCCCCGCGCCATTGCCGACCCCGGTACCACGGCGATCTGGGAGCAGGCCCTGGACATGGTGCAAAGCGGCGAAATGAGCCTGGAGGAATTCGTCGCGCGGCAATCGGCCTGGATGGGCAAGCTGGTGCAGCGCTGCAGCGGCATGCAACTGACCATCAGCGGACCGGCGGCAGGCAAGGCAGCGACACCGTGGAAGAAGAAGCGCCGGAGCAGCGGGAAAGGCAAAGCGAGCGCTGGCAAACCGAAGCAGCCTCGGCGCAAGGCATCGACATAGCCGGAGGATTGATCGTTGCCTCCTCCTCATCGCCACCCTGCGTAAGAGCGGTAGCCGCGAATCTCCCATAAAAGAAAGCTGGCGCTGTGAAAAAATAATGCTACATTTTCATGAAAATAAGCACTATAAATTTCACGAGGCATCTGCATGTTCAAGCAATCCGCTCAGCATATTGCCAGCTACTACGCCCAGACCTTCCCCACCCCCATCCCCTTGCGCCCTACCCTGCAAGGCCAGCATGACACCGATGTAGTGATCGTTGGTGCTGGCTTCAGCGGCCTGCACACTGCCCTGCGCCTGGCCTTGGCCGGTAAGCGCGTGACCTTGCTCGAATCCAGTCGTGTGGCATGGGCTGCCTCCGGGCGCAATGGTGGCCAGGCATTGCTGGGTTGGTCGTGCGACATGCCGCCGCTGGAAAAATCCCTTGGCACAGAACGCGCACGTCGGCTGTGGGACAGCATGTGCTGGGCGGCAGAAGAGATGCGTGAACTGCCCCTGCGCCACGGTTTCGACATCGACTACCGGCCCGGCAGCCTGTGGGCGGCGGTACTGCCTCGCCGTGTGAAGATGCTGGAAGAAGCCCTGCACGAGGCCGAAGACAAATGGGGCTACGACGGCTTGCGCCTGATTGGCCGCGACGAGCTGGCGCAGTGGATCGGCAGCCCGCGCTACCAGGCTGCGCTGTACGACGGCAAGGGCGCGCACCTCAACCCGCTCAAGCTCGCCCAGGGACTGGCCATTGCCCTCGAAGCCGCGGGCGGGGGCATCTTCGAACAAAGCCAAGTGGTCGACTACCAGCAGACCAACAACGGTTATCGCGTCCGCACCGAGCGCGGCGAAGTGCGGTGTGACGTGCTGGTGCTGGCCTGCAATGCCTACATCGACCGCCTCGACCGCACGCTCTCACGCAGGCTGTTGCCAGTGGGCTCGTACCAGGTCGCCACCGCGCCGCTTGACCCTGCACTTGCCGCATCGCTGCTGCCGCGCAACAGTTGCGTGATCGACAACCAGTTCGTCCCCGACTATTTCCGCCTCACCCCGGACCACCGCTTGCTGTTCGGCGGTGGCTGCACCTACCTGGGCGGCATACCCAAGGACGTGGCCAGCGCCACCCGCCCCTACCTGGAACGGGTCTTCCCTCAACTGACGGGCGTGACCATCGACTACGCCTGGGGTGGCCATATCGACTGCAGCATGCGGCGCACCCCGGACGTTGGCCGGGACAGCCAGCGCTACTGGCTGCAAGGTTTTTCCGGCCATGGTGTGCTGCCGACCCTGGCGGCGGCGAAAGCAGTCAGCGATGCGATCCTGGGTGACGATGACCTGTTGGCACTTTACCAGGGCATCGACAATGGCCGCTTTCCCGGCGGCGACACCCTGGCCGCGCCCCTGGAGGCAGCCGCCAAGGCGTGGTACCGGCTGCGGGACCATTTCTGAAGCGAGGCTGGCACATGAACATGCAGGATGAGATCGAGGGGCTGGCGATTCTGGTACGTGACCTGCGCAAGCACCGTGGCCTGACCCTTGACGACCTGGCGGCGAGGATCAACCGCTCGGTGGGCTTCCTCTCCCAAGTCGAGCGCGGGCTGTCGCGCCCCACCGTCGCCGACCTGACCGCAATCAGTGAAGCACTGAAGGTACCTACCACCTACTTCTACCACGTCAGCAAGCCCAGGGCGCTGGACTGGGTCACCCGCCCGGACGAGAGACGTACGCTGTATTACGCCGCCGGCATCACCGACGTACTGGTATCACCCAAGCTCAACGGTGGGTTCTCGATGCTGGACAGCCACTTGGCGCCAGGCGCCAGCAGCGGCGATGGGCATTTGAACGACAGCGCCGAACAAGGCGGCTTCGTGCTCGAAGGGGAGCTCACCTTGTGGCTCGATGGCCACGACCAAGCCGTCACCCTGCGCCCCAACGACAGCTTCCAGCTCCCCCCGCACAGCCAGTTCCGCTACGCCAACCTGTCCGACCGGGCGACCCGCGTGCTCTGGGTATTCCGATAAGTCACCGCCCCAAAATCTCCTATGCCTGGCGAAATCTCTCCTATTCTCAATGGTTCATTCGACTCTGCCTGATACCCCCCTACGGAGGAGAAACAACCATGAGCTACGTAACAACCAAAGACGGCGTTCATATCTTCTATAAGGACTGGGGGCCGCGCGATGCACCCGTCATCCACTTCCACCACGGCTGGCCACTGAGTGCCGACGACTGGGACGCGCAAATGCTGTTCTTCCTCGCCAAAGGCTTCCGAGTGGTCGCCCATGACCGCCGTGGCCACGGACGTTCCAGCCAGGTTTGGGAGGGCCATGACATGGATCACTACGCCGCTGACGTGGCTGCGGTGGTCCAGCACCTGGGTATCCAAGGAGCTGTCCATGTCGGTCACTCGACAGGCGGCGGCGAAGTGGTGCACTACATGGCCAAGTACCCCCAGGACCCGGTGGCCAAGGCCGTCCTGATTGCCGCGGTACCCCCGCTGATGGTGAAGACGCCGGCTAACCCGGGCGGCCTGGACAAGTCGGTATTCGACGGTTTCCAGGAACAGGTGGCCAGCAACCGTGCACAGTTCTATCGCGATGTCCCGGCCGGACCGTTCTATGGCTACAACCGGCCTGGCGTACAGGCCAGCGAGGGCGTCATCGCCAATTGGTGGCGCCAGGGCATGATCGGCAGCGCCAAGGCCCATTACGACGGCATTGTCGCCTTCTCGCAAACCGACTTCACGCAGGACCTCAAAGGCATCAAGCAACCGGTACTGGTCATGCACGGCGATGATGATCAGATCGTGCCCTATGAAAACTCAGGGCCGAAGTCGGCAGAGCTGCTGCCCAACGGCACGCTGAAAACCTACAAAGGCTTCCCCCATGGCATGCCTACCACCCATGCCGACGTGATCAATGCCGACTTGCTGGCGTTCATCCGAAGCTGACGTGGCGGCCCTGCACGGGGTCGGGCTAGGCCCTGGCACCTGAACGCCGGCACCTCTGATGGGGCCGGCTTTCAGCGCTCAGGCTGCCGCTCAGAGGAAGGTAAAGACGGTCGAGGCTGGCAGACGCGACTTGTTCAACCCCGCATTGAAGTCTGCGTCGCTGCGATAGCCCAGGCTCAGCACCACCACGCTGGTGAAACCGCGCTCACGCAGGCCCAGCTCGGCGTCCATGACCTTGCTGTCGAAACCCTCGATCGGCGTGGCGTCCAGGCCATGTGCGGCGGCACCGAGCAGCGCGGTACCCAGGGCCAGGTAGGTCTGCTTTTCCATCCAGTGCTGCAGGTCTTTCTGATCGTATCGGTGCAGATTCACATAGTGGCGGCGGCTCTGGTTCTGCGCGGCGCGGGCCTGCTCGTCACGGAATCGACCATTGGCCGCTTCCTGATCGAGCACGGCATCGAGGTGCGCTTCGGTCATCTCGGTGCGGGTGCAGAAAACGATGACATGGGACGCATCGAGGATCTTTGGTGTGTTGTACGCAAACCCTCCCACCGTGCTCTTGGCCAAACGCGCCTTGCCTTCGGCGCTGTCGGCAACGATGAAATGCCAGGGTTGCGAGTTCACCGACGACGGGCTGTGACGCAACTGCTCAAGCAGCGCGTCGATGGTGGCCTGTGGGATCTTGCGCGAGGCATCGTAGGCTTTGGTGGTGTAACGGCGTTTGGCGAGCGCAACGGTATCCATGAATCGACTCCTGGTGGTGGCACGGGTTTGCCACGCATCTTATCTGTCCGTAGAAAAAGAAAAACAGGCACAATGCAGCAACACTTTCATCTTTGGAGTGAAAATGCTGCGTATCGCTGATCTGGAATTGTTCGTTCGCAGTAGCGCCTTGGGCAGCTTCACCGCTGCCGCCCAGGAGGCCGAAGTGCTGCCCGGGCAGGTGGCCGCCGCCATCAAGCGCCTGGAGCGCGAACTGGACGTACGTCTGTTCGCCCGCACCACCCGCAGCCTGCGACTGACCGCCGAGGGTGAGCTGTACCTGCCCACCGCGCATACCGTCCTGGAAAGCCTGCGCCAAGGGCGGGACAACCTGCACGGCGCCCACAGTAGCCTGCGCGGTGTGCTACAGGTATCGGCGCCGTCGGACCTGGGCCGCAACATGTTGTTGCCATGGCTCACGGAGTTTCGCCGCGAACACCCCGACCTTAACTTGCGCATCCTCCTTTCCGATCAGCTCGCCGACTTCTACCGCGACCCGGTCGACGTGGCCATCCGCTATGGGACCAACGACGATGCCAACTACATCGCCTTGCCTCTGGCGCCTGCCAATCGCCGTGTCGTGGTCGCCTCGCCGGCCTATCTGGCCCACCATGGACGGCCGACCACACCCGAGGCGCTGCATCACCATGCGTGCCTTCTGTACCCACAACAAGGCCGGGTCTATGACAAGTGGCGCCTGGGAGATCGCACAGTACAGGTCAAGGGTTCGCTGTTCAGCGACGACGCCGACCTGGTCAGGCGCTGGGCGCTGATGGGCGAAGGCATTGCCTATAAATCGTGGCTGGATGTGCGTGCCAATGTGGCCGCCGGCGAGCTGGAGGTCCTGTTGCCCGACCACCCTGGTGAACCGACGCCGGTGACCCTGGTATGCCCGCACCGCAAACAGCTGTCGCCTGCGGTTTCTCGCCTGCATGTGTGGTTGCGTGACCGGTTCGCGGCGCTGGACCCGCGATGACCTGACTTTCTGCACAAATGTTCTAAGCCGGGGCAGGACCTGCGAGTTACAGTGGCAAGCCTATTTCCACAGCAGCACCCGGCCATGAGCAATTGGATCGACCTCAAGCAGGACGCCGACACCGGCATCGAGTCGGTGCGTGCGCACTTCACCGGTCACGCCTACGACCCACACTGGCACGACACGTACCTGGTCGGGGTGACCGAGCAGGGTGTGCAACAGTTCAACTGCCGCCGCGAGCAACACAACAGCACGCCTGGGCAGGTGTTCTTGCTCGAACCCGGTGAATTGCACGACGGCCACGCGCCCACCGATGACGGCTTTACCTACTCGACCTTGTACCTGGACCCGAACTGGCTGGAAGCCGAAATGCGCGCGCTGTTCGGACAGGCCCCGGCCGGCAGCCTGCCCAGCTTCAAAGGCACGCTTTGGCGCGACGAGCACCTGTCCCTAGCCACGTTCCGCGCCTTCCAGGCATTGCACGGCGAAGAATTGCGCATGGTCCGCCAGACCGCTACGGATGACCTGCTCAGTTGCCTTACCCGGCACCTGCACTGGCGCAAACGGATCAACCCCGACCCGCGCCTGCCCCTGGTCGCCCAGGTGGCCCGCGACTATCTGCATGCCCATCTTGACCAGGACATCGGCCTGGACGACCTGGCCCATGTCTGTGCTGTCGACCGCTTCCGCCTGACCCGCGCCTTCAAGGCTGCATTCGGCCTGGCGCCGCACGCCTACCTGATCCAGCTGAGGGTGGCCCGTGCCCGGCGCCTGCTTGCCAAAGGCCAGACGCCAGCCGAAGTGGCCTCGACCTTGGGTTTCGCCGACCAGAGCCATCTCGGCCGCTGGTTCCGCCGCGCATATCGACTGACCCCGGCCGACTACCGTCGACGTTGCTCAAAGCTTCCAGACTGAAGCACCGCTGACAGCGAGGATGGTGCTCCGATTCATTGGAGTACTCGTCATGTCGTCGTCCCTGTTGCCTTTCATCCTCTTTGCCCTGGTCGCCAGCATCAGCCCAGGACCGACCAACCTGCTGATCCTTGCCCACAGTGCCCGCCTGGGCCTGCGAGCCAGCGTGGCGCCGATCGTGGCGGGGTGTGGCGCGGCCGCAGGGGTGGTGCTGATGGTCGGCCTGGGTTTGGGTGATTGGCTGACTCGCCACCCCCTCGCCCAGCAGTTGATGAGCTGGGCTGGAGTGATCTGGTTGAGCTGGCTGGCGTGGCAGATGCTGCGCAGCGCTGACGAACCGCTGCACAGTCTCACTGGCAAGCCCTTCAGCGCCTTCAGCGCTGCGTCGTTGCAACTGGTCAACCCAAAGGTGTGGATGATGGCGGTGGCGGTGATCGGCGTGTTCGCCGCGCCGTCACTGCCAGTGTGGCAGTTGGCGCTGGTGTTCCTGCTGGTTGCCCTGCCGTGCATGACCGTCTGGGCGATGCTGGGCGTGGGGAGCGCCCGCTGGTTGCATTCGCCGCAGCGGCTGCGTGGGTTCAACCGGGGACTTGCCGGGTTGTTGCTGGTGTCGGCAGGGTTGGCTGTCCTGGGTTGAGACTTACGCCCTCATAGCCGGCAAGCCGGCTTCAACCGATGCGGTGATGCCTTTCCAGGAGTGCTCAGGCCCCCAGCGCTTCCCGGAAGCGCCGGGTGCTGGCCAGCGCCAGCAGCAACCCCGCCACGGCTACGCTACCGCCCACCAGGCCGATGTCCGCCACGCCCATCTGGCTGCTGACGATGCTGCCCAGCAGCGCCCCACCACCAATGCCGATGTTGTAGATGCCAGAGAACAACGCCATGGCCACGTCGGTGGCGTCGGAGGCCAACTTCAGGGTCTTAGATTGCAGCGCCAGACTGAAACTCAGGATCGCCACGCCCCAGAACATGCTCAACGCCGCGAACCCATAGAAGTTGCCCGACAGTGGCAGCAACAACAGCAGGCAAGCAGCCAGCAGGCTGATCGAGCCAATCAGGAAGCCATGGGGGAAGCGGTCGCTGTAACGGCTGAACAGCAGCGAACCGAACACGCCAGCGCCACCGAACAGCAGCAGTACCAAGGTGGTACGTTCGCCGCCGATCTGCGCCACATGCAGGGCGAACGGCTCGATGTAGCTGTAGGCGGTGAACTGCGCGGTAATCACCAAGGTCACCAACAGGTAGGTGATGACCAGCGCTGGACGCTTGAACAGAATCGGTAGGCTGCGCAGCGAGCCGGAGTTCTGGCTGGGCAACAGCGGCAACGACTTCATCAGGCATAGCATGGTCGCCAGCGCCACCCCGGCGATGCTGAGAAAAGTGGTGCGCCAGCCCAGCGCCTCACCCACCACGCGGCCCAGCGGAATGCCCAGCACCATCGCCAGTGTGGTACCGGTGGCCAAAAGCCCCAAGGCCTTGGCCTGCTGCCCCGGTGGCGCCACACGCACCGCCAGCGATGCGGTGATGGCCCAGAACACGGCATGGGCCAAGGCGATACCGATCCGGCTGACCAGCAACATGGCGAAACTCTGCGCCAGCCACGACAACAGGTGGCTGACGATGAACACCGCGAACACCATCAGCAGCAGACGCCTGCGCTCAATGTTGCGGGTCATCAGCATCATCGGCAACGACGCCAGCGCCACCACCCAGGCGTAGATGGTCAACATCAGCCCGACTTGCGCGGTGGTCATCTCGAAGCTGCGACCGATGTCGCTGAGCAATGCCACCGGGACGAATTCGGTGGTGTTGAAGATGAAGGCCGCCAATGCCAGGGCAATGACGCTCAACCAGCTGCCATTACCCGTAGTGGTGGGTAGGTGGGTAGGAATGGGTCCGTTCATGGGTGGATATCGTTACTCCGGAAACGAGGCAACAGTCGGCGCGCCTGGCACACGCGGGCACGGTGCTGACGTACGGTCTGTTATTGGAAGGAATGCCGGGCATGGTACGCGTCAGCCCAGCCCCTCACAACCACAGGCGTCCCAGATTCATCGCGCCGACCTGGGGTTCGATCAACCCTGCAGCGTCGCCATGTCGATGACGAACCGGTATTTCACATCACCGGCGATCATCCGCTCGTAAGCCTGGTTGATGTGACGAATATCCAGCAGCTCGATGTCGCAGCGAATATCGTGCTCGGCGCAGAAGTCCAGCACTTCCTGGGTCTGGGCTATACCGCCGATCAACGAGCCAGCCAGCACCCGACGCTTCAATACCAGGTTGGCCGCATGCAGCGCCGGGTCTACCGGTTCGATCAGACCGACCAGGATGTGCACGCCGTCGAACCTGAGGGTTTCCAGGTACGGGTTCAGGTCGTGCGGCACCGGGATGGTGTCGAGCAGGAAATCGAAGCGCCCGGCGGCAGCACGCATCTGCTCGGCATCGGTGGACACGATCACATGGTCGGCGCCTTGGCGGCGCGCCTCCTCGGCCTTGGCCTGGGAGCGGGTGAACAGCGTCACTTCGGCACCCAGCGCCTTGGCCAGCTTGATGCCCATGTGGCCCAGGCCGCCCATGCCGAGAATGCCGATCTTGTGGCCTGGGCCGACGCCGTGGTGCTTGAGTGGCGAGTAAGTGGTGATACCCGCGCACAGAATCGGCGCGGCACTGGCCAGGTCCATGCCCTCGGGAATACGCACGACGAAATGCTCGTCGACCACGATGCTGTTGGAGTAGCCGCCCATGGTATTGCTGCCGTCCACCCGGTCGGGGGTGGCGTAGGTCATGGTCGGGCCTTCCAGGCAGTACTGCTCCAGGTCCTTGGCACAGGCTTCGCAGTGACGGCAGGAATCGACCATACAGCCGACGCCGACCAGATCGCCCGCCTTGTACCGGGTAACATTCGCCCCCACGGCGGTCACCCGGCCGATGATTTCGTGGCCCGGCATCAGTGGATAGACTGCGATGCCCCATTCGTTGCGGGCCTGGTGGATGTCCGAGTGGCACACGCCACAGTAGAGAATCTCGATAGCGACATCGTCCGGGCGTGGGCTGCGACGTTGGAAGGTCATCGGCGCGAGGGGGCTGGTGGACGTCTGGGCGGCGTAACCGATAGCGGTGTACATACGGTACCTCATGGGAAGTGAAACGATTCAGGCGACGCATTCTGCGCGCCTCGAATCGCTGAGCCCACAACCGATTCTCCGGCATCCATGCCTGATTCTACGGAACTAACAGCCAAGCTCTGGCGCTAGACCGTCAATCTGCGATGATGCGACTGTCTGATTCTCTGCCCTGGTTCCTCATGCAACTGACCCGCCACGTCGACGCCAATGCCACCCTCTGCGCCCTGATCCGCAGACTGACCACACGCCCCGGTTTCGTACCCACCGCCCTGCCCCAGGTGAACGTCCTGAGCTGGGACCACTACGTGGCCAGCAGCCCGCAGATCTACGAGCCGAGCCTGATGATCCTGGCCCAGGGCAGCAAGCTTGCTCGCCTTGGGCCACGCACGCTGGAGTATGGCGCCGGCCATTACCTGGTGCAGGCGCTATCGGTGCCCTTTATGTGCGAAACCTTTGCCACTCCCGATGCGCCTCTGCTTGGCGTAGCCGTGGACATCGACCGCGCGGTGCTCGGTGAGCTGGTGCAAAGCATGGACCTGCCCCCCGACGCCACAGTGCAGGCGCAAACTCCGCAGTCGATGACGTCGGCGGCTTTGGATGCGCCGATGCGCGACAGCGTCGAACGCCTGCTGCAGTGCCTGCAAAACCCGCTGGACGCCAAGGTTCTTGGCCCGGCACGTGTACGCGAAGTGCTCTACACCGCCATGCGCGGCCCCCAGGCCAATGTCCTGAGGGCACTGGTCGAACAGCAAGGTCACTTCGCCCGCATCGGCGCGGCCCTGGCCCACTTGCGCGAGCACTACACCGAGCCACTGAGCGTCGAAGACCTGGCGGCGTGCGCCAACATGAGCGTTTCGACTTTTCATGAGCATTTCAAGCGTTGCACCGACATGGCACCGATGCAGTACCTCAAGCGTCTGCGGCTGCTCAAAGCCCAGCAAATGCTGATCGGCGAAGGCCTTGGAGTGGCGCAGACAGCGCACCGGGTGGGGTACCAGAGCACCTCGCAGTTCAGCCGCGAGTACAAACGCCAGTTTGCCCGCAGTCCAGGGGACGAAAGTGGCCGCCTCCTGTCATACCCCGTTTAGTGCGTCATTTCTGAGGCAGCCATTTCGCGACGCCAGGCCGCGCCCACCGTGCTCTACAACAACGGCCACTCGGCCAGCGGCCAGTAGCGCCCCTTGCGTGACTCGTACAAGGTGAAATGCCGGGCCGCGATAAAGAACTCCGGGGCCACCGTCGCTTCAGGCAGCTGCCCGCGAAAATCCCGGGACAAGGTAAGGTGCGGCCGGTACTCGCGTGCCTGCTCCTGGAACCCCAGGGGCAGCAGTGCCTGCTGCAGGCCATACACCAGCTGACGCATCCCCGCAGGCGTTTCCTGAGGCTCCAACACCAGTGCATTGGCGCGGTTCCAGACCTGCAACCGGTCAAGCAGCAACCGCAGCGGCGCCTCGGGCCGCGCCAGATTGTCTACCACGGCGCAAATGGCAGGCACCTGTGCGGCGTCCACATCGCCAAGAAACAACAAGGTCAGGTGGAAGTTCTCGCTGGGCACCGGCTTGCCACTGCGCAGGTTCAGACCGCGCCGCCATTGGGCAATGTCACTGCGCTGGCTGCCTTTTACCGGTAGTGCGAAGAACAGTCGCTTGAACGGGGCGCCACTTGGGCGAACATCCTGGGGCATGGGATCTCCATAGGGCTGAATCCACTTGAAACGTTTGCGCAAAGCATGGGCCATTACACCTAAGTCGTCCTGATTTCACGTAACAATAAGTACAAAGTCCCTACATGATTGTTTATGCTGGCGTGCTAATGCCATGTCGCATGGCCATTTCTTCGACAAGTAAACGTCCATGAAAATTGCACTCGTACTCCTTTTCGTCTTCTCGATCGCCTATGTTCACCTGCGCGGTCGGGTACGCCACAAGCTGACCCGTCAGCTGGGCGACCACTCCAGTTTCCTCGCCCCGATCAATAGCTTCCTCTACCTGTTCTCCAAGCATCCAGCCAAGCCCTACCTGCCGGTCGAGGCGTTCCCGGAACTGCAACCGCTCAAGGACCACTGGCAGGAAATCCGTGAAGAGGCCCAGCAACTGCTGCATGCCGGTGCCATCAAGAAATCCGAGAATTACGACGACGTTGGCTTCAACTCGTTCTTCAAGACCGGCTGGAAGCGCTTCTACCTGAAGTGGTACGGCGAAAGCCACCCCTCGGCCATGAGCCTGTGCCCACGCACCACCGAGTTGCTCCAAGGCATCGGCACGGTCAAGGCGGCGATGTTCGCCACCCTACCGCCGGGTGCGAAACTGGTGCGCCACCGCGACCCCTACGCCGGCTCCTACCGCTACCATCTGGGCCTGGATACACCGAACGACGACGGCTGCTACATCGATGTGGATGGCGAAAAGTATTCCTGGCGCGATGGCGAAGCGGTGGTGTTCGACGAAACGTACATCCACTACGCCGCCAATACCACCGATCACAACCGCATCATCCTGTTCTGCGACGTCGAGCGTCCGCTCAAGTACCGCTGGGCGACCGCCTTCAACCGCTGGTTCAGCCGCAATGTCATGGCCGCCGCCGCCGCGCCGAACACCGCCAACGACAAGACCGGCGGCATCAACCGTCTGTTCACCCGCATCTACCGGATCCGTGAGCGCGGCAAGGCGCTGAAGAAGCGTAACCGTACCCGCTACTACCTGGAAAAGTGGGCCGTGGTCGCGGCACTGCTGCTGGTGTTCATCTATATCTGAAGGCTTGGACTACCCTGAAATCTCCTGCCCAAACCCCAACAAGGTGAAGACGATGAGCATGATGGACTGGGACGCCTACCGTAAGCAGTTGATGGCCGGCATCGGCGATCTCAAGCAACTCTCCCCCGACACCGTGGCCGGCTACATGACGGCCAGCGGTGCGGGTGCCAAGACCAACCACCTGGACGCCAAGACTCGCGAGTTGATCTCCCTGGCCGTGGCGGTCACCACCCGCTGCGACGGCTGCATCGCCGTGCACTCGCAGCAAGCCGTCAAGCACGGCGCCACCCGCGAAGAAATCGCCGAAGCCCTGGGCGTGGCCGTCGCCATGAATGCGGGTGCCGCGCTGGTCTACTCGGCCCGGGCACTGGATGCCGTTGGCAAGGCCGACAGCTGAGGCCTGGCGGCGCCGCCCTTGCGCGACGGCGCCGCGTTACTCAGACTGGGCACCTCAGCCCTTGCAGGAACCCGCATGATCCACATCCGCCCCATGACGCCCGAAGACTTCGAGCGCTTCTGGCCAACCTTCCAGGCCGTCATCCAGGCCCGCGAAACCTACGCCTACGACCCTGCCCTCACTTTCGAACACGCCCGGCAACTGTGGCTGGAACTGCCCCTGCATACCCTGGTTGCCGAAGCGAACGGCGAGGTGCTCGGTTCGTATTACCTCAAGGCCAACGCGGCAGGTCCCGGCGCCCATGTGGGCAACTGCGGCTATATGGTTTGCGAAGCCGCCCGCGGGCGCGGCGTGGCGCGGATGATGTGCGAGCACTCGCAAAAGCTGGCACGCCAGGAGGGCTTCCTGGCCCTGCAGTTCAACTCGGTGGTGGCCAGCAACGAAGTGGCCGTGGCGCTGTGGCGGAAACTGGGTTTCGAAACGGTCGGTCGCCTGCCCAAGGCCTACCGCCATGCCCGTCTTGGGCTGGTGGATTGCCTGGTGATGTACAAATGGCTGGCCGACGAACCGGTGGTGGAGAAACCGCCGCTGCTGATCGGGCGCAAGAACATCGAAGCCCGCGTATCACGCCGCCGGGGTCGATAGCGCCATCGGCAATACCGCGCAATCCATTGACGCAGAGCCGTTTCGATGGTCAGATGCGCGCCAGTTTCAGGTGCCCTGCGCCGCCGCGCGCAGGGTGAAACGGGAAGCCGGTGAGTCGAGCTACACGACAAGTCCGGCGCTGCCCCCGCAACGGTAAGCGAGCGAACCCTTCGAAATACCACTGTGCAAACGCATGGGAAGGTGAAGGCTTCACGACCCTCGCAAGCCCGGAGACCGGCCTGGAGCTTCACTTGGCAACCCGCGGTGGGCGGGCGCAGGCCGGTTTGCGCGTGCGCACCTGCGTGCGTGGCTCACCTTTGCGTGTTTTCCACCGGGATCCATTCATTCCTGCAGCCGTGGAACGACATGTCCCGTATTTACAAGCTTCACACACTGGCGGCCTGCCTGGCCGTGACTTTTCCTGCCCTGGCCGACGAACGAAGTGCCCTGGCCCTGCCCTCCACGGCCATCACCGGCACCCACGATGACGCCGCCGTGGACCTCGCCACCCCGACCCAGGCTGGCTCGCGCCTTAACCTCAGCGCCCTGGAAACCCCGGCCAGCACCAGCAGCATCAGCGCACAACAGATCCAGCAGCGCAACAACCTCACCGTTCAGGATGCAGTCAGCCGCTCGCCCGGCATCTCCTTCATCGGTACCCCAGGCGACGGCGGCACCGGTCTCTCGGCCAGGGGCTTTACCGGGCATGGATCGGTGATGACCCTGTTCGATGGCACACGCCTGTACACGGGCGCGGGCACCCAGACTTTTCCGGTAGACCCGTGGCTGGTCGAGCGTATCGACGTGATCCGTGGCCCGGCCTCGGTGCTGTATGGCGAGGGCGCAACCGGCGCGGTGGTCAACGTGATCCCCAAAAAGCCATTCAGCGGCCAGGTGCAGAACCATCTGCGCCTGGGCTATGGCGCCTGGGACCGTCAGCAACTGGGCCTGGACAGCGGCGGCAGCATCAGCGAGCGCCTCAGCTACCGGGTGACCCTCAACCGCCAGGCAAGCAACGGCTGGGTCGACCGCACCGACTCGCGCAGCCTGGCCCTGGGCGCCGCGTTGCGCTTCGACGCCAACGACGACCTCAGCTTCACCCTGGCCCACGAGCGCGGCGATGCCGAGCCGGCCAACGACTTCGGCACACCCTTGATCGACGGCCACTACCGCTCCAGCCTGCGCAAGAAGAACTACAACATCGACGATGACGTGCAGCGCTACCGTGATGCGTGGACTCGTTTCACCACCGACTGGACCCTCAGCGACCACCTCAGTGCCAGCAACCAGCTCTACTACATCAAGAGCCGCCGCCATTGGCGCAATGCCGAGGCCTACAGCTGGGATGCCGACCGTGACCAACTGCTGCGCCAGAGCTACCTGCAGATCAAGCATAATCAGGAGCAGATCGGCGACCGCCAGACCTTCACGCTCGACCACCGCCTGTTCGGCTTGGCCAGCACCACCCTGGTCGGCGCCGAGTACAACAAGATTCGCTTCAACGTCGACAGCAACTCACCCTACGACGATGTCGGTGGCGACTACGTCGACCCATGGCACCCAACTGCGGCGACGTTCCACAGCAACTCGCCGCTGCGCCCGCAGACGCTGTCCACCACCCACACCTTCGCCCTGTTCGCGGAAAACCGCCTTCGGGTCACCGAGCGCCTCTCGCTGGTGACCGGCGTGCGCCGCGACCAGAACCATATCGACCGCGACAACCTGGTCGACGGCACCCGCAGCGACCACAGCCTGCAAGGCGGCAACTGGCGCGCCGGGCTGGTGTTCGCAGTGAACGATGACCTGTCCCTGTACGGTCAGTACGCCACCAGCGAGGACGGGGTGAACGATTTGATCAGCCTCAGCCCCGGCCAGATGCACTATGACCTGACCGAGTCGAAACAGACCGAATTGGGCCTCAAGCAACGTTTCTGGGAGGGGCGCGGCGAGTGGACCCTGGCGGCTTACCACATCGTCAAGAAAAAGCTGCTGGTGGACGACCCTGTCAGCCACGACAAACAACAAGCCGGCCAACAGACCTCTGACGGGCTGGAGGCCAGCCTCGAACTGGCCTTGCCCCACCAGTGGCAGGTCTCGGCCAACGCCGCCGTGGTTCGCGCCACGTACGACGACTTCGATGAAGTGGTCGGTGGCGTAACCCAGGACCGCGCCGGCAACCGCCCGGCCAACGTGCCGCGACGCACCGCCAACCTATGGGTGAGCAAAGGCTTCGGGCAGGCCGTGGAAGCTGGGCTGGGCTTGCGCTACGTCGACCAGCGCTACGCCGACAGTGCCAATAGCCTTCAAGTACCTGGCTACACCGTGGTCGACGCCAACCTGGGCTGGCAGGTGGTGCCGGACGTACGCCTGGGCTTGCAACTGAACAACCTGTTCGACCGTGACTACGTGTCCTCGGCCTACAGTGGCGAACAATGGCTGATGGGCACACCCAGGTCGTACTTCGCCACGCTGGACTACCGTTTCTGACCGCAGTCCCTCGACGTGACGCCAATGTCCGCCTCGCGGGTCGCCCACGTCGGCGATGATAACCCTACTGCATCCAGGGTGGCGTCGGTTCCACCGCGTTGAGCGGCCCGTGCTCCGCCTCGGCACGAGCCGCTCGGCGACGGGCATCGTCGAGCCGTGCGGCATCGATCTCGCGCAGCACGCCCTGGACGTCGGCGTCGTACTCATCGTCCTCGAACTGCCCGGTCAACGGGCTGTCGGGGCGCAATTCCCCGGCCTCGTACAGGGCCCACATTTCCTCTGCGTAACGGGTGCGCTTGAGCTCTGGTGCGAAGTGCCCGAAATAGCTGGCCATGTTCGCCACATCACGCTGCAGCATGCTGAAGGCGTGGTTGTTGGCGGCGGCGTCCACCGCTTGCGGCAGGTCGATGATCACCGGGCCTTGCGGCCCGAGCAGCACGTTGAATTCCGACAAGTCGCCATGCACCATGCCGGCACAGAGCATCAGGACGATCTGGCGGATGACGAAGGCATGGTGCTCGCGGGCTTCTTCCGGCTCCAGGTGAACATCGTTCAGACGTGGTGCAGCGTCACCGTCGGCGTCGGTCACCAGCTCCATCAGCAACACACCATCCTGAAAGTCGTAGGGCTTAGGCACCCGCACACCGGCATTGGCCAGACGGAACAACGCGGTCACCTCGGCATTCTGCCACGCGTCCTCGGCTTCCTTGCGGCCATACTTCGAGCCCTTGGCCATGGCCCGGGCCTGGCGACTGTTGCGGACCTTGCGGCCCTCCTGATACTCGGCGGCCTGGCGGAAACTGCGCTTGTTGGCCTCTTTGTAGACCTTGGCGCAGCGGATCTGCCCTGCGCAGCGCACCACATAGACGGCTGCTTCCTTGCCGCTCATCAATGGCCGCAGTACTTCGTCGACCAGTCCGTCTTCGATCAGTGGTTCGATTCGTTTTGGCGTCTTCATCAGGCTGGGTTCTTGGGTCCTGGCTGGCCGATCGGCCGGAATGGACATCCTCTCACAGGCTGATGCGTATTGCTTGGTTGTCTGCTACTGGCCAATCGCTGGCGTGCTGGCGCCTGCCGGGGGGGCCCCTACGTCGTCGGGGACCACCTGCCAACTGTCATCCGGATCGAAGCGCTTCATGGCCTTGGCCTCTGCCTCCCCATTCGGCCCAAGGTCCTTCTCGAACACCTGGCCGTCATGGCTGATCATGAAGCTCATCACGCCGGTATCGTTGTACTTCGCAGGCCAGGCGATCAAGGCAAAACCACGGCTCATCTGGTTGCCGATCAGATAGCTGTAGGCCCCACCCGGTGCCGAGGGTCCCTGGCCGTCGAGGATGCGGAAGTGATAGCCATACCAGTCGTCGCCCATCACGTCATTGCCGAACAGCGGCCCCAGCGGACTGACCTGGCCGTCGTTCTCGTCTTCCCAGAACAGCCCGTCATGCTTGCCTGGGGAACTGAAGATCTTTTGCGCGTATTCCAGCGCGCCGTTGCCGTTGCGGTCCTGGGAGGCGTACTCCATCTGTGCGTCGTGGTACGCCAGCACGGACTGCAGCGCGGCCAGTTCATTGCGACCAATGCGCCGTGCTCGAATTTCGGCGCTGCCGGCCTTCAGGTCGAACGTCCAACCCTGCGCGCCTTTTACCAGCGGGATGGGCAACGTCCAGTGCTGGCTGCCCACCGCCAGAATCGCGTTACGGTCTCCTTGCGCCTGGACACGGTGCTGCTCGCGGTACTGCTGCAAGAATGCGTCGACATCGCTGCGCTGCACACCCCCGCGGGGAATATAGGTACGCCAGTCATCCCCAAGAAGCTGCGCCAGACGCGCCTCATCGGCGTGCGTTTCGCCCAATGCCGCAACGAACGCCTCCACTGCCTTTTCCGGTGTGGGGAATGCCTGCTGCGCCATGGCCAGACCCGACCAGGCCAGGCCCAATGCCAGTACCGCTGCCTTTGCATTCATCGACGGCCTCCTGCGCCACGGCGCACGCCTGCACTGGAGGGCCGGGAAATCTGGTGCCCGGCCGCCCGCGAGGCATTGGGCCGCTGGGCGAAGCTCTGGCTGGTCCGCCCGCGGGTGGCTTGCAGGGTGCTGCGCGACGGCGAGCGAACCCCTTCGAAGGCATTGTTGCGCGCTCGTCCGGCGCTACGCTGCTGCAGGGCCCGCCCTTCACCAGGCCGGGCTTGGCCGGCGTCCCGGGTGTTGCGCAGTTCCTGCCTGCGATCATGGGCACGTGGCGCGTCCTGCCGTGCCTGCACCCGGTTACCCGGGCTGTTGCCCGCCTGCACCTCGCGTACCCGGTCGCGGGCTTCGCGATTGCTGGTGGCCGGGCGCTCGATGCCATGGCGATCCATCGACGCCCGGGCCTTTTCCCGCGCCTGCGCCCGCTGGGCATCGTCACCACGAAACGCCGTGCGCTGGGCGGCACCGTCGAGCTGGCGGCCAAACTGCTCACGGCTACGGCTGTCTCGGTAAGGCACCCCGTCACGGTGCACGGCGTTGTGCTGCCATTTGTTCTGGTTGTTGGTGATGCGGTTGTTGGCGTTGATGTTGTTGTAGCGATTGACGTCGATGTCGATGTCGTTGTCGCCCCAGTCGCAATCACCCCACAGCGAATCGATGATCGCCACCCCCGCCCCGAACGCCAGCCCGGCGATCAGGGCGGAGCCAGCGTAATACAACGGCGATGGCGGGTAATAGACCGGTGGCGAGGCCGGGTAGGCCCAGGTGCCATAAGTCGTGCTCGGGTTGTAGCTGGGCACGTACACCACCTGCGGGTCGGCTGGCTCGATGATGATCGTGGTCGACGATGAACTGGCCGCTGGGGATGCACTGCCAGTGGCGGGCGCCGCCTGGACCGTCACGTTCTGGTACTGGTTGCTTTGCAGGTTGCCGACGGCCTGGGCCTGGTGGCGCAAGCGCTGGACGCTGTTCATCACATCGTCGGGCTGGGCGAGGAACGCATCCCCCAGACGCTGCACCCACACCGGGTCCTGGCCAAGCGTGACGAGCACCTGAGGGAAGGCCACCAGTGCCTGAACACTGGGGTCCCAGGATTGCTTGGCCACTTGCCTCACAGCCTCGTCGCCCTGGGCCTTCGGATTGGCCTTGGACCAGGCCACCGCCTCGGCGACTTCGCCGGGGTAAGTGGCGGCCATCAGTACCTGGGCCAGCAGCGCGTCGGGGTAAAGCGCGAGGGGAGCGAGCATCTGGTCCAGTTGCGCCTGGGTGAACACCGCGTCCTTAGTCGCAACTGCCGGCGTCGCAGGTTCAGGCGCTGGGGGATCTGCAGCCTGCAGGCGGTTGGGCAGGACGTTCAGGCACAGCACCATCGACACAACACAGCACATTGGAATGCGCATGGCATTTCCCCATGTGTTCGGCTTGCGTGAAAGGAGTGAACCGCCACTGGGCAGTTGGAGCGTGAATAAGGTTAGCAAAGCGCTCGTCGTCAGCAACAAGCGCGCGTTCTCTTGGTCCTGGGGTTGGCTCGATAGTCACTATCGACAATGCCAATTTCTATCGCGCGGCGACGCTCAATAAGCTGGGGCCATCGACAAGACACCTGCCCCGCCGCCCCTGGAGCCGCCCAATGAAAGCCACGACCCGAATATTGATCACTGCCCTGAGCGCCCTCGGCGTGGCACTGCTTGGCGGCTGCGCCAGCCACCCGGAACTGCGCCCTTACACGGCGCAGGAAACCCTGCAACTGCAACTGGAGGCCCTACAGCGTCAAGGCCTTTCCATGGATGAGTACGAACAACGCCGTCGAGTGATTCTGCGCGCCGCCACCCCGCAAGCGGTGACTGAAGTGACCGGCGCGCAGCCTGCGATCAGCGGCTGACCGGCAGCGCCTTGGGCATCAACTCGTAGGGGTGCTTCCACCCTGGCAATGCCTTGATGCGCGCCTTCCAGGCTTGGATGTGGGGATAATTTTCCAGCTCGATGCCGGTGTCCTCAGGCATGTACACGTAACCCGCCAACGACAGGTCGGCAATGGTAACGCGCCCGCCCACCATGAAAGGGGTCTTTTCCAGGTGCGCATCGACCACGCTGTAGGCCGCCTTGGCCCGCTCGCGCAGGAAGTGGGTCACGTCCGTTTCACCGGTATTCTTCAGACAGAACAGAAAACGCAGCGCCGCGTAGTAGCTGGTGAACTTGTGGTTGTCGAATAGCATCCAGCGCCAGATTTCGCGTTTTTCGTCCTCGTTACGGGCAGCGAACTGGCCCGTGCGTTGCGCAAGGTAATCAAGAATCAGCGCCGACTGGGTCAACGTCTGCCCAGCGTGCTCGAGCACTGGTACTTCGCCCTGCTCGTTGACCTCGTCTCGCCAGGCCTGCTCACGGGTCTGGCCATTGAAGAAGTCGACGAATACCGGTTGCCAGTCCTGGCCGGTCAGTTCAAGCATCAGCGCAGCTTTGTAAGCGTTGCCGGATTCAGCGAAGCAGTGCAGCGTGTATTCGGACATGGCGGACCTTCATTTTCCCTTGAATGATCTGTGATCGGGTTCGCACCCGAGCCAGGGAGCAAATCATGCCCTGGTCGCCAGCGTCAATGCATCACTGATGCAATCGAGCCCACAGGTGAACCGTTGCGCCCGTTATGCTTAGATACAGCCCAGCACACTCCGCCAGGATGGCTCCGATGCCCTGCCCTTCATTGCCCCGCGCCGTCACCACTCAACGCACCCGGCTCAGTCGTCCGACCCCGGCCATAGCCTCCCAATTGCACAGGGCACTGCTGCGCAGCTACGCACTGCACCAAACCTTCCTGGCATGGGCCAAGGACGACTGGACGCTGGATGAAGTCCGCGACAGCCTGGAAGTGAGCGCCGAACAGTTTATCGACCCTGATGCTGAGAAACGCTACTTCGTGCTGACCCCGGACAACGCCGAAGTGGTCGGCTGCATCGGCCTGCGCCCCGGTCAGGATGGGTACGAGGTGGGTTACTGGGTCAGCCAGGACCACTGCGGACAAGGTTTGATGCGCGAGGCACTGGCAGGCCTGCTGGATGCCGTGGAGGTGCCGCTCTGGCTGACGACCGATCTGGCCAACAGCGCCAGCCAGCGCCTGGCCGAGCGTGTGGGATTCAGACGCGAGGGTTGCGTGCAAGTCGGACAGGCCCCTGGCACACCGCACGCGCTTTACCGCCGTCCGCCCACGGGTTGCCGCTGAGTCACTTGGCAGGATCGCCAACGGAACTACTGCCGGGCCCGCACCCTCTTAAGGATTGAGCGCCAACCCCTTTTGGCTGCACGCTTTTGGAGAACACGCTATGCGCAAACTACTCCTTGCCCCTGCACTGCTGCTCCTTCTGCCTGCCGGGGCTGCCCTGGCCAGAGTCGATGCCGGAGACGTCGCCACCTCGGCCGGTATCTCCGCGTCGCTGTATTCGACCTTCAAGGATGACAAACGCATCATCCCTGCCCGCGACGAGCTTTCGGCTTTTGTCGCCAGCGGTGGCGCGATTCGCGGCGCCTACGTGGAGTCGGCGCTGGAGCAGGCCCGCAAGGACCATCCAGGCCTGCAGGCCAGTGATGAAGAGCTGGCGCGCGCAATTCTGTCCCAGGATGACCCGATCGCCGAGCATTGATCGGCGCGGTGCGAACCCTGTAAGCGTCGGCTCGCCGGCGCTTGCGGGGCAGCCGGGGTCATCGCGGCCCACATAGCGCTCGAATCTCTAGAGGGCGATTCCACGCCTACCCCCACCCATCCATGCGCATGGTCGCCCGCACCAGGCGTTGTTCCTCTTGCTCGATCTCGCGCAGGCTGTCGCGTATGCCGTTGATGTGCTCGCGCGCCGCTCGCTGCGCCTGCTCGGGCAGTTGCTCCATCACGGCGTGGTATAGCCGCGCGTGTTGGCGGTCGATCTGACGCTTCTGCGCTGGCCGGCAGTACAGGTTGTTGACCGAGGCGAATACCGTGCTCAAGGTCAGGTCGCTGAGCGTCTGCAGGGTGTGCACCAACACCGGGTTGTGCGATGCCTCGCTGATGGCTCGGTGGAAGGCGTGGTCGCGGCGGGCGTGCTCGCGTGGGTCGTGGGCGTCAGCCGCCTCATGGGCCGCCAGCATCTCTTCGTAACGACGACGAATCAGCAGACGGTCGATCTCGGTGGCGCGCAGGGCCGCCAGGCGGGCCGACTCACCTTCCAGCAGCGCACGCACCTCCAGCAGGTCGAACAACGTACGCGGTTGCGAACTGAACAGATGCATCAATGGTGTACTGTTGGCCGAGCCGGTGAGGTCGGCCACGAACGAGCCACGCCCCTGTTCGGTGTCGATGATGCCACGCCCGCTCAAAAGACGCAGGCCCTCGCGCAGCGCCGAACGGGAACAGCCGAGCTTCTCCACCAGGCGTCGCTCCGACGGCAGCGCCTGACCGACCTTCAATACTCCCTCCACGATCAACCGCTCGACCCGCTCGGCCACCTGTTCGGCGACCTTGGCCTTGCCTTCAGTAATCATACGTATCCTCTGACTGGTAGGACCACATGTACTGCATGCCGCAATCTAGCCATGGAGCGCCACGAATCACCAGCTTTCGTGCGAAAAACTGGTAGGACCAGCTGCCCGAAGGCTCGACCGAACGCCTCCGTCGGCGCAGGCTGAAAGGGTGATGGGTTAACCGTGAGCGCGCGCCTGCCACAGGTGCGCGATAACAACAAGAATTGCCTCTGAGTGAGCCTGATGAGCATCCTTTACGACGAACGTGTCGATGGGGAACTGCCCGCCATCGACCTGCCTGCCCTGCTGTCGGCCTTGCGCGAGGCGCTACCCGACCTCGATATCCTGCACCGCGCCGAAGACCTCAAGCCGTACGAGTGCGATGGTCTCTCGGCCTACCGCACGCTCCCGCTGCTGGTGGTGTTGCCTGAACGCCTGGAACAGGTGCAAACCCTGCTCAAGCTCTGCCATGCATGGGGAGTGCCTGTGGTTGCACGGGGCGCCGGCACCGGGTTGTCGGGCGGCGCCCTGCCCCTGAGCAAAGGCATCCTGCTGGTGATGGCACGCTTCAACCGCATTCTCGAAGTGAACCCACAGGGCCGCTTCGCCCGTGTGCAGCCTGGGGTGCGTAACCTGGCGATTTCCCAGGCGGCGGCGCCCCATGGTCTTTACTACGCGCCGGACCCGTCCTCGCAGATCGCCTGCTCGATTGGCGGCAATGTCGCCGAGAATGCCGGTGGCGTGCACTGCCTGAAATACGGCCTGACCGTGCACAACCTGCTCAAGGTCGAAATCCTCACCGTCGAGGGCGAACGCCTGACCCTGGGCGGCGATGCCCTGGACAGCCCGGGCTTCGATCTGCTGGCCCTGTTCACCGGTTCGGAAGGCATGCTGGGTATCGTCACCGAAGTGACCGTCAAACTGCTGCCCAGCCCCCAGGTGGCGCGGGTGCTGCTGGCAAGTTTCAACCGCGTCGAGGATGCCGGTCGGGCGGTCGCCCAGATCATCGCCGCCGGGATCATCCCAGCCGGCCTGGAAATGATGGACAACCTGGCGATCCGCGCCGCCGAGGACTTCATCCACGCTGGCTACCCGGTGGATGCCGCCGCGATACTGCTGTGCGAACTCGACGGGGTCGAGGCAGACGTGCACGACGACTGCGAACGCGTCGCAGCCGTGCTACAACAGGCCTGTGCCCGCGAGGTACGCCTGGCCTGCGACGAGGCCGAGCGTGCGCGTTTCTGGGCCGGGCGCAAGAACGCCTTCCCGGCGGTGGGCAGGCTCTCGCCGGACTACTACTGCATGGACGGCACGATTCCGCGTCGCGAGCTACCACGGGTACTCAGGGGCATCGGCGAGTTGTCGCAGGAATACGGCCTGCGCGTGGCCAACGTGTTCCACGCCGGCGACGGCAACATGCACCCACTGATCCTGTTCGACGCCAACCTGCCAGGCGAACTGGAACGCGCCGAGGCCATGGGTGGACGGATTCTGGAGCTGTGCGTCGCGGTGGGTGGCTCCATCACCGGTGAGCATGGCGTGGGGCGCGAGAAGATCAATCAGATGTGCGCGCAATTCAACAGCGACGAAATCACCCTGTTCCACGCAGTGAAGGCCGCGTTCGATCCGAAGGGTTTGCTCAACCCCGGCAAGAACATCCCGACCCTGCATCGCTGCGCCGAGTTTGGGGCGATGCATGTGCATCATGGCCAACTGCCCTTCCCCGAACTGGAGCGCTTCTGATGAGCATGGATCGCGACCTCAGCCAGGACCTGCTGGAACAGGTCAACCAGGCGCTGAACCTAGGCAGCGCGCTGCGCATCCAGGGCAGCAACAGCAAGGCCATGCTTGGCCGAGCGGTGGCCGGCGAAGTCGTCGACACCCGTGGCCACCGTGGCATCGTACGCTACGACCCGACCGAACTGGTGCTCACCGCCCGCGCCGGTACACCGCTGCGCGAGATCGAGGCAGCGCTGTACGAAGCCGGGCAGATGCTGCCCTGCGAACCGCCGCACCTGGGTACCGAGGCGACCCTTGGTGGCATGGTCGCGGCGGGGTTGTCCGGGCCACGAAGGCCCTGGGCCGGTTCAGTGCGCGACTACGTCCTGGGCATACGGATGATCACCGGCCACGGCAAGCTGCTGCGCTTTGGTGGTGAAGTGATGAAGAACGTGGCCGGTTACGATGTCTCGCGGCTGATGGCTGGCAGCTTCGGCTGCCTGGGCTTGCTGACCGAGGTGTCGCTAAAAGTGCTGCCACGTCCACGGCAATGCCTGAGCCTGCGGTTGCCCATGACCCGCCACCAGGCGCTGGCAGAGCTGGCCGAATGGGGCCAGCAACCCTTGCCGATCAGCGCCGCCTGCCACCACGGCGACGCACTGTACCTGCGCCTGGAAGGCGGCGAAGGTTCGGTGCAGTCGGCCCGTCAACGGCTGGGGGGCGAGGAACTCGATAGCCGCTTCTGGAGCGACCTGCGTGAACAGCGCCTGGGCTTCTTCGCTGCCCCAGCGCCGTTGTGGCGCGTGTCGCTGCCGATTGCCACCGGCGAACTGGAGCTGCCGGGCGAACAGCTGATCGACTGGGGCGGTGCGCAGCGCTGGCTCACCTCCACGGCCCCAGCGGCGCTGATTCGTGAGCAGGTCGCCCAGCGCGGCGGCCATGTCACAGGCTATGCAGCGGGCGATGACAGCAGCGCACCACTGCCCGCCGCGCTGATGCGCTACCACCGCACCCTGAAGCAACAGCTCGACCCCCAGGGGGTTTTCAACCCCGGTCGTTTGTACCCGGATCTGTGAGGCCACGCCATGCAAACCAACCTGAGCGAAACATCCAAGCGCCTGGCCCGCGCCGAAGAGGCCGAAAGCATCCTGCGCGCCTGCGTGCACTGTGGTTTCTGCACCGCCACCTGCCCCACCTACCAACTGCTTGGCGACGAACTGGACGGCCCGCGCGGACGTATCTACCTGATCAAGCAGGTGCTCGAAGGCGCGCCAGTCACCGCCAGCACCCAAGAGCACCTGGACCGCTGCCTGACGTGCCGCAACTGCGAAACCACCTGCCCCTCGGGGGTGAAGTACCACGATCTGCTGGACATTGGCCGCGCCGTGGTCGAGCAGCAAGTGCCGCGCCCCCTCGGCCAGCGCCTGCTGCGCCAGGGTTTGCGGGCGGTGGTGCCTCGGCCGGCCCTGTTCAAGGCCCTGAGCTGCACCGGCCAGGTGTTGCGGCCGCTGTTGCCGGCCACACTCAGGCATAAGCTGCCGGTGCATGTCGCCGATCCAGGCAAGCGCCCGGCACCACGCCATGCCCGCCGGGTGTTGCTGCTCGAAGGCTGCGTACAACCCGCGCTGTCGCCCAACACCAACGCGGCCGCGGCAAGACTGCTGGACCGCTTGGGTATCAGCGTCGAGCCGGCGTTCGAAGCCGGCTGTTGCGGCGCCGTGGATTATCACCTCAACGCCCAGGAACGCGGCCTGGAACGCGCACGACGCAACATCGATGCCTGGTGGCCGGCCATCGAAGCAGGCGCCGAAGCCATCGTACAAACCGCCAGCGGCTGCGGCGCGTTCGTGCGCGACTACGGTCACCTGCTGGAAAAAGACCCACGCTACGCCGCCAAGGCCAGACGGGTCAGCGACCTGTCACGCGATCTGGTGGAGATCCTGCGCGACGAGCCGGTCGAGCAACTGGGCCTGTGCACCGAACAGCGTCTGGCCTTCCATTGCCCGTGCACCCTGCAGCATGCCCTCAAGCTCGGCGGCGCGGTGGAGCGCCTGCTGACACGCCTGGGTTTCTCCCTCACTGCAGTGCCGGACGGCCATTTGTGCTGTGGCTCGGCTGGCACCTACTCGCTGACCCAGCCGGCATTGTCGCAACAGCTGCGCGACAACCGCCTGGACGCCCTGGAAAGCGGCAAGCCGCAGATCATCGCCACCGCCAACATCGGTTGCCAGACCCACCTCGACGGCGCCGGGCGCACAACCGTGCGCCATTGGATCGAAATCGTCGAAGCAGCCCTGAACCCGGAGACCAACCATGCATAGCAAGCCCGTGATCGGCCAGGCCGAAGTCCATCGCCTGCTCAGCGCCGCCCGGCAACACGCACAGGCCAACCAGTGGAACGTGACGATCGCCGTGGTCGATGATGGCGGCCACCCATTGGCCCTGGAACGCATGGACGGCTGCGCCCCGGCCAGCGCCTACATCGCCGTTGAAAAGGCCCGCACCTCGGCGCTGGGACGCAAGGAAAGCCGCGATTACGAGCAAATGGTCAACGGTGGGCGCACCGCATTCGTCACCGCGCCCTTGCTCACCAGCCTGGAAGGCGGCATACCGCTGAGGATCGACGGCCAAGTGGTGGGCGCCATCGGTGTGTCCGGGGTCAAGTCCGAGCAAGATGCCGAAGTGGCCAAGGCCGGGGCCGCTGCATTGTGACGGCGTCGTTGCCAGAAGCCAGACGTCAGTCCGGCACCACCACCGGCTCACCGATTGCGTAGAAATGCCCACCCGCCACGTAATGCAGGCTGCGCCACTGCGGGTCGGCATGCTCATAGGCCCAGTGCCCATCACGGAACACCCGATCGTCCGCCCAGGCTGCCACCACTTCACCGATGAACAGGTCATAGGTGTTCTGGTTGTGCGGCTCGTCGATCACCCGGCACATCAACCAGGCCGAGCAGCCCTGCACCAAGGGTGGCGCGTAGCCCTGGACATGGGCCAACTCGACGCCAATGCTGGCCAGCTTGTCGGGGTGGTCGAACAGGCTGCGCGTGCCGACTTCGTGGGTCAGCTCAGCCTGAGCAGCCGTCGGCACCTGGATCGCGAACCAGCCACTGCCTTCTACCAATTGCCGGGTGCGGGCCGTCTTGTCGAGCACCACCGTGACCTTGGGTGGGTCGAAGTCCAACGCACAGGCCCAGGCAGCAGCCATGACGTTTTCCACGCCCACATGGTGCGCGGACACCAGCACGGTCGGCCCGTGATTGAGCAGGCGATAAGCCTTGTTCAGGTCGACGGCTTGAAAATGGCTGTTCATCGGGACGCCTCGGCAATGCGATTTAGCGAGACATTGTGCCGCAGTGCCATAGGGCGGTACCAGCCTGACCGATGGCGCCAATAGCGATAAATTCGGAAATTTCCCACGGACAGAACGGATGTGCCTTACTTGTCGCAGCCACCCGGCGAAAACATGATCGGCACTGGATGACAAAGGGCCGCAAGGAACTGGCGGCCCGACCCCGCTCGCGATCCGAGGAGGTTCCCCATGCTGAAACACCTGCGCACCACCGCCGAACTGCGCAGCGCCCTGCGCGAACTGCTGGACCACGACATCAGCAACCCTGATGACGACCCGCACCTGTCCGGCGTGCTGTTCTTCTGCTCGACCGATGAACGCACCCGGCAACTGGTCGAACAGATCGAGCTACTGGCCAGTGAAGTGTTCTTCGATGCCAGTGGCCGCGCCATCAGCCACCGCATGAGCGCCGTCGCCGTGGAAGGGGTGCGCATCAAACAGAAGCGCAAGGCACCGGCTGACGAGACGGTGATCCGCATCGCCCTGCCGGACAAAAGGTACATCACCGTGAGCACGGCTCGATTCTAGTGTGGTGTTTCAGAAATACCACACTAGGTAACCCGCACGGTGGCGCTGCCATGCCCTGTAACAGCGATCTCGGGGTGCACGTTGACCAGCGGTATCCGCTATCCTGAGCAATTCTGCGCTGCGGACCCCCACCATGGAATTGCACATCCGCCTGGACGGCCGCAAAGGCTTGGCCGACCAGCTCTATCGACAACTGCGTGCCGGTATCGACAGTGGCCACCTGGCCGCGGGCACCCAGCTCCCCCCCTCCCGGCTGCTGGCCGAACAACTGGGGGTTTCGCGCAAGACCGTGGCCGAGGCCTATTCCCGTCTGACCTACGACAACTTGCTCAGCGGTGTAGTGGGTCGCGGCACCTTCATCACCCCACGGCAACCGGTGAGCGTGAGCGATACGCAGGCCATTCCCCTGGCCGCCGCCGACTCGCTGCAACGCTGGCAGCAGCGGGCTACGGTGCTGGCCAGGCGCACACTGCAAGCGCCCTCGCGCTATGACTTCGTTGGCGGCGCCTCGACCAAGGCGCAGTTTCCCTTCGACCAGTGGCGCAGTTGCCTGAACTACGCGTTGCGTCGCAGCCAGCGCCATCCCGAGCGGCAATTCCCGGCCCAGGGGCTGCCAGAGCTGCGCGAAGCCATTGCCCACCACATCGCCTACGCCCGCGGCGTGCACTGCAGCGCGGCGGATGTGCTGGTCTGCAACGGCGCCCAGCAAGCACTGGACCTGATTGCCCGCGTGCTGATCGAACCCGGCTGCCAGGTGGCCATGGAAGACCCCGGCTACCCACCCGCACGGCAACTGTTCCTGGCCCTGGGTGCCCGCCTGCAATCGGTACCGGTGGACGACCAAGGCATGTGCGTCGAGCAGATCGCCCAAGGCACGCGGCTGATCTACGTCACCCCTTCGCATCAGTTTCCGTTGGGCATGCCGATGAGCGAAGGCCGCCGTCAGGCTTTGCTGGCCCGCGCCGCAGAGCTGGGTGCACTGATCATCGAGGACGACTATGACTGCGAATTCCGTTACCACGGACCGGCGTCGGACGCCCTGCAGCGCCTCGACCGACACGGTCTGGTGGCCTATGTCGGGACCTTCTCGAAAACCTTGCTGCCCGAGCTGCGCCTGGGCTACGCGGTGCTACCGGCCGCAGTACTGCAGGCGGCCTGCGTGGCCAAGCACCTGACCGACTGGCACAGCCCCACGCTGCTGCAGTGGGCATTGGCACGCTTTATCAGCGAAGGACACCTGAACAAGCACATACGCCGCTGCCACGGCATCTACAGCGCCCGCCGCGAACGGATCCTGTCACGCCTGGAAGGCGACCTGGCCCCATGGTTCCGGGCCGTGCCCGCCAGTGCTGGTTTTCACCTGAGTGCGCTGGCGCAGCCGCAGGTCGATGTGGAGCTTCTGGCCAACCTGGCCCGCAAGGTCGAAGTAGGCCTTTACTCACTGGCCCCCTTCTACCACGAAGTCCCGGTGCGCCCTGGCTTGTTGATGGGGTTCGGTGCGATCGAGCTGCTGGACATCGACCCGGCCCTGGACCGGGTGGTCGATACCCTGCAACGACTCAGTTGACCGCAGGCGCCCGGTCGACCCGCTGCGCTCGAGCGATTGCGACCGAATAGCCGCGCGGGGCAAAACACAGGGTGACCAGCAGCATCGCCAGCACAGTGAGCGCCAGCAACGACCAGGACGCCTGGAAGTCACCGCTCACATCACGCAACCAACCGGTGATGTAGGGCACGATGCCGGTGATGATGAAACCGATCCCCTGCACGAAGGCTGCCAGGCTGCCCGCCTCGGCCGGAGTCTTCAGGTGCTCCAGGGTCAAGGTCAGGCTCAGGCTGAAGCATGCACCCAGGCCGAAGCCGATCATCGCCACCCAGGCCCCCATGGCCTGCGTCGGCGCCAGCAACAACCCCAGAAAACCGACCAATTGGATCGACAAGGCCATCCACAGCCCTGGGCGACGATCGAGCCAACGCCGCAATAGCAATGGCAGTCCCAAGGCACCGGCAACCTGGAAGAGGGTCATCAACCCGACCAGGTCACCACCGCCCTGAGCCGTGCCACCGTGCTCCAGGTGGTAGGCCGGCAGCCAAGCGACCATGCTGGTATAGCCACCATTGATCAGTCCGAAGTACAGCGCCAGCAACCAGGCCCGACGGTTGCTGAACCAGTGCCCGCCGGCGGTACTGGACCGTTTCGGTACAGCCTGGCGGGGGCGCAGCGAACCCCAGGCGAGTGCCGCCAGCACCGCGGGAATCGCCCACAACCCAAGGCCTGCCTGCCAGCGCCCGAAGTACTCACTCAGATGCGGCCCGAACACCGCCGCCAGCCCTCCTCCACTCATCAGCGCCGCCGAGTACAACCCCATGGTTGCCGCCAGGCGGCTGGGGAACCAGCGGTTCACCAGCCCCGGCATCATGCCCTGGACCACGGCCACGCCTAGCCCGGCAAGCACCGCACTGGCGACCAACGCGGCGGCGCTGTCCAGTTGCAGACGCCACAGGCAGGCCAAGGCAATGGCCGACAGCCCGACCAGCATGCCACCGTGCTCACTGAGCCAACGCCGCAGCCAAGGTTGCAGCAATGGCACCAGTCCCATGCACAGCACCGGCAACGCGGTCAGCAACGCAGCCTGTTGGTAGCCCAGGCCCGTGCTTTCGCGCATCGGTTCGAGCAACGGGCCGATACTGGTAAGGATGGGCCGCAGGTTCAACGCCAGCAGCACCACCAGCAACACGTTCAGTGCACCTCTCATTGTGTGCTGGCCTGCTTCCATTGTTGATAGAGGCCGGCCTCACCCGAGGGCTTGAAGGGGCGAAGCGGCAGACATTGCTGCTGCGGGGGCCGGGCCATCTGGGCATAGACAGCCGCCGTGGACAGTCCATAGGGCTCGCCTTCGTCATTGTCATAGGCGAACCAGGCTCGCTCGATGCCACACAGGTGCATGGCGGCCAGGCACATTGGGCACGGATGGCCGCTGGCATAGATCTGCGCACCGTCCAGGCGCGCTTGCCCCAAGGCCTTGGCCGCCTGGCGAATGGCCTGCATTTCGGCATGGGCGGTGGGGTCCTGGGTGCAGTGGATCTCGTTGACCGCACGGGCCACGACCTTGCCCTGGTACACCAGCACGGCGCCGAAGGGCCGGCCGCCGGCCTGGATATTGGCACGAGCCAGCTCAAGGGCTTCGCGCATGTAACGTTCTTCGGGCATGGACACGTACTCCTGATGCAAGACCCGGTCATTATCCCGGCAGACGCTTGCCGGCTGAAATGAAGAGATTGGATGCCTGCCAGTGGCTACCCAAATGGGGCCATTGGCCTCCCTTGAAAGCGCGGGATTGGCTATCGGGTGAGCGCACGGGCACGGCTAAGGTAGCTGCATGTCCACACCCCTTCACACTTGAATACGGAGACTGTCATGCAAGCGCGCATCGAATGGGCCAAGCACGCCCCGCAAGCCTACAAAGCCATGGTCGGCCTGGAGCAGGCCCTGGCCAACAGTGGCCTGGAAAACTCACTGCTGGAGCTGGTGCGCCTGCGCGCATCGCAGATCAACGGCTGCGCCTACTGCGTGAACATGCACGCCAATGACGCGCGCATGGCCGGCGAAACCGAAGCACGCCTGCAAACCTTGAGCGTATGGCGCGAAACCCGTTACTTCACGCCACGCGAACGTGCAGCACTGGCCTGGGTAGAAAGCCTGACCCGCCTCGCCGAACACGGCGCACCGCAGGCGGAATACGACGCGCTGTTCGAACACTTCGAAGCCGAGGAAGTGGCCAACCTGACGCTGGCGATCGCCACCATCAATGCCTGGAACCGCTTCGGTGTTGGCTTTGCGATGGTGCCGGCCTGATCACTCGGTTCTGGCTACCGCCAAGCGCGCCCGGTAGGTACCCGGGCTCTGCCCCGTCCACTTCTTGAACGCCCGGTGGAACGCACTGGGCTCTTGAAAACCGGCCTGCTCGGCAATTTCGGCAATGCTCAAGGTGCCGTCGCGTAGGCGCTCGAAAGCCATGGCGCGACGTACCTCGTCCTTGATCTGCTGGTACGAGCGCCCTTCGCGTTCCAGTTGTCGACGGAAGGTGCTGGCACTAATGCCTTGCTGATCGGCCAGCGCTGCCAATGTCGGCCATTGCCCGTATCCCCGCGCGCGCAGGTGACGGTACACCTCGGCCACCAGGCCATTCTGGTTGCGAAAGCGAATCACCAGCCCCTGGGGCGCACTGCGCAGAAAGGTCTTGAGACCGGCCAGGTCCTGTACCACCGGCAGACGCAACCAGGCGCTGTCGAACTCCACTTCGGTACGGCCGCTGCCCAGGCGCAGGTCCGGCCCCCACAGCAACAGGTCATCTTCCTGGGCCGGGCGCGCCACCGAGAGCTCGGTTCGGTCGATGGCAATGCGCTGACCGGCCAGCCAGCACGACAGACCGATCATCAGCACCAGGTAGGTTTCCTCGGCGTACACCCGGGTCAAAGGGTCGACGATGCTCGACTGTACGCTGATCACCGCCCGGCCGCCGCGTACCGTCAGGCTGCCGTGCAGGTCACGCAGGAACAGACTGAAATTGGCCATGCACTGGCGCAAGGCCTTTTCCAGGTTCGGTTCCTGGATCAGCCCACGGCAGATCAGGGCAAAACTGCCCAGCGGCATGCCGTGGCTGTCGAGACGGAAAAACTCATCGTCGAGCAGTTGAATCAGCTCTAGCCACAGCTGCGCGAAAGCCTTGGCCGGCACCCGCGCCTGGGGTTGCCCGAGCAGCGCCGGGTCGATGCCCACGGCACGCAGACGCGCATCGCGTTCATCGGGGCGATCACGCAAGGCATGAAGCATGGCATTGAGAAAGTACACCGCGACCGAATCGCTCTCGCGCATGGCGTTTTTCGCTGTCTATGCTGAGTGGCAAAAAATGCCAGGTTGACTGAACAGTTCCGGCATAGGCTCAAGCCCGGCCTTTGCCTAGACTCGGACCTAACCGACGGATCACCGGCCATTCTCGCAGAGCCTGGCCCGGTCCCGCCATGCCTTCGCAATCGGAGCCCCTATGAGCAGCGCAGAAATCTACGTCGTCAGTGCCGTCCGTTCAGCCATCGGTGGCTTTGGCGGATCCCTCAAGGACCTGCCGCTGGCCGACTTGGCCACCGCCGTGACCCGCGCCGCGATCGAGCGCTCGGGCGTGGCCGCCGACCAGATCGGCCATTTGGTGATGGCCAACGTCATTCCGACCGAGGCACGTGATGCCTACCTCAGCCGAGTGGCTGCGCTGAACGCGGGCCTTCCCAAGGAGACCCCCGCGTTCAACGTCAACCGCCTGTGCGGCTCCGGCCTGCAAGCCATCGTCTCGGCGGCCCAGTGCCTGCTGCTGGGCGATGCCGACGTCGCTGTGGCCGCGGGCGCCGAGTCGATGAGCCGTGGACCGTACCTGCTGCCTCAGGCCCGCTGGGGCGCACGCATGGGCGACCTGCAAGGCATCGACTACACCGTTGGTGTGCTGCACGATCCCTTCGAGCACTTCCACATGGGCATCACCGCCGAAAACGTCTCGGCCAAGCACGGCATCACCCGCGAAATGCAGGACGAACTGGCCCTGACCAGCCAGCGCCGCGCAGCGCGTGCCATCGCCGAAGGCCGTTTCGCCAGCCAGATCGTCCCGCTGGAGCTGAAAACGCGCAAAGGCAGCGTGCAGTTCAGCGTGGACGAGCATGTGCGCGGCGATGTGACTGCCGAGCAACTGGCCGGTATGAAGCCGGTGTTCAAGAAAGACGGTACCGTCACCGCTGGCAACGCCAGTGGCATCAACGACGGTGCTGCCGGCCTGGTCCTGGCTTCCGGCGAGGCGGTACGGCGCCTGGGCCTCAAGCCGCTGGCGCGCCTGGTGGCGTATGCCCATGCAGGCGTCGAGCCAGAGCTGATGGGCCTGGGCCCAATCCCAGCCACCCGCAAGGTCCTGGAAAAAGCCGGCCTGAACGTCAGCGACCTGGACGTGATCGAGTCCAACGAAGCCTTCGCCGCCCAGGCCTGTGCCGTGGCGCGTGCGCTGGACTTCGACCCGGAAAAGGTCAACCCGAACGGCTCAGGTATCTCGCTTGGCCACCCCGTCGGCGCCACCGGGGCAATCATTGCCACCAAGGCCATCCATGAGTTGCATCGCATCCAGGGCCGCTATGCCCTGACGACCATGTGCATCGGCGGCGGCCAGGGTATCGCCATCGTCTTCGAACGCGTCTGAGGGAGCCAGGAACATGAGCATTGAACGAATCGCCGTGATCGGCGCTGGCACCATGGGCAATGGCATTGCCCAGGTTTGCGCAGTGGCGGGCTACCAGGTGCTACTGGTGGACGTTTCCGACGCAGCGCTGGAACGCGGTGTGGCGACCCTGAGCAAGAACCTCGAACGCCAGGTCAACAAAGGTACCTTGACCGCCGACCAGGCCCAGGGGGCGAAAACGCGTATCCGCACCAGCACCGACTACGCTCAGTTGAGCGGTGTACAACTGGTGATCGAGGCCGCCACCGAGAACTTGCAGCTCAAGCAACGCATCCTGCAGCAGGTGGCTGCCAATGTGGCTGCCGATTGCCTGATCGCCACCAACACCTCATCGCTCTCGGTCACCCAGCTGGCCGCGTGCATCGAGCACCCGGAACGCTTCATCGGCGTGCACTTCTTCAACCCGGTGCCGATGATGGCGCTGGTAGAGATCATTCGTGGCCTGCAGACCAGCGACAGCACCTATGCGCAGGCCCTGGTAGTCACCGAGAAGCTTGGCAAGACGCCGATCACCGCAGGTAACCGCCCAGGTTTCGTGGTCAACCGCATTCTGGTGCCGATGATCAATGAGGCGATTTTCGTGCGCCAGGAAGGCCTGGCCAGTGCCGAGGACATCGACACCGGTATGCGCCTGGGCTGCAACCAGCCGATCGGTCCGCTGGCGCTGGCCGACTTGATTGGCCTGGATACCCTGCTGGCGATCATGGAGGCCTTCCACGAGGGCTTCAACGACAGCAAGTACCGCCCTGCTCCGCTGCTCAAGGAAATGGTCGCGGCCGGTTGGCTGGGGCGCAAGAGCGGTCGTGGTTTCTTCACTTACTGAGGAGCGAATGCCATGCCACCTGTCACTGCCGAAATGCGCTGTAGCAACTTTGAAGAGCGGCGTGACAGGGCCATGGCACTGTTTGCCGAGAAAGGCTTCGGGCAGGTCAGCATGCGCGAACTGGCGGCGCACGTGGGGCTGACCGCAGGCTCGCTGTACCATCACTTTCCCAGCAAGCAGGACCTGCTGTACGACTTGATCGAGGAGTTGTACGAGGAACTGCAGGCGACGCTGGACCTGGGCCGTCGGGCCATGGCCCGGGGAGCATCGGCGCTGTCGTGCCTGATTGCCGCGCACTGGGAGCTGCATGTGCAGCGGCCCATGCAGTTTCGCCTGGCCGAACGCGATTTCTGTTGCCTGAGCGAGGCGCAACAGGCGCGCTTGAACGTGCTGCGCAAGCGCTACGAGTCGGGTTTGCTGCGCTTGATTGCGCCTCGGGCAACGCTGTCGGGGGACGCCCTGGCGGCGACGGCCCACGTGCTGGCGACCTTGCTCAACCAGTTGCCAGCACTTTTGCAGGCATTGCCACAGGAGCAAGGGCTGGGGTTGATGGAGGACCTGCTGGTGGGGGGGATAGAGCGCACATTGCGCTAAGCGCTGTACGAAAAGCCTTGAAACTCGGTGATGCTGCGTTGAAAACAGCCTCGGAATGCTCATTTACAACCCGTAAACTCCGCTTCCTCGGCTGTTTTCACCTTGCCTGACCTTCGTCTCAAGACTCTTCATACAGACCCTAGGCTGCTGTTTTTGAGTTACGTGCGGGTCTCTTCGCGGGTGAACGCGCGCCCACAGAGCTGCCACAGCCCTGGTGAGAGCGGGTTTCTCTGCGCAGAGGCCCGTCGCATCAGCGCAAAAGCGCTTGGATCTGCTCGCGCAGCGTATCCAGGTCGAACGGTTTGGCCAGGATCGGCGCCTTGCGCGCGATCGGGCTTCCTGATTCGAGAATCTCCGCCGGGTAGCCGCTGATGAAGATCACCTTCAAGTCCGGTCGCAACTTCACCGCAGGCTCGGCGATCTCAACGCCGGAGATGCCGCCCGGCAGGCGAAAATCGGTCACCATCAGGTCCAGGTGCGGTTTGCTCGCCAGAATGGCGAACGCTTGCTCACCATCCTCGGCCACCAGCACGTGGTAACCCTCGCCTGCCAGGTAGTCGCGCAGGATCATGCGAATCGCCGGTTCGTCCTCGACGATCAGTACCACATCTTGTGCATCTTCACTCATGACAACGCCTTGAAATTCTTTAAGTTGGCCTTCTGACCCCTGGCTCAGGCAGAGGTTGCCCGCAGCGGGTCGTTTTGTTCGGTCGTACGCGCCAGCGGCAATTGCACACTGAAGGTGGCACCCTGGCCTTCCTCGCTTTCGACCAGGATCCGCCCGCCATGGGCCTGGACGATCTGCTCGGAAATGTACAGTCCCAAGCCCAACCCACCACTGGCCTGATGCGCGGCAACCCGCTCGAACTGGTGGAAAATCCGCTGCTGGTTGTCCGCACTGACGCCGATACCCTGGTCCTGTACCTGCACCCAGGCCATGCCGTCCTGGGCGTAGACGCGCACCTGCACGGGGCGCCGCTCACCATAACGCAATGCGTTGGACAACAGGTTGGCCACCACTTGCTCAATCCGAAATTCGTCCCACTCGCCCTGCAGGGGCTCGCAGCGCAGCAGTTCGATGTGAGTGTCCAGGGCAGCGGCCTGGGCCGCGAAGTTTTCGACCAACCCACGCACCAACTGGCTCAGGTCGAACGGTTTGGGCCGCAGCGACAGTTTGCCGGTGCGAATGCGCGACACATCGAGCATGTCTTCGATCAGCCGGATCAGACTGTTGATCTGCCGCTCGTCGCGCTCGACCATAGCCTGCAGCTTGTCGGCGGTAAACGCTTCGAGCTTGCCTCGCGCCAGGTGCATCTTGCGCAACTGGGTTTCGAGGATCAGGCCATTGAGCGGGGTGCGCACTTCATGGGAAACGATCGACATGAAGTCGTCGCGCATGCGCACCGCCCGCTCCAGCTCTACCCGGGCAGTTTGCAGCTGGGCCAGCAGCACCTCCTGCTCCTGGCGGCTGCGCTCGAGGGCCTGCAACTGGCGGTCGAGGACCTTGCGTTGGCGGAACAGGTCGACGAAGACCGAGACCTTGCTCTTGACCGCCAGGGTATCGAGCGGTTTGTGCAGGAAATCCACGGCACCGCTTTCATAACCCTTGAACGCGTAGTTCAGTTCACGACCCGCGGCGCTGACGAACACGATGGGGATGTTGCGGGTCTTGTCGGTGCCGCGCATCAGCTCGGCCAGTTCGAAGCCATTCATGCCCGGCATCTGCACATCGAGAATCGCCAGGGCGAATTCGTGCTCCAGCAGCAGCGACAGCGCCGCTTCAGCCGAACGGGCCTGGTGCACTTCACGATCGTCGCCCTGGATCAGGGCTTCGAGGGCCAGCAGGTTTTCCGGCAGGTCGTCGACGATCAGCAGTTTGGCGATGATGTTGCTTGACATGCGCAGGGTTCCAGGTTGGCGAGCAACTGCTCGATACCGCTCAAAGGAAGAATCAGGTCCGGGCGATGCAAAGCCAGTGCGGCTTCCGGCATCAACGCCACCTGTGCGTCATCGGGGTCCTGGACCACGGTCCGGCCTCCGGATTGTTTGATGTAGGCAAGCCCTTCGGCGCCATCTTCGTTGGCGCCGGTGAGCAACACGCCGAGCAGCCCGGCACCAAAGGCATCAGCTGCCGACATGAACAAAAAATCTATCGCCGGCCGCGAGAAATGCACCGGGGCTTCCTGGCTCAGCGACAGGCTCAGGTCACGTTCGATCGACAGATGGTAACCGGGCCCGGCGACATAGATCTGGCCGGGGCGGATGGTCTGCTTGTCGCAAGCCTCATGCACCGGCCGCTGCAATCGTCGTTGCAACACTTCAGCCAAGTGACTGTGGCGGTCACCCGGCAGGTGCAGCACGCACAAAATGGGTATGGCGAAGTTTTTCGGCAGTGCGCCAAGCACCTGCAACAGCGCCGTGACACCTCCCGCCGAGGCCCCCATGACCACCGCTTGTACGCCCTTCATGATTTACGGTAGATCCGTTCGGGCTTGACCAGCGGCTCGAACCGGTCGCTGTAAGCCGAAAAGTCCACCGATTCCTTGCTGCCGAGCAACAGGAACCCCCGGTGACACAAGGACTCATGAAACAGGCCCAGGGCCCGGTCCTGCAATTGCTTGTTGAAGTAGATCAGGACGTTGCGACATGACACCAGCTGGGTTTCCGAGAACACGCTGTCGGTGGCCAGGCTGTGGTCGGCGAACGTCACGTTCTCGCGCAGGCTACTGTCCATGATGGCGTTGCCATAGGCTGCGGTGTAGTACTCGGAAAAATCCCGGCGCCCACCGGCCAGGCGGTAGTTCGCTTCGTACTCGCGCATGCTCTTGATCGAGTAGATGCCCTGCTTGGCCTTCTCTAGCGAGTGCGGGTTGATATCGGTGGCATACAGGATGGTGCGGTCGAGCAGGCCCTCCTCGCGCAGCAGGATGGCCATGGAGTAAACCTCCTCGCCTGTGCTGCAACCGGCGATCCACACCTTGATCGAAGGCCAGGTGCGCAGCAGCGGCACTACTTCGTTGCGCAAGGCCAGGAAGTGCTCGGGGTCGCGAAACATCTCGCTGACAGGGATCGTCAGGTACTGCAGCAACTGCATGAACATGCCGGGGTCGTGCAGCACCCGCTCCTGCAGCGCCGATACGGTCATGCACTCGAACTGGCGCAGCGCATGGAGGACCCGGCGCTTGATGGAAGCGCCGGAGTAATTGCGAAAGTCATAGCTGTACTTGAGGTAGATCGCCTCGATCAGCAGCCGGATCTCGATATCGGTGTTGCGTTCGCTAGTCAAATTCGCTCCAGTTGCGGCAGCCAGACACGAATCAGCGAGAACAGTCGGTCCAGGTCGATCGGTTTGGCCAGGTAGTCGTTTGCACCCGCCTGCAGGCAACGCTGCTGGTCATCCTTCATGGCCTTGGCGGTCACGGCGATGATCGGCAGCTTACGCCAACGCGGCTGCTGGCGAATCAGCCGGGTGGCTTCAAAGCCGTCCATTTCCGGCATCATCACGTCCATCAGCACCAGGTCGATGTCGTCGTGCTGCTCCAGGCGCTCGATGGCCTCACGCCCGTTGCGGCCGATCTCGACGATCGCGCCCTTGTGCTCCAGGGCACTGGTCAACGCGAAAATGTTGCGCACATCGTCGTCCACCAGCAACAGCTTGCGCCCCTCGAAGACTCTGTCGCGGCTGCGGGCAGTCTTGAGCATGCGCTGGCGTTCATGTGACAACTGCGACTCGACTTTGTGCAGGAACAGCGTCACTTCGTCCAGCAGACGTTCCGGAGAACGCGCGCCCTTGATAATGATCGAGCGCGAGTACTTGAGCAGGTCGGCTTCTTCCTCGCGCGTGAGGTTGCGTCCGGTATAGACGATCACTGGCGGGAAACTACGGATGTCCTCGGCGGTCATGCGTTTGAGCAACTCGTTACCTTGCATGTCCGGCAGCTTCAGGTCGATGATCATGCAGTCGTAGATGTTCTCGCGCAACAGCTCCAGCGCTTCCTGCGCCATGGCCACGGCGGTGATCTCGACATCGTCGTCGCCGATCAACCGGGCAATGCTCTCGCGCTGCAGGTCATCGTCCTCGACCAGCAGGATGTGCTTGAGCTTCTGGGTCAGCTTGGCTTCCAGGCGGGCGAACACCTCCTTGAGTTCATCACGGCTGGTGGGCTTGACCGCATACCCCACCGCGCCCATGTGCATGGCCGCCTCGACCCGGTCTTCCACCGAGATGATATGCACCGGAATGTGCCGGGTCATGGCCTGTTCCTTGAGACGCTGCAGCACGGTAAGGCCGGAGTGGTCAGGCAGCCGCATGTCCAGCAGGATGGCATCGGGGATGTACTGCACCGCGAGCTCGAAGCCTTCATCGGCCCCCTGGGCCACCAGGCAGCTGTATCCGAGCTCGTGCGCCAGGTCGAAGAGGATGCGGGCGAAGTTCGGCTCATCCTCGATCACCAGGATGCAACGATTGTCGAACGGCGCTTGTCCACGGTCATCGTCGAACGCCGGTTTCGGGCGCTTCGGCGCGCTGGGTTGGCTGACCTGGGGCGCAGGTGGCAGCGCATCCATCGCCGGGCGCAGGCTTTGCGGCTCGATCACCTGATCCTGGGCCTCATAGCGCTCAGGCAGGATCAGACTGAACACACTGCCCTGGCCTGGGCTGCTGTCGACGCTGATCTGCCCACCCAGCAGATGCGCCAGGTCGCGGGAAATCGACAGACCGAGGCCAGTGCCACCGTAGCGCCGGTTGCTGCTGCCATCGACCTGGTGGAAGGCGCCGAAGATCGCCTCTTGCTGATCGGCGGCAATGCCGATGCCGCTGTCGCGCACCGCGAAGACGATGCCGGTGCCCGCCTGGTGGCTGATGTCCAGGCTGACCTGACCGTGATCGGTGAACTTGATGGCGTTGGACAGCAGGTTCTTGAGGATCTGCTCCAGACGCTGGCGGTCGGTGAACACGGTGACCGGAACCGACGGCTCGACCCGCACGGCAAAGGCGAGGCCTTTGTTCTCGGCCAGCGGCAGGAACATACCTTTCAGGCCGTCTACCAGGCGCTCGACCTGGGTAGTTTCGGGACGGACTTCCAACTTGCCGGCCTCGACCTTGGCGATGTCGAGAATGTCGTTGATCAGGTTCAACAGATCGTTGCCGGCCGAATAGATCGATTCGGCGAACTTGACCTGCTCTTCGCTGAGGTTGCCCTCGCCGTTCTCGGCCAGCAGCTTGGCCAGGATCAGCGAGCTGTTGAGGGGCGTACGCAGCTCGTGGGACATGTTGGCGAGGAACTCGGACTTGTACTTGCTCGAGCGCTGCAGATCATCGGCGCGGGCTTGAAGCTCCTGCTGGGCCTGGTTCAGTTCATCATTCTTGCGGTTCAGCGCGTCGGTTCGCTCGGACAGCTGTTCGTTGGTCTGTTCCAGTTCCGCCTGCTGGGTCTCCAGATACGCCTGGGACTCCTTGAGCACGCGGGATTGCTCTTCAAGCTCTTCGTTGGCGGTCTTGAGCTCTTCCTGCTGGACTTGCAACTCTTCATTGAGCTGCTGGGTCTCGGCCAGCACCTCCTGCAAACGTTGACGATAGCGGGCGCTTTCGATGGAGATGCCCAGGTTGCCGCAGACGCGATCGAGCAACTCGTCATCCCGCGTTTGCAGCGGACGCAAAAAGCCCAGCTCGATCACGCCGTTGACCCGGCCATCATCGCTGGTCGGCATCAGCAACGCACTGCGCGGCAGGCCGCTGCCCAAGCCGGAACTGAGACGGTAGTAATCGGCAGGCAAGTCGTCCAGGCGCAACAAGCGCCCTTGACGCACTGCCTGGGCCATCAGCCCTTCACTGTCGCCCAGCACCTGCTCGCGGGCCTGCTCCTCGGCATCCAGGCCGTAGCTGGCCACGCGGATCAGCCGCCCATGCTCGTCTCGCACGTACACCGCACCGACCACACTGCCCAGGTACCTGGCGAAAAAGCGCAGGATATTGTCGCCTAGCATCGGCAGGGTCAACTGCCCCAGCACCTGCTCGGCCAACTGGGTCTGGCCGTTGCGCAGCCAGGCCTGATGTTCGAGGCGTTCAGCCGAGCGCTGCTGTGCCAGCAGGTTATCGTTGTAACTGGTGGACAGCGAAAGCAGGTCACGCCTGCCCAGGTAGGCCAACAAGGCAGTGAGCCCGACGATCAGCAGCACGAACGCGGATATGGCCGTCACCGTGACGGTACTGACCTTTTCGTTGCGTGCCGAGCGCAACTGCTGTTCGGTGAGAATCAGGTCATCGAACTCCCTACGGATCTCGTCAGTGATGCGCTTGCCGCGACCACTGCCTATCAAGGCCTGGTAATTGCCCTGATCGCGACGCAACGCGATCATTCCACTGCCGAATTCGTTCCAGGCCTGCTGCAGGGCGATCAAGCGGTCGATGCGATCGACCTGCTGCGCGTTGTCCCCGACCAGTTCGCGCAAACTTTTCAGGCTACCCAGAATGCGTGGCTTGGCCACCTCGTAGGGATCGAGGAAACGTTCTTCACCGGTCAGCAGAAAACCCCGCATTCCAGTTTCCATGTCGATCGAGAGCTTGAGCGTTTCATTGGCATTGCCAATCACTCGGTCGGTATGCTCCACCCATTGCATGGCCGACAGCAGGTAGTTGATCACCGTGACGAAGGCCACGGCGCCCAGCAGGCCTACGCCCAAAGGCAGGCTGATGTTACGAGCCAACAGTTTGCGGAAACTTTTCTGGTCCATGGAGGCGGCCTGAGTCATGAGATAACGCCCGAGCAAAAATTAAAGTCCATTGAAACGGTGTAGCGGCCAGTTTCCATTATCTCCAGCCACTTTGCTCACCAGTTACAGCGAGTCTAACCAGCTTTGCCCAGTCTGGCAGGGCATTTAGCCAGTATTTGAAGGTGACGAACACGAATCGTTCCCTCCCATCGCGTCGGTCGGTATCCTCGGGGGAACTTCTATCATCGCCCGATGAACAGATATACAGACACTCCCCTCTCAACAGGACCTGAACCATGCCCCTATTGGTAGTCGAAGACGACGACATCGTACGTTTGCTGATCGTCGAAGTGCTCGACGAAATGGGCTACACCATCGTTCAAGCGGCAGATGCCACCGAAGCCCTGCGCGTGCTTGAAGATGACGGTCAGCCGCTGGATCTACTGATGACCGATGTCGGGTTGCCGGACATGCGTGGCGAAGATCTGGCGAAACAAGCCCGCAAGATCCGGCCCTCCCTGCCGGTGTTGTTCGCCAGCGGTTATGCCGAAAGTGTCGACGTGCCCGAGGGCATGCACTTGATTGGCAAGCCCTTCAGCATCGATCAGTTGCGTGACAAGGTGATGGCGATTCTGGGCGCGCCCTGACCTCGAATTCAAGGTGGCCGTCCAAGCGGCACCTGTTCAACATTCCCGACGCAGCAGATAGGTGTCCATGATCCACCCCTTGCGCATGCGCGCTTGTTCTCGCACTCGCACAATCTGCCCTTTGACCTGCTGCAGCGGGCCCGCGATCAGCAGCTGATCCTCGGTGCCCAAGTAGGCCCCCCAATAAATCGTCAGTTCGGGGTCATCGAGCGTGGCGAACGCGCACTGTCCATCGAGCATGACCACCACGTTGTCGATCCTTGCCTGTTCGGCCAGGCGTCTGCCTGGCAGCACTGTCAACGGCTCGCCGATACGATTGAGCGGAATCTGGTGGCTGGCCGCCAAAGCCTGAACACTGCTGATGCCGGGGATGACTTCCAGCGACAATGCCACACCGAGCTGGCGAACCCGGTCAAGGATGCGCAAGGTGCTGTCGTACAGGGTCGGGTCCCCCCACAGCAGGAACGCGCCGATATCACCTGGGCGCAATTGGTCGCGCAGTGTACGGGCATACAACTGCGCACGCTGTTCATGCCAGTCCTGTACAGCCGCGGCATAGTCGGTGGCTTGGTCATCGCGCTGCGGGTCATCCATCGACACCAGACGATAACTACCGGCCGCAGCGTGCTGCTCAAGGACACGCCTGCGCAACTGCACCAATTCATCTTTGTCCGCGCCCTTTTCAAGCACGAAGAAAACACTGGCGCGTTTGAGCGCATCGATGGCCTGCAGCGTCACCTGGCGCGGATCACCCGCCCCAATGCCAATCAGCAGGAGTGTATGCATCGTCTTTTCCGCCGAGTTTTCCTCATGGTAGTGGAAAAACAAGGCCTGGAGGCAGTGCAAACTTTTCGGGCTATCTACTATGTCGACCTATTGGTCAGCCCACAAACGCCTTAGGCTCTGTACGAAAAGCCTTGATACTCGGTGATGCTGCGTTGAAAACAACCCCGGAATGCTCATGTCCGGAAACTCAGCTTCCTCGGCTGTTTTCGCCTTGCCTGACCTTCGTCTTATGCCTTTTCACACAGCGCTAGAGCATCAGGCCCGTCGTACATCACCAGAGCGAGAAGTTGTAGCTCACAATCACCCGTGTCTCATCCATATCGCGCGCCCACTTCTCGTAGTTGCTGCGATAGGTGGAGTTTCGCAGGCGCACGCTGACATCCTTGAAAGTGCCGCGCTGTACCTGGTATTTGAGCTCGGTGTCGCGCTCCCATTCCTTACCCTCGGCATTGCTGCCTGGGACCTTGATGCTGTCACCGTTGATATAGCGGGTGAAGAACGTCAGCCCGGGCACACCCAGGGCTTTGAAGTCATAGTCATAACGCACTTGCCAGGACCGCTCCTGGGCGGCGGCGAAGTCATTGACCTGGGCGTAGTTGACCAGGTAGGGGTTGCTGCCGTCGAGGTACGGCATGGCGCTTTCGCCATACATCCGCTGCCAGCCGGCGCTGACCTTGTGTCCACCCAGGCTGTAGCCGAGCATGCCGCTGAAGGCGCGGTGGTCGATTTCGCCGGCGCGGGCATTGCCGATATCGTCGCTCTTGATCACCCGCAGGTCGGCCGACAGGCTGCCCACCGACAGGGGCTGGTTGGCCACTACGCCGAGGAAGTGCTGGCGATAGATGTTTTCCAGCTTGGACACCTGGTAGGTAGCGGTGACCCGGTCATTGAAACGGTAGTCCAGACCGGCCAGATCGAAGTGGTCGGCCTCGATATCGCAGGCATAACGCTTGTTCTTGCAATGCACGCGGATATCCTGCCGGTCGGTAGAGTCCCGTGCGGTGTAAGTGTTTAGGCGGGCCAGGGTGAACTTCAGGTCGCGCACTTCTTCGGAAGTCAGCATGAAGCCGTGGAACAGGGTCGGAAGCAGACGGCCATCGTTGTACTTGAGCAACGGCATATCGGGCATCATGGAGCCGTACTTGAGCACGGTATTGGATACCTTGACCTTGGCCGCGAGCCCCATCTTTGCATACTGATCGGCAGAGTGGCGTGGGTCGTGGCCAGAGGACGGCATCAATCCGCTGTTGCTGTCCGCCGGACTGGAATCGAGCTTGAAGCCGACCATGCCCAGCGCATCCACGCCAACACCAACCGGCCCTTGGGTGTAACCGGACTGCACATTCAGGATGAAGCCTTGCGCCCACTCTTCACGCTTGGAAGCGCCCTGGCTGGAACTGCTGTGACCATCGCGAAAATCCCGGTTGAAGTAGACATTGCGTGCTTCGACCTTGGCACTGCTGTCTTCAAGAAAACCGGCGGCCTGGGCATCGACGCCGGCACACAGAAGAAACAGGCCGGCAACACGGCGCCCGGGGGCGAGAGGAAAAGGGGCAAACATGCGGGGGAACATCCAGAAATAAGGCGAAAACAATCCGCGAGCAACAAGCGACGCGGCAATGCGCAATGGCCAAACATTGGGCGGCCATCATCTGAAATGGTCACGTAACCGCTCTGGTACGCACCATTGGACCATGGTCTAAAAGGCCCCGCAGAGCACGCCAAAAGCGTTAAAGATCGCGGTTCAAAAAACGTGTAAAGTTCCCACCTTACTTATAAAAAGTTTGCGGTTTACCCACTAGCAACGGGTGCTACACTCGTTATCAGCGAACAGCTGATACCCACCCACGTGGCCGGCGTTTATCTTTCTCCCATGTTCGTCACGCCCCGCCACGAATGACGTACAGGAGTGAAAACAGTGTCCAGACTTGCAGAGTTTCGTGCTGCCGAAAAAGCGCTCCAGGAACAGATGGCTCAACTGGAGGCGCTGAAAAAGGATGCCGGCCTAAAACGCGAAATCGAATTCGAGCAGAAACTAGTCGGCCTGATGAAAAGCTATGACAAAAGTCTGCGCGATATCATCGCCATCCTTGACCCCAAAGCCGTTACCCGGGTTTCGAGCGCAGCGCCGAAACAGCAGCGCCGCCCCCGCGTGGTGAAAGTCTACGAAAACCCGCATACCGGCGAGCTGATCGAAACCAAAGGCGGCAATCACCGAGGCTTGAAGGCTTGGAAGGAGCAATACGGCGCCAGCACGGTGGAAAGTTGGGTGCGCTGATGAAACGTCCACGCACACTTCACGCTTTTTTCACATCGACTCCCCCAGTATCGAGACAGCTAAAGGACTAGCGACCCCATCACGCGCCCGCACATGCGGGCCTCTAATTCCAGCGCCCTGCCTCATGCAGGGCGCTTTCATTTGCGCAATCGGTTCACTGCCGTATCATGACACCCTGTCTGTTTTTCGCTGGTGCCTAGCCGCCAGCCCGTCTCAGGAGTACCTATGAGCCTGCACGAACTGCACTCGCTGCCTGGCGTTACCGCCCGGCCAGACGCCGCTACCGCCAACTTCGTCTTCAACCACACCATGCTGCGGGTCAAGGACATCGAGAAGTCCCTAGACTTCTACACCCGCGTCCTGGGCTTTAGCCTGGTGGACAAGCGTGACTTCCCGGAAGCCGAATTCAGCCTGTACTTCCTGGCCCTGGTCGACCCGGCGCACATCCCAGCCGACGATGCCGAACGCCACCAGTGGATGAAGTCGATTCCAGGCGTTCTGGAGCTGACCCACAACCACGGCACCGAGAGCGACCCGGCGTTCGCCTACCACAACGGCAACACCGACCCACGCGGCTTTGGCCACATCTGCATCTCGGTGCCGGACGTGCGCGCAGCCTGCGAACGCTTCGAAGCGCTGGACGTTCCGTTCCAGAAGCGCCTGAGCGACGGGCGCATGAAGCACCTGGCATTCGTCAAGGACCCCGATGGCTACTGGGTCGAAGTCATCCAGCCGACCGAACTCAAGGACTGATCTTTCGTCGGTTCGCGCTCGTCGGGCCGGGAACTCCCGGCACCTTGCTGTGGTATATGAAGGTAACGGCTTCACATGCCACAGCGAGGTAAGGACGATGCAAACCCTTCACTGTGAATACCGCGACCACACCATCACCGCCAGCGTGATGCCCCACCCGGACTCTCCCCTGCCCTACGCGGCCGGATGCCTGATCACAGATCCCGAAGGCCATACCAGCCGACGCATTTCGATGCCGATGAAGTTCTTTGCCGACCTGGACAACGCCCAGCATGTGTCACTGGCCCATGGCAAGGCATTGGTGGACCAGCGGCTGGATGGAGGCCACAAAGCATTTTGATCGAATGCCGGCTCCTGCAGGCGCGCGGGACGCCTGCGGGAGCTTGCCGGCGACTCAAAGGTCCCGCGCGTAAGCCACTGCTGCCTCGACCTGAGCCTTCGACGGTCTTACGCCCGTGTACAACACGAATTGCTCCAGCGCCTGCAGGGCGATGACCTCCAACCCAGTGATCACCGGCTTGCCCAATGCTTCAGCGCGGCGGATCAGCGGTGTGCGCGCTGGCATCGCCACCACGTCGAACACTCGCTCGGCCGCGGCGATGGCCTCTTCGGAAAATGCCAGTTGCTCAGCCTCGGGACCACCTGCCATGCCGATCGGCGTCACATTCACCAACATCGGAGGGCAGCGATCGCCCAGTTCGGCCAGCCAACGATAACCGCAGGCATCGGCCAACTGCCGACCGGCCTGCTCGTTACGGGCAACGAGGGTGCCCTGACGGAAACCGGCATCACGCAGCGCATGGGCCACCGCCTTGGCCATGCCGCCACTGCCCCGCAGCGCAAACGCCGTGCCGGGGTCGACCTGGTGCTGTTCCAGCAATTGCCGAACGGCGAGGTAATCTGTGTTGTAGGCCTTCAGGTAGCCCTTGGTATTGACCAGCGTATTGACCGACTCGATGACGGCGGCGGAAGGGTCGACTTCATCCACCAATGCCATGCAGGCCTCCTTGTATGGCATGGACACCCCACATCCACGGATGCCCAGCGCACGAATACCCGCCACCGCCGCCGGCAGGTCATCGGTGGTCATGGCCTTGTAGTAAAAGTCCAGGCCCAGTTGCTGGTAGAGGTGGTTGTGAAACCGCACGCCAAAGGTACCCGGTCGCCCGGCCAGGGAAATGCACAACTGGGTGTCTTTGCTGGGAGATGTCGCCATTACCGGCTCCTTACTCGTCACTGAATCGGTTATGCAGCCTAACAGAGACCTGTGGTGGCGTCCCTTACACAACCTTTACCGTCTCCCTGCGCTCAGCTGACAGTCGCCTGGGTCATAGTGGAGGTACACGCCCCCCTGAACCGTCAGGTCGCCGGTGATCGTTGATAAAGCTAATGACCACTATCGAGGAAGTTGATTTCAAACCTCTCTGGCTGCTGCGTAAGGTAGGGCCATGTTTTACAGGAGGTCCACATGGCCACTATCCAGATCATGTCCGTCGTCGGCAGCGCCGTCCCAAGCGCATTGCGTGAGCAAGGCCTGCTGGCCTGCTGGTACCTGGTACGCAATGGCGAAGCCGTCAGCGGCCCACTGATGACTCGCGCCTCGGCCCAGGCCCTGGCCCAGCGACTGCAAGCAGACACGCTGCTCGCCTGACCCTATTTGTTGTGCGTTGCTCCCTACGCCCTTCTGGCCCGCCTATGGCGGGCTTTTTTTGCCTTCATGGCCCGGCGGATGGGGTCACCTGCTTTCTGACACCTACAATGCCGATCGCTCGGGCCATTTCATCATGAATGTGTGATCTGTGCCGATGAGCCTGCGTCTGAAACGCTACCCCTCGCTTGTCGTCTGGGGAAGTGATTACAGGGCTTTCCATGCAAACGCTGTTGAACGAGATTCTCGACGAAGTGCGTCCCTTGATCGGCAAGGGCAAAGTGGCTGACTACATTCCCGCGCTGGCCGATGTGCCTGCGCAGCAGTTGGGCATCGCCGTCTATGGCAACGATGGCAGCTACTACTGCGCAGGTGACGCCCTGGTGCCGTTTTCGGTGCAGAGTATTTCCAAGGTGTTCAGTCTGGTCCAGGCGATTGGCCATTCAGGTGAAGCCATCTGGGAGCGTCTTGGCCATGAGCCCTCAGGTCAACCGTTCAACTCGCTGGTACAGCTGGAGTTCGAACGCGGGCGCCCACGCAACCCCTTCATCAATGCGGGCGCGTTGGTGATCTGCGATATCAATCAGTCGCGCTTCGCCGCGCCCACCTTGTCGATGCGCGACTTCGTACGGCGGCTATCGGGCAACCCCCGTATCGCCATCGATGCCCGCGTCGCGGATTCGGAGTACCAGTTCCGCGCGCGCAACGCCGCCATGGCGTACCTGATGCAGTCATTTGGCAACTTCCATAACGAAGTCGAGACGGTGCTGCGCAGTTACTTCAGTTACTGCGCACTGCAGATGAGCTGCCTCGACCTGGCCCGTGCCTTCTGCTTCCTGGCCAACGATGGGTTCTGCAAGCACAGTGGCGAGCAAATCCTGACCCGACGCCAGACCCAGCAGGTGAACTCGATCATGGCCACCAGCGGGCTGTACGACGAAGCGGGGAATTTCGCCTACCGCGTGGGCTTGCCAGGCAAGAGTGGCGTAGGTGGCGGAATAGTGGCGATCGTGCCGGGTCAATTCACCGTTTGCGTGTGGTCGCCGGAGTTGAATACGGCGGGCAACTCGTATGCCGGGATGGCGGCGCTCGAGTTGCTCAGTTCACGGATCGGATGGTCGGTGTTCTGACCCGCGGGTGGTGTCGCCTGGCCGTCAGGCTGGCCTGCGCCCCAAAGCTGCCTTGGCGTCAGCAGTGAGCGCTGCGGGAGCGCCGCCGACCTCGCAGGCCCCTTCGGGTCGAATAAGGCCGGTCGTGGATGTTGCATCGCAAACCGCACCGCCTACGCGCTTGGGGAAATCAAAAATGGCGTACCGGATTAAATTTCCTTCACGTTGCGCCCTTTAGATATAAGGCATTCGACAGCCGTTCAGCCATACTCCAAAGATGTTTTCCGCGTTTTGAACAGTTTACGCAAGTGAGGAAAGCCCGTATTTACGGGCCTTCCAGCCCGCCTCATCACTCTGAGATACCCACCAAAACACAGCTATTGGTACAAAAAGTGGTACGAGCTTCCCTGTGCATCCATCCAGCACTTTTGGCAAGCAAGAACCCGCCTCTTCCGGCGTTCTGCCAACCCTAACTCCCCTCTCAAGTTGACACCCCGACAGGCCCCTCATGCTCGAGCGCCCACAGCCGGGCAGCCTCGGCAAATTCCAGCATGTCGGATAACTCACCGTCGTCCACCTCGCGGCGGCGATGAGCAGCAAAGGCCATTTCACAGAGCACGGCGGCACGCCCATCCGGATCCGTGACCAGGGCACCCTGGTCGTTCAGTTCGGCCAGCCAGGCCGGCGGCAGACTAGTTGCCATACGACCCCTCCGCCCGGCACCACCAGGACTGCGCGTAGAGCACGCCGTCGACCTCCTCCACGCCATTGATGTTCATGCCGAGCTGGGCCATGCCGTTGACCTTGGCATCTAGCAGGCGCGGGATGATGTCTCCGCTCGGCGTCGGGTTGAAAACCCATGCCTGGGTAGCCACCCGGCCAAGCACCTCGGAGTGATGCTCACCGATGTGGATGTCGGCCTTCAAGGCCTTGACCTTACGAAGCTGGTCCGCAGGGATTGCCACGCCGCGTACTCGGCGACGAACAACGAGGAAGTACATAGCTCACCGACACCAATACTGTATATGGATACAGTATCGTATCCACCAAGTCAGCACCCCGGCAACTGCCGGTCAGCGGATCAGTGCAGCGGGGGTAGTTCCTTGCCGCGCATCTTGGCAATCACGCGAAGTTGGTAATCGGAGACGACTTGGAACAGCGACTCAGCCAGCAAGCGTAGGCGCTCGACCTCTTCAGGCGGCGCGCCACAGTCCTGGGCTTGGTGGTATTCCCGCATGGCGTCGATGGCCTGCTGAATCAGCGGCTCGCCGGCCTCGACCATCCCAATGAAGGTGCGCTTGTCCATTGCTCTTCTCCGTCCACCTAGACCGCCCATTATAGGCAGTCGCTACGGAGCCTTCATGTGATCAACCACCGCCTCGCACGCCAGTCCAGCTATTCGGCTTCGCTCAAGCGCTGTCGCGAGGTCTCCCGCCATTCGGTCAGACTCCTCAAGCAATCCCCCGAGCACCACGACGGCAGAGGTTCCTGCCTGGCGCTGCTGGGCAGCGATGGTATCGCAGGTGGCTCGATGGCCGTCTCGCAGTCTGGCGATTTCCCAGCGCAGCCCGTCAGCAGCAGACTCAGCATTAGCGGCGCGGCCTTTGGCCAGTTCCAGTTTCTTGCGTGCACTCTCACCCTCCTCGTCCGCCGCGGATTGGCGGCGTAGTTCTTCAGCTCTGGCCTGGGCTGCGACGCGCCGGTCGCGTTCGGCCACCTCAAAGCGGTATTCGGCCAGCTGGCCGCGCGCGGTACCGGTTTCGCCCTGGGCGGCCACGACGCGATACTGCTGGCCAGCGGCGGCAAGCAGTAGAGCTGCAAGCCACCAGCACCAGGCCGGCACAAGCCTCACCAGCTGCTCCATGACGCCTCCCAGTCCGGCAGATCGACCGTCTGGCCGGCCAGCGCGTGAGTGCAGTCGCCCAGGTACTGGATGCGACCGTCCGTGACGAAGGAATGGCATACCTTGGCGACCTTGGTCTGCACGATCTCGCCGCTCAGAATCTTGTCGCGGATCTCCAGCGTGGTGGCCGGTGGATCCCACTCATCCCATTGAGCCAGGACCGATGGCGTGAATGTCGGGGAATCTGCGTTGCCGTTGTAGCCCCAGCGCGGACCGGGCCCCGCGCCAACCTGGAGGCTATGTGGCGCATCGCAGCCCTTGCAGAAGAACCACAGCGATCCGTCATGTGCCTGGCCCAGGCAGCGGCCTATCGTTTTGATGGTCATGCCAGCACCCCTCCCAGTTCGACCCAGCGCCCGAGCAGCTTGTCCAGGCGGTGCGGGTTCTGCCCGTAGGTGCTGCCCGGGAAGCTGGCCCATATGTTCGAGCACTTGGCGATCGCATCGGAGATGCGGCCGGCCTTGATGTCCTCCAGCGCCCGACGCTCGCGGATCTGCTGCAGCGCTACACGGTCCTGGTTCTCCGGAGTGAAGCCGCCCTGCAATCGCAGGCTCACGCGGTAGGCGTCCCAGTAGCGTGCCAGCAGCTGGTACCGGCCTGCTGCCGTGCTGGTAACTGGTTTTCCGTTGATGGGGAAAGTCAGCTTCTGACGTGGGTGATCCTGGTAGCCGGTGAACAGGCCGCGCCCGTACAGGACGTTGTAGCCGTCATCGCTACCCTTGACGGTCGCGGTGCCTTCCGAGAAGGCGATCAGGTCCAGGAACCGGAGCACATTTGCGCCACCGGCCTGGGCCTCAGTCAGTCGAGCCATGGTTTTCTCCAGGCAAAAAAATACCGCCAGGTGGCGGTAGGTTGATTCAGTGCATCTCAGGCCTGCGAGCCAGTCCTGAGATGCAATCTTTGATTGATCACCTCAACTGAGCAATGTAGAGGTCTGCCGAGAAGCGCCGGGTAGATTTTATGGATGGATTCTTTAGAGCAGCCAACATAGGCCGTCCGTTCGATGTGAATATCCACGGAGAAGAGAAGGAACCTTTTTCCACCAAAATCTTTTTAGACCCATTGGATATGTCTTGTTGGACCAACCCTCCATTAGGAGGTGAGCTGACAGCGAACGCCCCACGAGAATCAAGAGAGGCACCTCCAGCGTAAGTATGAACCGCAGCTTCTGAAAGCGTAACAATGGTAGATACTGCTCGGCTTTCAACGTTGACAAATGCAACCCTGCTCACGCCGCGTGAACCACCACCTAACATTTGGCTGAACGAAACAGCCACTGTCCCGTTGTCTAGCCATTTTGTCTCATATGGGACTGTATCTTGAGTTGAGTTTTCTCCGAGCTCAATTGGAATTTCAATCAGAGACTGGAGCGAATCGCTTGTAACAACCAGAGTGAGTCCATGATGTCGCTTAGTTTCTGCCCTATAAATTGCATATGTCATCGCGCATCTGCCGTCAGGAGAGACTGTCATCGGCGTTGAATAAGGGAACGTTCCCGCTCCAAACCCTACAATTTGAACTGGATCAGACCAGCTATCTCCACCGTCCTCTGTCCATCTCGCAACTGTGCGCCGCCACTCTCCTATACTGTATTTACCGACACGCTCTTGGAGGGTGTGCATGAGGACGATTCGCCCATTTGGCAAAGACACGAGTGAGGCATACGTAGATCGACCACCATCGAGTATCTTTGCCCCATCCCAACCACCTACATCCCCAGGCCTGCTTGTCCGGTTCATCATCAGCGGAGTGGCGTGATTGCTGTAGCATGCCAGAATCTTGTTCTTGTGCTTTCCACTGGGAATTCTTATTAGGGCCGGAGACCCATGATCGCTTGAATCATCATATCGATGAATAACATTCGATCGCCGCACCAATAGTTCGTCGGTAATTTCCGCAATGACAATTTCTCCGCGAGAAGTAATGTATCCAAAGCAGAACCCACCATCTAGGTCGGCGGCTGCGGGCCGGTTGTACCATAGGCTGTACGCGTTCTGAATGGTAAGTGGTCCTGGTGGCGCAATCCTGCGAAGTAAAGGGGTCGCCGTGGCGATAGCTACAACACCAGCCGAAACAAGAAATTCCCTGCGATTCATGTTTTCCGCTCAAAACCAACATTATGCATGAACCGCACCGACGGCGCGCGCCCCCCAGCCGTTCACGCCCCCTCCAAAAACAGATCACGCTCGGCGGCGCGGCGGCGCACCAGCCACACCAGAACCTTCCCGCCACCCTTGTTCCAGCGCGGGAACTGATCGGCGGCTGCGGCATAGTCGCCAGCGTTTAGCTTACGCAGCAGCGTCGACCACTCCAGATTTGCGGCGCCAAGGTTATAGGTGAAACTCACCAAGGCATCCCACTGGTTTTGGCTGAGCGGCACAGTCACCAGGCGCTCGATCTCTGGCTCGAAGCGCTGCACGTCATTCAGCAGCATGCGCTCGGCCTGCTCCTTGCTGATCTTCATGCCGACATTTACTCATCGAGTAGTGCCGTAGCCGATGGTCCAGACGCCAACAGCATCTTGGTAGGCCTGCAGGCGCAAGCCCTCGAACGACTTGATCAGGCTCAAGCCGCGTTGTGATGTACGCATGGGTTTCCTCCAGGCAAAAAAATACCGGCTGATAGCCGGTTGGTTTGGGTCAGATGGGCAGATAGCAATAAGTGGTGAATGGAAGGGATAGCGGACAGCGAAAGCAGAGCACCTAAATCCACAGCGACCCCTGACGTTTCCCGCTACCACGCCCGAAAAGTCGGCATACCCACATGCAAGCAGCGGCGAATAGATCACCTGAGATTGCCGCAATCGACACTTCGTACCGAGGCGATGGCCAACCAGATCAAAATTTCATGTAGAATTTCGCCGCTTTCAATGCCTCGAGGTGACAAATGGTCGGTAAAATCAAGGGACTTGATGGGCTTCGAGCCATTTCAGTCTTGCTCGTAATCATGTCTCATGCGGAAGCATGGCAAGCGCTCGGAATTACTAGCACTGCCGTCCGTTCAGCTCTAAGCGCGCAGACCGGAGTCAATGTGTTTTTCGTACTTTCCGGCTTCCTTATCACATTTCTCCTCATAAAGGAGAAAGATGCAACAGGGAAAGTTGACATAATAGCCTTCATAAAGCGAAGAGCACTTAGAATTTTCCCCCTGTACTATTTGGCTATATTCTTCCTCATGTACATAGATTACACGAGCAGAGCCAATATCCCCAACTGCTCATTCGCATACGCACTAACATATACAGTTAACTTCTACCCAAAAGAATGCGCATACTCCGCAATGTCACACTTTTGGTCACTCTCTGTAGAAGAGCACTTCTACCTATTCTGGCCTCTTATTTTCTGCCTCGGAAATAGAGTCGCATTCATAACGGCTACCGCCATAGCAGTGGCATGCGTAACAATTGGAACATCTATATACCCTGAAAGCCAAAGATTTTACATGAACCGCTGGACATTCCCAGCAATGCTGCCAATCCTCGCAGGATGCATGCTTGCTTTCGTATGCAACGCAAACTACATAAAAACCCTGTTCACTGACAAGTCAAAATCAAACATACTTCTAGTTTCAATATTATTCGGCACAGCAACCCCCGCCTTTTTCTCCTCTGACGCCATATGGCTTACGTCCGTATGCGCTTTGGTACTTTATATATACCACAATCAAGGATCTACGCTAGTACGCATGCTGGAAATCAAGCCGCTAGCCGCCCTTGGCATTATTAGCTACGGCCTTTATGTATGGCAAGGTATCTTTACAGGAAATGGACCTTATCGCGGCGGCGCAACCTTCCCGCCAAGCGTAGACATTGGTGTATGGCTGACGTTCGTTGTCGCTCCTTTGAGCTACATCTTCTTTGAGCGCCCATTGATCAATCTAAAGTCTCGCTACTCTTGGAAAAGCAAACCGCAGAGCGCGGCACAAGATAAAAATATTCCACAGCATGAATAACTGACACACACTATCTTCGACACTGCACTTTAAAGCATAGTCATCACAATACACCCGATGACTATCTAGAGACGCACAAGCTTACGAAAGGACGCTTTCAGCATGAAACTGCCTGTTTTATTGGCCGCACTCTACATCATATCAAGTCCTGCCCAAGCAACAGTGGATGACAAAAAAAGACTTGCTGGCGGAACAGATGTTGAACTCGCCCCATTCCAATGGTCCAGGATGAAGCCTTCTGTATTCAACGAAGAAGGACTTAAAAAGACAGCAGAGAAAAAAGACCCACTGCGACCATTCTTTTTTGCCTTCCGTCTTCTCATGATGCATGAAAGAACCGGAAACCAGGAGAACTTAGATCTTGCCAAAAGAACCCTAGACTTCATGCTGGATGAGTATCAACCTGCAAGTCGCGATGCCAATGGTACTCGCTGGTTCTATGGCTTTGACTATGACAAGGGCATCAAAGCCCCATGGTGGTCTGGCATGGACGGCTTCTTCGGCCCAATGACCCTCTTTGCTGGTTGGCAAGCAACCGGTAATGAACGTTACCGAGAAGCAGCACTGAAAAGCGCTCATCTTATGCTTAAACCGCCTACCGAAGGCGGAGTACTATGGCGAGAAAACGATACCTGCTGGATATCTGAGTATTCGTGGAAAGGAATAACAAAAGATAAAGAGTACCACGTTCTCAACGGGCATCTCTGGGGGCTCCAAGCTTTGTACATGCTTGCGGATGCGTCTGGTGACAAGCAACTTATGGAAGCCTATGAGTGCGCAAAAAAGGGGACCTTTAGCCGACTTCCACAATACTACAGTACAAATGACAACTGGACCTGGTACCAGCTTGTCCCCAAAGTAATTAACCCCACTCATTACAGCATAATAGAAACAGCTCAATTTAGAGCAATTGCTGCAGTCACCGGCGACGACGCTTACAAAGAACCTGCCCAACGGCGCGCAGACATTTTCAAAAAAGCATATCCTCTTTACCTAGTGAAAACACCAAAGGGTCTGCAAATACAGTTCTCCATGATGGGAGCGCCAAATGCATACTGGACCGACACTTATCCGGTCACCGCAAGCTGCAAGGTTAATGGGAAAATTGTATCCACTACGAACAACGACGCGTACAGCGAAAAGCCATTGCCAGAGAGAATGATTCTACGCCTTCCTGTAAAATCAACCCCAGATTACTGCAATGTCACTGTGCACAGCAATGTCGATGTCCCCATGTACAATCAGGACAAATTCGAAGTAATAAAAAGCAGCGCCGAAGATAAGATAGATTTAAAGCCTGTCGCCTTATTACAAGGCAAGCTAAGCACAAACAATACAATCGATGTCACGCCTGAAAAAGGTGAAAGCGCCAAGCCTGGGGAAGCCAGAATAGTCATCGACATTAACCGTGACGTTTCCGTCTCGGAAAAAATAGCACTTGTGCTTCACACAACCCAGGAATCACAGCTTGAAATCATTCTTCAAAGCGACGATGCCAAACTGGCAACAAGCTATTACCCAATCCTGAAAGGCGACAAAGACAATATTGTCGTCCTTAACAAGCTTGGATTCAAAAACGGATCAGACCTTGGCAGTAAACTAGCTAAATTATCGCTTAGAATTTACACGAAGCCAAATACAAATAACTTTGAAGTGCGCATCAAGGAAGCCTCTATAATCAGAAATACTTCTAACCTAGAGGCATTCCTCAAAAGAAACAAGTCAGCCAATTTCCCGCAGCAGTAATTATTGAGCAGCCACATCTCAAGCAGCCACAAACACTAAGAGCAGCCTAGTATTTATCCGCATTAGGCCGCTCTTAGTTACTACACCTCATCAACACTCGCCTCCCATCCAAGCCTGACCGTTATCCCAGCAGTGAATGTTCCTGTAGTGGCGATCATTGCCGGTCTAATAGCGAGGGCGTTGACTTCGTACACTTTCGGAACTGCTACGGACGCCCCGATCAGGCCTTGAGCCGCGCCCGTCGGCAGGTAGATTCCAGGACTAGGAGCATTAGGGATCTTCGAGTACGGATATCGGAACGCTTGCGCCGTCGCTGGAACCACCTGTGCGGCAGTTGTTACGACATCCACGGAGCCAGTTTGTCGCATCTGCTTGGTCGGAACGTTTGCGATCTTGGCGTTTGCCAAAATAAGGGCTGTACCCGCAGGGCCAAATACGTTGTCTACGCTCAGATATCCAGAGTTCATTGTCGCCAGAACCTGGTCATCAGCGCGGAGGAAGCTCCTGGCAGTTGCAGCGCGGAGTTGCAATCCATCGATCAGCGCATTGCAGTTCTGCGCTGTGGCACCGCGCGGGCGGAGTCCTACAACGTCGGTATTGCTTATTGCGTTAGGAGCCTCCACCGTTACATTCCTCACCGTCAAGAGTAGCCCCTCTACAAGCGATGAACTTGGGGATATGTAAATGTAGGCGTTCTGGAACCCATCCCCGTAAGTTATTAACCGGCAGTTTTCGATAGTATAAATGCCGCCCTGGCATTCGGTGCCATACACGCATTCTCCGGATTGGCTACTAACCCCAAAGATTGTGCTATTCCTGACGGTCGGATTTCTTCCCGAAAGCATAACGCCATTGCGGAACACGCAGTTGTCATACGTGATACTGTCAGCATTGCCGTGCATATCGCCGGAGTATGTATCAGCTGCTAAATCGATGTTCTCCAAAACAAGGCCGTACAAAAGGCCGTTCCTGTTAGGAACCGAACAGACTCGGTCATAGCCGCCGAGGGCTACTGCGTGACGGGTTGCGCCGCATGTGCTGCCAGTGATGGTGAAGTTTTGACAACTGGCAATGGTCAAGCCGTACTCATCGTTAACCGATGGCGATCGGTTCACTCCAGATACGGCATTAATGCTTACATCAAAGCACCGGTCTACCACAAACGGCGTATATAGTGTAACCCCGCTGCTATATAGATTTTGCAACCGTACGGTATCGCCGAGCGTCACCTCTATAGCGCCCATGGAATAAGTGGCGGACGGGGTGACATGCAAGCCATCTACGGTGCAACGAACGCCGCGCAATCTATAAACATCCACGGCGCCTAAAGAATAAGTCGAGGTTGCCGTGCCGTAAACGGTGGCTACGTTCCCGCTAATCGAGTGAACGCGGAACATCTCACCTGCGCGGTACGACGGGCGGTCGGATAACCAGCTTCCGTCTGTTGGGTTGTAAACAATGATTACGTCTCCGGGGACAAGGTCCGGAGGGGAAGGAAATGTTAGAGTGCGATCCCCACGGTTGATGTTCTGGCTCAGATCTGAAATTTGAACAAGATCACCCCGAGTGAGGATCCCTCCGTCTACCCCGGCCATGCTCAGATCAATGTGAGAGGCATAGCCGTCGCCCGAATAGACGATATCCCTAGTACACAGGGTGCCTTTGTTGAGGACATAATGCCCGCCAGGTGTGTGAACACGCGGCGCTCCGCTGTTGATTGCCGCTTGAAAGGCCGCCCAGTCAATGGAATCAGTCAGCGCCGTGGCGTGTGGGTATACGGCCTGAGCAGCGGAAAGAGTGGCGAATCGCTCGGACAGCGGATGATAGGTGCCGTCAGCGATCGCACCATAGTCTTTGACGTTAGCAGTGTCGTTCAGGCGATCAGCAACGGTGCGCTGGCGGTAACCGATCATGCTCGCACCGGAAGCACTTGCCAGTGCATCACGCAGCGATCGATCAACCTGTGCCACTAGGAGGTTTTGATCATCAATCCAGGTTCCGCTGAGCTCCACTGGGAAGGTGGCTGGCAGCTTTACGCTATAGAGATTGTCGTTTCGCTGGATCAGCTGTGTTGGTCGATCAACGGTAAGCTGCGTGCCATCCACATAGATTAACGGAACTGGCTCAAAGCCTTGTGCGGCTAACCACTCGGCCACCTGTTGTTCCATTCCATACAGGGTCCTGCGTTCGACACCAAGCCGATCAGGCGCAGTGACTCTCGTGCGGTCAGTCGCCCAGACGTCGATCACGCCAGAGTTATCGTAGAGGTCGCGCGGATCGCTCGAGCCATCGGTTCCAACCGGGTTGCCAGTGTTGTAGCGCATATTTTCTCCGGGCATAAAAAAGCCCGCTCAGTGGCGGGCATGCTCGATTAAGGGTCCGGTCAAGCCGGCGGGGATTGGTCGTCGTAGGTGTAAACGCGGGCGTCGTAGGGCATGCCCTTCATGGCGACGTTGCCATTGGCTGGGTCGGAACTGGTGATTAGGACCGGGTATGCCCAGCGTGCTGCAGGCCCGAACAGGATGTGTGGCGGCTCCAACGGGCCGTCTACCACGGGCGTGAAGTCGAGCGCGTCAACCCGCACCGTGTACGGATCAACCTGAGTGGCGGTCCACGGCCCGGACAGCGTGCCGTCCAGTTTGCGAATGCCTATTCGGTGCTCGCCGCCAGCGCTGAAGTCCAGCGGTTCGGATGAATGCAACAGCGTGCCTGAGCCAGCCACCTCGAACCCAAGCAGGATCGCGCTCTGGCACCGTTTAGGAGCGTCATCCGCAACGGCCGCGAAGCTCAAGTAGCCGCTGTTGCTGCCGTCCATCTCGGTTTCCCAGCTGTAAACGTCGGTCCTGAACTTCTGATGGCCACGGCGGCGCATGCCGATGCGCCAGGCCCTGGTCCTGTCGCTGATCCCGGGCATCTTGATCTTCTCGACCTTGATGCCAAGGTCACCAGGCCAGCGGCACTCGACCGTTTCCCATGCCCAGCTGGTACTGGAGAAAAACTCCACATCCACGCCATCGAAGTCGTTGATCGACGGCATGGCGCCGCTGATCTTGAGCATCTTGGTCATGTTCTGCGGCGAGTAGGTCTGGGTCTTCGGCCCGTAGGTGACATCGAAGGCCGCTCGGGCACTGTCCCGTACCGGGCGCAGCAGGCCCCGGAACGTCACCAGTTCGCCGAACCCGCACGCCAGGGCGTTGTTCACCATGTCCTTCACGGTGATTGTCGAGTCCAGCGTCTCGTCGTAGGTGTCGCCCCGGGCCACGCAGATCTCGTGGAAGGCCTGCCATTCTGGCAGGTCCAGGTCGTCGTCCGTGTAGCCACGCTTCTTCAGCTGGTAGATGCACCAAGGCGCGATGTCGCGGGTTGGCCCGGTACCACCCTCCATAAGCGGCAGGATGGTGGTCGACTCTACGCTGATCTGGCTTTCCGACTGGGCAGATAACCGGTCTCCCCCGCGAATCTTGCAGGTCATCACCGTCAACCCGGGATAGCTGGCAGGCGAATTGACCATCAGCCCGCGCAGGTCATACCACGTGACATCGTCGCGCGCTTCTTCGTTGGCTCGGCCACCAAGCTGCACGAAGCGCTTCTTGATGCGCGCCTCTGCTCGCATCGGGTAAGGCAGCACCACTCGACTGGTGAAACCTTGCGAATCAAGGGAGCCGCCTGAGTGGACCTTCTCGATAACGGTCCACGCGCCGGCCACATCCATGTCGCGGTACTCGAAGGTGTGGTAGGACGGGATAGAGTAAATCTGACCTTCCCGGCCTATGCCGCACAGCCCATTGCCGAAGAACACCGAATATTCGATCTCGGTGATTTTCTCGCCTTCCGGGCAGCAGGCAAATGGCCCACGATAGCCGCCTTGCAGGTTCGACGAGTCCAGCGTGATCAGCCCGTTAACGGTCTGCATGCTGTTGAAACCAGGCCAGCCTGCATCCGTAGCGCCGGATGAGGTCAGCCGCTCAACCTCAAGCAGGCTGGAACTGAAGGCAGTAATCCGGTAGCGCAATCCACGTGGGCCAATGGTTGCCATGCCCTGGCCTAGCGCCAAGCCGAGCACCGGAGAGCCGCCGTCGTAGTTCAGCGTCATTTCGGCCGACTGTTCCGGAATGGCGCTGGTGGTGGCGGTACCGGTGACGCCGACCGGCGATGCGCCGAGGATGGTGGCGGCGCCGGTGGCGGTGATGGCTTGCCCGGCAAACGGCGTCAGTTCTACGATGCGCAACACACTGCCGCTGGCCTGGGCCTGGAATGGCATTCCGCTGAACAGCGTATTGAGCGCCGATACCAGGCCGGCCAGGTTGGTGGTGGCGGTGTTCAGCGTGATTGGGTAGCTGGTCGCGCCACGGAACAGGGTGAAGCTCAGGGGCGTGACGTTGAAGTCGTAGCGGGTTGGCGCCGCTGAACCGGTGAGCGTCGAGGTTGTGCCGGGATTTGCGGGCACGGCCGGGCTGTAGGGCGTATAGCTGTTCACCACGTACAGGCCGGCATTGGCCCCAACGACCTCGATCAGCATGCCGACCGTAGGGTTCAGCATTTCCAGCGGCCCGCGAATGATGTCGCGGCCAGCGCCGCCATCGATCACCGTGTAGGTGTACGGGGCCAACACACGAACGATGATGCCGTTCGACCAATCGGACGGGAATTCACCGGCCCCAGAGGGAACGCTGATGTTGTCGCCGGTGAACTGGTACGCCGACGCGGAAGCGGTCTTCGTCAGGGTTGTCGCGGTAGTCAGCTCAAGCCCCGCCGACCCGCTGGAGCTTGCCCCAACCTCAGGCACGTTGAACCAGTTCAAGTGCGCAGTATCGGCGGACAGGTCTGCGCCAGGTTGATAAATAGCGAATTCCGCATCGGCACCGAGCGAGATCAGCGGAGTCTGGCCGACGCGAACCTTGCTCGAAGGTATGTCATACAGGCCTTCACCGATGTACAGCAGCATCTCAACCCGCTGATCGCGCGCGCCGGCGAAATAGCGGCGCGGCTGGACCAGGTAGGATGGGTAGGTTCGCTGATGGCCGGCGATCTGCCGCACAGGGTCACCGAGCTTGACCTTGTTACCCTTGGCGCTGGCCTCGGTCAGCGGGTCACCCTGCTGCGTACCAGCGCTTGACGGCATGCCCGGCATCTTCGGCATCAGCGCTTTCAGCACCGCCTTGGCGCCCTTGAACAGGGCGAAGGTAATGGAGAACGGGTCGGTACCCTTGGGCTCGCGGTAGATCTGCAGCAGGTCGGTCGGCTTGAACTTCACCTTGTGCCACAGGTGCTGCTCAATTACCTCGTCATTCAGCACGGCACTGATTGGCGGGCTTTCCCGGCGCTCGTAGGACGGCGCCAGGGATTTCAGCCACTCCTCGATGGTCATGCGGCGGTCGGTCTTCCAGGTACCGAGCGGCGCGGTGTCACTGAGTTTGTTCGGGAAGAATTCGACGGTCACGGTAGTAAACCACTCTTGGATGCGCGGCTTCGAACTCGCCGGTTGTCCGGAGGCAGGCGCCACCGGGGTTTGTGTCCAGCACCTTCAGCCGTCCCTCGCTCAGGAGGACCGTACCGACATGCAGGAGCGCCGTTCCGCGCAGCACCGCGGCAATGGCTCCAGGCTCCGGGGTGCACTCCTCCATCGCCTGACGGAGGCTGCGGTAGGCCTTGGTGTTTTCACGGATCTTGTCCTTGCCAACCGCTCCCAGGGATGGGAGCCAAGACAGGCCAAACAGGTCGTGGCGGATTGCCCGGCACATCCCCCAGCAATCGAAGGCAATAGGCCCCCGTGCACCCTCGCGATACGGGGCGCGCATGAATTTTTCGATCATGGTCAGATGTACTTCAGGCCGGGCGCCAGAGAGGTGGTCAGGATGGTGCGGAGACCGTTGGTGTTGAGCAGGTCGAAGAAGCCGGCGGTTAGCTTGGCAACATCGTCCTCATACTCCCGGCTGAGCAGCGTCATGCGGTACCGCTCTTGCGGGAACGACAGGTCTTCGGCCAGGTAGCGGCGGAAGGTGATGATGAATCGGTCGTCGGCGGCCTTGGCCTCCTCAACAACCTCCTGCACCTCGCCGGTCACATTGTCCAGTCCGAGCACCAGGTTCTGGAACGCACTGTTGTCGTTCTTGGGAAGGGCAAGGTCCATGGCCATCGCGATGAAGGTCAGCGTGCGGCCGTCCTCAGTGGTGCAAACCCGGTCTTCCCATCCCGAACAGTACAGGTGGGAGATGGTGCCGCCCTCCTTCCTGGCTTCGATGGTGTCGACCAACTCGCCCCTGCCCGAGGCGTAGCACTCCTCGATAAGGCTCATGCTTCAGGCCACTCCCTGTTCGCCGAAACGTCGATGACGTTCTTGTTGAACCAGTACTCCGGGAACTGCTCCCAGCCTTCAGGGATCATCGGGCGCTGTTTGAGCTGCAGTACCGCCGAATAGCGCCAGCGGCTGACCTGTGTGAGGTCAGGGCCCTGGTAAATGGCCTTGAAGTGCGCCTGGTAGGTAGTGAACCCTGACGGCAACTGAAGCGGCATTTCAAACCATTCCATGCCGTTGCTCAGGGTTCTCGCATACCAGGCCTCAAAGAAGCCGGCCTCGGCCTCACTGAAGTTGAAGTTAAACCTCACTTCATTCGGGACATAGCTGTGCCTGACCCGGTACCGTGTGCGTCCGGTGACCATCTGCGTAGCCTGCATCGGATCGACCGTGCTAAGGCCATACCCCTCCTGCAGAGGAAGTGGCAATTCTGCCGGGTATTGAATCATTGCCGTTCCTCAGCTGAGGTTTGCGTTTAGGTGAGAGGGCTGAGGCCCAGCGCTTCCTCGATGCGGGCGAGTCGCCGTTGCAGCAGCAGTTCTTTCTCATCAGGCTGGAAAACAGGCTCGGGCACAGTTGCGCCCGGCCCGTCGTCGACCTCGTCGGTTTCGGTGGTCATTGGATCTACCTACGTTGGGTTGCGTGAAAGCCCGTAGGCCGCCTCGATCGCCTGCGCCCGCTCGCCCCCACCCCAGATGTCAGCTACGAAGGCGTCGATCTGCAGCTGGCCGTCGTCACCTGTGCGCTGATCAACAGTGCCGGCACGGGACCGGTCTTCGATCAGGTTCACGGTGACGTTTGGCTGAGTGACCACAGGCGCCTGGGTGCTGCCGGCCGATTGGGTCGATACAACCGAGCCACCACCACCAGCCACCGATACCCGCTCGTTCGAGTTGATCGCCTCCAGCAGTGCCCGATTGCGCTTGGTCGCCGCGGCATTCACCACGAACTCGCCGTCGCTCAGGCGGGCCATGATGCTGTCGGAGGTGCCGGTACCGGCGCCGGACACGTACCCACCAGTGGCGAAGCCCGGGATCACGGCCAGGCTGGACGCCAGAGCCGTGGTCGAGGTCAGCGCGGCCGCTGCAGGAACGGAGTTGGCGCCCAGAGTTGCCAGGGATGCCATTGCCGCCGCCGGCGCCCAGGCCGTGGCCGTGGTACCCGCCAGGATCATGCTCTGGCCGGCCGCAGCGGTGCCGAGAGTGGCGTTCAGCGCAGCATTCAGCGCCATCTGCACGCCCATCTTCACGAAACCGGCGATGATCTCGCGCACCACGTTCGAAGCGATATCGCCAAGCGTGCTCATGGACAACTGCCCGCTCATGATCGCGTCGGTGATATCGGTCGAGATGGTGTTGAATGCGCTGGAGAAGATCGACTGCGTTTGCCCGGCAATGTCGCGCGCCTGGTTGCCGAAGTTCTGCACGGCAGCCGTCCACCCGTTGATCGGGTTGAGCATGGCCTGATCCATCTGCGCCCAGCCGGCCTGGAGCGCTGCCAGTTGCTGCGGTAGAAACTCGTTCGTCAGGTCGATCTGCGCCTGTAGGTCTTGGCGTTGCTTCTCCGTCGTGGCGTTTGCCAGTTCGGTGCGCAGCTGCAGGATACGATCGTTGGTCTGCTGCTCCAGCTGCACGCGCTGCTGCATGCGCTGCGTTTGCAGGTCGCCCATGCCAACACTGGCTGCATCCAAGCTGTACTGGGCGCGGTCATTGTCCAGCTGTTTTTGGAGCTGCGCCCGGTACTCCTCGGCCTGGGTCAGGCCCTTGGCACCCTTGATGGCGGCGGCGTAGTTGATCGAAGCCTGAGCCAGCGCCTTGCCATACTCCTCCTGGGTGATCTTTCCCTTGCTCAATGCCAGGTCGAGTTGGCCCTGCTCCTTGGTCAGCGCCCGGGCGGCCTGAGCCGCTGGGTCGTACTGGCCATACAGGCGAGCGAACGTATTTTCCGCCTCGGCCACGCCTCGATTGACGTTCTTCGGAGCATTCTTCTTCGCCTCACGCTCCTTGATGTCGGCGATTTCCTTCTCGATGTTCTTGCGCGACTGGGCGTATTTCGCTTCCTCTGCAGCGGTGAACACCCCGGCAGCCACAGCCTTAGCGCGCGCTTTGTCGAGGTCGGTCAGTTCCTTGTTCAGGCGCTGGGTTTGGGTCAACGAGCTTTTGTAGGACGCATCCAATGCGTCCAGGCCCTTGCGCCCCTCCTCCTGTATGCGACGGCGCTGTTGTTCCTCTTCAAGGGTTTTCGCGTTGGTCTGCTGGATGTCTTGCCGCTGCTTCAGTTCAGCCTGAAGGCTGGCGATGCGATCGCGGGCGTCGTTGTCCTCGTAGGCGGTGTCCAGCGTGCTCTGCAGGTAGGCAATCTTCTGCTGCAGCTGAGTGATGGCCCTGCCTTCGCTCTCGACGCTATTCCTGCCGATGCTTGCAAAGGCGTCAAGAACCTCGTTGGTGGCGTCCTTGATGTTGAGCCAGCCGCGTTCGATCAGCCCCAGGTTCTCGCGGATCTTGCTGGTTCGCTGACCCATCGCTTCCGCGTATGTGCGCTCAGCCAGGTCGGCGGCAGCCACAGCATTTCCCTGATCGGACAGGGCCTTGATCTGGGCGTACACAGAGGCAGTCAGGAATCGGTATTTCTCATCCAGTTCGACGATTCCGGCCACCGGGTCCTTGCCCAGCTTGATGAACTCGGCGACCGTGTCCTCTACTGCCTTTCCGGTGACGCGCTGCATCTCGACAGCCGTCGTGGTGATGAGCTTCAGGTTGCCGGTAGTGTTCGCGCTCGCGGCGGTGAGTTGCGCCAGTGCGCCGGCCGCCTGTCCAAAAGTACCTGTAACCTTGTCCGCAGACTCGGCCAGGCCGATCAACTGGGCCTCGGAGGCTTTCGAGAAGTTTCCGGTCAGGATCAGGCTGTCGCGCAGGGCATCGGATTGCTCGGACCCTTTGTAGTAGGCCAGGGCCAGCGCACCTGCGGCGGCGGCCGCAACAGTGAATGGGTTCACCAAGCCCAGGATGTACCCGCCAAGCGCCTGTGCTGCAGGTCCGATACCGCCGAACATGTCCTTGAGCTGGCCGCCCTGTTGCAGCAGCACAGTAAGCGGAGCCTGCCCACTCTGGAGGCTCACTGCGATATCGGTGAACTGTGCCGGGACGCCGCGCAGTGCAGCCTGGTAGGCCTTGGCCGACATACCCGCCTTGTTCATGCCTTCGGCAGTCTCACCAAGGGCATCTCGCATCGTGTTGATGCGCTGCGTGTACTCGACGAACGTGTCACTCTCGACGATTCCGGCCTTCTTGAACTTGGCCAGCTTCTCCTGCATGTCGTCGAGTCGCCCCAGAGCAGCAACAGTGGGGTTGATCTGCCCCAGCAGCTGGGAAAGCTCTTTGCGCTGATCGTCGAGGCTGCTGCTCACGCCATCGGCCGAAGTCGCTGCAGCATCGCCAGCACGTTCCATGCGCTCGAGCGAACTGGTCAGGTCGTCGGCATTGCGCTTGGCGCCCCGCGAGTCGATGGTTACCGCCAGGCGGGATTCCTGCGCCATGTCATTCTCCAGGCATAAAAAAACCCGCTCGAGGCGGGTTCTTTATCGATTCGTTGTTCAGTTGTGAGCGTCGTAGCACTCTCGGTAGGCTGCATTCTGGAATTCGGAGATTGCGGTGGCCCGCTCCCTGGCGTCATCAAAAACCCGAACCTGGTAAGCCTTCATAACCATGGCTTCCGAGAACTTGCTGCCGTCTCCCACCGAGTTGACAGCATCCTTCAGCAGATCGCCATCCTGCCGCGCTTTCATGGCCTCAGCCGCAAGATCCGATATTTTCTCGCACTGATCAGGCGCTTTCGCAAAGGTAGTGCCGGTCGGCATCAAGGCAATGGCGGCAACTAGCAGCAGTCGATTCATGGCTTCCTCCAATAGATGGCCAGAATCTAGCACAGCGCTGTGCCTATCAACGCGTCTTACGCCTGCCCTTACCTTCGGATTCGGCCAGGGCCTCTTCCTGTTGCTCATCCCACCGCCGGCGGAACTCGTCGTCCAGGGCGAAGATGGCGGCATCGAACTCTTCGCGGCATATCACCGAGGGGTAGCGGTCGAGATATTCGGCAATCGCGGCCGGCGAAATAGGAGCCGGCGCGCCGACCATGCCGACGTACTGCCGGGATCGGCCGATGTGACCGTAGGCCTCGAGGATCTCGGCCACCACATCGTCGATCTCGGGCGGCTCTTGGGCCTTCAACCCGAGGCGCTCATGTTTCCAGCGCTTCTTCTCGTTCTCCGGCCCGGCCCAGTCCCTACCCCAGCGATATGCCGCTACTGCTTTTCCGCAGTGGCCTGGGCCTGCTCCTCGATGCGCTTGGCGATGTCCAGGGCGGTGCGCAGGGCCAGGAAGTAGACGCTGGGCAGCTGCTCGATCAGCGCCTTGCACAGCTGCGGGGTGTACTTGGCTGGCTCGCCCGGGCGTTCCTCGACATCGATGCCCTGCCAATCCTTGATCAGGTGCTTGGCGGCCAGGTCGATGAACAGATCGTCGTCGGTTTCGAGTTCTACATCGGGGATGGAGTCGACGGTGAAGCCAGCGGTGCCCACGCCGGCCTGCTGGTTCAGTGCGGCGAGATGTCGGCGGATCACGGCCTGGTGCGACTTGTAGATCGGGTTGGCGATGGATGCGACCAGAATCGCGGCAGTGTCCGGCCCCTTGTCGCATTTCACGGCCAGGCCGTCCGGGCCGACCTTGAAGTGCACCCAACGCTCGCCGTTGATATCCAGTTCAGGCTTTCGTGCAATGGTGATACCCATGGAATTCCTCTGCGGTAAAAGGCCCGACGCACACCGCAGGACGCGCCGGGCAAAGGTTTAGGCGGTGACGGTGACAGCGCAGGTGTCGGTCTTGGTGCCATCTGCGGCGCTGGTCGCGGTGATGGTGGCGGTACCGGCAGCCAGGCCGGTTACCAGGCCGGTGGCGCTCACGCTTGCGATGGCCGGGGCCGACGAGGTCCAGGTGACCAGCTGGCTGGCACCTACCGGAGTTACCGCGGCTTCGAGGTCTGCGGTTTCGTCCACCGCCAGGCTCAGGGTGGCCGGGGTTACTTCCACCGCAGCAACGACGATGGGCGCCGGCAGGCGAGTAATGGTCGGCGGCACGCGGCGGGCGGTGTAGTTCAGTTCCACCTGGACGATGTCGGTGGCCCCACCGTCCGGCCAGTCGCCGCTGACTTCCATCTCGGGGATGAGGAAGGTGTAGCCGCCATCTGCGTTGCTCAGGGTGAACTCGAAGCTGAGCGAGTCGCCGGTCTGCTGAGCCTTCCAGTACTGGTACGCGGTCTTGGACCAGCTCAGGGTGATCGAGCCGCCCGGCACGAAGGTGGTCTGGATGATGTTGCCGGCGAACGGATTGCCGTTGCCGATGCATCGCTGGGTCTGCGAGTTGTTGGCGAACTGCAGGTTGAAGGTGTCAACGCACGCGTTGTCGTCACCCAGTTGCACGCCGTTGATCTTCAGCCCGGTCACATCCTTAAAGCCGTAGCGCCGCTGGTTGGCCTCGGGCGCAGGGCTGACGATGAAGGAAGTGTTGTCGGCCTTGTCCTGCCACGAGGTGGCCATGAACGTGGTGGTGACGCTGATCTCGTTGTCGTTCGGGACCTCGATGTTGATCGTGTCAACCTGGGCGCCGCGGGCGATGCCAGCGATACCGACGTCAGCGTCATAGGCGGCGATGGAGAACGAGATGCGCTCGTTACCCATGGTCAGGGTATTACCGGACCAGTTAGCGCCGAAGCAGGAGGCCAGGAACTCATCCAGGGCTCCGTAGCGGAACTTGGTCTCAATATCGCCGCCGACATCCACGGTCGTCTGTGCAGTGCCCTGCGACATCCGGCTTTCGCCGATTTCGTTGTTCTCTTCGGTGTTGTAGGTAGGCACCAGGCCGAAGCTGACGCGGGTCAGTACGTTCCATGGGCCCGGCGGGGTGGTCCCCGGAGTGACTTCACGAATCCACGCGGTCGAGCGCTTTGCACCACTGGACATGGGGTGTATCTCCTATCGATAGGCGTAAAAAAACCGCCATGTGGCGGTGCGGGATGGTTCGGCGCTCAGGCCGGGATTGTGCGGGTGACGATGATGGGCATAGGGTCGTCGTCAGGGCGGAATACGACTTCGTCGGGCTCAAGCTTGGGTTCGTGATACTCGACGGTGGACCCGTCGGCCTGGATGGCCAGGGTGGTGCTCCCTATGGCCCGGTCCACAACCTCGCCGTCGATGCGCACCTTCATGGTTTCGCTCATCAGTAGGCCCTGTAGGGGATGGAGACGTTGACCTGATACCAGCCGTTACCTTCGTCACCAACCACGCTTGGCGATGCAGCGAAGAAGTCCAGCGGCCCTTCTGGCGCGCTGTAGTACTCGAAGTGCTGGACCAAAGTGTCGGCGGCCTTGGTAATAGCCAGGTTGCCTTTGTTGCTCGGCACGAACAGCTGAACGATGACAATACCGGTGCGCCGAACGCTTGGGCCGTTGCCGACCTCTGGCGTACTGGATAGACCAGGAACATCCGCAAGCCTGGCCCAGATTGGCTTGCCTGCTGGACTGAATGGCCCCTGTGGGTTGTTCGGGTAGTCGATGGCATCGGCTGGAATCCCCGCCCACTGCTGCAGGCGGCCGATGATGACGGCGCGGATCTGTTCGAAGGTCATGAATAGGCCTGCGTGACGCCATGGAAGCTGGCTTCGTAGATACCCTTCGGCGGCGCTTGCTTGGAATGGCCATCTTCAAGGGCCTGGGCATATGGAAGGTTGTTCTGGATAAACACCTGCGTGTACGGCTCAAGCCCGCTCATGGCAGACAGGCCGCGCTGGATCGTCTCGCCGCCGCTCTTGTCCAGGTTCTCAGTGCTCGTGTAGACCGGCGCGCCCACGCTGACGATGTTATTGCCACGGAACCTCCCAGTGTCGACCGGCGACCGCAGCACGATTTCGTTGAGCATGGCCAGCGCAATGACGCGCACACGCTGCGCCAGGGCCTCTTCGACCAGGCCGGTGAACAGGCTTGGCGGTGTGCTCCATCCCCTGCTCTTGGCCATGTCTACTTCCTCAGCTGCATTCGGTAGGTGGCTGAAGCCGGGTCGGAGCGCACCGATTTGACCAGGTAGACAACCTGCTTGGACCGGTCCATCAGATCAGGAGCGGTGATCTTGTGCCCAACATGCGGGGTATCGCTGACCTCGTTGGCAAGCGCGGTGAGGCGCAGGTCGCCGACCAGGATGTTCACGTTGTCGATACGGCTATCTTCGTAGCGGGACAGCACGCCTCGGCCCGTGTATGTCACGGGCTGGGCCGTGGTTTCCTCGGTGGCGGGATCAACCACGCCGGGGCCCATGTACTCGCCAGTGAAGGCCAGCACAGCGTCGGCCAGGTCCGTATTGAACGCCTGGGCCAGGTCGGCCTGCAGTTCATCGCGAAGCCCCATATCAGCCCCTCACGATCTTGGTTTGGCCGCTGCTGTTCAGGTGATGCGCCAGCAGCGCCAGGGCGAACGACTCGCCAGCGCTGATGGTGCGGGAGGATTCCGAGTAGGTTTTGCTGCTGGAAACCCCGTCAGCGTTGACCGACTTGCTCAGCACGCCGGTCTCCTTGCTGCCGTAGATGTTCCCTGCCGCTGCCTCTCGGGCAATCTCGGCGCCGGCCTGGATGACGTCGTCCGGTACCGGATCGAACTCAGGCAGGCCGAGATTGGTAAGCCAGGTGTTGGCCATCAGCACCGCCCGGGCCTTCTGGTCGTCGGGCGCCCAGGTCGGCCCAAGCAGGGCGTCTACCTGCTCGACGGTGATGTAGATGATCATTACGCGGCCTCGTCCAGCAGCTTCTTGAGGTCTTCCAGGCTGGCGTCAGGGCTGAATTGCACGCCCTTTTCGTTCAGGGCGGCCTGCAGCTTTGCCTTCAGCTCGGCTTCTTCGGCAGCCTTCTTGTCGGCAGCGGACTTGCCAGCCTTCGAGCCTTTGGTTTCCTTCAGGGGCTCCGGGTGTTCGTAGCCATCGGGCGCGAAACGCGCATCGATGATCTTGTAGCCCTTCTGACGCAGTTCGGCCTTTCGCTCAGGGCTGACCGGGTGTTTCTCGTAAATCACTTTCTCGCTCATGGCGATCTCCTGGGAAAGCGCCCCGGAGGGCGCGGTACCGATTACTTGGTGGCGTCACCGATGGTCAGCACGCCGGCCGAGGCCTTGATGCTGTTCGCCACCAGGTCCCAGTTGGTGCCGGTGGACAGTTCGGCGTTGGTCGGCGACTTGCCGCCGTTGGCGGTGTCCCAGGTGTAGCCCTTGAGGCCCAGGCCGAAGGTGTAGTCGGCCTGCATGGTGGTCTCGATACGCTCCTTGCCGTTGGAGGTCTCGATGTTGGTGATCAGGTCAGAGCCATCCATCACCACCGCGGCGCCGTCGGCCAGGCTGAGCACCTTCTGCTTGTTCGGGGTGCCGGCCTCGTACAGCGCAGGGGCATCGGTGATGATCACGGCTTTGCCGAGGATGTCGACCACCTGCACGCCGGAGAACTGGAACAGGCGCTCGGCGTTGGCCAGGTTCTGGCCGACCAGCTTGTGGTACATGGCACCGGTCATGACCTGGGCCACCAGGCGCTGGGAAGCGTCACCGAACAACGCGTGGGCGTTGTTGATCGCGACGTAGGTCACGCCAGCAGTGGCCGAAACGTCGTTGGTGGCGCTCGGCTGGTTGCCAATGGCGCCGGCCAGGGCCGAGATGGCAGTGTTCAGCTGGTCCGCCATGATTGCTTCGGACAGGTTGCGGCTGATCACTTCCAGCGCTTCTTCCGGGTTCTTCTGGATCCAGGAGAGCTGGGAAGGCTCCCACAGGATCGGGCCGAAGCCGCCGGCGATCTTCACCGAGTCGTACTGCTTCTGGGCCAGCGGGGTGGACGCCTGGGCGCCGTTGGCAGCGTAGCGGTCGACGCGACGCTGGGCGCCGTGCAGACCTGCCCAGAACGATTCCTGCAGGAAGTCGCCGTCGATGCCCTGGGTAGTCAGGCGGATGGCACCGGCCGAGGATGCGTTGAACTTCTCGACATCCTGAGCCAGGGTCTCGATGGTGGTGCGCTTGAGGTATTCGTTGAACACCTTCATGTTCGAAAGGGCCATTGGGCCTCCTTATTCGCTTGCGGTCAGGCCCTTGATGGCTTCCAGGCGTTCAGCCTTGGTGCCACCGAAGTTGCCCTTCGTGGTTTTGTGCTGGCCACCGCCGTTCGGCGCGCCGCCGCCATTGGCGCCGGAGCTCTTCAGGATGTGGTCGCGATGGGGGTACTGCGAGACGAGGGTTTCGAGCGCTTCGTTGAAGTCGGCCAGTTCACCCGGACGAGCGCGGCTGAAGATCTTCTGGCCCTGGGCGTCGTACGCGACGACCTTGCCTTCCTCGATCTTGAAGTTGCTGCCGAAAGCGGCCTGGACCATGTCAGCCGGCACCGCCATCTTCTCGGCGATGAACTGGGAGCGCGCGAAGCTGCCGCCGATCTTCTCGGCATACAGCTGCTGCTCGAAGGTCTGCGCCTTGCCGTTGGCTTCATCCAGCTGGGTTTGGAAGGCCTTGCTGATTTCGCCCTTCACCTTCTCGATCTCGCCGGCATCCACCAGCTTCTTGGCGTCGAGGTTGGCGACGATCTCCAGGGCTTTCTTGGCGGCCGCAGCATCTTCGATGCCTTCGAACGCCTTCGCAGTTTTCTCGAAGCTGTCCGCGCGCTCGCGGTGCGACTTCGCCTCGGCATTCAGCCGGGTGATGGTGTTGCGAGTGCCGACCGCATCGAAGGCGACGTCCTTGCCGTCGTCATCGGTGTATACGGGCTTTCCATCTTCGATCACTGCGTACTGCTTGCCATCCACTTCAACGGTTTTGAGTTTCATCTCGTCTCTCTGGGCCATCCGGCCTGTTGGTGAGCCATCCGGCCCCAGGTCGCCCCGTCCATCCGAACCGCAGGCATGAAAAAGCCCCGCACTAGGCGAGGCTTTGCAATTGCGCGCCACGAAATGGCGCTTTGGTGTTTTGTGGCGCGGGCTACAACAGGCGCTCCCGGAGCTCATCGAGCGTCAGGAACTTGCCCTTGTCGTTGTAAAAGTCCTGCAACTTCAGCTTGTCCTGGCGCATCAGCTTTCCGCGCTCCGGGCCAAGGATCTCGTCCTGGCGGCCGGCAGGCTGGCGGGCAAGCCATTCGGCGTAGGTGGTCTGCTGCGGAACCTGGCCATCCATAGAAGCCCTGGTCGCTGCATCGCTGATGCCGAGCGAAAGAGCGCTCTTGAGGATTGGCAGCTTGGTCGAGCGGCAGCAGAAGTGAATACGGCCCGGGCCGGCTAGCCACGGCACCTTGTGCCCGATGGGCCGGTAGGTGCCCAATGTGTACGGCAGGCGGTCACGTATTCGGCAGGTCGTCGATGTCCGGTTGTCCAGAGTGCTCAGCCACTCAACATGGCTGATGATGTCGCTGTTGGCCTCGAACGCCTTGTCGCTGGCCGTCTCAGCCGTGCTGGACACAGCAGACCGGACAACCGCCTCCACCTCCCGGCGAGACCTCTGCAGGATGCCGTCAGCGTACTTCTCCGCCTTGGTACCCATGATCTGCCGGACGATCTCCGGCGTCGTGCGCCCTTCAAGCACGCCAGACCGCACGGCATCGCGGATCGACGCAGCACGGTCAGCCTCGATGCCCGCCATCCACTCGCTGAGCAGCCGTCCTTGGAAGGGTCTTGCCAGCGCAATGGCGCGTACCTGACTGAACTGTGCCACGGCAACCGGGAATCGCGCCTGCACAAGCTCAGGAACAGCCGCTGTAAGCGCAGCGGCCTGAAAGGCAATCTCGTAACTGGCCACGCCGTCGATTACGCCTGTGAGCGCCTGCTGCAGGCTAAAGAACGTCGATTGATTGATCCGCAGCACGGGCGCCAGAGCGGCATCGATCGCTGCAACGGACGCGCCGGCATCCAGGCTGTCGATGGCAGCGATGAGCGCTGCCCTCAGCTCAGGGTCAGAACTGTTCAGGATCCTGATGATCGCCACGACCTGGCTGTTGCTAAGCCTGGACAGATCAACTTCATGGCCGATCAGCTCGTCCAGTAGCTTCTCGTTGGCGGTCTTCATCACAGCGTACCGAGAGCCGGGCCCTGGACCTCAATCTTCGCCAGTTCCTCTTCCCAGTCGTATTCGTCGCTGATCACCCCACGGCGCTGCATCTCGGTGAACAGCGTCTCCTTACTGATCATCCCGGCATTGGCCATGGATACCAGGGTTGGCAGCGACACCTCCGGCATGTAGTCGACATCGAAGTTGCCGCGCATCTCGACGGTTCCGCCCTCGCCCAGTCCGCGATAATCGGCCATGAACTGGAGCAGCTGCGCCAGACAGTCGGCGAAGTGGTGCGCCATGCGTGCCAGCGGGGACAGTTCCTGGGCAGCCTCCTCCTCCGCCTGTGTGGCGGTCTTGGTGGCTGTTTTGTCCGGCGTCAGCAGCTTGGCCCCGGCCATGCGCATCTCGTTGATCAGGTCCTGCAGCGCGGTGCGACCCGCATCGACGGCCTGGCCGGTGTGCTCGACGTACTTAAGGTCGCCGTCCTTGGGCAGATCGGTCAGCTGGCCGGTGCCCACCTTGAACTCTGGCGGGATCACCTTCCCATGGTTGTCGTACTGGGCCTGGATGCCGATGCGCACCAGAATCGGCACGCGGATCACGTGAAGGATGTTGTCTTGGTCGCTCTGGCTCTGCCAGTGCTTCACGTTCAGGTGTGCAAGCTCAATCAGTGGCGGCTTGGCAGTCATGAACCCGGTTCGGCCCGTGTAGAAGGTGACCCAGGGGATCGCGGTCAGGCTGTTGGTGCCTTCCTCGTGCAACTCCCAGGTACCGCCAGATGCGGCCTGCTTACCGCGCACGGCCTTGGCTGACCTGCGATAGGTTCGCCAGGCGCCCGGCTCCAGCACGCGAATCTGCTCGACGCACTTGGCGCCGAACTCGCCATCTTCCTCCTCGACCACCTCGATGTAGCGGACCATGGTCAGCACGCCGCCCTTGGAGCGCCAACCCAGCACCTGCTCAGGCCTAACCATAACAACGTAAGGGCGCACACCAGCGGCCTGCTCGTCTGCCTGGGTCTTCAGTTCGCCCGCTGGCGGGTGATCGACGAAGGCATGACACAGGCCATGGCTCAGCCCCTCGGTGAAGAACCCGACAGCCCAGGAGTTGAGGTCATTGCCGGCGTGGTCGATGTCATTGGTCATCTCGACAATGGCCTCTGGCACATCGTCGCCCACCTGCAGCGGCTCGGCGAACACACGGGAGGTCATGTTGCCGACCGTCTCGGAGTACGCCGGCAGCAGGGTCGAAAGGCGCAGGCGCTCTTTGTAGGCCTCGTCGTCTTCAGCTGGGTATTGCGGAAGCAGGGTTTTGCCCGCGTCGCGCATTGCCATTGTCCCACCCATGAGCGGCGAGATCACGGCCCAGTAGGCGCGCATCGCGTCGACAGCGGGCAGCGTGATGCTCGGGTTATCGCTCATGTTCACATTCTCAGGGACTGGGTCGTGAAGACCGGTCGTTCAATTGGGTAGTCGTGGTGGATGAAGTAGCCGCCCGCATCGTTCGCGTGGTCCACGCCAGATTTCTTGTCAGGCTCGCCGTTGGCGGCCCATACCTGCTGCTCCAGGCCGTCTGCATAGGTCGGGCAGCGCAGCGGATTGACCAGGTAACGCCGCTCTCCATTCGCGTTGCAGAACATCGCGTTCATGGCGTTGATGCGGTCCTTCACTGGCGGGTTGGCGTCGGGCGCGATCACGCTAAACCCGGCCTGACGCAGGATGGCGATGTCCGTCTCGCTGGCGTTCACCGACTTGCGCGACCCGCCCGAGGCGTCGGGATAGATCCGGATCTCGCAGGACTTCTCGTAGTCCCGGCCGTTGTGCCGCCAATAGCGCTCCTTGATGCGCCGGATCATGTCCGGGGTATCGAAGCCGTCGATCAGCTCATCCACGGCCCTGGGCTTTCCGTCAGGCCGTTTGACATGGACGATCGCCGCCATCTTGCCGACGTTGAAGTCCATGCCGATGAACAGGGGCTCTCCAGGCTCTACGGTGTCGAAGCAGGAATTCAGCTTCCGGTCGTAGGCGTGGTAGATCGACCCCGAGTTCAGGTTGACGAACTGGCCGTTCAGGTAGGCCAGGATCAGCTGGGCCGGGTAGGACTCCATCAGCGACGGGATGTAGTCGGGCGGCAGGTTCAGCTCGTTGTCGAACGTGCTGGCTTGCACCAGACCGTATATGCCCTGCAGGGCCGGCTTCTCGCGCAGCTGTTTCACGAACTGCTGGTAGACGAACTTGAACCCCTCGGGGGTCGTCGTCACGTCCACGCCGTTCTTCAGCCCATGCACGTTGTAGCGCATCCGGGCAATGATCTTGCGCCAGGCGTGTTCAGCCTTCAGCGCGGGCAGAACATCGAGTTCGTCGACCAGAGCGTGCCCGATCTTGAAGCCCACGATGGTCTGCGGCTTCTCCATCGAGCGGCAGATGGTCGTGCTGCGGTACTGGCCGCCGCTGTAGAACTCGACCTCCTTGTCGCTCTCCTTCGTCTTGACCTTCAGGCCCCAATCGAAGGCGACCTCCTCAATGGTCGGGAAGAAGATGTCGCGGATCTGCGGGTAGGTCGGAGCAAAGTAGCCCGAATCAATCCTGGGCCACTCCCACACGTGCTTGCACAGCGCCGCGCAGCCTACCCAGGTCTTGCCCGAGCCGAACCCGGCCACGAAGCCGCGGAACTTGTTCTCCATCCGGAGGAAGCTAGCCTGTGGCACGTTAAGTGACGGCATCAGGCTTCCTCGCATCCACCACGTCCACCTGAACCCGGGTGGGCGGCACGTTGTCGTGGGGATTCTCGTTCTTGGTCTGGCGGTTCACGTAGACGTCGCCGACCTCTTTGGCCGCCTGCTCCAGCAACTGGGCAGTGAGCGCCATGTTCTTCATGGACTCGGCCTTCTCAGCCATCCTTCCCAGCGCACGGAGCCGGAATGCCCGGTTGGCGATAGGGATCTCGGATGTCTCTTCACGGAACCGCTTGCGCGTATCGTCGAACAGGGTCCGCCAGCGCTTGGCCAGATCTCGTCCTGCGCTCTTGGTAGGGTCATGCGATTCGCACTGCTGGCGACTCACCTCTATGCCGAATTCTTCTCGGACAGAGGCCGCCACCTGTGCGGGGGTATCGAAACAGGCCAGGGCCTGAACGATAAAGGCTTTCACCTCGTTGCTCAGGGCTGCCATAGGTTCAATTCCGTCTTAGGTCTGTCAAAGGTCAGGCAGACTTGAGCAGACAGGTTCCGCATGCCCTCGAAATGTTGATCTTGGCCACCTCAGGCGGCCGGCTTGCAGCGTCGATAAGCTGCTGTACGTCTTGACTGGCACCGTAGCGCCTCACCACTCCGACGAACTCTTCGACGTCATGGCCGCGCAGGTAGAGCTTGGGCAGCCCGTCCTGGGTGAACTTGGGCGCTCCGTACTCATCGGTCGCCTGGGCGATGTGGTACAGCTCGTGCTCGACCAGGGCGCAAAACTCAGCATCGGTGCACTGGGCGCAGTAGTCGGCAGCCAGGGTGATGAGGTAGGTAGGCTCCTCGCCGAACCAGTCACGCATCTGCTGCTCTTGCCGTGCCCTCTGCCATCCGCCAGCGCGGAACATCAGCTGTTCGGCCTGACCGAGAACCACCCGCCCCTGCTTGGCGAACCCTGTCGATGCCCAGAGCACGCCGATGTTGGCGTCGATCAGGTGGGCATGCTCTGGGTTGTGGATGCTACCGGTGTCGGCGAGGATCTCGCGCTGAATCCACTCCCAGACTTCAGGAGCTGGGCGCAACTCCAGGAACGGAGAGTCGAGCAGCTCAGCCGGCGGCATGGATCTGCTCATGGATCACCTGCGCCTTGAAATGATGGCTTGTTGCCGGTATTGATAAGATCCACCCATTCACTGCCAAGGTGAACCATGAAGCTTGATGTGACGATCGAATACGGCGCCAACGCTATCGACATCCCGACGATGCGCGACATAACAAGTACCGAGTATTCATCCTATATCGACGGCGATCTGTTTTTCGTCGATCACCACGACGTCTTGAGGGCTGTACTCGGTGAGTATCCTATTGCCACTACCTCTGCTCAGGTAGAACAGCTGATCGCTTATCTGCAGGGTGTCGCACAGCGAATGCGTCAAGCAGAGTGAGCCAAAGGCACCTCCCTGCGGCGAGTAGCTCTACCCCTCATCCGCCAGAGTAAGCCCCCCTGCCGGAAAGGGGCGTTCGATCGCCTCCCAGTCGGGATGCTTTGTTGTCACTCAAATACCAACGATGTATGAGTACGATTTTTCGAAGGAGATTCTCATGGCTTCGAATATGGAGCGCTTTGATCTGCTAACAGGTGCCGTTTTTGCTCAGCTCTATGAATCATTCCCTGAACCGGTGATCCTCGACCCCTATCATTTTCTGGCGCAAATAGCCCCTGAAGGACAGGATCAGGATGTCCAGAACGAACAAGCATTCGGCGCTATCGAATTCTTCGGCCACACCATTGACTGGCTGACACGAACTGGGTACCTGACACACACAACAACAGTGCGGAGGGAACTGTCGATTTTCGAAGACTGCGTCCTCACAGCGAAGGGGCTTGAAGTTCTCAAGGCTCTACCGGACAGCGTCACTGGAAAGAATTTCGGCTCTCTGCTACAGGACGCCGCGGAAAACGGCTTACTGGATTCGGTCAAATCTCTCGCCGGGAAGGCCCTTGCCGTCGGCGCGAGCATGAGTTACTCCGCGGCCGCGTCTTGGATCGCAAATCCTTAAATCACTCTTTCTCCAGTAGCACATCAATCAGCTGCTGCTCCGCCAGCCTGAACAGAGCCAGGGCCTGAAGATCATCTGCGGCCGGACCAATGCCGAACGCAGTCACCTTCCCAGCCGGGGAGCGCAGGGCGACCGCGCCGATCACGCATGGGTCGATGTTGCCCTGCTCCAGGTCGTCGGCGATCTTGCGTAGTGCCTTGACCGTGTCGCGCCACCCCTCTCGCTGGAACTCCAACACCTTCACGAGGACACCATCTTGTGGGTCTCAGCATGGGCGTGGGCGTGAAGAATAGCGGCAAGAAGGCCCTGAGGGAGGCCAGCGCTCTTGGCTGCATCGATAGCCTTGATCACCGCAGCATCCAGCTCATTGGTCGCGGCTACCACGTCAGCAGGAAGCGGCAAGGCGTGGCGCAGTCGGGTGACATTGGACATGGATGTCTCCGCGCCACGAAACGGCGCACGCTGGAAATGTGGTGCGACTACGGCGATACCCGATTGAGGGCCTCATCAGCCTTGTCGGCGGCCTGGGTAGCAGTGGTCGCAGCCTTCGACGCTTTGGTCGCGGCGCTCTCGGCCTTGCTGGTCAGCTCATCCAGGCGCTTGTCGCGCTCGGCCATGGCGGCATCGTAGGCGGCCCGGATCTCGGCCACCTGGTTGGCCTGGGTCGTGGCCATCGACCAGAACGCCGACTGCCAGCCAAGGACTGCCCCGCCGGTGACCAGCAGCGCGGCGATGATCCAGACCTCTGCCCGGCGCCACCAGCAGCGGGCTATGAATTCAAGTGCGCATCTGTCCATCAGGAAGCACCTCCCAGCTTTCCGCGCAGGCGGGCGAGCTCATCGCTCTGCGCAGCTACGCGCTCATTGAGCTGGCCGACCTGACTGGTCAGGGCTTCGATCTTGCCCTCCAGGCGCCCTACCGTAGCCACCAGATCGTTCCGCTCCTTCGCGAACTGATCGGCGCGGGCCTCAGCTTCTTTCCGGGCCTCGCGCTCGATGTCGAGCAGTTCATTCAAGCGCCGGACGACGCCGATGTCGGCGGTGTCCATCGCCCTGTCGGTGGCATCCCTGGACAACCACTTGCGCAGCCAAAGAAAGCCACCCAGCAATACAGTGCCCGTTCCGCCCAGCCAGGTGGCTGTGCCTGGGCCGAGGTCGGTCGGGTCCATCGATTACTCCAAGTGCGGGCCCATTGAGGCCCTCTTCAAAAAGCAAAAACCCCGCTCATGGCGGGGCTTGAAGATATGCGCAACAGCTAGATTGAACTGGCGAACGAATTCCATTCCTCGACAGCGCTATCGGCGGCCGACTTATGTTTTCGCATGGCATCTTCCTGCTCTTCTACGAAATCAGCAATGCACGACTTGTACTCCTCTGCATCAGAAAGGAACTGCTCGCGCTCGTAGCTATTCTGAAACTCGTAGGGGATGTCAGGCTGCGTGCAGTCGTGTGACGGCTCCACGATGTCAGCAAAGGCCGGCGTCGCAAGGAGAACTCCAAGCACCATAAGGGTTCGCATATTCCATTGCCTCACATGAAAAAGCCCGACGCTTGAGGCCGGGCTTTCTTCGCCACTCCTCAACACGCGTAGGAATGACATGATGAACAAATAATGTTGCAACGTTGCACGGGTGTCAAGCGGCATCTGCCATCAAAACGCCTTCCTCCTGAAGTATCTTGCTAGAGGCTTCCAGCGCTTCGGCCACCATCTCGTCAAGCACCTTCTCGATGGCCTTCTTCCAGCGCCAGTACGTGGTCCGGTTCAAGCCCTGGCCGTCCCAGGTGTTGATGTCGTAGAACTCGGCCGGCAGCACGATCATGTCGGTCGAGCGCTTCACGTACTGCTCGCGGCGCGCCTGGCCGGCGTCCTCGGGCATCTCGCCGCCAGCCAAGTGCTGGATAACACCGGCATTCAGCGATTCCCACTCCGCTCGCTCACGGGCCGACCGGCTCGCGATCTCGTTGCCCGATGACGCCTGCACGCCCTTCACCGGCGGAATGGCCCAGGCGGTGACTGCCTTGTACCGGAACAGGTTCGGCGCTTGGGTCGCAATCAGCGGTACCAGCTTACCGATCGCTTCAACCTTCTTGGCCTTGTGGGTCGAGAACCTGGCCGTCAGTGCATGCCAGTGCCGAGGGATCAGCTTGCTGTGCAGGCGGGCGTGCACCCAGCAGTCCACCAGCATCGCCGCATCCTTCCCGGAGATCTCCCCCTTCAGCTTCGAAGCCTGGACCTTCGGCTCGAAGTCGCCGCCGCCCACTCCGCTCATGGTTTCTGCCGCGAGGGCGCGCACTACTGCTGCCAAAACGCTCTGATACTTCATTGCTTGCCCCCTGCCTGCTTGGCCTTGCTCAAGATGAATTCTTCGTAGCTGCGCTTGCGGCGCACGGCGCCTGCCCATGACAGCGCCACACCGGCCACCACCATGAGGGCGGCCATAATCAAAAACCCCCACGCTGGCGTCATGCCGCTGCCCTCCTCAGGTCTTTGAGCTTCTGCCTGTACAGAGCCTTGATGGCCTGCAGGTCTTCGATGGTCAGACGCTGGGGCTTATGAGGCCCTTCGAGGAACTCTACGGCTTCGGCGCCAATGCGCTTCATCAGCCGGATACGGTACTCAACCGCGTTCCCCGACAGGTTCCGGTTGCACTTCACGCACTGGCGGTGGACGTTCAGCGGCTCGAACCGCAGCTCCGGGCAGGCGCCCACCGACCGGTAATGCCCGGCGTCCCAGCGGCTGCCGGTGATGAGGTCGTGGTCGCTTGGCAGCGAGTCGCAGCTGATGCACGGCAGGCCGGCGTCGCGCTCGCGGATGTAGGCGTTGAACGCGGTCTGGGCCTCGGCCATGTGCTCGCGGCGGGTCTTCAGCTTCTCTCGGCGCTCCTGCAGTTCTTGGCGGCCCTGCTTGGTGATCGCCTTGGCCGCAATCTTCTGCAGCTTCGGGTCCTTGGCCATGGCCTTGGCGCAGGAGATGCTGCACACCTTCTGCGTGGTCATGGTCGGCTTGAAGGGCTTGCCGCAACCTGGCGCTTTGCACTTCTTCGGCTTGGTCTCCTTGGCCAGTTTCATGCCGACCTCCAGATCTGTGCGCGCGTTTTCTTGCCGTTCTTTTTCGCCTCACGCTTCACTTTGCGCAGCTCCTCCTGCACCTGGCTGAGGGTCATTTCTCCGGACTGAAGCTTGGCGACCAGGGCCTGCCTGAATTCTGTACTGTCAGCCACAACCCCGTGCTCCTCGGCGATCTGCAGGGCTACACGCTTATCCAGGCGCCGGTCGTACCAATCACGCCTTCTCATGCGGCCTCCTCGCTCAGCAGATCGCTGAACACCACACCCTGCGGCGCGAACTCGGCCACGATGCGGTCGGTGTACTGGCAGCCCTGGGCCCGATCGAACAGCCGGGTCACCGGGAAGCCATCCGGACCGAACATCGCGCACGGTCCCATCAGGCGAAGCTTCACCTCATACGGCAGGTGGATGAACGACTCGGCCCAGCCGGTGCGGAACTCATCGCAGCCAGCGCGCATGATCGGCACGCCGAAGTGCAGCTTGCAGTACCGGCGCACATCCTCGATGTCGCCCATCTCGGTGCTCTTGGCGATGCGGTCGTACATGGCGAACCACAGGGCGTTCTGGTCCAGGGTGCGATCCTTGCCCGGACGCATGGTGACCACGACGAACTTCTTGTCGCGGAACAGACGGGTGAGCATGGTTACGGCCTCGGACAGCTTGGCTTGGCTGTTGACGCTTATCTTCTCGGTCATTGAAGCCCCCTCATTGCCCTATCAACGACCGCGCACAGCTGTGCATCACCGCCACTCAGCAGGCGTGCCATACCGCTCTCGCTCTGGTTGTCGACCAACACGTAGGCTGCCCGCACTCCGTTTTTCCGGCAGGCAGTGATAAACGCCATGTCGAACCCGCGACGATGCGCGATTGGCTGATGGTCTTCAGGCGCGTCGTTATCCACGCCGAGCAGCTTGTGCAACACCTCGTGCGCCTCGTTGACCATGCCCTTGTGCAACAGGTCGTGCGCCTGGAGAACCAGTTCTCGGTCAATGTTCATGGCGCCACCTTCAGGCCCTGGGCCTCGATGGCTTCACGACAGTCATCAATGGCTTCGTCGTAGTGCTCCGCCTCTGGACGAACAAAACCGCCTTCGCTGATGTTGTGCGCGCTGATCTTGGGCGGCAGCTCCACCACCACGGCCTCGCGGGAAGCCTCCCAGGCCCACAGAGCGCAACCCATCATCGCTGCAGCCTCAGCGTCCTTTGCCTCTTGAATGTCTGAGGCGCCAAACCCGAACTGCGCTCGGAAAGCAACATCGAATTCGGCACGCATCTCGTCGGTCATACTCCCTCCCCGGCCGGCTGCCCGGCGCGCTTGATGTTCAACTTGGCGAACTGACTCATGCGGCACCTCGCTGTGCAACGCGGAATTGCTGACGGTCGAGAAACGCTTTGATGGCGGACTCGCATGGGCTTGGCGCTGGCAGTCGGGCCATGCGCTCGGCATTCACCGGGGCGTGACCTTCGCGCAGGATCTTTTCCATCTCGGATCGGTCGGCGCGGGACAGGAAGAACTCTTCCAGCATGTCGCCAATCGGCCGCACCCAGTCGTAGCCGTCAGGCCGCGCAGCACGGATGATCGCGAGCCACATGCCCGGGCAAAGGAAGTCGCGAATGACCTGATGCAGGTAGTTCGGGGACAGATTCCCAGTCCAGCCACTTGCGCCTCGCACCAGAAAACCGCAGTTGCAGATTCCACGGTCGTCAGCCTGGGGAAGGCCCACCAGGAAAAACACCTCGCGCCCGGTGCGCTCCATCACGGCTTCAGCCTTCATGATTTCTTCGGCGGTCGGGGTCTTGCCTTTGACCTCCAGATACACGCCGACATTCGGCAGCCAGAAATCCGGCAGGTAGAAGCCCTCATCCACGCGAACCAAATCAGGCTCGTACAGGTAGAAGATCCCGGCGGCCTCCATCACCTTGACCCACATGAGCTCGGTGTAGGAGCGAAGGCGGTAGCCCTCGTGGTGGTAGATCGTTCTGCGCTCTCTCATCAGAAGTTCACCTTCACGACATTTTCCTGCTTGGCGCGACTGGCCAGAGGCATGAATCGGGACCGGTCACCCTGGAATGCGGTGGCCACAGTGCCGATCTCCCCGTCGCGGTTCTTGCGGATCAGGATTTCCCCGATGCCCTTGTCCTGGGTGTTCGGGTGGTACACCTCATCGCGATACACGAACATCACGATGTCGGCGTCCTGCTCGATGGCCCCGGATTCGCGCAGATCGCTGAGCACAGGGCGCTTATCTGGGCGCGCCTCGCAGCCCCGGTTGAGCTGGGACAGCACGATCACGGGGCAGCCAAGCTCGCGGGCCAGCAGCTTGATCTGGCGCGACATGGCGGTGACATCCTCGGTACGCCCCTTGCCCTCGCCTTCCATCAGGCCCAGGTAGTCGATCACCACCAGGCCTAGGCCGCCCATACGGTTCGCGTAGCGGCGCGCGATGGAGCGGATGCGAGGCATCGTCATCACAGGAACGTCGGAGACGCAGATCGGCGCATCACGCAGCTTGAGCGTGGCGGCCGCCAGTTCTACCCGGTAGTCAGCGGCACATACGCCTGTCTTAAGCGATGGCAGTGGGATTCCTCCGACAGCCGCGATCAGGCGGTCCATGAGCTGGGTCTTGGTCATCTCCAGGCTCACCACCAGCACTGGCTTTTGCTGGGCGATAGCCACATCTGCGGCAACGTTCATGGCGAGCGTCGTCTTGCCCATCGCAGGGCGACCAGCAACCACGATCATCTGGCCCGGCTTAAGGCCCTGGGTGAATTTATCGAGGTCGGGGATACCCGAACCCAGGCCTTCCATCGAAACGCCGTTCTCGTAGCGATCCAGGCGCTCCTGAAGCACCTCCACATGCTCGGCCATGATGTCGCCGATCATTTGGCACTCGCCCTCGCTTCCCGATGCGTCCAGGCCTAGCACGATCGACTGGGCCAGCGAGATCTTGTCCTCGATATCGGCCTGCTCGTGCGCAACCTCGTTGATGCGCTCGGCGGCGGCGGCGAGCTGACGGCAAATTGCCCGGTCACGGATGATCTGGGCGTAGGCCTTGGCGTTTGCCACGCTCGGCGTATTCGCCTGGATCTCGCCGGCATAGGCTAGCGTCCGTGTGCCACTGGGAAGTTCGGCACGGCGATCGCTCAGGGTAATCACGTCGACAGGTTTGCCATCGGCATGCAGCTCAAGAATCAACCGGTACAGGTCGGCGTTGTCGTCCCAAGCAAATGCCTCGGGCGAGAGGGCGTCGGACAGAACATCGATCAGGTGCGGCTGGCGAAGCATGGCGCCGATAACGCCGTGCTCGGCTTCAAGGCTGTGAAGTTCGTTCATTGCGCAGCCTCCGAGATCTCGCGGAACACAGCGCGGCTGACCAGGGCCTCCAGCCGAGGCTGGACGTTCTGGCCACGGAAGAACACCTGGTTGCGGTTGTTGGCCTTCTGAAAGAATCCGAGCCAGAAGCCCTGCCCGCTCTGGTGATCAGGCGACTCGTTCCAGCGCTCGGCGATCATGCTGCGCAGAACCTTGTCGCTCTTTACGGTCACGGCTGGCAGGTTCGGGCAGACCTTGTGGTACAGGTCGATGATCTTATCCACCGGCACGCCTGCCTCACTGGCACCGTTCGGGCTGCGCTTGAACGCACGGCCCAACCAGTTGACCAGGAAGCGGCGCCAGTCCTTCTTCGGCTTGCTGCCGGTGGCCCAGGCTGCCGCACGCTTGATCTCCGCTTCCACGTCGATCGGTGCATAGGCCTCTGCCCATTTGGTGATCAGGGTGGCGTCCACTTCGAAATCTTCGCCAGTGAACACAACCAGCTTGGCTTCCGACTGAGCGGGCTCAGCCCCCTGGGGGGCAGTAATCTGTTCCGTAGGAACAGTTACTAGGGGTTTTTCTTTCGTATAAAGAAGGGAGTCGTCGGAAATTGGTAGTTTCGCTACGTTGTCGGAATTACCAATTTTGGTAGTTTCGACTGATTTTGGTTGAGTCGATTGTTCCTTTTTCGGCTCTTGGTACACCCATTCAGACGGCGAGCAGATGCCGATTTCGCCACGGCTACCACCAACCCGGTACAGCACTCGACGGGCCAGCAGGCTGCTGATCGCACGCGAAACGTGCGCAGGCAGGATGTTGGTCATCTTGGCCACTTCGTCGGCAGTAATGCGGCGCTCTGTCAGGTTGTAGCCGATCACCAAGCGAGCAATCGCGTGGATAGTCTTGAACTCAGCTGGCGACAGGTGAACCGCTGCCAGAGCGTCCATCAGCTGATTGTCCATCCGGGTAAAGCCCCCGGCTGATTTGAAGGTGAAGACGTTACTCATGGGCTGCTCCAAGGCGCTGGGCAGCCAGGAACGCATGCAGGTGATGCAGGCATTCACGGACGAGCTGTCGTTTGGATTGGCGCGAGTACTGGGAGCGGACCAGGCGAGCGGCGTTCACAGCCGATTCGAAATGGCCGCGCGCCACGAAACCGTGCCTCGCATTTTGTGGCGCGCCACTGTGCGGCGCTTGTATACTGGGATCCTGCAGATGCATAATTCACCTCAGAGTTTTGTGTGCTGCAGAGAGCCGGGGTGCCACCCGGCTTTTTTGTGCCCGCCGTTTGCCAGTACCTCATGAGGGACTGGCGCCCGGGTCCCTAATTAGGGATCGGACGGTTACCTCGGCGCCGCGAACGGCACTACGTTGTTGCTCTTGGGCTTCCCCCGCTGCGCGAGGAAGTGCGTGGCCTTCTTCAGGATCTGCGCGGCGAGTTCATCGGTGCTGACACCAACCTCCTCCGCCCAGGCCTCCAGGTCCGCGAAGTCATTCCGGCGGAACCGGGCGACCTCTACGTCGTGCTGCTGTACCGCTTCGTTTGCAGGCGACATTCGTCCTCCCATGACCTATTCAGGCCCTGGCCTTCTTCTCGTTGATCAGCGGCAGGTGACCGTGCTCTTTCTTGAACGCCAGCGCGGCCAGGATGATTTCCCGGGCCAGCACGCTGTGCTGGGCCTTTAGCTCCAGGGCGTATCCCTTCAGCTCGTTGAAGTCCTCGTCATCCAAGCGGACCTTGACCTGGTGGTCGTGGCGGTGTGCTTTGTCGTCGTAGGCCATCGGGTGATCCCCTGGATGCTTCGGTCGTTTGTGGTTGAGTGTTAAGAGGGCCTCCGCCCTACCCTGAAGAGTCCCTCGCAGAGACCCTCATTGGGGTCACCAACTGCAAGACTTTGGCCTTCCTTCGGCCAACCACTGATAGAGCGCCACTGGCTACAGCCGCTTCGAACACCTGGTTCATCGCTGTGCTGAAATCCCAGCCATTTGCCCTCATCAGCCCCTCTACTCGCTGCCGCACATCTGGCGACAGCTGATCAAGCTGTACGGTCATTTAGGCCTCCAAAGGGCCTTCAGCCCGCGATATCTTCTTGCTGCTTGTCCTGCATCAGCTCCTCGATAACGCCGTTGGCTACGGCCCACTCGATGATTTCGTACAGATAGGTGGCGTGCTGCATGCGGGTCTTGCTCGCGGCCTTGCGCAGGATCCGGTCGAGCACGGGCTCGAAACGGACCTTCACCGGGATGGCGCGCTTCTGATTCGGGTCTTGGTACATGCTTGGTTGGCTCCTTGCGGCTATGAAATGGATCAGGCAGCAGACTTCTGAGACGGGAACGGGCGTTGCTCGACCGCCTCGAATCCGCCATCGGGAAGCTCAAACACACTGATGTCGCGCTTGGCGATCAGCGCCTTGTGGATTGCCGGAGCCGTCACACGAAGAAGCCTTGCGGCTTCGGACTGCCCTTTTTCAGCAACAAATTTGTCGAGGGGGGTCGCATTCATGATCAGGCCTCGGTTGTTCATAAGCCCGATATTAACCATCGGTTGATTCTTTGTCCATACCGATGGTTTCTTCCGTTTTTTAACCGTTGGTTTACATTCCCCTGATGACCAAAAAACGAATCCTCCCCCCTGACCGTCTCGCGGAATGCGAAGCGGCACATGCTTTGTTCTTGGCGAAAAAGAACGAGCTGAAGCTCAGCCAGAAGAAAATCGCAGATGAGGCCGGCATGACCCCGGCTGCGGTTAATCTCTACTTCAAGGGCCTGAACCCGCTGAACGCAAAGTTCGCTGCCGTACTGGCCAGGCTTCTGGATGTGCCGGTGGAGAAGTTCAGCCCGCGCCTGGCTGATGAGATTCGGGCTCTGAGGTCCCTACCGACCGGCGACCAGGACCACAAGAAAGGCGCAGCTGAAAAGGTGATGGCGATGCTGAAGCAGCACGCCGGGAAGAAGCTAGACGAGGATGCCCAGCAGAAGATCGCAGCGGCCGTGGCTGACTCCCTGGTTGAGGAGCGCCCAAACAACGTCGTGTCGGCCGATTTCTCCGGCCTGAAGGTGAAGAAGGACGAGATCTTCATCCCCCAGTACGACATCCGGGCCTCAATGGGCCACGGCCAGGTACCGCCCGACTACACCGAGGTCATGCGGAATGTGATCGTCAAGGAGTCGGTGCTGCACGAGAAAGGCGTCACCTACACCTCCCAATCCGCGCTGGCCATGATTTTCGGCTGGGGCCAGAGCATGGAAGGCACGATCAACGACAAAGACCCGCTGATCGTTGACCGCGGGGTGAACGAGTTCGTGGGTGATGGCATCTACGTGCTGACCTGGCACGGCCACCTCTACATCAAGCGTCTGCAGTTCTTCGACGAGGACCACTTCTGGCTGATCTCGGACAACCCAAAGCACAAGGATCAGCAGGCCCGGATCGAGGATGTCACAATCCACGCGAAGGTCCTTTTGATCTGGAACGCCAAGAAAGCCTGAATGAGCCCGCCATGAGCGGGCTCTTTCGTTTCAGAATGGTGCTTCTTCCTCCAGGGCCTCGAGCTCCTCAATAGGGGCCTCGCGGTCCTCATCGCTCTGCATTTCCCACTCGATTTTCACCCCGCCCTCTTCCAGTTCGGTGACTTCCAGACCATCCGTCTCGCCCAGGATGCGCATGATCTCGTCCCACTCCGCGTCACCATCCGTGTCCAGGCGATGAATGGCCACCCAGCGCTGCTCCTGCGCTTTCGGGTGGTTAATCATGTTCGATACCCTCAGGCCCAGCCGCTCTAGAGCGGTCATTCCCTGGCGCTGCTGCGTTGGCGCCGTTTTGTTCTGCTTGGCCATGACACCTCCTTTTTAACTGTATATGCATCCAGTAATGCGGATCATAGCGTACGGCCATACAAAATAAATTAACCATCGGTATTGACGAGAAATCTATACCGATGGTTAACTACATCCATCGCAGTCACTCACGAGGGACTGCAGAGGCCCTCAAGCCTCACCGCTCTTTAACAACCAAGACCGCCGAGCCTGCAGGCATAGCAGGCCACCATCCCCGCAGGGCTCTGGTGCGATCAGGTGTCCTCTGGGCAAAACCCGTTGGACTCAAGCGGTGCGCAAACCTCAATCGAAGCAGGGAGCGCATTTGCCGGATAAGCGACCGGCACCTGAGAGATAAACAGATTTCCTCGATGCCCTTCTTGCGAGGGGTATCAGGGAAGTCAACGAGCTGTAAACCGAAGGCTTACAACTGAATCAACTGCTCTGGAGGGCAAGACGATGCGTGTCGGAGATCGCGTGACAACGCCAGACGGACAAGGAGTGATCGCAGCCACTGAATTCTACTCACGGCTTGGCGGCGGGATTTTCCGCTACGGAGTAAAGCTGGATATTCAAAGGTACATCTACCCAATTGCCTATTACTGGCATGAGGAACTGAGCAGCCATTGATTCCCTGACAGCCGGAAAGACGGCCCGATGCCCTGCTCCCCATCGCAGGGTGGGTCGGGATGCGACTTGTAGTTTGCCTCGGCGGATCAGGGGCGCCACACCAAGCTGGTGCGGCCAGTTAGGTAGCGCTGCCGAAGCTGGCGTAAGTCTTTGGGGTTCGAATCCCCACCAAGTCGCATCACCGATACACCCCGCATCCCCTTCCCTTCACATACGACCGCATTGGCAGGCGCCAGGCCACCTTTCACGGTGGGTTTGGTCACCCGCGCCTGGCTCCTGGCCAATGCGGCCGCACAACCACCCCTGGAGGCGACCATGGCTCGTGAGTATGAGCTGTACGCAGACAGCGCCCAAGCCCGGGAGGTCGACCGCCAGTACCAGCTATTCGGCGACACGGCCTGGGCTGACCACCTGACCTCGAAGCAGGCCAGGGCAAACAACGAAGCTTGGAACACGATGATCCGCGAACGTGATGAGCGCCAGCGGGCAGAAAGCCGCCGAGTGATCGGCTCGGCTCTCGACAAGATGGAAACCATGTGCGGCTCAGGTGCCGCCCGGAGGACAGCGTGAACAAGAAGACCAAGCAGGACGTTGTTGCCTTCATTGAGTCGCGCTTCGACTGGGCGCGAGATCGATTCACCGATGTGCTCCGGGCTGAGCTCGACACTGCGATCGATCTGGCCGGCCTCACTGGCGCCATCGACCTTACCGAACAGCGCCATTACAAAGAGCGCCTCACGCGATTCGTCGAAAGCGACCATCTGCAATGGGCCAAGGCAAACGGGAGGGTGGCATGAGCACGGCACCGGTTAAATCTCTGATTGACGAACAGCTGGAGCAGATCGAACGCACGCTTGCAGTGATCAGCTTCGGCATACCTTTCAATGAGGCCGTCGGCCTGCCCCGCGAAACATCGGTGCAAAGCCTGACGCGCAGCCTTGGCGTCACCATGAAAGGCCGCCGCATCGCCATTCGTGTGCGGCCATGAGCCGTCAGCAAGCGCGGCGCTTAGCTTTCTGGCGCGGCAGCTTCATCACCCTTTCCCTGTGCACCGCCTGGATGCTCGCCAGCGCTTACGCCAGCTGCATCACCTCCTGAGGTAACCATGAACACAACACCCCGCCTGGCCGCCCAGCTCGACTGGATGACGGTCGGATCGTTCTCGCCTGAGCAGTATCAGGGCGATGAGCGCAAAGAGTACGAAGACGAGGCCGCTCGCATTGAGCGGCAATGGGAAAACCAACCGAACTGAGGGCATCCCAATGTTCAAGAAAGCCGAACGCAAGCAGGCCAAGCTACGGCTGGCACTTGCTGGGCCATCCGGGTCTGGAAAGACCATGTCAGCGCTGCTCATGGCCAAGGGCCTGGGCGGGCGTATTGCGGTAATCGACACCGAGCACGGCAGCGCGTCGCTGTATGCCGACATCGCAGATTTCGACGTGCTGGAGTTGCACGCACCCTACTCGCCTGAGCGATACGCCGAAGCGATCACCGCCGCAGAACAAGCAGGATACAGCGTGTTAATCATCGACAGCTACTCGCACGAGTGGACCGGCTCCGGCGGGTGCCTTGAGTCGAACGAGAAGCTCGCGCACCAGAAGTTCAAGGGCAACACCTGGGCAGCCTGGAACGAAACCACGCCGCGCCACCGCAAGCTGACGGACAAGATCCTGACCAGTCCGCTGCACATCATCTGCACCATGCGGAGCAAGACCGAGACGGTCCAGGGCGAAGGCAAGAAGGTCATCAAGCTCGGGATGAAATCCGAGCAGCGTGACGGAACCGACTATGAGTTCACCGTGGTGCTCGACATCACGCACGACGGCCACGCCGCCATCGCCAGCAAGGACCGGACGAAGCTGTTCGATCAGCCCGAGGTGATCAGCGAAGACACCGGGCGCCGGCTGCTGGCCTGGCTTAACGACGGCAAGTCGCAGGCTGACCTTCAGGCCACGGCCCTTCAGGATGCGCTTTCGAAGATCCCGGTTACCGAGACGATGCAGGAACTGCAGAGCGTTTACTCGGCAGCCTACCGGATCCTTGAGCAATCACCCGACCGTCTGGCGCAGCTGAATGCAGCCAAGGACCAACGCAAAGCAGAACTCGCGGAGAAAGCAGCATGAGAGGTGTCAACAAAGTCATCCTGGTCGGCACCTGCGGTCAGGACCCCGAGGTCCGCTACCTGCCTAATGGCAACGCGGTCACCAACCTGAGCCTGGCCACCAGCGAGGCCTGGACCGATAAGCAGACCGGCCAAAAGGTCGAGAAGACCGAATGGCACCGCGTGGTGCTGTTCGGAAAGGTCGCAGAGATCGCCGGAGAGTATCTGCGCAAGGGCTCCCAGTGCTACATCGATGGGAAGCTCAAGACCCGCGAATGGGAAAAGGACGGCATCAAGCGGTACAGCACAGAGGTGCACGTCGATATCAACGGCACCATGCAGCTGCTGGGCGGCCGGCCGGATAACCAGGGCGGCGGCCAGCAGCAACAACAGCGGCAGCCTCAACAGCGCCAGCAGCACAACTACAACGCAAATGACAACTACGGACAACAGAGCCAGCAGTCGGCTCCGCCGGATAACTTCGACGACGACATCCCGTTCGCCCCACTTCACCACCTGGCGGGTGCATAGCCATGAGCGATTGCGGCGAGCATCCCAGCGTCTACTACCTTGGCCGGGAATGCCGCCGCAACGGTGGCGGCAAGCTGGCTAACCCATTTACCTCATGCACGTTCCAAGGCTCTTGGTGGCTGGCTGGATTCAACGACATGGATATGGAAATTGAGCAGAAAAATCCGAAGCGCGCTGCAAAGAACAAGGCGGCGTGAGCAGTTCAACCTACCGCCCAGCGGATTGAAAGAGGTGCCGTATGGCGATGTCTCAACAGGCCCGCGACGAGAAGCGCCGCGCCAAGGCCGCCAAGTTGCAGGAAGAAGACCTGCGCTTGAAGGTTCGACCAGGGACTAAACAGGCCCTGCTTGAGCTGATGGAATGGGCCGGGATCGAGGAACAGGGCGAGGCAATGACGCTGATGATTCATCACGTCGAGGCACTTGGGCATCATGCGCTGTTCATGATCGCGCGCCACGAAATCGAAGCTCACCGAACCGTGGCGCGGAGCGAGCCGCTGCGACTGTCAGCCAGGAAGCGAACCGGTCAGCACCTGCGAGCGATCTGCGGTTGGGTTGACGCCACCTACAGCCAGATGATCGAAGCTCTGATCCACGGCATTCACGCCCTTGGCAGGCCGCACGCGGCGAAGTTTCTTACCCCGCCGCGGCACGAGATCAGCATCTCGCCTCGCCTGGCCCTGGCCTTCGACCGGAAGAGCATGCTGATGATTCAGCAGGATCCGGGGGATGAAGTCATCGCCCCAGCCTCTTAAAATCAAGACGAGGCGTTGAGCACTCGTCTAATTACAGCGACAAAGGTTTGATAACTAGCTTGGGGATGGTCTTGGCTGACAAGCTGTTCGCCGGCTGTAGATAGAATTGCCCCGTTCTGACTAACCAAGAATCTGGCAACCTCAATTGGCTCAGCTGTAACCAAAGACTTGGTGCAGACAACAGCCTCAACCATGCCAAAACCAGTTCGCCAATCTCCTTGGCACTGGACTGAGAACTTCTTGCCCATGACCTCGCCATCTAGGCGGCCCTCTCCCGAGTCGGGTGACGTCAGCACTGCACCATCCAGGTAAACGCTACCCAGTTCTCGCCAATGCCGGAACATGTCGAGCAGCTTGTCCTTTGCCCATTTGGTAGCGAAGTCAGCCGACGCCAGCTCTCCCCGAAATAGGTCAGCATTGTACTCAAAATCGCTCTTTTTCATCTTCATTTTCCTATTCCGGCTCCATGCCGGTCACCCGTAATACCCCATCCAAAACCAAATTGCCACCATGCCGCATCCGGCCACGGAGGGCGGCGCATGCATGGAGTACCGCAATGCAAGTCGAGACCTCTACAGTCACCAAGCTGCTGATCACCGGCGCCGAAGGCCTGGACCCGATCAGCGTCTACCTCGAAGACTTCGCACCCTGCAAGGGAAAGATCACCGTCAGCTGCTACGACAAGACCTGGCACGCCTACTGGGGCGGCATGTGGGATGGCCTGACCATCGGCCAGTTCTTCTGCAAGCTGCACGACGCCTACATCATCGGCTACTTCGACCGGTCGCTGAGCTCTCGCCGGTTCAGTG
>NZ_KE384453.1:0-55438 GCF_000425785.1 Pseudomonas taiwanensis DSM 21245
AGTGGTGGACTCGGTTCCAACATCAACGGCCAGTACGGTTACCTGACCCTGGATGCCAACGGCAATGGCGTTTACCACGCTTACCCCGACAGCGTGGCAGGCTCTGGAGCGACGGATACCTTCGTCTACACCATCCGCGATGCCGATGGCGATGAAAGCACTGCGACCATCACCATCAACGTGCAGGGCGTTTGCCTGGTGGCGTGCAAGGATGGCGACATTACGGTGTACGAAAATGCCTTGAACACCGGCAGCAATCCGGCGTCGACCGCCGAAACGGCGTCCGGCAGCCTGGTCGGGTCGGTCAGTGGTGGTGTCGGCCCATGGACCTACAGCCTCGTTGGCAACGCCACCGGCCAGTACGGCCATATCCAGGTCAACCCGGATGGCACCTATACCTACAACCTGACGTCCCCTGCCAATACGCCCGGTGCCGAGCAAACGGTCGAGCATTTCACCTACAAGGCCACCGATGCGCTGGGCAATAGCGTGACGAGCACCATCGTCATCACTGTCGTCGACGATGTACCGAAAGCCCACTGCGACACTGTCTCGGTGTACGAAGGTAGCTCGGTGACGGGGAACGTGCTGTGGAATGATGTAGTCGGTGCCGATACCTTGGGCGACGGCAAGTATGTGGTTGGCGTGCGTGCAGGCCACGATACCTCCACCTCGGCCAGTGGTGGAGTGGGGACCAACGTCAATGGCCAATATGGCTACTTGACCCTCGATGCCGATGGCAATGGCGTCTACCACGCCTATTCCAACAGCGTCTCAAAAGCCGGCGCTACTGACACCTTTGTCTACACCATCCGCGACGCCGACGGTGATGAAAGCACCACGACCATCACCATCAACGTACAGGACAAGAACGGGCAGGTGTGCGGGGATGAAGGCGTCCAAACGCTTGGCAATGGCTCGGGTCAAGACAAGAATGGCAACAACAGCCTGGTGTTCGAAAGCCAGGTCAAGGCTTTGGATCGCAGTGCGTTCATCACTACGCCTGGCGTCATGACCGCTGCACTGGTGGTGCTTGGCTACCTGGGCCCGGTTGGCAATGCTAACGCCGAAGATGTGTTTACCGTCAGCTTGCGCAAGGGCGAAACCTTGAAGCTGGACCATGACCGCCCGGACGGCAACTTGACCATGGAATGGAAGGATGCCGGCGGCAGCTACCAGCCTGTTGCCGACGGCGGCAGCTTTACTGCCAGCCATGACGGGGTTTACAGCATCCACCTGGTCAACCCATCCAACGCGTCTGGCAACAGCAAGGCGGCCGAAAATTACAAGCTGAGCCTGGTGGTCGACTATGCCAATGCTGAAAACGGGGCCCAGCACAGCGGATACACGATGAGCGAGCACCACGGCAGTGGTGCCAGCGGTACGCTCGACCTCACCTACCAGGGCAACGCGACGCACAATGGGTCGTCAGCCAACGATGTGTTGTTGGCCGGGGAGGGCAACAACACCCTGAACGGCAACAACGGGCACGATGTGCTGGTGGGCGGGGCAGGCAATGACAGTCTGTACGGAGGTAATGGCGATGACCTGTTGATCGGCGGCGCGGGCAATGACGTGCTCGATGGCGGCAATGGTATCGACACCGCCAGCTATGCCAGCGCTACCGGACCGATCACTGTGAACCTGAGCATGGATGGTGCCCAGAACACAGGTGGGGCTGGGGTCGATACCCTGGCGCGTATCGAGAACCTGATTGGCTCGGACTATGGCGATACGCTGATCGGCAGCAGCGGTGACAATGTGCTGGATGGAGGTTTGGGCAACGATATGCTCAACGGGGGCAGTGGCCAAGACACCCTCATCGGCGGCCCAGGCAACGACACGGTGACGGGCGGCATTGGCAACGACACCTTCGTCTGGCACAAGGGCGACGCAGGCCACGATACGGTCACCGACTTCACGCCGGGCAGTGACCATCTCGACCTGTCGCAGTTGTTGCAGGGCGAGCATGCTACTGCGGCGTCACTGGATGACTACTTGCACTTCAAGGTCAGTGGTACGGGCACGAATGTGGTTTCAACCATCGAAGTCAGCAGTGTGGCGGGGGCGCCACCCACCCAGACCATCGATTTGGCGGGGGTGGATCTGGCCCAGCATTATGGCGTGACAGCGGGGGCGGGCGGCGTGATTTCGGCGGGGCCGGACACAGCGACAATCATCAATGGCATGCTCAATGATCATTCGCTGAAGGTGGATACCGTGTGAAATGACTGGCGTGGTCGGATTGCTGGGGCCGTTTGGGTCCCACAGACAACAGTGCGGTGCTTGGCGGGCGCATTCGCTGTCGGTACGTGCGCGGCGGTAATGACGGGATGGTGGGCTTGGCTGTTTCTCGTGGGAGCGGCCTTGCGTCGCGAAAGGGAGCGCGCAGCGGTCCTCGGGAGCCAGCCACGCAGTCCTCAACCAGGCCGGCGCAGGGTCTTCTGTTTGAGGATGTACACGCTGACCAACACCGCGCTGGTCAGCATGAAAGCGCGTGCCCAGAACAGCGGTACCAGGTAACAGGACAGGCTGATGCTCGCCCACATCAAGCCGATCGCATAGACCTTGCCCTTGAGCGGAATGCCTTCGCCGCTCAGGTAATCTCGAATCCACGGCCCCAGCGTAGGATGGTTGATCAGCCAGTCGTGAAAGCGCGGCGAACTACGGGCGAAGCAGGCTGCTGCCAGCAGGAGGAACGGGGTGGTGGGCAGCACCGGGAGGAAGATCCCCAACACCCCGAGCGCAACGCTGAGCCAGCCAATGGCCAGCAGCAGGTAGCGCATGACCGACTCAGTGGTGGCGTGGCTTGAGCAGTGCCGGCTTCTCGTCAGGTGCGTGCAGCAGCAGGAACAATGCACTCAGCGCCTCGGGAATCTGCACGATCATGTCGTCCTGCAGGTTGGCGTTACTGGCAATGTCGCTGAACTCGGGCTGCTCGTCGAACAGGCCAGAGCCGACCATGATCGGCAGCAGCATCTCGCTGACTTCTTCTTCGGCGTTTTCGAACCAGGCTTCCTCGCGCAGGAAGACGCCTTCCATGAACCCGATGCACCAGCCACGCAGGTCGGAGTCATCCGGCTCATCGGTCAGGTCCAGGTCGCACGGCAGGTCGAACTCTTCGTCGCTGGCCAACTGGCGGGCGATGTGGGCCTTGAGTGCCACCAGGGTCGCCTCGATCTCGGTGCGCTGGGCATCGCTGGCGTAATGGGGCTCTTCGGCGAACAGCGCGTCGATCCATTCGCGCTCGGGCACTTCTTCCGAGCAGATCGACAGCGCGGTCAGGTAGCCATGGGCGGCGACGTAGTCCAGCGCTTCTTCGTGCAGCTCATCGGCGTCGAGGAAGGCTTGCAGGCGGGTCAGTTGCTCGGCGAAGGACATTACAGGGCTACCTTGGGGAATAAACGATAGTGAATTCTAGCACCTTGCAGCGGCGACGGTGCAAAGGGAACGTCTGTCACCAGGGCACCCTGTGCCACGATGCACTGCGGTATACTCCGCGATTTTTCATCCAGGGGCGGGTTTTCCCGGTCATCTGGCAAAAGCCGCTTACGCATTTGCTGTGTGCGCAGCGGGTTTTTCGTCCAGCCTGTGTCCAGGATGGTACGGCGATTGGTGGAGTTGCACATGCTCGAACAGGCTCAGCGCGTTCTCAAGGATATCTTCGGCTACGACAGTTTCCGCGGGCGTCAGGCCGCGATCATCGAATGCGTGGCCAAAGGTGGCGATGCCTTGGTGCTGATGCCCACCGGTGGCGGCAAGTCGCTGTGTTTCCAGGTGCCCGGATTGCTGCGCACGGGCTTGACTGTGGTGGTGTCGCCCCTGATCGCGCTGATGGACGATCAGGTCGCTACTCTCGATGAGCTGGGCGTTGCGGCCGCCGCGCTGAATTCGACCTTGAGCCCCGAGCAGCAGCGCGACCTGGCCGGGCGTTTGCGCCGCGGCGAAGTGAAGATGCTCTACCTGGCGCCTGAACGTCTGGTACAGCCGCGCATGCTGGAGTTCCTGCGAGGCCGGGACATCGCCCTGTTCGCCATCGACGAGGCCCATTGCGTTTCGCAGTGGGGCCATGACTTCCGCCCTGAATACCTGCAACTGGGCCAGTTGGCCGAATTGTTCCCGCATGTACCGCGCATTGCGCTGACGGCCACCGCCGACATGCGCACCCGGGAGGAAATCGTCCAGCGCCTGCACCTGCAGGGGGCTGAACGTTTCCTGTCGAGTTTCGACCGGCCGAACATCTTCTACCGTATCGTCCCTAAGGAGGCGCCGCGCAAGCAGCTGATGGCATTCCTGGGCGAGCGTCGTGGCAACGCTGGCATCGTCTACTGCCTGTCGCGCAAGAAGGTCGACGAAACCGCTGCCTTCCTGTGTGAGCAGGGCTTCCCGGCGCTGCCGTATCACGCCGGCCTGGCTGCCGAGACACGGGCAGCCAACCAGCACCGCTTCCTCAACGAGGAAGGGTTGATCATGGTCGCCACCATTGCTTTCGGCATGGGCATCGATAAGCCCAACGTGCGTTTCGTGGCTCACCTGGACCTGCCAAAGTCGCTTGAAGCCTACTACCAGGAAACCGGCCGCGCCGGCCGTGACGGGTTGCCGTCCGACGCCTGGATGGCGTACGGCCTGCAGGACATGGTGATGCTCAAGCAGATGCTGCAGAACTCCGAGGGCGACGAACGCCACAAGCGCATCGAGCAGCACAAGCTCGACGCGATGCTGGCCCTGTGTGAAGAAACCCGCTGCCGGCGTCAGGCCCTGCTGGCTTATTTCGATGAAATCCTCGAGCAGCCATGTGGCCATTGCGACAACTGCGTCGACCAGGTTCAGACCTGGGATGCCACGGAACCGGCGCGCCAGGCGCTGTCGACGGTATTTCGCACAGGTCAGCGCTACGGTGTCGGTCATCTGGTGGATGTCTTGCTGGGCAAGGACACCGAAAAGGTGCGCAACTTCGGCCACGAGAAACTTTCGGTGTTCGGGGTAGGCAAGGCGCTGGCCGAGGCCGAGTGGCGTTCGCTGTTCCGTCAACTGGTCGCACGCGGGTTGGTGGACATCGACCTAGAGGGTTATGGCGGTTTGCGTCTGTCCGACAGCTGCAGGCCCCTGCTGCGCGGCGAAGTGACCTTGCAGTTGCGCCGCGACCTCAAGCCCCAGACGGTGGCCAAGACGTCCTCCAGCGCTGGCAGCCCTGCCAGCCAACTGGTGCGCGCCGAGGAGCGCGAGCTGTGGGAAGCGCTGCGCACGTTGCGGCGCAAGCTGGCCGAGGAGCACAGCGTGCCACCTTATGTCATCTTTCCCGACTCGACGCTGCTGGAGATGCTGCGCAGCCAGCCTGCCAGCCTCAGCGACATGGCCCAGGTCAGCGGCGTCGGTGCGCGTAAACTGGAGCGCTACGGCCAGGCCTTCCTCGAGGTGCTCAATGGCGCGGGCGGCACGGCTGAGGCGCCGAAGGTGGTGCTCGACTTGCGCCACGAACTGGTCAGCCTGGCCCGTGCCGGCATGACACCTGCGCAAATCGCCGGCCAGCTCAACTGCAGCGAGAAGAACGTCTATAGCCTCCTGGCCGAAGCGCTGGGTCGTCAGGAACTGAGCCTGGAGCAGGCCCTGGATCTTCCCGAAGACCTGCTCATGGAAGTTCAGGACGCCTTTCTCGACGGTGAGGGCGAGTTGCCTCCGGTGTCTGCGATTGCGCCAATGTTCGGGGCGCGGGTGCCGGAGGGGGTGCTCTATTGCGTCCGGGCGGCGCTGGCGGCGGAGTTCGAACTCTGATCGCAGGCATTTCGCCCAACGGCTGACCTTTGTCATGCTTTTTGACGATAATCGGACGTTTCCGCGCGGCGCAGCCTTGCTTGATGGCAGCGAGCATGGTTAGCTGGCTAATAATTAGTTCTAGTCAATGAGTTGCTTATGCCCCTGACCGACAACCAACACCGTTTTGGCATGCAGCTGGCCCAGATGTCCCGGGGTTGGCGTGCTGAACTGGACCGCCGCCTGGCCGGGCTCAACTTGTCCCAGGCTCGGTGGCTGGTGTTGCTGCATCTGGCGCGTTTCGACGAAGCTCCCACCCAGCGTGAGCTGGCCCAGAGTGTCGGGGTCGAAGGGCCGACCTTGGCGCGTCTGCTCGATAGTCTGGAAAGCCAGGGGCTGGTGCGCCGTCAGGCGGTGATGGAGGACCGGCGTGCGAAGAAGATTCTGCTGTGCCCACCGGCCAAACCGCTGATCGACCAGATCGAAACCATCGCCAATGCCTTGCGCCAGGAGCTGTTCACCGGGGTGGAGGAAGCGGACCTGGAAGTGTGCATGCGCGTGCATGCGAAGATTCTGGCGAACCTCGAAAAGTCCTGACCCCTAGGTAAATGCAGGCGCCGGCTTGCTGGCGATTGGGCTGCAGCGCGGCCCTGGCGCGTCAGAAGGTATGCCCCAGGTTCAGATACACCGCCTTCTGATGCGCATCGTTCGCCCCGTAACTCAAATTCAGCGGCCCCAGCGGCGTCTCCAGCCCCAGGAAGATGCTCGCCGCATTGATGTAGCCACTGTCGAATTCATTGTCGTTGTTCCAGGCTCGGCCACGCTCCAGCGAGCCGCCGATGTACAGCGGGAAATCCAACGGCACATAGGCCCTGGGCGTCAGGCGACGGTAGTAGACCATGCGCAGGAGGCTGATGTTCTGCCCTGACACCGAGTCCTGCCGAAAGCCCGAGAGCTGTCGCGCACCACCGATGACGAAACTCGAGGTGACCACTTCGGCGTCATCCAGCGTGCGCCCGTAGCGGCCGCCCAGCACCCAGGTATTCGGCCCGCTGCTCATGGCTTTGTCCAAGTTGAACTGCCATTGCCTGTAGTCCTGGTCCGAATCCAGCGAGGCATCATACTTGCGCAAGGTCAGGCCAATATCTTCGCCGTGGTGAGGGAAGTACACATTGTCGAGTGTGTCGAACGAGTACTTCAGTTCATAGAAGCCCTCGTTGAAGCTGACCTTGGGCAGGTCCTGGTCGCCGACGCGCACGTCAGCTTCGCCCCAGGCCTTGCCCACGCCCAGGCGCACTTCGCCATTGGTGCTGATCTGACGGCCGACATTCAGGCCGAAACCATAACGTTCGAGGCGGTATTCAGCGATGGGGTCGTTGTCCAGCGTCGCCTCGATGTTCTGCGAGCCGAAGTCCAGGTACGGCGCCACGAAGTAACGTGAACCCACGTCCAGCGGTTGGTAGAACTCACTGTAAAGCTCCTGCAGGTCGCCGATCTGTGCGCGGGTCAGCCATTCGGCACCCAGGCTGTTGATACCGTTGACCCGATAGCTGGCGCCCAGGTTGAAGGCACTGTCGCCACGCAGGTCATCCGACAGGTTAAGGCCCAGGCGCAGGTAGTCGGTGCCGCTACGTTTCCCGCGGGCGTTGATCACCAGGGTATTATCGTCGCCCTTGTGCACCACGCGGTACTGCACCCGGTCGAAGTAGTCCAGGCCATACAAGGTGCCCATGTCGGTTTGCAGACGGTCCAGCTCCAGAGGCGCGCCGATCGGCTGGCGGATGTAGGAACGAATGACCTCGTCGCTGACCTTGGCGTCGTTCTCTATCCGAATCCGGGTAATGACCGGCGTGCGCTGGCGGGGCGAGCGGGCCGCGGCCAGGCCTGCATCGCCGTCGGGCTGGCGTAGGCTGGCCAGGCGCGAATCGAGCAGGCGGGTGGCGCGGTAGCCCGCGTCGATCATGTCATGGGCGCGGCCGAAGTCGGTGACGCCATAGGCAGCCAGCGGCGGCTGGATCAGGATGTCGTCGCGGTGCAGGCTGGCCAGTTGCTCCTCGGAATTGCGCCGGGTCATCAGGGTGATCGACTGGTTGAGCACATCGACCACCGTGGCCAGCTGTTTGCGGTCACGTAGTGGAGTACCGATGTCCACGACGATGGCCAGGTCCACGCCCATGTCGCGGGCCACATCCACGGGGATGTTGTCGACCATGCCGCCGTCCACCAGCAGGCGTCCGTCCAGCTCGACAGGCGCGAACACCGCGGGTATCGACATGCTGGCACGGATCACCTGGGGCAGATGGCCACGGCGGAACACCACTTTCTCGCCGCTGGCGATGTCGGTGGCCACGGCGCGGAAAGGGATCGGCAGTTTGTCGAAGTCGCGGGTGTCGGCAGTGTGGGCCAGTTTGCTTTCCAGCAGCAGGGACAGGTTCTGGCCCTGGATCACGCCCAAGGGCAGGCCGATGCTACCGTCGTCGCGAAAGCTCAGTTTCTGTTTGACCAGAAAGTCGCGGTCGTCCTGTTTGCGGCGAAACGGCACGTCCTTGCGCGGTGGGGCGTCGGACAACGCCTGTTGCCAGTCGAGTGTGGTGGCCAGTTTCTCCAGCTCCTGAACGCTGTAGCCCGAGGCATACAAACCGCCGATCACCGCGCCCATGCTGGTGCCGGCAATGGCATCGATGCGTACACCCTGTTCCTCCAGGGCCTTGAGTACGCCAATGTGAGCCAGGCCACGGGCGGCGCCACCGGAGAGCACCAGGCCAACCTTGGGCCTGGCTTGCTCGGTGGCGAGGGCGGTAACGGAGGTGAGCATCAGCAAAAGGCAGAACAGCAGGCGGCGCATCGTGAGTCTCAAATACTGGCGTAAAGACCGCTAGTATAAGCGGCCCCTTACCTGGAGATGCCTCGCCATGGCCAACAGCAAACCGGAAATCGTTATCAACTATTGCACACAGTGCCAGTGGCTGCTGCGCGCCGCCTGGTTGGCCCAGGAGCTGCTCACTACGTTTTCCGACGACCTGGGGCGGGTGGCGTTGGAGCCGGGTACCGGTGGGGTGTTCCGGATCACCTGCGATGGCGTGCAGATCTGGGAGCGCAAGGCCGATGGTGGCTTCCCCGAGGCCAAGGTGCTCAAGCAGCGGGTCAGGGATCAGATCGACCCGCAGCGTGACCTGGGCCACAACGATCGTTGATCAAGTGCTTTCGGCCAGTGGCCGCTGCCTTGCCGGCTGTTGCGCAGCGAGGCGGCTGGACAGCACGATGGCGAAGATGATCAGTGCGCCGCCTAGCAACATGCGGGGTGTGGGTGTTTCGGCGAAGATCGCCCAGGCCACGGCGATGCCATAGACCGGCTCCATGCCGAACACCACGGCAGCGGTGCGCGCCTTGATCACTGCCAGGCTTGCGACGAACAGGCTGTGGGCGACGCCTGTGCAGAAGATGCCGAGCAGGGCGATCCATAGCCAGTCCATCGGTGCCACGGCAGCCAGGCCTGGCAGTGCCACCGGTAGCAGGCACAGGGTGACCACCAGGTTTTGCCACAAGGCCGCCTGGACCGCTGGCAAGCGCCCCGAGCCGGCCCGATTGGTCAGTGACAGCAGCGAGAACAGCAAGCCCGACAGCAAAGCCCAAAGCAGGCCCCCGGTGGCCTCGCTGGCAAGGTCGAACGATGGGGTGACCAGCACCAGTCCGATACTCACTAAAAGCACCAGTAGCGTTTCGTTGCGGCGGATACGTTCGTGAAACAGCAGGCCTTCGAGTATCACGGTGAACGCCGGGAAGCTGGCGAAGCCCAGTGTCGCGATGGCCACGCCCCCGACCTTGACCGCGATGAAGAAGCTTACCCAGTGGCCAGCCAGCAAAACGCCGCCGAGCAGCAGGCGGCGGATGTCCTGGCCTTTGAGCGAGTACCAGCCCTGGCGGGCAAGGCTGGCGAACAGGGCGAGGGCGAGCACGGCAAAGGCGGCGCGACCGAACACGATGATCGCCGGGCTGGCGCTGGCAGCGAGCTTGCCGAATACGCCAGTCAGACCGAAGAACAGCGCGCCAATGTGTAGGGCGCCGAGGGCGGTGCGGTGGTTCATGATGGTCCTTGAGCAATTGAAAAGTCAGCCCCGGCCCTATCGCTGGCGAGCGGGGTCCTACTGGTGACGTGCAGTCCTTGTAGGCATTGGAACAGGTTCAGTGTAAGACGCCAGACTCTCGCTAGTCTGTCGCGACCCTCGCGTCATTTGTCGCCAGGCTCTCGCCGCAAGGCCAGGGGCGTGCACCCGAACATCCGCAGCACGGCTGCCGAAAACGCGCTTTGCGAGCCGTAGCCAACCCGCGCCGCGATTTCGCCCACCGCGAGCGAACTCTGCTTGAGTAATTGCCGCGCCATGAGCAACCGGCGCTGGCGAATGTAGTCCATCGGTGTCATGCCGCATTCGGCGATGAAGCGTGCGTGCAGCCGGGCGCTGGACAGCCCGGCCAGGCGCGCCAAGTCGGCGACCTGCAGCGGATAGGCCGCGTGCTGCTCGATGTGCGCGTCGAAGGCCGCATAAGGTAGTCGGTGGCTGGGTGCGATGGCCGCTGCCGCCGTGGGGTTGAGGCTGGCCAACAGCAGCACCGCGCCCTGCCGGGCAATGAGCGGATCGTCTACCGGGCTGTTGGCCAGCCAGTCCACCAGTTGCTGCTGGCGGGCATCGAGGTTCCGCGCGCCGGGATTGTCCAGCAGGCGCCGGCTGGCATCGGCGTGTTCACCGAGCTGCTCGTGCAACCAATGATCCCCGGGTACATCCAGCACCAGGCAATGGCTGCCGGCATCGCTGCCGCAGGCATGGTGGGCACCGGCAGGTACCACCATCAGGCCTTGGCGGTCGATTCGCGCGCCATGCCCCTGGACCTCGAAATCAAGACGGCCGCGCAGGCCGAACACCAATTGTGGGTGCTCGTGGCTATGGGCGATCAGGTCGTGCCGGTAATGGCGCAGGGAAAGAATGCGGCCGACGGTCATGGGTGGTCCTCGCGGGGCAGGGTTTCATTGTGCCTGATTCACGTCGCACCATCACTCGTCATGCCGTTGCCACCAACCTGTCATCTGCGCCTGCCAGTCTCCAGCAAACAGCGCCGGAGCCAGCCCCATGACCCCTGTCGAACTCTCTCGCCCGTCGCGTAAACAGCGCGTTCGCACGTTGTGGATCTCCGATGTCCACCTGGGCACCCGGGACTGCCAGGCCGAGCACTTGTCGCAGTTTCTCAAGGGCTACCAGGCTGACAAGGTCTATCTGGTCGGCGACATCATCGATGGCTGGAAGCTTCGTGCAGGCATCTATTGGCCGCAAGCGCACACCAACGTCATTCGCCGGCTGCTGACCATGAGCAAGCGCGGTACCGAAGTGGTCTACGTGACCGGCAACCACGACGAATTTCTGCGCCGCTACTCCAAACTGTTGCTGGGCAATATCCAGCTGGTGGACGAGGCTGAGCACCTGACGGCGGATGGTCGGCGACTGCTGGTGATTCATGGCGATCAGTTCGATGTCATCACGCGTTACCACCGTTGGCTGGCCTTCCTGGGTGACCGCGCGTACGAAACCACCCTGGTGCTCAACCGCTGGCTCAATCACTGGCGGGCGCGATACGGCTATGGTTACTGGTCGCTGTCGGCGTACCTCAAGCACAAGGTCAAGGGGGCGGTGAACTTCATCAGCGATTTCGAGGATGCGATCGCCCACGAATGCACGCGGCGCGGTTTTCACGGGGTAGTGTGCGGGCATATCCACCATGCCGAGATCCGCAAGGTGGGAGAGGTGGAGTACCTCAACTGTGGGGACTGGGTCGAGTCGTGTACAGCGCTGATCGAGCACTGGGACGGCAGCATTACGCTGTATCGGCTGGCCGAGGCGCAGCAGAACGCCCGCATGGCGGTGTCGCGCGAGCCAGCGTGAGTGGCAGCCGATCGCCGACGAGCCGGCTCCAGCAGGTGCGTCGGGGTATGGCCTGGAGTTCTAGAAGGTGATCCGGCCTAGAAGGATGTCGCGGAACATCACGAAGTCGCCGATCAGGCTGTAGAAGGGGTGGCTGAAGGTCGCCGGCCGATTGTGCTCGAAGAAAAAATGCCCGACCCAGGCAAAGCCGTAGCCCGCCACGGGTACCGCCAACAACAGCAACCATTTGCCGCTGCCGATGGTATACGCCAGCAAGGCGATCACCAGGCTGGTGCCGACAAAGTGCAGGCGCCGGCAGGTGGGGTTGCTGTGCTCGCCCAGGTAGTAGGGGTAGAACTCGGCAAAACTGCGAAACTGCGCTGTGCTGGTCATGGCTATGCTTCCAGGATTAACACTTCTTGACAGGATACACGGCGTGGAGCCTGAATCGAGTCTAGAGTGATTGGCGGGGCCGGCCAGTGACAATAGGCGCCATTTGAGTATCCTTGGAGTTCACCGCACGAAGCGGTCAGCATAAGAAGCCTGTCATGAGTGAACGAACCACGTCAGCCAGCTGGGCATCAGGGATTGTGAAGGCACTTGAGCTGGAAGGGCTCGATTGTCAGGCCATGTTCAAGCAGCTCGGACTGGATTTTGCCGCCCTGGACGACCCTGACGCACGCTTTCCTCAAGATTCCATGACCCGACTCTGGCAGCTGGCCGTGGAGCTGTCCGGCAATGAAGCCATTGGCCTGAACATGGCGCGGGTCGTGCGCCCGGCTTCATTTCACGTGGTGGGCTATGCGCTGATGTCCAGTCGCACCCTGGCCGAGGGCTTCCAGCGACTGGTGCGTTACCAGCGAATCATCGCCGAGAGTTCCGACTTGAGCTTCGTCCTCGGGCCCGAGGGCTATTCACTGATTCTTACCGTACACGGTGACCACCTGCCTCCGACCCGGCACAGCGCCGAAGCGTCGCTGGCGTGCGCCCTGGCGCTGTGCAAGTGGCTCAGCGGGCGGCCAATCCAGCCGCGACGGGTATTGATCCAGGGGCCGCAGCCAAAAGATGTCGAGCCGTACAAGGTGGCGTTCCATTCACCGCTGGTGTTCGGCGCGCCCCATGATGCGCTGGTGTTCGAACGCGCCGACATGGAAGCGCCCCTGCCGACAGCCAATGAAGCGATGGCGGTGCTGCATGATCGCTTCGCCGGCGAATACCTCGCGCGCTTCTCGGAGAGCCGGGTGACGCACCGTGTGCGCCAGGTGCTATGCCGCATCCTGCCGCAGGGGGAACCCAAGCGTGAAACCCTTGCCCAGGCCCTGCACCTGTCGCAGCGCACCTTGCAGCGGCGGCTGCAGGAGGAGGGCACCAGTTTCCAGACCTTGCTTGACGACACTCGCCGCGAGCTGGCCGAACAGTACTTGGCACAGCCGGGCATGACGTTGTTGGAAACTGCCTATCTGCTGGGCTTTGCCGACCCCAGCAACTTTTACCGGGCATTTCGCCGTTGGTTCGACACCACGCCGAGCGAGTATCGCGCCCGGCTAGGAGCGGAAGGCGAACCTTTCAGTGACGCCAGAACGCCGGCATACACAACACCAGCACCGTAATGATTTCCAGGCGCCCCAGCAGCATGCCGCCGGCCAGGATCCACTTGGCTGCATCCGGCAGCGAGGCATAGTTGCCGGACGGGCCGATCACCTCGCCCAGGCCAGGCCCCACGCCGGATACGGTGCCCGCTGCACCGGTCAGTGCGGTCATCCAGTCCACTCCCAGCAGCGACAGCAACAGGGCCATGACGCAAATGGTGATGGCGAAGAAGAACGAGAACGTCAGGATCGAGCGCACGATTTCTTCGTCAAGGCGGTGGCCGTTGTACTTCTGCTTGATCACCGCACGCGGGTGGATCAACTGATTGAGGTTGGCCTTGAGCAGGATGTAGGCAACCTGGAAGCGGAAGATCTTGATGCCGCCGGCCGTCGAACCGGAGCAGCCGCCGACGAAGCCCAGGTAGAAGAACAGCATCAGCGAGAAATTACCCCACAGGCTGTAGTCGCCCAAGGCAAAGCCGGTGGTGGTAACCACCGAGGTCACGTTCAGCGCCACATGGCGCAGGGCATCCAGCCAGTGCAGGTTGGTGGTGGCCCAGTACCAGGTGCCCAGCACCAGCCAGGTGACTAGCAGCATTCCCAGCAGTCCTTGGACTTGCTGGTCGCGGATCAACGCTTTGCGGTTGCCGCGCAGGGTAGCGACGTAGAGGGTGAAGGGCAGACTGCCGAGGATCATCACCACCACCGCCACCCAGTGCACGGCCGGAATATCCCACTTGGCCAGGGACTGGTCAGAGGTCGAGAACCCGCCGGTGGAGATGGCCGACATGGCATGGTTGATCGCGTCGAACGGGCTCATGCCGGCCCACCAGAATGCCAGGCCGCCCAGCACCGAGAAGCCGACGTACACCATGACGATCGACTTGGCCACCATGTGCGAACGCGGCATTACCTTTTCGGAGCGGTCCGAAGACTCGGTCTGGAACAGGCGCATGCCCCCGATGCGCAGCAGCGGCAGGATCGCCACTGCCATGGCGATGAAGCCGATGCCGCCGAGCCAGTGCAGCATTGAGCGCCACATCAGGATGCCCGGCGACATCGTGTCCAGGCCGCTGAGGACCGTGGCGCCAGTGGCGGTGATGCCGGACATGCTTTCGAAGAAGGCGTCCGTGTAGCTGATGTGCTGGGTCAGCAGGAAGGGCAGGGCTGCAAATACGCACACCACCAGCCAACTGCTGACCGTCAGCAGGTACATGTCGCGCGGGCGCAGGTGCACATGCTCAGGGCGGCCTTGGATGACCATGGCCAGGCCGGCGATGAAGGTAATCAGGCTCGACCACAGGAATGACGGCAGGTCGCCTGTGCGATCGAAAATCACCAGGGTCGCCATGGGGACGACCATGCTGACCGCCAGGGTGATGAGGAAGATGCCGATGATGAAACCAATGATCCTTAAGGTCGGCAACGCCATGTGATCTGCTCTGACTCTGAACGGAAGGGCGCCATTCTACCTATGGGTCTGGTGATGTAAACGCTAGAATGGCCGCACATTTAACTGCCAGGAGGGTAGCCGATGGAGGCTCTCGACGCATTGCTCAACCGTGTTTCCGTGCCACGCCTGACTGATCCGGCGCCCAACGCCGCCCAACGCGAGGCACTGTTCCAGGCCGCGCTGCGCGCCCCGGACCACGGCCAGCTGCGCCCATGGCGCTTCCTGACCATCGAAGGTCAAGGCCGGGACAAGCTGGGCGAACTGTTCGCCGAAGCCTTGCAAATCAAAGGTGACGCCAGCCAGGCGGCCTTGGACAAGGCTCGCGCCATGCCGCTGCGCGCGCCGCTGCTGATCGTGGTCATCGCCAAGCTGCAGGACCATTTCAAGGTGCCCAAGTCCGAGCAGCGGCTGGCGGCCGGATGCGCGGCCCATGGCATCCTGATCGCCGCTCATGCCCAGGGAATCGGTGCGGTGTGGCGCACCGGTGACATGGCCTTCGATGCCCACGTGCACAAAGGGCTGGGGTTGGCCGAGAACGAAGAGTTGGTCGGCTACCTGTATGTCGGTACCCCGATGACCGAGCCGCGTACCGCGCCGGTGCTGGAAACGGCCGACTTCGTCAGTGCCTGGGGTGAGTGAAGTCGGCCTGGCTGGCCCTGTGCAGTGAGACTTCCGGCCTCTTCGCGGGGTTACCCACGACGAGGCCGGGACAACCAGCCCCGACTCAGTTGCCGTTCACCTCGGCCACCGGCAGCTCCAACCGGGCCACGAAGCCCCCCAGTGGATGATTGGCCAACACCAGCGTCCCCCCGTGGCGCTCCGCTGCCTTGCGCGCAATGGCCAGCCCCAGGCCATGCCCCGCTGCACTCTGTCCTGGCGCCCTGAAGAATGGCTCACCCAGCTGTGCCAGATGCTCCTGTGCCACCCCAGGCCCGTGGTCGCGCACAGTCAGCACGATACGGTCCTGCTCACGCTCGGCATGAATCTCGATCGGTTGCCCCACTGGATTGAAACGCAAGGCATTGCGCAGCAGGTTGTCCAGCGCTCGTTCGATCAGCGTCGGCCAGCCTTGCAGTGTCAGGCCTGGCTGGGCTTCGAGCTTGACCTCCTGCTCCGGTGCGCTGAGCTGGGCATCCTTGCGCACGCTGCCAAGCAATGCATTCAGGTCGACCGGCTCGGCATGCGCCTGCTCGGCATCGACGCGGGCCAGGGCAAGGATCTCGCTGATCAGGTCTTCCAGACGGTCGCATTCGCGGGTCAGACGTGGCCACAACGTTTCGCGTTGCTCGGGTTCGGCACGTTCGGCCAGGGCCAGGGCAATGCGCAGGCGTGCCAGAGGCGAGCGCAGTTCGTGGGACACATCGCGCAGCAACTGGCGCTGGCTGCCGATCAGGCTTTGCAGGCGGGCGCCCATCTTGTTGAAGTCGTTGGCCAGCACACCGAATTCGTCGCGGCGGGCCGCCAGCCGCGCCAGGCTGTTCTGCTGATAGCTGGTCTGCCCCAGGTCATGCACCGCACCGCGCAATCGGCTCAATGGGCGGGTGATGGACAGGGTCACCAGCAGGCTGAACAAGGTCAGGACCACGAGGGCGATGCCCAGTGCGCTGAGCGGCCAGAGCAGGCTCTCGCGGTGCCAAGCGTCCAGCTCCGGGTGTGGAATTCGGTAGATCAGCAGATAGGTTTCGCCGCTCTGGGGGCTGGTGTACTCCTCGGTGAGCCGTCGCCAGGGCAGGCGGCGGTCGTCGTTGTGCTGGCGAGCCTCGAAGGCCGCCGCACGGCGGGGGAAAGTGCCGGGCACTACCGCCTCGCCGCTGTCATTGAGCACTTGTACGTCGATCTTGAAGCGCTGCTTGCGCCGCTCCAGAAAGCGCTGCGCCGATTCCATGCCTTCTTGCTCGTAGTGCTGGGCCCAGTGGCTGGCCAAGGTGTTCAGGCCTGGGTGGCGGCTGAGAATCCAGGCGTCTTGGTTGAGCATATGGCCCAGCAGGATCGACAGCCCGGCGACCAGTGTGATGGCCAGCCAGAAACTGGCCAGGATGCGCCAGAACAGTGAACGCAAGTGCACCTCCTACAAGCGGGAAAAGCCCGGCCCGCATGAGAGCGGGCCGGGCATCGGTGGGACAGCTTACTGGGCCTTGGCGTCTTTTTCAGCTTTCCAGGCCTGGAACTCCTGCCACTCAGCCTGCTTCGCGGCGCGCTCTTTCTTCAACTCGTCGAACTGCTTCTGCTGTTCTGGCTTGAGCAGGGCGCGGATCTGGCTATCGGTCTTGTCGTGGCTGGCCTTGATTTCATCCTTCATGGCTTTTTGATCGGCGGCTGGCAGCTTGTTCAGGTAGCGCTCGGTGATGTCGCGACGTTGCTTCATCTGCTCGCCCATCAGCTTGCCGATCTGCTGGCGTTGGTCGCGGCTCAGGTCCAGTTGGGCGAAAGGCGCGTCACCGCGATGATGCGGGCCGTCGTGGCGCGGGCCGCCTTCAGGCATGGCCATGGCTACGGTCGGCAGGGCGGCGGCGAACATCAGGGCGATAAGGGTCTTGCGCATGGTGTTTCTCCTTTCAGGGGCCGGTGGTTACCGGATGAGCCCAGTCTAGGGAGATCAAGGTCAAGCGCAGTCAGTGGAGGGTAAAGACTCGGTAAAGAGGGGCGGCCGTGCTTTGTGCGAGCGGGGCGTTGCAATTGGGGCCGCAAAGCGGCCCCGGCGTGCTTACAGACTGTAGTAGTAGCCCCGGCTGCGCAGCGCCACGATCCGCGGACGGCCGTCGGGGTGCGGGCCGATCTTCTTGCGTAGGTTGCTGACATGCATGTCCAGGCTGCGGTCATACAGGGTCAGCTTGCGACCCAAACCGATCTGCGCGAGGTCCTGCTTGTCCAGCGGTTCGCCGGGTTGGCGCAGCAGTGCTTCGAGGATGCGGCTTTCGGAGAGGGTCAGGGTCATTTCGCGTTCGTCGATGCTGACCACGCCACGCGCCGGGCTGAAGGTCAGGTCGCCAATTTCCACCTGGGTGGTGGTGGCCGTCGGGTGGCTGCGGCGCAGCACTGCCCGCAGGCGCGCCGTGAGTTCACGCGGGTCGCAGGGTTTGGCCAGGTAGTCGTCGGCACCCAGTTCGAGGCCGAGGATGCGGTCCAGCGGCTCGCCACGGGCCGAAAGCATCAACACCGGCAGTTCAGCGTGGTCGCTGCGCAATTGCTTGAGCAGTTCCAGGCCACTGCCATCGGGCAGCATCACGTCGAGCACCACCGCTGCCGGCGAATGCTCTGCCAGCGCCTGACGCGCGCTCTGGCCATCGTGGCAGGCGCGGACAGAGAACCCTTCCTGGGTCAGCCAGCTGCCGAGCAGCTCGCAGAGTTCCTGGTCATCATCAATCAGTAACAGCTCGCTCATGACTCACTCAATTCAACCATTGACGGCGTCTTCTATGTCCGCCACTGGCAAAGATACCGCAGACTGCCGACAAGAGTGCAACGGCTGAACCAATCAGAAACCATTGTTGCTGGTCGGTAAGCAGGCGGGGCTGGGGACTGGCCTGCAATTCCCGGATCGCCATCTTCAGCCGCTGGTTGTCCTGGCGCAGGCGCGCCAGCTGGGCGCTTTCCCGTTCGCTGTCGGCGTCCTGCAGTTGCTGGGCAAGGATGGCACGTTGCTTTTCGCTGTCGTCCAGGCGCTGCTGAAGCTCGGTAATGCGCGCACCGGCCTCCAGTGACAACGGTTGCTCGGCGTAGGCGAAGCAGGGGACTAACAACAGGCAAAACAGCAGGGCGATCTGACCTTGGCGCATGGGAACTCCTGATTCCTATCGATTCTGGAGGTTGTCGGCCGTTGGTCGGAATTGCTTAGCGTTCGCGCCAGCCCGTTCGCGGGTGAACTCGCTCTCATGGGCCACTTGCACGCTTCAGGGCCTGTGCAGTGCCTGTAGGAGCGGGTTCACCTGCGAAAAAGGCGACGCTGTTTAGATCAGGGCAACACTTGCTTGAACGGCTTGACGATGACCTTTTCGTACACGCCGGCGGCGATGTACGGGTCAGCGTCGGCCCAGGCCTGGGCATCGGCCAGGGAGTTGAACTCGGCGACGATCAGGCTGCCGCTGAAGCCAGCCTCACCTGGATCATTGCTGTCGATGGCCGGGTGCGGGCCGGCCAGTACCACGCGGCCTTCGGCCTTCAGTTGCTGCAGGCGCTCGATGTGCGCCGGGCGTGCGGCCAGGCGTTTTTCCAGGGAGTTCGCGACGTCGCTGGCGATGATGGCGTAGAGCATGTCATTCCTTGGTCTTGGAGGTGGAAGGTTCGTCGTGCAGGTGGCGGGACAGGTAGACACCCTGTGCCACCAGGAAAATCACGGTCATGCCGAGGCTGCCGAACACCTTGAAGTCGACCCAGAAGTCCTGGAAGGTGAAGGCGACGAACAGGTTGGCGGCACCACAGAACAGGAAAAAACCGATCCAAGCGATGTTCAGGCGGTTCCAGATGGCATCGGGCAGGCTCAGGGCATGGCCCATGATGCGCTTGATCAGAACCCGGTCACCGATGAAATGGCTGCCGGCGAAGCCCAGGGCGAACAGCCAGTTGACCACGGGTGCCTTCCACTTGAGGAATGTCTCGCTGTGGAAGGTGAGGGTCAGGCCGCCGAACACCAGGCAGGCGATCAAGGTCAGCCACTGACCTTTTTCGAGCTTGCGCTGGCGCAGGAACAGGGCGCCGTACACCACCAGCGAACTGAGGATCAGCATCGCCGTGGCGCTGTAGATACCGCCGAATTCGAAGTTGTGACCGGCCACTTCCATGGGGCGCGGGTCGAGCTTGTAGACGATGAAGAACAGCAGCAGCGGGATGAAATCGATGAATTGTTTCACAATGGCAGCCAGAATCGGGATGTGACGGCATAATAACAAACATCGATTCCAGCGAAAGCGCTCCTCCATGAATGTTGATCTGCACTGTCACAGCACGGCCTCCGATGGCGCCCTGTCGCCGTCGACCCTGGTCGCCCGGGCCTTCGATCACGGGGTGCAAGCACTGGCGCTGACCGACCACGACACCATCGAAGGCCTGCCAGAGGCCCGGCAGGCCTGCCATGCACGAGGGATGCGCTGGATCAGCGGGGTGGAGCTTTCCTGCACCTGGGGTGGTGCGACCATCCATGTACTGGGCTATGACTTCCCGCTCGATGCGCCGCCGCTGCTGGCGGCCATCGAAGCTTTGCACCGGGGGCGCTGGCTGCGCGCCGAGGAAATCGACAAGCGGTTGGCGGCCAAGGGCATGCCCGGCGCACTCGACGGTGCGCGGGCGGTGCAGCAAGAACTGGGTGACAGCGGCAACGCTCCCGCGCGTCCGCACTTTGCCGAGTTCCTGGTGCGTGCGGGCCACGTCAAGGACCGCGGCGAAGCGTTTCGCAAGTGGCTTGGCGCCGGCAAGCTGGGCGACGTCAAGCTGCATTGGCCGACGCTTGAGGAAACCGTCGCGACCCTGCGCCAGTCCAATGCCTGGGTGAGCCTGGCTCATCCCATGCATTACGATCTGACCCGCAGCAAGCGCAGAAGGCTGATAGCAGACTATATTCAGGCAGGCGGGCAGGCACTTGAGGTGGTCAATGGGATGATGCCGGCCGAGCAAGTGGGCACGATGTCCATCCTTACCCGAGAGTTCGGCTTGCTGGCGAGCGCCGGCAGTGATTTCCACGGCCCTGGCACCTGGGGCGAGATCGGTGCCTACCGGCCATTGCCCGAGGACCTGCCACCTCTGTGGCGCCGATTCAGCCATGAACAGCCTTTGGCGGTATGAACAGGACGACTACGTGAGCCAATTTTTCCAGATTCATCCGGAGAATCCGCAGCCGCGGCTGATCCGCCAGGCGGTTGAGATCATCCGCAAGGGTGGCGTGGTGGTCTATCCGACCGACTCGGCCTATGCCCTGGGTTGCCAGATTGGCGACAAGAGCGCGGTGGAGCGGGTGCGACGCCTGCGTGGCCTGGACAAGAGCCATAACTTCACCCTGATGTGCTGCGATATGTCCCAGCTCGGTCTTTACGCCAAGGTCGACACCGGTACTTTCCGCCTGCTCAAGGCCCATGTGCCCGGCCCCTACACGTTCATACTCAATGGCACCCGCGAGGTGCCACGTCTGCTGCTGCACGAAAAGCGTCGCACCATCGGCCTGCGGGTACCGGATCACGCGATCACCCTGGCCCTGCTTGCCGAGCTGGGCGAGCCACTGATGAGCGTGAGCCTGATCCTGCCAGGTGACACCGAGCCGATGACCGACCCGTACGAGATTCGCCAGCGACTGGAGCACCATGTCGACCTGGTCATCGATGGCGGTTTTGGCGACCTCAAGGCTTCCACCATCATCGATCTGTCCGGCGAGTCGCCTGAGCTGATTCGCGAAGGCTGTGGCGACCCAGCGCCGTTCATGGTCCACGCGTGAGCCAAGTAGACGCACCGCAGGCACAGGTCAGCGAAGTCGCGTTGCCCCAGCAATTGCAGCTGGCGCTGGTCTATGGTGAAGCACTTACAGAGATGCCGGTGGACCTCTATATCCCGCCGGATGCGCTGGAAGTCATCCTCGAAGCCTTTGAAGGCCCGCTGGACTTGCTCCTGTACCTGATCCGCAAGCAGAACATCGACATCCTCGACATCCCGGTAGCCGAGATCACCCGTCAGTACATGGGTTATGTCGAACTGATGAAGAGCGTGCGCCTCGAGCTGGCCGCCGAGTACCTGGTGATGGCCGCAGTGCTGGCCGAGATCAAGTCGCGCATGCTGTTGCCGCGCTCGTCGGAGGTCGAGGAAGAAGAGGGCGACCCGCGCGCCGAACTGATTCGCCGTCTTCAGGAGTACGAGCGCTTCAAGGCCGCTGCCGAAGGCATCGACGAGCTGCCGCGGGTTGGCCGCGATATCGTCGTGCCGCGCCTGGACGCCCCCCAGGCCAAGGTGCGCAAGCTGTTGCCCCAGGTCAGCCTGGAGGAGCTTCTGGTGTCCATGGCCGAGGTCATGCGCCGCAACGACCTGTTCGAAAGTCACCAGATCACCCGCGAGGCCCTGTCTACCCGCGAACGCATGAGCGAGGTGCTGGAGCGCCTCAAGGACGGTGGCTTCGTGCCATTTGTCGAATTGTTCGGCGCCGAGGAGGGCAAGCTGGGTGTGGTGGTGACGTTCATGGCGATTCTGGAGCTGGTCAAGGAATCGCTGATCGAACTGGTGCAGAATGAGCCTTTCGCCCCGATCCATGTCCGAATGCGGGCCGAAACTGTCGAAGAATCCGATGAATCTGAATGACCCACGCGACTTGGCGTCGCTGATCGAGGCGTTTTTGCTGGCCTCGGGCAAGCCACAATCCCTGGAACGCTTGTATGAACTGTTCGAAGAGGCCGAGCGCCCCGAACCCAAGGTGTTCAAGAAGGCCCTGGAGGTGCTGGGCAAGTCCTGCGCTGGCCGTGCATTCGAACTCATGGAGGTGGCCAGCGGCTACCGCCTGCAGATTCGCGAGGACTTCGCGCCCTGGGTAGGGCGGCTGTGGGAAGAGCGCCCGCAACGTTATTCCCGTGCGTTGCTGGAAACCTTGGCATTGATCGCTTACCGCCAGCCCATCACCCGTGGCGAGATCGAGGATGTGCGGGGTGTGGCGGTGAACAGCAATATCATCAAGACCTTGATGGAGCGGGAGTGGATACGCGTGGTCGGCTACCGTGAGGTGCCCGGTCGACCAGCGATGTTCGCCACCACCAAGGGATTTCTCGATCACTTCAATCTCAAGAGCCTCGAAGAGCTGCCGGCGTTGGCGGAGTTGCGCGAGATGGAGCCTGCACCCTTTCTGGACCCCGACGATGCGCCAGTGCCAGCGCATTTGCAGGCGTTGGCCGATGCCAGCCTGGGTGAGGAAGCGGTTGTCGAGCCGAAGGAAGAGACCAGTTTCCGCAGCTTGTTGGTGGAACTCGATGCCATGGAGGAGGGGTTGAAGACTGACTTCGAGGATTTGCGTGAGGAAGAGGGCAAGCTCGAACCCTGAAGTCGTCTGCGCTGACGCCACCGCTGGCAAGCCTCGGGTCCCGTGTCGTTGCCGACTTGCCGGCAATCAGGCAGCTTCGGTCAGCGCATAAGCCATTGGGCAGAAAACCCACTGCGCTACAGTGCGCTCGCGTCCGGAACCGCGTATGATACGCGCCCTTTTGGCACGTTCGTCGCCAAACCCTGATTCATTCCTACACCGGGAGGTGCCCAGATGAGTGAGCAAGACCTGCAAGACAGCCAACCCACCCCTCCATCCGGCGAAAAGCTGCAGAAAGTGCTGGCGCGCATTGGCGTCGGCTCGCGCCGTGACGTCGAGGCCTGGATCAGCCAGGGCCGTATCAAAGTCAACGGCGTCGAAGCCACCCTCGGCCTGCGCGTCGACCTGCACGATGCGATCACGGTCGATGGCAAGCTGATCAAGCGCGAAGAGGCCGCCGAGGCCACTCGACGGGTGATCATGTACAACAAGCCCGATGGCGAGATCTGCACCCGTGACGACCCCGAAGGTCGTCCGACCGTGTTCGATCGCCTCCCGCGCCCGAAAGAAGGCCGCTGGATCAACATCGGCCGTCTGGACATCAACACCACTGGCCTGTTGCTGTTCACCACCGACGGTGAGCTGGCCAATCGCCTGATGCACCCCTCCTACGAGATGGACCGCGAGTACGCAGTGCGTGTGCGTGGCGAGGTGGACGACGAGATGATCGAACGCCTCAAGGCCGGCGTGATGCTCGAGGATGGCCCGGCCAAGTTCACCGACATCCAGAAAGCCCCCGGTGGTGAAGGCTTCAACCACTGGTATCACTGCGTGGTAATGGAAGGGCGTAACCGTGAGGTACGTCGCCTGTGGGAATCCCAGGGCATGGTGGTCAGCCGACTGAAGCGCGTACGTTTCGGCCCGGTGTTCCTCAATTCCGACCTGCCGATGGGCCGCTGGCGCGAAATGACCCAGGGCGAAATCGACATCCTGGCCGCTGAAGTGGGCCTGCAGCCGGTAGCGCTGCCAGCCATGAACCTCAAGGCCAAGGACAAGATGGAGCGCATGCAGCGCAAGTCGACCCGTCCACTGGGCCGCAACGAGCGCGTACGCAACCTTCGCCCGGCGCACGAGGGCAGCGCTGCCGAGCGTCTTGCGCGTCAGCCACGTGAAGAAGCCCCGCGCAAAGGCAGTCGCGGCAGCACTGTCGCCGAGCGCCCGAGCGAGATGCGCAAGCGTCCTGCAAGGCCGGAAGGCGACAAGCCAACCGGGCGCGGTCGTGGCAAGCCGCGTGGTTGATCTGCACTGCTGATCAAAGAGCCAGCCTTCGGGCTGGCTTTTTCATGTCTGCACGATGCGGCCGCGCCATGCAACGCTCAGCCAAGATCTTGAACGAAAAGAAATTTTCCGACGACTGGCAAGTTTTCAAACCGCCTTGTAAAGAAAATTGTACGAAATCATCCGATTTCCCTGACCGCCACCTTTTTCTGTAAACAGAACTTGCCGACAAGCACCTCTTCGAACCTGCCCTGTCCCCGCCGGCCTATTGCCCAAACCCCCGCCCCACGCTGATATAGCGAGCATTGCCGCGTGCAAGAAGCCCCTCCGCAGAGCTGGGCATACAGAACAACAAATGGAGGCGCCATGTACGCCGATCACCTCGCCTTTGAAGGCCTACACCACAGGACCGGTGCGTTTTTTCCCCAGGAAACGACGCAACGCGTTGACGCCTGCGCGTTCGCGGGGGTATACAGTGCGCCGCGTTTTACCTGTGACCCTTATGCGTACCGCGCACTCTTGGCCACGCCCGGCTGATCCGCCCCGGCGGAGCCTGTGTCCAAGAAACCCAAGGTAACCACCTTGCCCCATTCCGCTGCGCCACGAGCGCGGTGGGTCCGATTCCGTCACAGATAAAAACAATGCAGGTGACTTCGTTCATGAGTGGACAAAACATGCATTCAGGCGAGCTCAAGCGGGGCCTGAAGAACCGCCATATCCAATTGATCGCCCTCGGCGGCGCGATTGGTACCGGTCTGTTCCTCGGCTCGGCAGGCGTGATGAAATCCGCCGGCCCGTCGATGATCCTTGGCTACGCCATCTGCGGCTTCATCGCCTTCATGATCATGCGCCAGCTCGGCGAAATGATCGTCGAAGAGCCGGTGGCCGGTTCGTTCAGCCACTTTGCCCATAAATATTGGGGGGGCTTCGCCGGTTTTCTGTCGGGATGGAACTGCTGGGTGCTGTACATCCTGGTCGGCATGTCGGAGCTCACCGCGGTTGGCAAGTACATTCACTACTGGTGGCCGGAGATCCCGACTTGGGTCACGGCAGCGGGCTTCTTCCTGCTGATCAACTTCATCAACCTGATGAACGTCAAGGTATTCGGTGAGGCCGAGTTCTGGTTCGCAATCATCAAGGTCGCGGCGATCGTCGGCATGATCGGCCTGGGTGCCTATCTGTTGACCAGCGGCAGCGGCGGCCCCGAGGCCTCGGTGACCAACCTGTGGGCGCATGGCGGCTTCTTCCCGCATGGCGTCAGCGGCCTGGTGATGGCCTTGGCATTCATCATGTTCTCCTTCGGTGGCCTGGAAATGCTCGGTTTCACCGCGGCCGAGGCCGACAAGCCGAAAACCGTCATCCCCAAGGCGATCAACCAGGTCATCTACCGCATCCTGATCTTCTACATCGGTGCGCTGGTGGTCCTGCTGTCGCTGACCCCTTGGGACAATCTGGTCGCCAGCATCGACGCCTCTGGGGGCAGCTACGGCAGCAGCCCGTTCGTCCAGGTGTTCTCGTTGCTGGGCAGCGATGTGGCTGCGCACCTGCTGAACTTCGTGGTACTGACTGCAGCGCTGTCGGTCTACAACAGCGGTACCTACTGCAACGCCCGCATGCTGCTGGGTATGGCTGAGCAGGGCGATGCACCTGCGGCGCTGGCAAAGGTCGACAAGCGCGGTGTGCCGGTTCGTTCGATTCTGGTTTCGGCGGCGGTGACCTTGATCGCCGTGCTGCTGAACTACCTCATTCCGCAGAATGCGCTGGAGCTGTTGATGTCGCTGGTGGTCGCGACCCTGGTGATCAACTGGGCGATGATCAGCTACTCGCACTTGAAGTTCCGCCAGCATCTGGATCGCACTGGCCAAAGGCCGCTGTTCAAGGCGTTGTGGTACCCCTATGGCAACTACATCTGCCTGGCTTTCGTGGTGCTGATCCTGGGCGTCATGCTGCAGATTCCTGGGATCCAGGTGTCGGTGTACGCGATTCCGGTGTGGCTGGTGGTGATGTATGTGTTCTACGTAGCTAAGGGCAAGCGTGGGGCGCAGGCCGTCGGCGAGGCTGGGACCATTACCAAGTAACCGCCTGATGGCATGAATGAAAACCCGACATCCGGTCACCGGTGTCGGGTTTTTTGTTGTCCGTCACTGCTTGTCAAGGGCGGTTTGCCGACGTTGAGGGTCGCTGCAGGCAACCAGCCCATCAGATCTGCTCCAGCAACCACCCGCGAAACGCCCGCAACGACGGCAGCGCCTCATTTCTCGGCGGGTAGATCAGGTAGTAGCTGCGTTGACTGGCAAAGGCGGTCCCTGGGCTGAAGAGCTCACCCTTGGCCAGTTCCTCCTCCACCAGGATTCTCGGCACCAGGCCGATGCCGATTCCGGCCCGTACCGCTTGGATCAAGTGTGAGGTCAGCTCGAAGCTGGGCCCCAGGCGCATGGCCCGGTGGGGTAGGCCATGGTGCGAGAACCATTCGCCCCAGGCGTGCGGGTTGTTGGCCACGTTAAGCAGCACTTCTTCACTGATCCGCGCCGGCTCCCAGCCTTGGGCGTCGTTGCCGGCTTCGGACGGCAGGATCACCACCAGCTCTTCGGCATGCAAGCGATGGCAGATCAGGCCCGGCAAGTCGTGGCTGGCCACGCCAATGGCCGCGTCGATCTCGCTGGTGTCGAAGTTGATCGCTTCGATGCGTGAATGTATATGCACCAGCATGCCTGGGTGCGCGCTGTAGAACGCATGCAGGCGAGGTAGCAGCCATTTCGAGCCGAAGGTGGGAAGGGTTGCCAGGCGCAGGGTGCCGACGCCGGACTGGTATGCCAGGGCCTGCAAGGTCGCGTTGCGGATGCGCCCCAACGCCTCGCTCAGTTCGCGCTGGTACAGGCGGCCAACGTCGGTCAGCTGCACCTGTCTGCCCTCGCGCCGGAACAGCGTCAGGCCAAGCTGCTGCTCCAAGGCCTGCACTTGCCGGCTGACCGCGCTCTGCGTCAGGGACAGCTCGGCGGCGGCACGGGTGTAGCTTTCATGCCGGGCGGCAGCTTCGAAGGCCAGGAGTAGCGACATCGAAGGGGTCAGGTGGCGGTAATTCATTCATAAAAGTCATCGATAGCGGCAGGATTATCCGTTTGCCCCTGGGGCGAAAGTACAGGAACATGGGCCTATTCGTCATCCGTGCATACAGCGAACCATGCCGGAAAGACAGGATTTCCGTGAATTAGCCCATATCAAGAGGCCATCCTTCGATGATCGCCCAGCTGCCCACCCGCGCGCCGGCCGCCAACTACCCCGAATTTCTCGAAGCCCTGCGCAGCAGCGGCTTCCGTGGCCAGATCAGTGCCGACTACGGCACGCGCACCGTGCTGGCCACCGACAACTCGATCTACCAGCGCCTGCCCCAGGCGGCGGTGTTCCCGATGGACGCCGACGACGTGGCGCGGGTCGCTACACTGATGGGCGAGCCACGCTTCCAGCAGGTCAAGCTGACCCCGCGGGGCGGTGGTACCGGCACCAACGGTCAGTCGCTGACCGACGGCATCGTCGTCGACCTGTCGCGTCACATGAACAAGATTCTGGAAATCAACGTCCAGGAGCGTTGGGTGCGGGTTCAGGCGGGGGTGGTCAAGGACCAGCTCAATGCTGCGCTCAAGCCCCACGGTCTGTTCTTCGCCCCTGAACTGTCCACCTCCAATCGTGCCACTGTCGGCGGCATGATCAATACCGACGCCAGCGGCCAGGGCAGTTGCACCTACGGCAAGACCCGCGACCACGTCCTGGAGTTGCACAGCGTGCTGCTTGGCGGTGAGCGCCTGCACAGCCTGCCGATCGATGATGCGGCGCTGGAGCAAGCCTGCGCCGCACCTGGCCGGGTCGGCGAGGTGTACCGCATGGCTCGCGAAATCCAGGAAACCCAGGCCGAGCTGATCGAAAGTACCTTCCCCAAGCTCAACCGCTGCCTGACCGGCTACGACCTGGCGCACCTTCGCGACGAACAGGGCCGCTTCAACCTCAACAGCGTGCTGTGCGGTGCCGAAGGCTCGCTGGGCTACGTGGTCGAGGCCAAGCTCAACGTGTTGCCGATTCCCAAGTATGCGGTGCTGGTGAACGTTCGCTACACCAGCTTCATGGATGCCCTGCGCGATGCCAATGCGCTGATGGCGCTCAAGCCATTGTCGATCGAGACGGTGGATTCCAAGGTGCTGATGCTGGCGATGAAAGACATCGTCTGGCACAGCGTGGCTGAATATTTCCCCGCCGACCCCGAGCGCCCGACCCTGGGCATCAACCTGGTGGAGTTCTGCGGCGACGAGCCAACCGAGGTCAGCGCCCGGGTGCAGGCGTTCATCGAGCACCTTCAGAATGACACCAGCGTCGAACGCCTGGGCCACACCTTGGCTGAGGGGGGCGACGCGGTCACGCGGGTCTACACCATGCGCAAGCGCTCGGTGGGCCTGCTGGGCAACGTCGAGGGCGAAGTGCGCCCGCAGCCCTTCGTGGAAGACACCGCGGTACCGCCAGAGCAGCTTGCCGACTACATCGCTGACTTCCGTGCCCTGCTCGATGGCTATGGCCTGTCCTACGGCATGTTCGGCCATGTCGACGCCGGGGTGCTGCACGTGCGTCCGGCGCTGGACATGAAAGATCCAGCCCAGGCGGCGCTGGTCAAGCCGATTTCCGACGCCGTGGCGGCGCTGACCAAACGCTATGGTGGCCTGCTGTGGGGCGAACACGGCAAAGGCCTGCGCTCGGAATACGTGCCGGAGTACTTTGGTGAACTCTACCCGGCGCTGCAGCGCCTCAAAGGCGCCTTCGACCCGCATAACCAGCTCAACCCAGGCAAGATCTGCACCCCGCCGGACAGCGCCGAAGGCCTGACACCGGTCGATGGTGTGACCTTGCGCGGCGATCTCGACCGTACCATCAGCGAGCGCGTGTGGCAGGACTTCCCCAGCGCCGTGCACTGCAACGGCAACGGCGCCTGCTACAACTACGACCCCAACGACGCCATGTGCCCCTCGTGGAAGGCCACCCGCGAGCGCCAGCACTCGCCCAAGGGCCGTGCCTCGCTGATGCGTGAGTGGCTGCGCCTGCAAGGCGAAGCCGATGTCGACGTGCTGGCGGTGGCGCGCAACAAGGTGTCCTGGCTCAAGGGCCTGCCGGCACGCCTGCGCAACAATCGCGCCCGTCAGCAGGGGCAGGCGGACTTTTCCCACGAGGTGTACGACGCCATGGCCGGTTGCCTGGCGTGCAAGTCGTGCGCGGGTCAGTGCCCGATCAAGGTCAATGTTCCAGACTTCCGCTCGCGCTTCCTTGAGCTGTACCACGGTCGCTACCAGCGTCCGCTGCGTGACTACCTGATCGGCTCGCTGGAATTCACCATCCCGTACCTGGCTCATGCGCCAGGGATTTACAACGCGGTGATGGGCTCGAAATGGGTCAGCAAGCTGCTGGCCGATAAGGTTGGGATGGTCGACAGCCCGCTGATCAGCCGCTTCAACTTCCAGTCGACCCTGACTCGCTGCCGGGTGGGTGTGGCCAGCGTACCGGCCCTGCGTGAGCTCACCCCGGCCCAACGCGAGCGCAGCATCGTGCTGGTGCAGGACGCCTTCACCCGGTACTTCGAGACACCGCTGCTGGCATCGTTCATCGAGCTGGCCCACCGCCTGGGCCATCGGGTATTTCTGGCGCCTTACAGTGCCAATGGCAAGCCGCTGCATGTGCAAGGCTTCCTGGGCGCCTTCGCCAAGGCTGCGATCCGCAACGCTACCCAGCTCAAGGCGCTGGCCGACTGTGGCGTGCCGCTGGTGGGCTTGGACCCGGCGATGACCCTGGTCTACCGCCAGGAATACCAGAAGGTGCCGGGCCTGGACGCGTGCCCGAAAGTGCTGTTACCCCAGGAGTGGTTGATGGAGGTGTTGCCGGAGCAGGCTGTGGTCGCGCCAGGCACCTTCCGGCTGATGGCCCACTGCACCGAGAAGACCAATGTGCCGGCCAGCACCAAGCAGTGGGAGCAGGTGTTCGCCCGTCTGGGCCTGAAGTTGGTGACCGAGGCCACCGGGTGCTGCGGCATGTCCGGCACCTATGGGCATGAGGCGCGCAATCAGCAGACCTCGCGGACCATCTTCGAGCAGTCCTGGGCGACCAAGCTGGACAAGGAAGGTGAGGCGCTGGCGACCGGTTATTCGTGCCGCAGCCAGGTCAAGCGCATGACCGAGCGGCAGATGCGCCACCCGCTGGAGGTGGTGTTGCAGTACGCGCAGCGCTGATCCGCGGGCGCAGACGGGGCGCCCTCTTCGTGGATGAACTCACAACCATGGGCTGATGCGGCCCTTATCTGTGGGGTCGGCTTTGGCGCGAAGAGGGCGTTGGCGATTCAGGATGATCGCGGCATTTTGCGGGCTCGCCGCGCCTGTTGGTAAAGGTACAGGCTCAACGCAAGTCCGCAGCAGGACGCCGCCGCCGCGAACAGAAACATCGAAGCGAATCCGAACCCCGACGCCACAGCACCGACCAAGGGGCCGGTGATCCCCAGCGACAGGTCGATGAACAGCGAGTAGGCCCCCACCGCTGCGCCACGGTTGGCCGCCGAGACCTGATTGACCGCTTCCACGCCCAGCGCTGGAAACACCAGCGAGAACCCGAAGCCACTGAGGGCGGCGCCCGCCAGGGCCATTTCCGCGCTTGGCGCCAGCCACAGCATGAGCAGGCCCACGGTCTCCACCGAAAGACAGGCAATGGCCACCCGAAAACCACCAAGCCGGTTGATCATGTTGCCGAACAATAGCCGTGCGCAGATGAAGCTCGCGCCGAACAGGCTCAGGGTCAGTGCTGCGTTGGGCCATTGGCGGCTGGCGTAGTACAGGGTAATGAAGGTGGCGATGGTGCCGAAGCCGATCGAGCCCAGCGCCAGTCCGGAACCATGGGGGAAGACCTTGCCCAATACCCGCATGAACGGCAGGCGAACGCCACTGACGACAGGTGCGGCGCGCTTCGGCCAGGCCAGCAGCAAGCCGATGATGCCCAGCAATAGGATGCTCGCTCCCATGCTCCACAGGCCCAGGCTCTTGACCATCAGCACGCCCAGCGGTGCGCCGACGGCCAGAGCACCATAGCTGGCGATGCCATTCCAGGAGATGACCTTGGCGGTATGTTCGGCGCCGACCCGGCCAATGCCCCAGCCGATGGAGCCGGAGCCCACCAGGCTTTCAGCGCTGCCTAGTACCAGGCGGCCGACGAACAGGCAGGCAAGGCTCAGCCACGGCAGGTCATTGAGGAAGGCGCAAGCCAGCATGAACACGCCGCTCAGGCCGCAGCCGAACAGGCCGTACATGACGGCCTTCTTGCTGCCGAGGTTATCGATGATGCGCCCGGCGGTGGGGCGGCTGAGCAGGGTGGCCAGGTACTGGACGCTGATCACCAGGCCGGCGACCACGGCGCTGAAGCCCAGGTCGTTATGCACATAGCCGGGCAGCACGGCCAGGGGGATGCCGATGTTCAGGTAGCCGATGAAAGTGAAGAGAACGATGGAGACGACTTGCTGGGTGACCGCAAGAGGTCGCGGTGAATCTGGCATGGGGGCCTTCGTGGCAGAGGTTCTGGACGGTGTGAAAACGCGATGACAAGGGTAGACCGCGGGTCAGCCGTTTTCACACTGTCGGAGGGCGTGCGCGGTTATTCCTGGTCGGCGCTGGATTTATCGTCGCCATCCTGCTCGACGCCAGGCGTCGGTTCGGTGTGGGCGGCAACGGATTGCTCTTCGGGGTTCAGGCTTGGGAAGGGAAGATTCGGGATTTCATGCATCTCGTCGTTCCTCGCAAGAGTGAGTGAAAAGACTGCGCCAGGCGCGTGAGTGGCTTCGAAAAGCTGGGGCAGGATACAGCACTCGGGATGACAGTTTGAACTTTTTGCCGGTCAATTGTCGGTTTTGCGGGCGGATATCGGGCGTTGAATCCAGGGCGCAGGCAGAGGCGCTGCGCCCCGCCGACAGGGTGGGCGTGCACTGCGTGGGTGTGGCCTTGCGTCGCGAAAGGGGGCAAGCGCCCCCCGCTTTTGGACGGCGTGCGGTTACTTGCGGCCTTCAGCCGTCTCGGCAACTTTGTCGGTGCGTGCGCACATGATGAAGTCGTTGCGATGCAGGCCTTTGATCGAGTGGCTCCACCAGGTCACGGTGACTTTGCCCCACTCGGTCAGCAGGCCTGGGTGGTGGCCTTCGGCTTCGGCGATTTCGCCGACAGCGTTGGTGAAGGCCAGCGCGTGCTTGAAGTTCTTGAACAGGAACACACGCTCCAGCTCCATGTGGCCGTCACGCACTTCGATGTTCCAGTCCGGGATCTCGCGAATCAGCTCCGCCAGTTCTTCGTCGGTCACTTTCGGCGCGTCGGCTCGGCAGGCTTCGCAATGGGCTTGGTTCAAGGCATTCATGGGTTGTTTTCCGGTTTGAGTTGTTATCGGCAAGGTCGCTCAGGCAGCGACCTTGGGTGGAAACTTCGGCGCATGCAGGCCCAGCTGCATGGCCTGGTGAACCATGCCCATGATGTCTTCATGGGCCAGGTCGAACAGGCGCTTGAGGTTGGGCAGCACGAAGTAGATCGGTTGCAGAATGTCGATACGATAAGGGGTGCGCATCGCTTCGATCGGGTCGAAGGCCTGGTGTTCTGGCTCGTCCGAGAGACTGTAGACGGTTTCTTTCGGCGAGGAGAGGATGCCGCCACCATAGATCTTGCGACCTTGCGGGGTTTCCATGAGGCCGAACTCGATGGTCATCCAGTACAGACGGGCCAGGTAGACGCGCTGTTCCTTGGTCGCGGCCAGGCCGAGCTTGCCATAGGTATGGGTGAATTCGGCGAACCAGGGGTTGGTCAGCAGTGGGCAGTGGCCGAAGATTTCGTGGAAGATGTCCGGTTCCTGCAGGTAGTCGAGCTCTTCCGGGGTGCGGATGAACGTCGCTACCGGGAAGCGCTTGCTGGCGAGCAGTTCGAAGAAGGTCTGGAAGGGGATCAGTGCGGGCACGCGGGCGACTTGCCAGCCGGTGGTGGCTCCCAGCACTTTGTTGATCTCGCCCAGTTGTGGAATGCGGTCATGCGGCAATTGCAACTGATCGATGCCGTCCAGGTATTCCTGGCACGCACGGCCCTCGATGACCTTCATCTGGCGAGTGATCAGTGTGTTCCACACCGCATGCTCTTGCTGCGGGTAGTCGATAAAACCGTGCGCATCGGGCTCGCGTGCCACGTACTGCGTCTGTTTCATGTGGCTCTCCTGGTAGGGCTTTTCTTGTTATGTCCACGACATACCCTAGGAATATCCCTTCAACCGCCCGATTGCACGGTGTGTCCTGGCTGCGACTAGCGCTTTTCGTCTCGTTGTTGTAACGATAATTTTACAAAATCAGCGCTTTGCCTGAAAATCCGCAGCGTCAGGCTGGAGAATTCGATGAATTTGTCAGCTTATCTTTACGACTTTTCCGCGCGCAGGTGAAAAACTTCGGCGCTTCGAGAGCTTTCATGCGTATCAAAGTCCATTGCCAAAACCGCATCGGCATCCTTCGGGACATTCTCAACCTGCTGGTGGAATACGGCATCAACGTGCTGCGCGGGGAGGTGGGGGGTGACCATGGCAACGCCATTTACCTGCACTGTCCCAACCTGATCAACCTGCAGTTCCAGGCGCTGAGGCCAAAGTTCGAGTCCATCGCCGGGGTGTTCGGGGTCAAGCGCGTGGGGCTGATGCCCAGCGAGCGCCGGCACATGGAGCTCAACGCGTTGCTCGGCGCATTGGATTTTCCGGTGCTGTCGATCGACATGGGTGGCAGCATCGTCGCCGCGAACCGCACCGCTGCACAGCTGCTGGGGGTGCGGGTCGATGAGGTGCCTGGCATGCCATTGACACGCTACGTCGAGGATTTCGACCTGCCGGAGCTGGTGCGAGCCAACAAATCGCGTATCAACGGCATGCGCGTCAAGGTCAAGGGCGATGTATTCCTGGCTGACATCGCGCCCTTGCAGTCCGAGCACGATGACAGCGAGGCGCTTGCCGGTGCGGTGCTGACCCTGCATCGCGCCGACCGTATCGGCGAGCGCATCTACAACGTGCGCAAGCAGGAGTTGCGTGGCTTCGACAGCATCTTCCAGAGTTCACGCTTGATGGCTGCGGTGGTGCGTGAGGCGCGGCGCATGGCGCCGCTCGATGCGCCCCTGTTGATCGAGGGAGAGACCGGAACCGGCAAGGAGTTGCTGGCCCGTGCCTGCCATCTGGCCAGCCCGCGTGGCCAAGCGCCGTTGATGGCACTCAATTGTGCCGGCTTGCCGGAGTCCATGGCGGAGACCGAATTGTTCGGCTACGGGCCCGGCGCTTTCGAGGGCGCGCGGGCCGAGGGCAAGCTTGGGCTGCTGGAGCTGACGGCGGGCGGCACGCTGTTCCTCGACGGGGTAGGGGAAATGAGCCCGCGTCTTCAAGTGAAACTGCTGCGTTTTCTGCAGGACGGGTGTTTCCGTCGTGTTGGCAGCGATGAAGAGGTGTACCTGGATGTCCGGGTCATCTGTGCAACCCAGGTGGATTTGTCTGAATTGTGCGCGCGCGGCGAGTTCCGCCAGGACCTCTACCACCGCCTCAACGTGCTGTCGTTGCATATTCCGCCGCTGCGTGAGTGCATGGACGGGCTGGAGGGCTTGGTGCAGCATTTTCTCGACCAGGCCAGCCGGCAGATTGGCTGTGCGATGCCGCGTCTGGCGCCAGCGGCGATGGATAAGCTCGGCCACTATCATTGGCCAGGCAACGTGCGGCAATTGGAGAACGTGCTGTTCCAGGCCGTGTCGTTATGCGAGGGCGGGGTGGTGAAAAGCGAACATATTCGTTTGCCGGACTATGGCGTGCGCCAACCGTTGGGTGAGTTTTCCCTGGACGGGGACCTTTCGCAGATTGTCGGGCGCTTTGAAAAAGCCGTACTGGAAAGTTTGATGGCCGAATACCCAAGCAGTCGGGCATTGGGAAAACGACTGGGGGTTTCGCACACGACGATTGCCAATAAGTTGCGTGATTATTCGCTCAACAAGTCGGGTGAATAGTCAAGAACGCGAAAGGGCCCCAGTGGGGCCCCATTCCAGCTCGCAACGCCAGAGAAACTTAGCCGTTAGAGCAACCGTTACCCATCACACGGTATTCGAGAACGTGCTTCTGGCCCTTGGAGTCCTCGTAGGTCATGCGGGCAGGTACTACTTCGCAGACATTAGGCACTTCGCTCATGGAGATCACGCGGGCGATGTCGAGGTGCTGCGAGTAACTGTATTGTTCAACCGGAATCTGCTCGGCCTCTTTTGCAACTTCGCCCGCCATCGCTGCGCTGCAAACAACACTGCCAAGTACCAATGCCAGTAACGCTTTCATTTTCATTTTACCTTTCTAAGGTCGTGAGGGGGTGCGCGGCGCTTTTGGCGCCGCGAGTACAGCTAAGTTTCAACTATCAGTTAGAGGGAGATTAACAGTTGCCTTCGTGGGGGCTGTTACCAGTAGTTAATCGCCTTGCCGTTGTTGGCGAGGTGAAGTTTATGCCCAGGTAGTGGGGTGAAACAGAGCGTGTTTTGATAAAGTTTTTTTGCCTTTTGACAGAATCTGTAACAATCCCTGGGCAACCTCCTTGGTTTTTTCCTCTGGCAGGGCCGCCGGGCGCGGGCTAGAGCGTTTGTGAAAAAACCTTCAGGGAAAATCGGGCCCCGCTACTACCAACGTCGAATGGCTTTTGCCGCTCTGGTACAGTTACAAACGAATCCATACAACAACAACTATTACACCGAGGTAACACAGATGAGTGCGGCTCCACTGTATCCCGTTCGTCCCGAGGTTGCGGCCACTACCCTGACCGACGAGGCCACCTACAAGGCCATGTACCAGCAATCGGTGATCAACCCGGACGGCTTCTGGCGTGAGCAGGCCCAGCGAATCGACTGGATCAAGCCTTTCACCAAGGTCAAGCAGACCTCTTTCGACGACCACCACGTCGATATCAAATGGTTCGCCGACGGCACTCTGAACGTTTCCTCCAACTGCCTGGATCGCCACCTCGAAACGCGCGGCGACCAGGTGGCGATCATCTGGGAGGGCGACGACCCTTCCGAACACCGCAACATCACTTATCGCGAACTTCACGAGCAGGTGTGCAAGTTCGCCAACGCTCTGCGCGGCCAGGACGTGCACCGTGGTGACGTGGTGACCATCTACATGCCGATGATTCCAGAGGCGGTGGTGGCCATGCTGGCGTGCGCCCGTATCGGCGCCATTCACTCGGTGGTGTTCGGCGGCTTCTCGCCGGAAGCGCTGGCCGGGCGCATCATCGACTGCCGCTCGAAGGTGGTGATCACCGCCGACGAAGGTGTGCGCGGTGGCCGTCGCACGCCGCTCAAGGCCAACGTCGACCTGGCCCTGACCAACCCCGAAACCAATAGCGTGCAAAAGATCATCGTATGCAAGCGCACCGGTGGCGACATCGCCTGGCACCAGCACCGCGATATCTGGTACGAAGACCTGATGAAAGTGGCCTCCAGCCACTGCGCGCCGAAGGAAATGGGGGCCGAGGAGCCGCTGTTCATCCTCTATACCTCGGGTTCCACCGGCAAGCCCAAGGGTGTGCTGCACACCACCGGCGGCTACCTGGTGTATGCCGCACTGACCCATGAGCGCGTGTTCGACTACCGCCCGGGCGAAGTCTACTGGTGCACCGCGGACGTCGGTTGGGTCACTGGTCACAGCTATATCGTCTATGGCCCTCTGGCGAACGGTGCCACCACCCTGTTGTTCGAAGGCGTGCCGAACTACCCCGATATCACCCGCGTGTCGAAGATCGTCGACAAGCACAAGGTCAACATTCTCTACACTGCGCCTACCGCCATCCGCGCGATGATGGCCGAAGGGCAGGCCGCGGTGGAGGGCGCCGATGGTTCCAGCCTGCGCCTGCTCGGTTCGGTGGGTGAGCCGATCAACCCGGAAGCCTGGAACTGGTACTACAAGACCGTTGGCAAAGAGCGCTGCCCGATCGTCGATACCTGGTGGCAGACCGAAACCGGCGGCATCCTTATCAGTCCGCTGCCAGGGGCTACCGGCCTCAAGCCCGGTTCGGCGACCCGTCCGTTCTTCGGGGTGGTGCCCGCGTTGGTGGATAACCTGGGCAACCTGATCGAGGGCGCCGCCGAGGGCAACCTGGTGATCCTCGACTCCTGGCCGGGCCAGTCGCGCTCGCTGTTTGGCGATCACGATCGCTTCGTCGACACCTACTTCAAGACTTTCCGAGGCATGTACTTCACCGGCGACGGTGCGCGTCGCGATGAAGATGGCTACTACTGGATCACGGGGCGCGTGGATGATGTGCTCAACGTGTCCGGGCACCGCATGGGTACCGCCGAGATCGAAAGTGCGATGGTTGCCCACTCCAAGGTCGCCGAGGCGGCGGTGGTGGGGGTGCCGCATGACATCAAGGGGCAGGGCATCTATGTCTATGTCACCCTCAATGCGGGCATCGAGCCCAGCGAGCAACTGCGTCTGGAGCTCAAGAACTGGGTGCGCAAGGAGATCGGTCCAATCGCTTCGCCGGATGTCATCCAGTGGGCGCCAGGGCTGCCGAAGACCCGTTCGGGCAAGATCATGCGCCGTATCCTGCGCAAGATCGCTACCGGCGAGTACGACGCGCTGGGTGATATCTCGACACTGGCCGATCCAGGGGTGGTGCAGCACCTGATCGACACCCACAAGTCGATGAGCCTGGCTTCAGCGTAAATCGTGCAAAGGCCGGCTCGCCGGCGATGGGGCCGCTCTGCGGTCCTTGTGAACAATAAAAACCCCGTCCGGGCAACCGGCGGGGTTTTTGCTTTACTCACATCCTGTTACCCGACTTTCATCGGTAACCCTCTTTGTCACCGATTTCGCACAAGGTCGGGGCAAGAAGAAACAGGTTCGTGCGGTTTTGGTGCATTTGCGTAGGCATTTTTTGCAAGTCGGCACGCTGCACTTGCCGTACTACAAGGCTTTGCCAATAATAGGCCCGGTAATTGCTAGGTCAATAGGTTCTATTCCTTGCGCTTTTGCATATTTTGCAATGGCTGTCAACATCGCTCGATGCCGTTTCAAGCGCTTCTGTAAGTAGTTGTCGCTTTGAAGAAATATCGGCTTTCGGGCTGTCGTTAAAATGCCACTCACTCGCTCGTGGTCTGCGACCTTGGTCGAAACCTGCGCGGCTCGCGTTGTACCCATTCGCATATCGGGCAGCTGTTACCTCCTGCCTCGTATTGCCCCGTACCGATGGAGTTACCTGATGAAGAAGCTTGCACTGCTTGGCGCCCTGGCGCTGTCCGTGTTTTCCCTGGTGTCGCAGGCCGATGAAAAACCGCTGAAAATCGGTATCGAGGCCGCCTACCCACCCTTCGCCTTCAAGCAACCCGACGGTAGCATCGCCGGTTTCGACTACGACATCGGTAACGCCCTGTGCGAGGAAATGAAAGCCAAGTGCACCTGGGTCGAGCAGGAGTTCGACGGCCTGATCCCAGCGCTGAAAGTGCGCAAGATCGACGCCATCCTGTCGTCCATGTCGATCACCGAAGACCGCAAGAAGTCGGTGGACTTCACCAAGCGCTACTACCTGACCCCAGCTCGCCTGGTGATGAAGGAAGGCACCACCGTCAGCGACAGCCTGGATGAGCTCAAAGGCAAGAAAATCGGTGTGCAGCGTGGCTCGATCCACGACCGCTTCGCCAAGGAAGTCCTGGCTCCGAAGGGCGCCACCGTCGTGCCTTACGGTACCCAGAACGAAATCTACCTGGATGTCGCCGCTGGCCGCCTGGATGGCACCGTCGCCGACGCCACCTTGCTGGAAGACGGCTTCCTGAAGACCGATGCTGGCAAGGGCTTCGCCTTCGTCGGCCCATCGTTTACCGATGTGAAGTACTTTGGTGATGGCGTCGGCATCGCCGTGCGCAAGGGCGACAAGGCCAACGCCGATCGGATCAACGCCGCCATCGACGCTATCCGGGCCAATGGCAAATACAAACAAATTGAAGCCAAGTACTTCAACTTCGACATCTACGGTCCAGACTCGAAGTAAGACGTCGGGTTTCACCTGTGCAATGGTGCAAACAGCAGAGGCTCTGAGGTTTGCACCATTTTTATTTCTCTAGGTCGAGGACCTCATCATGTTGAAAGGCTACGGGGCAGTCATCCTCGACGGGGCGTGGCTGACGCTGCAGCTCGCCCTGTCGTCGATGGCCCTGGCCATCGTGCTCGGTCTGATCGGTGTGGCGCTGCGCTTGTCGCCGGTGCGCTGGTTGGCCTGGCTGGGTGACATGTACGCCACGGTGATCCGTGGTATTCCGGATCTGGTGCTGATCCTGCTGATCTTCTATGGCGGTCAGGACATCATCAACCGCGTGGCACCGCTGCTTGGCTACGACGATTACATCGATCTGAACCCGCTGGTCGCCGGTATCGGCACGCTGGGCTTCATTTTCGGGGCGTACCTCTCGGAAACTTTCCGTGGCGCCTTCCTCGGTATTCCCAAGGGCCAGGCCGAAGCCGGCGTGGCCTATGGCATGAGCAATCGCCAGGTCTTCTTCCGCATCCTGGTGCCGCAGATGATCCGGCTGGCGATTCCCGGTTTCACCAACAACTGGTTGGTGTTGACCAAGGCGACGGCGCTGATTTCGGTGGTCGGCCTACAAGACATGATGTTCAAGGCCAAGCAGGCTGCCGATGCCACCCGTGAACCTTTCACCTTCTTCCTGGCGGTGGCGGCGTTGTACCTGGTGATCACCAGTGTCTCGCTGCTGGCCCTGCGGTATCTCGAGAAACGCTACTCGGTAGGCGTCAAGGTGGCTGAACTATGATCTTCGACTACAACGTGGTCTGGGAGGCGATGCCGCTGTACTTCGGTGGATTGCTGACCACCCTGAAACTGCTGGCGCTGTCGCTGTTGTTCGGCCTGCTGGCGGCCATCCCGCTGGGCTTGATGCGGGTCTCCAAGCAGCCGTTGGTGAATGTCGTGGCCTGGCTGTACACCTATGTGATCCGCGGCACGCCGATGCTGGTGCAGCTGTTCCTGATCTACTACGGCCTGGCGCAGTTCGAGGCGGTGCGGGAGAGTATCTTCTGGCCATGGCTGTCGAGCGCGACGTTCTGTGCGTGCCTGGCCTTTGCCATCAACACCAGCGCCTATACCGCCGAGATCATCGCCGGTAGCCTCAAGGCCACGCCCCATGGCGAGATCGAGGCTGCCAAGGCGGTGGGCATGTCGCGCATGAAGATGTATCGACGCATCCTGCTGCCCTCGGCCCTGCGCCGTGCGCTGCCGCAGTACAGCAACGAGGTGATCATGATGCTGCAGACCACCAGTCTTGCCTCCATCGTGACCCTGATCGACATCACCGGTGCCGCGCGCACGGTCAATGCCCAGTACTACCTGCCTTTCGAGGCCTACATCACGGCGGGCGTGTTCTACCTGTGCCTGACCTTCATCCTGGTGCGCCTGTTCAAGATGGCCGAACGCCGCTGGCTCGGCTACCTGGCGCCGCGCAAGCACTGATCGCTCTGTGAGAACCGAAAGCATGTACAAATTAGAAGTCCAAGACCTGCACAAGCGCTACGGCAGCCATGAAGTGCTCAAGGGTGTGTCCCTGGCGGCCAAGGCAGGCGATGTGATCAGCATCATCGGCTCCAGTGGCTCGGGTAAGTCGACCTTCCTGCGCTGCATCAACCTGCTCGAGCAGCCCCATGCCGGCAAGATCCTGCTCAACAACGAAGAGCTGAAGATGGTCGCTGGCAAGGATGGCGCGCTGAAGGCTGCCGATCCGCGCCAACTGCAGCGCATGCGTTCGCGGTTGTCGATGGTGTTCCAGCATTTCAACCTGTGGTCGCACATGACTGCGCTGGAGAACGTCATCGAGGCGCCGGTGCATGTGCTTGGGGTGAGCAAGAAAGAAGCCCTTGAAAAAGCCGAGCACTACCTGGCCAAGGTGGGTGTTGCCCATCGCAAGGATGCCTTCCCAGGCCATATGTCCGGTGGTGAGCAGCAGCGCGTGGCGATTGCCCGTGCCTTGGCAATGGAGCCCGAGGTGATGCTGTTCGACGAGCCGACATCGGCGTTGGACCCAGAGCTGGTGGGCGACGTGCTCAAGGTGATGCAGGCCTTGGCCCAGGAAGGCCGCACCATGGTGGTGGTGACTCACGAAATGGGCTTCGCCCGCGAGGTGTCCAACCAGCTGGTGTTCCTGCACAAGGGGCTGGTGGAGGAGACAGGTTGCCCGCGTGAAGTGCTGGCCAACCCGAAATCGGAGCGCCTGCAGCAGTTTCTCTCCGGCAGCCTGAAGTAAAGGCTGCACCTTTGCACCAGAATAGGGCATGCTGCGCGGCAAGCGCAGCCTGACCCGGCGCCACAGACTCGAAGAACCTCAGGTTTCGGACCGTACCCTATGACCACCCAGCGAATCGGTTTTCTCATCTGGCCCAGCACCAAGCCCCTGACTTTGGCGCTGGCCGAGGACGTGTTGCAGGTGGCGCAGCGGGTGCATCCGGATGTGGTGTATGAGACGGTCTTCCTGCAGGCGGAGCCGGCCCCGGAGGGCGCCTGGCGCCTTCCTGGCGAGCCTTGGAGCGGTCGACTCGAAGGTTGCCACAAGCTGTTCCTGCTGGCGGACGAGCCGCCGCAGGCCGTGGGCTCTGCCTTGTCGTCCGCGCTCAAGCAGCTGGCGCGCAGCGGTTGCATGATGGGCGGATTGTCCGCCGGGGTGTATCCGATGGCCCAGCTTGGGCTGCTCGATGGTTACCGTGCGGCGGTGCACTGGCGTTGGCAGGATGATTTCGCCGAGCGTTTTCCCAAGGTGATCGCCACCAGCCATCTGTTCGATTGGGATCGCGATCGCCTTACAGCCTGCGGTGGCATGGCGGTGACCGACCTGCTGCTGGCGGTGCTGGCGCGTGACCATGGTGCGGAGCTCGCCGGGGCTGTGTCCGAAGAGCTGGTCGTCGAGCGCATCCGCGAGGGTGGTGAGCGCCAGCGTATTCCGTTGCAGAATCGCCTGGGCTCCAGTCATCCCAAGCTGACTCAGGCGGTGGTGTTGATGGAGGCCAATATCGAGGAGCCGCTGACCACCGACGAGATCGCCCAGCATGTGTGCGTTTCGCGCCGGCAGTTGGAGCGGATCTTCAAGCAGTATCTCAACCGGGTACCTAGCCAGTATTACCTGGAGCTGCGCCTGAACAAGGCGCGGCAGATGCTGATGCAGACCAGCAAGTCGATCATCCAGATCGGCCTGTCCTGCGGGTTCTCGTCGGGCCCGCATTTCTCCAGCGCCTATCGAAATTTCTTTGGTGCCACTCCGCGCGAAGACCGCAATCAGCGGCGTAGCAGCAGCCCGTTCGAGCTGAGTTCGGCGCCTGCCGAAAAAGGCTGAATTTTTCTGGGGTGGGGCGCATGCCTTGGGTTTGAGGGGGCGTGAATCGAGCGTCGCCCGCGCGGCGCATCGCGAGCAAGGCTCGCTCCTACGCTTGTTTCGGGCCCATCATGCCTGTGGGATTTGCGCGCAACCGCTTGGGTGCACGGCGCGATATTGGATTGTACAAACAAGGCGGTCGCGCGCGTCTGGCACAGACATAATTGGCCGGAAACAAGTGTAGGAGCGAGCCTTGCTCGCGATGCGCCGCGCGGGCGGCGCTCGATTTCGGCCGCACTGCAAAAACCAACCCCGTTCACCCAGCCCATCTCTACCGTTACACTGCGCGATTGCGACAGTGTTTGTCGCATTGCCGAAAACCTTGCTGAAACAAGGTTTAGCGCTGTAACAAGTTGTCGCTTGGCCGCAAGGACAGGCGCGGATCAGTCCTTACAATCCCCCCCATCGCTCGCCACTTCCAGGCCAGCGTTCCTCTTCAGGAGACTCAGATGTCCGTTGAGCAAGCCCCGGTGCAACGTGCCGATTTCGACCAGGTCATGGTTCCCAACTATTCTCCGGCGGCCTTCATTCCTGTGCGAGGCGAGGGTTCCCGAGTCTGGGATCAATCGGGCCGCGAGTTGATCGACTTCGCCGGCGGTATCGCCGTCAACGCCCTGGGGCATTGCCACCCGGCGCTGGTCAAGGCGCTGACCGAGCAAGCCAACACCCTCTGGCACGTTTCCAACGTCTTCACCAATGAGCCGGCGCTGCGCCTGGCCCACAAGCTGGTGGACGCGACCTTCGCCGAGCGTGCTTTCTTCTGCAACTCCGGCGCCGAGTCCAACGAGGCTGCCTTCAAGCTGGCCCGTCGTGTCGCCCATGACCGCTTCGGCCCGGAGAAGCACGAAATCATCGCCACCGTGAACAGCTTCCACGGTCGCACCCTGTTCACTGTCAGCGTCGGTGGCCAGCCCAAGTACTCCGACGGTTTCGGCCCGAAGATCACCGGCATCAGCCATGTGCCGTACAACGATCTGGAAGCGCTCAAGGCGCAGATCTCCGACAAGACCTGTGCGGTGGTGATCGAGCCGATCCAGGGCGAGAGCGGCGTGGTTCCGGCCGACAAGGCCTACCTCGAAGGCGCGCGCAAACTGTGCGATGAGCACAACGCCTTGCTGATCTTCGACGAAGTGCAGACGGGCGTTGGCCGCACCGGCTCGCTGTACGCCTATCAGCACTACGGCGTGACGCCGGATATCCTGACCAGCGCCAAGAGCCTGGGCGGCGGTTTCCCGATCGGCGCCATGCTGACCACCAGCGAACTCGCCAAGCACCTGGCCGTCGGCACCCATGGCACCACGTATGGCGGCAACCCGCTGGCTTGTGCAGTGGCCTGCGCCGTGCTCGATGTGGTCAACACGCCGCAAACCCTGAATGGCGTCAAGGCCAAGCACGAACGCTTCAAGTCCCGCCTGGAGCAGATCGGCCAGCAATACGGCCTGTTCTCCAAGGTGCGTGGTGTCGGCCTGTTGATTGGCTGCGTACTGACCGAGGCCTGGAAAGGCAAGGCCAAGGACGTGCTCAACGCCGCCGAGAAAGAAGGCGTGATGGTGCTGCAAGCTGGCCCGGATGTGGTGCGCTTCGCCCCGAGCCTGGTGGTTGAAGATGCCGACATCGATGAAGGCCTGAACCGCTTCGAGCGCGCCGTGGCGCAACTGACCAAGGGCTGATCGGCCGACGGTCGCTTCGCTGGCCCCGCTGTTCGGCCAGCGATACCTGAATTCCAGAGCGGGTGTGCGCTTGCAAGCGCGATTGCGCACCTGCCGTTTTTTCGCGCCGTCGTGAACGGCCCGTTTTCCCAAAGGAGTGACACCATGCTGGTGATGCGCCCCGCGCAAATGGCTGATCTCAACGAAGTGCAGCGCATGGCTGCCGACAGCCCCATTGGTGTCACTTCGCTGCCGGATGATACCGCCCGCCTGGGCGACAAGATCGCTGCGTCCGAGACGTCGTTTGCCGCTGAAGTCAGCTTCAATGGCGAAGAGAGCTACTTCTTCGTGCTTGAGGACAGCGCCACCGGCAAGTTGGCCGGTTGCTCCGCGATCGTCGCGTCGGCCGGGTACTCCGAGCCGTTCTACAGCTTCCGCAACGAAACCTTCGTGCATGCCTCTCGCGAACTGAAGATCCACAACAAGATCCATGTACTGTCGTTGTGCCATGACCTGACTGGCAACAGCCTGCTGACTAGCTTCTATGTCTTGCCAGAGCTGGTTAACAGTGCCTGGGCAGAACTTAACTCGCGAGGACGGTTGTTGTTCATGGCGTCGCACCCCGAGCGTTTCGCCGATTCGGTGGTCACCGAGATCGTCGGCTACAGCGACGAACAGGGCGAGTCGCCGTTCTGGGACGCCATCGGCCGCAACTTCTTCGACCTCAACTACGCCGAGGCCGAGCGCCTTTGCGGCCTGAAGAGCCGGACCTTCCTCGCCGAACTGATGCCGCACTACCCGATCTACGTGCCCCTGCTGCCCGATGAGGCCCAGGAGGCCATGGGGCAGGTACACCCGCGTGCGCAGATCACCTTCGACATCCTCATGCGTGAAGGCTTCGAGACCGAGCACTACATCGACATCTTCGATGGCGGGCCGACCTTGCATGCACGCACCTCCGGCATCCGTTCCATCGCCCAGAGCCGTGTAGTGCCGGTCAAGCTCGACGATGCGCCGATCAAGGGCGGGCGTCCGTACCTGGTGTGCAACGGCCTGTTGCAGGACTACCGTGCGGTGTTGCTGGAGCTGGACTGGGTGCCGGGCAAGCCGGTCAGCCTGACTGCCGAAGCGGCCGACGCCTTGGGTGTTGGTGAGGGCGCCAGCGTGCGTCTGGTTGCCGTTTGAGGCCTTCGCTTTAAAGAGTTTCGCGGTGGCGCAGGCTGCTGCACAAGGAGATAGCATGATCGTTCGTCCTGTACGCAGCAGCGATTTACCCGCGCTGATCGAGTTGGCTCGCAGTACCGGCACCACTGGCCTGACCACCCTGCCGGCCAATGAAGAGCGCCTTGGGCATCGTGTAGGCTGGGCCGAAAAAAGCTTCCGCGGCGAAGCCGAGCGCGGTGATACCGATTACCTGTTCGTACTGGAGAACGACGAAGGCCTGGTGGTAGGCATCAGTGCCATCGCCGGAGCCGTGGGGTTGCGTGAGCCCTGGTACAACTACCGGGTCGGCCTGACGGTCAGCGCCTCCCAGGAACTGAACATCTACCGGGAGATTCCCACGCTGTTCCTGGCCAACGACCTGACCGGCAACTCCGAGTTGTGTTCGTTGTTCCTGCGGGGGGACTACCGTTCCGGCCTCAATGGTCGCCTGCTGTCGCGGGCACGCATGCTGTTCATCGCGGAGTTCCCGGAACTGTTCGGCAACAAGATCATCGCCGAAATGCGCGGTATGTCCGACGAACACGGTCGTTCGCCGTTCTGGGAAAGCCTCGGACGCCACTTCTTCAAGATGGAGTTCAGCCAGGCGGACTACCTGACGGGTGTCGGCAACAAGTCGTTCATCGCTGAGCTGATGCCCAAGTTCCCGCTGTATACCTGCTTCCTGTCCGAGGCGGCGCGCGCCGTGATCGGCCGCGTGCACACCGACACCGAGCCGGCGCTGGCCATGCTCAAGCAGGAAGGTTTCAACTACCAGGGTTATGTCGACATCTTCGACGCAGGTCCCGCCATCGAATGCGAAACCTCGAAGATTCGCGCCGTGCGCGAAAGTCAGACGCTGGTGCTGGCCGTCGGTACGCCGGGTGACGATGCCACCCCCTACATCATTCACAACCGCAAGCGCGAAGACTGCCGTATCACGGCAGCGCCAGCGCGCTTGGCGGCGGGCACCCTGGTGGTCGACCCGCTGACCGCCAAGCGCCTGCGCATGGGTGCCGGTGACAACGTTCGTGCCGTGCCGCTATCGGCAAGCCGGGAGGCCAAGTAAATGACCACGCATTACATCGCCGGCCAGTGGCAGGCTGGCCAGGGTGAAGCCCTGCAATCGCTGAACCCGGTCACCCAGGCCGTGATCTGGCAAGGGCGGGGCGCAGACGCCAGTCAGGTGGGCGCCGCCGTGCAGGCCGCTCGCCAGGCATTCCCAGCCTGGGCCCAGCTGAGCCTCGAAGCGCGTATCGATGTGCTGGAGAAGTTCGCCGAGCAGCTCAAGCAGCACGCCGAGGCGCTGGCCCACTGCATCGGTGAGGAAACCGGCAAACCGCTGTGGGAGTCGGCCACCGAAGTCACCAGCATGATCAACAAAGTCGCGATCTCGGTGCAGAGCTACCGCGAGCGTACGGGCGAGAAAAGCGGCCCTTTGGCGGACGCCACTGCCGTGCTGCGACACAAGCCCCATGGCGTGGTCGCTGTGTTCGGCCCTTACAACTTCCCGGGCCACCTGCCTAACGGGCATATCGTCCCGGCACTGCTGGCAGGTAACTGCGTGGTGTTCAAGCCCAGCGAGCTGACGCCCAAGGTCGCTGAACTGACCGTCAACTGCTGGATTGCCGCTGGTCTGCCAGCCGGTGTGTTGAACCTGGTGCAAGGGGCGCGGGAGACGGGCGTGGCGCTGGCGGCCAACCCAGGTATCGATGGTCTGTTCTTCACCGGTTCCAGTCGCACCGGCAACCTCTTGCACCAGCAATTCGCCGGGCGTCCGGACAAGATCCTGGCCCTGGAAATGGGGGGCAACAACCCGTTGGTGGTGGACGAGGTCAAGGACCTCGACGCCGCGGTGTACACCATCATCCAGTCGGCGTTCATCTCGGCTGGCCAGCGCTGCACGTGCGCCCGGCGTCTACTGGTGCCGCAAGGGGCCTGGGGCGATAGGCTGCTTGCCCGGTTGGTCGAGGTGTGCAAGGGCATCAGTGTCGGCGCCTTCGACCAGCAGCCGGCGCCGTTCATGGGGTCGGTGATTTCTCTGCAGGCCGCTCGCGCGCTGCTTGCGGCTCAGGCCGAATTGCTTGGCAAAGGTGCCACCAGCCTGCTGGAAATGACCCAGCCACGCGCCGAGGCCGCGCTGCTGACGCCGGGCATCGTCGATGTCACGACCGTGGCTGAGCGTCCGGACGAAGAATTCTTCGGCCCGCTGCTGCAGGTAATCCGCTACGCCGATTTCGATGCTGCCATCGATGAGGCCAACAACACCCAGTACGGCCTTGCCGCCGGATTGTTGTCCGACTCCCATGCCCGTTACCAGTATTTCTGGCTGCGTAGCCGGGCCGGTATCGTCAACTGGAACAAGCAGCTGACCGGGGCCGCCAGCAGCGCGCCGTTCGGAGGGGTGGGTGCCAGTGGCAACCACCGCGCCAGTGCCTATTACGCAGCCGACTACTGCGCTTACCCCGTGGCTTCGCTGGAGACCGCCAGCCTTGCCTTGCCGGCGACATTGACGCCGGGCGTCACTCTATAACAACAGGTCACGGAGCCTAGCCGATGAAATCCTATGAAGTGAATTTTGATGGCCTGGTGGGGCCAACCCACAACTATGGCGGCCTGTCTTACGGCAACGTGGCTTCGCAGAGCAACAGCCAGCAGACGTCCAACCCGCGTGAGGCGGCGCGTCAGGGCCTGGCCAAGATGAAGGCCCTGGCCGACATGGGCTTCAAGCAAGGCGTGCTGGCGCCGCAGGAGCGTCCGGATGTGGCCGCGCTGCGCCGTCTGGGCTTCTCTGGCAGTGATGCCGAGGTCATCCAGCGTGCAGCCAAAGAAGCCATGCCGCTGTTGGTGGCCAGTTGCTCGGCGTCGAGCATGTGGGTGGCCAACGCTGCCACCGTGAGTCCCAGTGCCGACACGGCCGATGGCCGCGTGCACTTCACGGCTGCCAACCTCAACTGCAAATACCATCGCAGCATCGAGCACCCGACCACCAGTCGCGTACTCGCGGCGATGTTCGCTGATGACAAGCACTTCGCCCACCACGCGGCGCTGCCTGCGGTCGCGCAGTTCGGTGACGAAGGCGCGGCCAACCACACGCGCTTCTGCCGCAACTATGGTGAGGCCGGTGTCGAGTTCTTCGTCTATGGTCGCAGCGCGTTCGACAGCCGCTACCCGGCGCCGCAGAAGTACCCCGCGCGCCAGACCCTGGAAGCCTCGCAGGCCGTGGCCCGCCTGCATGGCCTGAGTGACGATGGTGTGGTCTACGCTCAACAGAACCCAGCGGTGATCGACCAGGGCGTGTTCCACAACGATGTGATTTCGGTGGGCAATGGCGAGGTGCTGTTCTATCACGAGGATGCGTTCCTGGAGACGGGCGCGGTGCTTGGCCAACTGCAGGCTAAACTGGCCAACAAGGGCGGTAACTTCCAGGGCATCTGCGTACCTCGGGCACAGGTGACGGTCGAGGACGCAGTGCGCTCCTACCTGTTCAACAGCCAGTTGCTCAGCCGTGACGATGGTTCGATGCTGCTGGTGGTGCCCGAAGAGTGCCGTAACAACGAGCGCGTCTGGGCGTACCTGAACCAGTTGACCAGCCAGGGCGGCCCGGTGAAGGAGGTCAAGGTGTTCGACCTCAAGCAGAGCATGCAGAACGGCGGTGGGCCAGCTTGCCTGCGTCTGCGCGTGGCATTGAAGGAATCGGAGCTGGCGGCGGTCAATCCAGGCGTTATCATGACCGCCCCGCTGTACGACACGCTGGTACAGTGGGTCGACAAGCACTACCGCGACCGCCTCGGCGAAGCGGACCTTGCCGACCCGCAACTGCTGGTCGAATGCCGTACCGCGCTGGATGAGTTGACCCAGATCCTTAAGTTGGGCTCGGTCTATCCGTTCCAACGCCAACCTTGAAGAGAGAATTTGCAATGACCGACGCCCTGCGCCTGATCCTGGAAGACGACGACGGCACCCAGCTGGAAACCTCCTGCACCCGTTTTGCCGTGGTCTGGCAAGGCAAGGAAGTGTGGATCCAGCAGGACGGCCGCGGCCAGTTGCTGATCGGTGTGGACGTCGAGGAAGACGACACCGAGTACGCCAACCTCTTGCTGCGCCCGATGGCCACCAACCTGGTCAGCCTGCAGCTTGAAATGGAGCCGGCCGAAATCGGTGACGACGACCACGTGCACGGTCCGGATTGCGGCCACCACCACTAAGGAAGCGCCTATGCTCGCCCTCGGTAAATTGCTTGACCTGACCCTGGCCGATCACGAACCGGCCGAGAAGACGCAAGTAACGGTCGGGGGCGTGCGTTTGCGTTGGCTGGGGGAGGGCGCGCTCGAGGTGCGTCCGCCCGAGGCGCAGGACAAGCAACTTGACTTGCTGCTGTCGGCCGGGATTCATGGCAACGAGACCGCGCCGATCGAGTTGCTGGAAAAACTGCTGCACGGCATCGCCAGTGGCAAGATCAAGCCGCAGGTGCGCATTCTCTTCCTGTTCGGCAACCCGGAAGCGATCCGCCGGGGCGAGCGCTTCGTCGAGCAGGATATCAATCGCCTGTTCAACGGCCGTCACGAGCTTTCCAGCGGCGATGAAGCGCTGCGTGCGGCAGAGCTCGAGCAGTTTGCCCGGGTGTTCTTCAGCCTGCCGGGGCGTGCCCGCCTGCACTACGACCTGCATACTGCGATCCGCGGTTCGAAGATCGAGCAGTTCGCGCTTTATCCGTTCAAGGAGGGGCGCAAGCATTCACGCCGTGAGCTGGCCCGGCTGGCGGCCGCAGGCATGGAGGCGGTGCTGCTGCAAAGCAAGTCGTCGATCACCTTCAGTGCCTTTACCTACGAGCAGCTGGAGGCGGAAGCCTTCACGCTGGAACTGGGCAAGGCCCGTCCGTTTGGCCAGAACGAGCAGGTCAATCTGAGTCGCCTGGAAGCTCGCCTGGTCCAAATCATCGAAGGCACCGAGCCCGAGACCCAGGACGCCCTCGATGGCTTGAAACTGTTCAGCGTGTCCCGCGAGATCATCAAGCACAGTGATAGCTTCCACCTGCACCTGCCGACGGACATCGAGAACTTCTCCGAGCTAAGCAAGGGCTACCTGCTGGCCGAAGACCTGGCCGAGACGCGCTGGGTGGTCGAGGAGGAGGGGGCGCGGATCATCTTCCCTAATCCGAAGGTCAAGAATGGCCTGCGGGCGGGAATCCTGATCGTGCCGGACTCGGGCCAGCATCTGGTTTGAGGCCGGCGCCACCTGCTCTCATTCCCTGTGCGAGCAGGTTTGCCCGTGGGGCAGGCGGCACGGCTAGCCGATCCCACGGGTCATGAAACACTTTTAATTCACCGCCTGTTCCATTTTCCCTCCCTGTAAGCGGTAATTGGCTTGCCAGTAGCGAAACGCAGGATTTAGCATCCGGCCATGTCGTTTCCAATGCATTAGCCCGAAAAACCGTCCAAACGACGGTTTCTATCGTATAAACACACTGCATCGAGACTGCAGGACCGATATAATGCGGCCCTTTGCCGTCGTTTCGTCGACGCGTTTGCCCCAAGGGCCGCCGTTTCCGTGGAAGAACCTATGAAAAGCGCAGAAATCCGTGAAGCCTTCCTTCGCTTCTTCGAAGAGCAGGGACACACCCGAGTTGCCTCCAGCTCCCTGATTCCGGGCAATGACCCGACCCTGCTGTTTACCAACGCCGGTATGAACCAGTTCAAGGACTGCTTCCTCGGCCAGGAAAAGCGCGCCTACACCCGTGCGGTCAGCAGCCAGAAGTGCGTGCGCGCCGGCGGCAAGCACAACGACCTGGAAAACGTCGGTTACACCGCGCGTCACCACACCTTCTTCGAGATGCTGGGCAACTTCAGCTTCGGCGACTACTTCAAGCGCGATGCCATCACCTTCGCCTGGACCTTCCTGACCTCCGACAAGTGGCTGAACCTGCCGAAGGAAAAGCTCTGGGTCACTGTCTACGCCAGCGACGACGAAGCCTACGACATCTGGACCAAGGAAGTCGGCGTGCCGGCCGAGCGCATGGTTCGCATCGGTGACAACAAAGGCGCCCCCTACGCTTCCGACAACTTCTGGACCATGGGCGACACTGGCCCGTGCGGCCCGTGCACCGAAATCTTCTACGACCACGGCCCGGACATCTGGGGTGGCCCACCCGGTTCCCCGGAGGAAGACGGCGACCGTTACATCGAGATCTGGAACAACGTCTTCATGCAGTTCAACCGCACCGCCGATGGCGTACTGCACCCGCTGCCAGCACCGTCGGTCGACACCGGCATGGGCCTGGAGCGTATCAGTGCGGTCATGCAGCACGTGCACTCGAACTACGAGATCGACCTGTTCCAGAACCTGCTGGCGGCCGCGGCCAAGGCCATCGGTTGCAGCAACGATGCGCAGGCGTCGCTTAAGGTGGTCGCCGACCACATCCGTTCCTGCGGCTTCCTGATTGCCGACGGCGTGCTGCCATCCAACGAAGGCCGTGGCTACGTGCTACGCCGCATCATTCGTCGCGCTTGCCGCCACGGTAACAAGCTGGGCGCCAAGGGCAGCTTCTTCTATCAGATCGTCGCCGCACTGGTGGCCGAGATGGGCGAGGCGTTCCCCGAGCTCAAGACCCAGCAGGCGCACATCGAGCGCGTGCTCAAGGCTGAAGAAGAACAGTTCGCCAAGACCCTGGAGCAAGGGTTGCGCATCCTCGAGCAGGATCTGGCCCAACTCAAGGGTAACGTGGTTCCGGGCGACGTGGTGTTCAAGCTGTACGACACCTATGGCTTCCCCATGGACCTGACCGGCGACATCGCACGTGAGCGCGAGCTGACCATCGACGAAGCTGGCTTCGAGCGCGAAATGGAGGCCCAGCGTGAGCGTGCCCGCTCCGCCAGCGCCTTCGGCATGGACTACAACAGCTTGGTCAAGGTCGACACCGCCACCGAGTTCCTTGGCTACGAGGCCACCGAAGGGCAGGGCAAGGTCATCGCACTGTACAAGGACGGCCAGGCCGTCGAGCAGTTGGCCGAAGGTGAGCAGGGCGTGGTGATTCTGGACCGTACCCCGTTCTACGCCGAATCCGGTGGCCAGGTCGGTGACACCGGCTACCTGCAGGCCGGTGGCGTGCGCTTCGACGTGCGTGATACTACCAAGACCGGTGGTGCGTTCCTGCACCATGGCGTGGTTGCCAGCGGTAATCTGAGCGTCGGCGCTGCTGTGGCGGCCAAGGTCGATGCCGATGTGCAGCACGCAACCTCGCTGAACCACTCGGCTACCCACCTGCTGCACGAAGCGCTGCGCCAGGTGTTGGGCGATCATGTGCAGCAGAAAGGCTCGCTGGTCGACAGCCAGCGCCTGCGTTTTGACTTCAGCCACTTCGAAGCGGTGAAGCCGGAGCAGATCAAGGCCCTGGAAGACATCGTCAACCGCGAAGTGCGCAAGAACACCGCGGTGGAAACCGAGCTGACCGATATCGAAACCGCCAAGCGCAAGGGCGCCATGGCCCTGTTCGGCGAGAAGTACGGCGATACCGTGCGCGTGCTGAGCATGGGTGGCGATTTCTCGGTCGAGCTGTGCGGCGGTATCCACGCCAAGCGCACCGGCGATATCAGTTTGTTCAAGATCATCAGCGAAGGCGGCGTGGCCTCGGGCGTGCGCCGCATCGAAGCGGTCACCGGCGAAGCAGCGCTGGCTTACCTGAACGCTGCCGAAGAGCAGGTAAAGGAAGCCGCGCAACTGGTCAAAGGTAACCGCGACAACCTGATCGACAAGCTGTCGGCTGTGCTCGAGCGCAACCGTCAGCTGGAAAAGCAGCTGGAGCAGCTGCAGGCCAAGGCCGCCAGCGCCGCCGGGGACGATCTCTCCAACGCGGCTGTTGAGGTCAAGGGCGCCAAGGTGCTCGCCGCCCGCCTGGACGGGCAGGATGGCAAGGCCTTGCTGACCCTGGTCGATCAGTTGAAGAACAAGCTCGGCCACGCAGTGATCCTGCTGGGCAGCGAGCATGAGGGCAAGGTCGTGCTGGTGGCCGGCGTGACCAAGGACCTCTCCAGCCAACTCAAGGCTGGCGACCTGATGAAACAAGCCGCTGCGGCAGTGGGTGGCAAGGGCGGTGGCCGTCCGGACATGGCACAGGGTGGCGGCGTCGACGTCGCGGCACTGGACCAGGCCCTGGCGCTGGCCGTGCCATTCGCAGAGCAGGGACTTTGAGATGCGGGGGCGGCTGGTCTAGTCGGCCGCCCCTGCATGTTGGATGGTTTTTTTGGGGCCCTGTATGGGCTGAGGCACCATTGAAATGGCGTTGATCGTACAGAAATTTGGCGGCACCTCTGTCGGTTCCATCGAGCGGATCGAGCAGGTAGCCGAAAAGGTCAAGAAACACCGTGAGGCGGGCGATGACCTGGTGGTTGTGCTCTCGGCCATGAGTGGTGAAACCAATCGCCTGATCGACCTGGCCAAGCAGATCACCGATCAGCCGGTTCCGCGTGAGCTGGACGTGATCGTGTCGACCGGCGAGCAGGTCACCATTGCCTTGCTGACCATGGCCTTGATCAAGCGTGGTGTGCCAGCGGTGTCCTACACCGGCAACCAGGTGCGTATCCTCACCGACAGTGCGCACAACAAGGCGCGCATCCTGCAGATCGACGACCAGAAGATTCGCGCCGACCTCAAGGAAGGGCGTGTAGTGGTGGTCGCGGGCTTCCAGGGCGTCGACGAGCACGGCAACATCACCACCCTCGGCCGTGGTGGCTCCGACACCACCGGCGTAGCCCTGGCGGCTGCCCTGAAGGCTGACGAGTGCCAGATCTACACCGATGTCGATGGTGTCTACACCACCGACCCGCGCGTCGTGCCGCAGGCCCAGCGCCTGGAGAAGATCACCTTCGAAGAGATGCTGGAAATGGCCAGCCTCGGTTCCAAGGTGCTGCAGATTCGTTCGGTGGAGTTCGCCGGCAAGTACAACGTTCCGCTGCGCGTGCTGCACAGCTTCAAGGAGGGTCCAGGTACCCTCATTACCATTGATGAAGAGGAATCCATGGAACAGCCGATCATTTCCGGTATCGCCTTCAACCGTGATGAGGCCAAGCTGACCATCCGCGGCGTGCCGGATACCCCGGGCGTTGCCTTCAAGATCCTCGGCCCGATCAGCGCTTCGAACATCGAAGTCGACATGATCGTGCAGAACGTCTCGCACGATAACACCACCGACTTCACCTTCACCGTACACCGCAATGAGTACGAGAAGGCCCATAGCGTGCTGGAAAACACCGCTCGCGAAATCGGTGCCCGTGAAGTGATCGGCGACACCAAGATCGCCAAGGTCTCGATCGTCGGCGTTGGCATGCGCTCGCACGCAGGCGTCGCCAGCCGCATGTTCGAAGCCCTGGCAAAAGAGAGCATCAACATCCAGATGATCTCCACTTCCGAAATCAAGGTTTCGGTGGTGATCGAAGAGAAGTACCTGGAGCTGGCCGTTCGCGCGCTGCACACCGCGTTCGAGCTCGACGCTCCTGCCCGACAGGGCGAGTAAGGCGCTGCCTGGAGGGGCGCGGCTTGCCGCGCCCTTCGCGTTTCTGAGCGTTGAGCAGCCCCTGTTCTGCCTGCGCAGCGCTCAACCAAAGGCCGTGTCGCATGTCCTCGAACCGGCCTTGATACCAATGACTGTTATCCCTGAATGTTTTGCGTAAGGAGAAAGCTATGTTGATTCTGACTCGTCGGTGCGCCGAGAGCCTGATCATTGGAGACGGCGAGATCACCGTGACGGTGCTCGGCGTCAAAGGAAACCAGGTGCGTATCGGCGTCAGCGCCCCTAAAGAAGTGGCCGTTCACCGCGAAGAAATCTACCTGCGGATCAAGAAAGAGAAGGACGAGGAGCCAAGCCTTTAATTTTTTTGAAGTTTTTTCAAAAAAAAGGGTTGCAAACGAGGAAGAGCCTGTTTAATATTCGCCTCGTGTTGCGGTGAGGTGGCCGAGTGGCCGAAGGCGCTCCCCTGCTAAGGGAGTATACCTCATAAGGGTATCGGGGGTTCGAATCCCCCCTTCACCGCCATTATTCGCTTAGGGCGCTGTAGCTGATCAGGCTTCAGCCAGATCGTTCAGCGACCTAGCATGCGCAGCAAGACACGGACTCATAGCTCAGCTGGATAGAGTACTCGGCTACGAACCGAGCGGTCGGAGGTTCGAATCCTCCTGAGTCCGCCA
>NZ_KE384453.1:55643-162427 GCF_000425785.1 Pseudomonas taiwanensis DSM 21245
ACGGACTCATAGCTCAGCTGGATAGAGTACTCGGCTACGAACCGAGCGGTCGGAGGTTCGAATCCTCCTGAGTCCGCCATACATCAAGAAGCCCGCTCAAATCGAGCGGGCTTTTTGTTTTTCGTTGTCGCTGAATTGTCAGCAATGTGCAACTAAGCTTTCGGGTAAGGGTCGGCTTGCCGGCGATGGGTTGCGCAGCAGCCCAGTCCCTTCACGAACTGAAAGCCTACAGGCGCATGATAAATGTGCTTTTAACGTCAGAGCAGCCGTCGCACTGATAGCTTCGAGCGTTGTCCTAGCTTTATCGCGCAAACGATTGTTCTGGCCAAAAATTTAAGCGATCTGACAGCTTAGGCAGTGTATGATTGCGCCCGTCAGCCCCGCCGGGGCTTGTGGAATACCACCATGGACTTACCCAGTAGTTACTCCTTAAGAAGATTCATACAGAAAGATCTGACCGATTGATTCTCCCGGCGTGCTCCGCTGCTGGGAGTGGAGTTCGCCTATGACTGAAGTAGAAGTAAAAAAAGGCCAAGAGAGCCTGCAGGATCGCCTGGCCCAGGTGGTCGAGCTGCTGCAGCGCCAACGAGTGGTCGAAGACCTGACGCACCGCCAGGAAGGTCACCACCATGACCTGGTGGAAAACCTCGTCCACCGTCAGAACCTGGTTGAGCTGCAACGCAAGCTCGACGACCTGCACCCTGCCGACATTGCATACATCCTCGAAGCATTGCCACTGGAAGACCGTCTGACGGTTTGGCAGCTGGTGCGCTCGGATCGCGATGGCGACATTCTTCTTGAAGTCTCCGACGCCGTGCGGCAAACCCTGATCGCCGATATGGACGATCACGAGCTGTTGGCTGCCGCCAAGGAGATGGATGCCGACGAGCTGGCCGACCTGGCCCCAGAGTTGCCGCGAGACGTCATTCACGAGCTCATGGAAAGCCTCGATGCCCAGCAGCGTGAGCGCGTACGCTCGGCACTGAGCTACGACGAAGAGCAGGTCGGCGCGCTGATGGACTTCGAGATGGTCACCATCCGCGAAGACGTCAGCCTGGAAGTGGTGCTGCGTTACCTGCGCCGGCTCAAGGAGCTGCCGAACCACACGGACAAGCTGTTCGTGGTCGACTATGACGGCAAACTCAAAGGCGTATTGCCCATCAAGCGTCTTTTGGTCAACGACCCGGAGAAAAAGGTGGCGGAGGTCATGGCGACTGACCCCGTGTCCTTCAACCCTGAGGAAGACGCCTACGACGCGGCCCAGGCTTTCGAACGTTACGATTTGGTTTCCGCTCCGGTGGTGGACAAGAGCGACCGTTTGATCGGTCGTCTGACCATTGACGAGATGGTCGACCTGATCCGTGAGGAGAGCGAAAGCGAAGTGCTGAACATGGCCGGTCTGCGCGAAGAGGAAGATATCTTCGCCTCGGTCTGGCGCTCGCTGCGCAACCGCTGGGCTTGGTTGGCGATCAACCTGATCACGGCGTTTCTGGCGTCCCGCGTGATCGGTCTGTTCGAAGGCTCGATTGAAAAGCTGGTTGCGCTGGCGGCGCTGATGCCGATCGTGGCAGGCATTGGCGGTAACTCCGGTAACCAGACCATCACCATGATCGTGCGGGCCATGGCGCTCGATCAGGTGTCTCCGGGCAACACCGCGCGCTTGATGCGCAAGGAATTGGCGGTCTCTCTGCTCAATGGCCTGATCTGGGGCGGCGTGATCGGGGCGGTTGCCTTCTGGCTATATGGCAGTTGGTCGCTGGGGTTGGTGATGACCGCGGCAATGACCCTGAACCTGTTACTGGCAGCGCTGATGGGGGTGTTGATCCCGATGACCCTGACCCGTCTGGGGCGCGACCCTGCCATGGGCTCTAGCGTGATGATCACTGCGGTAACCGACAGTGGTGGCTTCTTCATTTTCCTGGGATTGGCAACGCTGTTCCTGATGTAGGAAGGGGTTGCCGATGGGCTGATTTAGGCAGCCCATGGCGACGCAAAAAAAAGCCAGCTTACGCTGGCTTTTTAATGCTTGCTCGAAGCCTCAGGAGGCGTCGGCAGCCATTTCCACATCGTGAGCGATGAGGGCGACCAGCGCATTCTGCTGGCGGTGGGAGAGCTGGCGGAAGCGTTGCAGCAACTCGCGCTCATGCAGGGACAGTTCAGGGCTGTCCAGGCGCATGCTTAGCTCGTCGCCCAGCGCACCTTCCTGGATAAGGCTTTGTTCCAGGCGAGCGATGATTTCAGAGTTCATGCTGCGGTGGTGGTTGCGCGCTACCTCGGCAATGCGCTCACGCATTCCGTCTGGCAGGCGGACGACAAACTTGTCAGCGGTGCGGCTCGAATAGATAGCCTGTTTCATTGGGCGCATATAAATTGACCGGATTTTTTGGTTCAGGGGAAGCGGTTCTCAAATTGGCCGCACGGGGTGGAAGTACGACCGTGGCGACGACAAAATGTTCAACCGTCGTGAAAAATTGGGTGCTCATCTTGCCTCAAGGTCGCCGTTTCCTTGGCGTCAATTCTGTGACAAATAGTGAGCCGGATAAAGGCTTTTTGCCAGTACCAATTATCAGAAATGAGCACTGGTTTGAAAAGTTTTGCATGTACCGGCACGCCACACCGTCAGACCTTTGCCGTCAAAAACTGGTAAATCGCAGCAAAGGGTCGGGAAAACACCTAGAATGCGCGGGTTTCCTACATTGAGCATAGTGGCTATGCAACATGACGCAAGCGCCCGCAATACTCCCTCAGGCCGCCTGATCTACCTGGTAGGACCATCAGGTTCAGGAAAAGATTCCCTGATCGATGCATCGCGTGCGCAATTGACCGCCGCTGGGGTGGAAATTGCCCGTCGGGTCATCACGCGATCTGCTGAGTCCAAGGGCGAGGCGGCGCACGGTGTCACGTCCGAGCGCTTCGAGGAGATGCGCAAGGCTGGAGCGTTCGCCATGCATTGGCGAGCCAATGGTCTGGATTACGGTATTCCGTCGCAAGTGGACCAATGGCTCAGTGAGGGCCGGCATGTGCTGGTCAATGGTTCGCGCGCCTACCTGCCTTTGGCGCGGCAGCGTTACCCCGACATGGTGGCGGTATGCATTGCCGTGCGGCCAGAGGTGTTGCGCCAGCGTTTGCTAGCCAGGGGGCGTGAAACGTCGGAAGAGGTCGAGCAGCGCTTGGCGCGCAATGCCCAGTTGCAGACCGGGCAGGAGCCGGGTGTGCATGTGCTGGATAACTCCACTTCGCTGGAAATGGCCGTCGAAGGGCTGCTGGCGCTTTTGAGACAAGAGCGCCTGCTGGACTAAGCGTTTTGCCAACATCGGAAATCGCCTACGTGCAAAAAGCCCGACAGAGACATGACAAACGGCATTGCGCTGGTTAACATGTTTGCCGTCCTGCCGTGTAGCGCTCGCTGCCGGCTCTTGTGTCTCAGTAGCTCAATTGGATAGAGCATCCCCCTCCTAAGGGGAAGGTTGCAGGTTCAATTCCTGCCTGGGACGCCACTCAAAGCCCAAACAAATTACCTTTGCACCAAGCGTGGCAACCGGATCGCCGGTACATCCACGCTTAAAGTTTCCTGTCAGCATGCCGATCACTTGGTCACTGGATACGGGCAATGCATCCGTATCGCCAATGGTTGAAGTTGCTGCCTTCAGCGGCAGTGTGCGTCGCCTTGCGTCCACTTCAATTCATGCCCCGCTGCTGGTCGACGCAGCCCGCGGTGGGCATTGGTCACAATGAGTTCTGAAGGGGCAAGTATGAATTTTTATGTCAACCAGGTGAAAAACAAGCCGGACTACCGGGGCTCGCTGTTCAAGGGCGACATTTTCCTGGAGACCGGCCTTGGCAATGCGCACCAGTTGTGCGCCCTGGCCCGGCAGAGCATCACCGCTGCGTTCGATGGCGAAACCGATCACCAGTCGCTGCACAAGATGATGCCGGTGGAAACCTTCGTCGAGCGTGTCACCGCACTCAAGCGCCAGTTCACCAATGGCCCTGAGGCCAAGGCGCTGATCCGCGATTTCATTCGGGAGATCGGGGCCGACCCGAAGGACTACATCTTCGACGTGCCTCGGGTACGTGTGGTACCCAACTATGACTATCTGCACGCGGGCGTGAGCTACGCCTACAAGCCGCACCGCGATACCTGGTACGGCAGTGTGGAAAGCCAGGTCAACACCTGGATGCCGGTGTACAGCATCGAGCCCGACCAGACCATGATGATCAACCCGGCCTACTTCGACCGTCCTGTGCAGAACAGCTCCGCCCAATGGAGCCTGAACGACTGGATCAATGTGCAACGGCACAAGGCTTCTCAGAACATCACCGAAGAGACCCGCGTGCACCCGGTGCCGTTGGAGGACATCGACACCAGCGCCGAGTTGCGCGTGGCCGCCAACAGCGGCGAGATGCTGATATTCTCCGGTTCCCATTTGCACGGCACCGTGGCCAACTTCACCGACAAGGTGCGCTTCAGCGTGGACTTTCGCCTGATCCACCTGCAAGACCTGCTGCACAAGCGCGGCGCGCCGAACGTCGACAATGGCTGTTCGGATGCAGAGGCCGGCTTCAAAGATTTTTTCAATGCCAGCGACTTTTCGCAATTCCAGGGAGTTAACCCATGACCAAGCGTCGCCTGACTGCTGCCGAGGTCGAGTACAACGAAAAGCGCGCTAGCGTGCTGAGCCGTGTCGATGCCCAATACGTGGCGGATGCGCCGTTCGTGTTTGCCAACCGTATCGCCGTGACCGCCGCGCTGTCGCGCATCGAGCTGTTCAAGATGGTCCAGGACATCCCTGGCGCCATCGTCGAGTGCGGTGTGTACAAAGGCAACTCGCTGATGCTGTACATGCAGCTTTCGATGATCCTGGAACCTTACGCGATCAACCGTTCGATCATCGGTTTCGATACTTTCGGCGGCTTTGCCAGCATCGACGCCGAGCAGGATCCAGCCGACATCAACGAGAGCATGTTCTCCGATACGGACGAGACCCTGATCCAGGACATGATCGAGGCAAACGACCTGATCCGTCCGGTCAACCGTATCCCCCGTTGCGAGATCGTCAAGGGCGACATCCTGGAGACCGTACCGGCTTTCGTGAAAACCCGTCCTGACCTGGTGGTGGCGATGCTGATCCTCGACACCGACCTGTACTCGTCGACCAAGGTCGCCTTGGAGACGTTCCTGCCATACATGCCAAAGGGTGCGATCGTGGTGCTGGATGAAGTCGCCTATCGCAACTTCCCAGGCGAGACTGCCGCTCTGCGTGACGTGCTGGACCTGAACAAAATCGAGCTCAAGCGCCTGCCGTTCGACTCGTCGGTGGGGTACTTCCGCGTCTGATGTGAACCATCGGCATGAGAGGGCACGACCTGGGCGTCGGCCCTTTCATGTGCGGTTCTCCTTGACCGGGATAAAGGCGAGGAGGATCAGACCTCCATCGCTTCCAGGGCCTTCTCGCGGTCCTGTGCGCTCTGCGATGTCGCCACGTCAGCGCCTACCTGGGCCCGCGCTTCACTCAGCGCCTGTTGTTGCACCTTGGCCTGGGTGTTCATCTCGATATCTTCCTTGATCCGCTGGGCGATCTGCTCACCGATCTTCTGCTTCTGCTCCGGCGGCAGGGCTTCGAACTCCTCGACCGTCAGGCCCAGTTCTGCCAGAACCTTCTCCTGCACCTTCTCTTCCGGTGTCTTGGCCATGTACTCACGGAATTCCTGCAGGGCATTGCTGGTGTCCTGCGAGTTGATGCTGGCCTGCTGGCGCGCCGCGATGTCGGGGTTTTGCAGCAGCACCTTGAGTTTGGCGAAGGCCTCTTCGCGGGCATCTTCGGCGTTTTGCTGTGCAGTGTTGCCCTGACTGTTCTGTTGAGCCGAGGTATTGCTGGTGGTTACCGGGGGACGTGTCTGCACGACTTCGGCCAGTGCCTGTTCATTGCTGACTCGCTGCTGTTGGATGTTCGCCTGCCAGCCCAGGCCGTTGGATGTAATGAGCATGTTTCCTCCTTGGAAAGGTATAGGACAGGAGGGGGGGTCGCAAAAGCTGTGCCAGGCGCGAAAAGCGCGAACGTAGAGCGCTTTGGCCATTTCCGGCGGGCATTTGCTCGGAACATGCTTGCCCTTGTGCGGAATGACCTTGCCGCAGGCGGCAAGCACGGGATGAAAAAAGACCCGCGGCGCCTGGGGCGCAGCGGGCCAACATCGGCCGTAGCCGCTTCAGTGTCAGATATGCAGTGCGTGGCCCAAGGCGCGCAGTGCTGCTTCCTGCACCGCCTCGCCCAAGGTCGGATGGGCGTGGATGGTGCCGGCGATATCCTCCAGTCGCGCACCCATTTCCAGTGACTGGGCAAAGGCGGTGGACAGCTCGGAGACCGCCACGCCAACCGCTTGCCAGCCAAGGATCAGATGGTTGTCGCGACGCGCCACCACCCGCACGAATCCGCTTTTCGACTCCAGGCTCATGGCCCGGCCATTGGCGGCGAACGGGAACTGCGCGACGATACAGTCAAGGCCTTGCGCGGTTGCCTGCTTGGGGGTTTTGCCGACCACCACCACTTCCGGGTCGGTGAAACACACCGCCGCAATGGCCGCAGGCTCGAAACGCCGTGCCCTGCCGGCGATGATTTCGGCCACCATCTCACCTTGCGCCATGGCGCGATGGGCAAGCATGGGTTCGCCCGCCACGTCACCGATGGCCCAGACATTGCGCATGCTGGTCTGGCAGCGGTCGTCGACGGCAATGGCCGCGCCGTTCATCTTCAGGTCCAGGCATTCCAGGTTGTAGCCCTGGGTACGGGGACGGCGTCCGACCGCCACCAGCACCCGGTCGGCGTCCAGGCTCAACTGCGCGCCCTGGCTGTCGCGGGCCAGCAGGCAGCCATCGGCATAGCCCTCGACGCTGTGGCCAAGGTGCAGCCGGACACCCAGTTTCTTCAAGGTTTCGGCCACGGGTGCGGTCAGTTCGCTGTCGTAGGTCGGCAGGATGCGCTCGCGTGCCTCGACCACGCTGACCTCGGCGCCCAGCTTGCGGTAGGCGATGCCCAGCTCAAGGCCGATGTAGCCGCCGCCGACCACCACCAGATGCCGGGGCAGGGTCGTGGGCGCCAGGGCTTCGGTGGACGAGATGACGGCACCACCCAGTGGCAGCATCGGCAACTCGACGCTGTTCGAGCCAGTGGCCAGCAACAGGTGTTCACACTGGATGCGCTGGCCGTCGACCTCGACATGCTTGCCGTCGAGGATCTTCGCCCAGCCATGGATCACCTTCACGCCATGCTTCTTCAGCAAGGTCGCCACGCCGGTGGTAAGACGGTCGACGATGCCATCTTTCCACGCCACGCTGCGGCCGATGTCCAGGGTTGGCGAGCTTACGCTGATGCCAAGCGGCGACTGTTCGGTGTGCCGTGTCATCTGATGGAACTGCTCGGCCACGTGGATCAGTGCCTTGGAGGGTATGCAGCCGACGTTCAGACAGGTACCGCCCAGGGCCTGGCCTTCCACCAGCACGGTGGGGATGCCCAGTTGCCCGGCACGGATGGCGGCCACGTAACCGCCAGGGCCGCCGCCAATGATCAGCAGTGTGGTATCGATAGTCTGTTGCATGCTCACTCCACGAACAGGCAGGCGGGTTGCTCAAGCAGGCCGCGCACGGCCTGGATGAACAAAGCGGCATCCATGCCATCGACCACGCGGTGGTCGAACGAGCTGGACAGGTTCATCATCTTGCGCACCACGATCTGGCCGTCGATCACCACGGGCCGCTCGACGATGCGGTTGACCCCGACGATGGCGACTTCCGGGGTGTTGACCACCGGCGTGCTGACGATGCCGCCCAAGGCGCCAAGGCTGGTCAGGGTGATGGTCGAGCCGGACAGCTCCTCGCGGCTGGCCTTGTTGTTGCGGGCAGCGAGGGCCAAGCGCGCGATTTCGCTGGCATTGCCCCACAGGCTGCCGGCCTCGGCGTGACGCAGCACCGGCACCATCAGGCCGTTGTCGCCCTGGGTGGCGATGCCGACGTGCACCGCGCCGTGACGGGTGATGACCTGGGCGTCGTCATCGTAGGTGGCGTTGATCTGTGGGAAGTCGCGCAGGGCTACGACCAGCGCACGAACCAGGAATGGCAACAGGGTGAGCTTGCCTCGGCTTTCACCGTGCTTCTGGTTCAGTTGCTGGCGCAGGGCTTCCAGCGCGGTGACGTCGATTTCCTCGACATAGCTGAAGTGCGCCACTCGGCGCTTGGCATCCTGCATGCGCTGGGCAATCTTGCGGCGCAGGCCGATCACCTGCACCTGTTCACTGTCAGTGCGCTTGGCGTAGCCCATCGGCGCTTGTCCGGCGCTGGTCTGCGGTTTGCTCATGAACGCATCGAGGTCTTCGTGCAGGATACGCCCAGCCGGGCCGCTGCCGTGCACGTAACGCAGTTCGATGCCCGCATCCAGCGCCCGCTTGCGTACGGCGGGGGAGGCCAGTGGTTTCTCATTGGCCTGGCGCGGCACGATGGGGGCCGCCGAACAAGCGGCAGTGGGCTGGCTGGCCACCGGCTTTGCGTGCGGTTGCGGCTCAATGGCAGCCGGCGCCGCCACTGTCGGTGTTTCAAGCGCTTTGGGCTGCGGTACATCCACATGGTTGCCGCTGCCTTCCACTTCGATGCGGATCAGCTCGCTGCCGACCGCCATCACTTCCCCAGGCTGACCGCCAAGGGCCAGCACCTTGCCGCTCACTGGTGAGGGAATTTCCACGGTGGCTTTGTCGGTCATGACATCGGCCACCACCTGGTCTTCGGTGATGACATCACCGACCTTGACGAACCACTCGACCAACTCGACCTGTGCGATGCCTTCGCCGATGTCCGGCATCTTGATGACGTGCGTGCCCATTCAGACCTCCATGACCCGTTTCAATGCCGCGCCTACCCGAGAAGGGCCTGGGAAGTAAGCCCATTCCTGTGCATGAGGGTAGGGAGTGTCCCAGCCGGTCACACGCTCGATGGGGGCTTCGAGGTGGTGGAAGCAATGCTCCTGGACCAGCGAAACCAGTTCGGCGCCGAAGCCGCAGGTGCGGGTGGCTTCGTGCACCACCACGCAACGGCCGGTCTTCTTCACCGACTCGACGATGGTCTCAAGGTCCAGCGGCCAGAGGCTGCGCAGGTCGATTACCTCGGCGTCCACGCCGGTTTCCTCGGCGGCTACCTGGGCGACGTAGACGGTGGTGCCGTAGGTCAGCACGGTGACATCGTTGCCCGGGCGGGTGATGGCGGCCTTGTCCAGCGGCACGGTGTAGTAACCGTCCGGCACGGCGCTCTGCGGGTGTTTCGACCAGGGCGTTACCGGGCGTTCGTGGTGGCCATCGAAGGGGCCGTTGTACAGGCGCTTGGGCTCGAGGAAGATCACCGGGTCGTCGCATTCGATCGAAGCGATCAACAAGCCTTTGGCGTCGTAGGGGTTGGACGGCATCACGGTACGCAGGCCGCACACCTGGGTGAACATCGCCTCAGGGCTCTGGCTGTGGGTCTGGCCGCCGTAGATGCCGCCGCCGCAGGGCATGCGCAGGGTCAGCGGGGCGATGAACTCACCGGCGGAACGATAGCGCAGGCGTGCCATTTCCGAGACGATCTGGTCGGAGGCAGGATAGAAGTAGTCGGCGAACTGGATTTCCACCACTGGCCGCAAACCATAGGCGCCCATGCCCACGGCGGTGCCGACGATACCGCTTTCGGAAATCGGTGCGTCGAACACCCGCGACTTGCCGTACTTGTTCTGCAGGCCCTCGGTGCAACGGAACACGCCGCCGAAGTAACCGACGTCCTGGCCGTAGATCACCACGTTGTCATCGCGCTCGAGCATGACATCCATGGCCGAGCGCAGGGCCTGGATCATGGTCATGGTAGTGGTGGCCATGGCGGTTTCCGGTTTGATGCTGTTGTTGTGATCGTTCATCTCAAACCCCCAGTTCCTGGCGTTGGCGGCGCAGGTGATCGGGCATCTCCTTGTACACGTCCTCGAACATCGAGGCGGCGCTTGGAATATGGCCGTTGGCCAGGGTGCCGTATTGTTCGGCTTCCTTCTGCGCGGCCAGGACGGCGGCCTCCAGCTCGGCGGTCACAGCCTGGTGTTCTTCCTCGGACCATTGGCCGATGGCGATCAAGTGCTGTTTCAGGCGCAGGATCGGGTCGCCCAGTGGGAAGTGGCTCCAGTCATCGGCAGGGCGGTACTTGGACGGGTCATCCGAAGTCGAGTGCGGGCCGGCGCGGTAGGTAACCCACTCGATCAGGGTCGGCCCCAAACCACGGCGAGCACGTTCGGCGGCCCACCGCGAGGCGGCGTAAACGGCCAGGAAGTCGTTGCCATCGACGCGCAGCGACGCGATACCGCAGCCTACGCCACGTCCGGCAAAAGTGGTCGACTCGCCACCGGCAATGGCCTGGAAGGTGGAGATCGCCCACTGGTTGTTGACCACATTGAGGATGACCGGCGCACGGTAGACGTGAGCGAAGGTCAAGGCGGTGTGGAAGTCCGACTCGGCGGTGGCGCCATCGCCGATCCAGGCAGAGGCGATCTTGGTGTCGCCCTTGATCGCCGAGGCCATGGCCCAGCCAACGGCCTGGACGAACTGGGTGGCCAGGTTGCCGCTGATGGTGAAGAAGCCAGCTTCGCGCACCGAATACATGATTGGCAGCTGGCGCCCCTTGAGCGGGTCGCGCTCGTTGGACAGCAGTTGGCAGATCATCTCCACCAGCGACACGTCGCGGGCCATCAGAATGCTCTGCTGACGATAGGTGGGGAAGCACATGTCGGTGCGGTTCAGGGCCAGGGCCTGGGCGCTGCCGATGGCTTCCTCGCCCAGGCTCTGCATGTAGAAGGACATCTTCTTCTGGCGCTGGGCGACCACCATGCGGTTGTCGAAGATGCGCGTCTTGAGCATGGCGCGCATGCCTTGACGCAATACCTTCGGATCGATGTCCTCGGCCCATGGACCCAGGGCATTGCCCTGTTCGTCCAGCACACGAATCAGGCTGTAGGACAGGTCTGAGGTGTCGGCAGGTTCGACGTCGATCGGTGGTTTACGGACTTGACCCGCATCGTTCAGACGCAGGTAGGAGAAATCGGTCTGGCAGCCTGGCCGGCCGGTAGGCTCGGGCACATGCAAACGCAGGGGGGCGTACTCGTTCATGCTTTTTACGCTCGCTCGGATGTTGTTTTTGTGAGCTCTGAAGCGGCCGCCGCTGAATACCGGCTTGTGACTGGTAAGTCAGCGTCATTTACATCTTAGAGGCACGGCGGAAGAATTTTTCTCTCAAGTTGATTGCCTTTGCAGTGCGGGGAAGATAAACATTCCGCATAAACACAAAAAACCGGTGAATTTGTCTCATGCGCAAACTCGATCGTACGGATATCGGCATTCTCAACAGCCTTCAGGAAAACGCTCGCATCACCAACGCCGAGCTTGCGCGCTCGGTGAACCTCTCGCCCACGCCCTGTTTCAACCGGGTCAAGGCCATGGAAGAGCTGGGCGTGATTCGTCAGCAGGTGACGTTACTGGCGCCTGAAGTGCTTGGTCTGGATGTGAACGTGTTCATCCATGTCAGCCTGGAGAAGCAGGTGGAGCAATCGCTGCATCGCTTCGAAGAGGAGATTGCCGAGCGGCCGGAAGTGATGGAGTGCTACCTGATGACGGGAGATCCCGACTATCTACTGCGGGTCTTGTTGCCGAGCATCCAGGCGCTGGAGCGGTTTCTCGATTACCTGACCCGTTTACCGGGGGTGGCGAATATTCGTTCCAGCTTCGCGTTGAAGCAGGTGCGATACAAGACCGCATTGCCGTTGCCGGCCAACGGGATGACGTTGCGGGAATAGGGCGCCTGTAATGGGATAGACGCCGGCTTGCCGGCGATGACTGTGGCAGGCAAGCACCTTGCCGTAGGTGCTTGATATTTTAAACACCCCCAGCCTAATGTTGTTTCAGCTGATAACAACAAGGACCGCGTCATGACCACCGCCAGCCCGCGCTCGCTCGCCGAGCGCCTAAAGGGCATCGACCAGATCGAATGCGTCACCCCCGACCTCAACGGCGTTCCGCGCGGCAAGGTGATGACCGCCGAAGGTTTTCTCGAAGGCCGGCGCCTGCAGATGGCGCGCGGAGTCCTGCTGCAATGCATCATGGGGGGGTATCCTCCGGCGAAGTTCTACGGAAGCGACGACGGTGACCTGGCCCTTGCTGCAGACCCGGCTCACATTTATCGTCTGCCTTGGAGCGACGGGGGGCTGGCCTTGGCGATTTGCGACGCCAACGAGCTGAGTGGCAATCCGTCAGGCTTGTCCACGCGCGGTCTGCTAAAAGCAGTCATCGCCCGATACGCTAGCCTGGGCCTGGCGCCGGTAGTGGCGACCGAGCTTGAGTTCTTCGTCTTCGCCGCCAACAGTGACCCGGTTCAGCCCTTCTTGCCGCCGCTTGGCAAGGATGGCCGCCGCGAACTTGGTCACTCGGCGTTCAGCGTCAGCTCCAACCACGGTCTTCGGCCTTTCTTCGCCGAGGTGTACCAGTGCATGGCGGCCATGGGCCTGCCGCGTGACACCTTCATGCACGAGATGGGCGTCAGCCAGTTCGAGATCAACCTGTTGCACGGTGATCCGCTGTTGCTGGCTGACCAGACCTTCCTGTTCAAGCACTTGCTCAAGGAAGTGGCGCTCAAGCATGGCCTGACCGTGGTCTGCATGGCCAAGCCACTGGCCAGGACGCCTGGTAGCTCGATGCACATCCACCAGAGCCTGGTGCAGATCGACACAGGGCGCACTGTGTTCAGCGATGACCAGGGCCAGGCGACCGAAACCTTCTACCACTTCATCGGTGGCTTGCAGGCCTGCCTGGCCGACTTCACCGCGTTGTTCGCGCCCAACGTCAATTCCTATCAGCGCCTGTGCCACCCGTATGCCTCGCCGAACAACGCCTGCTGGTCGCAGGACAACCGCGCCGCGGGCTTGCGCATTCCCGCCAGCGCGCCGGCGGCGCGGCGGGTCGAGAACCGTCTACCAGGTGCGGATGCCAACCCTTACCTGGCTATTGCCGCCAGTCTTGCGGCGGGCCTGCACGGTATCGAGCAGCGCCTGCAGCCGACGCCGGCCATCCAGGGCGAGTTCGAGGTGCCGGAACTCCTGAGTCTGCCCTGCACGCTGCACGCTGCGTTGGAGCGCCTCCAGCGCAGTGGCCTGGCGCGGGAGCTGTTCGGGGATGAGTTCATCGAGGGTTACCTGGCCACCAAGACGATGGAGCTGACGGATTTCTTCGATGAGATCACGCCTTGGGAGCGGCGAGTGCTGGCGACACAGGCCTGAACGCGACACAAGCACGACTGGATGCGCCTTTGACCAGGTATTTCACCTTCAAGGGCCTGCGCCGTGGCCGATTTACTTTTATGCTTGCCTGCAACCAACGCCACCTGACCAGGGAGCTAGACGGGACGTATGCGTAACATCTGGAAGCCGTTTCAGTCGCTGTATTTCGCGGCCTTGATGATGCTGATCGGCTCAGGCCTGCTCAGTACCTACCTGGCCCTGCGCCTGGCGGCCGATCATGTCGACAGCCTGTGGGTGGGTGCGCTGATGGCGGCCAACTATTTTGGCCTGGCGGTGGGCGGCAAGGTCGGTCACCGACTGATCGGCAGGGTGGGGCACATTCGTGCCTACGCGACCTGTGCCGGAATCGTAGGTGCGGCGGTATTGGGCCACGGCCTGACCAATTGGCTGCCGGTCTGGGTCGGGCTGAGGATGATCGTCGGCCTGGGCATGATGTGCCAGTACATGGTGATCGAAAGCTGGCTCAACGAGCAGGCGGATGCCAAGCATCGTGGTGCGGTGTTCAGTGGCTACATGATCGCCTCGTACCTGGGGTTGGTACTCGGTCAGTTGATCCTGGTGGTGCACCCGCAGTTGGGGCCTGAGCTGCTGATGCTGGTCGCCATGTGCTTTGCCCTGTGCCTGGTTCCGGTTGCCATGACCCGGCGGATTCACCCGGCGCCGCTGCGCCCGGCACCGATGGAGCCGAAGTTCTTCATCAAGCGGGTACCGCAGTCGCTGAGCACGGTGTTGGGTTCGGGCCTGATCGTCGGTTCGTTCTACGGCCTGGCGCCGCTGTATGCCTCCAGCCAAGGGCTGTCTACCGAACAGATCGGTCTGTTCATGGGTAGCTGCATCTTTGCCGGCCTGCTGGTGCAGTGGCCGTTGGGCTGGCTATCAGATCGCTACGATCGCGCGGTGCTGATCCGCAGCGTCGCCGTGGGGCTGGCGCTGGCTTCGGCACCTTTGGCCTTCCTGCCCAGTGTGCCGCTGGAGTTGCTGTTCGGCATTGGCTTCGTGATTTCTCTGTTGCAGTTCTGCCTGTATCCGTTGGCAGTGGCATTCTCCAATGACCACGTCGAAAGCGAGCGACGGGTTTCATTGACCGCCATGCTGCTGGTCACCTACGGCGTGGGTGCGTGCATAGGGCCCTTGGCAGCGGGGGTGCTCATGAAGGTGCTGGGCGCGCAAATGCTGTACGCCTTCTTCGTGTTCTTCGCGTTGGTACTGGTATGGCGGATCCGACCGAAAGCGGTTACCGGTCTGCATCAGGTGCAGGACGCGCCGCTGGGTCACGTGGCGATGCCGGCGGCGGGCTCGCCGCTGTCGGCGGCACTTGACCCGCGGGTTGACGAACAGACCGTGCAGGACATGATGCAGGCGCCGGTAGCGGCGGAGGATACCGAGGAAGATCAGGCGCCAAGGGCCAATGGCGTCAAGCCTGAGGCAGAGGTGGACCGTTCGGTTTGACGCGGTGAGCAATCCGCAGTGGCCGGTGGGGCCATCGCGGATCGCCTCAGGCAACCGTGATGTTACGCAGTTGGAATCTCAATATCTCGCCGTCCATGTTCCCGGCGTTGAGAAACCAGTGATGCAAATGCGGTTTGTTCCTCGTGTAGACGCTTTTGATGTGTGCCACCCTGTAGCCGTCCTTGTCGCGTAGGTAGAACTCGATGTTCTCGGCGCTCTGGATGTCGCCATCCCATGGCTGTAGCGTTTCGATTTTCCAGATCGTCTGGCGGGTGGGCAGCAGGTTCACAGGATTCAGCGCGTCGATGATCCTTCCTGCCACGTGCGTCCCGTACAGGCCAAGCCAGCCGTTCTTGTTCTGTTGGAGCCTCGCACCTCGATACTCCCAGGTGTCCGCGCACTGGATGCGGTAAAGGGTGCGGTCATGTTTTTCCTCGATGAACACGAATTCGAACGTGATCGGCCTGAAGCTCAGCGTTGCGCCTCGATAATCTTCGGTGCACAGCCAGCCGTCCTGGTCGGCGGCGTAAAGCGGGTGCGCTGCCAGCGGTGTTTCGACAACGCCTACCCGGCCGTGCTGGCAATGTAATTCGGCGGTAAATGTGCGATGCAGCATCGTGTGTCCTCGGCTCGAAGCGTTCTTGGCGCGGTGCGGGACACACTAAACGGTCGGGCTTTGGCCGGTAACCTGGAAACGCTGCAGCAAAGGGGAGCTGCTTGTTAGGCTGCAAGTCATCCGGGCGGAAAAACGAAAACGCCACCCATTGGGTGGCGTTCGCGGAGGAGGCGAGCGATCAATAATCGTCTTTGTCGAACCGGCGCGCTTCACGCTGCAGCTGGTAAACGAAACTTTCGATCTTGCGTTGCGCCTGGCCGTTCAGGTTATGGAAGCGCACGCCCGCGAAAGTGGTGTTGATCCGCTCTTCGAAGTGCAGGTGGCGCAGCTCGACCATGGTATCCACCAGGCCCAGGGGGTTGCCGGACTTGAACCGTTCGTACACTTGGCCCAGCTGCAGGCGCTCGGAAACGTCGCCTTCAAAACGCAGTTTGCAGCCGGTGGCCGAAATATCCAGCAGTTTGCCACGCAGGGCACCGTTACCCTTGAGGTGGGTGCCGTCAAGGATGACGTCGACCAGTTGCGAGAGCTTCAGCGCAGCGCGAAAGGCATTGCGACGCTGGTGGTAGGTCATCTCCCTCGGCAGGCCGCCACGGTAGCAGCGGTGACCATCGACTTCGCTGATTCGCAGCTGATCGTTGCATTCCCAGGCGATGCGCACGCCATCGTGGAAGCCTTCGACGCGGAAGGGTTCGCCGTTCTCGATGAATTTTTCGCCATCGCGCGGGATCATTTCATCCAGGGCCAGGACATCGCTATCGCGGTCCACTTGCACCACGTAACTCTGGAACCGCTGGCTACGCTCATGGAAGGTGATGATCAGAGGATCGTGGCTTTCCTGCAACTGGCGTAGGTTGGCCGCGATCTCCAAAGGCGTGGTCAGCACCTTTGGTGGCTGCGGAGCGTCGGTTTCATTGAACACGGGTTATCAATCTCCAGGCAAAAACGGCACACGCAAGTTACGGCATTTTGCCATTATGTTCCGTGCCTTGATAGAACTAATCACACTTGGCTGAGCGCCCGGGGCTTGTTCATTGGCGAGGTAGTGCCACGGCTGTCATACAGGGACGGAGAGTCGCCACCGTTGAGAATTCGGATCTGGTTGGCCGTGGTGTGTTGTTGCATCTGGATGATACGGCCATTGGTCTCGTTGACCTTCTTGCAGGCATCCAGCAATTGGCCGAGTACATCAAGCTGCTGCATGATGATTTCGCCGTTGGACGATTGTGCGGCCAGGGCTTGCACGCCAGCACGGTCGGGGCTCAGGCCCAGCTGGGTGAGCAACTGGTTGCGTCGCTGCCCCTGCTGCTCCAGCAAGACGATCAAAGACTGCTTACGGGCCAGAATGTGCTCCAGCACCATCATGTCGCGGCCATGCAGGGCCAGCGCTTCCTTTTCAAGAAGCTCGAGCAGCTCCTGAGTGGGGGCGATGTCGTCTTCGATCAGTTGCAGCAGAGTGATATCGTGCATGGCTAACTCTTAGGCCTTTATTAGCGTCCGTGAAGTCAGCGCGCCGTAAGGTTAGCGCTGGGCTTCGAAATCAAGCAGTTTGCTGGCGACCCGGCCGGCATCGACCTGGTAGCTGCCGTCTGCGATCGCCTGTTTCAACTGGGCCACACGGGCGCTGTTGACCTCGGGTTGATCGCGCAGCTTGTCGCTGATCTTCTGCAACTGCTGAGCCTCTTGGCTGAGGTGTACCGCTTCTCCGCTGGCGCTTTTCGGCGCCTCTTGGGTTTCGCCGGTTTTGTCGGCGCTACCGGACGCGGTGTTGCCGCGTACGCCGCCCGTGATGGACGGAGAGTTATTCAAACGACTGAAGTCGATGACCATGATCAGAAACCTCTGGGTATTTGGACGCTTGCCTTGTTTTCGGCCAACCCGAAAGAAACTTTAGGCACAAATGCATAGCCGCCTGGCAGCGCGCTCGCGAACCCGATTTCTGACACAGTTTAGGAAAAGCAGTTCCTCACTGCCAGTCCATTCTACATGGCGACCTCCACCTGCCCTGGGCCTGTGACCCGGGCTTTTACCACGCGTTTGGAGTTCAGGTTGCGGATGCGGATCTGTTCGCCGATGCCGCCTTTGCTGAGCGCTTCGCCTGGCATGCGCACGCTCAGGGTGCCGCTGCGCGCAACGATCACCACGTGGTCGCCCTTGCGCACGACGTCGGCCTGTTCCAGGTGTTGGGGAGTCAAGACCTGGTCGAGCACCGTGGGGCGCAGCACTTTCATCTCAAGCGCCTGGTCGAGTTCGGTGAGAAAGCCTTGGTTCAGCGTTCCGACATCCCGTTCGCGCAGGGCGACGTCACCCTCGCCGACCGTGCTGCCGCGCTTGAGTGGGCGGGTGGCCACCACCACGTCGCGATACAGCCGCACGGTGGCCGGCACGAATACCGTCCAGGGGGCGCTGCCATCGCAGCGTACGCGCACCGTTACCCGGCCCAGCGGCTGGGCCGGGCTTTCCAGGGAAGCGTCCAAGGCCTGGCTGCACAGTGGCATGCGTAGGCGCGGGTCGAGCGAATTGACCTGGATGTCGTAGCGGCCCGCGGTCTGGGTCGTGGCCAGGTAATCCTCAACGGTAAATTCAAGAAACCCTTGGGTGACACCGATAAGCTGTTCAGGCAAGGTGAACGCGTCCGCCAGCGTACGAGCACCGGGTGCCAGCAGGCACAGCGCGGCGAGCGTGCTGCTCAGCAGGCGGGTCAATCGTCGGAAAAATGTCGTTTTCGTGTACATGGCACTCAAAAAAGCAAAGCCCGTGCCGACTCGGTACATAGGCTGACAAGTAAAGGAGTCTGGCATGGCTGGTGTTATGGATTCGGTCAACCAGCGCACGCAACTGGTGGGGCAGAATCGCCTGGAGTTGCTGTTGTTCCGCCTCAACGGCGAGCAACTCTACGGCATCAACGTATTCAAGGTCAGGGAAGTGCTGCAGTGCCCGGAGCTGACCTTGCTGCCCAAGTCCCATCCGGTGGTGCGTGGTGTGGCCAATATTCGCGGGGCGACCATCCCGATCCTCGACTTGTCGATGGCGACCGGTTTGCCCGGCCTTACGGAAGACACGCGCAACAGCTTCGTGATCATCACCGAGTACAACACCAAGACTCAGGGCTTTTTGGTGCACTCGGTGGAGCGCATCGTCAACATGAACTGGGAAGAGATCCATCCGCCACCCAAGGGGACTGGGCGCGATCACTACCTGACGGCGGTCACCCGGGTGGACAACCGCATGGTCGAGATCATCGATGTGGAGAAGGTGCTGGCCGAAGTGGCGCCGTCGTCCGAGTCGGTGTCCGCCGGCGTGGTCGATGCCGAGGTGCAGGACAAGGCCGTGCTGCTTCGGGTGCTTACTGTCGACGACTCGTCGGTGGCGCGCAAGCAGGTCAGTCGTTGCCTGCAGACGGTCGGTGTCGAGGTGGTGGCGCTCAACGATGGTCGTCAGGCCCTGGATTACCTGCGCAAGCTGGTGGACGAGGGCAAGCGACCCGAGGAGGAGTTCCTGATGATGATCTCGGACATTGAAATGCCGGAAATGGATGGCTATACGCTGACTGCGGAGATTCGCAGTGACCCGCGTATGCAAAAGTTGCACATCGTCCTGCATACTTCATTGTCGGGGGTGTTCAACCAGGCCATGGTCAAGAAGGTCGGCGCCGATGACTTCCTGGCCAAATTCAAGCCGGACGACCTTGCCCAGCGCGTGGTCGACCGGATCAAGGCAACGCATTGAAGCAGTTGGGGGGACAGCTCCCGACACCAGTGATTGAAAAGAGGCGGCGTTAGTGTCTACGGGTAATTTGGATTTCGAACAGTTCCGGGTATTCCTGGAGAAAGCCTGTGGCATCCTGCTGGGCGAGAATAAGCAGTATCTGGTCTCCAGCCGTCTCAACAAGCTGATGGAGCAGCAGGGCATCAAGAGCTTGGGCGAGCTGGTCCAGCGTATTCAGACGCAGCCGCGTGGTGGGCTGCGCGAGCAGGTGGTCGATGCCATGACCACCAACGAGACCCTGTGGTTTCGCGACACCTATCCGTTCGAAGTGTTGAAGAACAAGGTGGTTCCGGAGTTCATCAAGAACAATCCGGGTCAGCGTCTGCGCATCTGGTCGGCGGCCTGTTCGTCGGGGCAGGAGCCTTACTCCATCTCCATGGCGCTGGACGAGTTCGAGCGCAGCAACCTCGGACAGTTGAAGATGGGAGCGCAGATCGTCGCCACCGACCTGTCCGGTTCGATGCTGAACAACTGCAAGACGGGTGAGTACGACAGCCTGGCGATTGCCCGTGGTTTGTCCCAGGAGCGGTTGCAGCGTTACTTCGACACCAAGGGGCCAGGGCGTTGGGCGGTGAAGCCGGCCATTCGTAGCCGTGTCGAGTTCCGTTCGTTCAATTTGCTCGACAGCTATGCGGCGCTGGGCAAGTTCGACATCGTGTTTTGCCGCAACGTGCTGATCTACTTCTCGGCGCAGGTGAAGAAAGACATTTTGATGCGCATTCACAGCACCTTGAAACCGGGTGGTTATCTGTTCCTTGGCGCTTCCGAGGCGCTGAACGGGCTGCCGGATCATTACCAGATGGTGCAGTGCAGCCCGGGGATCATCTACCAGGCCAAGTGATCAGGAGGGGGCGGGTGCTTGTCTGTGGGGTGTGGCGCCTGTGAGATCGAGCGCCGCCCGCGCGGCGCATCCCCAGCAAGGTTCGCTCCTACGTTTGTTCACGGCCAATAACGTCTGTGGCAGGCGCGCGCGACCGCCGCAGCGCTCCCGACCAACCCCCATCGCCCCGCCATCTGCCCTCTGACGTCAATTTTTTGTTTTGCCGCTTTTGCCGTCCGGCAATTGCCGCTCAGGCATCTCCAGGCGGAAGCACTTTGCCGCTTTTCTGGCATGCCGGCGCTGCCGGTAACCGCAAAAACCCCGCAAACATGGGCTTCTACAGGTTTGGCACAGCACTTGCTAAAGCTTTGGCAATCACACGCTGGTCAACCTTTGAAGGTTCCCTGACATGAGCATCAGTTTCGACAAGGCGCTTGGCATTCACGAAAAGGCCCTGGGCTTCCGCGCCCAGCGTGCCGAAGTGCTGGCCAACAACATCGCCAACGCCGACACGCCCAACTACAAGGCGCGTGACATGGATTTCTCGTCGGTGCTCGCCGCCGAGAGTCAGAAGCAGCAGAGCGGGCGCTTCGCCATGGAGCGTACCAACAGCCGGCACATCGAGGCCGAAGGTCTGGCCATGGCGGACGATACCCTCCAGTACCGTACGCCTGCGATGCCGTCGATCGACCAGAATACCGTCGACGCCCAGGTAGAGCAGGCCAACTACACGGAAAACGCCATGGGCTTCCAGGCCAGCTTCACCTTGCTCAACAGTAAATTCAAAGGGCTGGTTTCGGCCCTGCGCGGAGAGTAACCATGTCCCTGTCCAGTGTCTTCAACATCGCAGGCTCCGGCATGAGCGCGCAGAACACGCGTCTCAATACCGTGGCCTCCAACATCGCCAACGCCGAGACCGTTTCGTCGAGCATCGACCAGACCTACCGCGCTCGCCACCCGGTGTTCGCCACCACGTTCCAGAACGCGCAGAGCGGCGTCAGCCAGTCGCTGTTCGAAGACCAGGGTGAAGCCGGTCAAGGCGTTCAGGTCAAGGGCATCATCGAAGACCAGAGCAACCTGGAAGCGCGCTACGAGCCCAACCATCCGGCGGCGAACAAGGACGGTTACGTCTACTACCCCAACGTCAACGTGGTCGAGGAGATGGCTGACATGATCTCCGCCAGCCGTGCGTTCCAGACCAACGCCGAACTGATGAACACCGCCAAGAACATGATGCAGAAAGTACTGACCCTGGGTCAGTGATAAGGAATCCAGACCATGGCAGTCGATAGCACCAGTGGTGTGAACCTCAATGACGTCATCGCGGCGTCAGGTGTCACCACCAGCAGCGCCAAGAAGACCACGACTACCAGCGCTGCGACCGGCAACCAGACGTTGGGCAAAGATGCCTTCCTGCAGTTGCTGGTCACCCAGATGCAGAACCAGAACCCGCTGGATCCGCAGGACAACAGCGAGTTCGTCGCACAGTTGGCGCAATTCAGTAGCCTCGAAGGCATCACCTCGTTGAACGAGTCGGTCAGCGCCATCACCAGCGCCATGGCTTCGTCGCAAGCGCTGCAGGCGTCCTCGCTGGTCGGTCGTTCGGTGATCGTGCAGAACGACAAGGCCATCGTCGACACCACTGAGAGCTTCAATGCGCAGTTCGTGGTGCCCCAGGCCATCAGCGAAGCGAAGATCACTATCACCGACAAGGATGGCAACACCGTCAAGACCATCGAGTTGGGCGAGCAGAAGGCCGGTTATGCCGACTTCATCTGGGATGGCACCAACAGCAAGGGCGAGAAGGTCGATCCGGGCACTTACACCTTTACCGCCACTACCACGGTGGACGGCAAGGCGGTGCAGATGAATACCTTGCTGCCAGCCAAGGTCACCAGCGTCAGCTTCAACACCACCGGCGAGATGGTGCTGAACCTGGCGGGTGTCGGCAAGGTTTCGCTGTCCGACGTACAAACCATCGGTATCTAAGGCCGATAGAACGGCAAGAAAAGGAGCAACTACATGTCTTTCAATATCGGCCTTAGCGGTCTGTACGCGGCCAACAAGCAACTGGACGTCACTGGCAACAACATCGCCAACGTCAACACCACCGGCTTTAAATCCTCCCGTGCCGAATTCGCAGACGTATACGCGGGGGCCAACCGCCTGGGCGTGGGCAAGAACCAGGTGGGTAACGGTGTGCGCTTGGCAGCGATCTCCCAGCAGTTTAGCCAGGGCGACGTCAACAACACCGGCAACGTGCTGGACATGGGTATCCAAGGCCAGGGCTTCTTCATCCTGTCTGACAACGGCGCGCGCGTGTACACCCGTGCCGGTGCCTTCCAGAACAGCAAGGATAACTACGTGATCACCTCGGACGGCCTGCGCCTGCAAGGCTATGCCGCCGACGAGAACGGCAACATCAAGCGTGGCGTACTGACCGATCTCAAGATCGATACCTCCTCGCTGGCGCCGAAGGCCACCACCCTGATCGACCAGGGCATCAACCTGAACTCCGAGGCGGACATCATTCCGCTGCCGAGCGCCACGCCTGCCGGTCCGGCGTTCGACCCGGCCGACGATACTACCTATACCAAGTCGTTCCCGACCAAGGTGTATGACAGTCAGGGTAACGAGCACACCATGGAGCAGTTCTACCGCAAGACCGGGACGAACCAGTGGACCATGTACACCCTGATCGATGGTCGCAATCCGATGGACCCGACGTCGGCTGCCCCGCTGGAGGCGTCCATGACCTTCAACTCCGACGGTAGCGTGGCGTCGATGGCGACCGACCCTGCCAGCATTCCTGTGGGTGCTCCGGCCGGTGCCCAGTGGGACGTGACCAACAATACCTTCACCCTCAAGGGTTGGATTCCAGCCGCCAAGGATGCTTCGGGTAACTGGGCCTCCAACGGTTCTGCGGAAAACGCTGCGGGCATGCGCCTGTCGATGAACAGCACCACGTCCTACAACACGGAAACCGCGCGCATGTCGCAGTCCCAGGACGGCTACGCCACCGGTATCCTGTCGAGCCTGTCGATCGACTCCACCGGCGTGATGTTCGCAAGCTTCAGCAACCAGCAGTCGCGCGCCATCGGCCAGGTGGCCCTGGCCAGCTTCGCCAACGAACAGGGTCTGCAGCAGATTGGCGGCACTCGCTGGACCGAGACCTACTCCTCGGGTATTCCGGGCATTGACTCGCCGAAGACCGGTACTCTGGGTAGCGTCGAGTCCAACTCGCTGGAAGCCTCGAACGTCAACCTGACGCAAGAGCTGGTCGAGCTGATCAAGGCGCAGAGCAACTACCAGGCGAACGCCAAGACCATCTCCACCGAAAGCACCATCATGCAGACCATCATCCAGATGACCTGATGCTGGATTGAGGGTAGGGGCTGCAGGGCGGCCCCGCTTCATGGAGTTAGCATGAACAAGTGGCTCATTGTGCTGGTCGCCGTTTTTTGCCTTGCCCAGGTCCAGGCTGGCACCGCTTATTGGTGGCGCTGGGAGAGCCAGGCGGATGGCCGGCTGGTCTGTTCGCAATGGTCGCCGGGTGATGGCTGGAAGAAGTTCGCCGGGCCATACACCAATGGTGGCTGCAGGGAGCCATAGCGCCACTTGGGATCTTGCCGGCGACGAGGTCTTAACAAGCCATCGTCTTTGCCGCCAGCGGCAACCCGGCGCCGGATAACCGACGTCAGTGCCGGTCACCAGCCCCTCGAAAGCCCGTATTCACGGGCTTTTTCACGATTTAAGAAAGTTGGTTCGGAACTTGCTTTAAAGCCTGCACAGCAACGGCGAGCGGCAAATGATCGCCAGTGCAGCGGAGGATGACTGTGGACAAGATGCTTTACGTGGCCATGACCGGCGCCAGCCAGAACGCGCTGGCGCAGAAGGCCCATGCCAACAACCTGGCGAACGTTTCCACCAACGGTTTCCAGCGTGACCTGGAGCAGGCGCGCTCGATGCCGGTGTTCGGTGACAGCTTTCCGGCGCGTGCGTTCGCGATGACTGAGCGTCCCGCGACCGACTTCAGCGAAGGACCGATGGTCGAGACTGGGCGTGAACTGGACGTGGCAGTCGCGGGGCAGGGCTTCATCGCCGTGCAGGCGCCAGATGGCAGCGAGGCTTACGTGCGCACCGGCAGCCTGAACATCGATGCGCTGGGCGTGCTGCGCGCCGGCAACGGTATGCCGGTGATCGGCAACGGTGGTCCGATCGCCATTCCGCCAGAGCAGAAGGTGGAAGTGGGCGCCGACGGCACCATCAGTATCCGTGCCATGGGTGAAGACCCCCGGGTGATGGCCGAGGTCGATCGCATCAAACTGGTCAACCCCGACACCAAGGGCCTGACCAAAGGCCTGGATGGCTTGATCCACACCCAGAATGGCCAGCCGGCCGACGCCGACGTCAATGTGCGCGTGGTGTCCGGTTTCCTGGAGGGCAGCAATGTCAATGCCGTCGAAGAAATGACTTCGGTGCTCGCGCTGTCCCGTCAATTCGAACTGCACGTCAAGATGATGAACGCGGCCAAGGAAGGCGATGAAGCCATGGCGCGTGTTTTGCAAATCGGCTAATCACATTTGAAAGGGTGCCGTAAAACAGGCGCACGAGGAGAACACTGATGCTTCCGGCTCTTTGGGTCGCTAAAACCGGCCTGTCCGCCCAGGACACCAACCTGACCGTCATTTCCAACAACCTGGCCAACGTCTCGACCACCGGCTTCAAGCGTGATCGCGCCGAGTTCCAGGACTTGCTCTACCAGATCAAGCGTCAGCCGGGCGCGCAGTCCACCCAGGACAGCGAACTGCCGTCGGGTCTGCAGGTCGGTACCGGTGTGCGCATCGTCGGCACCCAGAAGAACTTCCAGACCGGTAGTCTGCAGACCACCGAGAACCCGTTGGACATCGCCGTCAACGGCCGTGGTTTCTTCCAGATCCTGCAACCCGATGGCACCGTTTCCTATACCCGTGACGGTACCTTCCACCTGAACTCCGATGGTCAGGTCGTCAACGCCGATGGCCTGGCGCTGGAGCCGGCCATCGTCGTGCCAAACGACGCCCAGACCTTCACCGTCGGCCAGGACGGCACCGTGTCGATCACCACCGCCGGCAACCCGGCCGCTCAGGTCATCGGCAACATTCAGACCGCTGACTTCATCAACCCGGCCGGCCTGCAGGCGATGGGCAACAACCTGTTCCTGGAGACCGCCGCCAGTGGCGCCCCACAGGTGGGTACCCCGGGCCTGAACGGTTTCGGTACCACCTTGCAGCAGACCTTGGAGAACTCCAACGTCAGCACCGTGGAAGAGCTGGTGAACATGATCACCACCCAGCGCGCCTACGAGATGAACTCCAAGGTCATCTCCACTGCCGACCAGATGCTGTCGTTCGTCACTCAGCAGCTGTAACGCCGGCTTCTGGTTCCTAGCTCCTAGTTCAGTTGCAGCATGAGGTAAGTGTCATGAATCGTTTGTTGTCCGTTTTCGCCCTGGGGGGGGCGGTGTTGATGGCAGGTTGTGTCGCTCCGACGCCCAAGCCCAACGACCCGTACTACGCGCCGGTCCTGCCGCGCACCCCGTTGCCGGCAGCGGCCAATAACGGTTCGATCTACCAGGCGGGCTTCGATCAGAACCTGTACAGCGACCGCAAGGCGTTCCGGGTCGGTGACATCATCACCATCACCCTCAATGAACGCACCTCGGCCAGCAAGAACGCAGGTTCCCAGATTCAGAAGAACAGCAATGCCAACATTGGCCTGACCTCGCTGTTCGGGACCACGCCCAATACCAACAACCCATTCGGTGGTGGCGACCTTTCCCTCGAGGCGGGCTACAGCGGTGAGCGTGCAACCAAGGGCGATAGCAAGGCCACCCAGGGCAACACCCTGACCGGTTCGATCACTGTCACCGTCGCCGACGTGCTGCCCAATGGCATCATCGCCGTGCGCGGCGAGAAGTGGATGACCCTGAACACCGGCGAGGAACTGGTGCGCATTGCGGGCTTGGTCCGTGCTGACGATATCGCCACCGACAACACCGTGCCGTCGACCCGTGTGGCCGATGCGCGCATCACCTATTCGGGCACCGGCTCCTTCGCCGATGCCAGTCAGCCGGGCTGGCTGGATCGCTTCTTCGTCAGCCCGCTCTGGCCCTTCTGAGTGCGGATGACCATGTTCAACGTAAGGCAGCTGCTTGCCGCGACCCTGCTTCTGTCCTGCACCTTCGGTGCCCATGCCGAACGCCTGAAGGATATCGCCAGCATTTCTGGCGTGCGCTCCAACCAGTTGATCGGCTACGGCCTGGTGGTGGGGCTCAACGGTACGGGTGACCAGACCACCCAGACCCCGTTCACCCTGCAGACCTTCAACAACATGCTGTCGCAGTTCGGCATCAAGGTGCCGGCCGGTTCCGGCAACGTACAGCTCAAGAACGTTGCCGCGGTGTCGGTGCATGCCGACCTGCCGGCCTTCGCCAAGCCCGGCCAGGTAGTGGATATCACCGTCTCGTCCATTGGTAACTCCAAGAGCCTGCGTGGCGGAAGCCTGTTGATGACGCCGCTCAAGGGTATCGACGGCAACGTCTATGCCGTCGCCCAGGGCAATCTGGTGGTGGGCGGTTTCGATGCCGAAGGGCGTGATGGTTCGAAGATTACCGTCAACGTTCCGTCGGCCGGCCGTATTCCTGGTGGTGCTACCGTCGAGCGGGCGGTACCCAGTGGTTTCAACCAGGGCAACAGCCTTACCTTGAACCTCAATCGCCCGGACTTCACTACGGCCAAGCACATCGTCGACAAGGTCAACGACCTGCTCGGCCCAGGCGTGGCCCAGGCAATCGATGGCGGCTCGGTGCGGGTCACCGCGCCGATGGACCCGAGCCAGCGTGTCGATTACCTGTCGATTCTAGAGAACCTTGAGATCGACCCAGGCCAGGCCGTGGCCAAGGTCATCATCAATTCGCGTACCGGTACCATCGTCATCGGCCAGAACGTGAAGGTTTCACCTGCCGCCGTGACCCACGGCAGCCTCACCGTGACCATTACCGAAGACCCGATCGTCAGTCAGCCGGGGCCGTTCTCCAATGGCCAGACTGCCGTTGTGCCGCGCTCGAAAGTCAATGCGCAGCAGGAAGCCAAGCCGATGTTCAAGTTCGGCCCGGGTACCACGCTGGATGAAATCGTGCGTGCAGTGAATCAGGTGGGCGCTGCGCCCAGCGACCTGATGGCCATCCTCGAAGCACTGAAGCAGGCCGGCGCCTTGCAAGCCGACCTGATCGTCATCTGAGGACGCCGACTGATGAATACCAAAGTTTCCAGCGGTGCCGACAGCGGTGCGTACACCGACCTCAATCGTCTCAATTCGCTCAAGCATGGCGATCGTGACAGCGACGCCAACGTGCGCAAGGTGGCCCAGGAGTTCGAGTCGCTGTTCATCAGTGAGATGCTCAAAGCCTCGCGCAAGGCCAGCGATGTGCTGGCCGACGACAACCCGATGAATTCCGAGACGGTCAAGCAGTACCGTGACATGTACGACCAGCAGTTGGCCGTGAGTATGTCCCGCGAGGGTGGAGGTATCGGCCTGCAGGACGTGCTGGTTCGCCAGTTGTCGAAGAACAAGGCCGCGCCGGCCAACACCAGCCCATTCCCGCGCATCGACGGCCACGCCCCGGCCTTGTGGGGCAACAAAGTGGCCGAGCCTGTGCACGCGACCCAGTCGACCGCCACGCGCAATGATGTGGCCGCGCTCAATTCGCGGCGCCTGGCGCTACCGAGCAAGCTCACCGATCGCCTGCTGGCCGGTATCGTGCCATCGGCAGGCAACGCCGCGGCAACCACCAATACCGCTGCGGTGCCACCCCGTGAAGGGCAGGTGGTAGCAGGTGCTGCGCAGACCTTCGCCGCGCCCGAGCGTGGCATGCGCATCCTGGGCCGCGCCGTGGCGCAGCCGCCGCTTGCGCCGAAAAAAGCCTTCGCCGACAGCGACGCCTTCGTCGCCACCATGCTGCCGATGGCCGAGCAGGCTGCCAAGCGCATTGGCGTCGACCCCCGTTACCTGGTCGCCCAGGCAGCCTTGGAAACCGGTTGGGGCAAATCGGTCATGCGCAACAGTGACGGCACCAGCAGCCATAACCTGTTCGGCATCAAGGCGACCGGCAACTGGGAAGGTGGCGAGGCGAGGGCGATCACCAGCGAGTTCCGTGACGGCAAGTTCGTCAAGGAGACGGCAGCGTTCCGTTCCTACGACTCTTACCAGGACAGTTTCCATGATCTGGTCAGCTTGTTGCAGAACAATTCCCGCTATCAAGAAGCGGTGAAGTCTGCCGATAAGCCAGAACAGTTCGTGCGAGAGCTGCAGAAGGCCGGTTACGCCACCGACCCGGAATACGCCAGCAAGATCTCGCAGATCGCAAGACAGATGAAGTCGTACGAGAGCTATGCATCGCTCGGTAACACAACGAAACTTTAAGGGCAGGAAACCATGGCGAGTTTGATCAATATTGGCATGTCGGGGCTGTCGGCCTCCCAGGCGGGCCTGCATACCACCGGTAACAACATCGCCAACGCCGATGTCGCCGGCTACTCTCGCCAGCAGAATGTTCAGCGGTCCAAGGGTTCGCTCCAGGAAGGCCAGGTGTTCATGGGCACCGGGACAACACTGGCGGACGTGCGCCGGGTGTACAACGCCTTCCTCGATGCGCAACTGCAGACCGCCACGTCGCTCAACAGCGACAGCACTGCCTACCTGAATCAGGTCACGCCGCTCAACAACCTGTTGTCCGACAGCAACACCGGTATTACCGGAGCGCTGACCAACTTCTTCTCCGCCCTGCAGAGCGCTGCCAACAAGCCGACCGAAGACGCTTCCCGCCAGCTGTTGCTGAGCAATGCCGACGCGCTCGCCAACCGCTTCAACAGCCTGGCCGCGCAGTTCAAGGAGCAGAATACCAACATCAACGGCAGCCTCAGCTCGATGACGGCGCGGATCAACGAGCTGACCTCCAGCATTGCCCAGTACAACGAGCAGATTTCCAAGGTCTCGGCGGTCACCGGCCAGCCGAACGACCTGCTCGACCAGCGTAACGAAGCCGTCCGCCAGCTCAACGAATTGGTGGGTGTGCAAGCTGTCGAGCGTGACGGCAGCATCGACGTTTACCTGAAGAACGGCCAGTCGCTGGTGTTGGGCAAGACCACCAACAAGATGAGCGCCGAGCCAAGCGCCACCGACCCGACCCAGTATTCGATCAAGCTCGACCGTGGTAGCACCACCATGGACGTCACCAGTAGCATCACGGGCGGCGAAATGGGCGGTCTGCTGCGTTATCGCAGCGAGACCCTGGCGCCGGCCATGAACGAACTGGGCCGCATCGCGCTGGTGGTGTCGCAGCAAATCAACTCGCAGCTCGGCCAGGGTATCGACAAGAACGGAGAGTTCGGTGCCGCGCTGTTCAACGACCTGAACAGCGACAAGGCGATGTCCGCACGCAGCACGCCCAAGGTGGGCAACTCGGGCTCCGCCGACCTGAACGTGGTCATCCGCGATACTGGCAAGCTGAGCACCAGCGATTACCAGGTGACCTTCGTCGGGCCGACCGCCGACAAGTACCAGGTCAAGAAGCTGCCCGATGGCACCGACATGGGCACCTACAGCACCAACGACGACCCGGCCCCTGTGATCGATGGCTTCAGCATCGACCTCAAGAGCGGTACCGCGGCGGTGGGCGATAGCTTCAAGATCACCCCGACCCGCAATGCTGCGGCGGAAATCGACGTGGTGCTTACCGACGCCAAGCGCCTGGCCCTGGCCGCGCCGCTGACCGCGACGTCCGGTAGCGGCAATACCGGTACCGGTGTGATCGCCCAACCTGTCCTGACCTCGGTGCTGGATATCGCCGACCCGACCCAGCGCCTTGAGTTGCAGACCGGCATCAAGTATTCCACGCCGGTGCGCCTGGTGTTCGGTGATGAAACCACCTCGCCGCAAACCTATGAAGCGTTCGATGCCAAGGGCAACAGCATCGGCACCGGCACCTTCGTTCCGGGGCAGAACAACACCCTGAAGTTCGATGTGCCGATGATCGACTCCGCGGGCAACCCGATCACCGACGGCAGTGGTGTGCAGAAAACCTTCAGCTTCGAGATGGATGTCGCCGGTTCGCCCAAGCAAGGCGACAGCTACACCGTCTCGCTGACCGGCGCAGGTTCTTCGGACAACCGCAATGCGCTGTCCCTGCAGGAGCTGCAGACCAAGCAGACCATGGACATCGGTTCGACCAAGGGCATCAGCATCACCGACGCCTACGGCAAACTGGTGGAAAGCGTCGGTGCCCAGGCCAAGCAAGGCCAGATGGACAGCGAGGCAACCGGTGTCATCCTGACCCAGGCGACCGGTGCCCGTGATTCCTTGTCTGGTGTGCAGCTCGACGAAGAGGCCGGCAACCTGGTCAAGTACCAGCAGTACTACACGGCCTCTTCGCAGATCATCAAAGCTGCTCAGGAAATCTTCAACACCTTGATCGCCGCGCTTTAAGGAGTATTGATCCATGCGTATTTCCACGGCCCAGTTCTACCAGTCCAGCGCGGCGAACTACCAGCGCAACTATGCCAACCTGATCAAGACCAACGAGGAGGCCAGCTCCTTCGTTCGAGTCAACACCGCCGCCGATGACCCGGTGGGTGCCGCACGTCTGCTGCAACTGGGCAACCAGGCGGACATGCTGGCGCAGTACAAGACCAACGCGACCAACATCACCAACTCGTTGAACCAGGCCGAAACCACGCTCAACTCGATCAACACGATCCTGACGCGGGTCAACGAGCTGGCGCTCGAGTCGGGGAACGCCGGCTACACCGATACCGAGCGCAAGGCCAAGGCAGCCGAGCTGAGTCAGCTGGAAGACCAGCTGTTGAGTTTGATGAACAGCCGTGACGAGAACGGTCAGTACCTGTTCGCTGGCTCCAAGACCGACACCGCGCCATTCGTACGCAATGCCGATGGCACCTACAGCTACCAGGGCGACCAGACCCAGCTTGAACTGCAGGTCGGCGACATGCTCAAGATGGCTGGCAACAGCACCGGCTACAGCGTGTTCGAACAGGCGCTCAATACCAGTCGTACCCAGACCACCATGACCAACCCGGTGGTGGATGATGGGCGTGTGAAGCTGTCCAACGGCCAGGTGTCCGGCAGCGTGACCTACAATGACCGTTTCCGTAGCGGCCAGCCGTATACCATCACCATGCTCAGCAGTACGCAGTACAGCATCACCGACAGTCTGGGCAACGACGTGACCGCCGAAGCCACGCAGGGCGGCACCTTCGATCCGAACACCGCAGGTGGTTCGATGATCAGCTTCCGTGGGGTCGACTTGCGCCTGAACATCAATCTTCAGGACGGCGACGTTCCGGACACGGCGGTGGCGGGTCATACCTTCACCTTGCAGAGCAAGCCTGACACCATCACGGCCACTCGCAGCCCGGGCAACTCTTCCAGCGCCCAGGTGTCTTCCGTCAGCGTCACCGACCCGGCCAAGTACCAGGCCATGTTCCCCAGCGGCGGCGCGGTGATCAAGTTCACCAGCGCCACGGATTTCGAGCTGTATGCCCAGCCGCTGACCGCCGACAGCCGCCCGGTGGCCAGTGGCACCATGGCGGGTAACGTCGCCTCGGCCGCGGGGGTCGATTTCACCTTCACCACGACGCCGCCGCAGCAGTCCGGCGACCAGTACATGGTGAATGTCGACAACCACCAGACCCAGAACGTGCTGGACACCGTTGCCCAGCTGCGCACGGCCTTGAGCAAGCCGATCGACGGCGACAACGCGGCCTACCAGCAACTGCGTGCCGACCTGGACTCGGCCATTGCCAACATCCAGAGTGGTCAGGATCAGCTGAACCGCTCGGTCACCGATATCGGTGCGCGGGGCAAGGCGCTGGAAATCCAGCAGAACACCAACGAGAGCCTGGGTATCGCCAATACCACCACGCAATCGTCGATCCGCGATTCCGACCCTGCCACCGTGCTGGTTCGCCTGACCCAACAGAAGACCATGCTCGAAGCGTCCCAGGCAGCCTTCGCGCGTATCAGCCAACTGAGCCTGTTCAACGCCATCGGTTGATCAAGCCCGCCGCCTGCTGCGCCACCCGCCAGGGGTGAGCGCAGCAGGCGCGCTGTTTTTCCCGTGTTGTCGACTGTTCTGAATTCCCTGCGGGCAGTCATCGGTCGAGAGATTCCCCCGTGAACCCAGTCCCTCTAGTCAGCCTCGTCATCCCTGCCTGCAATCCTGATTACTTCCGAGCGGCCTTGGTCAGTGCCTTGGCTCAGGACTACGACAACCTCGAGGTCATTGTCTGCGACGACAGCCGTGGGGCGCAGATCGAGGCGGTGGTCGAGGAGTTGCGCAGCCTGGCGCGTCACCCGCTGGTCTATGTACGCAACCGGCAGCCACTGGGTTTTGCCGGGAACCTGCAGCTTGGGCTAGAGCAAAGTCAGGGGCAGTACATCAAGTTCCTCTGTGACGATGACCGCCTGATGGCCGATTGCGTGTCCAACCAGGTACGCCTGTTCGAAGCTCACGACGATGTCAGTCTGGTCGCGGCCAGACGTTATCTGGTGGATGCTGAAGATCACATCTTGCCGCAGCGTCTGGAGACCAGCCCGGTTACCTTTGGCGATACCCTGTTCAATGGCGACGACCTGCTGGATTTCTTCGAGACCCGTCAACTCAATTTCATCGGCGGACTGAGCAGCGTGCTGCTGCGCGCCAGTGATCTGCGCGAACTGCTGCCGGCGCTGGCACCGGGCTTCGTGGCCCTGCTCGACTTTGTCCTGTTCGTGTGCCTGCTGCGCCGAGGGCACCTGGGCGTCACCGCCGGGGTACATTGTGTGGAGCGGGTTCATCCCGACCAGCTGCGTCGCCAGGATCATGTGAAGGCCGCGGCTGTTCAGGAAGCGCAGCACCTGCGTGACATGTTCGCGGCGCGCACCGCCGAGCGCGAGCCGTTCTCCGGTTGGGTCCGGGTGCAGATCCTGCACCCGGACGAACGTGCTGGTCAGCGTACTTGGGAAAACCTGTTCCTGGTCCACACCTTGCGCTGTCTTCAGGCAATTCACGAGTCCCATGTCGGCAGTGACAGCGACAGTTTTGCCGAGCTTTATGGCAAATGGTTGGCCTGCCGCCAGGACCCTCTGGTGCTGGCGCGGCTGATGCGCCTGAGCGAGCACTGGCCGACGCGCCCGCGCATCGTGCCGGTGGTGATCGACCGCGAGGGCGATGCCCAGGCCCTGCAAGTGACCCTGGACAGTATCGCGCATCAGTCCTATGGCGCCGATACCACCCTGGTTCTGTCCAGCGCGCCTACGGCGGTACTGCAGGATGGCCGGGTGATCGGCCAGCTGTTGCAGGCTGATTGGGCCGAGCAGTTGAACGGCCTGGTCGACCAGCTGGAGGGCGTGGACTGGATCTACCTGCTGCGCGCCGGTGATCGGCTCAATGCGTTCAGTCTGATGCTGCTGGCCGAACGGATCGTCGCTCGTCCACAAATGGCCTGCTGCTACGGCGATGAGGGTAGTCTTCGGGAGGGGGTCTCAGCGGAACCTGTATTCAAGCCCGACTTCAACCTCGACCTGATGCGCGGCTACCCCTACACCGGTCGCATGCTGGCGTACTCCCGTGAGGCCATTCGAACGCTGGGTGGTTTTGCCGCGGGTTACCGCGAGCTGGCGCCCCACGATTTGCTCTGGCGCCTGGTGGAAAGCCGTGGCCCGCAGACCATCGAGCACATTCCAGAAGTCCTGGCTGAAACCACGTTGAGCTATGCCGCCTGGTTGTCCTCGACGGACGTGATCGAGGAAAATCCTCGCCTGCTCGATGCGCACCTCAAGCGATTGGGCGTGGCCTATCGGTTACAGAATGACGGCGGCGCGATCAACCATGTGCGTTACCTGCATGCCACGCAGCCATTGGTGAGCCTGGTGATCAGTGCCCGGGATCAATTGCCAGCGCTCGAGCGTTGCCTTGAAAGCGTGCTGGAGAAGACCGCCTACAGCCACTACGAAGTGCTGATCGTCGATAATGCCAGCCAGGGCGCCGACACCCATGCCTGGCTGGCAGCCCTGCAGCAGATGGGCGGCGACAAGTTACGGGTGCTGAAGCTGGAAGAGGAAACCAGCTTCGCGACTGTGCAGAACCTGGCCGCGCAACATGCCCGTGGCGACTACCTGCTGATGTTGAGTCCGTTCGTCGTTGCCACCGAGCCAGACTGGCTCGATGCGTTGCTCAGTCACGGGCAGCGCCATGAAGTCGGCGCGGTGGGTGCCAAGTTGTGCAATGGCCACGGCCTTGTCGTCCATGCCGGTGGCGTGCTTGGCCTGCGTGGAGCGGTGGGTTCGCCATTCGTCGGTGAGCCGATGGAGGCGGGCGGTTACATGCAGCGCTTGCAGGTGGCGCAGAATTATTCAGTTGTCGGCGCCGATTGCCTGCTGGTGCGCAAGCAGCTCTTTATCGAACTGGGAGGGCTCGACGACAGCGTCTTCGACCTGGCGTTCAGCGATGTCGACCTGGGGCTGCGGTTGGGCAAGGCTGGTTACCTGGTGGTCTGGGCGCCGGATGCCCGGCTGGTGCTCGACCCTCCGCCAGCGGCGGCGGTCGACCCGCAGCGCGAAGCTGAGCGCCAGGCTCGGCTGGCGGAACAGCATGATGCCTTCTTCCGCGCCTGGATGCCGGTCGTGGCGCGCGACCCGGCCTACAACATCAACCTGTCACTCAATGGTTCGAGCTTCTGCCTGGACCCGGGCCTCAAGGCGGCCTGGACGCCCTTCGTCGGTCGCCCATTGCCCCATGTGCTGGCCTTGCCGATGAACAAGACGGCGGTTGGGCATTATCGGGTAATCCAGCCGGTGGTAGAGCTGGAGAAGGCCGGCTGGGTCACCCAGCAGCAGTATTTCGAGATCCCGACCAACGTCGAGTTGGAGCGCTGCTCGCCAGATGTCGCGATTCTGCAAGGGCGTTACACGGAAGGTTTCGTCAAGGAAATCGAACGGCTCAAGACCTTCTCCAAGGGCTTCTGCATCTATGAACTGGACGACTACGTGATCAACGTACCGAAGAAGAATGGTCACCTCAAGCACACGCCCAAGGATCTGGAAAGATCGCTGCGTCGAGGTATCGAGCGTTGTGACCGCCTCGTGGTGTCGACCCAGGCCCTGGCGGATGCGCTGCATGACACCCACAGTGATATCCGGGTGATGCCGAACATGCTTGCCGAGCAGCTCTGGACCGGCTTGCGCAGCCACCGTCGCACCTCGCGCAAGCCGCGGGTAGGTTGGGGTGGTGGCACCAGCCACACAGGTGACCTGGAGGTGATTGCCGATGTGGTCAAGACCTTGGCGAACGAGGTCGACTGGGTGTTCTTCGGCATGTGTCCGCCCGCGTTGCGGCCGTACATCAGCGAGTTCCATCCGCCGGTACCGCTGGAGCTGTACCCGGCCAAGCTCGCCAGCCTGAACCTGGACCTGGCCCTGGCGCCGTTGGAGTACCACATTTTCAACGACTGCAAGAGCAACCTGCGCCTGCTTGAGTACGGCGCCTGTGGGTACCCGGTGATCGTCACCGACACCCGCGCCTACGAAGGCTACCTGCCGTGCACGCGAATCAAGACCAACAGCACGGCGGAGTGGCTGGAGGCGATTCGCATGCACCTGGCCGACCCGGACGAGAGTTTCCGCATGGGTGACCGACTGAAGCAGGAAGTGCTGCGTGACTATGTGCTGCGTGAAGAGCATGTGCAGCATTGGTACAGCGGGTGGATGCCAGGCTGATCGAGGCTTTCCAGGGCTGTTCGCGGATGGCGTGGCGTCTGCGAACAGCTCGCCATCTGCGCAGGTTAGGCTCTGTACGAAAAGCCTAGATACTCGGTGATGCTGCGTTGAAGACAGCCTCGGAATGCTCATTTACAACCCGTAAACTCCGCTTCCTCGGCTGTTTTCGCCTTGCCTGGGCTTCGTCTCAAGACTTTCCACACAGAGCCTAGGGTGAAAGACGCCATTTGGCGCGTTTCCTGCAAGTCCCCCGTCATATCGCCATAAATCGTGCAGCCACACGACCCATGGCCGGTGACGAACAAGAGGGGACTACATGAAGGCGGTAATTCTGGCGGGTGGACTGGGCACGCGTATCAGCGAAGAGTCCCACCTCAAGCCAAAGCCCATGATCGAGATCGGTGGAAAGCCAATTCTCTGGCACATCATGAAGCAGTACTCGGCCCACGGCATCCACGATTTCGTGATCTGCCTGGGCTACAAGGGGTACGCGATCAAGGATTTCTTCGCCAACTACTTCCTGCACACCTCGGACGTCACCTTCGACATGCGCGCCAACCGCATGGACGTACACCAGAACTACAGCGAGCCATGGCGGGTCACCCTGGTCGACACCGGTGAGGAGACCATGACCGGTGGTCGCCTGCGCCGCGCAGCGCGCTACCTGGAGGGCGAAGAAGCGTTCTGCTTCACCTATGGTGACGGCGTCTCGGACCTGAATATCGGCGCCCTGGTCGATTTCCACCTGGCCCACGGCAAGCTGGCCACCGTCACCGCCGTACAGCCCCCAGGACGCTATGGTGCACTGGCGCGCGATGGCGACCGGGTCAGCGGTTTCGTCGAGAAGCCCCGTGGCGACGGCGGCTGGATCAACGGTGGCTTCTTCGTGCTCTCGCCCAAGGTGCTCGGCTACATCGCCGATGACCAGACCTCCTGGGAATCCGAACCGCTCGCGCGGCTGGCTGCCGAGTCGCAGTTGCACGCCTTCCAGCACGATGGCTTTTGGCATCCGATGGATACGTTGCGCGACAAGAACCACTTGGAACACCTCTGGCAGAACGGGGAGGCACCATGGAAACAGTGGGCCTGAACCCAGCGTTCTGGCAGGGCAAGCGTGTCCTGCTGACCGGTCACACCGGCTTCAAGGGCAGTTGGCTTGCGCTCTGGCTGCGTGAGCTGGGCGCGCAGGTCACGGGTTTCGCCCTGGACCCTGGCAGCGAACCCAGTCTGTTCGAGTTGGCCCGGGTCGGCAGCGATATCACTGATGTGCGCGGCGACCTGCGTGACTTGGCGGCGTTGCTTGAAGTCGTGGCCGAAGTGCAGCCTGAAATCGTCCTGCATCTGGCGGCGCAGCCGCTGGTGCGCGAAGCCTACCGGGACCCGCTGGGCACCTATTCCAGCAATGTCATGGGCACCCTCAACCTGCTGGAAGCCGTGCGCCAGGTTGGTGGAGTGCGCGCCTGCGTGCTGGTGACCACCGACAAGGTCTACGCCAACCAGGAATGGCCGTGGCCGTACCGCGAGAACGAAGCCCTCGGCGGGCACGACCCCTACAGCAGCAGCAAAGCCTGCTGCGAGCTGCTGGCACAATCCTATGCCGCCTCGTTCTTCCCGGCGGCCAAGCACGCCGAACACGGCCTGGCCCTGGCGACCGCCCGCGCCGGTAACGTGTTGGGCGGTGGCGATTTCGCCGCCGACCGCTTGGTCCCCGATGTGCTGAAGGCTTGGTCAGCAGGTGAGCCGGTAACCCTGCGCTATCCCCACGCCGTGCGCCCCTGGCAGCACGCGCTGGAGCCACTGGCCGGCTACCTGCTTCTGGCCGAGCGCCTGTACCAGGAAGGCCCGGCCTATGCTGGCGCCTGGAACTTCGGGCCAGGCGAGCAGGACATGTGCAGCGTTGGCGAAGTGGTCAATTACCTTGCCCGCCAATGGCCCGAAGCGCCTGGGCTGCAGGTGGAGCCGAGCGAGCTGCACGAGGCCGGCCTGCTGCGCCTGGACAGCTCCCGCGCCCGCCAGGTGCTGGGGTGGCGCACGCGCTGGACGTTGCGCGAGTGCCTTGGTCACACCCTCGACTGGCACCTTGCCTGGCAGCGCGGCGAAAACATGCGTGCCTTCACCCTCGACCAGCTGAACCTGTATGCGGAGCTGTCGTGACTGATCTGCGACTGCAAGCCTTGCCCCTCGACGGCCTGTTCAGCGTCCAGCACAAGCGTCATGGCGACGCGCGTGGCCAGTTCGCCAGGCTGTTCTGCGAAACCAGCCTGGGCGAGCTGGGCACACCGTTCCAGGTGCGTCAGATCAACCACTCGCACACCCTCGGTCAGGGCAGCGTACGTGGCCTCCACTACCAGCTTGGCGATACCCCGGAAGCCAAACTGATCACCTGCCTGCGCGGTGAAGTCTGGGACGTGGCCGTGGACCTGCGCCAGGGTTCGCCCACCTTCCTGCAGTGGCACGCCGAGCACCTGCGTGCCGGCGATGGCCGCAGCCTGTTGATCCCAGCGGGCTTTGCCCATGGCTTCCAGGTGCTGAGCGAGGAAGCCGAACTGCTTTACCTGCACAGCGCCGACTATGCGCCAGGACGCGAAGGCGGGTTGTCGGTGCACGATCCGAAACTGGCCATCGCCTGGCCGCTGCCTGTCAAGAATCTGTCAGCCAGGGATGCCGAGCACCCCTGGCTGACCCCATCGTTCACCGGAGTATGTCCATGAACTGCCGTGGCTGTGGTACCTGCCTGAGCCTGCCCCTGATCGACCTTGGCACCGCGCCGCCGTCCAATGCCTACCTGCGCGCCGAGCAGTTGGCCGCGGCCGAGGCCTGGGTGCCGTTGAAAGTGGCGGTGTGCGAGCAGTGCTGGCTGGTGCAGACCGAGGATTACACACGCGCCGATGCATTGTTCGATGCCGACTACGCCTATTTCAGCTCCTATTCGAGCTCCTGGCTGGCTCATGCCCGCGACTACGTGGGGCAGATGGTCGAGCGCTTTGGGCTGACCACGCACAGCCGTGTAGTGGAAATCGCCGCCAACGATGGTTATCTGCTGCAATATGTGGCCGAGCGCGGCATTCCTTGCCTGGGTGTGGAACCCACCCGCAGCACTGCCCAGGCAGCACGCGACAAGGGGCTGGAGATCCGTGAAGTGTTCTTCGGTCAGCAAGCCGCCCGCGAGCTGGTCAAGGAAGGCTGGTCGGCCGACCTCATGGCAGCCAACAACGTGTTGGCCCATGTGCCGGACATCAACGATTTCCTGAGCGGTTTCGCCACCCTGCTCAAGCCAGGCGGCGTGGCCACTTTCGAGTTTCCACACCTGCTCTGCCTGATGGCCGAGCATCAGTTCGACACCCTGTACCACGAGCACTATTCGTACCTGTCGCTGACCGCGGTGAATACCCTGTGCGCGCGCAACGGCCTGGAGATCTTCGATGTCAGCGAACTGCCCACCCATGGCGGTTCGCTGCGTGTGTTCGCGCAGCGCGCTGGTGGCCCGCAGGTGCGCCAGCCCAGCGTCGATGACCTGCTCGGCATCGAGGCGGGTGTGGGTGTGAGTACGGCGGCGTTCTACAGCACCCTGGCGCCTGCGGCCGAACGCATCAAGCACCAGCTGTTGCGCTTCCTGCTGCAGGCCAAGGCCGAAGGCAAGCGCGTGGTCGGCTATGGCGCAGCTGCCAAGGGCAATACCTTGTTCAACTACGCCGGGGTCAAGCCTGATCTGCTGGCCTGGGTCGCCGACGCCAACCCGCACAAGCAGGGCAAGTTCCTGCCAGGTAGTCGGATTCCAGTGGTTGCCCCTGAGCGCCTGGCCATCGAACAGCCCGATTACGTGCTGGTACTGCCCTGGAACCTGCTCAAGGAGATCAGCGAGCAGCAGGCGCAAGTCCATGAATGGGGTGGGCGGTTCGTCATCGCCGTGCCGGAGCTGACCATCCTGTGAGTGCCTTGAACGTGCTTGTCACAGGGGCCACCGGTTTCGTTGGCCGGCATCTGGTCAGTGCACTTCTGGCTCGCGGGCATCAGGTGCGCGCCGTCGCGCGCAGACCGGAAATCGCCCGGACGATGGCGTGGTTCGACCAAGTCGAGTTCGTCAGCGCCGATATCCATGACCCGCAACTGCCGATCGACGCGCTGTGCGACGGTGTCGACGCATTGGTGCACCTGGCTTGGCCTGGGTTGCCTAATTACCAGGGGTTGTTTCACTTCGAGCACAACCTGATGGCTGACTATGGCTTTATCCAGCGCGTGGTTCAGCGCGGGGTTGCCCGGGTCCAGGTCACGGGTACCTGTTTTGAATACGGCCTGCAAAACGGTGCGCTGCATGAGTCGCTGCCGTGCCAGCCGGCCAACCCCTACGGGCTGGCCAAGCACAGCCTGCGCCTGTTCCTGGAAAGCCTGGCCCGGCAGCAGCCCTTCGCTTTGCAGTGGGTTCGGCTGTTCTACCTGTTCGGCGAAGGGCAGAACCCCAGCAGCCTGCTGGCGGCGCTGGACCGGGCCATCGATGACGGGCTGGCGCGCTTCGATATGTCGGGCGGTGAGCAGTTGCGCGATTTCCTGCCCATCGAGACCGCCGTCGGCTACATGGCCGAGTTGCTTGGCCAGGGTGATTTCAGCGGTGTGGTCAATTGCTGTAGTGGTCAGCCGATATCGGTTCGCACGCTGGTCGAGACCCATATCGCCCGCCGTGGTGCACGCATGGCGCTGAACCTGGGGCACTACCCTTATCCGGCCCACGAACCGATGGCGTTCTGGGGCGATGCCCGTCGGTTGCGGGCCCAGCTGGGAGCTTGTGATGAAGCATGAGTTGTACCGCGCCACTGGCCTGCCGGTGCTGCAGAACCGCACCTTCGCCGATGCCGAGTCGGCACGCGCCTCGGCCAGTGCCGACATGCGCCTCGTGCAGGACAGCCGTACGGGTTTGGTCTATAACGACGCCTTCGAGGCAGACCGGCTCAGCTACGACAGTGACTACCAGAACGAGCAGGCTCACTCGGCGCGTTTCCAGCGCCACCTGGACGACGTGGAAGGCGTCATCGCCCGCTACTTCAAGGGCCAGAGCCTGATCGAAGTCGGTTGCGGCAAGGGCTGGTTCCTGGAGTTGCTGCGCGAACGCGGCTATGCCGTCACCGGCATTGACCCAGCCTACGAAGGCGACAACCCGGACGTGGTCAAGGCCCCGTTCACCCGTGAGCTGAACCGCTCGGCCGACGCCATCGTGCTGCGCCATGTGCTCGAACACATCGAAGACCCAGTGTCCTTCCTCGTGGCGATTGCCGAGGCCAATGGCGGGGCGGGACAGATCTACATCGAAGTGCCGTGCCTAGACTGGATCATCGAGCACAAGGCCTGGTTCGACCTGTTCTACGAGCACGTCAACTATTTCCGCCTAAGCGATCTGCGCCGTCTGTTCGGTACCGTCGCCGAAGCCGGCCACCTGTTCGACGGCCAGTACCTGTACATCGTGGCCGACCTTGCCAGCCTGCGTACCGATCTTGAACCGGTGCCCAGGCTGACGCTGCCTGCCGACTTCAGCGCCAGCCTGGAGCGCGCCGTGCACATCGTGCAGCGCGATGGCCAGCGTGGCTCGGCGATCTGGGGCGCCTCGTCCAAGGGCGTGATCTATTCGCTGTTCCTGCAGCGCGCCGGCGCGCCGGTGGACTGGGTGATCGACATCAACCCGGCCAAGCAAGGCCGCTATCTGCCCCTGAGCGGGGCGCGGGTGTCCTCGCCGCAGGAGGCGCTCGCGGCCCTGCCGCAGGGCGCGCAGCTGTTCGTGATGAATTCCAACTACCTCGAAGAAATCCGCCGCATGACCGACGATCGTTTCGTCTATCACGCCGTCGACAGCGCCGATTTCACTGACCTGCCAACCGAGTGAAGCACAATGACCGACACGCCTATCCAAGCCTTCGAAGCCGAATGCAACGCGCAAATTGCCGCCCAGGGTGAAGACAAGGAGCTGCAGCAGCTGTCCCGCGACTTCTTTAACAAGTCTGCCGCGCACAAGTACAGCTACCACTTTTCGTGGATGGGCCGGCCCATCATCCAGTTGCCCCAGGACATGATGGCGATGCAGGAGATTGTCTGGCAGGTGAAGCCTGACCTGATCATCGAATGCGGTATCGCCCACGGTGGTTCGATTCTCTACTACGCCTCGCTGCTGGAACTGCAGGGCCACGGTGAGGTGCTGGGCATCGACATCGATATCCGCCCGCACAACCGCGAGGCTATCGAGGCGCACCCGATGAGCAAGCGCGTGCGCATGATCGAAGGGTCCAGCATCGATGCTGCCATCGCCGAGCAGGTCAAGGCCATTGCCGAAGGCAAGAAGGTGATCCTGGTGCTCGACTCCAACCACACCCACGAACACGTGCTCAAGGAGCTTGAGCTGTACGCGCCACTGGTGGCCGTGGGCAGCTACTGCGTGGTGATGGACACCGTGGTCGAGGACATGCCGGCCGATTTCTTCCCCGATCGCCCATGGGGCCACGGTGATAACCCCAAGACCGCGGTCTGGGAATACCTCAAGGGCAACGACAGCTTCGAGATCGACTATCAGCTGCAGAACAAGCTGTTGGTGACCGTGGCGCCGGACGGCTACCTGCGCCGGGTTCGCTGAGACATTCAACAGGGTTCGATTTCTTCGGCGGCAACGCCAATGGTGGTGAAGACTATGCAAGGCAATTTCGCAGCAGACCAGGCAGCCACGCTGCGCGAGCGATTCACACTGGTGCTGATGACCCACAACCGTCCGGTATTCCTGCACCGCACGTTGCAGTACTACAGCAGCTATCCGTGCTCGATCCTCGTGCTCGATTCCTCTACCGAGTCTGCCGCGGCTATCGCTGCACAGTTCCCGGGTGTCGAGTACCTGCACCTGCCGCAGTACTCGTACCTGGGCTTCCAGGCCAAGCTGACCCATGGCGTGAGCCTGGTACGCACGCCTTACATGGCCTTCGCCGCCGACGACGACTTCCTGCTACAGGACGGCCTGAACCAATCGCTGGATTTTCTCGACGCCAACCCGGACTACGGGATGTGCCATGGCTACAGCATGATGTACCTGGCAGAGGCCACCCGCATCAATTACTTCCGCCGGGACAAGAAGGTCAGCGAGGACTACGGCCACCCGCGTGCGGAACAGCGGGTGATGGACTACATGGACGAGTTCATTCCGCCGTTCTTTGCCGTTACCCGCACCGAGCTGCTGCGCCGCTGGTTCGAACTGCTGCCCGAGGGCACCAGCTTCGAATGGCAGGAGATCGGTCATGTGTACTTCTTGCTGGCTAACGCCAAGGCGCGGATCCTGCCGGTCCCCTATGCCGTGCGCGAGGCCAACTACGGCAGCTCCGAGCACAAGACCGAAGTGATCCACGTGCTCAGTTTCACCGACGCCAAGTCGGTGGCTGGGCGTGAAGCATTCGCCGACTTCCTCGCCGGTCTGCCGACGGCCATTGAAGGACTGAGCCGCGAGGCGTTGCGCCAGCATGCCCTGGACAGCTTCGCGGCCATGGCCCAGAGCCTGTTCCAGCGCCGGGCGCTGACTTTGGAAAAGGTGTGGACCTCCAGCTGGGCCGATCCGCTGAAGCCGCCAGTGCGTAGCTTCCTGCCATCGCAGTATGTGGAGATGCCTTTCTACAACCAGGCGTTCTTCGATCGCCTGACCGAGCTGGAATTCCTGGTTCACGCCATGCCTGCCGGGCGTCTGCAATTGGAGCAGCTCGAGGGCTTGTTGTTGCGTCAGGAATATCTGCTCCAAGTGCAGGACGGCGATACCCAGGCCACCCTCAAGGGGCGCTTGTGGCAGGCGCTGGAGTGCAACGGATTTAACCGCAAGGTCATTCAGAGACTGGTCGAGCAGCTGCGAGCGTCCGGTGAGGTCGAAGAGGCGGAGCTGTTCGCGGCCTGGCTGATGCGTCTTTTGCAGGTGTCGGAGCAGTCAGGGCGAGAGTTGCTTGGCAACATGCGCTCGGGGCGCCTGCTCGATTGGCTGGAGGCGCGCAAGCCCGACGCAGCGGCGCTGAGCGCAATCAACGAGCATTTGGCGCTGCACCAGGGCGGGCCGCAGTTCGGCATTCTGCTGCTGGACCTGGAAAACGATATGTCCAGGCTGCAGGAAACCTTCGACAGCTTGCTGGGGGGCTTGAGCAACGCATTCCGGATCATGGTGTTCACCACCGGCGAACCACCGATGGTCACCTCGCTGCACAACACCCTGCATTTCATCAAGGTCAGCCGTGAAGACTATGTCGAGCGGATCAACCAGATCGCCCGACAGACCGCCTGCGAATGGCTGCTGCTGGCCGAGGCTGGTGATCGTTTCACCGCCACTGGCCTCTTGCGCGCGAGCCTCGAACTATTCAACGCGCCGGATTGCCGTGCTGTCGCGGTGGACGAGATCCAGCAACAGGCCAATGGAGCCTGGCGTGAACTGCGGCGCCCTGGGGTCAACCTTGACCTGCTGCAGACAAATCCTGCGCTGATGGCGCGTCACTGGTTGCTGCGCCGCGAAGCGTTGGTGGAAGCCGGTGGCTTTGACAACCAGTACCGAGACGCCCTGGAGTTCGACCTGCTGTTGCGCTTGATCGAGCAGGGCGGCCTCAATGGCCTGGCCCACCTCGACGAGCCACTGCTGATCACCCCGGTGCCGAATGCCAGCGACAACGAACATGCGCGCCAGACTCTGGTCCGGCATCTGGCGACCCGTGGCTACAAGGCCCAGGTCAGCACTCCGAGCGTGGGTACCCTGCGTATCGATTACCGTCACATCGAGCGACCGCTGGTGAGCATCGTGCTGCAGAGCCAGGACAACTTTGCCGAGCTCCAGCGTTGCCTGGAAAGCATCCTGCAGCGTACCCGGTACCTGCGTTACGAAGTGCTGATCGCCGACAACGCCAGCCAATCGCCAGGGTTGCTGGATTGGCTGGCGCAGCTTCAGCAAGGCGGTGGCAAGGTGCGCGTGCTGCAAAGTGCCGAGCGCCTGAGCCCCGCCGCCCTGTGCAATGCGGCCTGTGCCGAGGCCAAGGGCGAGTACCTGGTGCTGCTGGCGGCCGATGCCGAGGTGGTAAACGCCAACTGGATCGAGGCCCTGCTGAACCAGGCGCAGCGTCCGGAAGTGGGCGTGGTCGGCGGCAAATTGCTCGATGCTTCTGGCAAGCTCAGCCAGGCCGGCCTGCGGCTGGAGGCTGAAGGTAGGGTTGTGCCAGCCTTCGCCGGCGAGTCCGCAGAGGCCGGTGGCTACCTGAACCGGCTGTCGGTCGAGCAGAACTGTCCGGCAGTCTCGGCGAGCTGCCTGATGATTCGTAGCGAAGTCTTCCGCGCCCTGGAAGGCCTGGACGAGGCGGTCTTCGCCCACGCTCACGGTGATGTCGACCTGTGTCTGAAAGCCGCCGCAGCCGGCCTGCTGACGGTGTGGACACCGCAGGTCCAGGTGATCCACCCAGGCACGCTTGTAGAGGATGAGGTGGCACTGGCGGCCTTGCGCGCCAAATGGTCGGCGCAATGGCAGGGTGGTATCCAAGGCACGGACCTTGCCCTGGATAAGGCGGCGCTGGACTGGGCTGGCTTGGTCGGCTGATCTCGCGCCCCCATGGGGCTGGCCTGCATCTTGCTTCGGGCTGGATCATAGGGGGCGCGAGTCAGAAATATGTACGCTGTGCGCCTGGCCTGACACTGCAACCGGGTGACCTCGTCAGACGAGGGCGCCCAACCTAGGATCCAGGTATGTTCGACGACAAGTCCATTTTCATTTCCGGGGGAACCGGTTCGTTCGGGCGTCGCTTCATCGAACGGCTGCTTGAGCGTTACCGGCCGCGACGCGTCGTGGTGTTCTCCCGGGACGAACTGAAGCAGTACGAGATGCAGCAGCGCTTCAATGCGCCGTGCATGCGTTACTTCCTGGGCGATGTGCGCGATGCCGAGCGTGTGCGTCAGGCCATGCGCGGCATCGACTATGTCGTTCATGCCGCGGCGCTCAAGCATGTACCTGCTGCCGAGTACAACCCCACCGAGTGCATCCGTACCAACGTCAATGGTGCCGAGAACATCATCGCCGCCGCGATCGAGAACGGTGTTCAGAAAGTCGTCGCGCTGTCCACCGACAAGGCCGCTAGCCCTATCAACCTGTATGGCGCGACCAAGCTGCTGTCGGACAAACTGTTCGTGGCCGCCAACAATTTCGCTGGGCAGCAGGACACCCGTTTCGCGGTGGTTCGCTACGGCAACGTCGCCGGCTCGCGGGGCTCGGTGGTGCCGTTCTTCAAGCGTTTGATCGAGGAGGGCGCCCGCGAGCTGCCGATCACCGACCCTCGCATGACGCGTTTCTGGATCACCCTGGACCATGGCGTGCAATTCGTGCTCGACAGCTTTGCCCGCATGCACGGCGGCGAAGTGTTCGTGCCCAAGATTCCCTCCATTCGCATCGTCGACCTGGCCAGCGGCATGGCCGGGCACCTGCCGCAGAATGTGGTTGGCATCCGTCCGGGCGAGAAGCTGCACGAATTGATGATCCCCTTGGACGATGCGCGGATGACCCTCGAATTTGGCGATCATTTCACCATCGTGCCGTCGATTCGCTTCAACCATATGGATGTCGATTTCGCTGTCGACCGCGTCGGTGAAACCGGTCGCTGGGTTGCCGAAGACTTCGAGTATCGCTCCGACACCAACCCCGCTTTCCTGACCGTGGAGCAACTGACCGACCTGCATGCCGGGTTGCCAGCATGATTCCCTATGGCCGGCAGAACATCGACCAGGCGGACGTTGCCGCGGTCGTCGAGGTGCTGCAGTCCGACTGGCTGACCCAAGGCCCGCTGATCGAGCGCTTCGAGCAGGCTATCGCGCAGCGCTGTGCTGCGGGCTACGCGGTGGCGGTGTGCAACGCCACCGCCGGCTTGCACCTGGCCTGTCTCGCCGCAGGTCTGGGAGACGGTGACTATTTGTGGACCAGCCCCATCAGTTTCGTCGCGTCGGCGAACTGTGGTCGCTATTGCGGGGCCAGCGTCGACTTCGTCGACATCGACCCGTACACCTGGACGATCGATGCCGGAGCACTGGCGGTCAAGCTCGAGCAGGCTGCCCGGGAACGGCGCTTGCCCAAGGTCGTGGTCGCGGTGGCGTTCGCCGGGCAAAGCGCCGACATGCGTGCGATCGCGGCGCTGGCCCGGCAGTATGGTTTCACCCTGATCGAGGATGCGGCCCATGCAATCGGTGCGCGCTATGCGGGGGCGCCGGTTGGCTGCGGCGAATTTGCCGACATGACGGTGTTCAGTTTTCACCCGGTGAAGATCATCACCACGGCCGAAGGCGGCATGGTCCTTACCAATCGAGCCGACCTGGGCCAGCGCTTGCGCTTGCTGCGCAGCCATGGGATCACCCGTGACGCCAGCCAGATGACCGAGGAGAGCCACGGCAGTTGGTACTACCAGCAACTGGAGCTGGGGTTCAATTACCGCATTACCGACCTACAAGCCGCTCTGGGGCTTTCCCAGCTGACGCGACTCGATGCGTTCCTTGCCCGTCGCCGCGAGCTGGCGTCTCGCTATCAGCGTCTGCTGGCGCACTTGCCGGTGACTGTCCAGGCGCCCCAGGCGGAAGCCGAGTCCGCCTGGCACCTGTTCGTGATTCGTCTGAAGAGTGATCGTCTGCAGTGTTCGCATCGAGCGGTGTTCGAGGGCATGCGGGCCGCGGGGGTTGGGGTCAACCTGCATTACATCCCCATTCACTTGCAGCCGTATTACCGCGATTTGGGTTTCAGCCTGGGGGACTTCCCGCAGGCCGAACGCTATTACGCGGAGGCCCTTAGCCTGCCGATGTACCCGGACCTGACCGACGCTCAGCAGGACCATGTGGTCGACAGCCTGTACAGGCTGCTTGACGCGTCCAGGGCCAATGCGTATGACTGAGCGTCCGCAAGGTAATGTCGCGATCATTCCCGCTCGCGGTGGCAGCAAGCGGATCCCGCGCAAGAACCTCAAGACCTTCGCCGGGTTGCCGATCATTGCCCACTCGATCCGGGCAGCACTGTCCAGTGGCCTGTTCGAACAAGTAGTGGTCAGTACCGACGATCCGGAAATCGAAGCGGTGGCACGGGAATTTGGCGCACAGGTGCCGTTTCGGCGGCCGGCTTCCCTGGCCGACGACCATGCGACTACCCATGCCGTGGTCAGCCATGCCCTACAGACCCTGGCAAGCCAGGGGCACGTCCTGACCCATGCGTGTTGCATCTACGCCACCGCACCTTTCGTGCAGCAGCGCTACCTGCAAGAGGGGCTGGCATTGCTGCGGCAGCACCCCGAGCGCTCCTTCGCCTTTTCAGTATGCAATTTCGGCTTTCCCGTCCAACGGGCGCTGACCCTGGACGATCAGGGGGCGCTGGTGCCGTTGTACCCGCAGTTCCGTGAAACCCGATCGCAGGACCTGACGCCGGCTTACCAGGATGCCGGACAGTTCTACTGGGGGCGTGTGGATGCCTGGTTGCGGCACGAGGTGCTGTATTCCGAGCGCAGCTTGCCGGTGATCATTCCGCGGCATCTGGTTCAAGACATCGATACCGAGGATGACTGGCTGCGCGCGCAATACCTCTATGCGGCGCTGAAGGCCGGCGGGGAGCTGGCCCCATGAGGGTGCTGGTGAGGGCGGACGCCTCCTCGACGATGGGTGTCGGTCACATAGCACGTTGCCTGACCTTGGCCAACGCCCTGCGTGAGCGGGGAGCGCAGGTCAGTTTTGCCTGCTGCCTGCTCGACGGTCATCGGCGGGAGGCCATTGAACAGGAAGGCTTCGAGGTCTTTGCCTGGGAGCAGCCTCCGCAACAGCCTGGCGTCGAGCCTTGGGCCGCGGATATCGCCGCGCTGCGCGAGGTGTTGCCGGAGCGCGCTGGATTCGATTGGGTGGTTGTCGACCACTATGCCCTGGATGCGCGCTGGGAGCAGGCTGCCCGGGTAGTGGCCCAGCGCGTCGCGGTGATCGACGACCTGGCCGACCGCGCCCACGTGGCCGACCTGCTGCTGGATCAGAATTTCAACGCTAGCGAGGCGCTTTACGCTCCCTTGTTGACACCGACCTGCCGACGTTTGCTGGGGCCACGGTACGCACTGGTACGGCCAGCCTTGCAGCAGCCGGCGATTACGATCGCGCCCCAGGCCCGGCGAGTGTTGGTCAGCTTCGGCGGATTCGATGTGGCGGGTATGCTGCCCAAGACCTTGCAGGCGCTGTCCTGCATCGAAGACGTGCAAGTGACGTGTATCGCCGGGCTCGGGCACCCGCAGCGCGGGATGCTTGCCCAGCTGTGCAGCATGCGCCCCGGTTGGGAGCTGCACGCCTACGTCGACGATCTGCCGGCGCGGATGGCCGCGTCGGACGTATTCATCGGCGCCGGTGGTGGTACGACCTGGGAGCGCGCCGCGTTGGGCTTGCCGAGCCTGTGCGTGAGCGTGGCGGACAATCAGCGAGCCAATGCACAGGCGATGGCTCGGGCGGGCATGCACTTGTATCTGGGCGACGCCGCGCACGTCGATGTGCCGGCGCTGCGTCAAGCGATTGGCTTACTGCTGGATAATCAGGCCCTGCGCCAGAGCTTCGCTGAACGCAGTCGCGCATTGGTCGATGGGCGGGGGGCGCAGCGAATGGCTGTGGCCTTGCTGGGTGAGGGGCTGGTGTTGCGTCAGGGCCGGATCGAAGATGCTCGGGTGTTGTTCGACGGGCGCAACGCCCCCGAGGTGCGGCGCCGTTCGCAGCAGGGACAGGCATTGGACTGGCCAGGTCATCAGGCCTGGCTGGCCGCGACGCTGGCCGATCCGCAACGCCTGCTGTTGATCGCAGAGGCAGCCGACGGGCCAGTGGGAAGTGTGCGCTACGACCGCTTGCCGGGGCGACGCGCACGGGTATCGCTGTACCTGTTCGCAGGGCGTTTCGGCCTGGGCTGGGGCAGGGCGCTGCTCGCCCGTGGCGAGGCTTTCGTGCGTGAACGGTGGCCAGACTTGAAGGCGATAGACGCTCAGGTGTTGCCCGACAATCAGGCGTCATTGCAATTATTCATCGATGCTGGCTACGTGCAGTCTCCCTGCGCGTTCGAGCGGGTTTTCCAGGAGTAAGCCATGAACAGTTTCACTATCGGGCACCGTTGTGTCGGTCTGGACCAGCCGCCGCTGGTGATCGCGGAAATGAGCGGCAATCACAATCAGTCGCTGGCGCGCGCGCTGGAGATCGTCGAGGCGGCGGCGGCGGCGGGTGCCCATGCGCTGAAACTGCAGACCTACACTGCCGACACCATGACCCTGGACCTGGCCCATGGCGAGTTCTTCATCGCCGACCCGAACAGCCTGTGGGATGGCTCTTCGCTCTATGCGCTGTACGAAAAGGCCCATACCCCCTGGGAGTGGCACCGGCCGATCTTCGAGCGCGCTCGTGAACTGGGATTGCTGGTCTTCTCCACGCCGTTCGACGAAACCTCGGTGGATTTTCTGGAAGGCCTCGAGGTGCCGGCCTACAAGATCGCCAGCTTCGAGAACACTGACCTGCCGCTGATCCGCAAGGTGGCGGCCACCGGCAAACCGATGATCATCTCCACAGGCATGGCCAGCCTGGCGGAGCTCGAGCGCACCGTGCAGGTGGCGCGAGAGGCGGGCTGCCGTGACCTGGTATTGCTCAAATGCACCAGTACCTATCCGGCTAGCCCGCAGAACAGCAACGTGCTGACCATCCCACACATGCGCGAGCTGTTCGGCTGCCAGGTTGGTTTGTCGGACCACTCCATGGGCGTCGGCGTGGCGGTGGCGGCGGTGGCGCTGGGGGCTACGGTGGTGGAGAAGCACTTTACCCTCGACCGTGCCGACGGCGGTGTGGACGCGGCGTTTTCCCTGGAGCCTCGGGAAATGGCGGCGCTGGTGCTGGAAACCGAACGTGCCTGGCAGTCGCTTGGGCGGGTGCACTATGGCGCGACAGCGGCCGAGGAAGCTTCGCGGCGATTCCGGCGTTCGCTGTACGTGGTGCGCGACATGGCCGCTGGCGAGGTGTTCGATCGCAGCAATGTCCGGGCCATCCGTCCGGGTCTCGGGCTGGCGCCTGGCCATCTCGATGCGGTGCTCGGGCGCAAGGCCCGGCAACCCCTCAAGCGGGGCACCGCGCTGGACTGGTCGCTGCTCGACTGAGGTCCGCCCTCACTGCGACTGGTTTGCCTTGCACCGGACGCGCCTCACCTCATCGTCGAGGTGACGAGTCCTGGCAAAATATGCGATTGTCTTGAAATATTCGTGACCTATCGGTCAGAGCGGGCATCTCTCTCTGTAACCGTTAATGGGCCAGGCCTGCATTTGTTGCACGCCTGCCCCGCCTGCCGCCCAGTCCACCGGGTGGTGGATCCCGTTTTCAGGCGCCGTTCGAGTCATGCGGACGGTGGTATTGAGCTGTTATTTATTGGGAAGCCATGATGATCGGCATTAAAAGCATCGCGAGCTATGTGCCCGCTGCCGGCCTGGACAACTATGTACAAGGCGCTAAATTCGGCAAGGACGAAGCGTTCATGTTCGGCAAGATCGGCGCGAGCTTCCTGCCCCGCAAGGACGATGAACAGGAAACCTCCGATCTGTGCGTCGAAGCGGTCAACAACCTGTTCGCCGCCAATCCGCAACTCAAGCGCGAGTCGATCGACGCGCTGATCGTCGTCACCCAGAACGGTGACGAGGAAGGCCTGCCCCACACGGCGGCCATCGTCCAGCACAAGCTCGGCTTGCCGACCCATGTCGCGGCCTTCGACATCTCCCTGGGCTGCTCGGGCTACGTCTATGGCATCTATGCGCTCAAAGGCTTCATGGAGGCCGCAGGCCTGAAGAACGGCCTGTTGGTGACCGCCGACCCGTACTCGAAGATCGTCAACCCGGAAGATCGCAACACCACCATGCTGTTCGGCGATGCCGCCACCGCTACCTGGATGGGCGAGAGCGCCACCTGGCAGCTGGGCAAGGCGAAGTTCGGCACCGACGGTGGCGGCGCGCCGCACCTGAAGGTCACCGATGGCGAGTTCTACATGAATGGTCGTCAGGTCTTCAACTTCGCTTTGATCAAGGTGCCGGCGCACCTGCATGAACTGCTGGGCGAGTCAGGTCTGGAGAACAGCGACATCGACGCTTTCTGCATTCACCAGGGCAGCGCTGCGATCGTCGATGCCGTGGCGCGACGCTTCGAGGAAGATCCCGAGAAGTCCCAAGCCGACAAGTTCATCAAGGACATGCTCGAGACCGGCAACACCGTGTCCTCGAGCGTTCCGCTGCTGTTGCAGAAGCACATGTTCGACAGCACCTGGAAGCGCGTTGCCATCAGCGGCTTCGGCGTCGGCCTGTCGTGGGGTTCGGCGATTCTCTACAAGGCTGAATAAGCGCTGCCAGTAGGTTACTCTTCGGCGTTTCGCAGGTAAGGGAAGCTCAACCCATGAGCGAGTTTTTCCAGCGTAATGCTGAAGTGCTGCAGGCCCGCTGGCCAGCGCTGTTCGAGCGCTTGCAAGGCGAGGCGGACGGCGCGCTCGAAGTCGAACTGGTGGAGGGCCTGGGCTCGACCTTGAGCGTGTCCGGCGTTCAGCTCACCAGTCGGCACGACCGGCTCGCCGAAGCACGTCTGCAGGCGGCGAGCTTGCCGGTCGACAGTGCCATCCTCCATCTCTACGGTACCGGTCTGGGTGACCTGCAGCGCGTGCTGCTGGAGCGGCCGGAGCTGGTCCGGCTGCAGGTGTACCTGCTCAATGGCGCCTTGTTCAAGCTGGTGCTGCAACTGCTCGATCAGTCCGACTGGCTGGCAGACCCTCGGGTCGAACTGGCTTACGCCGGTGACAGTGCGGAAATTGCCCTGCCATTCTTCGCTTTGCCATCCGAGCGTGTGCTGGCCGATGACTTCAACGCGAAGATTCGCGACCGGCTGATCAGTGAGGCGCACCTGGCGGACAACAATCGCGCCTTCGATGCGGCTGACCCGCGCTTGCAGAAGCTGCTCGAAGACAGTTTGCCGTTGCTGCGTCAGGACCCTGATGTGGCCGACCTGTTCGGCACCCAGGCCGGACGAGACTGCTATGTGATCGCCACTGGGCCGTCCCTGGCTGGGCACCTGCCAGCCCTGGCGCGGGTGCGTGCCCAGGCTGAGCGGCCACTGTTCATCTGTGTCGACACTGCCTACCTGCCGCTGCTGCGGGCCGGCATCCAGCCTGACATCGTGGTCAGTGTCGATCACAAGATCCGCTTGCACCACTTGCCGCCGGACGACTCGGCGACAACCGCACTGGTGTACATGCCGATGCTGGACGTCGAGTTGCTGGGCAACTGGCGCGGGCCGCGCTACGCCGGCTATTCCGCCAGCGCGCTGTATGCCCAGGTGCGACAAGAGATACCGCGCGCCGAGTTGTTCGTCGGCGGCAGCGTGATTCACCCGGCAACGGACCTGGCGGTGAAAATGGGGGCGGCGTGCATTACTTTGTTCGGCGCCGATTTCGCCTTCCCGGGTAACCGCACCCATACCGGCTGGGACGACGGCGTGCTCGGTCCGTCTCTTGCGGCTGCGCAGCATTGGGTGCTCGATGGCCATGGTCAGCGGGTACGCACCCAGCTGAACTTCCGTGGCTACCTGATCGAGCTGGAGCGATTCATCGCGCGCCATCCTCAGGTTCGGTTCCACAATACCAGCCGGGCCGGCGCGCACATCGCCGGCACCACCTTCGATCCGGAGTTCTGTCCATGACTGCTGCCAATCAGGTGGGGGCGGCCCGTGAGTGTGCCGCGTTGTTGCGTCTCGGGCGGGATGTGGAGGGGGCGGTGCGCATGGTTGAGTTGTTCGATGCAGTGCTGGCGCAGGTCGACGCTGGGGCGGGGGCGGTGGTTCTGCAGGCCATGCTCGATGCGCAGCAGCGCCAGGACTGGTTGGCGCTGGCTGATTACCTCGAATACGAGCTGGTGCACCTGATCGAGCAGGGCGCCTCGCGCTGAAATGTGACGTAGTTCACAGGGGGGCTGGTGAGCGGGATGCCGGAGTGCGGGGCTGAAGGGCCCGATTTGCAAGGGGTGGCGCGGTGATGGCATTTTTTTTTGGAAAACCGCTAAAGCAACTTGCAAACCCGACGATAACCATTACGAAGGTTCTCTAGGCCACACCCGGCGGATGCCAGGGCCGGAAGCCGTAGTATCCATCCAACGAGGAATTCGTCATGGCATTAACCGTAAACACCAACACCACTTCGCTGGGCGTGCAGAAGAACCTGAACAAAGCTTCCGACGCTCTGAGCACCTCGATGACCCGTCTGTCTTCCGGCCTGCGTATCAACAGCGCCAAGGACGACGCCGCTGGTCAGCAGATCGCCAACAAGCTGCAGACCATGGTTACCGGTACCACCGTTGCCATCAAGAACGCCAACGACGGTAACTCGATCACTCAGACCGCTGAAGGCGCGCTGTCGGAAATCACCAACATCCTGCAGCGTATGCGTGAGCTGGCTCTGCAGGCACGTAACGACTCCAACGGCACCACTGAACGCGCTGCTCTGAACAAAGAGTTCGCTGCCAAGTCCGACGAGATCACTCGTATCGCCACCTCCACCACCTTCGGTACCAGCAAGCAACTGCTGAACGGCACCGCTGGCACCATGGAGTTCCAGGTCGGCGCAATGACTGGTACCAGCCAGATCCTGAGCGTTTCGATGACCTCCTCGTTCGCTGCATCGACCCTGGCTGTCGGCACCGGCACCCTGGCGATCTCGGGTACTTCCGACTCCGCTGTTCACACCTCGGTTGACGCCGCCATCACCGCGATCGACGCCGCTCTGCAAACCGTTGACAACAAGAAGTCGGACCTGGGTGCTATCCAGAACCGCTTCCAGTCCACCATCAACAACCTGCAAAGCATGAACGAGAACTCGGCTGCCGCCATGGGCCGTGTTCAGGACACCGACTTCGCCGCAGAAACCGCTCAGCTGACCAAGCAGCAAACCCTGCAGCAAGCTTCGACCGCAGTTCTGGCTCAGGCCAACCAGCTGCCGTCCGCCGTACTGAAACTGCTTCAGTAATAGCGCGATGAAGTTTGGCGAGGGAGTGCCTGGGCACTCTCTCGCTTTTTACTTTTAGAGGTGAAGTGCGATGGACATAAGCGTCAAGTCGAGCCCGTCGTATCCGGTGTCGCCGCTGGCCGGCAATACCCACAAGGATGATGCGGCCGAGAAAGCCTACGGGCAGGTTCGCAAGACATCGCAAGAAGACGCTCCCAAGAGCGAGGCCGAGTTGCATTCGGCTGTGAAGGAAATACAGGATTTTGTCCAGTCGTTGCAGCGCAACCTGGAATTTTCGGTGGATGATTCCACCGGTACGTGGGTCGTCAAGGTTGTCGCCCGCGACAGTGGCGAGGTGATTCGTCAGATCCCATCGGAAACTGCACTGGAACTGGCTCGGAGCTTGCACGACGTCAACAGTCTGCTCTTCGATGAGAAAGCCTGAAGGCTGGCAGGTCATTTGAATTTTTGCACCGATACTGACGAGGCAGCTCAGCTTTTCGGCGTTAACCAGAGAAGGAGGATGTAATGGCAAGTCCAATTCTACCGAGTTTGGGACTGGGTTCCGGTCTCGATACCGCGTCCATTGTGAAGGCCCTGGTTGATGCTGAGAAAACCCCCAAGCAGAGTCAGCTCGATCGTCGAACCACGGCGAACACGGCATCCATTTCGGCGGTCGGCAGCCTCAAGAGCGCGCTGACTGCCTACAAGACGGCGCTGGAAAAGCTCAACGACAGTGCCAACCCGGCGTTCCTTGGTTCCGTGGCATCGACCTCCAATGACAAGTACGTCAAGGCCACCGCTGGCAGTTCGGCGGTCAATGGTAGCTATTCGATCCAGGTCAATCAGTTGGCAACGGCATCGCGCGTGGCCAGTCAGCGCTTTACCGATAGCAGCTCGGTGGTGTCTGCCAGCGGCGGTACGCTGACCATCACCCAGAACGGCACTAATGTCGATGTCACCATTCCTGCCAACGCCACGCTGCAGCAGGCGCGTGACGCGATCAATGCCCAGGCGACGTCGAAAGGCTTCACTGCCAACATCGTCAATGACGGAACCGGTTCGCGTCTGGTGTTGAGCTCCGACACCATGGGTGCAGGCTCGGATATTTCCACCTCGGGCATTGCCGAGCTGACCATCGACCCCGCTACGCAGATGACCGACGCGGGTGGTGCTGGCCGCATCGGTAACCTGGCAGTGGATGCCCAGTTCACTATCGATGGCATGAGCCTCACCAGCAAGTCGAACAAGGTCGACAATGCGATCAGTGGCATGACGTTCGAACTGGTGTCCAAGACTGACGCGCTTTCTCCGGTGACCATCACCGTGGCCGCGAACACCGATGGCCTGAAGAAGTCTGTGCAGTCGTTCGTCGACGCCTATAACGCCTTGGTCACCACCATCAATACCGTGAGTGTGTCGGTCAAAGGGTCGGACGGTACCTGGACCTCTCCGGCGCTGGCGGGCGATTCGGCGATTCGCAGTATGCAGTCGGCCCTGCGCAACGAGCTGGTGGTGCCGGGTACGGGTGGCTCGGGCCAGCTGACCGTTCTCTCGCAGTTGGGGATCAACACCGTTCAGGGTACCGGCCTACTCGAGTTCGATAGCACCAAGTTCACCAAGGCGATCAATGATCAGAAGCTCGGTGGCGAGGTGCAGAACCTGTTCAATGGTGATGGTGGTCTGCTCGACCGCATGACCAAGGCGATGGAGCCGTTCTCGGCCTCCGGTGGTGTGCTGGACGAGCGCAACAAGTCGCTCGAGGCGGCCAAGAAGAGCTTGAGCCTGGAGCAGAGTTCCCTCGACGCTCGCATCAAGGATCTCGAGGCCTCGCTGACCAAGAAGTACAACACCATGGACACCTTGGTGGGTCAGCTCAACGCCCAGCGCGACAGCGTGCTTTCGATTTTCGAAGCGATGTCGGCCCAGCAGAAGAATTCCTGACGCACCCGGCACTTCATGGCAAGGACCTGGCATCTTCCTTCGAGTTGTCCGGTTGATGAGGCGATGGGGTGTGGTAGAGCCGACGCCAAAAGCCCGACGAAGCGTGACGCTTCGTTGGGCTTTTTGTATTCTCCCTAAAGTTTTTTGACGCCGCGCCGATAGCCCGGTCATACAGCAACCCCGTGGTGACGAGGTACCCCATGAATCCAATGTTAGCCCTTCGGCAATATCAAAAGATCGGCGCCCAGGCGCAGACCTCCGAGGCGAGCCCGCATCGTCTGGTGCAGATGCTGATGGAAGGCGGCCTGGACCGTATCGCTCAGGCCAGTGGTGCGATGCAGCGCAAGGACATCGCCGGCAAAGGCATCGCGATCGGCAAGGCTATCGGCATCATTGGCGGGCTGCGTGAAGGCCTGGATCGGGACAACATGACCGACGACCTCAATCGCCTCGACAACCTGTACCTGTACATGACTCGCCGTCTGAGCGAGGCCAATATCCATAATGATCCGGCAATCCTCGACGAGGTCAGGGACTTGCTGACCACGGTCAAGGAAGGCTGGGACGCGATCGGCGATCAGTCGACGGCACCCTGAGCCGGGAGGTTGTATGAGCGAGGTGATCGAACGTATCGAGCGAACCCGCGATGCATTGCAGGCAGCTTTGGCCAGCCGTGACTGGAATGTGGTCAGCGAGCTCGACCTTGAGTGCCGTATTTGTGTCGAGGATGTGCTGGCCGAGGCGCTCAGCAATGAGGCAGCGGTACGTTCGAGCCTGGAAAGTCTGCTGGGCGTTTATCAGCAGCTAATCGAGGTTGCAAGTGGCGAGCGTCAATCAATAGTCGACGAGATGACGCAAATCCGTCAGGCGAAAAGTGCCGCCAAGGTATACCATCTGTTCAGTTGACCACAGATGTGCAAAAAAGCCGTGCGCCATTAATTTGACTACGTGCTGTTTTTTGACTTTACTAGTGGCTGTTTTCGAATTTCAGACGTCCGAACACTGACCATTCAGTCGGAATGATCTCGAGCACGCCTAAGGGCGCCGATATGACTAGGGAAGTTGCTATTGCATGTGGCGTGAAACCAAAATTCTCCTGATCGATGACGACAGCGAGCGCCGCCGCGATCTGGCGGTGGTTCTGAACTTCCTCGGCGAAGAAAACCTCCCATGTTCCAGCCAGGACTGGCAGCGGGTGGTCGAGCCATTGTCGTCGAGTCGCGAAGTACTGTGCGTGCTGATCGGTACTGTAAAAGCTCCTGGTGGAGTGCTCGGGCTCCTTAAGACCGTGGCAGGTTGGGATGAGTTCCTTCCTGTTTTGCTTTTAGGTGAAATTTCTTCCGCGGAGTTCCCGGAAGACCTGCGCCGTCGAGTCCTGTCCAACCTGGAAATGCCGCCAAGCTACAGTCAGTTGCTCGATTCCCTGCACCGTGCCCAGGTCTATCGCGAGATGTACGACCAGGCGCGCGAGCGTGGTCGGCAGCGTGAGCCGAACCTGTTCCGCAGCCTGGTGGGTACCAGCCGGGCGATCCAGCATGTGCGGCAGATGATGCAGCAGGTGGCTGACACCGATGCCAGCGTGCTGATCCTGGGTGAGTCCGGCACCGGCAAGGAAGTGGTGGCGCGCAACCTGCACTACCACTCCAAGCGTCGCGAAGCGCCTTTCGTGCCGGTCAACTGCGGCGCGATCCCAGCCGAGCTGCTCGAAAGCGAGCTATTCGGCCACGAGAAGGGCGCCTTCACTGGGGCCATCACCAGCCGCGCCGGGCGCTTCGAGCTCGCCAATGGTGGTACGTTGTTCCTCGACGAAATCGGTGACATGCCGTTGCCGATGCAGGTCAAGCTGCTGCGCGTGCTGCAGGAACGTACCTTCGAACGCGTTGGCAGCAACAAGACCCAGAGCATCGATGTACGCATCATCGCGGCAACCCACAAGAACCTCGAGACCATGATCGAGGACGGGACCTTCCGCGAGGACCTGTACTACCGACTCAATGTATTCCCCATCGAAATGGCGCCGCTGCGTGAGCGTGTGGAAGACATCCCGCTGCTGATGAACGAGCTGATTTCGCGCATGGAGCACGAAAAGCGTGGCTCGATCCGCTTCAACTCGGCCTCGATCATGTCGCTGTGCCGTCACGGCTGGCCGGGTAACGTCCGCGAACTGGCCAACTTGGTCGAGCGCATGGCGATCATGCATCCGTACGGGGTGATTGGCGTCTCGGAGTTGCCGAAGAAGTTCCGTTACGTCGACGATGAAGACGAGCAGTTGGTCGACAGCTTGCGCGGCGACCTCGAAGAGCGCGTCGCCATCAATGGCCATACGCCGAACTTCGCCAACCATGCCATGTTGCCGCCTGAAGGGCTGGATCTGAAGGACTACCTGGGTAGCCTCGAACAAGGGCTTATCCAGCAGGCATTGGACGATGCCAACGGTATCGTTGCGCGAGCGGCTGAACGTTTGCGTATTCGTCGGACCACCTTGGTGGAGAAGATGCGCAAGTACGGCATGAGTCGCCAGGGGGGCGAGGATCAGGCTGAGGATTGATTGGGGTAAGGCTTGCGTAAGGCTGGCGTAAGCCTTGCGTAAGCCTTGCGCTGTGCGGTGTGGCGAACATCGAGCGCCGCCCGCGCGGCGCATCGCGAGCAAGGCTCGCTCCTACGTCTGTTTCGGGCCAGTAACGTCAGTGACAGGCGCGCGCGACCGCCTTGTTCGTGGGGCTCGCTATCGCGCAGACATAGTTGGCCTGAAACAACGTGCGTGTCTTGCTCGTGATGCGCCGCACCGCAAATCCCAAGGGCGTACACTGCACAAACCCCCATCTCCGGCACGGCTATTGCTACACCGCTGGCACCATACCGTTTTTATGACGGTCAGCCACGCGAGAGAGCACGATGCCCCAGGCCGCCCACTTTTCCCGAACCCCGAATCCGCAAGGGGGTGCCTCGGTCGAACAGGAGAGTCGACAGGGGCTTGAGCAGGCCTTCGCTCTGTTCAATCAGGTATCCACTCAGCTCAACGAGTCCTACAACATGCTCGAGGCGCGCGTCAGCGAGCTGCGTGGCGAGTTGGCGGTCGTCAGTGCGCAGCGCATGGATGAGCTGGGAGAGAAGGAACGCTTGGCCAATCGTTTGCAGAATCTGCTGGACTTGCTGCCGGGCGGGATCATCGTGATCGATGGGCAGGGGCTGGTGAGCGAGGCCAATCCGGCCGCGTGCGACCTGTTGGGTGAGCCGCTGGTGGGACAATTGTGGCGCGAAGTGATCGCTCGCAGTTTCGCCCCGCGCAAGGATGACGGCCACGAGGTGTCCCTGCGCGATGGGCGGCGCTTGTCCATCGCCACGCGCTCGCTGGACGCTGAGCCCGGTCAGTTGGTACTGCTCAATGACCTGACCGAAACTCGGCGCCTGCAGGACCAGTTGGCCCGTCACGAGCGCCTGTCGTCCCTCGGGCGCATGGTCGCTTCTCTGGCTCATCAGATTCGTACGCCGTTGTCGGCGGCCATGCTCTACGCCAGTCATTTGGCGGACGATAGCCAAACCCTTGCGCCGCAGACGCGGCATCGCTTCGCCAGCAATCTCAAGGAGCGCTTGCACGAACTGGAGCACCAGGTGCGCGACATGCTGGTGTTTGCCCGTGGCGAGTTGCCGTTGGGGGATCGCATCACGCCCAAGGGGTTGTTCCAGGCGCTGCAGCAGGCGGCGCAGTCGCATGTCCAGGGGCATGCCGTGCGTTGGCAGTGTGACAGTCATCTGGGGGAGTTGCTGTGCAATCGCGACACCTTGGTCGGCGCGTTGCTCAACCTTCTTGAAAATGCCTTGCAGGCCAGTGGTGGCCAGGCTCGGATCAAGGTGCACCTGTATCGGCGAGAGCAGGTGCTGCACCTGTGTGTCAGCGATGCCGGCTGCGGTATCGCGGCTGATGTGCTCGAACGTCTGGGTGAGCCGTTCGTGACCACCAAGGCCACTGGTACCGGGCTGGGCCTGGCGGTGGTAAAGGCGGTCGTGCGTGCGCACCAAGGGCGCGTGTGCCTGCGTTCGAAAGTGGGGCGAGGCACCTGTGTCAGGGTAGAGCTGCCATTGATCGATGGGCAGCCAGTGGAGGTCATGTAATGCAGATCAAGGTGCTGCTGGTCGAGGATGACCGCGTGTTGCGCCAGGCGCTGGGCGACACCCTGGAAATCGGCGGCTATGGCTACCGCGCGGTCGGTAGTGCCGAAGAGGCGCTCGAAGCGGCAAGCGGCGAGGCGTTCAGCCTGGTGGTCAGTGATGTGAACATGCCGGGCATGGACGGTCACCAACTCTTGGCGCAGTTGCGCCGTCATCACCCCCATTTGCCGGTGCTGCTGATGACCGCTCATGCTGCGGTGGAGCGCGCCGTCGATGCGATGCGCCAGGGCGCTGTCGATTACCTGGTCAAGCCGTTCGAGCCCAAGGCGTTGCTAAGCCTGGTGGAGCGCCATGCCGCAGGGCGGGTGGGGCCGGCTGACGAAGACGGGCCAGTGGCTTGCGAGCCGGCCAGCCGGCAATTGCTGGAGTTGGCGGCGCGGGTTGCGCGCAGCGACTCCACGGTGTTGATCTCGGGTGAGTCGGGCACCGGCAAGGAAGTGCTGGCGCGTTACATTCACCAGCAGTCGTTGCGTGCGGCGCAGCCATTCGTGGCAATCAATTGCGCGGCCATTCCGGACAACATGCTCGAAGCGACCTTGTTCGGTCACGAGAAAGGCGCTTTCACCGGTGCGATCGCCGCCCAGGAGGGTAAGTTCGAGCAGGCCAACGGCGGCACCTTGCTGCTCGATGAGATTTCCGAGATGCCGCTGGGGTTGCAAGCCAAGTTGCTGCGCGTGCTGCAAGAGCGCGAGGTGGAGCGGGTAGGTGGGCGCAAGCCGGTCACGCTGGATATTCGGGTACTGGCCACTACCAACCGTGATCTGGCGGGTGAAGTGTCGGCGGGGCGATTCCGCGAGGACCTTTACTACCGTCTTTCGGTATTCCCCTTGGCGTGGCAGCCGCTGCGCGAACGCAGTGGCGATATCCTGCCGCTGGCCGAGCGTCTGCTGGCGCGCCATGTGGCGAAGATGAAGCATGCGCCGGTGCGGCTGTCCGCCGATGCGCGGGCTTGCCTGCAGGGTTATGCCTGGCCCGGCAACGTCCGAGAGTTGGACAATGCGCTGCAGCGGGCTTTGATCCTGCAGCAAGGCGGGGTCATCGAGGCGGCGGATTTCTGCCTGGCTGGCGCCATACCCTTGGCGACTTCGGGCGGTGCCATTACTGCGCCATTATCTGAAGATTTGACGGTCGAGGGCTCTGGGTTGGGTGATGACATGCGTCGTCACGAATTCCAGATGATCATCGACACCCTGCGCGCCGAACGTGGGCGCCGCAAGGAAGCTGCCGAGCGGCTGGGGATCAGCCCACGCACCTTGCGCTACAAGCTGGCGCAGATGCGGGATGCCGGGCTCGATGTAGAAGCCAGTCTGTACGGTTGAAAACCACGAATTAGCAGGATGGTGTGCGGGCTGGCACTCTTGTTGCTAGCTCCAGGCTATCCGCTGCATCAGTGTCAAAAAAATGCGGCCGCCGGAGAGAGAAGTCCATGAGCCAAGGTGTTGAATTCAATCGTCTGATGTTGGACATGCGTGCCATGCAGGCCGAAGCCATGTCCGCGCCCAAGGCGTCGGTCGCCGCAGAGCTGGCGCCAGGCCAAAGCAGCTTCGCCGACATGCTCGGCCAGGCCATCAACAAGGTGCATGAGACCCAGCAGGCGTCCACCCAGCTGGCCAATGCCTTCGAGATCGGCAAGAGCGGCGTCGACCTGACCGACGTGATGATTGCTTCGCAGAAAGCCTCGGTGTCCTTCCAGGCCCTGACGCAGGTACGTAACAAGCTGGTTCAGTCGTACCAGGACATCATGCAGATGCCAGTTTAAGGACGGAAGTTAAGTCATGGCCGAAGCAGTCGTCGATAACGCCCCCGCCAAAAGTGGCCCGCCAGTGGCCAAGCCGCCGCTGTTCGGCATGGCGTTCCTGGAAAACATCTCGCAGATGCCCATGCTGCGTCAGGTCGGCCTGTTGGTCGGGCTGGCAGCCAGCGTGGCGATCGGCTTCGCCGTGGTGCTCTGGTCGCAACAGCCTGACTATCGTCCGTTGTACGGCAGCCTGGCCGGCATGGACACCAAGCAGGTCATGGACGTGCTGGCGGCTGCCGACATTCCCTACAACGTCGAGCCTAACTCCGGTGCGCTACTGGTCAAGGCCGACGACCTCTCCCGTGCGCGCCTGAAACTGGCTGCTGCCGGCGTGGCGCCAAGCGACGGTAATGTAGGCTTCGAGATTCTCGACAAAGAGCAAGGCCTGGGCACCAGCCAGTTCATGGAGGCCACTCGCTACCGCCGTGGCCTGGAAGGTGAGCTGGCGCGGACCATCTCCAGCCTGAACAATGTCAAAGCGGCGCGTGTGCACCTGGCGATCCCTAAAAGCTCGGTGTTCGTCCGTGACGAGCGCAAGCCAAGTGCGTCGGTACTGGTCGAGTTGTATCCAGGCCGTGCCCTGGAGGCGGGTCAGGTGATGGCCATCGTCAACCTGGTCGCCACTAGCGTACCGGAACTGGAAAAGTCGCAGGTCACCGTGGTCGACCAGAAGGGTAACCTGCTGTCCGACCAGTTGCAGGACACCGCCCTGACCATGGCCGGCAAGCAGTTCGACTACAGCCGCCGCATGGAAAGCATGCTGACCCAGCGCGTGCACAATATCCTGCAGCCGGTCCTGGGCAACGACCGCTACAAGGCCGAAGTGTCCGCTGACCTTGACTTCAGCGCGGTGGAGTCCACCTCCGAGCAGTTCAACCCGGACCAACCGGCGCTGCGCAGCGAGCAGTCGGTCAACGAGCAGCGCAGCAGCAGCCAGGGCCCGCAGGGTGTGCCGGGTGCGCTGAGCAATCAGCCGCCGGCAGGCGCCTCGGCGCCCGAGAATGCCACCGCTGCCGCACCCGCTGCCGGCGCCATCCAGCCGGGCCAGCCCCTGGTGGATGCCAATGGTCAGCAGATCATGGACCCGGCCACCGGCCAGCCGATGCTTGCGCCGTACCCGGCCGACAAGCGGCAGCAGACCACCAAGAACTTCGAACTTGACCGCTCCATCAGCCACACCCGTCAACAACAAGGTCGCCTGACCCGCCTGTCGGTGGCCGTGGTGGTCGACGACCAGGTCAAGGTCGACGCCGCCAGCGGCGAGAGCACCCGCACCCCCTGGGGGGCCGAGGACCTGGCGCGGTTCACCCGCCTGGTGCAGGACGCGGTAGGCTTCGACGCCAGCCGTGGCGACAGCGTGACCGTGATCAACGTACCGTTCGCTGCCGACCGTGGCGAAGAGATCGCCGACATCGCGTTCTACCAGCAGCCGTGGTTCTGGGACATCGTCAAGCAGGTCCTGGGTGTACTGTTCATCCTGGTGCTGGTGTTCGGCGTGCTGCGTCCGGTGCTCAACAACATTACCGGCGGCGGCAAGCAGGCTGCCACGGACAGCGACATGGAGCTGGGCGGCATGATCGGTCTGGATGGCGAGTTGGCCAACGACCGCGTCAGCTTGGGTGGCCCGAGCAGCATTCTGTTGCCAAGCCCTTCCGAAGGGTATGAGGCACAGCTCAACGCAATCAAGGGCCTGGTGGCCGAAGATCCGGGCCGTGTGGCTCAGGTCGTGAAAGAGTGGATTAACGCCGATGAGTGATAACCGAGCCGTTGCCGCCAAGCTGAGCCGCGTCGACAAAGCGGCCATTCTCCTGCTGTCCCTGGGCGAAACCGATGCCGCCCAGGTCCTGCGACACATGGGGCCCAAGGAAGTGCAGCGGGTCGGTGTGGCCATGGCGCAGATGGGCAATGTGCATCGAGAGCAGGTCGAGCAGGTGATGAGCGAGTTCGTCGACATCGTCGGCGACCAGACCAGCCTGGGGGTTGGCTCTGATGGCTACATCCGCAAGATGCTCAACCAGGCGCTGGGCGAAGACAAGGCCAACGGCCTGATCGACCGCATCCTGCTCGGTGGCAACACCAGCGGCCTGGACAGCCTCAAGTGGATGGAGCCGCGAGCCGTGGCCGACGTCATCCGCTACGAGCACCCGCAGATCCAGGCGATCGTGGTGGCCTACCTCGACCCCGACCAGGCTGGCGAAGTGCTGAGCAACTTCGACCACAAGGTGCGTCTGGACATCATCCTGCGTGTGTCGTCGCTCAACACCGTGCAGCCGGCGGCGCTTAAAGAGCTGAACCAGATCCTCGAGAAGCAGTTCTCGGGCAACTCCAACGCCGCGCGGACCACCTTGGGCGGTATCAAGCGTGCAGCCGACATCATGAACTTCCTCGACAGCTCCGTGGAAGGTGCACTGATGGACTCGATCCGCGAAATCGACAACGACCTGTCGGAGCAGATCGAAGACTTGATGTTCGTCTTCAACAACCTGGCCGATGTCGACGACCGGGGCATCCAGGCACTGTTGCGCGAGGTATCCTCCGACGTGCTGGTGGTGTCGCTCAAAGGCGCCGACGAGCGGGTCAAGGACAAGATCTTCAAGAACATGTCCAAGCGTGCGTCGGAGCTGCTGCGCGACGACCTGGAGGCCAAGGGCCCGGTGCGCGTCAGCGACGTGGAAACGGCGCAGAAGGAAATCCTCACCATTGCCCGTCGTATGGCCGAAGCCGGCGAGATCGTGCTTGGCGGCAAGGGCGCCGAGGAAATGATTTAAAAGGTTGCCGGTTCATGCTGGCTGGTGCTGCCCCTGTGGCGCGGGTTTATCCGCGAATGCACCAGGCCAGCCGATGAGGTTGCCCTTGCCGACGCATTCGCGGGTGAACCCGCGCCTGCAGCGAATGCATCGGCTGAACATGTTTTTGAGAATCTGACGGCATGTCCACCACTGAACACCCCAGCGACCTGATCCGCGCCCGCGACCTCGAGGGCGTCGATGTCTGGGCGTTGCCCAGCTTCGATCCGCAGCCCGAGCCAGAGCCTGAACCCGAGCCAGAAATCATCGAGGAAGAGGTCGAAGAGGTGCCGCTGGAAGAAGTCCAGCCACTGACGCTCGAAGAACTCGAAGCGATCCGCCAGGAAGCCTACAACGAAGGTTTCGCCACCGGCGAGCGCGAAGGTTTTCACAGCACCCAGCTGAAGGTGCGCCAGGAGGCCGAAGAAGCCTTGTCGGCCAAGCTGGCGACCCTGGAGCAGTTGATGAGCAACCTGCTCGAGCCGATTGCCGAGCAGGACACGCAGATCGAAAAAAGCCTGGTGCACCTGGTCGCGCACATGACCCGGCAGGTGATCGGGCGCGAGCTGCACACCGACTCCAGCCAGATCACCCACGTGCTGCGCGAGGCGCTCAAACTGCTGCCCATGGGCGCCGACAACATCCGTATTCACCTCAATCCCCAGGACTTCGAGCTGGCCAAGGCCCTGCGCGAGCGTCACGAGGAAAGCTGGAAGTTGCTGGAGGATGAGGGCCTGCTGCCGGGCGGCTGTCGTATCGAGACGGCCCACAGTCGCATCGACGCGACCATGGAGACTCGCATCGAGAAAGCGGTAGCGCAGCTGTTCGACCAGTTGCATGACCAGTCGCTGCATCCGGCGACGCCGGACCTCAGCATCGAGCTGGGCGACAACGATGCGCCTTGATCGCACCAGTTTCGGCAAGCGCATGGGCAGCTATGCCGAGGCGATCAAGCTGCCTGCCCAGCCGGTGGTCGAGGGCCGCCTGCTGCGAATGGTGGGGCTGACCCTGGAGGCCGAAGGCCTGCGCACTGCCGTGGGCAGTCGTTGCCTGGTGATCAATGACGACAGCTACCACCCGGTGCAGGTCGAAGCCGAGGTCATGGGCTTTGCCGGTAACAAGGTTTTCCTGATGCCAGTGGGCAGCATCGCGGGTATCGCCCCGGGGGCGCGGGTGGTGCCGCTGGATGACAGCGGACGGCTGCCCATGGGCATGAGCATGCTCGGCCGGGTGCTTGACGGCGCCGGTCGTGCGCTCGATGGCAAGGGCGGCATGAAGGCCGAAGACTGGGTGCCGATGGATGGCCCGGTGATCAACCCGCTGAACCGCGACCCCATCAGCCAGCCGCTGGATGTCGGTATCCGCAGCATCAACGGTCTGCTCACGGTCGGCCGTGGCCAGCGTCTTGGCTTGTTTGCCGGTACCGGTGTCGGTAAGTCGGTGCTGTTGGGCATGATGACCCGCTTTACCGAGGCCGAAATCATCGTGGTCGGGCTGATCGGCGAGCGGGGCCGCGAGGTGAAGGAGTTCATCGAGCACATCCTGGGCGAAGAAGGCCTCAAGCGCTCGGTAGTGGTGGCGTCACCCGCCGACGATGCCCCCCTGATGCGGTTGCGCGCCGCCATGTATTGCACCCGGATCGCCGAATACTTCCGTGACAAGGGCAAGAACGTCCTGTTGCTCATGGATTCGCTGACTCGCTTTGCCCAGGCCCAGCGGGAAATCGCCTTGGCCATCGGTGAGCCGCCGGCGACTCGCGGCTACCCGCCATCGGTATTCGCCAAGCTGCCCAAGTTAGTGGAACGGGCGGGTAACGGTGAGCCGGGTGGTGGCTCCATCACCGCGTTCTATACAGTGCTTTCCGAAGGCGATGACCAGCAGGATCCGATCGCCGACTCGGCGCGCGGCGTGCTGGACGGTCACTTCGTGCTATCGCGGCGCCTGGCGGAGGAGGGGCATTACCCGGCCATCGATATCGAAGCGTCCATCAGCCGGGTCATGCCCCAGGTGGTCGATGCTGACCATTTGCGCCAGGCGCAGAAGTTCAAGCAGTTGTGGTCGCGCCTGTCGCAAAGTCGCGACCTGATAAGCGTGGGCGCCTACGTGGCTGGCGGTGATCCTGAGACGGACCTGGCCATTGCCTTGCAGCCCAAGCTGGTGGATTTCCTGCGCCAGGGGCTGGACGAAAACGTCGGCATGACCCAGAGCCGCGAACAGCTGGGGATGATTTTCACGCCCCCGGCGGCCGGTTGATAGACCATGGCCTCCCCTAGCCGAGCCGCGCGCCTGGCGCCGGTGGTGGAAATGGCCGAAGAGGCCGAGCGCAAGGCTGCCCAGCGCCTTGGGCACTTCCAGCAACAAGTGGCCCAGGCCCAGGCCAAGCTGGCCGAGCTCGAAAGTTTCCGTGAGGGCTACCAGGCGCAGTGGATCAATCGCGGTGGCCAGGGTGTCAACGGCAGTTGGCTGGTGAACTATCAACGCTTCCTGGGGCAGCTTGAAACGGCCATGACCCAGCAGCGCCAGAGTCTCAACTGGCATCAGACCAACCTCAACAATGCCCGTGGCACCTGGCAGCAGGCCTATGCCCGAGTGGAAGGGCTGCGCAAGCTGGTCCAGCGGTACATGGACGAGGCGCGGCGGGCCGAGGACAAGCGTGAGCAGAGGCTGTTGGATGAGTTGTCGCAGCGGCTGCCAAGGCAGGGGCATCCGTAGGTGGTACCGGTCTTGTCGCCAGCAGGTCGGTGCCGGCGTGGGGCGCTGAAAAGACCGGGCGCCTTGCACCCCTTGCCAGTGGCTGCTAAACATTGAAGAGTTGCATTCGCCATCATCGAAGGAATCGCTAGCATGGCAGTCGAGAGTGATTTTTCGCAGGACGGAAAAAAACTGACGATCAAGATCAAGGGGCGCTTCGATTTCGGCAAGCATCAGGAATTCAGGGATGCTTACGAGCGCCAGGATCGTCGACCCGACTCGGTGGTCGTCGATCTCAAGGACGCTACCTACCTGGACAGTTCCGCGCTCGGCATGCTGCTGTTGCTGCGTGACCACGCCGGTGGCGACGAATCGGACGTGAGAGTAGTGCACGCCAGCGATGATGTGCGCAAGATTCTGGCGATCTCCAATTTCGAAAAACTGTTCGACATCAGTTGAGTGTCGCGATGGCGACTGATCAGGCGTTGACCGTGCTGGTGGCGGAGGACGGCGCGGCCGATCGTCTGCTGCTCGCGCAAATCGTCCGGCGCCAGGGACACCAGGTGTTTACCGCTGAAAACGGAGAGCAGGCGGTGGCGCTGTTCATCGAGCGGCGACCGCAACTGGTGTTGCTCGATGCACTCATGCCGGTGATGGATGGCTTCGAGGCCGCGCGGCAGATCAAGGCCCTGGCGGGAGAGGCGTTGGTGCCGATCATCTTTCTCACCTCGTTGAGTGAGGAGGATGCCTTGGTGCGCTGCCTGGAGGCCGGGGGCGACGACTTCATGGCCAAACCGTACAGCGCGGTGATTCTCGGCGCCAAGATCCGAGCGATGGACCGCCTGCGTCGCCTGCAGGCCACGGTGCTTGAACAGCGCGACCAGATCGCCCGCCATCACCATCACCTGCTGAACGAACAGCGGGTCGCCAAGGCGGTGTTCGACAAGGTGGCGCACTCCGGCTGCCTGTCCGCTTCCAACATTCGCTACCTGCAATCGCCCTACGCTTTGTTCAATGGCGATTTGTTGCTGGCGGCCTTCACGCCTTCCGGTGACATGCATGTATTGCTGGGGGACTTCACCGGCCATGGCCTGCCCGCTGCCGTCGGCGCCATGCCACTGGCGGAGGTGTTCTATGGCATGACCGCCAAGGGCTATGGGCTGGCGCAGACCCTGCGCGAAATGAACGCCAAGCTCAAGCGTATCCTGCCAGTGGACATGTTCGCATGCGTGCTGTTGCTCAGTCTCAGCGTGCAGCGCGGTTTGGTGGAAGTCTGGAACGGCGGTATGCCTGACGGTTACCGGTTGTCGGCCAGTGGCGAGGTGCTATCGGTGCTCAGCTCGCGTCACCTGCCGCTCGGCATTCTGGCTCCAGAGCGTTTCGACGACAGTACCGAAGTGCTTCCGCTAGCGCCGGGCGAGCGCTTGTTGCTGCTCTCCGATGGCGTGGTCGATACGGCCGATGACCAAGAGCGTCTGTTCGGTGTGCAGCGCCTGCGTCAGGTGCTGGCCGACAACCGTGACCCCAGCCTGCTGTTCGAAGAGGTCATGCAGGCGCTCAAACGCTTTGGCGGACGGCCCAGGGATGACATCAGTCTGTGCGACATCCGCATGTTCGCCCCAGGCGAGAAGGTGCCTGCGCCGACGTTGTACTCTGACAGCGGGCGTTCCAGTCCTTTGGACTGGTCGTTGGGGTTCGAGCTGCGGGGTGAAAGCCTCAAGCGGTTCAATCCGGTGCCATACCTGGTCCAATTGCTGCAAGAGATCCATGGCCTTCGGCCCAGTACCGGTCGTTTGCACAGCGTGCTCAGTGAGCTGTATTCGAATGCCCTGGAACATGGTGTGCTGGGCCTGGATTCGCGGCTCAAACGTGATGTTCAGGGTTTTGCCAACTATTATCAGGAACGCGCCCGGCGATTGGCTTCGTTGGTCGAAGGCCATGTGCGGATCGACCTGCGGGTTGAACCGCTGGAGCGTGGCGGGCGTCTGACCATTGAAGTGCGTGACACTGGCGCGGGCTTCGATGTTTGCCAGGTGTTGTCCCGCACGCCCCAGGAGCAGGGGCTCAGCGGTCGCGGCCTGGGGCTGGTGCAGCGGCTGGGTGACAGTGCCCAATGGATCGAGGGTGGGCGTTGCGCGCGGGTCTGCTTCGACTGGTAAGCCCAATGGTGGGTCGTGGGACGGCTCAGGCATAATCCAGCTTGATCAAGGAGTGAACAAGTGACTGACATGCATATTGACTTCAAGGTGCTCAGCGATTTGCAGGAGGTCATGGAAGATGGCTACCTGCAATTGCTGGAGACTTTCCTGGAAGACTCCGAACGACGGTTGAGCCAGCTGCACGAGGCCAAGAATGCCCATGAGCTCGGTATTGCAGCTCACAGCTTCAAGGGCAGTAGCAGCAACATGGGCGCGGTCGGCCTGGCGAGCTTGTGCCATGAGCTGGAAGAGCGGGTCAGGCAGCAGCCGTTGTATGGCATCGAAGACCTGATCAATCGAATCGACCAGGAATACCTGGAGGTTCAACGCTTCTATCGTGGTGAGCGCGCGCGCGTTTCCGCCGGTTGAATTGCGACTTGGCGCGAGTTTTGCCTGTCTTTGCCCAGACGTTTTTTTTGTATTCGGCGCGGAGACCTCTCGATGCCTGTCGCATCCAATCCTTTGTTGCAAGCCAACGCCGTGGGCAAGCCGTCGCGCGGGGTCGGCTCGGTGGTCGACAAGTCGCCGCAGGCGGCGGGCGGGCAGGGCGGCGGCTTTGACCAGGTGATGGCCAAGCAGGGCCGTGACACCGTGCCTGCCCGAGATGACAAGGCTGCGGCAGCCAAGCCGAAGGACAAGCCTGAGGCGACCCAGGACGGCAAGAAAGAAACTGCCGACAAGCCAGGTGTTGCCGATGGCGGCAATAAATTGCCAGCGGACGATCAAAGCCAGGCCGGTGCTAATGTCGATGCCGAGGCGAATGCTGCGCCAGTCAATGATTTGAGCGTGCTGGACGCGAGCCTGGTCGCTGGCCAGGTCACCGACGCACAGCCAGGCGCGCAACTGATCCAGGCCCAGGCAGAAGCGGTGGCACCGGTGCTGCAGGCTGCGGCGCAGCCTGTCAAACCGCAGCTGGTCAGCCCATTGCCGGAAGAACCAGAGATGCAAGCGTTCGATCCAGAGGTCGACCCGCTGGCCAACTTGCCGACCCTGCGCCTGGCCCTTGAGCAGAGCGCGCAGGCCAAAGGCACGGTGTCGGCACATGCCGCCCCGGCTGCCGATGCGTCTCAGGCGCAGAGTGATGATGGTCAGGTGGCCGTCAATACCTTGGCGAACATGGTCGAGAAGCCGGAGGCTGACAGCGGGCAGTCGGAAACCGGTGAGAAGGCATTCAGTGCACTGCTCGAAGACGGGTTGAAAGACACCAAGGGCGCCAGCAGTGATACCCGTGTGGACGATTTTGCCAACCGCCTGGCCAACCTGACCCAGGCCGCCACGGCCAAGACCGCCAATGCGGTGCCGGTGACCAGCAGCCCGCTGCACCAGCCGCTGGCCATGCACCAGAGCGCCTGGACCGAAGGTTTGGTGAACCGGGTCATGTACCTGTCCAGCCAGAATCTCAAGTCGGCGGATATCCAGCTGGAACCTGCTGAGCTGGGGCGCTTGGACATTCGCGTCAATGTGGCGGCGGACCAGTCGACCCAGGTGACCTTCATCAGTGGCCATGCCGGCGTGCGTGATGCATTGGACAGTCAGGTGCACCGTTTGCGCGAGCTGTTCGCCCAGCAGGGGCTGGCGCAACCGGATGTGAACGTGGCCGACCAGTCGCGTGGGCAGCAGCAACAGCAGGCTCAGCAGCAGGGGTCGCAGTTGTCCGGGGTCGCGGCGCGGCGTGGCCAGGGTGGCGCTGAGCAAGGTGAGATTGCCGAGGCTTCACGCCCGGTTGAGCAGCAGGTTGTCATCGGCGACAGTGCGGTCGACTACTACGCCTGAGGGTTGTGGTGGGGTGAGGTCGAGCGCCGCCCGCGCGGCGCATCGTGAGCAAGGCTCGCTCCTGCAGACGCACGCGTTATCGCGCCGAGCACCAAAGCGGTCGCGCGCACATCCCACAGGAATCAGGGGTCCGAAACAAACGTAGGGGCGAGCCTTGCTGGCGATGCGCCGCGCGGGCGGCGCTCGATCTCCATCCCCCGTCTGGCATCCGTCATGCCCGCTATGTCAAATCTGGCATAACACTTGCTCAAGCCACGTCATCCTCATTTGAAACCCTGATGGACGACGGATTATTGGCATGGCGAAGAGCGACGCAGTGAAAGACCCCGCCTCTAAAGGCAAACTCAAGTTGATCTTGCTGCTGGTGCTGGCCTTGCTGCTGGCGGTTGGCCTGTCTGTAGGTGCCACCTGGTTCATCATGCACAAGAGCGAACCCGCACCGGCCGCCGAGCCGACCGCGAGCAACATCAAGCCTGCCGCGATTTACGAGCCACTGGCCCCTGCCTTTGTCGTCAACTTCAACCAGAACGGCCGCCAGCGCTACATGCAGGTGAGCATCACCATGCAAGGTCGCAACCAGGCAGACCTGGATGCACTGAAGGTGCACATGCCGGTGATCCGCAACAACCTGGTGATGATGTTCTCCGGACAGGGCTTCGACACGTTGGCCGGCAGCCCCGTGGGGCAGGAGATGCTGCGCCAGAAAGCCACCGCGGTGGTGCAGGAAGTTGCCCAGAAGGAAGTCGGCAAACCGGTCGTCGACCAGTTGCTGTTCACCAATTTCGTATTGCAGTAGGAGTCCGCAATGGCCGTACAGGACCTGCTGTCCCAGGATGAAATCGACGCCCTGTTGCATGGCGTCGACGATGGGCTGGTACAGACCGAGAGCGCTGCCGAGCCCGGCAGCATCAAGAGCTACGATCTGACCAGCCAGGATCGGATCGTCCGTGGTCGCATGCCGACCCTGGAAATGATCAACGAGCGCTTTGCCCGCTACACCCGCATCAGCATGTTCAACCTGCTGCGCCGCTCGGCTGACGTGGCCGTCGGTGGCGTGCAGGTGATGAAGTTCGGCGAGTACGTGCATTCGCTGTACGTGCCTACCAGCCTGAACCTGGTGAAGATCAAGCCGTTGCGTGGCACCTCGTTGTTCATTCTCGACGCCAAGCTGGTATTCAAGCTGGTGGACAACTTCTTCGGTGGTGACGGTCGTCACGCCAAGATCGAGGGCCGTGAATTCACGCCGACCGAGCTGCGCGTGGTCCGCATGGTGCTGGACCAGTGCTTCGTCGACCTCAAGGAAGCCTGGCAGGCGATCATGCCGGTCAACTTCGAGTACATCAACTCGGAGGTCAACCCGGCCATGGCCAACATCGTCGGCCCGAGCGAGGCGGTGGTGGTGTCGACCTTCCATATCGAACTGGACGGTGGCGGCGGCGATTTGCACGTGACCATGCCTTATTCGATGATCGAGCCGGTGCGCGAGATGCTCGACGCCGGTTTCCAATCCGATCTGGACGACCAGGACGAGCGCTGGGTCAAGGCCTTGCGCGAAGACGTGCTCGATGTGTCCGTGCCATTGAGCGCCACGGTTGCCCGTCGCCAGTTGAAGTTGCGCGATGTGCTGCACATGCAGCCCGGTGACGTCATTCCGGTGGAACTGCCTGAACACCTGGTGCTGCGTGCCAATGGCGTGCCGTCGTTCAAGGCCCGCTTGGGCTCGCACAAAGGCAACCTGGCACTGCAGATCATCGACCCGATCGAGCGCCGCTGAAGGCGCGTCGGTCGCTCTCCACGAATTGAATGCCTGTCGAGGACATCATGGCTAACGAAAACGAGATCACCTCCCCAGAAGATCAGGCCCTGGCCGATGAGTGGGCTGCTGCCCTGGAGCAGTCCGGCGACGCCGGTCAGGCCGACATCGACGCCTTGCTCGGCGGCGACAGCGGCAACGGTGGCGCCGGTCGCCTGCCGATGGAAGAGTTCGCCAGCTCGCCCAAACCCAAGGAGAACGTCAGCCTGGACGGCCCGAACCTGGATGTGATCCTGGATATTCCGGTGAGCATTTCGATGGAAGTGGGCAGCACCGAAATCAACATCCGCAACCTGCTGCAGCTCAACCAGGGGTCTGTGATCGAACTCGACCGCCTGGCCGGTGAGCCGCTCGACGTGCTGGTCAATGGCACGCTGATCGCCCATGGCGAGGTGGTCGTGGTCAACGAGAAGTTCGGCATTCGCCTGACCGACGTGATCAGCCCCAGCGAACGTATCAAGAAGCTGCGCTGAGTGAAGGGCATGATGCGGGCTGTCATGGCCCTGGCCACCTTGCTCGCCAGCGAGGTGGCGATTGCCGCGGCAACGCCGACCCCTGTATCGCCAGCGGCTGCCGCGCCCGGTAGCCTGGGTGGTCAACTGGCACAGATGGTATTCGGCCTGTTGCTGGTGGTTGGCCTGATCTTCTTTCTGGCCTGGCTGCTGCGACGCCTGCAGGGCGCTGCGCCCAGGGGCGGGCAGGTGATCGAGATCGTCGGCAGTCGTTCCATCGGTCCGCGTGACCGGCTGTTGTTGGTGCAGATTGGCAAGGAACAGGTGCTGATCGGCCACAGCCCCGGCAGCATCGAAACCTTGCATGTCATGGCCGAACCTGTGGATGTGCCCGCTGACGCACGTGCGGCGGCACCCGAGTTTGCCCAGCGCCTTCTGGAGCTGATGGGCAAGGATCAGAAGGACAAGAAGTGATGACCGGCGCACTGCGCTTACTGTTGAGCATTCTGTTGCCAGTGGCGCTGCTGCTGGCTGCGCCATTGGCCGTGGCAGCCGACCCGCTGTCGATTCCGGCCATCACCCTGTCCAACACCCCTGACGGGCAGCAGGAGTATTCGGTCAGCCTGCAGATCCTGCTGATCATGACGGCGCTGAGCTTCATTCCAGCGTTCGTCATCCTGATGACCAGCTTCACCCGGATCATCATCGTCTTCTCCATCTTGCGCCAGGCCCTGGGCCTGCAGCAGACGCCGTCCAACCAGGTGCTGACGGGCATGGCGCTGTTCTTGACCCTGTTCATCATGGCGCCCGTGTTCGACCGGGTGAACAAGGATGCCCTGCAGCCTTACCTGGCCGAGCAGATGACTGCTCAGCAGGCCATCGACAAGGCCCAGGGGCCGCTCAAGGACTTCATGCTGGCACAGACCCGGCAGAGCGACCTGGACCTGTTCATGCGCCTGTCCAAGCGGACCGACATCGCAGGCCCCGACCAGGTGCCGCTGACCATTTTGGTGCCAGCCTTCGTCACCTCCGAGCTCAAGACCGCGTTCCAGATCGGCTTCATGATCTTCATCCCGTTCCTGATCATCGACATGGTGGTCGCCAGCGTGCTGATGGCCATGGGTATGATGATGCTGTCGCCGCTGATCATTTCGTTGCCGTTCAAGATCATGCTGTTCGTGCTGGTCGACGGCTGGGCGCTGATCATGGGCACACTGGCCGGCAGTTTCGGCGGCGTCTGACGCTGTCAAGGAGAGTCTTGCATGACCCCAGAAGTAGCCGTCGACCTGTTTCGCGATGCCCTCTGGCTAACCACGCTGATGGTTGCCGTGTTGGTGGTGCCGAGCCTGTTGGTCGGCCTGGTGGTGGCGATGTTCCAGGCTGCCACCCAGATCAACGAACAGACCCTGAGCTTCCTGCCGCGCCTGCTGGTGATGCTGGTGACGCTGATCGTCGCCGGGCCATGGCTGGTGCAGAAGTTCATGGAGTACATCACCGGCCTGTACTCCAGCATTCCGCAACTGATCGGGTGAGGCAGGCATGCTGGAGCTGACCGACGCGCAGATCGGCACTTGGGTCGCCACCTTCGTCCTGCCACTGTTTCGCGTGACGGCCGTGCTGATGACCATGCCGATCTTCGGCACGCGGATGCTGCCGGCGCGGGTGCGTCTTTACGCTGCCTTGGCCATCACCGTGGTGATCGTCCCGGGTCTGCCGCCGCTGCCTGAATTCGACCCTTTGAGCCTTCGTGGCCTGCTGCTGTGTGGCGAGCAGATCATTGTCGGTGCGTTGTTCGGTTTCTCATTGCAGCTGTTGTTCCAGGCGTTCGTGATCGCCGGTCAGATCATTGCGATCCAGATGGGTATGGCCTTCGCGTCGATGGTGGACCCGGCCAACGGCGTCAACGTAGCGGTGGTCAGCCAGTTCATGACCATGCTGGTGAGTGTGTTGTTCCTGGTGATGAACGGCCACCTGGTGGTGTTCGAGGTCTTGACCGAGAGCTTCACCACCTTGCCGGTGGGCAACGCGCTGGTCGTCACTCATTTCTGGGAAATGGCTGGCCGGCTGGGCTGGGTGTTCGGTGCGGGTTTGTTGCTGATCCTGCCGGCAATCGCCGCCTTGTTGGTGGTGAACATCGCCTTCGGCGTGATGACCCGTGCCGCGCCGCAGTTGAACATCTTTTCCATCGGCTTCCCACTCACCTTGGTGCTGGGTATGGGTATTTTCTGGGTGGGTCTGGCCGATATTCTTTCCCACTACCAGGCATTGGCCAGCGAAGCGCTGCAATGGCTGCGTGAGCTGGCAAGGGCGCGCTGAGCATGGCTGAGAGCGAGAGCGGTCAGGACAAGACAGAAGAACCCACCGACAAGCGCAAGCGCGACGCGCGCGAAAAAGGTGAGATTGCCCGTTCCAAGGAACTGAACACCGTGGCCGTGACCCTGGCCGGGGCCGGCGGATTGTTGGCGTTCGGCGGCTACATGGCCGAGACCTTGCTCGAAATGATGCGCCTGAACTTCAGCCTGACCCGCGAGGTGATCGTCGATGAGCGTTCGATGGGCGCGTTTCTGCTGGCCTCGGGCAAGATGGCGATCTGGGCGAGCCAGCCGGTGTTGATTCTGTTGTTCGTCATCTCGTTCGTCGCGCCCATTGCCCTGGGCGGGTTCCTGTTCTCCGGCAGCCTGCTGCAACCCAAGTTCAGCCGAATGAACCCGTTGGCGGGGATCAAGCGGATGTTCTCGATGCATGCGCTTACCGAATTGCTCAAGGCGATTGCCAAGTTTTTCGTGATCCTGGTCGTGGCGCTGCTGGTATTGGCGTCTGACCGCCAGGCCTTGCTGTCGATTGCCAACGAGCCGCTGGACCAGGCGATCATCCATAGCGTTCAGGTGGTGGGGTGGAGTGCCTTGTGGATGGCGGCGGGGTTATTGCTGATCGCCGCGGTCGACGTGCCGTTCCAGCTGTACCAGACGCACAAGAAATTGAAGATGACCAAGCAGGAAGTGCGGGACGAGTACAAGGACACCGAAGGCAAGCCGGAGGTGAAGCAGCGTATCCGTCAGCTGCAGCGGGAGATATCGCAGCGGCGCATGATGGCGGCGGTGCCAGAGGCTGACGTGATCATCACCAACCCGACGCACTATGCGGTGGCCTTGCAGTACGACCCCGAGAAGGGTGGAGTAGCGCCCTTGCTGGTGGCCAAGGGCACTGATTTCGTTGCCTTGAAGATTCGTGAGATCGGTATCGAGCACAAGGTGCAGATCCTTGAGTCGCCCGCTCTGGCCCGAGCCATTTACTACTCTACCGAGCTTGAGCAGGAGATCCCTGCAGGGTTGTACCTGGCGGTCGCGCAGGTGTTGGCCTATGTATTCCAGATCCGCCAGTACCGTGCGGGCAAGGGCAAGCGGCCGGATCCGCTCAAGGACGACCTGCCGATTCCGCCGGACCTGCGGCGCGATAGCTGAGCTGGGATTGGTGATGGGACTGGGAGTGAGGTCGAGCGCTGTCCCGCCCCTGCGTTTCTAGGCGCCGTGCTCCGCGATGCACCGCGCGGGCGGCGCTGGGTCCTAAAAACGCTGAATTCCCCGAGCCATAGGCAAAACCCGCAAAGTTGGAAAGCTTCTTGCAAAGCCACGCCCAAGCGCCCCCTTGGGTGTCAAAGTTTTGCTTGAAGAGGAATCGCGGTGGATCGCACTCAGTTAATCAGCAACGCCCGCAACAACCTGGCCGGTCTCGGTCGGGGCAACCTGGGCGTGCCGCTGCTGTTGCTGGTGATGTTGGCAATGATGATGTTGCCGATCCCGCCGTTCCTGCTCGACGTGTTCTTCACCTTCAACATCGCATTGTCGATCGTCGTGCTGCTGGTCTGCGTCTACGCCCTGCGCCCGCTCGACTTTGCCGCGTTCCCCACCATTCTGCTGGTCGCCACGCTGCTGCGCCTGGCGCTCAACGTCGCTTCCACCCGGGTGGTCATGCTCCACGGCCAGGAGGGACATGGCGCTGCCGGTAAGGTGATCCAGGCCTTCGGCGAAGTGGTGATCGGTGGTAACTATGTGGTCGGTGCGGTGGTGTTCGCCATCCTCATGATCATCAACTTCGTGGTGGTGACCAAGGGTGCCGGGCGTATCTCCGAAGTCAGCGCGCGTTTTACCCTGGACGCGATGCCCGGCAAACAGATGGCCATCGACGCCGACCTCAACGCCGGCCTGATCGACCAGGCCCAGGCCAAGGCGCGCCGCGCCGAGGTGGCGCAGGAGGCCGAGTTCTATGGCTCGATGGACGGTGCCAGCAAGTTCGTGCGCGGCGACGCCATCGCCGGTCTGCTGATCCTGTTCATCAACCTGATCGGCGGCATGCTGATCGGTATGCTGCAGCATGGCATGTCGTTCGGCGACGCCGGCAAGGTGTACGCCCTGCTGACCATCGGTGACGGTTTGGTGGCGCAGCTGCCATCACTGCTGCTGTCCACGGCGGCGGCGATCATGGTTACCCGTGCCTCGGGCTCCGAGGACATGGGCAAGTTGATCAACCGGCAGATGTTCGATTCGCCCAAGGCCCTGGCGGTTTCCGGTGCGTTGATGATCGTCATGGGCCTGGTCCCGGGCATGCCGCACATCGCCTTCCTCAGCCTCGGGCTGCTGGCAGGCGGGGGTGCCTATCTGGTGTGGAAGAAGCAGCAGAAGGCCAAGATCAAGGCCCAGGAAGAGGTGCAGCGTCAACAGGACCTGCTGCCGTCGCCGCAGCGTGCACTGGAGACCAAGGAACTGGGCTGGGACGATGTCACGCCCATCGACATGATCGGCCTGGAAGTCGGCTATCGGTTGATTCCGCTGGTCGACCGCAACCAGGGTGGTCAGTTGTTGGCGCGGATCAAGGGCGTGCGCAAGAAGCTCTCCCAGGACCTGGGCTTTCTCATGCCTACCGTGCATATTCGCGACAACCTGGACCTGCAGCCCAGCGCCTACCGCCTGACGCTGATGGGGGTGATCCTGGCCGAAGCCGAGATCTACCCGGACCGCGAACTGGCCATCAACCCCGGTCAGGTGTTCGGGACGCTCAATGGTATCGCCGCACGTGACCCGGCATTCGGCCTGGAAGCGGTGTGGATCGACATCGGCCAGCGTGCCCAGGCGCAGTCGCTGGGCTACACCGTGGTGGACGCCAGTACCGTGGTCGCCACCCATCTCAACCAGATCCTGCAGAAACATTGCCACGAGCTGATCGGCCACGAGGAAGTCCAGCAGCTCTTGCAGGTGTTGGCCAAGGCATCGCCTAAACTTGCCGAGGAGTTGGTCCCGGGTGTCATTTCCTTGTCGGGGTTGCTCAAGGTCCTGCAGGCATTACTTTCCGAGCAGGTGCCGGTGCGTGACATTCGCAGTATTGCCGAGGCCATCGCCAACAATGCCAGCAAGAGTCAAGATACCGCCGCATTGGTGGCTGCAGTGCGCGTCGGATTGTGTCGCGCCATCGTGCAAAGCATTGTCGGCGTTGAGTCCGAGCTACCTGTCATCACCCTTGAGCCAAGGTTGGAACAGATTTTGCTCAATAGTCTGCAAAGGGCCGGACAAGGTCAGGAAGACGGTGTTCTTCTGGAACCGAGCATGGCCGAAAAGCTGCAGCGTTCGTTGATCGAAGCTGCCCAGCGCCAAGAGATGCAGGGCCTGCCGGCCATCCTCCTGGTAGCGGGCCCGATCCGAGCCATGCTGTCGCGCTTCGGTCGTCTGGCTGTACCGAATTTGCATGTTCTGGCGTATCAGGAAATACCGGATAACAAGCAAGTCACCATCGTTGCCACTGTGGGCCCTAACGGCTGAGGTAGTGGGTTATGCAAGTTAAGCGTTTTTTCGCCGCCGATATGCGTCAGGCCATGAAGCTGGTCCGGGATGAGCTTGGCTCCGATGCCGCCATCATCGGTAACCGCCGTATTGCCGGTGGTGTCGAACTGACGGCTGCGCTGGACTACAAACTGTCGGCCCTGGCTCCGCGTGTGCCCAATGCCGAGCTTGAGCAAGAGCTGCGCAAGACCCAGTCGCGCATTGCCAACGTCCAGGCTGAGCTGGACAACCGTGATGACACAGCCGAAGGCAATCGCCAATTGTTCGCCGGGCAGTCGTTGACTGCCTCGGAGCCTTTGATCGAGCCTCACGTCGACATGCCGGCCCCTGCCGCGGCACCTGCGCCGGCGCCGGTCGACCCGCGTTTGTTCGATGCCATGCGCTCGGAGCTGTCGGGGCTGCGCGAGCTGCTGGAAGTGCAGCTTGGCTCGCTGGCCTGGAGCCAGTTGCAGGGCAGCAAGCCGCAGCAGGCCAACCTCTGGCGTCGACTGCAGCGTATTGGCCTGTCCGGTCCGATCGCTCGCGAGCTGCTGGATCTGACGGGCGAAATCGAAGAGCCGCGCCAGGCTTGGCGCATGCTGCTGGCGCACTTGGCACGGATGATCGAAGTGCCCGAGGTCGAGCCGATCGAGGAGGGCGGTGTCATCGCCATGGTCGGCCCGGCCGGCATGGGCAAGACCACCACCCTGGCCAAGCTGGCCGCCCGCTACGTGCTCAAGTACGGCCCGCAGAACCTGGCGCTGGTGAGCATGGACAGCTTCCGTATCGGCGCGCAGGAGCAGCTCAAGACCTTGGGTCGTATCCTCAATGTACCGGTGACCTACGTCGATCCAGGCCAGTCGCTGGCCCAGGCGCTGGAGCCGCTGTTGCGCAAGCGCGTGGTGTTGATCGACACCGCCGGCCTGCAAGCCAGCGACCCGGCCCTGCGCATGCAACTGGAAACCCTGGCCGGTCGTGGCATTGCCGCCAAGAACTACCTGGTATTGGCAACCACCAGCCAGAAGCAGGTGCTGACCGCCGCCTACCACAGCTACAAGCGCTGCGGGCTGGCCGGTTGTATCCTGACCAAACTCGATGAAACGGCCAGCCTCGGTGATGTGCTGAGCCTTGCCATCAGTCATGAACTGCCCGTGGCCTACCTTACCGATGGCCCGCGCATTCCTGACGACCTGCACCTGCCGCGCGCGCACCAGTTGGTCAGCCGCGCGGTCAGTGTGCAGTTGCAGGACGAGCCCAGCGAAGAGGCCATGGCCGACATGTTCGCTGATCTCTATCACAACCCTCGGCGAGCGGGTTGATGATGCAGCGTGTGCACAGTACCTACACCAAGGGGCCAGCAGAATTGCCTCCCGTGGGGTTTGGGTCCAAGCGAGACAAGGTAAACAACAGACATGGGTAGCATGCATCCCGTACAGGTGATCGCCGTAACCGGTGGCAAAGGTGGCGTCGGCAAGACTAACGTTTCAGTGAACCTGTCCCTGGCGCTGGCTGAGCTTGGTCGGCGGGTCATGCTGCTGGACGCCGACCTGGGCCTTGCCAATGTCGACGTACTGCTGGGCCTGACGCCCAAGCGCACCCTGGCCGATGTGATCGAGGGGCGTTGCGAGCTGCGCGATGTCCTGCTGCAAGGCCCAGGCGGTGTGCGGATCGTGCCAGCGGCCTCAGGCACGCAGAGCATGGTGCACCTGGCGCCTGCCCAGCATGCAGGGCTTATCCAGGCATTCAGCGAGATCGGCGACAACCTCGACGTGCTGGTGATTGACACTGCTGCGGGTATTGGTGACTCGGTAGTCAGCTTCGTGCGCGCCGCCCAGGAAGTGCTGCTGGTGGTGTGTGACGAGCCGACCTCGATCACCGACGCCTACGCGCTGATCAAGCTGCTCAACCGTGACTACGGCATGAACCGTTTCCGTGTGCTGGCCAACATGGCGCAGAGCCCGCAGGAAGGGCGCAATCTGTTCGCCAAGTTGACCAAGGTCACCGATCGCTTCCTTGACGTCGCCCTACAATACGTCGGCGCCGTGCCGTATGACGAATGCGTGCGCAAGGCAGTTCAGAAACAGCGCGCCGTGTATGAAGCCTTCCCGCGGTCCAAGTGCGCCCTGGCGTTCAAGGCCATTGCGCAGAAGGTCGACAGCTGGCCGCTGCCGGCCAACCCCCGCGGGCACCTGGAATTCTTCGTCGAGCGTCTGGTGCAGCCCACCAGCGCAGGGCCGGTCCTATGAACGCGAGCGGTTTCAAGATGTACAGCAGGGCGTCCAAGGATGCCCAGTACGAACTGGTGGAGCGGTATGCGCCACTGGTCAAACGCATCGCCTACCACCTGCTGGCCCGTCTGCCAGCCAATGTCCAGGTGGAGGACCTGATCCAGGCCGGCATGATCGGCCTCCTGGAAGTGGCCAACAAATACGACGCCAGCAAGGGCGCAAGCTTCGAAACCTATGCGGGTATTCGAATCCGTGGCGCGATGCTCGACGAGGTGCGCAAGGGCGATTGGGCGCCGCGTTCCGTGCACCGAAACACGCGCATGGTCAGTGACGCGATGCGGTCTGTTGAAGCCAGAACAGGTCGCGACGCTAAAGATCACGAAGTTGCTGCCGAACTTCAATTGAGTCTCGATGATTACTACGGGATTTTGAACGATACCCTGGGCAGTCGCCTGTTCAGCTTCGACGACCTGTTGCAGGACGGCGAGCACGAAGGGTTGCACGAGGATGGCGCCAGCGGCCAGATCGAGCCGTCGCGCGATCTGGAGGACGAACGCTTCCAGGCTGCCCTGACCGATGCGATCGCCAACTTGCCGGAGCGTGAGCGGCTGGTGCTGGCGCTGTACTACGACGAAGAGCTGAACCTCAAGGAAATCGGTGAGGTGCTTGGGGTCAGCGAATCGCGTGTCAGCCAGCTGCACAGCCAATGCGCGGCGCGCCTGCGCAGTCGTCTTGGGGAATGGCGGGCACGTTGAGCCTGGGGTCGTTGCAGTCGTTTCACGTTGTACCGAATTGATTGAATGCGTGCTCGGGGCCGAGCGCGTTTGAGACTGCTTGGAGGTCTAATTGAACAAAGACATGAAAATCCTCATCGTTGACGACTTTTCGACGATGCGGCGGATCATCAAGAACCTGTTGCGTGATCTGGGTTTCACCAATACCGATGAAGCCGACGACGGCACCACGGCGCTGCCGATGCTCGAAAGTGGCCATTACGATTTCCTGGTGACCGACTGGAACATGCCGGGCATGTCCGGAATCGACCTGTTGCGCAAAGTGCGCGCCCATGATCGCCTCAAGGGTATGCCGGTGCTGATGGTGACCGCCGAAGCCAAGCGCGACCAGATCATCGAAGCGGCCCAGGCCGGCGTCAATGGCTACGTGGTCAAGCCTTTCACTGCCCAAGTGCTCAAGGAAAAGATCGAGAAAATCTTCGAGCGCGTTAACGGCTGAGGCACGTAAGGGGGGCGCCATGGAACCATCACATACGTCTTTGGGCGAGTTCGAATCGACCCTGAAGAAACATGCCGAGGAGTTGGTCGAGAGCCTGGAACGGGGACGTTTCGGCGATGCGGTGCAGCTGATCCATCAGCTGAACCAGACCCGCGACCGTGGCTTGTATCAGGAAGTCGGCAAGCTCACCCGCGAGCTGCACAGCGCGATCGTCAGCTTCCAGATCGACCCGCGCATGCCGCAGGCCGAGGAGGTCTCGCAGATCACCGACGCCACCGAGCGCCTGTCCTACGTGGTCAAACTCACCGAGGGTGCGGCCAACCGCACCATGGACCTGGTGGAGCAGAGCACGCCGGTACTCAACGAGCTGTCCGCCGAGGCCCAGGCCCTGAGCGTTGACTGGCAACGGTTCATGCGCCGCGAGGTGGCAGCACCGGAGTTTCGTGAGCTGGTCAAGCGCGTCGACAGTTTCCTGACGCATAGCGCCGACGGGAACCGCAAGGTCGCCGGCCACCTCAACGATATCTTGCTGGCTCAGGACTATCAGGACCTGACCGGCCAGGTGATCAAGCGGGTAACCGCGCTGGTCACCGAAGTAGAAAGCAATCTGCTCAAGCTCGTGCTGATGGCCAGTCAGGTCGACCGTTTTGCCGGTATCGAACATGACCACCAGCAGCTGCGCGCTGAAAAAGATCAAGAAAAACATCCAACCCGGGGTGAAGGTCCGCAGATTCATGCCGATAAGCGTGAAGACGTCGTGTCCGGTCAGGACGATGTCGATGATCTGCTGTCCAGTCTGGGTTTTTAGGGAGCACGTTTAATGAGCTTCGGCGCCGATGAAGAAATCCTTCAGGATTTCCTGGTAGAAGCCGGCGAAATTCTTGAGCAACTGTCCGAGCAATTGGTCGAGCTGGAAAGCCGGCCTGACGATGCTGACCTGCTCAATGCGATCTTTCGCGGTTTTCACACTGTAAAAGGGGGCGCCGGCTTCCTTCAGCTCAATGAGCTGGTGGAGTGCTGCCATATCGCGGAGAACGTGTTCGACATCCTGCGCAAAGGTGAGCGCCGGGTCGATGCGGAACTGATGGACGTGGTCCTGGAAGCCCTGGACACGGTCAACAGCATGTTCGGCCAGGTGCGCGAGCGCAGCGAGATCACGCCAGCCACGCCTGAACTGCTGGCGGCGCTCTCGCGCTTGGCCGAGCCGGCCGGGGCCGAGGTCGCCGCGCCGGTGGTCGAAGCCGCGCCGGTGGCCGAACAGGCCGTCGCCGAAGCCGATATCACCGACACCGAATTCGAACAACTGCTCGACTCGCTCGATGCCGTGAAAGCCCAGGCCGAGGCCGCTTCCGAGCAGCTGCAGGGCGAAACGCTGACCGGCAGTGGCGATGAAATCACCGATGCCGAATTCGAATCGTTGCTCGATCAGTTGCACGGCAAGGGCCAGTTCTCGCCCGAGCTCGCCGCCGCCGAGCCGCAAGCGGCGGCCAGCGCACCGGCGAGCGATGAAATCACCGACGAAGAATTCGAGTCGCTGCTCGATCAGTTGCACGGCAAAGGCTCGTTCCAGGCCGACGCTTTGCCTTCGGCAGCCGCGCCCGCAGCCCAGCCCCCAGCGGCATCGGCAACTGCCAGCGGTGACGAGATCAGCGAACACGAGTTCGAAGCGCTGCTCGATCAGTTGCACGGCAAAGGCAAGTTCTCGGGTGAAAGCGTCGCCGCAGAGGCACCTGCCGCTGTCGCAGCGCCGGTAGCGGCCAAGGCCGAGAGCCAGCCGGCAGCCAAGCCGGCCCCGGCTGCTGCGCCCGTCGCTGCACCTGCGGCGGCCGCCAAGCCTGCAGCCCCTGCCCGCAGCCCAGCGCCTGCCGCCGACAAGCATGCGGCCAGCGAAGCGGAGACCACCGTGCGGGTCGACACGGCGCGTCTGGACGAGATCATGAACATGGTCGGCGAACTGGTACTGGTGCGTAACCGCTTGGTGCGCCTGGGCCTCAATAGCGGCGACGAAGCCATGTCCAAGGCCGTGTCGAACCTCGACGTGGTCACCGCCGACTTGCAGACCGCGGTCATGAAAACCCGCATGCAGCCGATCAAGAAAGTCTTCGGCCGCTTCCCGCGCCTGGTCCGTGACCTGGCTCGCCAGCTCAAGAAAGAGATCAACCTGGAGCTGGTCGGCGAAGAGACCGACCTGGACAAGAACCTGGTCGAGGCCCTGGCCGATCCGTTGGTGCACCTGGTGCGCAACGCCGTCGACCACGGCGTGGAAATGCCCGACGAACGCGAGGCCGCAGGCAAGGCCCGGACCGGCCGGGTGGTGTTGTCCGCCGAGCAGGAAGGCGACCACATCCTGCTGTCGATTTCCGATGACGGCAAGGGCATGGACCCGAGCATCCTGCGTGCCAAGGCCGTGGAAAAGGGCCTGATGGACAAAGACGCGGCCGATCGCCTGAGCGAATCGGACTGCTACAACCTGATCTTCGCCCCAGGCTTCTCGACCAAGACCGAGATCTCCGACGTGTCCGGCCGTGGCGTGGGCATGGACGTGGTGAAGACCAAGATTTCCCAGCTCAACGGCTCGATCAACATCTTCTCGGCCAAGGGCCAGGGCTCGAAGATCGTCATCAAGGTGCCGCTGACCCTGGCGATCATGCCGACCCTGATGGTGATGCTGGGCAACCAGGCGTTCGCCTTCCCGTTGGTCAACGTCAACGAGATCTTCCACCTCGACCTGTCGCGTACCAACGTGGTCGACGGCCAGGAAGTGGTGATCGTGCGCGACAAGGCATTGCCGCTGTTCTACCTCAAGCGCTGGCTGGTCCAGGACCAGGTGCACGAGGAGCAGCGCGAAGGCCATGTGGTGATTCTTTCGGTCGGTACTCAACGTATCGGCTTCGTGGTCGACCAGTTGGTGGGCCAGGAAGAGGTGGTGATCAAGCCGCTGGGCAAGATGCTGCAGGGCACACCGGGCATGTCCGGTGCCACCATCACCGGTGACGGGCGCATTGCGCTGATTCTCGACGTTCCGAGCATGCTCAAGCGTTACGCCGCCCGGCGTTATTGATTTCGGTGGCGCCGCCTGGCGGTTGCGCCACCTAATGGAGTGTTTATGGCAGTCAAGGTCCTGGTGGTGGATGATTCCGGTTTCTTCCGCCGCCGCGTTTCGGAAATCCTTTCGGCGGACCCGACGATCCAGGTCGTCGGTACCGCGACCAACGGCAGGGAAGCGATCGACCAGGCACTGGCGCTCAAACCCGATGTCATCACCATGGACTATGAAATGCCCATGATGGATGGCATCACCGCGGTACGGCACATCATGCAGCGTTGCCCGACGCCGGTGTTGATGTTCTCCTCGCTGACCCACGAAGGCGCCCGGGTTACCCTCGACGCGCTGGATGCTGGCGCGGTGGATTACCTGCCGAAGAATTTCGAAGACATTTCCCGCAATCCGGAAAAGGTCAAGCAACTGCTCTGCGAGAAGGTCCATACCATCTCGCGCAGCAACCGCCGCCTTGGCAGCTACGCAAGCCAGGTGCCGGTCACCGCGCCAGCCCCAGCAGCCATTGGCCACGCGCCAACCAGCAGTCTTGCCAGCCCCACGCCGGCACGTCCCGCTGCGCCAGTCCGTCCAGCCGCGACGGCACCCGCAGCTGCCCATTCGCCAGCGCCCAAGCGCAAGCCCTACAAGCTGGTCGCCATCGGCACCTCCACCGGTGGACCGGTCGCGCTGCAGCGGGTGTTGACCCAGCTGCCGGCCAGCTTCCCGGCACCGATCGTGCTGATCCAGCACATGCCGGCCGCCTTCACCAAGGCGTTCGCCGAACGTCTGGACAAGCTGTGCAAGATCAGCGTCAAAGAGGCCGAGGACGGCGACATGCTGCGCCCAGGCCTGGCTCTGCTGGCCCCAGGCGGCAAGCAGATGATGATCGACGGACGTGGCACGGTGAAGATCCTGCCGGGCGACGAGCGTCTGAACTACAAGCCCTGCGTGGACATCACCTTCGGTTCGGCGGCCAAGTCCTATGGCGACAAGGTGCTCTCCGTGGTGCTCACCGGCATGGGTGCCGACGGTCGCGAAGGGGCGCGCCTGCTCAAGCAGGGCGGCAGCACGGTGTGGGCCCAGGATGAAGCCAGCTGCGTGATCTATGGCATGCCAATGGCCATCGTCAAGGCCAATCTGGCTGATGCGGTGTACAGCCTGGATGAGATCGGCAAGCACTTGGTCGAGGCCTGCGTCTGATGGATGTTCTAAGCCTGATCGGCCTGATCCTGGCCTTCGTCGCCATTGTCGGCGGTAACTTCCTCGAAGGTGGCCATGTTGGTGCCCTGCTCAACGGCCCGGCGGCGCTGATCGTGTTGGGCGGCACCCTGGCGGCGGCGTTGCTGCAGTCGCCATTGTCGGCATTCAAGCGGGCGCTGCAGATCCTGCGCTGGATTTTCTTCCCGCCTCGGGTCGACCTGCCTGGCGGTATCGACCGTGTGGTGAACTGGAGCCTGACCGCGCGCAAGGAGGGCCTGCTGGGCCTGGAAGGCGTGGCTGATGCCGAGCCGGACCCTTATGCCCGCAAAGGGTTGCAGCTGTTGGTGGACGGCGCCGAGCCCGAGTCGATCCGCAGCATCCTGGAGGTGGACTTCCTAACCCAGGAAAGCCGCGATATCCAGGCCGCCAAGGTCTACGAAAGCATGGGTGGCTATGCGCCGACCATCGGTATCATCGGTGCGGTGATGGGCCTGATCCATGTAATGGGCAACTTGGCCGACCCGTCGCAGCTGGGCAATGGCATCGCGGTCGCGTTCGTCGCGACGATCTACGGTGTGGCCAGCGCCAACCTGATCCTGTTGCCGATCGCCAACAAGCTCAAGTCCATCGTCATGCGTCAGTCGCGCTATCGCGAGATGCTGCTCGAAGGCTTGCTGTCGATTGCCGAAGGTGAAAACCCACGCTCCATCGAGCTGAAGCTGCAAGGCTTCATGGAGTAACCCATGCGTCGCCGTCGTCATACCGAGGAACACGAGAATCACGAACGCTGGTTGGTGTCATACGCCGACTTCATCACCTTGCTGTTCGCTTTCTTCGTGGTCATGTATTCGATTTCCTCGATCAACGAGGGCAAGTACAAGGTCATCTCGCAAGCGTTGCTGGGGGTGTTCAACGACCCTGAGCGGAGCATGAAGCCGATCCCCATCGGCGACGAGCAACCGCTGAGCGTCAAGCCTGCCGAACCGCTGATCAAAGACAGCGAGCAGACCGATGCGGGCCTCGCGCAGACCAACAGCGACCCGCTCAAGACCATCAGCGACGATGTGCGTGATGCGTTTGGCGACTTGATCAAGTCCGACCAGATGACGGTGCGCGGCAACGAACTGTGGGTGGAGATCGAGCTGAACTCCTCGCTGCTGTTCGGCAGTGGCGATGCCATGCCCAGCGACAAGGCCTTCGACATCATCGAGAAGGTGGGGCGCATCCTCAAACCGTTCGCCAACCCGGTGCATGTCGAGGGCTTCACCGACAACCAGCCGATCCGTACCGCGCAATACCCGACCAACTGGGAACTGTCGTCGGCCCGGGCGGCCAGCATCGTCCGGCTGTTGGCCATGGAAGGCGTCAATCCCGCACGCATGGCCTCGGTAGGCTATGGCGAGTATCAGCCTGTGGCCACCAACGACACCGCCGAGGGGCGTGCGCGTAATCGTCGGGTGGTATTGGTGATTTCCCGCAACCTTGAAGTGCGTCGCAGCCTGACCGGTTCAGGCAGCGCCAACGCCACGCCGGACGCTGCATTGCGCCGCGCTGGCACACAAAGTGCACCGGCAACACCAGTAACGGCGGCGGGGCAGTGAATCGTCAATTCTCTGTCACCGCTAGCCCTGTAGGAGCCGGCGAGCCGGCTTCCACGGGGTTTCTGCGGCATCAATGAGTCTAGAGTTGTCCTATGAGAGTCTGGGCAGTAGCCAATCAAAAAGGTGGCGTCGGCAAGACCACCAGCACCATTGCCCTGGCCGGCCTTCTGGCCGAGGCGGGCAAGCGCGTGGTCGTGGTCGACCTCGACCCGCACGGCTCGATGACCAGTTACTTCGGGCACAACCCCGATGCGCTGGAGCACAGCTGCTACGACCTGTTCTTGCACAAGGGCACGGTGCCTGAGGGGCTTCCGGGGCAATTGCTGCTGCCGACCAGCGACGAGCGTATTTCGCTGCTGCCATCGAGCACCGCGCTGGCGGTGCTGGAGCGCCAGTCGCCGGGGCAGAGTGGCCTGGGCCTGGTCATCGCCAAGAGTCTGGCGCAGCTGTGGCAGGATTTCGACTTTGCCTTGATCGACAGCCCGCCCTTGCTCGGCGTGCTGATGGTCAACGCCCTGGCCGCGAGCCAGCAACTGGTCGTTCCAGTGCAGACCGAATTTTTGGCCGTCAAGGGCCTGGAGCGGATGATCGGTACCTTGGCGATGGTCAACCGCTCACGTAAGCAAGCCTTGCCCTATCAGATCGTGCCGACCCTGTTCGACCGTCGTACCCAAGCTTCGCTGGGTACCCTCAAACTGCTGCGCGATACCTACGGGGAGCATGTCTGGCAAGGCTATATCCCGGTCGATACGCGCCTGCGCGATGCCAGCCGCAATGGCGTCACGCCTTCGCAGTTCGATGGCAAGAGCCGCGGCGTTATCGCCTACCGGGCACTGCTCAAGCACTTGCTGACCTACAAATCCGCATTGCAGGTGGCCTGATGACGCAACATGCCCAGCCAGTCAGCACCCGGCCACAACTGGCCCTGCAATCCTATCTTGATGGCCTGCTGCAGGAAGCCACCGAGGTAGAAGACATTCACGAAGCGCCGGCCGCCAAGGTGGCCGACGCGCAGCCCAGCGACGAATTCGCCGCTGCCGTACGCGAGGAGCAGGCCCGGGATGCGCGGCAGCAGCCGGCACCAGCAGCGCTAGCCAGCGTCGCCCCCAGACCATTCGCCGAGCCGAAGGCCAAGGTCTTGCCAACGGTTTTGCCGGTCGAGGCGCCGGTTGTCACCGTGGTCGAGACCGAAGTGGTGGCCGAAGCCAGCGTTCCGGTCCTGACCGAGTCGGCCGTCGAGCCGGTGGCACCGTTGGTCGATGTGCATCTGCCAGCGCCGAACCTGCCCGTACCACCTGCCACCCTCGACGGAAGACCCGCCTGGGCGGCCGAGCCGTTCGAGTGCTTGCTGTTCGACGTGGCCGGCTTGACCTTGGCGGTACCCCTTGTCTGCCTAGGCTCGATCTACAGCCTGGCCGGTCAGGAGTTGACGCCGTTGTTCGGCCAGCCGGACTGGTTCCTCGGGATCCTCAGCTGCCAGGCGGGCAACCTCAAGGTGCTGGATACCGCACGCTGGGTGATGCCTGATCGCTACCGCGATGATTTCCGTCAGGGCCTGCAGTACGTGATTTCCGTCCAGGGCTACGAATGGGGGTTGGCCGTGCACCAGGTCAGCCGTTCCCTGCGTCTGGACCCGGCCGAAATCAAGTGGCGCAGCCAACGTGGCCAGCGCCCCTGGCTGGCTGGCACGGTGATCGAACACATGTGTGCTTTGCTCGACGTCGCCGAACTGGCTGAGTTGATCGCCAGCGGCGCCGTGAAGCAGATGCACGCTAAACATAAATGACAGAACACACCGCCGTTGGCGGATTTCGAGGGGTAGGGGAATGAAAAAGTCGTCCGCACAGGGTTCTGAAGATCCGATTCTGCAGTGGGTAACCTTCCGTCTGGATAACGAGTCCTACGGCATCAACGTCATGCAGGTGCAGGAAGTCCTGCGCTACACCGAGATCGCCCCGGTGCCAGGTGCCCCGAGCTACGTACTGGGTATCATCAACCTGCGCGGCAACGTGGTGACGGTGATCGACACCCGTCAGCGCTTCGGCCTGATGCCTACCGAGGTCACCGACAACACCCGTATCGTGATCATCGAGGCCGACAAGCAGGTGGTCGGCATTCTTGTCGATAGCGTTGCCGAAGCGGTCTACCTGCGCCAGTCTGAAATCGAAACCGCGCCAAACGTCGGTAACGAAGAGTCGGCCAAGTTCATCCAGGGCGTATGCAACAAGAACGGCGAACTGCTGATTCTGGTCGAGCTGGACAAGATGATGACCGAGGAAGAGTGGTCCGAGCTGGAGAACATCTGAGTTGATTTTCGAGGTTGCTGTCATCTTCCTGGCGCTGCTCTGGGCGTTGAGCCTGTGGTTCTTCCTCAACTACAGCAAGCGTCAGCGTGAACTGGCTGCCCAGCAGGCCCAGGGCGATGCACTGCGCGACCAGCGCATCAAGGACCTGGCCAAGCGCCTGGACGATTACCAGAACGTCACCGTGCGCATGGGCGAAGCGATCCACGAAATCCGTGCGGCCGTGGCGACCCTGCCTGACCGGCTGGAGCGGCTGGAGCAGCGTGATCCCAGCAACGTCACCTTCACCCAGGCCGCCAAGCTGGTGGGCATGGGGGCGAGCGTTGCCGAGTTGACCGAGACCTGCGGGCTGACCCAGGCCGAGGCGGAGTTGATGAGCAAGTTGCACCGCACCGAGTGATACAGGGAGGCGGCCGTGGGGTCGCCTTCTTAGTTCAGTGGCTGATCCAGGATTGCGCGCTGCCGACCCGCGCGATCCTGCCAAGGGGCGTCAGAGTGTGTTCGGCTGCGATCCAGCTCTGCGTGTCGACGTATGCACCGCCATTGATGATCGGCAGTTTCATCAGCCTTTCGATTTGCCGCAGGCGGTAGAGGTCCGGCAGCAAACGGTCGATTACATCGTTCATCATCCCCGGCCCGGTAAGCTGACTAAGGCGACGCGTGTAATCGTGGAACGCCTCTGGATCCTGGACGCGATCCGGCCTGACTCGGTAGAAGTCAGGATCGCGCTGGTAGCGGGCATGCATCTCCTCGGACATGGCCAGCAGCGTCGGGTTGCCAGGGTGGCTTCCGATCATGCTGGTGTTGAATTGAAGTTCCATGTCCAGCAGCTGGTTGCTCAGGGGAGAGTGCAGCAACAACCCATCATCGGTAGTGGCGAGCTCGACATCATCCACCGACTCGGCGATGCATGTGTCGAAGCCTATGCACCCCAAACGCTGCCCTCCGGCCTTGAGCAGTTCATCATCGACATCCATGTAGAGACCACCTTCCTGGTACAGCATGGGATAGCGCAGCACGTCCGAGGCTGAGCTGTAGTTGGTGGCGACACCGCCATTGCCATCCAATGCGGCTTGATACTGCTGGTAATACTTGCTGGCGCTGAACGAATGGAAAAACGGCTGCTCCTCGAGCGGTTCCACCTCTAAGCCAGGGGCTTTCTCGGCTAGCTGGCGAAGGTTTTGTTGATAGACCTGCGGGTGGGCATTGGAAAGGTACAGGCGGTACCGGTATTGAGTGTTTTTCAAACGCCTCGCGTTTCTGGCCAGGTTCTCCACCAGCTCCGGGGCGATCGACTTGTTGCCGACCCACAAGGATGACACTGTCTTGGGAATTGCTCGTATGCCACGCGGCGCAACAGGGATGTGCAATGGCAACTGCAGGTCTACGCCAAGTCCACGCAGCGTCGCCATGCGCATTTCATCGCTCACCTGGCGCGGGCCGGGCATCACGCGACGCACCAACGGCTCGCCTGGGCGGGCTTCATAGACGGTTGGCTCGACCCTGTTCAGTTCGCTTTTTTCAACGAACACGTCGAACTCGATATCGTAGACAAGGTCGAGCTCCACCAGGTAGCCATCGACTGCATAGCTGCCAGTGATCGTTTGTGTCTTGGTTCCCCAGTCCACCGAACGACCGACCGGGAAGACCTCTGCTGCAGGTATCTCCTCTGCACGCGCTCGGTCAGCCTCGAAGAACGGCGCGACATCCAGTTCTGGCAGGTGAGGCGGGTCCATGGGGCTGAGCGGATATCCCCACTGTTCGTTGATCCGTACCGGACTCACGAAGTCGCCCGCCTTGAAACTGAACAGCTTGCCACCCTGGGACGCTGCATGCGCCAACGCGGGCGCTGCGTTCAACAATCCCCAGGCCACGCTGCCGATACCCGCTTGCTTGGCCCTCAGGGATTTGCCGTTGATAGCCTGGTCCAGGCCCAGGGCAACTTGCACGATGCCCCCTACAGCCAGCAGGGGCGCCAGCCCTGGCACCACGAAAGTGAGGGGGGCTACGAGGTTGAGGGTGGCGTTCAGGTAACTGGCCCATTTGGACTTGGTCACCTCAGCGTTGCTGGTGATGATGAAATCGGCATCGTCATAAGTGCGTTGACGCTGGCGCTCGGCCAGCGCCTGGAACAGGTCGCCGGTGATCCTCGGGTTGTACTTGCCTGGTCGGTAGTTGACGTAGGTGCGCGGCGGCCAGCGACCGTCATCGTTGAAGTAACCATGTTCCGGGGGAAGCCTGTGGTTGAGCGGGTAGACCCCCAGCCCTTCCAGAGCGGTGTCCAGGCCGCTGAAGTCGATACCTTGAGGGCCATCGGCCAAGCGAAAGTGTCGTTTCAGGGCCTGGCGGCTGGCGGCATTCCTGCACTGCTGGCCCACCCAGTCCTTGAGCAGCTCTTCACTGGCGAACTCCAGCAGAGGCGAGCTGTTGCCGGGTGCATAGAGCAGGGTCAGGTCGGAGCTGGCGTCGTTGAGGTACAGCAGGTCGGTGGCGGCATAGCCATAGATGTTCAAGGTGCTCAGGCGCAAGCCCTTGCCACGGGGAATCAGGCCTGCGGCGCGCCAGGCGAGCTTGCGTGCTGCATCGCTGAGGCTGCCTTCAGCAATCTGCTTGTTGCAGGCGGCGATGAAATTGAGTTTGCAGCACAGGCGGTAGCCTGGCAGATGGTCCCGCCAGTACGCATCCAGCAATGCCGTGTAGCGACTGTGGAAATCCAGCGCCTCGATGTGACGTTGCAGTGCTTCGGCACGCACGTCGAGCAGTGTCGAGTGGTCGTAACGGGCGGGTGTGGTGCGCCTGAACAGGCCGTTGAACACCTGGTACCACGCGCCGTTATCGGTCAAGGGTTGCGCTGGTAACCGATCGACGATAGTAATCGGGCCATCGCCAGGAAGCTTGCCGGCCCACGGCTGGTTGAACAGCCCACCGAAAAAATCGTTGTTGGTCTCGCCTTGCCAGTTCATCAGCACGGCCTGAGTGAGGCTTATGCATTGCACGACAACGGCCTGGTAACTGGCGACGCCATCTGGATGGACATGCAGCGTTACCACATCGACCTGATCAGGGTCGAGGTCCACACCTTGTGCCGATAGCCAGTCGCCAATCGCGCGGCTGGCCTCGCGATCGGGTCGAGGAACAGTGGCCAGATGGTCGCGTACGAACTGGACGCCGGCAGTGTTGATCCGAGAGCTGGGCATGTCGATCTCCGTGGCTGTGAAAAGCCATAGCATCGACCGACTCAGCGCCAGCGCAACGGTAGATAATGCTTGCCCGACAACTCAGTGGCCTGGAGCAGGCAGGCCCGGCAGCACTTCGGTCACGTCACGCTCGCCCGGAGGAGAATCGTCGAAACCATAGGGCACCTTGCCGCGCAGCTGCCAGGCAAAGGCGATGATCTCAGCGATCGTCAGGTACAGTGCCTCGGGAATCTGCTCGCCCAACTCCAGGCGTGCCAGCAGGCGCACCAGTTCGGCGTTCTCGTAGATCGGTACTTCGTGTTCGCGGGCCAGGGCGAGAATGGCCTCGGCCAGTTCGTCTTCGCCCTTGGCGCTGAGGGTAGGGGCGTTTTGGCCGTCATAGCTCAGAGCGATAGCCTGGCGTGGTTGCGGGTAGCTCATGCGGTTTCGTCCACCCAACGTTGTTCGACGCGGGTACGTGGCCCGTGCGGTGGAATGCCCGGGTGGCACTCCAGGTCGCCGACATCCACGCCACGCGCCAGAAGGCGCGCGCGCAGCTCACCCAGTTGACTGTCGATCAGCTGGGCGGTCCGCTCACGTTCTGCCCACAATTGCCCGCAAAGCCGGCCCCGGCTCAGTTGGGCCTGAACCTGCAAGGGCCCCAATGGGGCAAGGTCGAAGGCCAGCTCGATACGCCACAAGGCTTCACCCAGGGGCTGCGGCTCGCGCTGGCGGTCGGCTTGCTGCTGTGGGTTTTCCTCGCGTTGCAGCTTCACCTGCAAAGGAATGAACTCCTGGCCGTGACGAACCGGGATTTCAGTCTGCCAGGTGGTCTGCAGGTTGCCATTTTCCAGGTTGCCGGTTTGTTGCAGGCTGCTCAGTGCATGGCTCTGCACTCGCGAGATGGCGGCTGCGGCCAGGCGTAGCAGCTGTTGCAGGTCGCTTTCGTCCTCCATCGCCTGCATCAGCCGAGAAGGCAGCGGAAAGGCCCCAGGTGGCGGTTTTGGCGTGACACGCTCAAGCATGCCCAGGGCACCACGGGCGACGGCGGGCATGACCTGGGCCAGTGTCGAGGCGCTGGTCGAAGGCGCGATGGGCGCTTGCGCGGAGGCTTGCGCCACCAGCCTGACCAGTTGCGCCTTGAGGTCCGTGGCCACGCCGGCGGGCTGCCCGCTTAGCAGTTTCGCTTCAAGAAAGGCGCCGCTGTTGCCCAGCGCCTGGGCGATGGCTTTCACATCCCCGAGCTGACGCACTTCAGGCAAGTTGGCCAGCACGCGCTCGGCGATGGCGCGTACCTCGCCATTGCTGCCAGCGTCGCGGGTGATCTGCTGCAAGGCGTTGAGCAGGCCTGGCAACGAGGCCTGGCGGCTTTGCTGGGTGACGAGTTGCTGGGCAATGCTCAGTTGATCCTGACGACCGCTCAGGGGTACGAACTTCAGCGACTGGTCACCCTGCACCAGCGCGCTCAGCAGGCTGCCCACCGGTAGCGGGCGAGGGCTGTCGATGGTCAGGGTGGCCCCGGCCTGGGCACTGTTGAGCAGGCTCACCAGCGAGCGGAAGTTGGCCGTCTGACCCGGAGCCTGTGGCAAGGGCTGATTGGTCAGCACCTTGCCTTGCAGCAGAGTACCGACCGGCACCTTGCTGGTGTCCAGGCGGGTGAGGGTGGCGATATTGCTGGCACTGGCCTGCTGCACCATCACCGCCAGGCGATTGCTCTCTGGCTGGCTCACGGTGATCTGGCTGCCCTGAGGCAGTGGCTGGCTGGCGCTGGCCTGCACCTGGGTCTGGTTGCCGTTGGCCTGAAGAATGCGCAGCACCAGTTGGAAGTCCTGGCCCACCTGGCGCAACGAAACCACCTCGGCCTGCGCGGTCTCGCCTGGCTTGAGCAACCCCGGCTGGGCTTGCAGCAGGCTCAGCAGTTCGCCGGTCATGGCCGCTTTGATCGCTTGCGGGTTGATCGCGGTTTGTGTGCCGAGACTATTGATTTCAGTCATGATTGTATACAACCTGTCGAACCCGCCCTCTTGGCAGCGAGGCGCCGCATGTAATAATGCCGCTCGTCCGCCACTGCCAGTATAACGGCAGCGAGGCGGGCGACTTGAGACTCCGGGGTCAGGTTCGGTGTCGTCTCCATCGCGGGTTCACCCGTGAAGAAGACGACACCGAACAGGATCCCGAAACTGGATAAGGCGAACCTGTGACCCTTCACCTCCAAGCCGTGGGCCTTGCCTGCGAGCGCGACCTGCGCCTGCTGTTCGAGCACCTGCATTTCGAACTGCGGCCTGGCGACATGCTGCAGATCAGCGGCCCCAACGGCAGCGGTAAGACCAGCCTGCTGCGCCTGCTGGCCGGGCTGATGCAGCCTACTGCCGGGCAGATTCTGCTGGGTGGCAAGCCATTGGCCGAGCAGCGCCATGCCTTGGCCAGCATTCTGTTGTGGATTGGTCACGCCGCTGGTATCAAGGACCTGCTGACCGCCGAGGAAAACCTCACCTGGTTGTGCGCCTTGCACCGACCGGCCAGCGAGGAGGCCATCTGGAATGCGCTGGAGGCCGTCGGCCTGCGCGGTTTCGAAGACGTGCCCTGCCATACCCTGTCCGCAGGGCAGCAGCGGCGTGTGGCCCTGGCCCGGTTGTACCTCGACAGCCCAGCGCTGTGGATTCTCGACGAACCCTTCACGGCTTTGGACAAGCAGGGCGTGGCGCAACTGGAGGCGCACCTTGCGGCCCATTGCGAGCAGGGCGGTACAGTGGTGCTCACCACTCACCACACCCTGGAGCGCAAACCCTCCGGCTACCGAGAACTGAACCTGGGGCAATGGGCGGCATGAGTGTATTCATCCTGTTGTTGCGCCGAGAAGCGCGTCTGCTGTTTCGCCGCCCGGCCGAGCTGGCCAACCCGCTGGTGTTCTTCGCCATCGTCGTGGCGCTGTTTCCGCTGGCGGTAGGCCCTGAAAGTCAATTGTTGCAAACCTTGTCGCCAGGTCTGGTCTGGGTCGCGGCGCTGCTGGCGGTGTTGCTGTCGCTCGATGGCCTGTTCCGCAGCGATTTCGAGGATGGCTCGCTGGAGCAATGGGTGTTGTCGCCGCATCCCCTGGCCATGCTGGTGCTGGCCAAGGTACTGGCGCACTGGATCTTTTCTGGGTTGGCGCTGGTATTGTTGGCGCCACTGCTGGCGTTGATGCTGGGCCTGCCGAGCCACTGCCTGCCGGTGCTGCTGGGTTCTCTGCTGCTGGGTACTCCCGTGCTGAGCCTGCTGGGCGCGGTGGGGGCTGCCTTGACCGTCGGGCTCAAGCGAGGTGGTTTGCTGCTGGCGTTGCTGATTCTTCCGTTGTATATCCCAGTATTGATCCTGGGCAGTGGTGCGTTGCAAGCGGCGTTGCAGAATATGCCGGCAACCGGCCATCTGCTCTGGCTTGCCAGCCTGACTGCCCTGGCAGTGACATTGGCACCCTTTGCGATCGCCGCCGGCCTCAAGATCAGCGTCGGCGAATAACGAGTCCCGGGCTTTCAAGCCCGGCAAATACCCTGGATGTACCCTGATGAAAATAAGCTGGACGTGGTTCCACAAGCTGGGCTCCCCAAAATGGTTCTATGCCATCAGCGGTCGAATGCTGCCGTGGCTGACCGTCTCCGCCATCTTGCTGCTGGTCACCGGCGTGATCTGGGGATTGGCCTTCGCCCCGCAGGATTACCAGCAAGGCAACAGCTTCCGCATCATCTATATCCATGTACCGGCGGCCATGCTGGCGCAGTCCTGCTACGTGCTGTTGGCAGTGGCCGGGGTAGTGGGGCTGGTGTGGAAGATGAAGCTGGCCGATGTCGCGCTGCAGTGCGCAGCCCCCATTGGCGCCTGGATGACCGCCGTGGCGCTGGTTACTGGGGCCATCTGGGGCAAGCCGACCTGGGGTAGCTGGTGGGTGTGGGATGCGCGGCTGACGTCGATGCTCATCCTGCTGTTCCTGTACTTCGGCATCATCGCCCTCGGCCAGGCGATCAGTAACCGTGACAGCGCGGCCAAGGCGTGCGCGGTGCTGGCCATTGTCGGAGTGGTGAACATCCCGATCATCAAGTACTCGGTGGAGTGGTGGAACACCCTGCACCAGGGCGCCACCTTCACCCTGACGGAAAAACCGGCGATGCCCGCCGAGATGTGGTTGCCCCTGTTGCTCACGGCGCTGGGCTTCTACTGCTTCTTCGGTGCCGTGCTGCTGCTGCGCATGCGCCTGGAAGTGCTCAAGCGCGAGGCGCGGGCCAGTTGGGTACGTGAAGAAGTCCTGAACAGCCTGGGTCGGAGGGTGGCGTGATGAGCTTTGCTTCATTCGGCGACTTCCTCGCCATGGGTCATCATGCCCTGTACGTCTGGTCGGCATACGGCATCTGCATGGCGGTGCTGGCGGTCAATGTCGCCATGCCCTTGCTGGCCCGTCGCCGCTACCTGCAAGAAGAGGCGCGCCGTCTGCGCCGGGAGAACAACCAGTGAATCCGCAGCGCAAGAAACGCCTGTTGCTTATCCTCGGCCTGCTGGCCGGTGTCGGCGTTGCCGTCGGCTTTGCCTTGAGCGCCCTGCAGCAGAACATCAACCTGTTCTATACACCGACCCAGATCGCCAACGGCGAAGCACCGCTGGACACACGCATCCGTGCCGGTGGCATGGTGGAAAAAGGCTCGGTGCAGCGTTCGTCCGACTCGCTGGACGTACGTTTCGTGGTCACCGATTTCAACAAGTCGGTGCCGATCACCTACCGCGGCATCCTGCCTGACCTGTTCCGCGAAGGGCAGGGCATCGTTGCCCTGGGCAAGCTCAATGCCGACGGTGTGGTGGTGGCCGACGAGGTGTTGGCCAAGCACGATGAGAAATACATGCCGCCGGAAGTCACCAAGGCACTGAAGGAAAGCGGCCAGGCCGCCACTGGTGCGGAGTCCAAGCCATGAATGCGGCGTTGGTGATCCCTGAGCTGGGACAATTGTCGATGATCCTGGCGATCTGCTTCGCCGTCGTGCAGGCCAGTGTGCCGTTGTTGGGGGCCTGGCGTGGCGACAGCCTGTGGATGAGCCTGGCGCGCCCGGCGGCCTGGGGGCAGTTCGCGTTTCTGGCGTTCGCTTTCGCCTGCCTGACCCACGCCTTCATGACCGACAATTTCTCGGTCGCCTATGTGGCCAGCAACTCCAACAGTGCCTTGCCCTGGTACTACAAGTTCAGCGCGGTGTGGGGTGCCCATGAGGGCTCGTTGCTGTTGTGGGCGCTGATTCTCGGTGGCTGGACCTTTGCCGTATCGGTGTTCTCGCGGCAACTGCCGCACGTGATGCTGGCCCGGGTACTGGCGGTGATGGGCATGATCAGCGTCGGTTTCCTGTCATTCCTGATCATCACCTCCAACCCTTTCCAGCGTCTGCTGCCGCAGGTGCCGACCGACGGACGCGACCTCAACCCGTTGCTGCAGGACTTCGGCCTGATCGTCCATCCGCCGATGCTGTACATGGGCTATGTCGGCTTCTCGGTGGCATTCGCCTTCGCCATTGCCGCTCTGCTGGGTGGCCGTCTCGATGCGGCCTGGGCACGCTGGTCGCGGCCCTGGACCATCGTTGCCTGGGCGTTTCTCGGGGTGGGTATCACCCTGGGATCGTGGTGGGCCTACTACGAGTTGGGCTGGGGCGGCTGGTGGTTCTGGGACCCGGTGGAGAATGCCTCGTTCATGCCGTGGCTGGTGGGTACGGCGCTGATCCATTCGCTGGCGGTGACCGAAAAACGTGGTGTCTTCAAAAGCTGGACGGTACTGCTGGCCATCGCCGCGTTCTCCCTGAGCCTGTTGGGAACCTTCCTGGTCCGTTCCGGGGTGCTGACCTCGGTGCATGCCTTCGCCGCCGACCCGTCCCGAGGCGTGTTCATCCTGATCTTCCTGCTGTGCGTGGTCGGCGGTTCGCTGACCCTGTTCGCCCTGCGCGCACCGGTAGTGAAAAGCCAGGTCGGCTTTGCCCTATGGTCGCGCGAGACATTGCTGTTGGCCAATAACCTGATTCTGGTGGTGGCAGCCTCGATGATCCTGCTGGGTACCTTGTACCCCCTGGTGCTCGATGCGCTGACCGGGGCCAAGCTATCGGTCGGCCCCCCTTACTTCGATGCCTTGTTCCTGCCCTTGATGGCGTTGCTGATGGTGGTGCTCGGCGTCGGCGTGGTGGTGCGTTGGAAGGACACCCCTGGCACGTGGCTGGTCAGCATGATGACCCCGGTGTTGATCGGCAGCGCAGTGCTTGCACCGGTTGCGGGCCTGATCGTCGACGACTTCGACTGGCCGACCTTGAGCGCCTTCGCCCTGGCGTCCTGGGTTGTGCTGGCTGGCCTGCGCGATATCGTCGACAAGACCCGTCACAAAGGCCTGTTCAAGGGCATGCGCGGCCTGAGCCGCAGCTATTGGGGCATGCAGCTGGCGCACCTGGGCCTGGCGGTCTGCGCCCTGGGCGTGGTGCTGTCGAGCAACAACAGCGCCGAGCGCGACCTGCGCATGGCTCCGGGCGAGAGCATCGAGCTGGGCGGTTATCACTTCCTTTTCCAGGGCGCCAAGCACTTCGAGGGCCCTAACTTCATCTCCGACAAGGGTACGGTGGTGGTGTCCCGCGAGGGCCGCGAGATCACCACGCTGCACCCTGAAAAGCGCCTGTATACCGTGCAGCAGTCGATGATGACCGAAGCCGGTATCGATGCCGGTTTCACCCGTGACCTGTACGTTGCCTTGGGCGAGCCGCTGGAGAACGGCGCCTGGGCCGTGCGTGTGCACATCAAGCCTTACGTCCGCTGGATCTGGCTGGGCGGTCTGCTGACCGGTCTGGGCGGATTGCTGGCGGCCCTGGACCGACGTTACCGCGTCAAGGTCAAGACCCGGGTGCGTGATGTCCTGGGCGTGTCTGGAGCAGCTGCATGAAGCGTTGGATCATGGTAGTACCCCTGGCGGTGTTCCTGCTGGTGGTGGTGTTTCTCTACAAGGGGCTGTTCCTCAAGCCCGACGAGCTGCCTTCGGCGATGATCGGCAAGCCGTTCCCGGCGTTCTCCCTCGCCTCGGTGCAAGGCGATCGCAATCTCACCCAGGCCGATCTGCTTGGCCGCCCGGCGCTGGTCAACGTCTGGGCGACCTGGTGCCCATCGTGCAAGGTCGAGCACCCGTACCTGAACCAACTGGCCCAGCAGGGTGTGGTGATCCATGGGGTCAACTACAAGGACGACAATGCCGCCGCGCAGAAGTGGCTGGCGGAGTTCCACAACCCTTACCAGCTCGATATCCGTGACCAGCAGGGCACGCTGGGGCTGGACCTTGGTGTGTATGGCGCACCGGAAACCTTCCTGATCGATGCCCAGGGCATCATCCGCTACAAGCACGTCGGTGTCGTCGACGCCACGGTCTGGCGTGAGCAACTGGCGCCGCTGTATCAAGGGCTGGTCGATGAGGCCAAGCCATGAGGCGCTGGCTTGCAGCCGCCGTGCTGGGCATGAGCCTGGCCGGCGTGGCCAAGGCGGCCATCGACACCTACCAGTTCCGCGATGAGGCAGAGCGCGAGCGTTACCAGCAACTGACCAAGGAATTGCGCTGCCCCAAATGCCAGAACCAGGACATCGCCGACTCCAACGCACCGATTGCCGCTGACCTGCGCCGCGAAATCTTCCGCATGCTGGGCGAGGGCAAGAGCAACCAGCAGATCATTGACTTCATGGTCGACCGCTATGGCGATTTCGTGCGCTATAAGCCGGCGCTCAGTGGGCGGACCTGGCTGCTGTGGTTTGGCCCTGGGATTCTGCTGGCCGGTGGCTTCGTGGTATTGGCGGTGATGGTCCGTCGACGCCGCGACCCTGCCGCGCAGGGTGCCAAGGAGCTGTCCGTCGAAGAACGCGAGCGTCTCGCCAAACTGCTGGATAAAGAACAGACCCATGACTGAATTCTGGCTTAGTGCGGGCCTGCTGCTGCTCGCCGCCCTCGGCTTCTTGCTGATTCCGATCCTGCGTGGCCGCCGTCGCCAGCAGGAAGAAGACCGTACCGCACTGAACGTGGCCCTGTATCAGGAACGGGTCGCCGAACTGGCTGCCCAGCAGGCGGCCGGTGTGCTCGATGAAGCGCAGTTGGCCAGTGGGCGTGACGAAGCGGCCCGTGAACTGCTGGCTGACACCGAAGGTGGCGAGGCGCAGCGTCAGGGCTATCTGGGCAAAGCCTTGCCGTTGCTGGCGGCGGTACTTGTTCCCGTAATGGCATTGGGGCTGTACCTGCACTTTGGTGCAGCGGACAAGGTCGAGTTGACCGAGGAGTTCGCCGAGGCGCCCAAGACCCTGCAAGAGATGACCTCGCGCCTGGAGCGCGCTGTCCAGGCCCAGCCAGACTCTGCCGAGGGCCTGTACTTTCTGGGCCGTTCCTATATGGCCGAGCAGCGCCCAGCCGATGCAGCGCGTACCTTCGAGCGTGCCGTAGCCTTGGCCGGGCGCCAGCCCGAGTTGCTCGGCCAGTGGGCCCAGGCGCTGTACTTTGCCGCCGACAAGCAATGGAGCGCGCCATTGCAGGCGCTTACCGACGAAGCACTGCAAGCCGATCCGAAGGAAGTGACCAGCCTGGGCCTGCGAGGCATCGCGGCGTTCGAGGGCGAGCGCTACCAGGAAGCCATCGACTACTGGCAGCGACTGCTTGCCCTGTTGCCGGAGGGTGATGCCTCGCGCGCGGCTCTGCAGGGCGGCATCGACCGCGCCGCCGAGCGGCTCGGTGGCAAGCCCGCCGCACCCGTGGCAGCACGGGTGAAAGTGCGTGTGGAGCTGGCCGCTGCGCTCAAGGACAAGGTCAAGCCTGACGACACGGTGTTCATCTTCGCCCGTGCCCTGAACGGCCCACCGATGCCTCTGGCGGCCAAGCGGGTGACGGTCGCGCAGTTACCGATCGAAGTGGAGTTGTCCGACGCCGATGCGATGATGCCGCAGATGAAACTGTCCGACTTTGCTGAAGTCAAACTGGTTGCCCGTGTCTCACGTGCCGGCCAACCGACCCGCGGCGAGTGGATCGGCCAAGGCGCGCCATTGGCCAAAGGCACCCAGGCTACCCAGCACCTGATCATCGACAGCCCCGATTTGTAAGAGAACCACGCCATGCACAGCACCGTCCGCCTGACCCTGATCACCCTGGCCCTGGGTTTGTCTGCGTGTACGGTGCACGAGCCGTACGAGCAGCCCGAACCTCGCATCGAGACACCGCCGCACCAGGGGCCGGCGGTAAAGCCATTGCCGGGTAGTCGACCGTCTACCCAGCCGAGCAAGCCGGCGTCGATACCCAAACCGATGCCGCGCACCTCCGCGAGCTTCGCGCCGCCACCGGGCGGTGCCAGCCACTGGGACCCGAAACTGGGTGTATACGTGCTAGAGAAAAAACCTAATACCTTCTACAGACAGCGCACCTATTACCGCTGGGATGGGGGCTGGAGCTGGTCGCTGAGCCCTGATGGGCCGTGGCAGGAAACCGACAGCAGTGGTGTGCCCGGCGGTCTTGGCAGGGCATTCGCCCAATAGGCCCTTGGGGCAAACTACCATTACAGTACAGTTGAACCTCGATTTATCGATTGACTGTACTGTACGGTAACTCCGCATAATGCCCCTTCGAACGAACTCGGAGGCGGCATGAGCAAAACAGTTCTGGTACTGGTGGAGACCGTCGACGATTACCTGCCTTTGCTGGAAGAGGCAGGCTATCGGCTGATCCGAGCCCCGTCGCCCTCGCTACGTGCCGATGCCATCGCCAACCATGCCCATGAGATCGACGCGGTACTCACCCGTGGCCCGCTTGGCTTGACCGCCGCCGAGATCGACACGCTACACCAGCTGCGGATCATCTGCGTGATCGGTGCCGGCTATGAGCAGGTCGACCTGGCCGCCGCCGCCGCGCGTGGTATTACCGTCACCAATGGCGCCGGAGCCAACGCCACGGCAGTCGCCGACCATACCTTGGCCATGCTGCTGGCGCTGCTGCGCGATATCCCTCGCGCCGACGCCGGTACCCGCCGAGGCGAATGGAACCGGGTAATCAGCCCCTCGGTCAGTGGCAAACGCCTGGGCATCCTCGGTCTCGGTGCAGTCGGGCAAGCGATTGCCAAGCGTGCCCACCTGGGCTTTGACATGAGCATCAGCTACCACAGCCGCACGGCTCGCCAGGACGTGCCCTACGCCTGGTTCGACAGCCCACTGAGCCTGGCCCGGGACGTGGACATTTTGGTGGTCGCCACGCCGGGGGGCGCCACTACCCGACACCTGGTCGATGCCCAGGTGCTGGAGGCGCTGGGGGCCGAGGGCTACCTGGTTAACATCGCCCGTGCCAGTGTGGTGGATACCCAGGCCTTGGTCGCAGCACTCGAGCGCGGGCAGATCGCCGGTGCCGCGCTGGACGTGTTCGATGACGAGCCTGCCGTGCCCGATGCGCTCAAGGCCCTCGGCAACACCGTGCTGACGCCCCATGTAGCTGGCCAGTCGCCGGAGGCCGCGCGGGATACTGTGTCCCTGGTATTGCGCAACCTGCAGGCCTTCTTTGCCGGCGAGCCCGTGCTGACGCCGGTGCGCCAGTAACCTTCGCTTTCGATTCCGCCCGGCGGTGACCGGGCCTCAAGGAGTGTTTGATGCAACTCGAGATATTCCAGGTCGATGCCTTCAGTGCTGAGCCTTTCGGGGGCAACCCAGCGGCGGTGATTCCGCTGGATAGCTGGCTGCCGGACGACAGGCTCCAACGCATTGCCGAAGAGAACAACCTATCCGAAACCGCTTACTTCGTCCGCAATGGCGAGACGTACGACCTGCGTTGGTTCACCCCGGCGGTCGAGGTCGATCTGTGCGGGCATGCCACGCTAGCGTCGGCCTATGTGCTGTTCGAGCAATTGGGCGAACAGGCACAAGTGCTGCGCTTCAATACCCGCAGCGGCGAACTGCGGGTCAGCCGTGGCGCCGACGGACTGCTGGCGATGGACTTTCCGGCCAGGCAGCCGGTCGCGGTGGACACCCCCGCAGGTTTGCTGCAAGCCCTGGGTCTGAACGTAGCGGGGCAGCTTTACCGCAGTGATGACTTCGTGCTGATGATCGATGACGCTTCGCTGCTTGAACCGCTCAAGCCAGATTTCGTCGCATTGTCAGCCTTCGATGTACGCGGTATCGCTGTCACTGCTCCGGGTCGTGGCTATGATTTCGTCACTCGATGGTTCGGCCCGCGGGTCGGAGTCAACGAGGACCCGGTCACGGGTTCGGCCCACACCTCGCTGGCGCCGTTGTGGGCCGAACGCCTGGGCAAGACCAGTCTGAGCTGCGAGCAGGGCGGGGCACGCAAGGGTCAGCTGCATTGTGAAGTGCCTGGCAATGGCCGGGTGATCATCAGCGGCCGGGCGGCGCTCTACCTCAAGGGTCGCGTGTTCATCTGACTGGCAGACCGCATCGTTCCTGAAAGTGCAAGCCATCCCTGAGCGGATTTATCCGCGATGCGCCGCGCGGGCGGCGCTTTTTTCCCGGCAGGCACCCAGCAGCCTTCGGATGGCCGTTCGTCGGGAGTGCGGGCTCTCGTAGAGTCCCATTCTCCGCCCCTCCCGAGATCACCCGTATTGGCTTGCTTCCTGTCAGCTGACTTTCCAGTCAACTGCGCAAGAAGTTGCGCACTCAAATGTGGATAAACCTGTGCATACATTCCTGTAGGCCTTGAGAAATATGGCGTACAGGCAACTGCGCAACTTTTTGCACACCACTGCGCAAGAAGTTGCGCACTTTTC
>NZ_AUEC01000019.1 GCF_000425785.1 Pseudomonas taiwanensis DSM 21245
GTGATACGCAAATTGCTGGCATGCAGAAAAGACAATGAGCGCGGAGAGCGTGGTTTGGGCCATCCCTTTGCGGCGTATACGCTCGATCAGCTACCTGGGAAAACGGTGCGGATGAATATTCGAGTGGGCGGTGAAGAGCGTCCGTCTTGGGGGGATACATGGGTGAAGTTTCCAAATGGTTGGAAACGATGTGCAGGGGATGGGCCTGATGACCTTCAAGGGTACTGCCATGGAAATTACACCGATTTCAGCGAATTTACGATGCCGGATGGTAGACGTTGCACAATTTACCCAGGTTGTGAGGAATGATAGATGGAGCTGAAGACTGATGGTGCTGAGAGGATTTCAGCTTCGCTGAATGATCAAGCGCTAACATGTCCGCATCGCGGTCGTGAAACAACATTTCAATTGGTGGATGAACAGGGGGCGGGTGAGCCTTATGCGGGCTTGTATTATGAAGCGGTAGACAGTGAAGGGGTTACGTACAGTGGTGCGCTAGATGTCAAAGGATGCGGCAGGGTGACGAATCATCACGGTGCTATATCGTTGCGGTTCGAGAGCGAATATGTCGGCTCGGAAGAGCTTTATAGCGACCTTCAGCGACGTAAATCCTATCCCTTGAAAATTACTGATCTCCAAGTGCGCGCAGAGAAAACGCAGTACGCAAATGCCGATGGATCCAGAACTTCAAGTAATCCTGCGCAAGCAGCGGCGGACCATTACTATCAGGTAGAAACCAGTGAGCTGGTTCGTTATGCCTGCCATTTACCACCGCTCGTTGACCGTGGTTTTCCACCTCGAACCTCCTTGAATGCCATCATGGGGGAGCATGGAAATAGCGGTATTTGCCTTATGCCGGATGCTTGCACGGTGCTTGAAGTGCGTCCGCTCCGGGCATTGCGACCGCTGCTATCGGCGAACGCCGAGTTCTGTGCGCTGAACTTGTATCAGTTGGCGTTGATGGCGACGCTCAGCTACAACCCATTTGGACAGGACCCGGACGAGCACCCCGTGCTGGCTTCTACGGTCAGCTTTCCGTTCATACCCACCAGTGGTAACTGGTTCGGGAGTGCGTTGAACACGTTCAATGAAATCTGGCGTGTCGACCCAGAGCAATCGGAACCCATGTACCCAATACTCGAAGAGGTGGCCTATTCCAGACGTCTGGAAATCGTGCCGTTTGACCCCGCTCTGTATCCAGTGAACGACCCAAGCCTGGGAAACGACCAACAAAATCCGGCGCGCTTGCATTTTTTGGATGACAGAGGTCTCAGCGATGCAACGGACACCCAGGCCTTCATCACTCACACATCTGAATATGCTCTGATTGCAGTACGCGGAACAAACGAAGCAGCGGACTTTCTTCGGGATGTTGATGCACTCCAAGTGCCCTTCGAGCAAGGAGAAGGTCGCGTCCATCGTGGTTTTTATGAGTCAGCACTCAAGGCCTTTGATTTCGCGATGTCGTACCTTGATCAGTTCGACTATTCAAAGAATCTCATCATCTGCGGCCACAGTCTTGGCGGAGCAGTTGCCTTGATCCTGGCCGAAATGCTGCGCCGCACTTCCAAAGAGTTTGCCATCCAACTCTACACCTACGGCGCCCCCCGCGCCGGTGACGTCACCTTCACCCGCAACGCTGCCGACCTCATCCACCACCGCATCGTCAACCATGACGACGTCATCCCCAACGCCCCGCTCCCCTGGATGAACCCGCGCTACGACGTCATGGCCCAAGGCGCCTTGGTGATGCAGATCGATGCCTTGCTTGGCATGAAAATCCTGCGCACAGGCCTGGTCAACCAGGAGGGCGAACATTACGAACATCACGGCAGCCTGCGCCATTTCATGCCGATCGCGCTGACGCCGCACACATCGTCGGCCATTCTGTGGAGCCCGGGCTGCGATACCATCACCGATCAGGCCCTGTGCAGTCGCTACCTGCGCAAGGTCGATGGTTTGCCGGAGCTTCGCTCGATCAGTGTTGCGGATCACGCCATGACGGCCGGTTACCTACCGGCCTGCTGGGCAGTGTTGCGCCGCCACCAGCAAGCACTGGCCGATCGGGCACCTGCGGTCACCCGACGAGAAATACAGCTGGTCGAAGAGGCCTTGAAGTCTATCAGCGAACAGTTGGTCAGGCGCCGAGCACGTCTGGCTGGCGGTGACCATTACGCGCGCACCCATGAGCCAAGCCAAAAGCAGGTGGAGCAGGAGTTGAGCCGTATCAGTGTCACTCGCGAGCGCCTGGCGACCTTGAACCATGCTCCTATCAGTGCAGCCGATATCTATGGCGAGCATGCTGGCACACCTCATCTCATGGCCGCATTGGCGCGTTGGCATGCCCATGCGCAGAACGCCCGAACCGAACCGCTTGCCCAGGCACCCGCTGAGTTGGCGCCCGTCGAGCCCGTGACGCCAGCCATGACCTACAACGACATCCTCGCCTACCTGGATGCCGTGGACGACCCGAATGACCCGCTGAACCTCATATGAAAAAGGGGCACACCCACAAAGGCATGCCCCTTTTGACTGGCGCGTGGGCTATCAGGCGACCTTGACGATCCAGCCCGCTGGCGCTTCGACGTCACCGCTCTGGATGCCGGTCAGCTCGTTGTAGAGCTTCTGGGTAACGGGGCCGACTTTTTCCAGGTCATGGAATACATGCAGCTTGCCGTTGTATTCGATACCACCGATCGGGGTGATCACGGCAGCGGTACCGCAGGCACCGGCTTCGACGAAGCGGCCGAGATTGTTGATCTCGACATCGCCTTCGACCACGGTCAGGCCCAGGCGCGATTGCGCCAGTTCCATCAGCGACAGGCGGGTGATACCCGGCAGTACCGAGGCCGATTTCGGGGTGACGAATTCGTTGTCGGCGGTGATGCCAAAGAAGTTGGCCGAACCGACTTCCTCGATCTTCGAGTGGGTCAGTGGGTCCAGGTAGATGGCGTCGGCGAAGTGCGCCTTCTTGGCTTCGGCGCCCGGCAGCAGGCTGGCTGCGTAGTTGCCGCCGACCTTGGCCGCACCGGTGCCTTGCGGGGCTGCGCGGTCGAAGCTGGAAATCTGGAAGTTGTGCGGCTTCATGCCGCCCTTGAAGTACGAGCCTACCGGGATGGCGAAGATCGAGAAGATGAACTCGGGGGCGGTGCGCACGCCGATGTTGTCACCGGTACCGATCACGAACGGACGCAGGTACAGGGCACCTTTGCCGTGCGGCGGAACGAACTTCTCGTTGGCCTTGACCACTTGCTTGCAGGCCTCGATGAATACATCGGTCGGCACTTGCGGCATCAGCAGGCGTGCGCAGCTGCGCTGCATGCGTGCGGCGTTCTGGTCGGGGCGGAACAGGTTGATCGAGCCGTCCTTGCAACGATAGGCCTTCAGGCCTTCGAAGCACTGCTGGCCATAGTGCAGGGCGGTGGAGCCTTCACTGATGTGCAGCACATTGTCTTCGGTCAGGGTGCCTTTGTCCCACTCGCCGTTGCGCCACACGGACAGGTAGCGCTTGTCGGTCTTGATGTAGTCGAAACCCAGCTTGTCCCAGTTAATGCTCTCGTTACTCATGACACCCTCGATTGTCTTGCAGATGCCCGATCTACTCGGGCTGCTGTGATATGCGCACCTCGCCACGATAATACATCCGTCGCGGATCGGGAACGGCCAGTCACGAATTGGCTGCCGCTCACGTCAATCGGCCTGCCTGTCAGCGCTCCTGCAGGCGTCGGTTCCAGTCACCACCATGGCGGCGGGCGCAGGCCTCTTCGCTGTCGAAACGCACGTGCCAGGCCACATGGTCCAGACGAATGCTGGCTTCGTCGAGCGCCTGGGCTGTCAGTGCCAGCATACGCGCCTTCTGAGGGCTGCCCAGGGCTGCGTCCTTGTCCGCTTCGCGGTCGAATACCCAGGTAATACGCAGGCTGCCGGGGAATGCATCGGGATCCAGGCGATGGGTGAGCCAGGCGAAACCGACAATTTCGGCCTTGGCGGTTTCACAGGCTTCGGTCAGGCAGGCGATCAGTTCGCGCTCCATACGCGCCAGTTCACGTTTGTTCAGGGCTTTCACCAGGCCTCCTGGCGGCAGTGTGTGGAAAAAACCGTCACTTTAGCGCAGTTAATGTCGAGGTTGGTTTTTGCACGGGCGGGGCAGGCGTGATAGAACGCAGGGGTGCCATTCAGAAGTTGAATACCCAGATGTCCATCAGCGCTAAATCGAATAGAGCCCTCTTCGACCTCGACTTGCTCCGAGCCATTGTCGTGGTGGCCGACTGCGGCAGCTTCACCACGGCCGCGGCACGCTTGCACTCGACACAGTCGACCATCAGCCAGAAGGTTCGCCGCCTGGAAGAAATGGTTGGCCACCGCCTGCTGGTGCGTGGCAATCGCGACGTGCTGCCCACCGATGCCGGTCAGACCCTGCTCGGTTATGCCCGCCACATGCTGGCGTTGAACGACCAGATGCTCGAAGCCTTGGCCGGTGCCATGGTCGGCGTGACCGTACGCCTTGGCGTGCCGGAGGACTTCGTCGGCGGACGCACCACCCATGCGTTGTCGGCGTTCAGTCGCCAGCACCCGCAGGTCAAGCTGGAGGTCACCAGTGGGCTGTGTCGCGACCTCAGCCAGTCCTATGACAACGGTGAACTGGACTTGGTGTTGCTCAAGCAGCGGCGCAACAGCCGCGAAGGGGTGGCGTGCTGGCCGGAGCGGTTGCAGTGGATCGACAGCGTGCGCCTGCCATCGTTCGAGCTCGACCCGGTACCCTTGGTCACGTTTCCTCCGCGCGGGCTGTATCGCGATGACATGATCAGCGCCATCGAGGGCATGGGGCGGCGCTGGCGCATCAGCTTCACGAGTTCGAGCCTGAGCGGGATCCAGGCCGCGGTGGCCGATGGGATGGGCATCAGCCTGCTGCCACCACGGGCCGCGACCGGTGAGCATCGCACCCTCGGGCTGGCGCAAGGGCTGCCGGAGGTGGACAGTTATGAAATCGTGATCCTGCATCGCCCGACAGCAGATGTGATGGTCAAGGCGCTGGCGGATGTGCTCAAGCAAATGCTGGCTGTGGACGGGATCTGACAGCCCCCCCCTTGCCGTGCGGCGGACGTTGCGCGGCTGCCGCGATCCGCGCTCGCGCGATCAATGCACGGTCTTGCGCTGCCTGACACACCCCGCAGCTTGCACCGTCAGTTCATCCAGCCATTCATCACGCTGCTGTTCAGCGTCGATCATGGCGTCCTCGCCTTGCTGGTTGAGCAGGTAGGTATGGATCTGGTGCACTTCCGTGGTCTGGTAGATCGGCGCGATATCCAGTCGGCCAATCAGCGCGCCGCTGGCGTGACCGGTGCTGCTCATCAATACCTGCGGCCCATTGGCGGCCACCACTTGCATTCCCATGCTTTCGAACCACGGTACCTGGCCGGCGAAGGCGTTGAGCTCGACGCAGGCGTAGCGCGTCTTGAGGTCCGTCAGCAGGGCACGGGCGATGCCCTGGCGGCGGTGGCTTGGCCGTACCGCAAGAAAGGTCAGCGCGCAGGCCTGGTCGTTGTCCTGGGCCGGTAACGCCAGGGCGAACCCGAGCAGTTGGTCCGGTGCATCGGCGTCCAGGGCGAGGGTCAGTGTCACCCGCAGCCCACGCGTGCCGTCCAGGGCCTGGAGATACTGGTGTACCTCCATGCCAACGCCGTACTGATACAACGGGTACAGCGGATTCTCGACGCGGATGGCGACGCTGCTCAGGTCGCCGACGTTTTCGATCACCAGTTGGCGAATCTGGTTCTGGAAGGACTCGGGCGGCACGCTGTCGAGGCGGCTCAGGATGAACATCGGTGGACGGGCTCCGGCTGGCAAGGGCTTAGGCTGCGCCACGCTGGCGCAGGACCCACAGTCTACCCGTTTTTGCCGAGCAGGCTCAGGCCCGCAGCGCCGCCAGCATCAGGTCCAGGTTCTGCACGGCCGCGCCCGATGCACCTTTGCCCAGGTTGTCGAACACCGCCGTCAGCAGCACCTGGCCATGCGCGGGGTTGGCATACAGCGCCAGTCGCAGGTCGTTGCTGTCGTTCAGGGCTTCAGGGTCGAGCGCTGCCGCTGGCCCGTGCTGGTGCAGTGGCATCACCTGGACATGGCGCGCGCCCTGGTAATGCTGCTCCAGGCAGGCCTGCAGCTGTTCGGCGCGGACGTTGCCTGGCAGCAGGCGCAACTGCACGGCAATGCTCAGCACGATGCCCTGGCGATAGGCGCCATAACCTGGCAGGAACATCGGCCGTTGCGACAGCCCGGCATGTTGCTGGATCTCCGGCACGTGTTTGTGCGCCAGTTCCAGTCCATAGAGTTGCAGGGCAGGGGGGCTGTCTGCTGACGCCTGTTCGTAGCGCTCGACCGCTGATCGGCCACCGCCGGAGTACCCGGAAATGGCATGAATGCTCAGGGGGTAGTCGGCTGGTAGTAGCCCGGCCTTGATCAGCGGGCGCAACAGGGCGATGGCGCCGGTGGGGTAGCAGCCAGGGTTACTGACGCGTTTGGCTTGGGCGATGCGCTCGGCCTGCTGCTCATCCAGCTCTGGCAAACCATAGACCCAGCCGGGGGTTGTGCGGTGGGCGGAGCTGGCGTCGATCACGCGTACGGCCGGGTTGCGCAGCGCTGCAACGGCTTCGCGGGCGGCGTCGTCGGGCAGGCAGAGCAGGGCGATGTCGGCATTGTTGATGGCCTCTGCGCGGCGTTGTGGGTGCTTTCGGTCAGCCTCGGGGAGGGTAATCAGGCGCAGGTCGTCGCGGCCTTGCAAGCGGGCGTGAATGTGCAGGCCAGTGGTGCCTTGGTCGCCGTCGATGAAGACAAGTGGCGTGTGCATGGTCGAGTTCCGGTGGCGGAGGGATGGCCTATGCTCGCGCGTCGCTGGACTAAAGAAAATTTGAATATCATGATGCTTGTATTCATAAATTCTGAATTAACACCATGCGAGAAATCAGCCTGGATCGCCTTCGTACCTTGGTGGTGATCGCCGATATGGGGTCGTTCGCCGAAGCGGCCCGACAGCTCAACCTGGCGCCTGCGACCATCAGTCTCCATGTAGCGGAACTGGAGGCACGGGTCGGGGCTGCGCTGCTGCTGCGCAACCGCAGCCAGGTTCGGCCTACCGCCCTCGGCGAAACCCTGCTGGTGCGTGCCCGCCGCCTGCTGGCCGATGCCGACCTGGCGCTGGACGAGGTGCGCCGGCAGGTCGAGGGCCTGACGGGGCGCGTGCGACTGGGAGCCTCGACCGGCGCCATCGCCCACCTGCTGCCCCAGGCATTGGAGCACCTGCGCCAGACGCATCCAGGGGTCGATATGCAGGTACAGGTGCTGACCTCCCAGGCTTCGCTGACACGGCTGCGTGACGGCACGCTGGATATTGGCCTGGTGGCATTGCCGCAGGTGGCGGGCAAAGGGCTGAGGGTCACACCCTGGCGGCGTGACCCGATCATGGCCTTCGTGCCCAGTGACTGGCAGCCTCCGGCCAAGGTGACACCAGCCTGGCTGGGGCAGCGCGCATTGATCCTCAATGACAACAGCACCCAGCTGTCACGGGTGACCGCCGAGTGGTTCGCGGCGGCCGGGTTGTACCCGGTACCGCGCATCGAACTGAACTACAACGATGCGATCAAGAGCCTGGTGGGCGCGGGGTATGGCGCGACATTGCTGCCTCAGGAGGGCGCAGCGGCAGAGTTCGACCCCAGGGTTGCCCGGCGCCCGTTGCGACCGGGGTTGTGGCGGCAGTTGGGTATTGCCTGCCGGGAAGGGGAGCACGACCGGGCCACGGGGTATGTGCTGGAGGCGTTGGAGCGGTTGCGGCAGTAGACTGGCTCATTGCCGATGTGCTTGAAGAGGCCCGATACTCACTCCGCTGGCGGCTGGGTTTCGGTGACCGGGCGACTGAAGGCGCCATTGCGGACTTGAAAAAAGGTCCGCAGGCCATTTCAATCGATACTTCATGTAATCAATAGAGTCGCCATGACCCGCCATTTCGATGACCTGCAACTGGGTAGCCTGGAGCTGTTCTGCCTTGCCGCCGACACCGGTAGTTTCACGGCGGCCGCTAACGAGGCCGGCGTTACCCCAGCAGCGGTGAGTCGCAGCGTGGCCCGCCTGGAGGAGCGTCTGGGGGTGCGGTTGTTCGTGCGTACCACCCGCCATATGCGCCTGTCTGAGGCCGGCCTGGCGTATTACCAGCAATGCCGCCAGGCACTGGGGCAGCTGGTCGAGGCCGAGCGCCAGGTCGCCGGTGGGCAGCTCGAGCCCAGTGGCCGGCTGCGCATCAGCGCCCCGACACCCTATGCCCATCACCGTCTGCTGCCGCTGCTGCCGCGCTTTCGTGAGCTGTACCCGCAGGTGCAAATCGATGTGCACGTCAGCAATCGCAATGTCGATTTCGCCGACGAGCCGTTCGATCTCGCCATTCGCGGTCGTGAGCCCGCGGATTCGCGGCTGGTGGCAAGGCGGCTGGAAGATGCCGAGCTGGTGGTGGTGGCAACGCCCGGCTACTTGGCACGGGCCGGCGTGCCACAGGTGCCCGAAGACCTGCTGCGGCATGAATGCATCCAGTTCGAGCTCCCCAGCAGCGGCCGCCGTCCGCCCTGGAGCTTTCGCCAGGACGGTCGGCAGCTGGAGCTGGAGACCCACGGATCGTTCACCTGCCAGGGCGACTTCCTGGCCACCGCCACGCTGGTACGCCATGGCGCGGGCTTGATGCAGGCCTATCGCTTCACGGTACAGGATGCTCTGGAGCGTGGCGAGCTGGTGGAAGTGTTGCGTGATTTTGGCGGCACTTCACGGCCGTTCATGTTGATCTACCCGCAGGCGCGGCACATGCCCTTGCGGGTGCGGGTGCTGATCGACTTTCTGTTCAGCGGTGCAAGCCTGGGGCAGGCCCGCACTGTGGCAGGGCTGCCCACACGCCCTTAGGCTGTGTACGAAAAGCCTTGATACTCGGTGATGCTGCGTTGAAAACAGCCTTGCCTGACCTTCGTCCCAAGCCTTTTCCCACAGCCCCTAGAACCAGCGGTCGTTCTTCTTGCGGCCTCGGGTCAGCGACGGCAGGATCAGCCCGGCCAGCAAACCTGCGCCAGCGATGCTACCGCCATAAACCATGTAGCGCATCATCACCTGCTTGTTCTCGTCGCCCAGGCGCGCCTGGGTGTCGCGCAAGCTGGACTGGCTCTGGTCGAGCTGTTCACTGAGCGCCTTGTTGCGCGCCTCCAGCTCATCGATCAGTTTCTTGCGTGAGTCGAGGGTTTCCTGCATACCCTGCACGCGGTTCTTCCAGCTGTCGTCGATGGTTTTCAGCTGACCGGACAACTCCGCCACCTGGGCATCGAGTTGCGGCAGGCGTTCGCTCTGGCCTGGCACCGACTGCAAGTCGGTGCTGAGGATCCACACCAAGTCGCCATTCTGCCCGCGTACCTGACTGTAGTTACCCTGGCTGCCAATGAGCGTGACCTTTTGTCCGGACTTGAGGTTGCCGACGATGCGGTGGCCATCGGTAGGGCCACTGCGCACGTAGGTGGTCAGGCTGTCACTGACCCAGCGCGCATCGCTGGCGGGTTCTTCAGCATGCACCGGAACGACGAGGGCCACCAGCGCGGCGATCAGGCTGCCGCGCAGGGCAGGGAGGACAGGGGCAGAGGGGCGGGAATCAGGCATGTTGGGTCTTCGCTGGAACTGGACAGAAAATGGCCCGGTGAATAGGCCGGTGAACCGGTCGCTGGTTTGACCGTCAGGGAATGACCGCATTTTTGTAGGCAGGTTCACTGCCTAATGTCGGAAATGTCTGCAGAATGTTGCAGGGATGCACGCGAGCCAAGGCGCTAGACTGATGGTTCCTTCAACGCTCCTGGAGCATGGCCATGACTGCCAAGAACACCCTCTGCCTCTGGTTCGACAAGGATGCGCAAGCAGCGGCGAACTTCTATGCCAGTGTTTTCCCCGATAGTCGGGTAGTCGCCGTGCACAAGGCGCCGGCTGACTTCCCCTCGGGCAAGGTCGGCGACGTGATCACTGTGGAATTCATCGTCATGGGCTTACCCTGCGTAGGCATCAATGGGGGCACGGCGTTCAAGCAGACCGAGGCGTTTTCGTTCCAGGTCTGTACCGAAGACCAAGCCGAAACCGACCGTTTCTGGAACGCCATCGTGGGCAACGGCGGCCTGGAAAGCGTGTGTGGTTGGTGCAAGGATAAGTGGGGGGTGTCATGGCAGATCACGCCCAGAGTGTTGCTCGAGTCCTTCAGTCACCCTGATCCCGCAGCGGCCAAGCGAGCGTTCGAGGCGATGATGACCATGGGCAAGATCGATGTGGCTGCCATCGAGGCGGCATTGAAAGGCTGACCGGCAAGACTGGCAGGCCTTGGCGGCGGGTGGGCTCTAGGCTCTGTACGTAAAGCTTTGATACTCGGTGACGCTGCGTTGAAAACAGCCTCGGAATGCTCATTTACAAGCCGTAAACTCCGCTTCCTCGGCTGTTTTCGCCTTGCCTGACCTTCGTCTCAAGACGTTTCATACAGACCCTAAGGACGGGGCGCCTGGGTAAGCCGTATGATCTGCCGCGCGCAGTAGGCGCCGGTGAGAATCACTCCGAACAAACGCAAGGTCTGCATGGCCAGCACCAGGCCGACATCGGCATGGGTCTCAACCGCGATGATCGCCATGGCATCCAGCCCACCGGGGCTGGTGGCCAGGTACATCGACAGGAAGTCGCTGCCCATCGCCTTGGCCATCAGCCAGGCGCAGGCAGCGCACAGCACGATCAGCACCAAGGCTCCAGCTATCATGGTCGGCAGGTGTGTCCACACGTAGCGCACGGTCTGCCGGTCGAAGCGCAGGCCGATGTAGCAGCCAATGGCGCCATACGCCACGGCCAGCAAGGGTTCGGGCAGGGTGATCGTCAGCAACCCGCTCAGCTGCAGCGCACTACCGAGCAATAATGGCATCAGCAGAGCCCCCGCGGGCATTCGGTTGCCGGCGGCAATGCCGACCACCACCACGCCAACACTGAGCAGGCTATTGAGCAGATGCGGTGCCTCGCTGATCGCAGGGGCGTTCGCCGCCGCGCCAGGCCCCGGCGTGGCGCCCAGCAGGTGGCTGACCAGCGAGCCGATCATCACCACGCACACCACGCGCACATACTGCATGGTGGCCACTACGCGGCCATCTGCGCCGTTTTCCTCAGCCATCGACACCATCGCCGACGCAGCGCCAGGAGCGGTGCCCCAGGCAGCGGTACTGCCGGGAATGCCGCCAAAGCGCACCGTGCCCAGGCCCACCAAGGCGCTCAGGGCCACGGTGATGAAGGTGGCGACCAGCATCAGGTGCCAGGACTGCGCCATCGAGATCAATACCGACCAGCTCACCGCGTGCGCCACCAGCAGGCCGACGCAACCTTGGCCGAAACGAAACGCCTGACGATGTAGAGACAGGCGCGCACCGCCTATACCGAACACGATGGCCACCAGCATGGGGCCGAGGAACAAGCCTGCCGGTACGGACAGGGTATGCAACAACTGGCCGAAGGCACCGGCGCCTATCAGTAGCGCGAACCATTTGACGAAGGTCTTGGGGTTGCCGGAGGCAGAGGTCTGCAAGGTCGAGACTCCTTGTGCAGCGATAACGCGGTGTGCGGGGAAAAGTATCGACGGGGCAACCGATCAAGTCTATTTTCTACTTTTGATGAATCCATAACTGAAATTCATGAATCATGGACCTTCGCGACCTGACGTATTTCGAAACCATCGCCGAACTCGGGCATCTGGGCCGGGCTGCCGAACAGCTCAATCGCAGCCAGCCCGCGCTGAGCAAGAGCATCCAGCGTCTTGAAGAGTCGTTGGGCACGCGCCTGTTCCAGCGGGATGGGCGGCGGATCAAACTGACCGAAGTCGGCAAGCTGCTGTTGGCCCGTGGCAAGCAATTGCAGATGAACATCGCGCAAACCGAGCGTGAAGTGCGCGATTTCGCCAGCGGGCTGGTGGGCAACATTCGCCTTGGCTGCGCCGCGAGCATGGCCGATCATCTGTTGCCGAACCTGACGGCGGTCCTGCTTGAGCGGGCGCCGGAGCTGACGCTGAAACTGTCCATCGCTCAGGACGATGTGCTCAAGGAGTCGCTGCGCTCTGGCCAGCTGGATGTGATCATCTCGCCGCAGATCGCCGACGACCCGCAGTTCACCACCTACCCGATCGTTGAAGACGAAGCAGTGGTCGTGGCCAGCGAGGACCATCCGGTGTTTGCCGGCCCCATCACCTTGAAGGACCTGTGCCGCTATCGCTGGGTGTTGGGTGGCCCCACGGTCACGGCTCGGCGCTGGATCGACAACGTGTTCATGGCCCAGCAATTGCCTTCCCCGCAGGTACAGATCGAGACCAATTCGATTTCGCTTCTACCCCGGCTGATCGCCCGCACCCGTCTGCTGAGTTTCGTGGCGCGGGAAACGCTGGAGCACGGTCTGGGCCGTTCGGGTTTGCGCGAGGTGCCGCTGGAGGAGACCACGATGCGGCGAACCGTTGCGGTATCGGTGCGCGCTCAAGGGTATTTGCCACCGGCGGCAAGCTCGATGGTGGAGTTGCTGAGGGAAAAGGGCGTGAGCTTCCTGGGTAGTGAATGGCGGCGAAGCGACGGTGCTTGAGGATTCTGATGGCCGGTTGATGACAAGCGGCACGCTGAATCTACGCTCAAGGCATAAGTAACATTCTGCAATATTCCCCGGCAGGCCCTAATGGATCTCGTTCGTTCGTTACGCAGGAAGGCCGTGCTGGTCGGCAAGTCGCCCTATGGGGGGACGCAATTCTTGAGTTGCCCGGTGCAACTCCTGGCGGAGGCTCATCAATGCTTAAAAAATGCTTGTTGGCGTTGGCCATCGGCGGCTTGCTGTCGGCATCGGCGGTGTGGCTGCCGGACTCGCTCGGTGGCGTATCCACTGCTTATGCGAAAGACGGTGGCGGCGGTGGAGGTGGAGGCCACGGTGGAGGCGGTGGAGGCCATGGAGGCGGCGGAGGCGGCCACGGTGGCGGTGGTGGAGGGCATGGTGGTGGCGGAGGCTCAGGCGGTGGCCATGGCGGCAGTGGCAGCGGACACGGTGGCGACGGCGGCAATGCCGGCTCGGGCCGTGGTGAGAGCGGTCGCAACGGGGCAGATGATGGTGCCAGCCATGAGGCCAACCACGAGGCCAATCACGAAGCGAATCACGAAGCCAACCATGATGTGGGTGGGCCCCACGGCGTGGGGCAGGGGGCGGATGATGGGGTGAATCATGACGTCGGGGATGACCGTGGGGGTGATCGGACCTGACATTCCCGTGGCCTGTACCAGCCCGTTTCGAAAGGCGGTACAGGCGTTCAGGTCGATGGTTGCCCCGGGTAGTCAGGTATGAGGGACCTGTTTGGCCACCGGCGTCCCGGCATACTGCGGCTTCAAATGCCCCTGGTCATCCAGCAGGTACGCATCCATCACTTCGCGCACCACGGGCCCCGCCACCCGGCCTCCGGCCTCGCCGTTCTCGATCATTACCGCCACCACCACGCTTGGATGGTCAGCCGGAGCGAAGCCGACGAACAGGGCGTTGTCGCGGTGGCGTTCCAGGGTTTTGTCACGGTTGTAGCGCTCGCCTTGCTTGATCGCCACCACCTGCGCGGTGCCGCTCTTGCCTGCAATCCGGTACTGCGCCCCAGCCGCCGCCGCGCGGGCGATACCTCGTGGGTCGTGCATGACCATCTGCATGCCCTGGTTCACCTGGTCCCAGGCATGGCGGTCGTGCAGCACGATGTTCGGCATCGGGTTCGGGTCCACCGGTGCTTCACCGCCCACGGTCATGGCCAGGTGCGGACGGTGCCATACACCTTTACTGGCCAGCAGGCTGGTGGCCTGGGCCAGTTGCAGCGGTGTGACCTGCATGTAGCCCTGGCCAATCCCGAGAATCAATGTCTCGCCGGGGAACCAGGCCTGGCGGCGAGTCGCACGTTTCCATTGCTGCGACGGCATCAGGCCGGCCGCTTCCTCGAACATGTCCAGCGACACCTTCTGACCCAGGCCGAACTCACTCATGTAGTCGTGCAGCCGGTCGATGCCGAGTTTGTGTGCCAAGTCGTAGAAGTAGGTGTCGTTGGAACGCATGATGGCGGTGTACATGTCCACCCAGCCATCGCCGCTGTGGTTCCAGTTGCGGTACTTGTGATCGTAGTTGGGCAACTCGTAGTAGCCGGGGTCGAACACTCGGCTGCCGGGGGTGATCACACCACTGTCGAGACCGGCGATGGCGACTTCCGGCTTGACCGTCGAGCCCGGCGCGTAGAGACCGCGCAGCACGCGGTTGAACAGCGGGCGGTCGATCGAGTCGCGCAGGGCTGCGTATTGCTTGAAACTGATGCCCTTGACGAACAGGTTAGGGTCGAAGCTGGGGTTGCTGACCATCGCCAGCACGTCGCCATTGGCCGGGTCCAGCACTACCACGGCGCCACGTCGGTCGCCCAGGGCCTTCTCCGCAGCCAACTGTAGGTGCGCATCGAGGCTCAGGACGATGTCCTTGCCGGGAATCGGGTCCTGGTGATTGAGCACTCGCATCACACGGCCCTGGGCATTGGTTTCGACCTCTTCGTACCCGACGTGGCCATGCAGCTGGCTTTCGTAGAAGTGCTCGATACCCGTCTTGCCGATCGACTGGGTGCCCCGGTATTCAGTGCTGTCGAGGGTCTTGGCTTCCTTTTCGTTGATGCGCCCGACATAGCCCACCGAATGGGCGAAGTGCTCGGCCAGGGGGTATTCGCGGATGAACTGTGGCTCGACCTCAAGGCCCGGCAGGCGGAATTGGTTGACCGCCACCAGGGCGATCTGCTCCTCGCTCAACCCCACCATCAGGGTCACCGGTTCGAAAGGCTTGCGGCCTCGACGAAGGTCCTTGTCGAACTGCTTGCGATCATCTTCGGACAGGCTCAGGACCTGGGCCAGGGTATCGAGAACCTTGGCCGTATCGCCGGCCCGTTCACGGGTCATGGTCAGGTCGAAGCTGGGCTTGTTGTCGGCCAGCACCACGCCATTGCGGTCGTAGATCAGTCCGCGCTCGGGGGCGATGGGCAGCACATGCACACGGTTGTTTTCCGAAACAGCGGTCTGCTGGTCGTGCTGTACCACCTGCAGCACATACAGCCGTCCCACCAGCACGGCCACCAGGCTGCAGACCAGGGCGGCGCAGGCCAGCAGCCGACGGTTGACCAGGTGCTTTTCCTTTTCGTGGTCCTTCAGGGGTATGGGCTGGGGCATGGGCTCGGCTGTCGGGTCTCGGGCAATACGCAAGATCGCGGGGCAGGCAGGCTTGGGCAGGTTCGGCGCAGCCGCTGACGAGCGGTGTCCCTGCCAGCGCCGACCTGCCCCGCGATGGGCGGGCGATGCTACGCAAGGTCGCCGGGAGCCTCAAGGTACCGGATGCACCGCACGGGCCTGGATATGCCGCTCGCCCCCGGTGTCAGTGCCTTCATGGCCAACATGAAGATTCGTTCATGCGACTGACGGGCATAAAAAACAGTTTTTGCGACGGTTACTGACCTGCAACAGGGTTTTGCAGCCAAGTACTGACTAGACTGGCTTTTCCAACCCTGCCCGTGAGAGCGCGATGACGGACCATCCCCTGCAGCAGACGCCCCCGCAAGCCATCCGTTTCCCCGTCGGATTGGTTGCCGCTGTGATCGCACTGGTGGTGGTCTTGCTGCTGCCTCTGCCGGCCACCCTGCCAGTGGCCGGGCAGCGGATGCTGGCGATTCTGTTGTTCGCGGTCATCGTCTGGGTCACCGAAGCGGTGTCCTATGAAGCCAGCGCCATCATGATCACCTCGCTCATGGCGGTGCTGTTGGGCACTGCGCCCACGTTGCAAGACCCCGCGGTGACCTACGGGTCGTCGGCGGGTGTATCGATGGCGCTCAGCGGCTTTGCAAACCCGGCGCTGGCGCTGGTGGTCGGTGCTTTGTTCATTGCTGCCGCGATGACCCACACTGGGCTGGACAAGCGCATCGCCCTGGTCACCCTGAGCAAGGTCGGCGCCAGCACCCAGCGTGTGCTGCTGGGATCGATGGCGGTGATCGTGCTGTTGAGCCTGGTGGTGCCCAGCGCTACCGCGCGCAGCGCCTGCGTGGTGCCGATCATGATGGGGGTGATCGCGGCATTTGGGGTTTCGGCACGTTCGAACATCGCCGCAGGCATCATGATCATCGTCGCCCAGGGCACCAGCATCTGGAACATCGGGATCCAGACCGCCGCGGCCCAGAACCTGCTGACGGTGGGCTTCATGGACAAGATGCTCGGGCAGCGGGTGTCTTGGATCGACTGGCTGATGGCCGGCGCGCCGTGGGCGGTGATCATGTCGCTGGTGCTGGTGGTGCTGGTCCTGAAACTGCTGCCACCGGAAAGCGACAAGGTGCCGGGCGGCATGGAAGGGGTCAACCAAAGCCTGACGCAACTAGGGCCCATGACTGGCGCGCAGAAGCGTCTGGGCCTGGTCTCGCTGCTGTTGTTACTGGCCTGGGCCACGGAAGGGCGCCTGCACCCGTTCGATACCACGACCACCACCTATGTCGGCTTGGTGGTGCTGTTGCTGCCGCGCTTTGGCGTGATGACCTGGAAGGATGTGCAGGCGCGCATTCCGTGGGGCACGGTGATCGTGTTCGGCGTCGGCATCAGCCTGGGTACTGCCCTGCTCAGCACCCAAGCAGGGCAGTGGCTGGGCGCGCAGGTGGTCGAGCGCACCGGGCTGGACCAGGTCGGCTCGTTGGGCGTGTTCGCGATCCTCAGTGCATTCCTGATTCTGATTCACCTGGGCTTTGCCAGTGCCACCGCGCTGACGTCGGCATTCCTGCCCATTCTCATTGCAGTCCTGCAGACGCTGCCCGGCGATTTCAGCCGGGTAGGCATGACCATGCTGCTCGGTTTTGCCGTCAGCTTCGGTTTCATTCTGCCGATCAACGCCCCGCAGAACATGGTCTGCCTGGGCACCGATACCTTCACCCCCAGGCAGTTCGCGCGGGTTGGCATCTGGGTCAGTGTGATCGGCTATGTGCTGTTGTTGGTCTTTGCCGGGACCTATTGGTCGTGGCTGGGCTGGATGTAACCCGCCGGCAAGCCCGGCAACGCTCGTTGGCTAGCCGACCGAGCGATCACTCAAGCTCATGTGGGAATACAAGGAGGCGAGTATGAAAGCTGCTGTCGTTGCAAAAGGGCAACGTGTGGAAGTGGTCGAGAAAACCCTGCGACCGTTGAAGCACGGTGAAGCGCTCCTGGCGATGGAGTGCTGTGGCGTCTGCCATACCGACCTGCACGTGAAGAACGCCGATTTCGGTGACAAGACCGGTGTCGTGCTGGGTCATGAGGGCATCGGCGTGGTCAAGGAAGTTGGTCCGGGTGTCACCTCGCTGAAAATAGGCGACCGGGCCAGTGTCGCCTGGTTCTACCAGGGATGTGGTCATTGCGAGTACTGCAACAGCGGTAACGAAACCCTGTGCCGCGAGGTGAAGAACGCCGGCTACACCGTCGATGGCGGCATGGCCGAAGAGTGCATCGTGGTGGCCGATTACGCGGTCAAGGTGCCCGATGGGCTGGACTCCGCTGCTGCAAGCAGCGTCACCTGTGCTGGCGTCACCACCTACAAGGCAGTGAAGATTTCCAACATTCGCCCCGGACAGTGGATTGCCATCTACGGCCTCGGCGGCCTGGGCAACCTGGCCCTTCAGTACGCCAAGAACGTCTTCAATGCCAGGGTCATTGCGGTGGACATCAACGATGACCAGCTGGCGTTCGCACGGGAAATGGGAGCGGACCTGACGATCAACTCCCTCAAGGAAGACGCCGCGAAGATCATCCAGGAGAAAACCGGGGGGGCTCATGCGGCCGTGGTGACGGCCGTGGCGAAGGCGGCGTTCAACTCAGCGGTGGACGCGTTGCGCGCGGGCGGGCGACTGGTGGCGGTCGGTTTGCCGACCGCCAGCATGGACCTCAACATTCCCCGCCTGGTACTGGACGGTATCGAAGTGGTCGGCTCGCTGGTCGGCACTCGCCAGGACCTGCACGAGGCCTTCGAATTCGCCGCGCAAGGCAAAGTGGTGCCGAAGGTCGCCCTGCGCCGCATCGAAGAGATCAACGAGATCTTCGATGAAATGGAGCAAGGCAAGATCACTGGTCGCATGGTGATCGACTTCACTCAGTAAGGCAGTCGAAGCAAGGCCCCGGTCGCAGGGTGGTGCTGGCCGGGGCCTTGTTTTTCAAGCCGTGGTCAGTGCTTGAACATTACATGACGGATGGCCGTGTAGTCCTCGAGGCCATACATCGACATGTCCTTGCCATAGCCGGACAGCTTCACGCCGCCATGCGGCATCTCGCTGACCAGCATGAAGTGGGTGTTGACCCAGGTGCAGCCGTACTGCAGGCGCGCCGCCAGTCGGTGGGCGCGACCGACATCGGCGGTCCACACCGAGGAGGCCAGGCCATAATCGGAGTCGTTGGCCCAGGCCAGGGCCTGTGCCTCGTCGTCGAACTCGGTGACCGATACCACCGGGCCGAAGATCTCGCGACGCACCACTTCGTCATCCTGAAGGGCGCCGGCCAGTACGGTCGGTTCGAAGAAGAAGCCTGCACGTTCGGCGCGCTTGCCACCGGTAACCACTTCGATGTGCGGCAACTGCCGGGCACGCTCGACGAAACCGGCGACGCGCTCCAGATGCTGCTGGGTGATCAATGGCCCCAATTCGGTGTCCGGGTCGTCCTGCTCGCCATAGCGAATGCTGGCAACGGCTTCGCCGAGCTTCTGCACGAACTTGGCGTAGATGCCTTTCTGTGCATAGATGCGGCAAGCCGCGGTGCAGTCTTGCCCGGCGTTGTAGAAGCCGAAGGTGCGGATGCCTTCCACGGCGGCGTCGATATCGGCGTCGTCGAAGATGATCACCGGGGCCTTGCCGCCCAATTCCATGTGCATGCGCTTCACCGTGTCAGCGGTGCCGGCAATGATGCGGCTGCCGGTGGCCACCGAGCCGGTCAACGAGACCATGCGCACTTTCGGGTGGGCGGTCAGGGGCTCACCGACGCTTGGGCCACGGCCGAAGACTATGTTCACCACGCCAGCCGGGAAAATGCCGGCAATCAGCTCAGCCAGGCGCAGGGCAGTCAGCGGGGTCTGCTCGGACGGCTTGAGTACCACGGTGTTGCCGGCGGCCAGGGCTGGGGCGAGTTTCCAGGCCGCCATCATCAGTGGGTAGTTCCACGGGGCGATCGACGCAACCACGCCCACCGGGTCACGGCGGATCATCGAGGTATGGCCCGGCAGGTATTCGCCAGCGGCCGAACCTTGCAGGCAACGGCTGGCACCTGCGAAGAAGCGGAACACGTCGGCCACGGCTGGCAGTTCGTCGTTCAGCGCGGCGCTGTAGGGCTTGCCGCAGTTGTTCGATTCCAGGCGTGCCAGTTCCGCTGCGTTGGCATCGATGGCGTCGGCCAGCTTCAACAGCAGGAGCGAGCGGTCCTTCGGCGCGGTCTGCGACCAGCTGTCGAAGGCCGTATCGGCAGCCTGAACGGCGGCATCGACCTGGGCAGGCGTGGCCTCAGCGATCTCGATCAGAGTGGTGCCGAGTGACGGATTGAGGATGGCAAGCGTTTCGCCTTTGCCGGCGACCAGTTGGCCGTTGATCAACAGGTTGGTTTGCATCGGTGGAACCTCCAGTTCGGGAGCGTAGAGCACATTCGGTCGGTGTCGTGTTCAAGCGCGTGCCACGGCGCGGCTACTTGCCGCTGCCCGCCACGCCTTCGCCACCTTTGGTCAGGTAATAGGCGCCCAGGATCGGCAGCATCGTCACGAGCATCACCAGCATGGCGACCACGTTGGTTACGGGGACGTCGCGGGGGCGGCCCAGTTGGTTCAGCAGCCAGATTGGCAAGGTTCGCTCATGGCCGGCGGTGAAGGTGGTGACGATGATTTCGTCGAATGACAGGGCGAACGCCAGCATGCCGCCGGCCAGCAAGGCCGAGCCAAGGTTGGGCAGGATCACGTGGCGGAAGGTCTGCCAGCCATCGGCGCCCAGGTCCATCGAGGCTTCGATCAGGCTCTGGGAGGTCCGCCGCAGGCGAGCGATGACGTTGTTGTAGACGATCACCACGCAGAAAGTGGCATGGCCGATGACGATGGTCAGCATGCCCGGCTCGATGCCCAGTGACTTGAACGCCGACAGCAGGGCGATACCGGTGATGATGCCGGGCAAGGCAATCGGCAGGATCAGCATCAGCGAGATGCCTTCCTTGCCGAAGAAGTCGCGCCTGTACAGCGCCACCGAGGCCAGGGTGCCCAGCACCATGGCGATCAGCGTGGCGATGCCGGCGACCTTTACCGACAGCACGATGGCATCGAGTACGTCCTGGCGCGCGAACGCCACGCTGAACCAGTGCAGGGTGAAGCCCTTGGGCGGGAAGCTGAAGGCGGCGTCCTCGGTGTTGAAGGCGTACAGGAAGATGATCAGGATCGGGAAGTGCAGGAACACCAGTCCGCCCCAGGCGGCGGCTTTCAGCCCCCAGGAAGCCTGGCCGTGGGTTGAGGAGTCAGAGTGCATCGAAGGCCCCCAGGCGTTTGACGATGGACAGGTAGACGGCGATCAGCACGATCGGTACCAGGGTGAAGGCGGCCGCCATCGGCATGTTGCCGATCGCGCCTTGCTGGGCGTACACCATGTTGCCGATGAAGAACCCGGGTGGACCCACCAGTTGTGGCACGATGAAGTCGCCCAGGGTGAGGCTGAAGGTGAAGATCGAACCGGCGGCGATGCCAGGCACCGACAACGGCAGGATGACCTGGAAGAAGGTCTGCTGCGGGTGTGCCCCCAGGTCGGCCGAGGCTTGCAGCAACGAAGGCGGCAGGCGTTCGAGAGAGGCCTGGATCGGCAGGATCATGAACGGCAGCCAGATGTACACGAACACCAAGAAGCGCCCGAAGCTGGAGGTGGACAGGGTATTGCCCCCCAGCCCCGGCAGGCCCAGCAGCAGGTTCAGTACAGGTTCCAGGCCCAGGTGCTGGATGAACCACATCGCCACGCCGCCCTTGGCCAGCAGTAGGGTCCAGGCGTAGGTCTTGACGATATAGCTGGCCCACATCGGCAGCATCACGGCGATGTAGAAAAACGCCTTGGTCTTGCCGTGGGTGTAGCGTGCCATGTAGTAGGCGATGGGGAAGGCCACCGCGCCGCTGGCGACGGATACCGCCACGGCCATCAGCACCGTGCGCTGGATGATGTCGAAGTTGGCCGGGTTGAACAGCGAGGTGAAGTTGGACCAGGTAAAGTCCGAGGTCACCATCATGGTGAAGTCGTCGAAGGTGTAGAAACCCTGCCACAGCAAGGTCAGCAACGAGCCCAGGTAGATTGCGCCGAACCACAGCAGCGGTGGTACCAGCAGCAGCGACAGGTACAGGGTCGGCTTGCGGTACAGCAGGTTCGACAGGCGTCGCAGCGGGCCATTGGCTGTCGCCGTAGCCGGTGCATTGAGGGTCAGTTCCATGTCATGCGCCCTCGTTGAGCACCACCATGGCCGCGCGCGACCAGCGAGCGGTCACCTGCTGGCCCGGCTGGTGGGGGAGGTGGCTGTCGGCCCACTGGCTGTTGGCCTGGCTGAGGCAGAGGTTCTGACCGTTGTCCAGGCGGATTTCGTAGCGGGTCGCCGCACCTTGGTACTGGATGTCGTGCAGCAGGCCGCTGATCTCGATGTCGCTGGCGCCGCGTTCGCCGTCGGCGAAGCGGATGTGTTCCGGACGGATGGAAAACGGCTGTGCGTTGCCGGTCAGGGCGCGGGCGAGGTCGCCGCGCAGCACGTTCGAGGTGCCGACGAATTCCGCCACGAACGGTGTGGCCGGCTTCATGTACAGGTTGCGAGGGGTGTCGACCTGCTCGATGCGGCCTTTGTTGAACACCGCCACGCGGTCGGACATCGACAGCGCTTCGCTCTGGTCGTGGGTCACGAAGATGAAGGTGATGCCCAGTTGGCGCTGCAGTTTCTTCAGCTCGCTCTGCATCTGTTCGCGCAACTTGAGATCCAGCGCGCCCAGGGGTTCGTCCAGCAGCAGTACGCGTGGGCGGTTGACCAGGGCGCGGGCCAAGGCCACGCGTTGGCGCTGCCCGCCGGAAAGCTGCACCGGCTTGCGCTGGCCATAACCCCCCAAGGCCACCATGGCCAACGCCTCTTCGGCACGCTGCAGGCGGTCAGCCTTGCCAACCCCTTTCACCTTCAGGCCATAGGCGACGTTCTCCAGCACGCTCATGTGCGGGAACAGCGCGTAGTCCTGAAACACCGTGTTGACGTCGCGCTGATAGGGCGGCAGACCGGCGGCTTCCTGACCGTGGATGCGGATCGAGCCTGCGCTGGGTTGCTCGAAGCCGGCGATCAGGCGCAGGCAGGTGGTCTTGCCCGAGCCCGATGGGCCGAGCATGGAGAAGAACTCGCCGTCCTTGATGTCGATGGACACCCGGTCAACGGCTTTCACCTCGCCGAATTGGCGGGAAACCTGGGTGAACTGAACAGCGGGGGTGGTCATGGTGCACGCTCCAAGGGGCAGGAATCCGGCGTAGCAGGGCCCTGCCCGTTGCTCTGAAGGACGGGAAATCGCTATGCAGGTAGTTCGGTGTGGGGCTGGCGCGCCTGGCACTCTCTGACGCGTGCTGCCAGGCGCCGGGAAAGCCGTCGCTCAGCGGCCGCCCATGATCCCGATGTAATCCTGGGTCCAGCGGCTGTAGGGCACGAACTTGCCGCCCTCGGCCACTGGGGTTTTCCAGAACGCGATCTTGTCGAACTGGTTGTAGCCGTTGCTGGCGCAGCCTTCGGCACCCAGCAAGGCACTGGCCTTGCAGCCTTCGGGGGCTGCCGGGACCGAGCCGAACCAGGCAGCGACGTCACCCTGTACCTTGGGCTCCAGCGACCAGCTCAGCCATTTGTAGGCGCAGTTGGGGTGTTTGGCCTCGGCATGCAGCATGGTGGTATCGGCCCACCCGGTAACGCCTTCCTTGGGGAAGACGGTGGCGATGGGCTGGCCCTCGGCCTTGAGTGCGTTGGCCTGGTACGGCCAGGCACTGGAGGCCACGACGCCTTCGTTCTTGAAGTCGCTCATCTGCACCGTGGTGTCGTGCCAGTAACGATGGATCAGTTCACGCTGTTTGCGCAGCAGTTCGATCACCGCGGCGTACTGCTTCTCGTCGAGTTGATAGGGGTCGGTGATGCCCAACTGCGGCTGGGTGGCCTTGAGGTACAGCGCGGCATCGGCGACGTAGATCGGGCCGTCGTAGGCCTGAACGCGGCCCTTGTTCGGCTTGCCGTCGGCCAGGTCCTGGCCTTGGAATACTACCTTCCAGCTGTCCGGCGGAGTGGGAAACACCTGGGTGTTGTACATCAACAGGTTCGGGCCCCACTGGTAGGGGGCGCCGTAGGTCTTGCCGTCGACCACGTACCAGGCCGCATCCTTGAGCCTGGGGTCGATGTTCTTCCAGTTGGGAATCAACGCAGGGTCGATCGGCTGCACGCGTTTGCCGTAGATCAGCCGCAGCGAAGCATCACCTGAAGCGGTGACCAGGTCATAGCCGCCCTTGGCCATCAGGCTGACCATCTCGTCGGAGGTGGCGGCGGTCTTGACGTTGACCTGGCAGCCGGTTTCCTTTTCGAATGGGGTGACCCAGTCGTACTGCTTGTCGGACTCGCCACGCTCGATGTAACCGGGCCAGGCGACGATGTCCAGGCGGCCTTCACCCGCGCCGACCTCCTTCAAGGCCTCAGCGGCCTGGGTGCCGGCGCTGGCCAGTAGGGCGGTGGTGATGGCACTGAGTAGTACGGTCTTGCGCATCGGGTGAGTTCCTCTTGTTGTTGTCGCTTGGGATGTGCCGGCAGGCGCGTTCACTCCAGCTGCTGGCCGTGGCGCGCCATGATGTGGCGAACCACGCTGTAGTCCTGCAGCGAGTCACTGGACAGGTCCTTGCCATACCCCGAGCGCTTGAGGCCGCCGTGGGGCATTTCACTGGCCAGCATGAAATGGGTGTTGATCCAGGTGCAGCCATACTGCAAGCGGTTGGCGACCTGGAACGCCTTGTCCAGGTTCTGCGTCCACACCGATGAAGCCAGGCCGTATTCCGAGTCGTTGGCCCAGTCCACCGCCTGTTCCAGCTGATCGAAGCGGGTCACCGTGACCACTGGGCCGAACACTTCGCGCTGGACGATCTCATCCTGCTGCTTGCAGCCGGCGAGCAGGGTGGGCTGGTAGAAGAAGCCCGCTCCCGAATGCGCGGCGGCGCCGGTGACCCGTTCGATATGCGGCTGGCCCAGGGCGCGTTCGACGAAGCTGGCCACGCGGTCGCGCTGGCGGGCGCTGATCAATGGGCCGATCTCGTTGTCGGCGTCGCGCTTGCGGGCGAAGCGAATACTGGCCACGGCATCGCCGAGCTCGGCGACCAGACGGTCGTGGATGCCGGCCTGGGCGTAGATGCGGCAGGCGGCGGTGCAGTCCTGGCCGGCGTTGTAGTAGCCATGGGTGCGCACACCTTCGACCACGGCGGCCAGGTCGGCGTCATTGCAGACGATCACTGGGGCCTTGCCGCCAAGCTCCAGATGGGTGCGCTTGAGGGTGCGCGAGGCAGCCTGCAGGATCTTCTGCCCGGTGACGATATCGCCGGTGAGGGAAACCATGCGCACCTTCGGGTGGCTGACCAGATGGCTGCCGATGCCTTCGCCACCGCCGCAGACGATATTGAGCACGCCGGGTGGCAGGACCTGCGCCAGGGTGGGTGCCAGCGCCAGGATACTCAGCGGGGTGTGTTCGGACGGTTTGAACACCAGGGTGTTGCCGGCCGCCAGGGCCGGAGCGATTTTCCAGGCCGCCATCATCAGCGGGTAGTTCCACGGCGCGATGGAGGCCACCACGCCGACCGGGTCACGACGTACCATGCTGGTATGGCCGGGAATGTATTCGCCGGACAATTGGCCTTGCTGGCAACGCACGGCGCCGGCGAAGAAGCGGAATACGTCGGCGGTGGCGGGGATGTCGTCCTGGCGTGCCAGGTGCAGCGGTTTGCCGCAGTTGAGTGCTTCGAGCCGGGCGAGTTCGTCGGCGCAGTGGTCGATGGCTTCGGCGATGGCCAGCAGCGCCTTGGCGCGCTGGGCGGGGGTGGTGCGTGACCAGGCCGGGAAGGCCCGGTGGGCGGCCGCGATGGCGGCTTCGAGTTGATCCAGCGAACCTTCGGCGATGCTGACCAGGGTCTGGCCACTGGCCGGGTTGATGATCGGTTCGACAATACCCTGGCCTGCGACCAGTTGGCCGTCGATCAGCAACGCGGTGTGCAGGGGGGCACCAGTCATCTTGGACGCTCGTCGTTTATCGGTCTTGTTGTCGTGGGGCATAGGCAGGCTCCGCAAGGTTGAAGCCCGGAACTGGCCCTGTGCTATGGCAACAGAGACTAGAGTCCGGGCCAGTGGACGACAAATGCTTAATACTGAAAGCGTCGTTCGAAAAAATCGAATGCTACACGCTGTCAGATCGACAGGCGCTTGGCGTTGGGCTGTTCGCGGGCCACGGTGAGGAATGGGTCGACCAGCGTCGGCCGCGCCGTGCCACGGCGCCAGGCCAGGCCGACGTCGAGTGGCTCGCCAAGGTCCACCAGTGGGCGCGCCTCGATGATGTCGCCCTCCAATGACCATGGGCGGTAAGTCATGTCGGGCTGAATCGACAAGCCCAGGCCGGCGGCAACCAAGCTACGCACCGCCTCCACCGAGGCCGTGCGCAGGGTCACTTGCGGTACAAGCCCGGCACGGGACCAGATGCGCTGGGTATGCAGGCCCATTTCGTCAGCGTTCAGCTGGATCAATGGCTCGCCGGCCACATCGGCCAGGGCGATGCTGTCGCGTTCCAGCAATGGATGTTGCGGCGGCAGCCACAGCCGGTGTGGAGAGTGGGTGAGTACTTCGGTCTGCAACGCGTGACGGTCTTCGAGGTTGGACAGAATCAGCACGCCAACGTCGATCTCGCCGCTGACCAGCAAGTGTTCGATGTAGGGACGTTCGTCCTCCACCACCCGAGTGCGCACGTTGGGGTAGGCGCGCTGGAAGCGGTTGATCAGGTCTGCCAGGTAATAGCCGGCCACCAGGCTTGTAACGCCGATGGTCAGGCTGCCGGTGACCTGGTCGGTGCTCTGTTGCAGGCTGCGCTTGGCGTTTTCCACCGTGGCCAGGATCAGGTGCGACTGGCGCAGGAACTGGTGGCCTTGGTGCGTGAGGGTCATGCCCTTGGCGTGGCGGTCGAACAGACGCACGCCGATTTCTTCCTCCAGCTGCTGGATGGCCAGGGTCAGGGTGGACTGGGAAATGAACACTGCCTGGGCGGCAGCGGAAATCGAGCCGGTTTCGGCGACGGCGATGAAATGGCGGATCTGGCGGAGCGTCATCATAGGTAGTGGGCCGCTTTCGATCAATCGGCGCGCAAGCCCGTCGTCGAGGCGGGTAGGGCGCTTTTTCGTTGTGGTTTATCGAAAGCCCATGGGAGCATTCTTTTTAATCGAAAGAAAGCAGTTGGACGCAAGCAATCAGGACCTGGGCGGTTCTCGTTCGAAGCAATGGCGCATGGCGTCCAGATAACGGCGTGCGCCAAGGCCCAGTGGTCGGGACTTGATCCAGATGATATCCACCCACAGCCGCAGGCGGCTGGCCATGTTGTCGAAGCGCACCTCGGCCAATGCGCCGGAGGCGATCAGTGGCTCGACCAGCGGCTGCGGCAGATAGGCCCAGCCCAGGCCGGATTGCACCAGGTCGAGCGTGGCCAGGTAGCTGTCGGTCAGCCAGATGCGCCGGGACAGCACCATGCGCGGGTCGGACCCGGTAGGGTTGCCGGACGCCACGATGATCTGCCGCTGTTCGGCAAGCTGTTCCTCAGGCAGCGGTGTGCCGCTGTGCTGACCGGCGGGGTGACGTGGCGAGGCGACCGCCACCAGCAGTTGGCTACCGGCTTCGAGAAAGGACTCGCGCTCGTCGATGCCAGGTCGTTCGAACACCAGGGCCAGTTGCACGCTGCCCTCATGCAGCAGGCGAATGGCTTCCGATTGCGTGGCAGAGCGGACCTCGATCTCCAGGTTGGGAAACGCGTTCGCCAGCATCTCCAGTGGTTGGCTCCAGCGCCCGGTCTGCAGTTCGGGTGCCATGGCGATGGTCAGGCGCTTTTCCAGCCCTTTGTGCAATTGCAGGGCCTGTGCATCCAGCAGGTTCAGTTGGCAGATCACCTGCCGGGCCTGGGGCTCGAGTGCCAGCGCCGCGCTGGTGGGCAGGGCCTTGCGGGTTGCGCGGTCGAACAGGGCCAAGTCCAGTTCGGCTTCCAGTTGGCCGATGGCCATGCTCACCGCCGAGGGTACGCGGCCAAGCTTGCGGGCGGCCGCAGAGAATGAACCGCCGTCCAGCACGGCGAGGAACACGGCCAGGGAATCGCTCGTGAATGCCATTGTCAGGAAACCTGATGACGCTTGTGTTTTATTGATAGAAATTATGAACACAAGAGGGCGCTATCACAACTATCGGCCTTGCCCACCGGGCGCACCGGTGGGCAAGGCTGAAGGACCGCTACAGGCCTTCCTGCAGGATCCGCTCGATGCTGTCGACGAAGTAGTCGACGCTGGCCCGCGTGGTGCACATCGGCGGTTTGATCTTGAGGATGTTCAGGTAATCGCCGGTCGGCTGCATGAAGATGCCGAGGTCGCGCAGGCGGTTGCACAGCGCGGTGGTTTCTTCGGTGGCTGGCTCCAGGGTCTGCCGGTCGCGCACCAGCTCCAGCCCCAGGTAGAAGCCCGAGCCATGGGCGGCGCCAGCCAAGGGGTAGCGGTCGACCAGGTCCTGCAGGCGCGCCTTGAAGTAACGCCCGACCTCCCGCGCATTGTCCAGCAGTCCTTCGCCATGCAGCACATCCAGCACCGCCATGCCGATGCGGCAACTGACCGGGCTGCCGCCTGCCGAGGAGAAGAAGTAGCCCTCTGCCTCCAGTGCCTCGGCGATTTCGCGGCGGGTAATGACCGCGCCCAGGGGTTGGCCGTTGCCCATACCCTTGGCCATGGTGATGATATCCGGCACCACGCCTTGCTCTTCGAAGCCCCAGAAGTATTCGCCCAAGCGTCCATAACCCACCTGTACCTCGTCGGCGATGCACACGCCACCGCGAGCACGGACCTTGGCGTAGGCCGCCTGCAGGTAACCCGCTGGCAAGGAAATGCCGCCGGCATTGCCGTACACCGGCTCGCAAATGAATCCAGCCAGTTGGCGGCCACGGGCATCGAGGTCGGCGAGCTTGGCATCGACATCGCGCAGGTAGTCCGCGGCGCTGTCCGGGCCCTTGTAGCGCCCGCGGAAGGTGTTCGGCGCCTGCACCGGGTGCACCCAGTCCGGTCGGGTTTCCAGGGCCTGCGGGTTGTCGGCGATGGAGGTGGAAATGGCATCGGTGGCCACTGACCAGCCATGGTAGGCCTCCAGCACGCTGAGCAGGTCACGTCCGCCGCTATAGGCCCAGGCCAGGCGAATCGCCAGGTCGTTGGCCTCAGTGCCACTGTTGACCAGGAACACCCGGTCGAAGCCCTCGGGCGCCAGTTCCAGCAGGCGTTCGGAGAACTCGGCGATGGCCGCGTAGTGGAAGCGCGAGTTGGTGTTGACCAGCGACCACTGGCGCGCCGACTCGGCGGCCATGCGCGGGTGACCGTGGCCCAGCACCGCGACGTTGTTGAGCATGTCCAGGTAGGAGCGGCCCTGCATGTCGATCAGGTAGTTGCGCCAGCCGCGCTCGATGTGGGGCGGCTGGGCGTAGTAGTGCTTCTGCGAGCGGGCGAAGCTGGCATCGCGGCGCGCCAGCAGGGCTTGCGGGTCGGGCAGTGGCTCGGCATCGCAGTCCAGGCCCAGCAACGCTGCCGGCGACGGGCACAGGGCCATCCAGGCGGCGGCCTGCGAGGGCGCGGCAAAGAATGGCGGCTGCAGGCCTTCGTCCAGGCACAGCTGAACGCTGAGAAAACCGCAGCTGCTGCCCAATGCCTGCCCTTTGGCCAAGGCCTGGCCATGCTCGGGGGCATCTTCCAGGCCACTGAGCCACAGGGTCCAGGTGGCGGTGCGCAGGCAGCCGCGACCATCGCCGGTACGCTGCCAGGTGCCGGCCTCCGGCGCCTGCACAAGGCTACCGTTCGGCAGATTGAGCTCTACGCCCAGGGCGCAGGTCGCCGGTTCGTCAGGGCGGTCGATGTGGGTTTGCGACAAACGGAACTGGCCATGCAGGCTGCACGCGGGGGCGGGCTGGGCCGTCAGTACGTGCTGGTCGAAACCGGGCTGCTCCCAGTTGCCAGCCTCGCAGTGCGGGCTGAGCACACCCAGGTCGACCCGGCTCACGGCCTGTCCGGCCAGGGCGGGAATCAGGGGCAGGCAGCCGGCGAAGTCCACGGTGGCCTGGGGTTTGCCGGCGGCGTGCAGGATTGCCGCCTCCATCAGTGCGGCGGGCACGGCACAGGCGGTGTCGAAGATTTCCCATTCGTGGGCGATGTTGTCACGGGTGTACTGGTTGGCCGGGTCGACCGCCAGTTGCTGTTCGCTGCTCAGGACCAGTACCGCCGAACGCAGTTGCACCAACGGCCACAGGGCATGTACCTCGGCGTCGTGAAGTGGGTTTAGCGCCTGGTAGGCACTGATCGCCGGCAGGATACGCAGCGGGTCGCCCTCGGCGTGGTGGAGCAGGGCCGAGCACGTCACCGACAGGTCGGCGATGCGCCAGGTGCGCAGCAGGTCGCCGAAGTCGATCACCCCTTGCACTTGCCAGTGACGTTCGGCATCGCGGCCCCAGACGACGTTGTCGTCGGTGATGTCCAGGTGCACGGCTTGGCTCGGCAAGTGCTCGACCAGCGGTTCCAGGCGCTTGGCCGCCTGCTGTGCCAGGCGCGATACCTGGTCCCGGCGCGCAGGGTCCTTCAGCACGGGGAGCAGGTGTTCGATCAGTGCCAGGGCGTGGCGAGGGTCCCATTGCAGGGTGCGCTCCAACCCCGGATGGTCGAAGCCGGCCAGGGCCTTGTCGACCCGGGCGCACAGCGCGCCGAATTCGGCAACGACCGAGGCTGGCAGGTGCGCCAGACGAGTCAGAGGTTGCCCGTCCAGATAGTCGAGCAAGCGTGCACGCAACGGCTGGCCGCCTACCTCGACGGCCAGCAGCGCCCGGCCATTGCGTGCCGTGCGCACGGCGGGTACCTGCAATCCCTGGTCACGCAGGTACGCCAGTGCCGCGTGTTGCGCTTCGAGCTCGATCTGGGCGTAGGTGCCATGGCAGGCCTTGAGCACATACCGCCCCTGCGGGCTATCGACCCGGTAGTTGAGGTCCTGCTGGCTGCCAAGGGCCTGTAGCGTCCCGTCGAGGTCATAGTGCTCACGCAGCAAGGCATGGGCCTGGTCTTCGTTGAGCGAAGGGCTGGACTGGCTGGAGCGTTCGAGCAGCGAAGCGAGCGAGGTGGAGGTTGCGTGCGGGAAGGACATGGATGCCACCGTGGGTCGTACAATTATTGGCGCCGAATCTATGCCTCAGTTGGCTGACGATAAAAGACAATCGTGATCAGAAATTCTGATAACGGCGCCCGGAGCCAAAGCCCATCTCCTTTTGGCGTCTCGGGGATGGCGGCGGCGACGCCAGCTTTCGGGTAAGAGGCTTGCACCCTTCGACATTAACCCGGCACGTTTGCAATCGCTGATTACACTGTTGAAACCGCAATACATGGAATACCCGGCATGGGCGAGGTGTCGATGGGTCGTGCAGCTTGGCTGGCAGGCCGCCTGGTGGCGCGTCTTGGGAAGGTGATTCGTGCGGTCGAACCGGCTTGTGCCAGGGAGACACCCCCATGAACAACCCAGGACGGGGTGTTTCCCTGCAGTGGCTGGTGGCATTGGCGATCATGCTGGGCATGCTGGTACTGGGTGTTGGCTTGGCCTGGCAGGGCTATCGCGCCATACAGCAGACGCTGGTGGCCGCAGCCGGCGACACGGCCGAGCAATTCGCCCGGACCATCGATGAGCGCGCCCGTCGCCTGGTCGACCCAGTGCAAAGCAGCATTCGCCTGCTTGCCGTCAACCCGTCCGCCAGTGGCTTGGCCCACCGTCTGCAGCAATTGGCCCAGCTGGTCGAAAGCCTCAACGCCAACCCGATGCTCAGCGCTGCCTACGTCGGTTACCCCAATGGCGAGTTCATGCTGCTTCGCCCGCTGCGCACGGCGCAGTTGCTCGAGCGCTTCGCCGCACCGCCAGGCACGGAGTTCCTGGTGCAGAGCGTCAGCCTGGGGGAGGGCGGGGGAATGCTGGGCGAGTGGCGGTTCTACGACCGTGCCCTGACCTTGCTCGAATCTCGGGTCAAACCGGATTACCACTACGATCCACGTCAGCGCCCCTGGTTCGTCGAAGCCTCAAGCCAGGCACAGACCGTGCTGACCCACCCCTACGTGTTCTTCACCACCGGCCAGATCGGCCTGACCATGGCCCAGCGCAGCCGCGATGGTGGGGCTGTGATCGGGATGGATGTGTCGGTCGACGACCTGGCGAGCCAGAGCCGTGACCTACGCATCACCGCTGGCACCGAAATCGCCGTGGTCGACGACCAGGGCAATGTGGTGGCTTACCCGGACCTTGCGCGCGTAATCGTGCGCGAGGGCGAAGCGGTGCGCCTGTCGCGCCTTTCGGAACTGGGTATCCCCAGCCTCGATCGGATATACACTGACTTGCCCCAGGGCAGCCGACCACAGCCGTACGAACTGCAGGGGCAGACCTGGTACGGCATGCGTGTGCGCTTCACCACCCTGGCTGGCCAGGAACTGCAGGTGCTGATCGCCGTGCCTGCTCGAGAGCTGCTGGCCGGAGCGCGCACGGTGCTGGTCGAGCAAGTGCTGTGGACGCTGGCACTGATGGCCATACTGCTGTTGCTGGGTGGGCTGCTCGGACGTCGTATCGGGCGCCCGCTGCGCCTGCTCGCCGAGCAGGTGCGGGCGCTGGCCAGTTTCGATTTCAGTCGTGAAGTTGGGGTGTCTTCGCGGGTGTCCGAGGTGCGTGAGCTGAGCCATGTGCTCAGCCGCATGTCCGTCACCATTCGCAGCTTCCAGGCGATCACCCTGGCGCTGAGCCGAGAAAGCCAGCTGGAGCGCATGCTCGACGGGGTGCTCACCCACTTGGTGAATGCCGCTGGAGTCAGTGCCGGTGCGGTTTACCTGCTCGACGCCGAGGGCGCCTCGTTGCGCCTGGCCGCCTGCCAAGGCGAGGGGTACCCGGCAGAGCTGGCCCTCGACGACCATGAGCGCGACGATCTGGCCAGCGCCGTGGCCCATGCCCTGGAGCTGCGTGGGGAGAGCCTGGCGGTGGTGCTCAACGATCGCAGCCAGGCGCTGCTCGGCATCCTGGTGTTGCAATTGAACAGCCAGCACGCCCGCGAAGAAGTACGCCAGCCGTTTCGACGCTTTGTCGAAGAGTTGTCCGGTGCCGCCGCCGTCGCCATCGAGACGCGCCAGCTGATCGAGGCACAGCAGCGACTGCTCGATGCCATGATCAAGTTGCTGGCCGACGCCATCGACGCCAAGAGCCCATACACCGGCGGCCATTGTGAACGGGTGCCGCAATTGGCGCAGATGCTGCTGGACAAGGCCGTGCAGGCCGAAACGGGCCCCTACGCCGACTTCGCCATGAGCGAAAGTGAACGCTACGAGTTTCGCGTGGCGGCCTGGTTGCACGATTGCGGCAAGATCACCAGCCCCGAATATGTGGTGGACAAGGCCACCAAGCTGGAGACCTTGTACAACCGTATCCACGAGGTGCGCATGCGCTTTGAGGTGCTCTGGCGCGATGCTGAGCTTGCTTACTGGCAAGGGCTGGCCGCCGGCGGCGACCGGCAAGGGCTGCAGCGCACCCTGGAGCTGTACCAGGCACAGTTGCAGGATGAGTTCGCGTTCGTCGCCAAGGCCAACATTGGCGGGGAGTTCATGCAGGACGAAGATGTCGAGCGGTTGCAGCGTATAGGCCAACGCCGCTGGCAACGGCATTTCGATGACCGTCTGGGCATTTCACGCGATGAAGAGCAGCGCTTTGCTGGCCTGGCGCCGGTGCCCCTGCCGGTGGAGGAGCCATTGCTGGCTGACCGGGACGAGCACCGCGTACCCTGGGGCCCGCGCAAGCCCCCCGTGACCCGCGACGACCCGCGCAACCTGTGGGGGTTCGACATGCGCCTGCCGGCCAATGCCAGCAACCATGGCGAGCTGTACAACCTGTCGATTCGGCGGGGAACGCTGAACGACGAGGAACGCTTCAAGATCAACGAACACATCGTGCAGACCATCATCATGCTCAGTGCCTTGCCGTTTCCACGGCAGCTGCGGCGCGTGCCTGCCATCGCCGGCAACCACCACGAGCGCATGGATGGCAATGGTTACCCGCGCCGATTGGGCGAGGACCAGCTGAGCCTCGCCGAACGGGTCATGGCCATTGCCGACATCTTCGAGGCACTGACCGCCGCCGATCGCCCGTACAAAGCGCCGAAGACACTGTCCGAATCGGTGAAGATCCTGGTCTCCATGGCGCGCGACAGGCATGTCGACGGGCAACTGCTTCAGCTGTTCCTGAGCAGTGGGGTATACCGCGAGTATGGCGAGCGGTTCCTGCGTCCCGAGCAGCTTGACGAGGTGGACGTAACGTACTGGTTGGCCCAGATTGCGGGGCAGTCGCTGCTGGAAAGTTGAGGCGGTCGAGGAATCCGTCGGCGCGGGCAGGTCCCGCTGCCGGGTGTGCATGCGGCCCTGGCTTTTTCACTGGCTGGCGAGCTATCCCGGCGTTATGCTGGTGACTCACTTATCGGAACACTCAGCATGCGCAGGTTAGTGCTGTTACTCGTTGCCAGCGTCATCGCGGGCTGCCAGGCTCCGATGCCGGTGGCAGACCCGCAAAAGGCCTGGGTCGATTTTTCCACACCGTTTCCCAATGACAGGTTGCTGCTGGCCGAGCGGCTGGACAAACAGCGCCTGCGCGATGGCCGCTTCTTCGAGGTCGCCCCTGGCAGCCATGAGCTGATCGTACGGTTCGATTTCGAAGTGGCCGGTGGCGGTAGCATGAGCATGATGGGCGGTCCTTCCACCCGTGTCTGTTACCTGACGCTTCACTACGCGCATTTCGAGGCCGGCCAGCGCTACGTGCTCGAAGGCCGCTCGATGGCGTTCACCCCCGAGGCTCGGCTGTTCAACGCCAAGCATGAGGTCGTTGCCCAGGCCAGTGAGTACTACTGCCTCACCTGAGGTGGTGCACTGGCCATCTGCCCCCGCCCTGAATCCACGCCTTGCTCCTGTTGTCGCGCTCGCTGTGAGGGCATGGGCGCGCGCGTGCGTTTAGCTGAGGAACATGACCTTTGATGCGATTTGTGGATCCACAAAAAGTTTCCATTGCCTAAATAATTTGACTTTTCTCGCTTCTGTATCAGTTAATGGATCCACAAAAATAAATAGCCGGAGAGTCAAATGTTCCCGAAAAACGCCTGGTATGTGGCTTGCACCCCTGATGAAATCACCGAGAAGCCGTTAGGCCGACAAATCTGTGGGGAAAAAATGGTGTTCTACCGCGGGCAGCAGGACCAGGTCTGCGCCGTGGAGGATTTCTGCCCGCACCGCGGCGCACCCTTGTCCTTGGGGTATGTCGAGAACGGCAACCTGGTCTGCGGCTACCATGGCTTGGTCATGGGCTGCGATGGCAAGACCCTCGAAATGCCTGGCCAGCGGGTACGGGGCTTCCCATGCAACAAGGCCTATGCCACGGTTGAGCGCTACGGTTTCGTCTGGGTCTGGCCCGGCGACCAGGCACTGGCCGATCCCGCGACCCTGTGCCACCTGGAGTGGGCCGAGAGCGAAGAATGGGCCTACGGCGGTGGGTTGTTCCACATCAGGTGCGACTATCGCCTGATGATCGACAACCTGATGGACCTGACCCATGAAACCTACGTGCATGCTTCGAGCATCGGCCAGAAGGAGATCGATGAAGCGCCTCCGGTGACAACGGTCAATGGCGACGAAGTCGTCACGGCCCGGCACATGGAAAACATCATGGCACCGCCGTTCTGGCGCATGGCCTTGCGGGGTAATCATCTGCCTGACGACCTGCCGGTGGATCGCTGGCAGATCTGCCGTTTCACTCCGCCGAGTCACGTACTGATCGAAGTGGGCGTGGCGCTCGCGGGCAAGGGAGGCTATGACGCAGCGCCCGAACACAAGGCGTCGAGCATCGTTGTGGACTTCATCACGCCGGAAACCGAGACCTCGATCTGGTACTTCTGGGGCATGGCGCGCAATTTCAATCCGCAGGACCAGGCGTTGACCGACAGCATCCGGGAAGGGCAGGGGAAGATCTTCAGCGAAGACCTGGACATGCTCGAGCAGCAGCAAGCCAACCTGCTCGCCAACCCACAGCGCACTCTGCTCAAGCTCAATATCGACGCAGGCGGCGTGCAGTCGCGACGCATCCTGGAGCGGTTGGTGGCTCAGGAGCAGGCTGGCGTCGCAGCACAGCTGATCGCTACCGCGCAGTAACCGTCCCTGTCGATGTCCAGCACGGCCACCGGGTGGCCGTCAATGGAAGGTGAGCCATGATTGAAGTTGTCGTCACATCCCGTACCCGTGAAGCTGAAGGTATCTGCAGCTACGAACTGAGCTGCGCCCACGGCAACCCGCTGCCCGCATTCAGCGCCGGGGCGCACATCGACGTGCACCTGCCAGGAGGGCTGGTGCGCCAGTATTCCTTGTGCAACCACCCCCAGGAACGCCATCGCTACCTGATCGGCGTTCTCAACGACGCTGCTTCACGCGGTGGCTCCCGTTGCCTGCATGAGCAGGTCGTGACGGGGCAGTCCCTGCTGATCAGTGAGCCGCGCAATTTCTTTGCCCTGGCCCCCAAGGCCAGTCGCAGTCTGCTGTTTGCCGGCGGGATCGGCATCACCCCGATCCTGTGCATGGCGGAGCAATTGTGGAGCCAGGGCGAGGAGTTCGAACTGCATTACTGCGCACGCTCCCACGAGCGAGCGGCGTTTCTCGAGCGTCTGACTAGCGCCGCGTATGCCAGCCAGGTTCACCTGCATTTCGACGCGCATCCAAACACGCGGCTCGACCTGGAGCAGGTGTTGGCAAACCCTGGGGCGCAGGACCATCTGTATGTCTGCGGCCCCGGTGGGTTCATGCAGCATGTGCTGGACAGTGCCCGCAGCCACGGTTGGCCAGATGCCCGGCTGCATCGGGAGTACTTCGCCGCCGAGCCGGTCGACACCCGCGATGACGGAGCGTTTTCGGTCAAGCTCGGCAGCACCGGTCAGGTATTCGAGATCCCAGCAGACAAGACCGTGGTCCAGGTGCTGGAGCGTCATGGCGTGTCGATTGCCGTTTCGTGCGAGCAGGGCGTATGCGGTACCTGCCTGACCCGGGTGCTGGAAGGCGTGCCAGAACACCGCGACCTGTACCTGACCGAAGACGAGCAGGCGGCCAACGATCAGTTCACACCCTGTTGCTCACGGGCTAGGACAACCATGCTGGTGCTCGATCTGTAACGGGCGTCTAGTCGCCCCTGGAAATCACCTGGACGCCACTTGCCGTGCTGGCTGCGCCGAACACCTCGGCGTAGCGCAGCGTGGCATTGGCATGCTCGCGCATGATGCTTTCGGCGCGCGCGCCCTGACGGTTGCGCAAGGCGTCGACCAGCGAGTGGTGCTGCATATGGGCAAAGTTGAAGCGCCGGTATTCGCGGGCCATGTCGTCGCGGTCGAAGGCCAGCGCCGACACCGATGCGAATGGCCGATGATCGTTGCGTGCCAGTGCCTCGGCGATTGCCGGGTTACCGCTGCCGGTGATGATTACCTGATGCAAGCGCACGTTCAGGTCGTGGTAGGCCGCCAGGTCCTGCTCGGTGATGTAGCCCTTGTCGAACAGCGCGTCGCCCTCGTCCAGGCATTGCTTGAGCGTGGCCATGGCTTTGGCGTCCAGGCCGCGCTCGGCGCACTGCCGTGCTGCCAGGCCCTCGAGTACACCCCTCACCTCGACGGCGCCGGTAAGGTCTTCGACGCTCAGTGCGCGAACCTGAAAGCCCTTGCCGCCATGGCGGACCAGCAAGCCTTCCTGTTCAAGGGTACGAAACGCCATGCGCACCGGCATGCGCGAAACGCCGAAGCGCTCCGCCGTGGGAACTTCCATCAAGCGCTCACCGCCGGCCAACTCACCGGAAGCGATCATCTTGCGCAGGGCGACCAGGATGGTCTGGCCATGTTTGCTCATTGCAGGCGACCTCGGGGAATGAGCCGCCATGGTAACGCAACGAGCACAGGCGTGCGCGGTGCTGGCAGGGCAGCCTCCGGGTCGACGGTTTTTTCCTCGGTCGATGCATTGACGCGCGCGGCGATTGCTGACTATTCTCTCGAAACTGGAACGAGAATTCTAATTCTGTTGCGGGGTTCGAATCGGTACCGCCGGCCTCCCAGCCCTCGCCCAGCGACTCATCATGACAATAAGAGGACACACATGATGCGCTTCTCAGCATTCCTGGTCGGCCGCTCGACCGCCCCTGAACAAGACCGTTTCGTCATGGACGCCCTGGTAGAGCATGCCTGCGCTGCCGAACGGTTGGGCTTCGACGCGGTGTTCATGCCGGATCACCACTTCACCGGCTACGCCCCCATGTCCAGCGACCCGTTCATGTTCGCGGCCTACCTGGCAGCGCAGCTCAAGCGAGTACATTTCGGCATGTCGGTCACCACGGTGCCACTGCACCATCCGGTGCGTTTCGCCGAGCGGGTGAATCTGCTTGACCAGTTGACCGATGGGCGTTTGCTGGTGGGGGTGGGCAGCGGGACCACACCGGAGGAGATGATTGGCTTCGGTGTGAACTACAAGCATGCTTCGGCCTTGCTGCAGGAAAATCTCGACCTGGTCCAGCGCCTCTGGGACAAGGAACTGGAAGACGCCCCAATCTCCTTCGAAACCGCGCACTACAAGGGCGCCGTCGTGCAACGCATCGTGCCGACGGCCTACCAGAAGAAGTTCAACCGCATCATGCCGGTGGCGCTGCGCGAAACCAGCATGCAGCGGGCCGCCGACTCGGGCTGGCCAGCCTTCATTCCGGCGTTCACCCCGCCAGTGGCGGCCAGTGCCGATCCGTTCACCGAGCTGACCAAGTACTTCCACCGCTACCGCGACGCGCTGCACGAAGCCGGTCATGCGCCGGAGGTCGTCGCACATTGCCTGTCCTGGACCACACATACCTACCAATGCGTGCACCTGGCCCCTAGTGCGGAGCAGGCGCAAGAGGAGCTCATGCAGATCCTCAAGGCCTACAAGCAGGCCATCGACCGCGAGTACCACTACAACAAGCGCGCCGAAGTGCTCAGCGGCGTCTCGCTGCACCCACACCCTGACTGCTTCAGCCCGGAATGGATCAAGACCTGGTGCTTGCACGGGACACCGGAGCAGGTCGCCGAAGAACTGCACAAGCACAAGCAGCTTGGCATCGGCAACGTACTGATGGGCTTCACCAATGGGCCGCTCACTGAGCAGCGCATCGGCTTTGCCAACCAGTCGCTGGATCTGTTCTCCCGCGAAGTCATGCCGCAATTTCGTTGAGCCGGAGGCTTGAGTCATGAAACGTACTGTTCAATTGCATGATGCTGATCGGCCACTGATCGTCGGCATCGGCGGCACCACCCGGCCGGGGTCCAGCACCGAGAAGGCTCTGCGTTGTGCCTTGGAGCGCGCGCGGCAGTTGGGCGCACGGACCATTTTGTTCGGTGGCGCCGAGCTCTCTGCCTTGCCAAGCTTCGATCCGCAGGTGACCGAGCGCACCCCGGCCGAGGTGGCGTTGATCGAGGCGGTGCGTGCCGCCGATGGTGTGATCTTCGCAACACCCGGGTACCACGGCGGCGTTTCCGGATTGGTGAAGAACGCCATCGACCTGCTGGAAGACCTGCGTGAGGATCGCCGCGTCTACCTGGATGGCCGTGCGGTGGGTTGCATCGTCACAGCGGCCGGATGGCAGGGGTGTAACACCACCTTGGGAGCCCTGCGCTCCATCGTCCATGCACTGCGGGGCTGGCCAACGCCATTGGGCGTAACGCTCAACACTGCCGGCGCTGCGCTGTTCGACGCCGAGGGCCGTTGCACCCATGAGCAGATAGCGGCGTCGTTGGCCACACTGGCAGAGCAGAGCCTTGCGCTGGTGCAGCAGCGTCAGGGGGCAGGGCAGAGGTTCAGCCATGGGTAGCCCAGTATTCGATTGGCGCCAGGTGGCGCACCTCACGGCCGGGCAGGATATGTGGTCGACTCATCCGCTGCCGGCAATCGGGCTCAAGTCCGTGCGTTTTTCCGACGGCCCGATGGGCATCACTGGAGGGCGGGTGGATGAGCGCGATCTTGCGCTGCTGACACCGTGCGGTCTGGCGCTGGCGGCCAGTTGGGATGGGGCGCTGGTGCGCAAGGTCGGCCAGGTGGTGGGCGACGAGGCGCTGCGTCTGGGAATCCAGGGCATCCTTGCGCCCAATCTCAACCTGATGCGTAGCCCGTTGGCGGGCCGGGCCTTCGAGTTGTTCGGCGAAGACCCACTGCTGATCTCGAATCTTGGTGGGGCCTGGGCTGCAGGGGTGCAGTCCCGTGGGGTGGCGTCGGTGATCAAGCACCTGGTGTGCAACGACTCGGAAACCGACCGGCGCAACATGAACGTGACGGTAGACGAACAGACCCTGCGGGAGGTGTATTTCCGCCCGTTCGAGCACACGGCCAGGCAGGGAGCGTGGGGCATGTTGACGGCTTACAACAGCGTCAATGGGGTGCGCTGTGCCGAGCTTGGCCAAGCCATTGGCTGGCTCAAGCAGGGCTTGGGTTGGGACGGACTGGTGATGTCGGACTGGTTTGGCACCCACGACGGCGTCGCTAGCCTGGCGGCAGGGCTGGACCTGGAAATGCCCGGCCCTGCCCGGCATATGGGCGCGGCGCTGGACGTCGCTGCGCCGATCGGCGAACGCCTGGTCGATGCCGTCGAACGCCTGCAGCGCCTTGCTGGTCGAGTCGACAACCCGCTTCCCTATGACGCCAGCGTCGCTGCCGAATCGGAGCGCATCGAGGTGCTGAAAGAGGCGGCGGCGGCTGGAATGGTGCTGTTGCGCAACGACGGCCTGTTGCCGTTGCGGCCGGATAAGGAAAAGCGCATCGCGGTCATCGGCCCCAACGCGATCCAGCCTTGTTTCCAAGGTGGCACGTTCGCCAAGGTAGCGCTCGACCCGGCGACGGAAATGCCGGTCACCTCGATCACGGCACGTTTCCACGAGGTGGTGTATGCCGAAGGCGTGGTCGCCGAGTACCGGATTCCCCCGTTGACCCGCGAGCCGCTGGACCTGAGCGTGACGTTCCGCGATGCCGAAGGGCACCTGGTGCACGAGGAAACGCGCCATGCTTCTTCGCTGGTCTGGTTCAAGGACATGCCCGGTGTGGGCGATCTTCTGTCGCTCGAAGGCATTGCCAACGTTACGGCTAGCACGGTCATGCAAGTGGCCAACAGTGGTGTGTATCGCTTCTTCCTCGGCGGTACGGGCGAGGTCAGCCTCTCCATCAACGGGCAGGCCTATGCCAGCTTCGATGGCGTCACCTTGTCCGGTGACATCATGGGCAAGTTGATGCAGAGCCCACACACCTGGGTCGATGTGATACTGGAGGCGGGCCAGCAGTGTTCGCTTGAATTCTCGATGAACATTGGCCGAAGTCTGGCGCATGGCCTGTGGTTCGGCTGTCGAGCACCTCAGTCACATGACCTGCTCGCGCAAGCCGTGGCGTTGGCGCAGCAGGTGGATAGCGTCGTGCTCATGGTGGGGGAGACCGCCGATGCGGGGCTGGAAAGCGTCGACCGCGACACCACCCAGCTCAGCGCCGCACAGCAAACCCTGGTTCGTGCGGTCTGCGAGGTCAATCCGCGTACGGTCGTTGTGCTCAATGTGGGGCATCCGGTCGATACGGCCTGCCTGAAGCACGCCGCCGCTGTCATCGTCGCCTGGTATCCGGGGCAGGCCTTCGGGCCTGCACTGGCCTCGGTATTGGCAGGCGATCTCGAGCCAGGTGGGCGGTTGCCGGTGACCTTCGCTGAGCGGGAGCAGGATTATCCGGTCTGGTCTCTCACGCCTGATCCGGCGGGTGAGGTGCACTACCACGAGCGTTGGTGGGTGGGGTATCGCCATTTTGCGGCGCACTCGCTAACGCCTGCCTTTCCCTTCGGCCATGGCTTGGGTTATGCATCGATCGAGCCTGAAGTGGCCCAGTTGTCCGGGGAGCACGTCGAGACACTGAGCGTGCGCCTTGGGTTGCTGAACAACTCGTCTCGCCAGGGCAAGGCTGTTCCCCAGCTCTACCTGCTGGCCCCCCCCGAAGAAGGCCAGGACAGGCGATATTCTCTGGAGGCCTTCGCGGCGGTGGACGTTCCCGCGACGGGGAGGGCCGCTGTCGACCTGGTGCTCCAGGCGCGCAGTTTTTCCCGTTGGGATTGCGAGCAGCAGCGGTGGCGACTGCAACCTGGGCTTTACCGCATGACCCTGGGCGCTTCGAGCACTGACGGCTGGCTGCAGCTGGCGCTTGAGGTCGATGAGAAGGGCGGCGTGGAGGCGGGCGCATGGCATTCGCTGTTCGATCAATCCATCCAAGCCAGCGATAGGCCGCTCACGAGATAAATGATGTGCAGTGGCGCGAGTGCTGTGGCTCACTGCCAGACAATCAGAATAAGAATCCTCGTTCAGAATAACAATGGCGGTCAGGAACCGCCCTACAAGGAGGTAAGACGTGTACCCATCAGCCTGTATCGAATGGCTCTTTCAGGATGACTGTCCCAATTTCGCCGATCGCATCCGTGCGGCGAAATCCGCCGGGCTCAGCCATGTCGAGTTTCACCTGTGGCGCGACAAACCCATGGACCAGGTAGCGCACGCCTTGCGTGAAACCGGCGTGACCTTGACCAGCTTCTGCGTCGATCCGCGACGAAGCCTGGTCGATCCGGCGCAGCATGCCGAGTTCATCGAAGCGGTGCGCGACAGTCTGGCGGCCAGCCAGAAGGTCGGTTCGCCTCCGCTGATCGTGGCCTCTGGCTTCACCCGTGAGGGCGTGTCGCATGCCGAGCAACGCGCAGCCGCCATCGACGCGCTGAGCAACGCCGCCCACCTGGCCGAACAGGCCGGCGTGGAGTTGCTGATCGAGCCACTCAACACCCGTATCGACCACCCCGGTATGTTCCTGCACGACACCCGCGAAGCCCTGGACATCATCGAGGAGGTCGACAGTCCGAACCTCAAGCTGCTGTTCGATGTGTACCACTCCAGCGTGATGGATGAATCGCTGGAGGATGTGCTGCGCGGCCGCATGCACCTGGTGCGCCACGTGCAGATCGCCGACCTGCCAGGGCGCAATGAGCCTGGCACCGGGCAACTCGACTGGGACGATGTGCTGCGACGGCTCGAGACGCTGGGGTACCGGCAAGCGATCGGCCTCGAGTACAAGCCCACCCTGCCTTCCCTGCAATCGCTGGCCACCGTGCGACAAGCCACCGGCCTGTAACAGCCACTCCAGGAAAAATGCCATGAACAACAAGATCAAACGCGGCGTCAGTCTGTACAGCTTCCAGAACGAAACCTTCCTCGGCAAGATGGACCTGGCCGATTGCATCCACCAGTGCGCGCAGATGGGGGCACTGGGTATCGAGATCATCGGTGAGCAGAGCTTCGCGGGCTGGCCGGAGCAGGGCGTGGCCGACACGGCCATCGAGCATTGGCATCACCTGATGAAGAAGTACGGCACCGTGCCGGTGAGCCACGACTTCATGCTCGATTACAAGCGTTACAAAGGGCGGCCGATGCCCTTCGAAGAGCAGGTTCGCAGTGTGCGCAACGACCTGGAGTTCGGTGCGCGCCTGGGCATGAAATACATCCGCTCGCTGGTCTCGGTCGACCCGGAAGTCTTGGTGGCCGCCGCACCTTATGCCGAAGAACTGGGGCTGAAGATTCTCCTTGAAGTTCATGCTCCGCTGCACTTCGACCATCCCTGGATCATCCGCCACGCCGAAGCCTATGAGCGCGCCGGTACCCAGGCGTTGGGCTTCTTGCCGGACATGGGGATGTTTCTCGATCGCTTCCCGCGGGTCTGGAAGGAGCGGTTCATCCGCAATGGCTGCCCGGTCGCTGCCGCCGACTTCATCGAAAAGAGCTACGAAGACCGCCGCCTCAGCGAGTACGTCATCCTGGACGTCATGGAGAAATGGGGGCCGGGCCCGCAACTGGCGATGGCCGAGACCCTGCGACACAACGCGGCGTTCGAACCCAAGCGAATGCTCGATTTCATGCCGCGCATCCACAATATCCACGCCAAGTTCTACGAGATGACCGAGTCGCTGCAAGAGTGGTCGATCCCGTATGACGAGATCTTCCGCGTGCTGCAAAAAGGTGGCTATGAGGGTTATGTCTGTTCCGAGTACGAGGGCAACCGTTGGGTGGAAGACGCCTTCGAAGTCGACAGCCTGCATCAGGTTCGCCTGCAACACCGCATGTTCTGCAAACTGCTGAACGAAGATCTGCCCGCCGCTTTGGCCGCCTGAGGATAGCCCCGATGTTCGATAAACACATGATTTGCCAGGAAGGCTTCAACAATGTCATCGAAGGCGGCAAGGTCACCGGCTTCCGCTTCCTCGCGCGTTTGCCGTATTACCGCGGCCTGGGCCTGTCGATGATCGAAGACATCGCTATCAGCGTGGACGGCGAGGCGATCGAACGCAGTGCGATTCGCTTTAGCGTAAGGGGCCGCAGCTGGAGCCTGGATGAGCTGGAAACCGTGTACGACGACCGCTGGAATTTTGGTGAGAAAGCCGAGCTGATCGTGCTCAAGCCCGGCGGCCTCGCCGAGGGCAAGCATCGCCTGAAGCTTGCCGAGAAGCTGCGGATTTCCTACCTGCCGTTCGTGCCCACCACGACGTGCGAGGCGGATGTCGCGCTGACGCAATGAACTGAACCTGTCCTGAACGCGGGCGAGTCGGGCCTTCCCGATTCGCCTTGCTGCGTGCCCAGTCCGTTTGATCTCCACAAGAACAATGAAGGAGAAGATCGTGGGAACTCCCCTTTCTGCTGCTCAAACCGCTCCACGCGCCGGGGTGGCGCAAGGCCTGATCATGGTGCTGACCGGATTCCTGCCCATTCTGGCTATTGTCTCGCTGGCACCGGCTGTACCGACGCTGATCGAGCACTTCGCGCCTGTCGCCCATGCGCAGGTGCTTATCCCGTTGATGATCACCGCACCGGGCTTGGTCATCGCCTTCGTGGCGCCTTTTGCCGGCTTGCTTGCCGACCGGCTGGGGCGTCGTCGTCTGCTCATCGGTGCGACATTCCTGTTCGGCGTGTGCGGTACCATGCCGCTGTGGTGCCAGTCGCTGACGCTGATCTTCGCCAGCCGTCTGGGCGTGGGTCTGGCGGAGGCCGTGGTACTGACGCTGGCTAACACCATGCTGGTGAACTATTTCAATGTCCGCCGTCGTCGCTTCTGGCTGGCGCTGCAAGGGTTCGTCGGGCCTTCGCTCGCCGCCGCTGTCATCGCCAGCTCTGGCTACCTGACCGCCCTGGTCTGGAATGGCGCGTTCTGGATCTACTCCATCGCCTTCCCGCTGTGCTTGGCCATGAAGGTATGGATGTTCGAGCCCGATGCCGATACCCGCCACGATGACGAGCCGCTGATCGACGACAGCGTTTTCCCTTGGCTGCGCATGGCGACCATCTGCCTGACCACCTTCGTCATTGCCGTCGTGTACTACGTCTACACCATCAACGCCGGTACCGCGTTCCATGCACTGGACGGCGCATCGCCGCAGCGCATCGGCATGCTGATGTCGTTGGCGTCGTTGGCGGTGCCGCTGGGGGCATTGCTGTTCGGCTGGGTCTCCAGCCGGACCACGCCGGAGCGTGTGCTCACCGTCACGTTGGCGTTGATCGGTGCGGGCATGATCGCTATCGGGCAGGCACGCAACCCGATGGTCATGGGCGTTGGCGCGGTGGTTCAACAGGTCGGTGCCGGCATGGCCGTCAGCGCGATGATCTTCTGGGTGGCCTCGCTGGTGGGGCCTGCGCATCGCGGTCGGGCGATGGGGGCGTGGTCCAGTGCCTTCTTCGCCGGGATGTTCGTCAGCCCACTGTTCGTCAACCTGCTGCGCGTGCAGGCTGAGGGCAATATCATGGTGCCGTTTTCGGTATTCGGTGGCGTGGCGTTGGTGCTAGCAGCCGCGATCTTCGCCTATTCGCTTTCCGGACACGGGCATGCGCTACGCAAGCTTCCCGCCTGAAACGCTTTATCGGCAGTAAAACAAAGGGCCTCCTGTTCAGGAGGCCCTTTGTTTTGTCAGCGTCACGACTCTGCAGCCACGCTCGCACTCTCCCTGGAAGGCCACTGGGCACGTAGCCAGACGATTCCGCCAACCATGAACGCCTGGCACAGGGCGCAGACGATCACCATCGACAGGCCGCTGCCGAAGGACGCCAGGGCGGCAACCAGTGCCCCAGCCAGCGATGCACCGGCCATCTGCATGGCACTCATCAGCGCGCTGGCAGTGCCGGCGTGCTGACGGAAAGGCTGCAGCGCCATTTGCGTTGCATTGCCACTGACCAGCCCGCCAGACATCGTCAATGCAAGGATGGCGACCAACCAGGGCCAGATCGAACGGGCGTCGGTGAGTGCGCAGGTCGCCAGCCCTACACAGCCCGCGACGGCCAACCCGGCGCCGGCGAGCAGCAGTTTGTGTGCTTCGACATGTTTGGCGCTGAGGCGCCCGTTGCTGACGGCCCCCACGATCAGTCCCGCCGAGCAGGCGCCGAAGGTGAGCCCGAATTGTTGTGGGGTCAGCCCCAGGGTATCGATGAACAGGCTGGGGGCGGCACCGACGTAGGCGAAGATCGAGGCGAACGAGGCAGACGTAACGAGGGTGCCGGCAAGGAACAGGGGTTCTGCCAGCGCCTTCATGTATCCCGCGGCCAGGGACCTTGGGCTGAGCTGGGGCAGGGGAACCTTGAGGGTTTCCTTGAAACCACGGGCGAGCAGCAGCCCGATCACGATCCCGTAAACCGCCAGGAACACGTACAGCATCTGCCAGCGTGCAAACCCGATCAGCAGCGAGCCCAGGCTCGGCGCAAGCAGAGGCGCGAGCATCCCTAGGGCGGCCATGAACGACAGCTTGCTGCGCGCCTCGCTGCCTTGGAAACAGTCCCGCATGATTGCCAGGATCACCGGCCGGCCAGCGCCGCCGCCGACGCCCTGCAGCAACCGCCAGGAAAGCAACGTACCGAGGCTGTCCGACAGCGCACAGCCCAGGCTGGCCACGCTGAACAGCACCAGCGAGACAAGCAGCACCGGCCTTCTGCCGTAGCGGTCGCACAGCGGGCCCGCGATCAGTGGAACGGCGGCGAAGCCAGCAAGGAACACGCTGAGTGACCAGACCATCGCCTCCGGCGCGATCCCTAGCGCTGAAGCGGTGCTGCCGTTGGCCGGCAGCGCCATGTCGATTCCTAGCGCACCCAAGGCGCTCACGGCGGCCATGAGGATCAGAAACGCGCGTGCATGCGGGTCTATCGCCTTCAAGGGGCTAACCTCCTGATTGGATAAAACAAGAATTCTAATTCTAATTTAAGGCAGTGCCAATCCCGATTCGGCGGTTGAGCCGAGGCGGGAGGCGGTCAATGGGTGAGGAAGAGCACGCTCATGGTGCCCAGGTCTTGCTTCAAGTGGTTCCAGTCGCCTTCGCCCGCGGCGTCGGCCGCCGAGCCCAGCCCAAGGAAACGGGCAAGCGAGGAGTAGATGATGCGGAAGCAGGAATGGATGGCGCGGTCAGGGTCTGGATGACGGATTTCATCCTGGTGAGCGTTGATCTGTGCCATGAACGCGGCTGCCATCCTGGCGTGATATTCCTTGCCTGAACGGGCGATATCGGCGTGGCTGGCGCGGTTCATGAATGGCTTGAGGATCGCGGCATGCCGGGCCAGGTGTTCGGCCAGGGTGTCCACCAACAGTGGTAACCGTTCCGAGAGGTCAAGCTGGCGGGCGCCAAGCTCGCGCATCGAGGACTGCCACTCGAGATCCATCTTCTCGAGCGCATCTTCGAAGACTACTTGCAGCAAGTCGTCCTTGCCCTTGAAACGGCCGTAGATCGAGCCGATCGATACGCCAGCTGCCTTGCTGACCTCAATCAGCGTGAGGTCTGCGGTGAGGCTTTCGCACAGTAGTTGTCGCGCTGCGGTGAGCACTTTTTCCAGGGACTGGCGGCTTCGGTCTTGCTGGGGCGGGCGTACGTTTGGGGTAGTCATGGTGGCAAGCTTGGAGTTTTTTCCGATGGCCCGCAAGGAAAAACTTGACGGACATGAAAAGGCAATTAAGTATGACTCATAGAACCAGAATTATGGTTCTATTTGCAAGCGACTTTGCTCGCCACCCACAACAAGAAAGGCCCGCTCGCCGAGGCGGGTGCAGGAGGTCGACATGGAAATGCCAGCAAGAATGCCAACGCCGCAACCAGGAGGGCCGTCCGATCCTAATGCGCTTGGGTGTCTCCATCTTCAGTCTTCACGTCGTTGAGGGGCCGCGCTCATGCGATTGAAGGGGCTGGATCTGAATCTGCTGATGGTGCTGGATATCCTTCTGCAGGAGTGCAACGTCTCAAGGGCCGCGCAACGCCTGGGCCTGGGGCAGTCCACCGTCAGCTCGTCGCTGGCCAGGTTGCGCGAGCATTTCGCAGACGAACTGCTGGTCAAGGGCAATCACAGCATGCTGCCCACCGCGCTTAGTCAGGAGCTCAAGCCTTTGGTGAGGCAGTGGTTGCAGGATGTGGGCGGCCTGCTCGAACAATCAACGGCCTTCGTGCCCGCGCAGTGCGATGCTACGTTGCGCATTGCCTGCACCGACGATCTGGCCCAGCAACTGCTGCCACGGATCATCAGGGCTTTGGGCCGGCAAGCGCCTGCCATGCGCGTTCAACTGCTGGCCGCACCCCGGGGCAGCGCTGAAAACCTCGATGCCTGGATGGCGCGTCAGCAGATCGATTTCATGATCGCCAGCGACGCCTGCAGCCATAGTGAGGCACTTTTCGATGAGCAGTGGCAGTGTCTCGCCCGGACCGATCACCCCGCCTTGCAAGACGGCCTGAGCCTGGAAACGTTCAACCGCCTGCCGCACCTGCGGGTGGCGGGGCAGCACTTCGCGGGCGATGAAACCCGCGACATCTGTGCGTGGGTGCCGGGTTACCTGGCCCTTGATACCTACCTGGACGCAGGGCAGGCGATTGCCTGCGTGCCCGCGTCCCTGAGTCGTGCGTACAGGACGCAGAGACCGCTCCAGGTGTGGCCGCTGCCTTTCGACACCGCAAGGCTGGTGCAGCGGCTGTCCTGGCGGGCTGGCGCCATACAAGAGCCACTGCACGATTGGGTACGTCAGATGATCCGAGGCTGTGTGAACCTGCCGGACAAAGGAGCGCTGCCATGCGTTATCGGGCTCTAGACCTGAACCTGCTGGTCGTGCTGGACGCATTGCTTGAACACTGCAGTGTCAGTCGGGCAGCCGAGCAGCTGTACGTCAGCCAGCCCGCGATCAGCGCTGGCCTGGCCCGGTTGCGCCTGCATTTCGATGACCCCCTGCTGGAGCCGGACGGCCGACGGATGCGCCCGACCCCGCTGGCACTGGAAATGCGCGAGAAAGTGCGTCATGCCGTGCATCGAGCGGCCGAGATCGCGCGTCGCGACAAGGTATTCGATGCTGCGCATACCCGGCAATCGTTCAAGGTGATGTGCTCGGACCTCGACGCGGGTTTTCTCATTCCGCTGCTGTATCAACGCCTGGTGAAGCTTGCGCCTGGGGCTCGTCTGGAAGTGCTGTCGATTTCCCAGCTGGGCGAGAGCGCAGTCCAGGATGCTTTCCAGCGTCATGGCGCAGATGTGCTGATCCGCCCATTCGATGAGCACGACGAGGCCTACGCCAGCCAGATGCTGCTCGACGTGCCGCTGGCGACGCTGGTCTGCCAGCGCCCGGTCGAGCCGAGCTTTGTCGTCGATCCAGACGATGGCTGCGAGGTGATCGCTTCGGACCTTGGGCTGAAGTCGACCGAGGGTTGGCGCACCGACCACCTGCTGGCGCTGCCGACACTGCTCGGGGCGAGCAATCTGCGCGTGAGGCTGCCGGATTTCATCGCGCGCAGGTTCTGCCAACGCTACCCGAACCTGCGGATGCTCAACGCCTCACAACAGGCACCGCGTTGCCGGCAAGTGATGCAATGGCCCAGACACCGTGATCAGGAACCCGCGCACACGTGGCTGCGCGAGCAGTTGCTCACATGCGCAGCCCAGCTTGTGCAAGCGCCAGTGGGGGAAGGGCGCTCAGTGTCCCAGCTTCACCCATTGGCCACCCAGGGCGTGGCTGCGCAACATGGCCTCGATAGCGGCGAGACCGCGTAGTCCTGTGTCGAAATCAGGTAGCAGGGTAGCTGCGTAGGCGGCGGGACGCAGGGTTTGTCGTGCCAGCCAGAGCTCTGCGTAATCGCAATAAAGCTGGGCGAATGCCTCCAGGTATCCCTCCGGATGGCCCGCGGGTAGGCGCAACAGCGCATCCCGTTGTCGCGCATGTTCGCCCGCTGCGCGTTTGATGATGCGCGTCGCCTGGCCGGTTTCGGTGAACAGCAGCGCCTCGGGTTGTTGTTGATCGAAGGCCAATGCGCCCTTGCTACCGAACAGCCGGAGGCGTAGCCCATTCTCCTGTCCGGGCGCCACCTGGCAGGCCCAGAGGCCGCCCCGAGCGCCGTTGGTGAACCTCAACAGCGCTTGCACCTGGTCGTCCAGGCGACGTCCAGACACCAGCGATGCGAGGTCTGCGCAGACTTCGTTCAATACCAGGCCACTGACGAACTCCACCAGGTGCAAGGCGTGGCTGCCGATATCGCCCAGTGCCCCGGCCGGCCCAGCTTGGTCAGGGTCATCGCGCCAGGTTGCCTGCGGGCTCTGCGACAGATCCGTGAGCCATTCCTGGGCGTACTCGACCTGGACCACGCGTACCTCGCCGATGGCTCCGGCGGCTACCAATCGGCGCGCCTCACGCACCATGGGGTAGGCGCTGTAGGGATAGGTCACGGCAAAGATGCGATCGCTCGCACGTACGGTCGCGGCCAGTGCATGAGCTTGGGCGTACGTGCGGGCGAGGGGCTTCTCGCAGATCACATCGATACCATGGTCGATGAATGCCGACGCAATCGGTATGTGCAGGTGATTGGGCGTGACGATCACCACGGCATCGATGCCATCGTCACGCATCGCTTCGGCGCGCGCCATTACCTGCCAGTCGTGGTAGCTGCGCCCTGGATGAATGAACAATGCCCTGGCGCTGGAATCGGCTCGTGCGGGATCTCTGCTCAATGCGCCCGCGACCCACTCGAAGCGGTCGTCGAGGCGGGCTGCCATGCGGTGGACGGCACCGATGAACGCGCCGTCACCGCCGCCGACCATGCCAAGTCGCAGACGCCGTGTCTGTGCACTCATCGCTCGCCTCCTATGCCCAGCAGATGCGATTGCGCCGTTGCGTCGAGGGTGCTGCTTGCGAAGTCGTCGAAGGCGTAGCGCGCCACGGGAATAATGTGCTCTGCGATGAACCGCGCGCCTTCGCGGGCACCGTCCTCGGGATGCTTGAGGCAGCACTCCCATTCGAGGGTGGCCCAGCCTGGATAGTCGTAGGTTGCCAGGCGCGAGAAGATCGCCTTGAAGTCGATCTGTCCGTCGCCCAACGAGCGGAATCGGCCAGCGCGTGATATCCAGTCACCATAGCCGCCGTAGAGACCCTGGCGGCCATCGGGTCGGAACTCGGCATCCTTGACATGAAATGCCCCGATCCGTGCATGGTAGTGATCGATGAAGGCCAGGTAGTCGACCTGCTGCAGATGCAGGTGGCTGGGGTCGTACAGCAGTTTTGCCCGGGGATGCTGGTCGACCTCGGCCAGAAAGCGCTCGAAACTGACTCCGTCGTGCAGGTCTTCGCCGGGGTGCAGCTCGAAGCAGACATCCACGCCGTGCCGGTCGTAGGTGTCCAGCAGAGGACGCCAGCGATCGCCCAGTTCCTTGAAAGCTCGCTCGACCAGCCCTTTCGGACGTTGCGGCCAAGGATAGAGGTAGGGCCATGCCAGCGAACCGGAGAAGGTCGCGTGGGCCGTCAAGCCGAGGCGCGCAGAGGCCCGCGCAGCCAGCGCCACTTGTTCGCTGGCCCATTGCCGACGTGCGCCGGGGTTGCCGCGCACTTCACGGGGAGCGAACGCGTCGAAGAGCGTGTCGTAGGCAGGGTGCACGGCGATCAACTGACCTTGTAGGTGAGTGGAAAGCTCGCTGACAACGACCCCGTGTCGGTCCAACCGACCGCGGATCTCATCGGCATAGCCCTGGCTTTGCGCAAGCTGCTGCAGGTCGAACAGGCGTGGATCGCAGGGGAGTTGCAAGGCCTTGTAGCCAAGGCTCGCTGCCCACTCGGCCAGGTTGTCCAGGGTGTCGAAGGGGGCGGTATTGCCCACGAACTGCGCAACGAACAGCGAGGGGCCTTTAAGCGTGACCATGGGTGTGCTCCTGCAGGATGCGCTCGCAGGCGCGTACGGCGAGGGCGACGCTGGTCAGCGTCGGATTGCAGGCCGTCGGAGTGGGAATGACGCCGTTGCCTGCGACGAACAGGTTCCTGAAGCCCCATACCTGGCCGCGGTCGTCACAGACACTGGTGCCATCGTCCGCTTCGCCCATGCGCGTCGTGCCCTGGTAGTGGAGCGAGCTGCCTGGCGGCAACATCAAAGGTGCTTCACCCAGTGGCTGGCCGAGGGCTTTGCCTGCGCGCTGCAACAGGTCGCGCGCCTTGTCGACCTGTGCCAGGTCGCGTTCGGTCAAGCTGTACTCGAGGGTCATGGCGGGCATGCCGAGGAAGTCCTTCTCGGTCTCGCTGAAGCGCACACGGTCTTCGGCGCGGATGTCCTGCTTGCAGCAGAACCAGCCCATGGCGACGATGTGCTCGACGTTCGCCTGGGCTTCATCCGTCAGTGCAACCGGGCACGCTTCCATCTGCATGACCTGGCCATGAAACGGGTGATGCTGCCGGTCGAAGGGTACCCAGTACACGCCAACCGTCGCATCCTCTCCAGGGCGGGTGATACCGCATTCCTCGGCATCGAGTCGAACGGCATGCACGACCTGGGGCTGATCGTTGAGGTAGCGGCCGAGGGCCTGGGGGCGTATGCCCGAGGCCCAGAGCAGTTGCGGGGTGCGCAGTGCATCGGCGGCGACGATGACGGTCTTGGCGTCGACGCGGTAACGTGTGCCGCTGCTGCGGTCCAGCAGTTGGGCACCGATCACGCGGTCGTGCCTGACCAGCAACTGCAGGCAGGCGGTGTCATGGCGTAGTTCGAATCGCTCCGGCCTGCCTGCTTCGTCCGCCAGGGCACCGAGAATCGTATCGCTGCCACTCCATCGGCGTTGGTCGTGCTCGGCACTGCAGGCAAGCGGCATGCGCTGCACGGCGCGATCGCGCGAAGTGACCTCAGCGAAGGCATTGCTCAGGCGTTCACGCAGGCGTTGGCTGACAGGGGTATCTGGGTACGCGGCCGCCGTAACTTGCAGCAGCTCCCTGGCTGTCGCCAAGGCGGCTTGCATCTCGTCGGTGGGGATGAAGCCGATGGCTTCACCGTCGGCCGGCGGTGGGCACGCGCACGTCCAGTGCGCGCCCATGCCGCCAACATTGGTCGAGCAAGCGGCGGCAGGCAGTTCACCCCATCGTTCTCCGTTCGGCAGGTGAGTGCCGGGGCGCACGAGATGCTCGAGTCGATAGCGGCCCGACACGGCAGCGCCGGCGCGTTCAGGCATGCTGGGCACTGCGTAGCGGAAGGCGGTCGGCCCTTGCGCGGCGACCTGTGCTGCCACGCGGGCCTCTTCAGGCAGGTTGCGAACGTGCAGGCCGGCGCGCTCGGTCAATCGTGGGCCGGCATCCACCATCAGCACGTGCAAGTGGCCCTGGTCGACGAGCAGGCGAGCGCACGTCGCACCGACCGGCCCGCTGCCAACGATCAGCACATCTACATCGATCATCGCGTCACGCATTATTGGAATTCTCCGCGAGTGGCTAACAGCCCGGAAGTATGCGTTTCAAACGTTGCGGCGGGGCATGATAAATATCGATGTGGCAGTATCCGTCCAGCTGATGGGTAATGCCGAGGCATAATCAATGAAGATAGGAGGTGCTCGCCATAAACGATTTCTAAGTTAACGGCTGCTGTGGGTTACTTGTGGTGCAAGTCCACGCCTTGCGATGGTTTCCGTACAACTACAAGAACTTCGGGAGTCCTGACGTGCTTAAAAGTCACAAGGGCAGTTGCCTGCCGTCCATTTTAATGCTGCTGGTTTCATCGGTACTCACCCATTCGGCGTTTGCCGGGTCGACTGAAGAAACAAACGACACGGTCGGCCAAGCGTCCAAGGCACCGGCACCTTACAGTTGTGAATACTTTGACCAGTTTCTCTCGCGGGCGACCGCTGTCATCCGCCCTCAATCGAACTGTGAGTCGCTGCTTGGCGATGCCGGCGGCATTCGCTCCGAACTGGCCGACCGGGGTATCGGCGCACAGCTGACCTGGAACCCGATGGGGCTTTACGACCTGAAAGGTCAGAACCGCGACCCGCAAGAATACGGCGGGCAGAATTTCACCTACAGCCAGAGTGTCGCCCTGACCTTGACCTATGACCTTGAGCGCATCGGCTTCAGCAAGGATGCACAGCTGACATTCACGCCGCAGGTGCAGACATCCAACTACCAACAGGGCTACCCAAGGTTGCACAACGTCGCGATTCTCGCGGTCAACCAGCCGTTCAACGACGGCAAGCTGGAGCTGCAATACGGCTTCTACCCCCTGATTCGCCAGTTCTACGGCATGATTCTGGGCGGTAACTCGGCATCGGCGGCCCTTGGTCCGACCAGCGTGATACCGGTTCAGGTGGGCCTGAGCCTGAACGCACCGACGCCGTCATTCGATGTCACCTTCCGCGACGACAGCAAACGCTGGTACAACCATTCCTCCATCAGCCGAAGCATGACACCTGAAGGGTTCCTGGCCGATGTGCAAAAGAACCCCTATGGCTTGAAGTGGCACGTGGATGGCGCCAATCCCCTGTTCGTCAATGAGTTCGGCTACAAAGTCCAGCCCGGTCAGGGCAGCCATTCGCATTGGTTCCGAGCCGGGCTGATCTATAACACATCGCACTACACCTATTTGAAGACGCAGCAGCCGACCGACAGTAACTACGGTGCGTATGTTGCCAATACGATCCAGTTGACCACCCCCAGCCCGGGTACTGCGCAAGGGTTGTACCTGGATACCAAGGCAAGCTGGGCGCCAAAGGACCGCAACGCTTACAACGGCGATGTCCAGTTCACGTTATTTGACATCGGCCTGTTTCCGGGGCGGCCTCGTGATATGACATCCATTGGCTTTACCCGCTCATTTATCAGTAAGGACTTTCGCGACGTAATGGGCGAACGAGGTTTGGCGCCCGCCGATACTATTACCGCCGTCTCACTTTCCCACGCCTTCCGGGTCACCAAGGGTATCTATTGGATCAACGGGTTTACGTATCAGGATAATCCAACGTTAGTGCCCAAGCGCGGGGATGCCTTCTTGTGGCAGACCAGCATGTATTGGAACTTCTAGGTGGGGACTTTATAGGGTAGAGCACGTGCTTAGTTGGTGAATGTGAAAAGTGCCTGCATGTTTCAAGGGCGTGTGTGGCCGTGTAATCTGTACGGGGCATCAACCCGGCCCGCTAACAACAAGGTACAGACGGTTGAAACTTCACCAACTCAAGGCGCTGGTCGCCATCCATAACGCAGGCAGCATCCTTGAAGCCTCCAAGCTCATGCACATCACGCAGCCCGCATTGAGCCGTTCGATCAAGGAGCTGGAACGGGAGGTTGGCTTTACCCTGTTGCAGCGCTCGCACAAAGGCATGGCGCTCACCGAGGAAGGCAAGCGCGTCATTCGCCATGCCAACCTCGTGGTGGAGAGTATCCGGCGCCTGCAGATCGAAGCTGCGAGCATTCAGGATGCCGCGCTGGGCGCGGTATCCATCGGGGTCACTTCGCTGACTGCGATGCTCGACGGTGTCGATGAGAGCATCCTGGCCTTTCGGCGTAAGTACCCGAGGGTGAAGATCACCATCACCGACTTGCGGCCGTCCCAGATCCTGCAGCGGTTGCGCGATGGCAGCCTCGATTTCGCCATTACCTCCCAGCAGCCGCTGAGCCGTATGAGTCTGGATTGGGAGGCACTGGGCAGTATCAAGGGCAGGGTGATCTGCCATGCGTCGAATCAGCAGAAGTTCGCCAAGTCGCTGCGCACCTTGCAGTATGCCAACTGGATCAGCCTGGATGAACTGTCGGACCAGGCGTCGCAGTTTCATCAGTTGTTCGAAAGCAATGGCCTTCGGGTGCCGCAGAACACCGTCGAATGCACCTCCGTGATGATGGCGCTCAAGCTGCTTCAGAACACCGAATCGTTGATGACGATCAGTGAGCTGGCCGTGGACCAGGGGTTCACCTTTGGCGTCGAGTGCGACTACGTGGCCATGCCGGTGCAGGAGCTGATTCCGGACTACCCCATCAATTTGGTCTGCATCGACCGCCATAGCCTTACGGCACCTGCCCAGGAGCTGTTCCACAGCTTGCGCGGGCAGGTGCTCAGGCAAACTCGCCCGGTACCCTCAGAAGTGGTAGTACATTCCTAGCGCGACATTGCTTGGATCATCGCCAACCTGGTCCACCGGTGTGCCGGCGTAGGTGACCGACGAAGCTCGCTGGTTGACGATCCTGCCGAGTCGCCCATAGATGGCCCAACGCGGGGTGATGAAATGGTCATAGCCGATCATCACCCCGGTTGCGTCCTTGTCGCCGGCGCTGACTTGGCGTTGCATCACGGCCAGACGCAGGACGTCCCGATTGCCGACCGGTGCCAGCACGCCGAAGGTGTACAGCGTGGTGCTGGGCGTACCGGACTGGTCCACCTCCTGGCGTTGCCAGGTCATGCTGGTGGACAACGGGCCGAAGTCATAGAACGCTGACAGGCTCTTGTAGTGGTTGGCCGTCTGCCGGGAGACGCCACCGTCGTCATACGGATCGCTGTAGTACAGGTTGTAGGAGGCCAGCAGCATGACCTGGCTGTTGCGGTACTGCAACTTGGCACCGCCGCCACGGACGGTGCGCCCCGCGCTGGCGGCATCATCGAAGCCGAAGCTCAGTGCGGTGCCGATGCTGAAACCGTCCAGGTTCGGGCTGGTATAGGCCAGGGTGTGCTTGGGGCGCAGGTCCAGGTAATAGGCGCCCTTGCCAGCGGCAGGCAGGGCCAGGTAGGTGTAAGGCGAGCCGTAGGTGGCCAGGAACGGGTCGGCGTAGGTGGGCGTGCTCATGCTGTAGGTCTTGCCGAACTCGAGCTTGCCCAGGGTTCGCGAGCGCAGGGCGATCGTTGCCAGGCGCAGACTTCCAATGCTGTCCCAGGTTGCGTCCAGGGCTTTGCCGTTGATGTTGAAGCCCTCTTCGACGTCGAGCTCCAGCACCGTATCGGGGCTGAGCCCCTTGCGGGCATACAACCCGAGCTTGTTGGTCCATGCGCCGCCCCCGGCCAGCCGGTAGCCCGAATGGTGCTGCGAATCGTGATAGCTGGCGAATGCATCCACGGTGCCATAGACCTTGAGTTGGTCATCGAAACCGTAATCCACGCCGTAGTAACCAAAACCTGGCGCAAGGCGATCGAGCGCCGGAAAGCCTTCGGCTTGCGCCTGAACGGCCAGGCAAGCCCCTTGGATCATCAACAGCAACGACGTCATGCGAGTGTTCATTCACGACTCCAAGCCAGCACAGTGATGTGTGCCCGTAGCGTCGGTGAACGGAACGTTTCAGCGTGATTGCTTATTCGGCCATGTCATGCCGTTTGGTTAATAGCAGCTTCACGCGGCGTTGTGTTTCGCGGGAGCGCCGTTTCTACAGAGGCTGCCAAGCCGCCGAGAAGCGGCCCTTCAGGCGCGGTTCGGTGGGCATAATTGGGGCGGTGTGGCGAGGCAGGGCAAACTGTGCGCTAGCTCAGGGCAAATTGGCCAACCACCGATGAGGCCAATTAACCAGAGGTTAGCTTCATGCCGAAACTGCAAGTGTGTTGAGTGCCCGATTGGCAGATATTCGTTGCACGCCGCGATTTGCCATCGGAGACAACAATGACCAGAACGCCCCCCGCGCCGTCAGTCGTGCAGACAGGCCCGCATTCAGCCGCGAAAGCATCCTCCTCCCGCAAAACCTTGATCGCGTGCTCGTTGGGCAACGCGCTGGAGATGTACGACTTTACGATCTACAGCTTTTTCGCTGTGCTGATCGGCAAGCACTTTTTCCCCTCCGACTCGGCGATGGCTTCATTGCTCATGTCGCTGGCCACCTTTGGCGTCGGTTTCCTGATGCGACCGGTCGGGGCGATGGTCATCGGTCGCTACGCCGATCGGCATGGACGCAAGGCAGCATTGAGCCTGACCCTCGGGCTGATGACCCTGGGCACCGGGCTGATCGCCTTCGCGCCGACGTATTCGCAGATAGGTATTTTCGCGACCTTGCTGCTGGTGGCGGGCCGGCTCATCCAGGGCATGTCGGCGGGCGGGGAAGTCGGCACCGCGTCGGTGTTCCTGATGGAATCCAGTGCAGTGAGCAACCGTTGCCGCAATGTCAGCTGGCAGGCCGCCAGCCAGGGTTACGCCGCATTGGTGGGAGCAGGCTTTGGCGTTGCCCTCAACCAGTTGCTCGACCCCGCTGCCCTTGAAAGCTGGGGGTGGCGAATACCGTTCATCTTCGGGCTGCTGATCGGTCCGGTCGGCTGGTACATTCGCACGCGTTTGCCCGAAACCCACGACACAGGGCCTGCGCAGAAGGCCGAGCGGGGGCTCGACGCCGAGCTGCTCAAGCGTATCGGCCTAGGCATCGGCCTGATGGCCAGTTCGACCATAGGCATGTACCTGTTCGTGTTCTACATGCCCACCTACCTGACCACGGCGTTGCATTACCCGCCGGGCAGCGCCATGGCCATTGCCTGTATCAGCAGCGGTTGCATGGCAATCATCTGCCCGTTGGCTGGCCGATTCGCGGACAAGTATCAACTCAGGAAGCGCCTGCTGGCGTGGACGGTTGCGACGCCGGTGGTGCTGATACTGCCGGTGTTCCACCTGCTTGGCGAAGTGCGACACACAGGCCTGGCCATGATGTGCGTAGCCATCCTGATCCTGCCGACCTGCATCGGTGCCGGTGCGTTCTTCGCATTGATCATGGAAGGTTTTCCCAAAGCTCGGCGCTCCTTCGGCACCTCAGTCAGCTATAGCCTGGGGGTGACGATCTTCGGTGGTTTTTCGCCGCTGGTGGCTACCTGGTTGATTGGCGTGATGGGCACCGCGCTGGCGCCAGCCTATTTCCTATTGGCTGGGGGCGTCGTCAGCCTGGCCTGCCTCAAACATTTCCCTGAAAACAAAGGATGCGCGTGACATGGGTACTTTCCAGAGCAAGCAACCTCGGCCCTCGTCTGCAGAGCTGGATGAGTTCGTCATGCTTCGTCGGCAGATCCATGCTGCGCCGGAACTGGGCGGCGACACCCCCAATACCGCCGCATTGGTGGCCGACAGGCTGCAGGCCTGGGGCTATGAGGTGCATCGCAATGTCGGTGGGCATGGTGTGGTCGGCGTATTGAAAGCAGGGGACAGCCCACGCAGCATTGGCTTGCGGGCCGACATGGACGCATTGCCCATGAGCGAAAAGAATCGCTTCGAGCATGCCAGCAAGATTCCCGGGCGCATGCATGCCTGTGGCCATGACGGGCATACCGCGATCCTGCTGGCCGCCGCTGCGCAACTGGCCGAGACGCGTGACTTCGATGGCACGGTGAATGTGATCTTCCAGCCTGACGAGGAAGGTCTGGGCGGGGCCAAGGCGATGATCGACGACGGCCTGTTCGAGCGCTTCCCATGCGACTCGGTGTACGCATTACACAATATGCCTGGCCTGCCAGTGGGTACCTGCGTGGTGCAGGCCGGGCCTACCATGGCGTCCTCTGAGCGGGTGAGCATTCGCATTACCGGCAAAGGCGGGCACGGTGCGATGCCGGAGCTGTCGGTGGACCCGGTGATGGCGTTGAACAGCCTGATCAGCGGCATCCAGACCATCAAGTCGCGCAACCTGAGCGTGGATGAATATGCGGTCATCAGCATCGGCATGATCCAAGCCGGCACCGTCTACAACATCATCCCTGACGAGGCCTGCATGCTGTTGAGCGTGCGCACCGACACGGCCCAGACCCAACACAAGATCAACCGCCGCATCGACGCTCTGGTCAAGGGGCATGCCGAGAGTTTCGGCGTGGCGATCGATGTGCAATTCACCCAACTGGCGCCCGCACTGTGCAACAGCGACCACGAAAGCACGTTGCTCCGTGAAAGCCTGAGGCCTTTGTTCGCCGACGGCTCAGTGCTGGACAAAATGCCCAGCAAGGTCATGGGCACCGAAGACTTCGCCTACATGCTGGAGGCGCGGCCAGGCTGTTACTTCATGTTGGGCAATGGTACGGGCGAGTTCCATGGATGCTCGGTGCACAATCCTCATTACGACTTCAACGATGCGCTGGTGAAGATTGGCGCCGATTGTTGGGTAAAGTGGGTCCAGGACTACTTGCGCTGATGGTGGATGGGCGCGGTTTAACTGCCAACGCTGTCACGCGCGGTTCCCACGGACACTGCTGGTACGCCTGAGGCGCGGGTGGTCTTTTGGCTTTAGCAGACGATACTTCTCTGTACAGGCGGGCGCATAGCCGGTGGCGCACCGCGGGAGGTGTCAGGTGAACAAGCTATCAATCGTGGGTGCTGGGATGGTGGGTGAGGCGGCGGCTCAGGCCATCGCCCGGGAAGAGTTGTGCAGCGAGTTGGTGTTGATCGATGTGCAGGGTGATCTGGCACGGGGCAAGGCACTGGATGTGTGGCAGGCGGCGGTCGAGTCAGGGTCTGATACCCGGGTTTACGGCGGGGCCGATGCCCAATGCCTGCAGGGCTCCGACCTGGTGGTGATAACGGCCGGTGTGCCGCGCAAGCCCGGCCAGTCGCGTCAGGATGTGTTGAGCGTCAACCTGCCGATTCTCGATGGCATCATGCGGGATATCCAGCAGCATGCGCCAGCCGCCACGGTACTGGTGGTGTCCAATCCGGTCGACGTACTGACCTATCGGGCCTGGTCCCTCAGCGGGCTGGGGCGCAACAAGGTATTTGGGCAGGCAGGGGTGCTCGATACCGCACGCATGAAGTGTTTCATCGCCGAGGAAACCGGCTTTTCAGCGCGGGATATCACCGCGCTGGTGCTGGGCGGGCATGGCGATAGCATGGTGCCGTTGATGCGCTATTGCGCGGTCGGTTCGGTGCCGTTGTCCCACTTCCTGTCGGACGAGCAGATAGCGCGGATCGTGCAGCGCACACGGCAGGGCGGTGGCGAGATCCTCGGCTTGAAAAAATCGGGCAGCGCCTGCGATGCGCCGGGCGTGGCCATTGCGCGGATGGTGGACGCCATCGCTTACGGACGGCGCAGTATCGTGCCGACGGTCGCGATGCTTGAGGGCGAGTACGGGCGCACGGGTATCGCCATGGGCGTCCCATGCGTACTGGCAGCGGACGGGATTTCGCAGGTGATCGAGTTGCCTCTGGATACCCGGGAACAGGCGATGTTCGACCACTCCGCCGACCAGGTAGCGCGTGATATCGCTGAGATGAACGCACTGGTGAGCGGGACGGCATGAGGGTGCAATGGCCCTGGGATTAAACCTTCGCGTCAGCGCGCAGTCAGTTGCAGTAACAAGCCTCGTTTGGTGATGGCTGGAGGGGTAGCTGATGAAACTCGTCTGCTTGCTGCGTGGTTGCCAGTGGCGCACGGTGATGACCCGTGAAGTCGCGGGTCTCGAATGCCAGTGTTGCGAGCGCTGCGGCGCCCTGCGCTACAGCAGCGCTGGCGATCCGTTCAACCCATAGGAGGTCAGCATGGCGCGGGCCATCTGGAAAGGCGCGATCAGTTTCGGCTTGGTGCACATCCCAGTTTCGCTCAATACGGCGGTGCGTACCGAGCGGGTCGATTTCGACTGGCTCGACAAGCGCAGCATGGAGCCGGTGGGCTACAAACGGGTGAACAAGGTCACTGGCAAGGACATCGACAAGGAAAACATCGTCAAGGGCGTGGAGTATGAGAAAGGTCGCTATGTGGTGATCAGCGAGGAAGAGATTCGCGCCGCGCGGCCTGAGGCGACCCAAACCATCGACATCTTCTCCTTCGTCGACGCCGGCGACATCCCGCTGCAGCACTTTGACACCCCTTACTATCTGAGCCCCGACCGCCGTGGTGGCAAGGTCTACGCACTGTTGCGCGAAACCCTGGAAAGCACCGGCAAGGTGGCGTTGGCGACGGTGGTGCTGCACACCCGTCAGCACCTTGCGTTGCTGCGGCCGCTGGACGATGCCCTGGTGATGATCACCCTGCGCTGGCCCGAGGAGGTGCGCAGCATTGAAACCCTGGAGTTGGACAAGAGCGTGACCGAAGCCAAGGTCGACAAGCGCGAACTGGACATGGCCAAGCGGCTGGTCGAGGACATGAGCGGGCCGTGGTCCCCGGATGAGTACCACGATGCGTTTCGCCAGACCATTCTTGACCTGGTGGAGGAAAAGGCCAGCAAAGGCAAGATCGAGACGGTGGAGAAGGGCGAAGGTACCCGTACGGAGAAAGGCGCCGACATCATCGACCTCACCGAACTGCTCAAGCGCAGCCTGGGCGGCGGCAAGACCGTCAAGGGCAAGAAATCGACGACCAAACGCTCGCGCAAGGCGTCATGAGGGCGACGGGTCGCCCCCATGCTGTGCAATCAGGCTGTAGCGTGACTCAGGCCGCGCCGCGGGCGGCTTCCCGGCTGCCTTGTGCTGGCAGTGGCTCGTGCAGCGAGATCCGCGATGTCTCCGGTAGCGCCAGGCCGCCCAGCAATGCCACCAGGGCAATCACCACCAGGTAGAATGCTGGCGCAAGGCTGCTGCCGGTCTGGCCGATCAGCCAGGTCGCCACCAAGGGCGCCGTGCCGCCGAACAGCGTGTAGGCCACGTTGTAGGTGATCGCCGATGCGGTGTATCGGGTGCGGGTCGGGAAGGTTTCCGACAGCAGCGCCGCGGTCACCACCCCGCTTAGCAGCGCCCCGACCGCCAGCAGGATCACCCCCAGCAGTGCCCCGGACATCGACCCGGAACTGGCCAGCCAGTAAGCAGGGAACACGCAGGCCATTACCCACAGGCAGGTGAAGCCAATGGTCTTGCGCCGTCCGACCCGGTCCGAGAATGCGCCAGCCAGCGGGCAGCCAATGGCGGCGAACAGCAGCGCCACGGTAGTCACCAGCAGCGACTGGGCGCGGGTCAGGTGGCCAACCAGTTGCAGGTAGGTGGCGAAGTAAGTGGTGAACATGTAGAACGACAGCGCCGTCAGCGAGATGAAAGCTCCCAGGTTGCGGATCGCCCGGCCATGGGTGCGCAGGGTCTCCTTGAGCGGCGAGTGCTCGTGTGCCTTGCCCTCGGCCATGGCTTCGCGGAAGGCCGGGGTTTCTTCCATGCGCCAGCGCAGGTAGAGGCCGACCAGCCCCAGCGGCGCGGCGACCAGGAACGGAATGCGCCATCCCCAGGTGTTCATCGCTTCGCTGGTGAGGCTGGCTTCCAGCCCGTACGCGATCACTGCGGCGCAGGCGAAGGCCGAGAAGGTCGAAACCGGAACGAAACTGCCGTAGAAGGCCCGGCGGTTTCTGGGCGCGTGCTCCATCAGGTAGGCACACGCACCGGCATACTCGCCGCCGGCAGAGAAGCCCTGCAGGCAGCGTGCCAGGGTCAGCAGTGCGGGGGCGGCCAGGCCAATGCTGGCATAGGTCGGCAACAGGCCGATCAGGGTGGTGGAGCCGGCCATGAGCAAGATGGTCATCGACAGGACGCGCTTGCGCCCAAGCCGATCGCCCAAGGCGCCGAACACAATTCCGCCCAGGGGGCGCAAGGCAAAGGCCACGGCGAATACCGCGAACGTCTTGAGCAGCGCCACGCTGGCATCTTCGCTGGCGAAGAACTGGCTGGCGATCAGGGTGGCGAGAAAACCGTAGACGGCAAAATCGAACCACTCGACGAAATTGCCGATGGCCGAAGCGGCGATGACGCGGCGTAGCGTGGCGGGGGATACCTCATGAGGTGCGGACATGCGTGTGCTCTCCGGTGGTCATAGGCAGCCTGGATGAATGTAGAGCGGTCGGGCCGCTTTATCGTTGTGGTACAGGCAGTAGACAGGCCAGCGCGGGTGAGTGCTGCTTCGAGGGCGACATCGGGATATCTGTTTTGACCGTTTGTCGTGCGATACGGCCCCGTAGGAGCCGGCTTGCCGGCGATGCGACCCATGCGGTGCATGCACCGGCCGAGCGGTGATGGTCGGCAAGCCGGTTTCCACAACGACCGTCCAGTCGCAATCGCTTAGACGGTGAATACGACGCCAGTACGCGATGCGGCATTGCGAATATGCTCCTGCATGGCCCGTTGCGCTCCAACTTGCGAACGCCGTGCCAGCGCGCGGAGGATCTTGCGGTGCTCCTGCCAGGTTTCCATGGCGCGCTCGGGGCGAATGAACGGAAGCTTCTGGCTTTCCAGGAAGATCTCCTGGCTGGCGGTGATCACCTGCAGCATCGCCTGGTTGCCGCAGGCTTGCAGTAACTGCTGGTGGAAGGCGAAGTCCAGGCGCGCGGCCGCTTCGAAGCGACCGGCCCGCAATTCCACACGCATGGCCTCGACATTGGCCTCCAGGCGGTCGATGTCGTCAGCGGTCAGCCTCAAGGCAGCTTGCCCGGCGGCAAAACCTTCCAGCGTGTAGCGCAATTGGAAGGTGTCGGCGGCCGACACCTGCTCGGCGTAGGGCCAGGCGAACGCCGGCGGCGTCTGGGCCAGCGGCGCCTGGACGAACACACCCTTGCCCGGCTGGACGCTCACCAGTCCCAGCGCACTGAGCGAGGAGAGGGCTTCGCGCAACGAAGCCCGGCTGACGCCCAATTGTTCCGCCAGGTCGCGCTGCGAGGGCAGGGCATCGCCGGGCAGGTAACCGCCGTCGTCGATCAGTTTACGAATCGCCTGCAGGGCGATTTCAGGGACTGCGCGGGGGAGGGTGTCGAGCATGCTGTTCAGACCGGTCGGAGGCGATATCCGCTCCTTTTACGGGCATTGGCGGCGCCTTGCAAGTCTTGCCCCGGTGTGGCGCAGAATCGGTTCACCCTGCACGAATGCGGGGCGCGGCGCACCGCTGTGGGTGAAGCGTTCGAAGTAACTGTTCAGACCAGTAAGACCTTGCAGGCGCGGGCCTTGCGCAGGGTTCGTCGTGTGTTTTCAGGGATCTGGCATGGCCCATGCAATGGCCTTGCAGACTCATCACCCCGTTCCCTGCGAGGCTTTTCCATGAAGATGTTCCGTCCCCTGCTTCTGGCCACCCTGTTCTGCGGCAGCACCCTGGGCTTGTCCCAGGCGCAGGCCGACGCCCTCGCCGACATCACTGCCCGCGGTGTACTGAAGGTGGCGGTGCCGCAGGACTTCCCGCCGTTCGGTTCGGTCGGTCCCGACCTCAAGCCTCGTGGCCTGGACATCGACACCGCCCAGCTGCTGGCCGACAAGCTCGGTGTCAAGCTGGCGCTGACGCCGGTCAACAGCACCAACCGTATTCCATTCCTCACCACCGGCAAGGTCGACCTGGTGATCTCGAGCCTGGGCAAGAACCCCGAGCGCGCGGCGGTGATCGATTTCTCCCGCCCTTATGCGCCGTTCTACCTGGCGGTATTCGGCCCGCAGGACGCCAAGGTCGACAATATCGACGCCATCGCTGGCAAGACCATCAGCGTCACCCGTGGCGCGATCGAGGACATGGAGCTGTCCGCCGTCGCGCCCCAAGGCACCCTTATCAAACGCTTCGAGGACAACAACTCGACCATCGCCGCTTACCTGTCCGGCCAGGTCGACCTGATCGCCAGCGGCAGTGTGGTAATGGCTGCCATCGCCGAGAAGAACCCTTCCAAGGTCCCGGTGATGAAGGTCAAGCTCAAGGACTCGCCAGTTTATGTGGGCCTGGCCAAACAAGAGCCTGCGTTGCTGGAGAAGGTCAACGCCACCCTGGAAGCGGCCAAGGCCGACGGCAGCCTCAATCGCAATGCCGAGAAGTGGCTCAAGCAACCGCTGCCGGCTGATCTTTGAGCGGCAAGCGGAGCCTGAACCATGGCCTATCAATTCGACTTCGCCCCGGTGCTGGCGCAGGGTGACCTGTTGCTCAGGGGGGCGCTGTTCACCTTGCAGCTGACGGTTATCGGTACCCTGCTCGGTGTCGCCATCGGCGTGGTCGGCGCGGTGGTCCGCGCCTGGCGGCTGCGCCCGTTCGATGCGCTGTTCGGCGTGTACGTGGAACTGATCCGCAACACGCCTTTCATCGTCCAGCTGTTCTTCATCTTCTTCGGCTTGCCGGCGCTGGGCGTCAGGTTGACCGAGTGGCAAGCGGCGGTGCTGGCGATGGTGATCAACCTCGGGGCGTATTCCACCGAGATCATCCGTGCGGGGATCCAGGCTATAGCCAAGGGGCAGTTGGAGGCCGCTGCGGCATTGGCCATGAGCCGCTTCGAGGCACTGCGCCATGTGGTGTTGCGCCCTGCATTGGCCAAGGTCTGGCCGGCGTTGTCGAGCCAGATCGTGATCGTGATGCTGGGCTCGGCAGTGTGTTCGCAGATCGCCACCGAAGAGCTGTCCTTTGCCGCCAACTTCATCCAGTCGCGCAACTTCCGCGCCTTCGAAACCTACCTGCTGACCACGCTGATGTACCTGGTCATGGCCATTGTCGTGCGCCAGTTGCTGGCCTGGGTCGGCCAACGTTGGCTGATGGGGAGACGCTGAATGGATTTCACCTTGTGGGACATTGTCCGAAACCTGCTAACCGGGCTGCAGTGGACCTTGCTGCTGTCGCTGGTCGCGTTTCTGTGCGGCGGGCTGGCCGGGTTGCTGCTGTTGCTGGCGCGGATCAGCGACAGCTCCTTATTGCGTGGCTTTGCCCGTGGCTACATCGAGCTGTTCCAGGGCACGCCGCTACTGATGCAGCTGTTCATGGTGTTCTTCGGCATAGCGCTGTTCGGCATCGACGTCTCGGCGTGGATGGCCGCTGCCATTGCCCTCACGCTGTTCACCAGCGCCTTCCTGGCCGAGATCTGGCGTGGCTGCGTCGAGTCCATTCCTCGCGGTCAGTGGGAGGCGTCGGGCAGCCTGGCGTTGAATCGCCTGGAGCAACTGCGCTACGTGATCCTGCCCCAGGCACTGCGCATCGCCATCGCCCCGACGGTGGGCTTCTCGGTGCAGGTGGTCAAGGGCACGGCGGTGACCTCGATCATCGGCTTTACCGAGTTGACCAAGACCGGCGGCATGCTGGCCAACGCCACGTTCGAACCGTTCCTGATCTACGGCCTGGTCGCGCTGGGCTATTTCCTTCTCTGCTATCCGCTCTCGCTGAGCGCCCGTTATCTGGAAAGGAGGCTGCATGCCCCTGCTTAGAGTATCCGCACTGCACAAATACTATGGCGACAATCATGTGCTCAAGGGCGTTGACCTGAGTATCGAGGAAGGCGAGGTGGTGGCCATCATCGGCCGCAGTGGTTCGGGCAAGAGTACCTTCCTGCGTACCCTCAACGGTCTGGAGTCGATCAGCGATGGGGTGATCGAAGTCGACGGCGAATACCTCGATGCCAGCCGCGCGGACTTACGCGCCCTGCGCCAGAAGGTTGGCATGGTGTTCCAGCAGTTCAACCTGTTTCCGCACCTGAGCGTGGGCGAGAACGTGATGCTCGCGCCACAGGTGGTGAAGAAGGCCAGCCGTGCAGAGGCCCGCCAGCTGGCCGAGCAGATGCTGGCGCGGGTGGGGCTCGCCGAGAAGTTCGATGCGTATCCTGACCGACTCTCTGGTGGCCAGCAGCAACGCGTGGCAATCGCCCGGGCGCTGGCGATGTCGCCGAAGGTACTGCTGTGCGACGAGATCACCTCGGCACTGGACCCGGAGCTGGTCAACGAAGTGCTGGGCGTGGTTCGCCAACTGGCCAGCGAGGGCATGACCCTGATCATGGTCACCCACGAAATGCGCTTCGCCCGCGAGGTGGGCGACAAACTGGTGTTCATGCACCACGGCAAGGTGCACGAGGTGGGAGACCCCCGCGAAGTGTTCGCCGCCCCGCGCACGGCGGAGCTGGCGAACTTCATCGGTGCGGTGGCGTCGGCCTGACCGGCCAAACGATCAGAAACGAAGGTCCAGCGCCAGCTCGAAGGTGCGTGGCGCGCCCATGTAGTACTGCTGGTGGTAGGCCTGCTTGGCATATACCTCATTGGTCAGGTTGCGCACCCGCCCGGTGAGGGGGGTGTGCTCGTCCAGGTGATAGCGGACGAAGGCACCCTACAGGGTGTAGGCTGGTGCCTTGGGGGTATTGGCGTTGTCGGCGTACACCGAGTCGACATAGCGAGCGTCCACGCCCCCTGACCCGTCCTGGGGCAGGCTGTAGGTCAGCCACAGGTTGCCGACATTTGGTGCATTACCCTTGCGCGACACCGATGCGCCGTTGAGCGCTTCGTTGAGCTGATCGTACCGCCCGTCGCCGACGTTGTAGTTCTCGAAGCGCCGGCTCTTGTCGCTCTGCAGGGTGCTGCGACCAGGCAGGAGCGGCGAGCCCCAGTACGGACTGTCCTCGGTGTCCTACTGGTATTCCAGTGCCAGGGCAGCACGCGGGGCCGTGGGGTGATTTTCATGGCGGCGAATCTAGCATTGGGGTGAATGCTCAGGTAGTGCTTCGCGGTGGCGGATTGCCGCACCTGGCATCGCGTAGGACTCAGCCCTGCGAATCACCGGTGCACAGCCGGTTGCGCCCGCTCTGCTTGGCCTGGTACAGCGCCCGATCCGCCTCGCTCAGCGCCTCGCCAGGGTCGCTGCCTTCCACTGCCTGCCAATGCGCGACACCCAGCGAAATGGTCATTGCGCCCACCGGCTCCAGCGGCGTGTCCTGTACCGTCACTCGCAGGCGCTCGGCTACATTCGTGGCCACCTCCAGACTGGCACCGGGCAACAGCATCAGAAACTCCTCGCCACCGGTTCGGCATAGCAGGTCGCCTTCACGGCAACAGCCGCGCATCAGTTCGGCGAGGCGGCGCAGCACCTGGTCGCCAACATCATGGCCATGGCCATCGTTGATCCGCTTGAAGTGATCGATGTCCAGGACGATGGCCGAGAATCGCCGCCCTTCAGCTTTGAGCAGCGACAGGCTGAACTCCAGGCTGCGGCGGTTGCCCAGCCCGGTCAGCGGGTCGGTCTGGGCGTCGCGGTTGAGCCGGCCTATGCGCTCGTGCAACAGGTTCAAGCCAAACAGTAGCGCACGCTTGAGCTCGGCCGCTTCAAAGTACCAGGCGCGCACGCGATGCAGGCGTTCGGCGGTACTGGCGCGGTCCATCGACCTGGCCCCGGCCGCCAATTGCCATAGCGGGCGGGCGATGATCATTGCCAGCCACCAGAGCAGCAGGCAGCCAAGCAACGCCAAGGGAGCTGAAATACCCATCACGCTGAGTATCAGGTGGCTCAATGGTGCAACGGTTTGCTCCAGCGGCTGCTGGGCTATCACGCCCCAGCCCGCGCTGGGTACGGTGGCGAATCCGGCCAGCATCTCGACGCCACGGGTATTGGTCACTTGCCGGGTGCCGCTGGGCACCGTCGCCAACTGGTCCACCAGTGCGTTGCCTTCCACCAGCGTGCCGACACGCTCTGCATCGGGGTGATACAGCAACCGACGATTGCGATCGACCACGTAGAGGTACGAGCCGTCTTTGTAGAAATGTTCACCCAGCAAGCTGTTGAGGATGTTGCGCTCGCGCAGGTAAAGGCTGCCGCCGACATAACCGAGGTACCGGCCGTTGCCATCGAAGATCGGGTGCGACAGCGCTACCACCAGGTTGTTGGCGGCTGACAGAAAAGGCGTCGAGACCAGAGGCCGGCGCTGGGTCAGTGCCTCCTGGGACCCGGGTGAATGCACGCGGGTGCCGATGAAACGACGTAGTGTAGCGGGCGATATAGCCCGCAGGACGCCCTCGGCGTCCACCACGAAGGTGGAGTTGAAGGCACTGCTCTGTCGCAGCAGACGCTCGGTTTCCGCCACCATCGCTTCGGTGTCGTCCATCTGACGTCCCTGCAAACCGGCGCTGAACGACAGATGCTGCAAGGCGTTGCTGATGAAGGTCTCGGTGATGGCCGCCAGCTTGGCCGCATACACGCGGTTCGCTTCAAGCGCGTGGTCGATCAGCAACTGTCGTTGCACCCGATAGCTGGCGAAATAGCTGGCGCACAGCATCACCAGGGCGGTGAGGGCACAAAGGACGAGAATGAGCGTGCGCAGGTCCAGGCGCAGTCCGTGCTTGGCGTGTGGCAATCCTGATCTCACTGACGCGGAAAATGGAATAACCTTACTCGTTATGTGTTTGCACGGCTATAGAAGAACGGTGTGAGGTACCGAGGCATCAAGCGCCGGCCTTTTCCAGCGACCTCAGCTCGTCTTCCACTTGTTGCATGCGCTGTTTGGCCAATGCCTGCACCTTTTCATCACGTGCAGACTCACGCATGAGTGCGGTCAGCTTGCGGCTGAGGCGCTGGCCTTCCTCGGTCTCTTCCAAGGCCCTGGCCTTGGCCGGGTCGCGGGTGGCTTCGACGATGGTGTTGAACTCGGTGTCGCTGAAGTTCTTCTCGCTGTAGAGCTTGTACAGGTCCTGGCGCTGGTCCTCGACGGTAAGGTGCTTGCGCAGCACTTCCCTGATCGTGGTTTCGGCCAGCGCCGGGTGGGTGCGGGTGAGCAGCGACGCCATACGGTCGATATTGTTCTCGTAGGCCTCCTGCAGCGGCAAATTGGCCAGGATCTGTTCGTTGCGGCTGGGCTTTTGGTCGCAAGCGACGAGGGCAGCGGCGAGCAACAGGGGAAGCAGGAGCGAGGGGAGGCGGGGCATGGACTGGCCTTGGGCGCGATGTATGGGGCAATTATACCGATGTCGATGTGCCGGCGACGAGAGCGAATGTGCGTCAGCAATTGGCCGGCCAGGGCAATGCCCGAACGGGCAAGCAGGCCTTGTGGCGCCGACCTTACTGAAGTACAACTCAGGTCGCACTCGCCATCGCTACCTGCCGACCATGCCACATTGGACCCTCCATACTCCCAGCCATGACGCCATCGCAGAAGTCGTGAGGTTCGTCGACGCGGCACGCCGTGATCTGTTCCCCATGCTCGCCGAAGCGCCGTTACCCAACGACCTTGCCCACTTCGGCGATACCTACCTCGATGGCGCTGGTCGTTTCCTCGTGGCCCGCGACCAGGGCCGGCTGGTCGCAGCCATCGGCTATCTGCCGTATGACCATCGCTTCCCTCAGCTCGACTACCGAGGTGCTCACGTGGTCGAGGTGGTGCGCTTGTTCGTCCGGCCCGAGTACCGCAGGCATGGGCTGGCTGGCGCCCTGTTCGCGGCACTGCGCGAGCAGGCCATGAATGCAGGTGTCGACTGCCTGTACCTGCACACCCATCCCTTCCTGCCTGGCGCGATTGCGTTCTGGGAGCGGCAAGGATTCAAGGTGGTCGATGTCGAGGATGACCCGCTGTGGCGCACCACCCATATGCACCAATGGCGGCGAACCTAGTGTGGTGTTTCGCAAGTAACACTCATATTTTTCGGCCTAACGCCTCGGCTGCACGACCGACGCTTGCCAAGATGTCATCGGCCTTTCGATGCCAGCGAAAGGGTCGAGGGTTGGCGTTGTGGGTGGCAAGGTAGTACTCAATGGACTCTTCCAGATCCTTCACGCTGGTATGTGCCTGGCGCTTGATCCACTTTTCGCTCAGCGTCGAGAAGAAGCGCTCCACCAGATTCAACCAGGATGCCGAAGTAGGTGTGAAGTGCACTTGGTAGCGCGGATGCGCTGCCAGCCACACTTTCACGTTGTCAGTCTTGTGTGTCGCGTAGTTGTCCATTACCAGATGAACAGGCATGTCCTCGGGTACGTTAGCGTCCACCTCTTTGAGGAAAGCGAGAAACTCTGTACTTCGATGGCGGCGCTTCAATCTTCCGATGACTTCACCCGTAGCGATATCCAGCGCCGCGAACAACGATGTGGTTCCGTGGCGCTTGTAGTCGTGGGTGCGAGTGACGGGTTTGCCGGGGGCAAGAGGTAAGCCTGGCTGGGTGCGGTTCAGCGCCTGAATCTGGCTTTTCTCGGCGATGCAGAGCACCAGGGCCTTTTCGGGAGGGTTGAGGTAGAGCCCAACAATGTCGTGGACCTTGTCGACGAACAGAGGGTCGGTCGAAAGTTAGAAGGTCTTCTCAAGGTGAGGCTTGAGGCCGAAGGCATGCCATATCCGCATGACGCTGGCTGGAGAAATGCCGGTTGCCTGACTCATCGAGCGAGTGCTCCAGTGACTGGCATCTTCGGGTTTGGACTGCAGTGCCTGATTGACCACGGCCTGTACTTGTTCATCGGTTATGCTGCGAGGCCGGCCTGAGCGATGTTCGTCATTTAAACCATCGAGCCGCAGCCGACTGAATCGCACTCGCCAACGCGAGACCGTGTGTACGCCGATGCCAAGTCTGTGGGCGATTGAGGTGCCTGATTCTCCACTAGCGCACGCCAAGATGATTTCGGCGCGAATGCGAGATTCAGCAGAGCCTTTACGCTATCGGGAGCGACGAAGCAGTTCGATGTGTTCTTCGTCGCTCAGCTCAATCGGGGCAGCAGGTCGGCCGGCTTTCATATCGTGGCTCCGAGGCATTTCTGATGCTGTAAAGCCTAGACCAAAATATGAGTGTTACTTGCGAAGCACCACACTAGGAAGGCTCCTACATCCGCGCTGCGGCGCGGGCCATCACGTTCATTTCATTCCCCCGCCGCGTTCCTTACTTTCCCGTCCGATCATCAAGACGAGGAAGCAATGCCCATGGCGCACCTGGCCCTGTACAAGCTCAAGCTGCTGGACCATTTCGAAGACCGCAGAGACGCCTGGACCTTCGCAGACTTCGAGAGCAGCTTGCTCAAGGCCTGGCGCCGGGCGACGCGCGATGATGCCAAGGCCATCATCCATGCGGCGCATAAGGAAGGATGCTGGCCAAAGACGGTCAAGCGTTACGTGCTGACCCACTACCAGGTTTTTGGCAATGTCAGTGCGCAGCTCAGTGCAACGTTCGCTGATGTCGTGGCGTCGATAAGCTCGCAGGAGAGGGCGCAGTGGCGATTGCAGGCATCAACCTGAAAGCGCAGCGGGCCGCGCGCAGGATCAGAATCCTCCTGTCAGCGGCCACTCCACCGCCAGGCGGATCTGGTTCCCGTCCAGTTCCGCTTGCGCGGTATTGCCCCGGTGCACGTTGTGCCGCACAGAAAACGCAGTGCCCTTGGCCTTGCCGCTCTGCACCACGTAGCGCGCCTCAAGGTCGCGCTCCCAATGCTTGCCGCCCTTGCCATAGCCCAGGTAGGCATAACCGCCGTTGGGGTCCACATGCGATCCGTCGATATCGAACCCCCTGACGTACAGCGCTGTCAGGCTCAACCCTGGTACCCCATAGGCGCCCATGTTCAGGTCATAGCGCGCCTGCCAGGACCTTTCGTTGGGTGCGTTGAAGTCGGACATCTGCACGGCGTTGGCGATGTAGATCGCTCCACGGCTGACATAGTCGAACGGCGTGTTACCGTCCACCTGCTGCCAGCCGAGGCTGAAGCCGTGGGGGCCCTGGTTGTAACGCCAGACCAGGCTCCATGTGGTGTTGTCAATGTGCCCGGATAGCGCCTTGCCGGTATCGGTGGTGCGATACAGGTTGAGATCCAGGCTCAGGCTGCGACGGTCGTCCAGGGCATGGGTGAGTGTGCTGCCCAGGTAGTGCTGGTTCCAGCTGTCTTCATAGCGAGAGGTGTACAGGCTGCCACTGAAGGCGGCGCCGGGGTTCCACACCACGCCTGCCAGGTCGAAACCGTTGCCTTGCCGGCCGTTGGAATAGTTGACCACGAAGCCTTGGTCGTGGCTCGACGCGTTGCGGTCGGTGTTCTCGTTGAAATGGCCGGCCACCAGCTTGAGTGAGTCGAACGGGTTGCTGGTGAGGAAGAATCCGGTGGCCGTCTCAGGCAACAGGCGGCTGTCGGAGGAACTGAATACCGGCGTCTTCACGCGCTGTTCGCCATAGGACAGCACGGTATTGGAAACACGCAGCTTGAGCGCAGCACCGCCCCGGCTGTACTCGGATTTGGGGTGGCCATCGTTGTCCAGGCTGAGCAAGCGTGCCTTGCCGGCGCGTCCTCCGCCGCTGTCCAATTGCAGGCCAAGGTAGGCGTGTGCATCGACACCCACGCCGATAACGCCTTGGGTAAATCCTGAGGTGAAGGTGCCCATCAAACCGTAGGCCCACTCTTCGGCAAGGCCGTTGCGTTCGTCACGCGGCTTGTAGGCATTACGCGCGCTGCCGTTGCGGCCCCCATGCTTGTAGTCGCGCTGGTCGAACACGCTGCGATTGAGCAGGCCCCAGGTGCTGTCCTCGACGAAGCCGTTGCTTTGCGACTGCGTGGAGTCGGCCATCGTGAATGGGGTGATGCCCAGCAGCGGCAGCGCCAGCAGCAAGCGGCTCATCGTGCGGCCTCCAGTTTGCTCAACTGTGCGGCGAAGCGGTCTTTGGCGCGGGTCGGCAGGTTTCCTGGGATTGGCGTGGCCTGGGCGTCACCCACTTGAATCAACATCACCATGCCCATGGCCACGTGGGGAATGCACTGGACGCCATATGTACCGGGCACCGTGAAGCTGTGCTCGAAGGGCTGGTTGAGCCTGCTCATGAATGCCTCGGCCCCGGCAGGCAGCAGCCCTGGAACGCTGGCGGCGTTGTGCCCGCTTTGGCTAGGCAGGAAGCGAACCGTGTCGCCTGGCGCAATGCGCAGATAATCCGGCTCGTACACCATCGACCCCTCGGCGCCGCGATTGAGCATTTTCACTTCATGCACCTCGGCCTGGGCGGCGTGGGTGAAAACGGTGCTGACGAGCAGTAGGGCGAAAGGACGCAACGGCATGGTGGGAACTTCCAGGTTCAAGGGGCGCGAAAACGCAGGATGCGCGCGCCATCGAAGGGGTCGGTGAGGTAGTGCGCCTGCACGCCGAAGGTGCTCAGCAGACGCTCCGGCGTCAGCACGTCCTGCGGTTTGCCCAGGGCGACCAGGCGGCCTTTGTCCAGCATGGCGACACGGTCACAGGTGAGCGCCTGGTTCAGGTCGTGCAGGGCGATCAGGGTGGTGATCGGTAGCGCCTGAACCTGGCGTAGCAGGCTGAGCTGATGCTGGATATCCAGATGGTTGGTCGGCTCGTCGAGCAGCAGCACCTGAGGGCTTTGGGCCAGGGCGCGGGCGATGTGCACCCGTTGGCGCTCGCCCCCGGACAGTGAGTTCCAGATGCGGGTGCGCAGGTGCTCGGCGTCGAGGTCGACCAAGGCTTGCTCGACGATGGCGCGGTCGTGGCTGGAGAACGGCGACAGGGCCGATAACCATGGCGTGCGCCCCAGGGCCACGGCGTCGAACACGCTGATGGCGTCGAGGGTGTCGGCCTGCTGTTCGACCAGCGCCAGAGTCTGGGCGATACGCCGTCGGGGAAGCCGCGCCAAGGCGTTACCGAGCAACTGGACACTGCCGCTGGCCGGCGCGCGTAGCCCGGCCAGCACTTTGAGCAAAGACGATTTACCCGAACCATTCGGGCCGACGATCCCCAGCGTTTCGCCGGTGACCAAGGTGAGGTCGATATCGCGGAGCACGAGATTGCCCGACAATTCGAGGCTCAGGCCCTGACAGGCGAGTGGGGCGATGGGCGCATTGATCATGAGGGTCATGGGCGCCCCCGACGGCTGACCAGGATCAGCGCGAACACAGGCGCGCCGATCAATGCGGTGACCACGCCAACCGGTATCACTTGGCCCGCAATCAGCGTGCGTGACAGTACATCGGCGGCGATCAGGAACAAGGCGCCGCCCAGGGCGCTGGCCGGCAGCAGGTGGCTATGGCCAGGGCCGAGCAGCAAGCGCAGGGCGTGGGGAATCACTAAACCGACAAAACCGATGGCCCCGACGATCGACACCATCACCGCTGTCACCAATGCAGCGCAACTGATCAGCAGCAACTGGGTGCGACGCACGGCAATACCCAGCGACGCTGCCGAGTCGACTCCGAAAGTAAAGGCATCCAGCGTGCGGCGGTGCCACAGGCACACCACCAGGCCGGCCAGCGCCACTGGAAGTGCCAGCCACACCGATGGCCAGCGCACGCCACTGAGGTTGCCCAACAGCCAGAACAGGATGCCACGCGCCTGCTCGGCGGTGGCCGACTTGGTGATCAGGAAGGCAGTCAGTGCATTGAACAGTTGCGAGCCAGCAATGCCTGCGAGGATGACCTGGGCGCTGTTGCCAGTGGAGCCGCTGGTGCGGGCCAGCACCAATACCAGCGCGAAGGCAGCGAGTGCACCGAGGAACGCACCTGCTGACATGCTCAGTGCCATGCCACCGAACCCCAGCAAGCCCACCAGCACCGCACCGGTCGAAGCGCCTGCCGAGAGGCCCAGCAAGTAAGGCTCGGCCAGCGGGTTGCGCAGCAATGCCTGGAGAATCACCCCGCAGGTCGCCAGCCCGGCACCGCAGGCGGCAGCCACCAGGGTGCGGGTCAGACGGTAGTTCCAGACGATGCCCGCATCGATCGGGTCGACCGGGTAACCAGCCTGCCACAGGTGGTTGGCCAGCACTTGGTAAACCACGCTGGACGATACGTTGGCCTCTCCGATGACGGTGCCGGCCAGGACGGCGGCGAGCAGGGCCATTGCCGACAGGACGCTATAAATCAACAAACGCTTCATCACGGCGCCGCATTGCCGCTGGCGAAGGCGGCAGACAAAGTCTGCAGGCCACGGAACAGACGGATGCCGGCCTGCATGGCATCTGCATCGAGGATGATGATGCGGTTGTTCTTCACCGCGTCCATGTTGCGGGTGACCGGGTCGTTGTGCAGGAAGTCGAGTTTTTTCTGGTAGTCGTCGGCGGGGAAGCGGCGGCGGTCCATGCGGGCAATGATCAGCCAGGTTGGATTGGCCTTGGCCAGCGTTTCCCAGCCCACGGTCGGCCATTCCTCGTTGGACTCGACCACATTGCGCACACCGAGGGTGCGCAGCATGAAGTCAGCCACCCCTTGGCGACCAGCCACATAAGGGTCTATCTGGAAGTCGGCGCTGGAGAACCAGAACAATGCGCTGGTGTTGGAGAGGTCCTTGCCTGCAACGTGCTTTCTGGCACTGTCCAGGCTTGCCTTGAGATCGGCGTTCAATGCCGCGCCGCGGTCCTGCACGTCGAAGATCTCGGCCAGTTGGCTGACGCTTTTGTAGATGCTCTGGACCTGGAAAGCTTGTAGACGGGTACCGTCGGCTCCGACCAGGTTGTCCTTGCCTTCGCAGTCCGATGGCAGCAGGTACGTAGGAATCTTCAGCTCATCGAACTGCTCGCGGGTTGCCACGACGCCCTGGGCGCCGACCATCCACTCGAATTGCACCGCCACCAACCGTGGGCGCTTGCCCACCACGGCTTCGAAACTGGGGTCGTTGTCGGCCAGCCGCTCGACCTTGTCGTTCACCGCCTTGTACTCGGGCAGCACATTGTTGAACCACAGCGAAGTGCCGGCCACTTTGTCGCCCAGCCCAAGGGCATAGAGGATCTCGGTCGCCGCCTGGCCGATGGTGACGGCGCGCTCGGGGGCCTGGGCGAAGGTCTGGGGCCGGCCACAGTTGTCGACGGTGAGCGGGTAGTGGGTGGTAGCGGCCTGGGCCAGGCCGGCGAGGCTCAGGCCTGCAAGCAGGGTGGTGAAGCGCAGCAGCATGTGGGGGCGATCTCCTATCGGACAGTTCACGGCATGAACGCACGGACAGGCATCGCCAAGCCCCATGCGCACGGCGTGGGGCTGCACCCGGGAACGGGTGGAGATGGCCATCCCGGACACCCCGCCGGTTGGTGAATGTAGGCCGGCAGGTCTCCTGACTGGTGCGTCCTTGCCCGGCTCCGGCCTTCCCGGATCGGCAGACCCAGTGGCTTGGTTGGAGCAGGCTCGGCACCTACAGTTGCGGGGGCAGTTCCGATTGGCCAGTGAAAGCTGGCCCTGGATTCCCTATTAATTCCGTGGTGGAAACCGGCGGGCCGCATGGTAGACCATTCGGCCGCCGGGTGAAAACGTCATATCAGAAGTACTTCAGCCAGCTGATGTCGCGGCGACGCGCCTTCAAGCGGCCGAATGCCCGCACCGGCAGGTACAGCGCCACCGCCAGCAGCACGGCGACCAGCCACACTGCACCGATCCCGTCGAAGCCAAAATACTGGCCCTGGTTCAGCCCGAACAGGGCGACGCAGGCCAGGTACAACAGCTTCAGGACGTAAAGGTGCAACAAGTAAAAGAACATGGGGGCTGCGCCAAACACGGCCAAGGCCCTGATCCAGCGAGCCTGGCCGGCACGTTCGAAGACGCGCAGCAGCACGAGGCCGCCCCCCAGGGTCAGGGCCAGGAACAGCAGTGAAGGAGGGTACTTGGTGATGTTGAAGAAGCTCATCGCCGTCTGCGTCAAGGTTGGGTAACCGCTCCAGGGCGCCTCGCCATAGCCATTGATCATGCGCAGCACGACGAAGCCCAGCAGGGCGATCACGCCGGCCATCAGCAGACGATGCTGGCGTTGGCCTGCGTCGCTGCCGCGGGCGAACCATGGACCCATGCCATAGCCCAGGGCGATGACGCCAATCCATGGCAACACCGGGTAGGACGTGCGTAGGCGCAGGCCGTCGGAGAGCGTCAACCAACCACGATCATGCAAGATGGCCCACGGGACATGCAGAGCCGATCCCGGCTCGAAGTGCAGGCCGTCGAGCAGGTTGTGCCCGGCCACGATGACAGCGCCCACGGCGAGCATCAGCGGACGCGGCAGCCACACCAGCACAGACAGGGCAATCATGCTCACGCCAATGGCCCAGATCACCTGCAAGTAGATGACGGTGGGCGGCAGTTGGAAGGTCCAGGCGAAGTTGACCAGGGTGAACTCCAGTGCCACCAGGAACAGCCCGCGCTTGAACAGAAATGCCGACACATCGCTGCGGCCCTTGTGCTTTTCGCCGTACAGCCAGGCCGAAAGGCCAGTGAGCAGGACGAACACCGGGGCGCACAGATGGGCGAGGGTACGACTGACGAACAGCGAGGGCTCGGTGGTGTCGATGTCCATCGGGTCGCCTACCTGGCGGTGCAGGAAGAAGGTTTCGCGGACGTGGTCCAGCAACATGAACACGATCACCAGGCCGCGCAGGGCATCGATGCTGTGCAGGCGCTGGGTGAGTTGGGTAGGCGTGGCTATGGCGCTTGTCATGGGGGGTCGCAGGCAGGAATCATTATCAAGTGAAACGTTATCTTATAACTATTTGATGAGCCCTGAACAGGCTTTTTCAGGTGGGTGACATTTTGTCGCGCCCGCGCCAGCACTGAATAATCGTTATTGCCCGGCGCGCACGGGACAATCTCGATATTTTGGCTTTTCAGTCACGCACGACAGGCTTATGGTGTAGGTCGTCAAATTTCTTGGAGCTTCCATGTCCAGCCGTTTCCCTGTTGTTCGCCCTCGTCGTCTGCGCCAGAACGAGTCCCTGCGTACCCTGTTCCAGGAGACGGAGTTCCGCCTCGAAGACCTGATCCTGCCGATCTTCGTCGAAGAGGGCATCGATGACTTCGTCCCGATCACCAGCATGCCTGGGGTCAACCGCATCCCGGAGAAACGACTCGCCGAGGAAATCGAGCGTTATGCCCGTGCCGGTATCAAGTCGGTAATGACTTTCGGTGTTTCCCACCACCTGGACGAAACCGGCAGCGACACCTGGAACGAAAACGGCTTGGTCGCGCGCATGGCGCGAATCTGCAAGGACACCGTGCCGGAGATGGTGGTGATGTCCGACACCTGTTTCTGTGAATACACCAGTCACGGCCATTGCGGCGTGTTGCATGACCATGGCGTGGACAACGATGCGACCCTGGCCAACCTCGGCAAGCAGGCGGTGGTGGCCGCTGCCGCGGGCGCCGACTTCATCGCCCCTTCGGCGGCGATGGACGGCCAGGTCCAGGCGATTCGCTCCGCCCTCGATGGCGCCGGCTTCCATGACACCGCCATCATGGCCTACTCGACCAAGTTCGCCTCGTCGCTCTATGGCCCGTTCCGCGAGGCCGGTGGCACCGCACTCAAGGGCGACCGCAAGAGCTACCAGATGAACCCGATGAACCGTCGCGAAGCCGTGCGCGAATCATTGCTCGACGAGCAGGAAGGCGCTGACGTGCTGATGGTCAAGCCAGCCGGCGCCTACCTGGATGTGATCGCCGACATCCGCGCAGCCTCGCGCCTGCCGCTGGCGGCCTACCAGGTCAGCGGCGAGTACGCGATGATCAAGTTCGGCGGCCTGGCTGGCGCCATCGATGAAGGGCGCGTGGTGCGTGAAAGCATTGGCGCGATCAAGCGTGCCGGCGCGGACCTGATCCTCACCTACTTCGCCATGGATCTGGCCCGCGAAGGCATCTGAGACACGCGACCCGGGCTCAGCGGGGCATGTAGCCCCGTTGCCATGAGCGCGGAATGAACCGCGCCACCAGGGCCAGCAGGCACGCCAGGGCGCAACTGCCCACCAGTGCCTGCAGGCCGAGGTGATGTTGCAACCAGCCGCCCAGCGCGGCACCCAGCAGCATGCCGCTCCACGGCACCAGTTGCACACGCCAGCCGTCGCGACGTTCACCCATTAGCCAGCGGCCAAAGCCGCGACCGAACCGGGACAGCGCTCCGGTCACGTAGGTCAGGCCGATCGGCAGCCCATTCACTTGTTCGACCACGGCATTGATCATGCCCATGGCCAGGATCGCCGCGATCAGGGGTAGCCAACTCGTGACCGTTGGCCAGGAGGCCGCCAGGGCAAGCAGGGCTGCGACCACCACCAGCACAGGCCAGGCTCGTTGCCTGAAACCGCGGGCCAGCACTATCCCCAGCGCATTACCAAGCACGAAGCTGAGAATGGCGGCGCTCAGGCGCAGCACCAGGGCCAGGTCCGCCTGGCTGATGGCCACTGCCAGGCGGGTGGTGTTGCCACTCATGAACGAGACGAAATCGCCTAGCGCCAACAGGCCAATGGCATCGGTCATACCCGCCAGTACCGATAGACTGGCGACCAGGCCAAGACCTACCCGACCACGCAATCTCTGCAGCCTCAGGCGTTTGGCGCTGCGCGAGGGCAGGGCATTGGGCAACATAGCGGTGGTCTCAGCGCAGCAGGTTTTCGCGGGCCAAGGTGCCCTTCAGGGTGCGCTCGACCACATCCACCAGGACCATGGTCTGGTGGTCCACCTCGATATTGATCAGGTCACCGTTCTGGTAGCGGGCGAAGGTGGTCTGGCGCAGGGTTTCGGGAATCAGGTTGATGGTGACGACGTTTTCTTCAACGTCGGCGACAGTCAAGCTGCAACCATTGACGCCGAGGAATCCGCGCGCAAATACGTATTTGGCCCATTCCGGCGGCATGCGGAACTTGATGAAGGCCCCGGTCTCCTTGATCGACAGCTCGACAATCTCTGCAGTGGTGGCGATGTGGCCGGCCATCAGGTGCCCACCGACTTCGGCGTTCATCTTCGCCGAGCGTTCTATGTTCACGCCTTGGCCTGCGCTGAAGAAGCGCAGGTTGGTACGTTCGAGGGTGGCGGTCATGGCGTCGAACTTCACCTGACTGCCGTTGATTTCGGTGACTGACAGGCAGGTACCTTCTACGCTGACGCTGGCGCCGATCTTCAGCTCATCGAGCAGCTCGGCGGTGAGGTCGATGGTGAACTGGTTGTGACCTGGGTAGCGGGTTACATCAAGTAGAGGGCGGACGGCCTGGACGATGCCGGTGTACATGGGGAGCTCCTGGGCACAGGGAATGCTGAACTCTCGAACGCTATGCCCGTGGGCCGGTAAATGCAAGCGCTTGGCTTTCGTGATGGGGGTTGTGGACGCCGATCCTGCGCGGGTAAACCCGCTCCGACAGCGGGCTGGCATGTGGCTAGGTAAAGTGTCTGTCCATCAACGCCGCGCCGACAATTGCTGCGGCGCCAGAAACGCTCCGTGGAAGTAGGTGCGCACGGCCTGCATCGCTGGGCTGAATGCCCGTTCGCGGTGCCAGGCCAGCCCCACGCTCATGGGTGTGACAGGGTCGCTGATGGTGACGGTCTCGATCCGCTTGCCCTCCAACGACCAGGGGCGGTGCACCAGATCGGAGAGGATCGCCACGCCACTGCCGTTGGCCACCATGCTGCGCACCGCTTCGACCGAACTGGTGCGCACGCGCACACGTGGTCGCTGACCGGCCTGCTCCCAGTATCGTAAGGTGGCTTGTTCCGCCTCATCCACGGTCAGCTGTATGTAAGGCTCGCGGGCCACGTCGGCCAGGCTCACCGATGAGCGTTCGCACAGCGGGTGATGGCTGGGAAGCCACAGTCGACGCTCGGAGTTGAACAGCGTCTCGGAAACGATATCCGGGTGCGTCAGGTTGGCGGTCAGCACCACGGCCATGTCGAAGTCGCCCTCCAGCAGGCCTTGTTCGATGGTGCTGCGTTCTTGCTCTTGCACCTGAAGGCTCACATCCGGATGCCAATGCTCAAGCCGTTGCAGGTGGTGCGGCAGGAAGTAGCCCAGCACTGTGTAACTGGCTGCCAGACGCAGCACCCCGCTGGCGCGCAGGTCGGGCAGCGGGCTGTTGAGCGCGTCATCGACGCTGCGCAAGATCACATAGGCGCGGTTGAGAAAGTGCCGGCCGGCCTCGGTCAAGGTCATGCCCTGGGCCGAGCGCTGAAACAACAGCGCACCGAGCATCGCCTCCAGCTCCTTGATGGCGGTGGTCACTGCCGACTGGGAAATGTTCAGGTGGATCGCAGCCTGGGAAATCTGGCCGATTTCGGCGGTTGCGACGAAGTAACGGACCTGGCGCAGGGTCAGTGACACAGCATGCTCCTGTCGTATCTGTTTTTCAGAAGACACCCCATCTGTTTATAAATCTTCCCAAGGGGGTGAGGAAAATCTAACGTGGCTGGCATGCAGTCACAAGTATCAGGAGCCAGGGTATGCACGCAGTGGATTTCAACTCTGACATGGGTGAGGGGTTCGGTCCCTGGACCATCGGTGATGGTGTCGACGACGAGCTGATGGCCTACATCAGTTCGGCCAACGTCGCCACCGGTTTCCATGCAGGCGACCCCGGCACCATGCGCCGTACCGTGGCGCGGGCCAAGGCGTTGGGCGTGGCGGTGGGTGCCCATCCAGGTTTTCGTGATCTCGTCGGTTTCGGGCGTCGCCACATCAATGCGCCAGCCCAGGAACTGGTCGACGACATGCTCTACCAACTGGGTGCGCTACGTGAAATTGCCCGTGCCCAGGGCGTGTCATTGCAGCACATCAAACCCCACGGCGCGCTGTACATGCACCTGGCCCGTGACGAAGAAGCCGCACGTCTGCTGGTGGAAAACCTGCGGGTGGTCGAGCCTGAGCTGTTGCTTTACTGCATGCCTGGTTCGGTGATCTGCCGTGTCGCCCAGGAGATGGGGCAGCCGGTGGTCCGTGAGTTCTATGCCGACCGCGAATACGACTTGAGTGGCTCCATTGTGTTCACCCGTCATGTACGCGGCTACGAACCCCAGCGGGTTGCCGAACGGGTTCTGCGCGCTTGCCAGGAGCGGGTAGTGCGTACGGTCGAAGGCCAGGACCTGGCGATAAGTTTCGATTCCATTTGCCTGCACAGCGATACGCCTGGCGCTCTTGACCTGGTCGAGGCCACACGCAAGGCGTTGAATGGGGCGGGCATCAGGGTGCGCGCACCGCGCTGAGGCCTGTCACAGGCACCCGGCGCAGACAAGCCTGGGCCTCCGCATGATTCGAATTCGCCTGCCTTTGTATAAAGACTCCAAAAAGGAACAGAGATGGCCGAGCCGCTTGCAACTTCCCCGATTCGCTACAGCTTTGGTGCCGACGAGCACTTGTTCGCCGAGGTCAGCGACAGCATGTCGCTGGAAGCCTTTTTCAAAGGTATGGCCGTGACACGTGCAGTGGAGCGCCTGGCGCTGGACGGCGTACTGGATGTGTGCCTGGCCAATGCCTCGTTCCAGATCCGCTTCGACCCGGACCGTATCGCCCCGCAGGACCTGTTGGAGGCGGTACGTGGCGCCGAGTCCGAAGCGGTAGCCGAGCGCTCGCTGCAGACGCGCATCATCGAGATTCCGGTGTTGTACAACGACCCCTGGACCCATGAAACCCTGATGCGCTTTCGTGACCGCCATCAGGAGCCGGACAGCACCGATCTGGAGTATGCGGCGCGAATCAACGGCCTGGCCGATGTTCAAGCGTTCATTGCCGCGCACAGTGGTGCGCCGTGGTTCGTGTCCATGGTCGGTTTCGTCGCAGGCTTGCCGTTCATGTTCCAGATGGTCGAGCGAGAACGGCAGTTGCAAGTGCCCAAATACCTGCGTCCGCGCACCGACACACCCAAGCTGACCCTTGGACATGGCGGTTGTTTCGGTTGCATCTACTCGGTGCGCGGAGCAGGGGGATACCAGATGTTCGGCGTGACCCCAGCACCGATCTATGATCCGCAGCAGCGTCTGCCCTACCTCAAGGAGCACATGGTGTTCTTCCGTCCGGGCGATATCGTGCAGTTCAAGCCCATCGACCGGGCCAGCTACGACCAGGCCGTATCCGATGTGGAAGAGGGACGTTTCAACCTGCGCATACGCCCCGTGGACTTTGACCTCGATGCCTTCCTGGCCGACCCGGTGGGCTACCCGAAATCGCTTCAGGAGGTACTGGCATGATCAAGGTGCTCAAACCTGGCTTGGCCACATCGGTTCAGGACCTTGGCCGCGAGGGTTATTATCATTTGGGTATCCCGCCTTCCGGCGCTCTGGACCAGTATGCCCTGTGCGCGGCCAACCACCTGGTGGGCAATCCGGCGGGTGCGGCGGCACTCGAATGCGCGCTGGTGGGGCCGGAACTGGAGTTTCAGCACGATGCCTTGGTGGCGGTGTGCGGTGCACAGATGCCGGTGCTCCTGGACGGTCGTCAACAGCCACCGGACACGGCGTTTGCGGTCCGCGCCGGACAAGTGCTGCGCTTCGGCTTTCCCTCGGCGGGCGCCCGTGCCTATCTGGCAGTGGCCGGTGGTATTCAAGTGCCCGAGGTGCTTGGTAGCCGATCGACCTACGCACTGGGGGCGCTTGGAGGATTGCACGGCCGCAAGCTGATGGCCGGCGATGTGCTGCCGGTGGGTGTGAGCACTGGAAAGACGCGGGCAGGTGCGAGCTTGCCAATGGCGCTGCGTCAATCGCTAGGTGGGGAGGTGGTGCTGAGGGTAGTGCCCGGGTTGTATTTCCACCGTTTGACCGAAGCGGCTGCCAAGAGCTTTTTCACCGAAGCCTGGACGGTGGGCTCGGAGGCCGACCGCATCGGCTATCGCTACAAAGGCGCAAGCGCGTTGAGCTTCCAGCCCCGTGAGCAACCCTTCGGCGCCGGGTCGGACCCTTCGAACATCGTCGACAGTTGCTACCCCATTGGCTCGATTCAGGTGCCGGCAGGGCTTGAGCCGATCATTCTGCACCGCGACGCGGTGTCGGGTGGCGGGTATGCCATGATCGGCACGGTGATCAGCGCCGACCTCGACCACATCGGGCAGATGCAGCCGAACCAGCAGGCAAGATTCCTGGCCGTTAGCCTTGAGGAGGCTCTACAGGCCCGGCGTTCGTACAAGAAGAAACTTGCCTGCCTGGGGCGGTTGTTCGGCTGATCAATGTCATTTGCCGGCGGCGTGGCTGATCTTTTTGCCCCGTTGTTCCGCCACTTCCAACGCCTGGCCGTCGCGCTGCTTGCCTTGGCGCGCCAGGCCTTCCAGCTGTGGAATCAGCATCCCTTCGGGCAGGTGGCGCCAGAACCGCCCTGGCATGTGCAGGCGCAAGGCTTCGGGGTTCAGGCGGGCAGGGTTGAAGGTGTGACGATAATAGGTGCGCCACAGCTCGGCATCCGGATCGTTGGCATGGCGTGCCCACTGCTGCCAGGTCGATGGGCAGCAGCGTTGGTAGTCGAAATGCTGACCGTCGAAACGAATGCCGTCCTGAGGCGTGGCGATCATCCAGCGTTGGCGACCCAGACGATCGGCAAAATGCGCGCTGGCGCTTTCCAGGATGTCATGTGCCGGCTCATGGTAAGCCACCAGATCCAGTTGCAGCTCATGGGCAAGCGCTTCGGGCAATGGCACGAAGCGCAGGAAGGCATGCAGGTGGTGTGCTTCGCGGTTGACCTGCTTGATACGACGGTGCAGTTCGCTGCCCAGGCGGTCACCGGCGAGCATGGCTGTGCGGTCGCCATGGGCCACGCGCCAGAGCACTTCGTAGAGCAGGTTCCAGCGTTGCTCGCCTCGGTAGCGAGCCGCCCGTTCGAGTTGGTTCAGCAATTCCGGCGGAACCCGTGCGCGAAAGGGACCGGGGCCTTCGGGCAATGGTGTTGGCACCGCCAGTAAGTCGTCCATCGGACCCTGGGACCAGGTCACCTCGGCCGGGTCGATGCCGTGGCCAAGCAGTGTCCGGGCCTGGCCGCGCCAGGTGGCGAAGTGGTTGTCGCAGTCGAGCGCGATCATCCCCACAACCCCATCTGTACCGGAGCCTGGGACTCACGCAGACGGGCCCGCAGCAGGCCGCTGCGCAACTCGGCCTGCGCGGGCCGGTAATCGCTGGTGACGATGAACGGGCGCGCCTTGTCCAGCACGCAACGCAGCTGGATCAGGTCATCGTAGCGGATGCGTCGCTCGCGGCGAAGTGCCACCAGGCGTTGCACACTGCGCAAGCCAATGCCCGGAATACGTGCCAGCAGGGCGGGTTCTGCGCGATTCACATCCAGTGGAAACACATCGCGGTTGGCCAGTGCCCACGCCAGCTTCGGGTCAATGTCCAACGCCAGGTTGGCGTTCGGGCCCAACAGCTCGCCTGCCTTGTAGCCGTAACCTCGAAGCAGGAAGTCAGCCTGGTACAGACGATGCTCGCGCAGGAGCGGCGGCGCGGCCAGCGGCACGCTGTTGGGGCTGTCCGGGATGGGGCTGAACGCCGAGTAGTACACACGCTTTAGCCCGTAGCCCTGGTAGAGCGATTCGGCGTTGCGCAGCAGGGTGCTGTCGTCGGTCGAGTCGGCCCCGACGATCACCTGGGTGCTTTGCCCGGCCGGGGTGAAGCGCGGTGCCTTGGGTTCGTTGGCCACAGCCTGTTGGCCGCGATGGATCACGCCCATTGCCTGGCGAATGGTGTGCGCGCGTTTCTCCGGCGCCAGGCGCTTGAGGCTGGCGTCGGTGGGCAGCTCGATATTGACACTCAAGCGGTCGGCCAGGCGCCCAGCTTCCTCGATCAGCAAGGGGTCGGCGTCGGGAATGGTCTTGAGGTGGATGTAACCGCGGAACTGGTGGGTTTCCCGCAGCAGGCGGGCTACGCGGATCAACTGCTCCATGGTGTAGTCGGCCGAACGGATGATGCCGGAACTCAGGAACAGCCCGCTGATGCAGTTGCGCCGGTAGAAGTCCAGGGTCAGGCGAACCACCTCCTCGGGGGTGAAACGGGCCCTGGGAACGTTGCTGGATCGACGATTGACGCAGTACTGGCAGTCGTACAGGCAAAAGTTGGTCAGCAGCACCTTGAGCAGCGAGACGCAACGCCCATCCGGGGTGAAGCTGTGGCAGATGCCCATGCCATTGGTTGCACCCAGGCCATCGCCACCGCGCGAATTACGCTTGGGCGCACCGCTGCTGGCGCAGGAGGCATCGTACTTGGCGGCATCGGCAAGGATGCCGAGCTTGGCGATGAGTTGCATGGCGTCGTCTCGCAATACTGATTATTCATACAGTATTTTGAGTGTGCCCGGATTGCAAGCACCTGCGCGCGGCACCCGACTCGCTTCGGCGACCGCTAGACCTTGGGATCAGGATTGCGCCGCGGCCCACACCTGTTGGCGGAACCAGCTGCGCATCGGGTCTGCGTGGGTTCGTTGGTGCCAGATCTGCATCACTTCCACCTGCGCAAGCTTCAGCGGCAGCGGGTGATGACACAGGTCCTGATCACGCTCGGTGGCGTCCTCTGCCACCGAGCGAAGGCAAGTGAGCAGCAGGTCGGTACCCCGCACCAACCTGGCCGGCGCCAGGAAACTCGAAAGGCCCGCAACCACCTTGCGGCGGTGCCCTTGGGCGTGCAAGGCCCGATCCACCAGGCCATCGAGATCGCCCGTGAGGGTGGTCAACAGGTGATCGCAGCGCAGGAATGTATCCAGGTCCAGGCCTTGGGCCAGATGTGGATTGTGTTTCCAGGCGAGCACGACGAAGTCCTCGCTGAGCAGACGCTGTTGGTGAAAGGTATCTGGAAGGTCGGTGTAAAAGCCGGCGATGGCCAGGTCGCAACTGCCTTTTTCCAATGCGTCGCGGGGTAGCTGACCCCGCGTGTTATGGGTGACCAGCACCAGGTTCGGCGCCTGCTCGCGCAAAACCGGCAGCAGTTTCGGTAACAAGGTCTGCTCGATGTAATCGGTGCTGTACAGGTGCAGGCGGGCAGGGCGGGAGAGGAAGTCCTGGCCATCGCAGCGCTCGTAGAACGCCTCCAGCCCTTCCACCAAACGCTGTACCTCGGGCGCCAGTTCGTGGGCCCGAGGCGTCGGGGTCATCCCCCGCGGCGCGCGGACGAACAATGGGTCGCCAAACTGGTGTCGCAGTTTGTTGAGCTTGTGGCTGAGTGCGGGTTGGCTCAGGGCCATGCGCTCGGCGGCAAGGGTGGCATTGCGTTCCTGATAGAGCACGTGGAACAGGTGCAGCAGGTTCAGATCCTTGCGGGTGATATTCATTTTACGAATCGCAGGCATGAAGGCTTTCGAATAATCGAATCATAGCGCGCCGGGTAGCATGGGCCCACTTTTCGCTTGATCCGGAGATCGTTGCATGAAAAAGACATCCACTCTAGCGTTGGCCGTGGCCGGCGCGCTGCTTGCCGGCACGGTCAGTGCCGCCCCCAAGGGGGAAGTGCTGGTGCTGCTGTCCAGCGAGAACCAGCTGCCGCTGCAGGGCGGTACAAGCTATGCCACCGGCTACTATCTCAACGAGTTCGGTGTACCTGCGGACCAGTTGCTCAAGGCTGGCTACACACTGGTCCTGGTCACGCCCAAGGGCAACGCGCCGAGGGTTGACCAGCGTTCGGTCGACCCCCAGTATTTCGGCGGCGATGCTGCCGAGATGCAGCGCATTCAGACGGTTGTGCAGGGGCTGCCGGACATTGGTGACACGCTTTCGGTGAAGGAAGTACTGGCCGGTGACCTGGACCGTTATGCGGGGCTGTTCATTCCAGGTGGCCATGCGCCGCTGATCGACCTGGCGAACAACCCTGAGGTCGGCGCTTTGCTGAACCACTTCCACCAGGCGGGCAAGCCGACCGCTGCCATCTGCCATGGCCCTATTGCGCTGCTCTCGGCTCAGAAAGACCCGGCCAGTTACCAGGCCGCACTGGCCCGTGGTGAGAAGCCAGCAGCCACTGACTGGGTGTACCAGGGTTACAAGATGACCATTTTCTCCGACCCGGAGGAGCAGGTGTTCGAAGGCTCGCTCAAGGATGACCGGCTGCTGTTCTATCCGGCCAAGGCAATGGCTGGAGCCGGCGGTAACATGACCTACGCCCCGGCATGGCAGCCGAACGTGGTGGTGGACCGTGAATTGATCACTGGGCAGAACCCCTTCTCGGACAAGGCGCTGGCCAAGGCGTTGCTGGAGAAGCTGGCAAGCCGCCGGCAATGACAGCCTTGTGGTTGCCAAGGCGGTTTCCGTGATCGCGGGCGACCCTGCGCCGACCAGGGTTCGCTCTGCGGTTTGAACTAAACTTATGCGTGGTTCGCTTGCAGAACGTTTCATCCATCCGACCACCGCCCTCCGGACAGGACTGCCCTCGTTGACGGTGGCCTTCTTGCAGAGGAGGGCTGGTCATGGACGAGGCAAGGCTTCACGATTTCATGGGCAAGCTGGTCGGCGACATGGGCGCGGCGGCGACGCTGGCCAATGTCATTCTCGGCGATGAGCTGGGGCTGTACCGAGCCATGGCTGACAGCCAACCCGTCACCCCCGAGGCACTTGCGGCCAAGACCGGTTGCCACCCACGGTTGGTGCGTGAGTGGCTGAATGCCCAGTCGGCCGCCGGCTACGTCGTTCATGAAAAGGGCAGCTTCGTGCTACCCGAAGAGCAGGCCATGGCCCTGGCGCTGGAAGACTCCCCCGCCTACATGGCAGGGGGCGCGTCGGTGATCGCCGCCCTGTTCCATGACAAGGACAAGCTGGTGGCAGCCATGCGCGGTGGTGGAGGCCTGGCCTGGGGCGATCATCACCCGTGCATGTTCAGCGGTACCGAACGCTTCTTCCGGCCGGGCTATCGGACCTTCCTGGTGGCTGACTGGTTGCCAGCGCTGGAGGGCGTGGTGGCCAAGCTGCAGGCCGGGGCGAAGGTCGCGGACGTGGGATGCGGTCATGGGGCGTCGACCCTGGTCATGGCCGAGGCGTTTCCAGCCTCGACCTTTACCGGTTACGACTACCACGCGCCTTCTATCGCCACGGCCAGCGAACGTGCACGCGAGGCTGGGCTGACTGAACGCGTCAGTTTCCAAAAGGCTTCTGCCAAGGATTACCCAGGTCATGATCATGACCTGGTGTGTTTTTTCGACTGTCTGCATGACATGGGCGACCCGGTCGGGGCGGCGCGGCATGCCTACCGTGCGCTCAAGGCAGATGGCACGGTAATGTTGGTGGAGCCTTATGCCGAGGACTCGCTGGATGGCAATCTGACGCCGGTGGGGCGGCTCTTCTACGCGGCCTCGACGTTTATCTGCACACCGAATTCGCTTTCGCAGGAAGTCGGGTTGGGGCTTGGCGCCCAGGCCGGGGAGGCGCGTTTGCGGGCGGTGTTCGAGGAAGCGGGATTCACCCGGTTCCGGCGCGCGACGCAAACGCCCTTCAACCTGATCCTGGAGGCGCGCAAGTAGCAGGCGCTGGCTTGTCAGGGATGCGGCCAAAGCAGAAGGGGCGCCATCTCGGCGCCCCTTCTGTCTTGTTGCTTAGGCTTCAGCGTCCCAAGGACGGTCGCCTTTTTCGTCTTTCACGCGGGTTGGCAGGCCCATGACGTCCAGCGCCTTGAGGAACGGCTCGGCTGGCAGCTCCTCGACGTTGACCATGCGCTTGGCATCCCACTCGCCGCGTGCGACCAGCAGGGCAGCGGCCACTGGCGGTACGCCAGCGGTGTAGGAAATGCCCTGGCTGTCGGTTTCGGCGTAGGCTTCTTCGTGGTCCGCGACGTTGTAGATGAACACTTCGCGGGGCTGGCCATCCTTGGTGCCCTTGACCAGGTCACCGATGCAGGTCTTGCCGGTGTAGCCCGGGGCCAGGGAGGCCGGATCAGGCAGCACGGCCTTGACCACCTTCAGCGGTACCACTTCCAGGCCTTCGGCGGTCTTGACCGGTTGCTCGGAGAGCAGGCCCAGGTTCTTCAGCACGGTGAACACGTTGATGTAGTGCTCGCCGAAGCTCATCCAGAAACGCACGTTCGGTACGTTGAGGTTCTTGGAGATCGAATGAACTTCGTCATGACCGGTCAGGTACAGGTTCTGCGAACCTACCACCGGCAGGTCGTCGGTACGCTTGACCTCGAACATGGTGTTGCTGGTCCACTGGCTGTTCTGCCAGCTCCAAACCTGACCTGTGAATTCGCGGAAGTTGATTTCCGGGTCGAAGTTGGTAGCGAAGTACTTGCCGTGGGAACCGGCATTGACGTCGAGAATGTCGATCGACTCAATGCTGTCGAAATACTGTTGCTGCGCGAGTTTCGCGTAGCTGTTCACCACACCCGGGTCGAAGCCGACACCAAGAATGGCGGTAATGTTCTTTTGTTGGCACTCTTCGAGGTGTTTCCACTCGTAGTTGCCGTACCAGGGCGGCGTCTCGCAGATCTTGCCCGGTTCTTCGTGAATGGCGGTGTCCAGGTAGGCGACACCGGTATCGATGCAGGCACGTAGCACCGACATGTTGAGGAAGGCGGAACCAACGTTGATCACGATCTGCGATTCGGTTTCGCGGATCAGCGCTTTGGTCGCCTCGACATCGAGAGCATTGAGCGAGAAGGCCTGGATGTCGGCGGGTACCTTGAGGCTACCCTTGGCCTTTACGCTGTCGATGATGGCCTGGCATTTGGAGATGTTCCGCGACGCAATGGCAATACGACCGAGTTCGTCGTTATGCTGCGCGCACTTGTGGGCCACCACCTTGGCGACACCTCCTGCACCAATGATAAGAACGTTCTTCTTCAATTTATCCCTTGCTCCTTACTGAAAGCCCGTCTTACGACAGGCTGGAAACGTAGTCTTCGAAACCGAACTCGCGGACAACTTCGACGCTGCCGTCGAGTTGCTTGACCACGATGGCTGGCATTTTCAGACCGTTGAACCAGTTTTTCTTGACCATGGTGTAACCCGCCGCGTCGATGAACGACAGGCGATCGCCGATGGCCAGCGGTCGATCGAATTGGTACTCGCCGAAGATGTCACCGGCCAGGCACGACTTGCCGCAGACCATGTAGGTGTGTTCGCCCTCGTTAGGGGCCATCTTGGCATTGAGGCGGTAGATCAGCAGATCGAGCATGTGCGCTTCGATGGAGCTGTCGACCACAGCCAGGTGCTTGCCATTGTAAAGGGTGTCGAGCACGGTCACTTCGAGCGACGCGCTCTGGGTGATGGCAGCTTCGCCCGGCTCGAGGTAAACCTGCACGCCGTACTTTTCCGAGAAGGCTTTCAGGCGCGCGCAGAAGGCATCCAGAGCATAGTCTTCGCCGGTGAAGTGAATGCCGCCACCGAGGCTGACCCACTCGACCTTGTGCAGCAGGTGGCCGAAGCGTTCCTCGATGTGCGAGAGCATCTTGTCGAACAGGCTGAAGTCGCCGTTCTCGCAGTTGTTGTGGAACATGAAGCCGGAGATCTGCTCGATGACCTGCTCGATCTTGGCCGGGTCCCATTCGCCCAGGCGGCTGAACGGGCGGGCCGGGTCGGCCAGCAGGTAGTCGGAGCTGCTCACCTGCGGGTTGACGCGAAGGCCGCGAACCTTGCCTTCGGACTGCTCGGCGAAGCGTTGCAGCTGGCCGATGGAGTTGAAGATGATCTTGTCGCAGTTCTCGAGCATTTCCTCGATTTCATCGTCGGCCCACGCCACGCTGTAGGCATGGGTTTCGCCAGCGAATTTCTGGCGGCCGAGCTTGAGCTCGTACAGCGACGAGGAAGTGGTGCCGTCCATGTACTGTTGCATCAGGTCGAATACCGACCAGGTGGCGAAGCACTTGAGGGCGAGGAGGGCCTTGGCACCGGAGTGTTCGCGCACGTAGGCGATCTTCTCCATGTTGCCCAGCAGCTTGGTTTTATCGATGAGGTAGTACGGCGTCTTGATCATTTAAAGGCCCCCGGCCAGGCCGGCCAAAAAAAGGACACGCATTGTGCCTTCACTTGCCGTATATCGAAAGGGCGGAAGACGCATTTCGTCAGAGTTATGTGGCTGACGGTAATCGATGCGCCATCCGTCCTTCGCGCAAGGCAGTTGAACAGACGAATATGACTATCCTAATCGCCGCGTTCGGTGGCTGGCGGGAACCCGATCGACGACCTGCGCCGTACCTGCCAGCAGGGGAGATCTACTGCGCCGCCGCCAACCAGGTCTGAATCTGCGCCAGGGTCGCCGTGGCGCCACCACAGACCACCACCAGCACCTGGCGGTATTGCTCCAGTGCCTGCGGGTCGTAGGCCAGGGCCAAGGCTGCGCCGCAGGCTGGCTCGACCAGTACCCGATGATCGAGCAGGAACCGCTCGCAAGCCTGTAGTGCGGCGCGGTCGCTGACCAGGTGGCTCTGGACCGGGTGCGTGCGCACGCAGGTCAACGCTTGATCGGCCACCCGTTTGGCGCCCAGCGAGGTGGCGACCGACGTGATGCGCGCCAGTTCGATGGACTGGCCGGCCTGCATGGCCGCGTGCAGCGATGCTGCACCTTCGGTTTCCACCGCCAGCACCGGTACATCGTCCCAGCCGTTGCGCTGCAGGCCTTCGACCACGCCGCTGAGCAAGCCTCCGCCGCCAACCGAGAGCACCACCGCATCGGGTTTGAAACCGGCCTGGGCCAGCTCGTCCACCAGGCTGGCATGGCCGGTCCACAGCAATGGGTCGTCGAAGGGGTGGATGAAGGCATCGTTCGGCCCGACCAAGGTCTGCGCCAGTTCGTTGGCCTCCTGCCAGGAACTGCCGTGCACCACCACCTCGGCGTTCTCGAGGCGCAGCAGCTCCTTGGCGCGTTCAGTGGTGGTTTCGGGCACCACCACCGTGACCGGGACGCCCAACTGGCGACCGGCATAGGCCACGGCCAGGCCAGCGTTGCCACCGGAGGACGACACGAAGTGCCGGGCTCCACGCGCATGATGCGTCTCGCAGGCGTGGCCGACCCCGCGTAACTTGAACGAACCGCAGGGCTGCAGTGCATCGAGCTTGAGCCACACCGCTCGACCGGCTGCGATGGACATGGGCCGGGATTCGATCAGGGGCGTCTGAATGTGCAAGGTCATGGGTAGATCCCTCTGTTTACCAAGGCTGAAATGAGTCGCGTACGGTACAGGTCACATTGCCTCCTGGACCATCTGTAGAAAAGTCGCCACCACCCGCCGTGTGCGTTGTTCGCTCAAGCACACCAGGGTTTCGGTCAGGTGCCGCTGGCAATCGACGATAGGCAGCGCGCATACACGGGCGTCGGCGCCGAACTCGGCTGCCGAGACCACCCCCACGCCAATTCCCACCACCACCGCCTCACGCGCGGCCTCCCGGCCCTCGACCTGAATCGCCGGGCGTATGCGCAGGCCGGCACGTTGCATTTCTTCTTCAAGCGTTTGCCGGGTTACCGAGCCCGGTTCGCGAAGCACCAGCGGTGTGTCGTCCAGGTCGGCCAGGCTGATCGACCCGCGACTGGCCCATGGGTGCTGATGGGAGACGAAGGCCACCATCGGGTCGCGTCGCAATGGCACGCAGTGCAGGCGCTCGTCGTCGACATCGCGCCCCAGCAGCGCCAGGTCCGCCTGGTAACTGAACAGGCGGGCGAGGGATTCATCGGTGTTGCCAGTCTCGACCTTTACCTGGATGCCTGGATAGCGCTGGCAGAAGCGGGCGATCTGCGGCAGCACGTGGACAGGCGCATCCACGGCCAGGACCAGGCTGCCGGTTTGCAGGGCGCGGGAGTCTTGCAGCAGCTCGTGGGCCTCGGCTTCGCAGGCGAACAGGCGCTGGCTGATACCCAGCAGGCGTTCACCCAGGTCGGTCAGGTGCACCGAGCGCTTGTTGCGATGAAACAGCAACACGCCAAAGCGTTCTTCGAGTTTGCGCACCTGGTCGGACACCGCCGGTTGGCTCAGGAACAGTTTTTCTGCGGCGCGGGTGAAGCTCCCGTGCACGGCCACGGCATGAAAGGCCTTGAGTTGAGCGTGGGAAACCGCCATGACGTCTCCAGTAACAAGCTGAGCTTATGTCTGAAATACCTTAAATCGTTTTTATTTATCAGTCAGTAGCTGTTTCCATACCGATCAGCCCCAACCAGCCGCCACAAGCGGCCGCCTGTGGCCATGGTGCCCATACGGCGCCATCTGACCAGATGACGAGCCACGTCATGTAGTGCGCAACACAACAACAAGACAGGCATTTTCTTCACATTCTGCCGGCACACTTGAGCAAGAGGTCAGAGTCAAAATGAATCAAACCCTAGCCGCGATGAAACGTTGGCGCGTACAGATCTTCGCCATCACCTGGCTGGCCTACGCCGCCTTCTATTTCACCCGCAAAGCGTTCTCGGTGGCCAAGCTTGGCATCGGCGAAGACCCGAATTTCATGCTCGACAAGGCCGCCATGGCCAACCTCGATGCGATCTACCTGGCCGCCTATGCCGTGGGCCAGTTTACTTGGGGCATGCTTGCCGACCGCTTTGGCCCGCGCGTGGTAGTGCTCGGCGGCCTGCTGATTTCGGCCGCCGCTGCGGTGGTGATGGGCAGTTACGCCACCTTCCCGATCTTCGCCACCTGCATGTTGATCCAGGGCCTGGCGCAGTCCACCGGTTGGGCGGGGCTGTGCAAAAACATCGGCAGCTTCTTCCCGGCCTCGCAGCGTGGCCGGGTATTGGGGCTGTGGAGTTCCTGCTATGCCTTTGGCGGCTTGGTCGCCTCGCCATTCGCCGGCTGGTGGGCCTACACCCTGGTCGGCACCTGGCACGCGGCGTTCTTCTCCAGTGCCGCGGTGGTGGCGGCTGTCGCTGTGCTGTTCTTCTTTCTGCAGCGCAACAAACCCGAGGATGTAGGCCTGCCAGCGGTGGAGCCTGAGCCGCAGAGCATGTCCCCGGGTTCAAACCTGTGCAGTGTCTGGGCGCCGCTACGTGAAGTGCTACGCAACCGTACGGTACTGACCCTCGGCCTGGCTTACTTCCTGCTCAAGCCGGCACGTTATGCCATTTTGCTGTGGGGGCCGGTGATCGTCTTCGAGCAAATGCCTTCGGTGGGCAAGGTGGGGGCGGCGATCATTCCGACGGCCTTCGAGCTGGCCGGACTGCTGGGCCCCATCATCATTGGCCTGGCCTCGGACAAACTGTTCGGCGCGCGGCGCATGCCGGCCTGCGTGATCAGCCTGCTGCTGTTGACCCTGACACTGGCAGCCTTCATGGGTGCGATGCATAGCGGCAGCGTGATGCTGGTGGTGGCGCTGCTGTTCGTCATGGGCCTGACCCTCTATGGGCCTGACTCGATGATCAGCGGCGCGGCAGCGATCGATTTCGGCACGGCCAAGGCGGGGGCAACGGCGGCCGGTTTCGTCAACGGGTGTGGTTCGGTGGGTGCCGTGCTGGGCGGCTTGCTGCCCGGTTACTTCGACAGTGTCACGGTGTTCATCGTCTTCGCAGGCTGTGCGCTGTTCTCGGCCCTGGTGCTGGTGCCGCATTGGAACAGTCGCCCGGCGAGCACGGCCCAGGCCAGTGACGTGGCGCCCAACACCAGCATGGCAATAAAGCCACTGCGTACATAAAGGAAAGCAAGCGAATGAGACCCTTCTGGCTGCAACAGGCCCTGGATTCCGAACAGGCGGCTGTTTGCCCACCGCTGCAGGGCGATGCCCGCTGTGATGTCTGCATCGTCGGTGGCGGCTACACCGGGCTATGGACAGCACTGATGCTCAAGCAAGCGGTGCCAGCACTGGATGTATTGCTGATCGAGGCGGATATCTGCGGCGCTGGGGCCAGTGGGCGCAACGGCGGATGCGCGCTGTCGTGGTCGGCCAAGTATTTCACCTTGGAGCGTCTGTTCGGGGTGGCTGAGGCGGTGCGCCTGGTGCGCGAGTCCGAGCGCAGTATCAGCGCCATCGGCGCGTTTTGCGCCGAGCATGGCATTGACTGCGACTACCGACTGGATGGCACGCTGTACACCGCTACCAATCCGGCCCAGGTGGGGGCCACCGACGCAGTGATCGCAGCGCTGGAGCAGAAGGGGATCAATTCGTTCCAGCGTTTGCCGCTGGAACAGGTGCAGCGCCTGGCCGGTTCGGCGCGACACCTGGAGGGCTGGTTCTCTCCGGCTGCCGCCACCGTGCAGCCGGGGCGCCTGGTGCGCGGCCTGCGCCGGGTGGCCCTGCAGCTGGGGGTGCGAATCCATGAAGGCACGGCCATGACCGGGCTTGAGCATGGCGCTCCGGTGCAGGTGCGCACTGCCCACGGTACGGTCCGTGCCGACCGCGTGGTGCTTGGTCTCAATGCCTGGATGGCGCGGGCATTCGCGCAGTTCGAACGCACCGTGGCCATCGTTTCCAGCGATATGGTGATCACCGAGCCGTGCCCCGAGTTGCTCCAGGAAATCGGCCTCGACAGCGGCATCAGCGTGCTCGATTCGCGCATTTTCGTGCATTACTACCACAACACCTCTGACGGCCGGCTGATGCTCGGCAAGGGCGGCAATACCTTCGCCTATGGTGGGCGCATGCTGCCAGTGTTCGACCAACCGTCGCCGTACCGGCCCTTGCTGCGCGAGAGCCTCGGCGCGTTCTTCCCAGCGCTGGCCGATGTGCCTCTGGCGGCCAGCTGGAACGGGCCCTCGGACCGTTCGGTGACCGGTTTGCCGTTCTTTGGCCGGTTGGATGGGCAAGGCAACGTGTTCTATGGCTTCGGCTATTCCGGCAGCGGTGTAGGGCCTTGCCACATGGGCGGGCAGATTCTCTCGTCGCTTGCGCTGGGGCTGGACAACCCATGGACCCGTTCGCCACTGGTCAACGGACCGCTGGGCCTGTTCCCGCCAGAGCCGATTCGCTACCTGGGCTCGTTGATGGTGCGCAATGCCATTCGGCGCAAGGAGCGCGCCGAGGACCAGGGTGTAAGGCCGCGGCGGCTGGACGTGCGGCTGGCACGGTTCGCGGCGGCGGCGGGTAAGTCTGACAAGGCCTGAGTGGCTCTGGGCGTGTAGGCGCTGGCTTGCCAGCGCTTGGGCGAAGATTTCTTGTCGAACCATCGCCCGAGGGCGTATAAACTGCACCCACTTTTGGCCGGTCGCTTCCTGAACCGGCCGCTGAAACAAAGAGAGTCGACATGGGCGCACAGTGGAAAGCCAAACATAAAGAAGCCGCGGCCAACGCCAAAGGCAAGATCATGGGCAAGCTGTCCAAAGAGATCCAGATTGCCGCCAAGTCCGGCGCCGATCCCGACATGAACCCGCGTCTGCGCCTGGCCATCGAACAGGCCAAGAAGGCCTCGATGACCCGTGAAACCCTGGAACGGGCGATCCGCAAGGGCGCAGGGCTCGATGGCGACGCGGTGCAGTATCAGGCTGTGAGCTACGAGGGCTTCGCACCGCACCAGGTGCCGCTGATCGTCGAGTGCCTGACCGATAACGTCAACCGCACCGTCGCCCAGATCCGCGTGCTGTTCCGCAAGGGCCAGCTGGGTGCCAGCGGTTCGGTGGCCTGGGACTTCAACCACGTTGGCCTGATCGAGGCGACCCCGAACGGTGACGCCGACCCGGAAATGGCCGCCATCGAGGCCGGCGCCCAGGACTTCGAAGAAGGCGAGGAAGAGGGTTCGACCTTGTTCATCACCGACACCACCGACTTGGACGCCGTGCAGAAGGCGCTGCCAGAGCATGGTTTCACCGTGACCTCGGCGAAAATCGGCTACACCCCGAAGAACCCGGTAAGCGCTGCCAGCCTGAGCGCTGAAGCCCTGGCCGAGGTCGAGGCATTCCTCGAAGCGATCGACGAAAACGACGATGTGCAGAACGTCTACGTCGGCCTGACTGCCTGAAGACAGGGGCCGCGTTGCGTCCCAATCGCCGGCAAGCCGGTTCCTGCAGGGGCTGGGGGGCTGGCGATTGGGCATGGCGCTCCCTTGCTGGAAGGCTTGAATGAACCCCACCTTCACCTCCCTCAGCCTCGCTCACCTGCGTACGCTTGACTGCCTCCTGCAGTTGAAGAACCTCAGCCATGCAGCCGAGCGCCTGGGCGTCAGCCAGTCGGCCCTAAGCCGTCAATTGGCCCATCTGCGCGAAGCGTTCGACGACCCGCTGCTGGTGCGACAGGGCCGCGGCTATGTGCTCAGCGAGTATGCCGAAGCCTTGGTCGAACCGCTGCGTCAGGTGCTGGAAGAGCTCCAGGCCCTGCGCCAGCCAGCGGCCTTCGACCCAGCCCGTTGCGAGCGTCGGTTCTGTCTGGCTGCCTCCGATTACGTCGCCGAACATATGCTGCCGCTGCTGGTGGCAGCGCTGGAGCGCGAAGCGCCGGGCATAAGCCTGGAGTACCGCACCTGGCAGGCTGGCCAGTATGCGCTTCTGGCCAGTGGTGAGATCGACCTGGCCACGACCCTGTTCGATGAGTCTCCACCCAACCTGCACGGCCGCCTGCTGGGCGAGGACCGTGCGGTGTGCCTGATGCGTCAGGACCATCCGCTCACAGCATTCGAAGCCTTGAGCCAGGAGGACTACCTGGCGTTCAAGCATGTGCGTATCTCAGGTGGCGGCGACAAGGACAGCTTCATCGATCGCCACCTGCGCGCCCAAGGCCTGCAGCGGCGGGTTGGCCTGGAAGTGCCGTTCTTTTCCGCCACCGTGCAGGTGGTCGGCAACAGCCAGGCTGTGGCGACCGTTCCCGAACACATCGCCCGCCAATTGTGCCGGCTGCACCCACTGGCCTGGCGACCGCTGGGCTTTATCGAGCACACCCAACGCTACTGGGTGGTGTGGCACCAGCGCCTGCAGGCATCTGCTGAGCATCGCTGGTTGCGCAACCGAGTCTTCGAGCTGTGGCGGCAATCGCAGTTCGGTGTACAGGGCGGTCATGCGCCTTTGCCATAGCAGGTATGCGCCAAGTGGGGTTCTTCGGCGGCGTGGGGCTGCCTAGACTGGGGGACATCGTGGTGTCGGGGCTGGCCCTTTTCGTGGGTGAAGCCGTTCCTGCAGGACTGCGCTGTTTTCGGAGCCAGTGAGTAATCTGTGGGAGCGGGCGTGCTTGTGCAAAGAGCGGCACTGACGCCAGGCACCCCCAAAGGAGACTGAGCGTGACCCCCGAACAATTTCGCCAGTATGGCCACCAACTGATCGACTTGATCGCAGACTATCGGCAAGGTATCGCCGAGCGCCCGGTCATGGCACAGGTTGAGCCGGGCTATCTCAAGTCGGCATTGCCCGATGCAGCGCCGCAGAAGGCCGAGCCGTTCGAGGCAATTCTCGACGACGTCAACCACCTGCTGATGCCTGGCCTGTCGCACTGGCAGCACCCGAATTTCTTCGGCTACTTCCCGTCCAACGGCACGCTGTCGTCGGTCCTGGGCGACTTCCTCAGCACCGGCCTGGGCGTGCTCGGGCTGTCCTGGCAATCCAGTCCGGCACTCAGCGAGCTGGAAGAGACCACCCTGGATTGGCTGCGCCAATTGTTGGGTTTGTCGGCACAGTGGAGCGGGGTTATCCAGGACACCGCTTCGACCAGCACCCTGGTGGCGCTGATCTGCGCGCGCGAACGAGCCACCGGGTACGCCTTGGTGCGGGGTGGCCTGCAGGCCGAGGCAAAACCGTTGGTCGTGTATGTCAGCGCCCACGCGCACAGTTCGGTGGACAAGGCAGCGTTGCTGGCGGGTTTCGGACGCGACAACATTCGCCTGATCGCCGTTGACGAACAGTTCGCCATGCGCCCTGAGGCACTACGCGAGGCCATCGTGCAGGACCTGGCAGCGGGCAATCAGCCCTGTGCGGTCGTCGCCACCACCGGCACCACCGCCACCACCGCGCTCGATCCGCTCCGTTCGATTGGCGAGATCGCCCAGGCGCATGGCTTGTGGCTGCACGTTGATTCGGCCATGGCTGGTTCGGCGATGATCCTGCCGGAATTCCGCTGGATGTGGGATGGCATTGAGCTGGCCGACTCGGTGGTGGTCAATGCCCACAAGTGGTTGGGCGTGGCCTTCGACTGCTCGATCTACTATGTGCGCGACCCACAGCATTTGATCCGGGTGATGAGCACCAACCCCAGCTACCTGCAGTCGGCGGTGGATGACGAGGTGAAGAACCTGCGCGATTGGGGGATCCCATTGGGTCGTCGGTTCCGCGCGTTGAAGCTGTGGTTCATGTTGCGAAGCGAGGGGGTAGAGGCCTTGCAGCAACGCTTGCGCCGGGACCTGGAAAACGCCCGCTGGCTGGCCGAGCAGGTGCAGGCTACGGCGCAATGGGCGCTGTTGGCACCTGTGCAATTGCAGACGTTGTGCATTCGCCATTGTCCAGCAGGGTTGGATGGCGAGGCGCTGGATACCCACACCAAGGGCTGGGCGCAACGGCTCAATGCCTCGGGGGATGCTTATGTCACGCCGGCTACCCTGGATGGGCGCTGGATGGTGCGAGTGTCGGTGGGGGCTCTGCCGACCGAGCGAGAGCATGTGGAGCGGTTGTGGGAGCGGTTACAGCAAATCGTCAACGACTGAAACAAGGGGGCCGCTAAGCGGCCCCCTTGTCCATCAATGTCCTACTGTCTGAAAGCTGCCTTTGCGGCTGGCCTCGTAGGCTTCTTTTTCCATCGGCTTGGCCTGTGGGTTACCCAGGTCTTCCATTGCCAGGCGGTGGGTTTCCGGTGCCAGGTAGGCAGCGAAGGCGCACACGCAGGTGATGAGGAACGCCAAACCGCCGATCACCAGTGGGATGTTGTCCGAACCTGGCGGGGCAACGAAGGCGAACAGCGCCGGCAGCATGGCGGTGAGCATGGTGCCGATGTTCTGTGCGATGGCCATGGCCGAGACCCGGTAGCGGGTCTGGAACAGCTCTGGATAGAAGCTTGGGAACACCGCGTTGTAGCCTTGGTACACCAGACCCCACATCACGATCGAGGCGACGAAGGCCATCGGTACGTTCTGGATGCTGATCGCATACAGGTAGACGAAGGCTAGCAGACCAGAGCCCAGGCAACCGGCAATCATGGTCGGGCGACGACCGATCTTGTCCGAGAGGTTGCCGACGAACGGAATCACCAACACTGCAACGATGTTGCCGACCACCGGAATCCACAGGTAAACGCTCTTGTCGAAGCCAATGCCGTAGGCCGGCTGTACTGCGTAGGCTGCACCGAAGATGGTGGCCACGACCGGGATCACGTTCATCAGTGCCATGAACATCACCAGCACCATGTGCTTCCAGCTGTGACGGAAAGCTTCTTTGACGGGCGACTTGGCGACTTTGTCCTGCTTCTCTTCTTTCACGAAGGCTGGGGTTTCATGCACTTCCCGGCGGATGATGAAGCCCGCTACCAGCACCAGGGCGCTCATCAGGAACGGAATACGCCAGCCCCAATCGTTGAAGGCTTCACTTGGCATGAAGTAGGCCAGCGGCAGGAATACCGCGGCGGCCATGACCTGACCGGCCTGTACGCCCTGCAGTGTGAAGCTGGCGTAGTAGCCGCGCCGGCCGAACGGAGCGTGCTCCATGATCATCGAACTGGCGCCGGAGATTTCGCCGGCCACGGCAAAGCCTTGGACCAGGCGCAGCAACACCAGCAGTGCCGGGGCCAGCAGGCCGATGTCGTGGTAGGTAGGCAGCAGGCCGACAGCCATCGTCGACAGGCCCATCAGGAACATGCACAGCAGCAGTACGTTCTTGCGCCCGCGGGTATCACCCCAGTGGCCGAGCACGAAGGCGCCGACCGGACGGGCCAGGTAGCCGACACCGTAGGTGGCCAGCGAAGCGATGATGGCCATTTTCGGGTCGGTGTTGGGGAAGAAGATCTGCGGGAAGATCAGGGCCGCAGCTTGCGCGTAAATGAAGAAGTCGTAGTACTCGAGTGCCGAGCCGATCCATCCGCTGGCGGTCGCCTTCTTGGCTTGAGAGCTGGAGTGGGCCATCGTTGTCTCCGTTGTTCTTGTTGGTTACCGCACGGCTGGCAGCGTTCGCGAGGCGCGACAAGGGGCCAGACGTAGCGATCGATATCGGGAGTAGGGGCGTTGCTAAATGGCGCGCAATCGCGGATGGGAAGTGCGAAGGGAGAGCGAGCGAGCAGGTGCGGATCGCAAGGCGACTGGAGTGTGCATAGGTCGGTACCCGGTTTATTGAACTTATTATGTGGTGATACTGGGCTCTTCAGCGCAGGTTCCGCCGAACGACCTTCTGGGCAGAATCGGATCTTCGGTTTACCTGCGTCTGGAATTCATAGTTGCGCACGGGTTGGCATTTGATCAATTCATCGAAACGGGTTTTGTTCGGTAATCGAACACAAAACTAACCATTTCGTACAAACCAATTGCTGACAGGACTTTACCTGCGAATAATTGATCGTGCCAGAAACCTGTTCGAGGTTTCGGCACCGTCGTCCTCCGCGCAGGCCCCGCGCCGCGCTCCAATAACAAGGTATTCCAGCATGCAGCGTTCGATAGCCACCGTGTCCTTGAGCGGCACTCTGCCGGAAAAGCTCGAAGCCATCGCCGCCGCCGGTTTTGACGGCGTTGAAATCTTCGAGAACGATCTGCTCTATTACGCCGGTAGCCCACGTGAAATTCGGCAGATGTGCGCCGACCTGGGTATCGCCATCACTCTGTTCCAGCCGTTTCGCGATTTCGAAGGCTGCCGTCGTGAACGCCTGCAGAAGAACATCGATCGGGCCGAACGCAAATTCGACTTGATGCAAGAGCTGGGTACCGACCTGGTCCTGGTGTGCAGCAACGTCCAGGCCGATGCGCTGAGCGAAGAGCAGATTCTGGTGGATGACCTGCGTCTGCTGGCCGAGCATGCCGGCAAGCGCGGTCTGCGCATCGGCTACGAAGCCTTGGCCTGGGGCCGCCATGTGAACACCTACCAGCAAGTCTGGAACCTGGTGCGCCAGGCTGACCATCCTGCGCTGGGCGTGATCCTCGACAGCTTCCACACCCTGTCGCTCAAGGGCGATCCGTCGGCGATCCGCGATATCCCCGGCGACAAGATCTTCTTCGTGCAGATGGCCGATGCGCCGATCCTGGCGATGGACGTGCTGGAGTGGAGCCGCCACTTCCGCTGCTTCCCAGGGCAAGGTGAAATGGATCTGGCGGGCTTCCTCGCACCGATTTTGGCGACTGGCTATCGTGGTCCGTTGTCGTTGGAGATTTTCAACGACGGCTTCCGCGCGGCACCGGCACGGCAGAACGCCGCCGATGGCCTGCGTTCGCTGCTGTACCTTGAAGAGCAGACCCGCCTGCGCCTGGAGCAAGAAGCCACGCCCATCGAGCCGGGTGTGTTGTTCGCGCCACCGGCGGCCAGTGCCTATGACGGTGTCGAATTCCTTGAATTTGCAGTGGATGAGGCCGTTGGTGCGCGCCTTGGCGGTTGGCTCAAGCGCCTGGGCTTCGCCGAGGCTGGCCAGCACCGCAGCAAGGACGTGACGCTGCTGCGTCAGGGCGATATCAACATCGTGCTCAACGCCGAGCCGTATTCCTTCGGCCACAACTTCTTCGAGGCTCACGGCCCTTCACTGTGTGCCACGGCCTTGCGAGTCAAGGACGAGGAGGCGGCACTGCAGCGTGCGACGGCTTTCCGTGGTCAGCCGTTCCGCGGCCTGGTCGGCCCCAACGAATGTGAAGTGCCTGCGGTGCGTGCCCCGGACGGTAGCCTGATCTACCTGGTGCAGCAGGGGCGCGAAGGCCGCTCGCTGTACGATACCGACTTCTCCCTGGACCCTGAAGCGACTGCCAGTGGTGGCTTGCGCCGAATCGACCACATGGCTCTGGCCCTGCCGGCCGAGTCGCTGGACAGTTGGGTGCTGTTCTACAAGAGTCTCTTCGACTTCGCCGCCGACGACGAGGTGGTCTTGCCCGACCCATACGGCCTGGTGAAAAGCCGCGCCCTGCGCAGTCAGTGCGGTACCTTGCGTTTGCCGTTGAACATCTCGGAAAACCGTAACACCGCCATCGCCCACGCATTGTCCAGCTACCGGGGCTCGGGTGTTCATCACATCGCCTTCGATTGTGACGATATCTTCCGCGAAGTGGCCAGGGCCAAGGAGGCGGGAGTGCCGTTGCTGGAGATTCCGCTGAACTACTACGACGATCTGGCTGCGCGCTTCGATTTCGACGACGAATTCCTCAGCGAGCTGGCGTATTACAACGTGCTGTACGACCGCGATGCCCAGGGGGGGGAGTTGTTCCACGTCTACACCGAGGCGTTCGAGGAGCGTTTCTTCTTCGAAATCATCCAGCGCAAGGGGGGGTACGCCGGCTATGGTGCCGCCAACGTTGCGGTGCGTCTGGCGGCGATGGCCAAGCGGCGCAGTGGTGCGGCGCGCAAGCCGGTGTTGTGAGCATGGCGTTAGGCTTTGGGGGCCTGTGAGATCGAGCGCCGCCCGCGCGGCGCATCGCGAGCAAGGCTCGCTCCTACGTCTGTTTCGGGCCAATGACGTCAGTGACAGGCGCGCGCGAGCGCCTTGCTTGTACGACCTGATATCGCGTCAAGCGCACATCTTTCAGGAATTATTGGCCCGGAATAGACGTAGGAGCGAGCCTTGCTCGCGATGCGCCGCGCAGGCGGGGTTCGATCTCACAATCACCACACCCTCCGCGACGCCACCCGACCAACAGCGCGCTTCCCTGTATCGCTTCGCTCACGGATAATCCTCGCATTCCAATAAACAGCCTGTGAGTGGGTATGAGTGATTCCGTAGTCAGCCTCGGCCAGCCTGAGATCGAAGGGGTGCGCAAGACGCGCAAGAACAACCCCGAGAAAACGCGCGAGGACATCCTCCAGGCCGCGATCAACGAGTTCGTCCAGCAGGGGCTGGCAGGCGCGCGGGTCGACGCCATCGCCGAGCGCACGGCCACCTCCAAGCGCATGATCTACTACTACTTCGGCAGCAAGGAACAGCTGTACGTCGAGTGCCTGGTCAAGCTTTACGGCGATATCCGCAAGACCGAACAAAGCCTCGAGCTAGAATCGCTGCCGGTCGAGCAGGCAATTCAGCGTCTGGTCGAGTTCACCTTCGATCACCATGACCGCAATGTCGACTTCGTGCGCATGGTCTGCACCGAGAACATCCATTACGGCGAATACGTCAAGAAGACCCCGGTCATCCGCGAGATGAGCAGCCTGGTGCTCCAGGCCTTGAGTCGTACGTTGCAGCGCGGTGTTGAAGAGGGCGTGTTCCGGCCCGGAATCGAGGTCATCGACCTGCACATGCTGATGAGCTCGTTCTGTTTTTATCGGGTATCGAACCGGCATACCTTTGGCGACATCTTCCAGGTCGATTTCTCCGACACCAACGTCAGGCAGCGCCACAGGGCGATGATCTGCGACGTAGTGATGCGCTACATCCGCGCCTGACCGGCGCTCATTCACCCAGCCGTTGCTCGCGTGACGGCGGGTAGCCGAAGTAGGCGGCATAGCATTTGCTGAAGTGCGACACCGAGACGAAACCACAGGCCACCGCCACCTCCATCACCGACAGGTCGGAGTATTGCAACAGGCGGCGGCTCTTGGTGATGCGCAGCTCCATGTAGTAGCGCCGCGGCGAGGTACCCAACTGGGCCTGGAACAGCCGGTCGATCTGTCTTCGCGAGCGCCCGCTGTAGGTGGCCAGCTGGTCGAGGCTGAGGGTTTCTTCCAGGTTGTTTTCCATCAGCTCGACGATGGTGCGCAGGTGCAGGCTCATGGACTTCTTCGCTCCAGGCCCGACCTGGCGATAGCGAGCACCCGAGAACGACAGGATTTCCTCGACACCTTCGGCCAAGCCATCGCCGTAAAGCCTGCGTACCAGCCCTAGCATTAGCTCCATGGCGCCGTTGGGGCTGGCCGCGCTCAGGCGGTCACGGTCGAGGGTGAAGCTGGCAGGGGTGATGCGTGTCTGCGGGCTGCGCTCGGACAAGCTCGCGCGCTGTTCGGGGTGGATGCTGCAGCCATAGTCATCGAGCACGCCGGCGCGGCCAAGGAACCAGGCACCGTTCCATAGGCCACCCAGGGCCATGCCATGGGCAGCGCAGTCCCCCAACAGGCGATCGAGTTCGGGGTACTTCAACGGCGTGCGCAGGCCGCCACACACCAGCAGCAGATCAAGGTCCTTGAGCGCTTGCGCCTCCAACTCGGTTGCCACCAGTTCCAGGCCCAGGTCGCTCAGCACCCGATCGCCACTGAGCGACAGCGGGGTAAAGCGGAAACTGTCGGCGCGCAGCAGGTTGGCGGTGACCAGCACATCCATGGCCACGGTGAAACTGGCCATCGAAAAGTGTTCGAGCAGGACGAAGTCGACCCGATAGGGCGCCTGTGCGTTCTCGGTCGAGGATTTGAGCCTTAGCATGTTGCTGGTGCTGGTCTTCTTGCTGAACTGACGTGGCGTTGGCACTCTGAACTCCGCTTCCAGGCTGGTTCGCAGAGTGTGGCGGCAGGCCGAGGGAAAGACAATCTCCGGGGTGCGGGCGTGGTATTGGAGGTCGTATTGAGGCAACTGAGCTATGCTGGCGTACCTCACCCGGAGACCCTCGATGAAATACGCCCTCGCTTTGCTGTTGAGCTTGTTGCCATTCATTGCCAATGCCTTGCAAACAGGTGAAACACTGGCGCCCTGGACGCTGCTCGACCAGTACGACCAGGCCGGCAGTCTTGAAACCGGCACCCATATCTTGCTGGTTGCCCGCGATATGGACGGCGCCAAGCTGGTGAAGGCGGCGCTTGCCGATCAGCCCAAGGGCTACCTTGAAGCACGCCATGCGTTGTTCGTCGCCGATATCCAGCGCATGCCGGCGCTGATCAGCAAACTGTTCGCCATTCCGGCGATGCGTGACTACAGCTACCGGGTTCTGCTTGACCGTGACGGCCGAGTGGCCAGTCGTTACCCAGCCGAGGAGGGCAAGGTGCTGTGGTTGCAGCTGGAGCGGGGCGCGTTGGTGAGCCAACGGCTGTTCAGCGATGCGCAGGCGCTCAAGGCCGCCCTGGACCAAGCGCCGCACCCTTGAAAGGGGTGATCAGGGCACCCGATGCACTGATGCCCTGAGCGGGGTCATGGAATATTGAGCGTGATGGCGCTACCAAGGCCATTGACCATCAGGCTGCCTTCGAACTCGATGTGCTTGATCACGTCCGCCGATTCGAGTTCGCCTTTTATTCGCATGCGGACCTGGCGTTTCGCTTCGCGGGCCTTGTCATCGAGGGTGGCGGGTGCCAGCTCCACTTGGCCGAGCAGTGTGGTCTCGATATCACCGGTGGTTTCCCAACCCAGGTTGTGGCGCAGGATGGTGCGCGCTTTCTCCGCCGAAGCTACGTGCTGTGGTTTGCCGGTGTCGAGGGGGCTGATCGTGTAGGCGAGTTGGAAGTCGTGTTTCATGGCATTTCCTTTTCTGTGGATGCAGGCCTCCGTGCCGGGGCCTGCAATCTAACCGGCCGTTAGCGAAACTGAAACCAACGCGTTGTTCAGGCTGCTCCGGTCGCGGTGGGAATCTGCCCACAGCGTTCTTCGGCGCGCGTTAAACTGCTAATTTTTCGAGCCCGCCTCATGCTGCCCATCGAATTGCTTGAAACCAGCCCCGACCAGGCTGAACTGCTGCGCAACCTTTATCAGTTCTATGCCTATGAATCCTCCGACTGGGAGCAGGAGGACGTCGAGGTGGACGGGCGTTTCTACATTCATGAATCACACCTGCAACGTTATTGGCACGCTCCCGACTGGAGCGCCAGCCTGGTCCTGGTGGATGGTTTCATCGCGGGTTTCGTGCTGGTCGAGCGCAGCGAATTGCCGGGGGTCGATGCCCTGGAACTGGCTGACCTGTTCATCCTTAAAAAGTATCGCCGCCAGGGCGTTGCGCGGGCTGTCGCGCAACAGTTCCTCGGCCGCCCCGGCGACTGGCTGCTGCGCTGCCATGGCCGGGACCGCCAGGCCGTGGCGTTCTGCCAAGCGCTGGTGGATACCCTGCCGCGTCCGGTGCGGATGATCGAGCTGGATGACGACCCGGAGTTGCTCAATTTCTGGGTAAGCGCGGCCCGCCACTGAGCGCCGCGCCGCGATGGGCAACGGCAAAATTTTGTGAGTCACTTCACAAAAATCAGGTAATTGGCATAATGCCAGCACCCTTTTGCAAGACCTGGCCGCCACCGTGCCCGGCGGCTTATCGTTCCCTTGGCAGGTTCAGGTAAATCTCATGTCGCTAGTCGCAAGTTCGGACATCATGTACCGGCTGTTGATCCAGAGTGTGCTGGATTACGCCATTTACCTGCTTACCCCCGAGGGGATCGTCGCCAACTGGAATCCGGGAGCGCAGCGGGCCAAGGGCTATGGGGCCGACGAGATTGTCGGAAAGCACTATTCGCTGTTCTACAAGGACAGCGAGCGTAACGCCGGTCTGCCCGAGCAGAACCTGGATCAGGCCCGGCGCACGGGGCGCTTCGAGGAAATCGGTGTGCGCTTGCGCAAGGATGGCACGGCTTTTCACGCCCATGTGGTGATCGACGCGGTATACGACGACGATGGCCAGTTGGTCGGCTTTGCCAAGGTCACGCGTGACATCACCGAGCGTCGCCAGCAGGAGCTGGAGCTGTTGAAGGCCAAGGAGCTGGCCGAGCAGTACAGCCAGGAGATGACCAACCTGTCGCAGTTCCTCGACTCGGTGATCTCCAATATTCCTGCCAGTGTGATCGTCCAGGACCTGCAGAGCCAGCGCATCCTGCTGGCCAACCAGCAGGCCGAGCGCCTGTTCGGCGGCCGTGACGCGAACATGATCGGCCAGATGCCCAACGAGTGCCTGACCCCGGCTGGCGCTGAATTCCTGGGTCAGCAGTTCAGCCGTGGTGCCCGCAGTGCCAAGGGGTTTGCCGCCGAAACCCGGGTCGACACCGCCTGCGGCCCGCGCATCCTGCGCAGCCGGTCGCTGCTCTGCCAGAATCGCGACGGTCAGGCCGACTACGTGCTGTTCGTCGCCGAAGACGCCACCGAGGAGCTGGCCGCCCACGCACAGATCCACCACATGGCACACCATGACGCGCTCACCGGGTTGCCGAATCGCACGCTGTTCAACGAGCGTTTGAAACAGGCGCTGGTGCGGGGTGAGGACAACAGCAAGCTGACCGCTGCGCTGTGCCTGGACCTGGACAATTTCAAGAACATCAACGACTCGCTTGGCCATGCTTTCGGCGACAAGTTGCTGCGAGCCTTGGGCAAGCGGCTGCGTCGCGAGCTGCGGGAGCACGACACCCTGGCCCGTCTGGGCGGCGATGAATTCGCCGTGGTCCTGACCAACCTGGAGAACCGTGAGGGTGCCTACCACATCGCCCAGCGCCTGATTGAAGCGATCAGCCCGCCGTTCCAGATCGAAGGCCATCAGTTCTCGGTAGGGGTCAGCATCGGGGTGGCCATCGCCCCGCAGGACAGCGATCAGGCCGAGCAACTGCTGGGTTATGCCGACATGGCGTTGTACGAAGCCAAGCGCAATGGGCGCAATCGCTACGAGTGCTTCAGCGTCGAGATGGACGTTGCCGCACGCCAGCGCCGCCTGGTCGAGACCGACCTGCGTACAGCGCTGCACCTTGGGCAATTGCACCTGCACTACCAGCCAGTAGTCGACCAGCAGACCAGCCAGATCACCGGGTACGAAGCGCTACTGCGCTGGGAGCATCCGACCCGGGGCATGGTGATGCCGATGGACTTCATCCCCATCGCCGAAGAAACCGGGCTGATCCACGAGCTTGGAACCCGCGCACTCAACCTGGCGTGTCAGGAGGCAGCCAGCTGGGAAGGCGAGCAGACGGTGTCGGTGAACCTGTCGCCGGTGCAGTTCAAGAACGCCAATCTGGTGCACACGGTGGCCCTGGCGCTGGCCGACTCGGGCCTGGCGCCTCAGCGCCTGGAGTTGGAAATCACCGAATCGGTGTTGCTGGGCAACAGTGAAGAGAACGTGCGTACCCTGCGGGCGCTAAAGGCACTCGGAGTGTCCATCTCGCTGGACGATTTCGGGACGGGTTACTCGTCGCTGGGCTACCTGCGTTCATTCCCGTTCGACCGGATCAAGATCGACAAGTCCTTTGTACATGACATGTGCGAAAGCCGCGAGGCGATGTCGATCATTCGGGCCATTACCGAGCTGTCCAACAGTCTGATGATCAAGACCACGGCCGAGGGTGTGGAGTCGGAAGAGCAGATGCGCCGCCTGGCTGCCGAGGGGTGCTCGCACTTTCAGGGGTACCTGTACGGTCGACCGGCACCGGCGAGCGAGCGATTGAAACAGGTGGGCTGATCGCTGGCGGTGCCGGCTCCATGCCCCGCCGTCGCTATGCTGCGGGGTCTATGCAGGAGCCGGGTTGGCGGCGATGGGGGCGCTCAGCTATTCCACTGGGGCGCAAAATCTGGGCTCACAACCCGCTGATCCTTCGGCAGCGCCGCGATCAAGGTCCGGTCATCATCATCCAGTTGCACGTCCAGTGCCGCCAGGTTGGCCAACTGGTTCTGGCGGCTGCTGGCTTTTGGAATCACCGCCACGCCATCCTGGTCCAGCAGCCACTTGAGCGCGACCTGGCTTGGCAGGACGCCATGCTTGGCGGCGATATCGCCAATAGCCTGCTGTTCCGCGGCCCGTCCGCGCGCCAGCGGCGTGTAGGCAGTCAAGAGCAGGTCATGCTGACGCGCGTAGTCCAGCAGCGGCTGCTGGCTGAGCAGCACGTGGTACTCCACCTGGATCGCCGACAGCGGCGCCCCCAGCTCCTCGACCACCTGGCGCAACAGGCCGAGCGGGAAATTGGCCACGCCGATACTGCGCGCCTTGCCTTCCTCGTGCAGGGTGACCAGTGTCTCGATACTGCGGGCCAGGTCCATGTCCTTGGCGGGCCAATGGATATGGAACAGGTCTACCTGGTCGGTGCCCAGGAGACGCAGGCTGTCCTCCAGCGATTGACGCATGGCCTTGGGTTCGAGCTTGTCCCACCAGACCTTGGTGGTCAGGTGGATGGCTTCGCGCGGCACTTCGCTCTCGCGCAGGGCCTGGCCGACCGCGGCCTCATTGTCGTAGGCGGTGGCGGTATCGATGTGCCGATAACCCAGCTCCAGCGCCTGGCGGACCGCTGTGGTGCATTCGCTGCCGGTCATTGGCCAGGTGCCCAGGCCGATACAGGGCAAGTCCAGACCGTTGCGGGTTGTTAACCTATGCATGAGAACTCCTTGTAGGGGGGAGGAACGGGCATTGATGGTGCGTGTGTGTTGCGGCCTGGGCCATGTGCCTGAGGCAAAAAGTGGTCGATCAGCGAACGAAATCTTCTGGGCCTTGAGCGGGAACGGCAATGGGTCTTCCTTAAGTTGTCGTATCTCTTCTAGAATTCGACCTGCCGCACCTGCCTTTCACCCTGGCGCAGTATCCCGCCGCGCCGCCATCGAGAGCGCCATGAGTTCCAGCACACCGCTGTCCGGAGTCAATCAACCACTGCGAGGCATCGCCCTGGTGGTGGTGGCGACGTTTCTATTTGCCAGCCACGATGCCTTGTCCAAGTTTCTCGGCGGGCTTTACCCGATCATCATGGTGGTCTGGGCGCGCTATCTGGTGCATACCTTGCTGATGGCCGGGATCTTCCTGCCCAAGTCCGGCCTTAACGTGCTGCGGACTCGTCGCCCGGTGCTGCAGACCTTGCGTGCGTTGAGCCTGCTGAGCACCAGCCTGTTATTCACCACCGGCCTGCAGTACCTGCCGCTGGCCGAGGCGACGGCGGTCAACTTCCTTGCGCCGGTGCTGGTTACGGCATTGTCGGCACCGCTGCTCAAAGAGCGGGTGACGGCGGGGCAGTGGGTGGCGGTGGTGCTGGGGTTCGTCGGGGTGCTGGTGGTGGTGCACCCGGGAGGCGCGATGTTCACCCCGGCGATTCTGTACCCGTTCGGCTCGGCGCTGGGGTTCTGCTTCTACCAGTTGCTGACCCGTATCCTGGCCGCCCACGACAGCCCGACCACCAGCAACTTCTATGCAGGGTTGTGCAACACCTTGGTGATGACGGCGCTGGTGCCATTTTTCTGGGAAGTGCCGCGCTGGGATCATGCGCTGTTGATGCTGGCACTGGGCGGCTTTGGCATGAGCGCGCACTTGCTGCTAACCCAGGCGTTCCGCCATGCGGCGCCGGCGCTGTTGGCACCGTTCAGTTACTGCCAGATCGTATTCGCCGGGTTGCTCGGCCTGCTCATTTACCGGCAGGTGCCGGACAGTGCCAGCCTGATCGGGATCGCCGTCATCTGCCTGAGCGGTTTGGGTGCGGCGTGGATGCAGCGCAGGAAGTGACCGTCATTGCGTGCAGCTGGATGTGGAAGAACCCATGCATTGCGAAGGGGCTGCTCGATGGCCACATGGGTCAGGCACGCCCCCCCAGCAAGCTGCTCAACGACGCATCGAAGTCTCGCAACGCATCGGCCTGCACTGCCTGCTCATCGTCGATAACCCGTGTCACATCGCCAAGCGCCTTGTGCGCCCGTCCCTCGGCACGGCCGATGTAGGTCAGCTGGTCGTCGAAGAAGCGTGCTACCACACGGCTTTCGATATCGGCGCTGGCGAGTCGGCTTTCGCTATCGAGGAGCACGATGATGTCCGGGCGATCAGCCAACAGTGTGTCCAGGTCGTCATAGAACGTCACTTCGGCGAACTGTTGGGCCAGTGATTTGGCCAGCCAGTCGTAGGCTTGGCTGCCGCTGTTGAGGGTGGCGACCGGAATGCTGCGGTTCTGCGCGGGCGCAGTGCGTTCGTCGCGATGGCGCTGCAGGTAGTCGAGTGTCGAGGCGCCGTTGCGCCCCAGCAGTACTGCGACATGCTGGCCGGGCGCAAGCACCACACTGGACATTGCGGTGGCGGAGTAAAAATGCCCGTCGGGCCTGGCGTCGTGGTTCGCTGCAGGCGCCGCACAGCCGCTGAGAGCCGCGAGCAGGACGAGCAGGGCTGCGATCATGCCGGTTTTCATCGGGAAACCTCGTCAATGCATCAATGCCGCCATCTTCCGCCAGGCACTGCTTGCGGCGGAACTCGATGCTGTTCATGGTGGCTATTGACGAGGTCGATGAATCAACGAGGGTCGGCCATGAACTGCATGATCCGCTCGCGCAGCCAGCGTTCAGCCGGGTCGTTGTCCTGGGCGCCGCTCCAGACCATCGACAGCTCTGCCTCGGTGACATCGAACGGTGCGGGGTCGGCGCGCAGGCTGCCATCGTCGGCCAGGGCACAGGCGGCATAGTCCGGCACCGTGGCGATCAGTTCGGTGTTACGCAACAAGGCCCGAAGGCTGCCGAACTGCGGCACTGCAAGGACCACCTTACGGCAGCGGCCGATGCGGGCCAGGTCAAGGTCGATGTTGCCGCTCATGTCGCCCGAGAAGGACACCATCACATGGGGGCGGGCGCAGTATTCGTCCAGGGTCAGCGGGCCGGGGCGGTCATCGGCGCGCAGCACCCGCACACCGATGTTGCGCAGCTTGCGACGCTTGGCCGTGGCCGGCAGGTCGGTGGTGTAGCTCACGCCGACGGAAATTTCGCCGCTGGACAGTAGCCCTGGCATCAGCAGGAAGTTGGCTCGACGCACCACCACACTGATCTCAGGGGCCTCTTCGCGCAGGGCTTGGAGCAGGGCGGGAAACAGGCCGAACTCGGTGTCGTCCGACAGGCCCAGGCGAAACACGTTGCAGCTGTTGGCCGGATCGAAATCCCGCGCCCGGCTGATCGCCGCGGAAATCACGTCCATGGCCGGCCCAAGCTCGGCAAAAATCTGCATCGCCCGCGGCGTCGGCTCCATGGCCCGGCCATTGCGGATCAGCAGCGGGTCGTCGAACAGCTCCCGCAGGCGGGCGAGGGCGGCGCTGACCGTGGATTGGGTGATGAACAGCTTTTCGCCGACACGGGTCAGGTTGCGTTCGATCATCAGGGCTTCGAACAGCACCAGCAGGTTCATGTCGACGCGGCGCAGGTCATTGCGGTTCATGTGCTTGGCTCTGGGCGTCAGTGGTTGGCGATGAATTGAAGCACGCCGAGGGCCCTTTTGCCTTGTATGGATGTGCCCGGCCTTTGACCGGGAAAAAGCATACGCTGACGCTATCGCCCCGCAATAGCCACTCTATTAGAAGTCTGCCCAAGGTCGGCTAGTCTTGTCCCTGGCTCCGCGAATTGTGCGTGCGGGCGGCGTGTCAGCACCTGTGTGCAAGACCGAGCCGCGGCGCCGTGGCAAGGTCGCTAGCCCCGTGTCGGCACGCGTCCGACCCAACCTGATGAGGGGTAGGCATGAGCCCCTGTGCTCAGCTGAAAGAACACCTGGCATAGACCGGAAATCTGGATAACCGACCCAAAAGGTAACCGCAGATGTCGAACGAATCGAAATGCCCGTTCCATCAAACCGCAGGTGGCGGCACCACCAACCGCGACTGGTGGCCTGACCAGCTCAATCTTAGGATTCTCCATCAACATTCCTCGAAGTCCGACCCGATGGACAAGGACTTCGATTACGCCAAGGCGTTCAAGAGCCTCGATTTCCAGGCCCTGAAGAAAGACCTGACCGCCTTGATGACCGATTCCCAGGACTGGTGGCCAGCCGACTTCGGTCACTATGGCCCATTGTTCATCCGCATGGCCTGGCATAGCGCGGGCACCTACCGCATCGGTGACGGCCGTGGTGGCGCTGGCTCTGGGCAGCAGCGTTTCGCCCCGCTCAACAGCTGGCCGGACAACGTCAGCCTGGACAAGGCACGGCGCCTGCTGTGGCCGATCAAGCAAAAGTACGGAAACAAGATTTCCTGGGCCGACCTGATCGTGCTCACCGGCAACGTTGCCCTCGAATCGATGGGCTTCAAGACCTTCGGTTTCTCGGGTGGGCGTGCCGACGTCTGGGAACCAGACGAAGACGTGTATTGGGGCTCGGAGAAAGTCTGGTTGGGTGGCGATACCCGCTATGGCAAGGCCCAAGCGCCCGGCCAGGGCGACCTGGTGGCCGAACCGGCCAAGCGTCCGGAAGAAGAGAGCCGTACGCTCTCCGGCGAGCGTAATCTTGAAAACCCGCTGGCCGCTGTGCAGATGGGCTTGATCTACGTGAACCCGGAAGGCCCGGAGGGCGTTCCCGACCCAGTGGCCTCGGGCAAGGATATCCGTGAAACCTTTGGCCGCATGGCCATGAACGATGAAGAAACGGTTGCCCTGATTGCCGGCGGCCACGCCTTCGGCAAGACCCATGGTGCCGGCCCGGCCGACAACGTCGGGCCCGAGCCGGAAGCCGCGGGGCTGGAGCTGCAGGGCCTGGGCTGGGCCAACAAGTTCGGCACCGGCAAGGGCGGCGATACCATCACCAGTGGTCTGGAAGTGACCTGGACCTCGACCCCGACCCGCTGGAGCAACGAGTACCTGAACAACCTGTTCAACTTCGAGTGGGAACTGACCAAGAGCCCGGCGGGTGCGCACCAATGGCGACCCAAGGACGGCAAGGGGGCCGGCACCGTGCCGGATGCCCACGACCCGGCCAAACGCCACGCGCCGTCCATGCTCACCTCTGACCTGGCCTTGCGCTTCGACCCGATCTACGAGCCCATCGCCCGTCGCTTCAAGGACAATCCCGACCAGTTGGCGGATGCCTTCGCCCGCGCCTGGTACAAGCTGATCCACCGTGACATGGGGCCTCTGGCTCGTTACCTGGGCCCGGAAATGCCCAACGAAGAGCTGCTGTGGCAAGACCCGTTGCCGAAAGTCGATCATCCGTTGGTGAACGAGCAGGACATCGCGACGCTTAAGGCCAAGGTGCTGGCGTCGGGCCTGAGTGTTGCCGAGCTGGTGTCCACCGCCTGGGCTTCGGCCTCGACGTTCCGCGGGTCGGACAAGCGAGGGGGCGCGAACGGCGCTCGCCTGCGTCTGGCGCCGCAAAAGGACTGGGCTGCCAACCAGGGCGTTGAGAACGTGTTGACGGCGCTGGAAAAGATCCAGAGCGAGTTCAACAGTGGCGGCAAGAAGGTCTCCCTGGCCGACCTGATCGTGCTGGCCGGCAACGCGGCGGTGGAGAAGGCCGCCAAGGACGCCGGGCACGATGTCAGCGTGCCGTTCCATCCTGGGCGTGTCGATGCCAGCCAGGCGCAGACCGATGTCGAGTCGTTCGCCGTGCTGGAGCCGCTGGCTGACGGCTTCCGCAATTTCACCAAGGCGCGCTACAGCGTCAAGGCCGAGAAATTGCTGCTGGACAAGGCGCAGTTGCTGACCCTCACCGCTCCAGAGCTGACGGTGCTGATCGGCGGCTTGCGTGTGCTGGGGGCCAACCATGGTGGTTCAAAGCATGGGGTGTTCACCAACAAGCCCGGCAGCCTGAGCAACGACTTCTTCCGTAACCTGCTGGACATGGGCGTGGAATGGAAGTCGACCTCGGCCGACAACGACACCTTCGAGGGGCGCGATCGCAAGACCGGGCAAGTGAAGTGGACCGGCACCCGGGTTGACCTGGTGTTCGGCTCCCATGCCCAACTGCGAGCCTTGAGCGAGGTGTACGGCAGCAGCGATGGCAGCGCCAAGTTCGTCAAGGACTTCGTCGCGGCCTGGGCCAAAGTGATGGAACTCGACCGCTTCGACTTGCCGCGTTGAGTCCCCTCCCCAAGGCCTGATGCGACAGGCCTCGAGTTACCCTCCGGTTGCGATGTTTTGCCGGAGGGCGACTCACCCCTGGGTTTCCTGAAACATCAGTCATTCCCCCTTCCAATCTGCCGACGGAAGTTTGCTGTTAGTGCATGCTTCCCCATAAGACGCAGGCAGTAATCGCAGCAAGGGTGCGCTATCATGCGGCCCTTTTTTCGCGTGCATAGGTGGCTGTCTGACAGCTGTTCGTTCCATTGGCGTTTATTGGGGGCGTGGGCGGTTATAGATCGCCGCGGCGTCAAGGAAGGCTTTGGGGAAGTGTGTTCCCTGATTGTAACCAGGTGGTGTGTGTGGGTCGTATCAAGCTGTATTGGTGTCGCGGTAGCGGGCGTAAAGACCCGAACCGTCAAAACTTCGGAGACTACCTCTCTGCCGATATCGTCGAGTTCGTATCCGGCAAGAAAGTCGAACATTCGCCGATAAAATCCGCCGAACTCATTGCCATTGGCAGTGTCTTGGGGCGCGAGAAGAAAGCCAGGATCTGGGGCTTTCCACGCAAGCTGCACATCTGGGGGGCAGGCACCGCAGACGCGCAGGATCTGTTCTCGAGTCGGCACTACTACCACGCGGTACGTGGGCAGAAATGCGCATCGCGTATCCAAGGTTTGAAACGCCAGCCTGTGCTGGGCGACCCTGGGCTGCTTTCGTCTTCACTGGTCAACAGGCCACTGCACAAGCACACCCGCATCGGCATCATTCCACATATCAATCACCGTGCTGCTCCCGTCATCAAGGCGCTCTTACAGCACCTGCCGGGTTCGAAGGTCATTGATGTGTATTCGCCAGTAAAACAGGTGTTGTCCGAGATAGCCTCCTGTGAGTTCGTGCTGTCCACCAGTCTGCATGGGCTGATCGTTGCAGATTCCTACGGTGTGCCCAATAAATGGATGGCCATGGAAAGAAATGCCAACTGGGAGTTCAAGTTCCAGGACTACTACTCAGCCTTCGGCATCGTTGACCCCGCACCGATAACGCCCGACCAGATCTTGCAGGACGCTAATTGGTCTGTCGAAAGCTGCATGGGCGATTATCTTCGCCCAGGACTTGGCGATATCCAGCAAAACCTCATCAAGGCGTTCCCAGCGTTGTAACCGCCGATTCGACAAGCCGAGGCATTCGAGCTTCGGCTTGTCGACGGCCATAGCGCCAATTCCAGGTCGGATAGATACAAAAGCGTTCCCGAGCGTTCTGTTGCAATGCTTCCCAGGCGGCCGGCCTGAACAGCGTGCTCACAACCACAAGGAATACCGACCATGCAAATGCCCAAGACCCTGAGGATTCGTAACGGCGAGAAGGTGCAGCCCACCTTCAGCGCCCAGGAATACGCCGCTCGCCACGCCCGTCTGCGCGCCTACATGGCCGAGCACGACATCGAAGCCGCGATCTTCACCTCCTACCACAACGTCAACTATTACAGCGACTTCCTGTATTGCTCGTTTGGTCGTCCTTATGCGCTGGTGATCACCCAGGACAAGGTGGTGTCGATCAGCGCCAATATCGACGGCGGCCAACCCTGGCGCCGCACCGTAGGCACCGACAACATCGTCTACACCGACTGGCAGCGCGACAACTTCTACGTCGCCATCCAGCAGGCCCTGCCACTGGCGTCGCGCATCGGCGTGGAGTACGACCACCTCAACCTGCAGAACCACGCCAAGCTCGCCGCCTGCTACCCCAAGGCCGAGTTGCTGGACATCGGTGCTCCCTGCATGCGCATGCGCATGATCAAATCCGCCGAGGAACAGGCGCTAATTCGCCACGGCGCACGGGTGGCCGACATCGGTGGTGCGGCGGTCGTCGAAGCATTGCGCGACCAGGCACCGGAGTACGAAGTGGCGCTGCATGCCACCCAGGCCATGGTGCGCGAGATTGCCAGAAGTTTCCCCGATGCCGAATTGATGGACACCTGGACCTGGTTCCAGTCCGGGCTCAACACCGACGGTGCTCACAATCCGGTAACCAGCCGCAGGGTCAACAAAGGCGACATTCTCAGCCTCAACTGCTTCCCGATGATCGCCGGCTACTACACGGCGCTGGAGCGCACGCTGTTCCTGGACCACTGCCCAGACGAATACCTGCGCCTCTGGCAGGCCAACGTGGAAGTGCACGAGGCGGGACTGAAGCTGGTGCGCCCAGGCATGCGCTGCTGCGATATCGCCCGCGAGTTGAACGAGATCTTCCTGCGGCATGACCTGTTGCAGTACCGCACCTTCGGTTACGGCCACTCGTTCGGTACCCTCAGCCACTACTATGGCCGCGAAGCCGGGCTGGAGCTGCGCGAGGACATCGACACGGTGCTGGAACCGGGGATGGTGGTGTCGATCGAGCCGATGATCATGCTGCCGGAAGGGCGACCGGGGGCAGGCGGGTATCGCGAGCACGATATCCTCATCGTCAACGAGCATGGCGCCGAGAACATCACCAAGTTCCCGTATGGGCCAGAGCACAACATCGTTCGCAAGTAAGGACCGATGTCGGTCGCTTCGCGGGTGAACCCGCGCCCACCGGTCAGGCAGTGTGCTCAACAGCTGCCAGTACCCGTGGACGCTGGCTTGCCGGCGAGGCGGCCGAGGCATACAACAAGAACATCACTGAATGACCATCAGACCCTGCCTCCAATTAGAAGAATCAGAGGGTACCCGTCATGTCCAGCACCACCCTGAATGCATCCACACTCGACGCCGCCAGCCAGAGCGCCGAGCGCCAGGCCTTGCGCAAGGCCGCCCGCGCCAGCTTCATGGGCAACTTCGTCGAGTGGTTCGACTATGCCGCCTACGGTTACCTGGCCACCATCATCGCTGCGACCTTTTTCCCCCAGACCGACAAGACTACCGGCCTGTTGGCAACCTTCGCGGTATTTGCCCTGTCCTTTCTGGTCCGCCCTCTGGGCGGCATGGTGTGGGGACATTTTGGTGACCGCCATGGGCGACGCAATGCGCTGTCACTGTCGATCCTGATCATGTCGATCTCGACATTCTGCATCGGCCTGCTGCCGGGCTATGGGCAAATCGGCCTGTGGGCGCCATCCCTGCTGTTGCTCATTCGCCTGGTCCAGGGCTTCTCCGCCTCAGGCGAGTATGCCGGGGCTTCGGCGTTTCTGGCTGAATACGCGCCACCCGGGCGGCGCGGGCTCTACACCAGTATCGTGCCGGCCAGTACCGCGGCGGGGCTGTTGTTCGGTGCGACCTTCGTGGCGGTGCTGCACGAAGTGCTCAGTACCGAAGACCTGCACAGTTGGGGATGGCGCCTGCCGTTCCTGCTGGCCGCCCCCTTTGGCCTGGTCGGCCGCTACATCCGCATGAGCCTGCAGGACACGCCCAAGTTCCTGGAAATGGAGCAGCGTCTGGAGAGCAAGGCCTGCATGACCCCGGCACCGATTCGCGAATTGCTGTCCCGGCACCGTCGTAGCCTGGCCATTGGCATCGGCGTGACCTGCCTGAATGCCGTGGCCTTCTACCTGCTGCTGAGCTACATGCCAACCTACCTGTCCACCGAGATGGGCTTGAGCGAGCGGGATTCGTTCATCGCCTCGACCGTGTCGCTGGCGACCTACATCGGCCTGATTTTCCTGATGGGACGGCTGTCCGACCACTTTGGCCGCAAGACCATGCTGGTAGTGGCTTCGCTGTTGTTCCTGGGGCTCACCATTCCGCTGTTCAAGTTGCTCGAGGGCCAGCCGCTGCTGGTGATCCTGGCGATCCAGATTCTGTTCGGTGCGATGCTGGCGATGAATGATGGAACGCTGCCGTGTCTGCTGGCGGAAATCTTCCCCACCCGGGTTCGCTTCAGTGGCTTTGCCTTGTGTTTCAACGTGGCCAATGCGCTGTTCGGCGGCACGGCTCCGTTCATCGCCACCTGGTTGATTCAACTGACGGGCAACAAGCTGGCCCCAGCGGGGTATCTGCTGGCTGCAGCGCTGGTGGCGTTGGTGGCGATGCTGATGTGCCGGGAAACGGCGCATGCGGCCTTGAAGGACTGAGCCGTCGATACGCGCCTGATGGGCGGCGAGCCGGTTACTACGCAGCGCAAGCCGAACCCGCCAGGCGCCGGCTTGCCGGCGATCAGGCTGTCAGTGCAACGAAGCCTGTCGCCGTTCGCCCAACGGCGACAAGCCAAAGAACCGGCTATAGCTCTTGGAAAAATGCGCCGGCGAGCTGAACCCGCAGGCCAACGCCACTTCCCGCACCTGCACATTGCTGCGCAGCAGCAACTCCCGCGCCCGCGACAGGCGCAATTCCAGGTAGTACTGGCTAGGCGTGCGCTGCAGGTACTTGTGGAACAAACGCTCAAGCTGGCGGACGGTCACCTCGTTGAGGCTGGCCAGTTCCTCCAGGCCCAGCGGCTCCTCAAGATTCGCCTCCATGATCGCCACCACCTGGCTGAGCTTGGGCTGTGCGCTGCCCAGCAGAGTGCGCAAGGGCACCCGCTGACGTTCCCGCTCACCGCGTACCCGGTCGCACAGCAGCAGCTCGGCGGCCTTGGCGGCGATGTCCTGCCCACCGGCTTCACGGGCCACCAGCTGCAGCATCATGTCCATGGCGGCCACACCGCCGGAGCAGGTATAGCGGTCGCGGTCGAGCTCGAACAGCTGGCTGGAGATGACGATGCCGGGAAACTGCTCCTGCAGGGTCTGTAGGTCTTCCCAGTGGATGGTGCAGCGGTAGCCTTTGAGCAGGTCGGCCCGCGCGAGCAGGTAGCTGCCGGTACAGATACCGCCCAGCGGCAGCCGTTGTCGCGCCAGTTGACGCAGCCAGTCGATGAGTGGTCGATTGCTCTCGCGCCCTCGATCGATGGGGTTGGCGCCCACCACGAACAGGGCATCCAGCGCCGGGCTGTTGGCGATGCTATGGTCAGGCAAGACGCGCATGCCATTGCTGGCCATGACAGGGGCATCGCTGGCTGCGATCAGGACGGTGCGGAACAAGGTGCGGCGGGCTGCCAAGTTGGCCATGCGCAAAGTCTCCACCGCCGAGGCCAGGCCGATGGTGGTGAAGTTCGGCAAGACCAGGAATCCGAACGTTTTGGTCGTGGACGGCGTACCAATCGTTGAAGCGGGGTGGACCATTGCGATCTTCCTGTGCAAGCTGAGGCGTAATTCGTCAGGGGCAGTGAAAAATTGAAGCCTCATGTGTTTCTTGTAGTTATGGGTCGTTGCCGGGTCGATCTTACACCCCGCGTACAGCGACCAGGAATGGACCTGATTGCACAGAAAAGGTGAACGTTGGTGAAACCCGATTCCATGCTGGCTGCGCTGCCAGGTGTCTTCATGCCCGCCGAGTCGATCCAGGTACTGCCCGATGCCGCAGCCTATCGGGCCTGCCTGCTGGAGCGCATCAAGGCGGCCACCCGGCGCATCGTCATCGTCGCGTTGTACCTGCAGGAGGACGAGGCCGGCCAGGAGGTACTCGACGCGCTGTACCAGGCCAAAGCCGCGCGGCCGGGGCTTGAGATCGTCATCGTGGTCGACTGGTTCCGGGCCCGGCGCGGCCTCCTGGGGGCAGGGCGCCAGCCGGGCAATGCCGCGTGGTACCAGGCCCAGCGCCAGTTGCGCGGGTTGGATGTGGTGATTCACGGCGTCCCGGTGCAAACCCGCGAGCTGTTCGGCGTGTTGCACCTGAAAGGCAGCGTCATCGACGATTGCGTGATCTATACCGGCGCCAGCTTGAATAACGTCTATCTGCATCGATTCGACCGCTATCGCCTGGACCGCTACCATCTGTTTCACTCGCCGGCGTTGGCCGATGCCATGGTCGATCTGGTTCGACGCCTGCTGCATCATACCGCCACGCCGCGCCTGGACCTGCCGGCTCCGCCAGTGAACCGTGGCTTGCGCGCCGATATCCGGCGCCTGCGGGCTCGCTTGCGGCGCATGGCCTATGAGGTGCCAGCAGCGCAGCAGGGGGAGGGTGTGCGGGTGATTCCGCTGCTCGGCGTTGGGCGTGGCAACCTGCTCAACCGAACACTTTGCACGCTGTTGGCCACCGCCCGATCACAGATCATCATCAGCACGCCATACTTCAACCCGCCACGGGTACTGATGCGCGAGATCGACCATGCCTTGGAACGCGGCGTGCGCATCGAGCTGATCGTCGGTCACCGAACGGCCAACGACTTCTATATCACGCCCGGTGAGCCGTTCAGTGCCAGCGGTGCCTTGCCCTACCTGTATGAAGACAATCTTCGGACCTTCGCCCGCCGTCGCGATGGCGCCATCGCCAGTGGTCAGCTGGTGGTGCGGGTGTGGAACGATCCAGGGCATACCTTCCATGCCAAAGGGCTGTGGATCGACCAGCGTTATTCACTGCTGACCGGCAACAATCTCAACCCGCGCGGGTTCAACCTGGACCTGGAAAACGGTTTGCTGATCGACGACCCGCAAGGGCACTGGCTGGTACCTCGGGCATCCGAGCTTGAGTCGTTGCGCCACCATGCACCGAAGATTGCCTCGGCAGAAGAACTGAGTATCCAGGCCGAACATCCCAAGGAAGTGCGCAGGTTTTTGCGCAGGCTGCGCTACAGTCGATTGGAGCCTTTGATCAAGCGCGTGTTGTGAGGACGGGCCAGCGTCCAGGTTAACCTGAAGGCGGCATATTCAAATGGATGTGCCCCCTCTGAAAAGCCATGACAAGCGCATACAATCAGCGGCTTTCACGTTAACCAGATAGGCCAATCCGTATCATGGCGCTTGACCCTCCTACGATGCTGACCATTTCGATCGCCCTGGCCGCCGCGGCTGCCTTGTACCTGGCAATCGAGTGGCGTAGCGTTCGCGAACCTTCTTTGCTGTTCTGGAGTGCCGGGTTCGCCACGATCACCGTCGGTTCCACCTTGGCCTTGCTGCGGGGAGTCGGCCTGCTGCTGATCGGGATCTGGTTCGCCAACGGCTTGCTGGTGGTCGCCCACGCGTTCTTCCTGGCCGGGGTAATGCATTTCACCCAGGCGCGGTGGTCCAAAGCATGGCTGCTGATCGTGCTGGCGTGGTTCGCCTTGCTGCTGCTCCCCGTGGGGCCGCAGTGGTCAAAGGTCATGCTGATGGTCAACTCGCTGCTGGTGTCGCTGTTGACGCTCTGGGCCAGCTTCCTGCTGCGCCCGCATGGCAAATCATTGAGCGTGGGTGCGGTGCAACTGCGCTATGTGTTGCTCATCCATGGGCTGTTCTACGTCGCCAAGGCGGTCATCGCGATCATGCCGGGCACCTTGATCGACCTGGCCACCTTCGGCGGGCTGATCATCCAGATTTCCCTGGTCGAGGGGGCAATGGCGATCATGCTGATCGCCTTGTCGATGACGGGCACCGTGCGCTACAGGCGCGAAGAACGTATTGCCCGACTGGCCGCACGCGACCCACTGACGGCCCTGTACAACCGCCGTGCACTGGAAGTGCGTGCAACCCACCTGTTCAAGGATGTCAGCCCGGCGCGACCGGGGGCCTTGCTGCTGATCGATATCGACAATTTCAAGCTGGTCAACGACCTGCATGGTCATGCAGCTGGTGATCGCCTGCTGGTTACCCTGAGCGAAATGATTCGTGCGCTGCTACCAGAGCGTTCGCTGGCCGCCCGGCTGGGGGGCGATGAGTTCGTCATTCTGCTCAGCGATGCCAGTCGTGAGCGCGTGGAGGCGTTGGGTGGTCGATTGCGGGAGCAGTTTCGGGAGGCGGCGGCGCAGAACCTGCCAACACCTGAGGCGGTGACCCTGAGCATCGGTGCCAACCTGTTCGACCAGCCGCCAGTCAGTCTGGCCGCGCTGATCGAACAAGGTGATGTGGCGTTGTATCAGTCCAAGCGGGGTGGGCGTAACAGCATTCGGTTGGTTGACCGCACGGTGTAGCGCCTGCTCGGCTGGTCGCCATCGGCCGTGGGTCAGGCCACTACCTGGTAGCATGGCACGTAGGCCGCGCCGCCGGGCAGTTTCATTCGGTGCTGGTCGACGAACGCCTGCAACAGACGACCCAATGGGTCCATCACGGCGCGGTCGCCGCGAATCTGGTACGGCCCGTGTTCCTCGATCAGGCGAATGCCCTTGTCCTTGACGTTGCCGGCTACGATCCCGGAAAACGCCCGGCGTAGGTTGGCCGCCAGCTCATGGGGCGGCAGCTCCCGGCGCAGGTCCAGATCCGCCATGTTCTGGTGAGTAGGGTCGAATGGACGCTGGAAGCTCTCCTCGATCTTCAGCAACCAGTTGAAGTGGAATGCGTCGTTTCGCTCGCGGCGGAACTGCTTGACCTCCTTGAGGCCCTCGACCATGTGCCGGGCCACCTCGGCCGGGTCGTCGATGATGATCTTGTACAGGCGGTGAGCGGCTTCGCCGAGGGTCGAGCCGACGAACTGGTGCAACTGCTGCAGGTAGGGTTCGGCACTGCGTGGGCCGGTGAGAATGACCGGGAACGGCAGGTCCTTGTTGTCCGGGTGCATGAGGATGCCCAGCAGGTACAGGAACTCTTCTGCAGTACCGGCACCGCCGGGGAAGATGATGATGCCGTGGCCGACACGGACGAAGGCTTCCAGGCGCTTCTCGATGTCCGGCAGGATCACCAATTCGTTGACGATCGGGTTGGGCGCCTCGGCGGCGATGATGCCCGGCTCGGTCAGGCCCAGGTAACGGCTGCCGTGCATGCGCTGCTTGGCGTGGGCAATGGTGGCACCTTTCATCGGGCCCTTCATCACACCCGGCCCGCAGCCGGTGCAGACGTCCAGCTTGCGCAGGCCCAGCTCGTGGCCGACCTTCTTGGTGTACTGGTACTCCTCGCTGCTGATCGAGTGACCGCCCCAGCACACGACCATTTTGGGCTCGACGCCCGGACGCAGGGTGCGTGCGTTGCGCAGCAGGTGGAAGACGTAGTCGGTGATGCCTTGGGAGCTTTCCAGATCGATGCGCTGGCTGGCCAGCTCGCTTTCGGTGTAGACGATATCGCGCAGGGCGCAGAACAGCATTTCACGGGTGCTGGCGATCATTTCGCCATCGACGAAGGCATCGGCCGGGGCATTGAGCAGCTCCAGGCGTACGCCGCGGTCTTGCTGGTGAATACGGACCTCGAAGTCTTGGTAGGCCTCAAGGATGGTCTTGGCATTGTCGACATGGGCGCCGGTGTTGAGGATGGCCAGGGCGCACTGGCGGAACAGGGTGTAGAGGCTACCGGTACCGACTTCACTCAGTTGTTGGACTTCACGTTGCGACAGCGTTTCCAGGCTGCCTTTGGGGCTGACGGATGCATTGATGACATTGCGTTGGGGCATCTAAGTCTTTCCTGTGCAGGTAAAACATCCTTCTTTGACACCACCATACCGACAATTTCACCTGGCAACGAGAGGGGTCAATAAAATCTTGACGTGGCATGGCCCTCTTCGCGGGTTTACCCGCGAAGAGGGCCATGCCACGTCAACCGCTCATCCGAACAGCTTTTGCACCCCCAGGGTAATGGCCAGGCCACCCCCGACCAGCCACAGGTTGAGGATCGCGCCGGTGGCCAACGCCCGGGGGCCGGCCTGGCGAATCTGGCTCAAGCGGGTTTCCATGCCCAGAGCGGTCATGGCCATGGTCAGGGCGAAGGTGTCGAGGCTGTTGACCGTCTGGATCAGCCCGCTTGGCAGGACCTGCAGCGAATTCACCAGCACCAGCGCGAGGAAACCGAAGGCGAACCAAGGCATGGCGATGCGCCCGTTGCCGTGCACCTGGCCGGCCTTGCGCGAGCGGCTGATCCACACACCCACTACCAGCAACACGGGGACCAGCAGCATGACCCGGGTCATCTTGACGATGGTAGCGATGTGCGTGGCCTCTGAGCTGATGTTGCTGGCGGCGCCCACCACCTGGGCAACTTCATGGACGGTGCCGCCGAGGAACAGGCCGGCACCGAGGGTGTCGAGCGGGATCCAGCCAGCATTGATCGCCAACGGGTAGAGAAACATCGACAGGGTGCCGAACAACACCACGCTGCCGACGGCCATGGCGCTTTTGTGCGGGGCGCTGCGCAGGGCGGATTCGAACGCCAGTACGGCGGCGGCGCCGCAGATCGCGCTGCCCGCGGCAGTAAGCAGCGCGGTATCGCGGTCCAGCTTGAGCAGTTTCATGCCGCACCAGAGGCCGATCAGCAGGGTGCTGACGACAATCAGCAGCGACACCGTCAACCCCGACCAACCGACCTCGGCGATTTCCTGCAGACTGACCCGTAGACCAAAGAATGCCACGGCAATTCGCAGCAGCTGGCGAGCAGAAAAGTTGATACCTGCCGCCCAACTGTCAGGCACGCCATGGCGCAGCGCGTTGCCATACAGGGCACCTGCGACGATGCCGACGATCAGCGGGCTGATGCCAAGATTGGCGATGGCAGGCAGGCCGGCCAACTGGGTGACCGCAAGCGCGAACAGCGCGACGAACAGAACGCCATTGAGCCGCCCTCGGGTGGCGAGGGTAGGAGCAAAGGCAGGGTGGGACGGAACCGTGGCCATGTGAGTCCTCCGGAAAGGTGTTTCGACATGACCTACGTTAATCTGGTTATAAGCTTATAAAAAATCGTAATTTAGAATGGAAAATATCCGTTTAGCTGATATTTTATTCTCATGACCCCAGAACAACTGATAACGTTCGCCACGGTTGCGGAACACGGCAACATCAGCCATGCGGCCCAGGCGCTGCACCTGTCGCAGCCGGCGGTGTCTGGCCAGCTCAAGTTGCTGCAGGAGGCCTTTGGCGAACCTCTCTATCAGCGCGCCGGCCGGGGTGTGCGGCTGACAGCTGCCGGGGAGCAGTTGCTGGCCCATGCTGAGCGCCTGCGCGAAACGTTTCGTCAGGCCCAGGCATTGCGCGAGGCCATGCGTGGGCTGGAGCGCGGTACCTTGCGCATCGGCGCCAGCACCACGCCGGCCAGCTACCTGCTGCCGTACCTGATTGCCGATTTCCATGCTCGCTACCCGGAGGTGCTGGTGAGCACTTCCAACGGCAACACGGCGGAGATCGTCGCCGCGCTCGACAGCGTCGACATCGCCCTGATCGAAGGGCCGCCGGGACAGGAGCTGCCATTGGGCACGGTGGTGACGGCGTGGCGGGAAGACGAGATCGTCGCCATCGTGCCGCGTGGGCATCCGCTGGCTGGCAGTGACCAGCAAACGCTGGCGGCGCTAGGGGCCTACCCACTGGTGCTGCGCGAGAGCGGCTCGGGTGTGCGACAGATCGTCGAGCGGGCATTTGCCCGCAGCGGCGTGGCGATGCGTGTGGCGCTGGAGATTGCCGGGGTGGAAGGGGTGAAGGAGGCGGTGCGGGCCGGGATGGGGATCGGTTTCGTGTCGGCGATGTCGATCCGTCACGAGGATGGCGCGTTGCACCGGTTGCAGGTTGTGCCGCAGGCGTTGGTGCGGCGGTTTTCCATTCTGGTCCCGCATGCCGCCTCCCCGTCGCGGGCGGCGGCGCGGTTTCTGGAATTATGTAATGGCCTGCAAGCGTCGGGTTGACTGTGTTGGCCGCCAATTACCGGCTTTGTGATCGAAGTTTATTGCCGGGGCGGTATAGCGTCGAGGGGAATTGACGCGTCAGCCAAGTGGTCTGTTAAAACTGCCAGTGTTCAGGCCACGGCTTTCTCTTTAAAGTGGCCCTTCCGTCAGGCGCGGGGTGATTCACGATGGATCGTTGTTTTCGCAGTGCCAGCTGCCACAACCGTCAGTGCCATGACTAGGCCTACACGCCCTATGGTATGTCCGTCAGTTCCCAATGTTCATCGCGTGTTGGTTTTGCCGGCCAATGGCAGGACACACACAGTGGCTGTTATCTGCTGGGTATGGGGCGGCGGATGTACGATCCCTCACTGGGTCGTTTTGTCAGCCCCGACGTCTTGAGCCCGTTTGGTAGCGGCGGTGTAAATGCCTATGCCTACTGCGCTGGCGATCCAGTGAATTACGTCGACCCTTCAGGGCTCAGCAGGAGCGGCGTCGGAAGGCAAGCGAATCCTCAAAAGCGCTTGGATATCAGCGTTCTGAAAAGCGCGAATCTTCGACCAAGCTTGTATCCACAGCTCGCGAACTTTAGGCAACAGGCTAAGGGAATGACTGGACGGCCCATGGGAAGGGAAACAGTAGTTGCACGGATATATAAGCACGGGGTTCCGCACTACGGTTACAATAGATGGGATTTAACATACAACTTTGCTGCTGATGAGTTTTCAGCTAATTTTGTGTATGGGTCACCTATTCTTCATCTGCCGGCTGGTAACGATGAGGTAAAAAAGAATAACTACGTATTGGGTGTTGGAGCGTTTCAGCCCGCACGTGGGCTCAGGAATTATAAATCTTATGAAGTCCGTAAAGCAGATCTTGGAGGCTTTTCTCTTCCTGCTGCTCAGCACCCTAGAGCGCAACTTGCAGAGTCTGCATGGCCTGAAGTCGCCAAAGCAATTTGGGATGTGCGTCTTCGACGGGAAGTTGACCAATTTGACAAGATGCTGCAAAGCTATTCACCACCAGACGCCCCCACGCCACCCCCCAGGCGGCGTTAACCTGGGAAGCGAGTGCGCCTGACACCCGGCCGGGACCCTCAGCGGCGAACCTTGCACCGCACCGATACACTGGCCGCCGCGCTCGACCATGGCGATGAAGAAGGTTACCCGGGGGATAGCCAGAGGGCACCGCTCAGGCCCAGCACCGGCGGGTTGCGCAAGGTAAGCGCATCGCCCAGGTGTTTATCCGATCGCGACATCGGTTGTGGCCTGGCTGCGCCGTGTCACTCGTCTGCGTAATTCATGATCGACAACAGGCGGATGGGTACCTGCACCAGCTGCTCGGGGCCGTGCGGGGTCTCGCCGTCGAAGGTCAGGCTGTCACCGGCCTGCATGTGATAGAGCTGGTTGCCGTGGCGATACACCAGCTCGCCCTCCAGCAAGTGGAGGAACTCGGTGCCGGGGTGAGCGAAGGTCGGGAATTCTTCACTGGCGTCGTCCATGGTCACCATGTACGCCTCGAAGTTTTTTTTCGGCCCCCTGGCGTGATTGAGCAGATGGTAGGTGTGGCCTTTTTCAGTCCCGCGGCGAACCACCTCCAATCCTTCGCCGGCCTTCACCAGCAAGGCATTGCCGTCGGGCTGGTCATATTGGCTGAACAGCTTTGCCATCGGCATACCCAGCACGTCGCACAGGCGACTGAGCGTGTCGAGGCTGGTGGACACTTGGGCGTTCTCGATCTTGCTCAGCATGCCTTGGCTGATGCCGGCGATGCGCGCCACATCGGCGAGCTTGAGGGACTGGGCCTGGCGCTGGCGCTTGATCTGCAGGCCCAGGTACTGCTCAAGGCGGAGGCGGGGTTCGGTCTCGGTCAACATCACGTTTCCTTTCACGCGTTGCACTGTTTCAGTTCAGGAATAAAGATTTCGCACTGGGAAAGCGCAGGGTGAGGCTGCAGCAGACGCCTCTTTCCTCGGGTGAAAACTAGTTTCCCACATATATAAAAGAAAAACTGCCCCATGGCCGGACTGGCTTCATCGTCGACAAGCCGGCGCCTGCACGGGTAAAGCATTACCCCAAGCGCCGGCTTGCTGGCGACAGGGGCACTCCTGGCAAAAAGTTGGCAAGGCTGTTGCATTCCTGATAGGAAAGTAAATTTCCCGTGCGGAATTACATGCAGGTCCACCATGCCTTGCCCCCTTACCCAGGAGTGTTCAACCCATGTTGCCAGCAGAAACCCAGCGCACCCTCGATCAACACGGCATCAAGTACGTGTTGGCCCAATTCGTCGATATCCATGGCTCGGCGAAAACCAAATCGGTGCCGGTATCGGGCCTGAAGATGGTGGCCGAGGAGGGCGCCGGCTTCGCCGGGTTCGCCATCTGCGGTATGGGCATGGAACCCCATGGTCCGGACTTCATGGCCCGTGGTGATCTGTCCACACTGATCCCGGTGCCTTGGCAGCCCGGCTATGGTCGCGTGGTGTGCGTCGGTCACGTCAATGGCCAACCCTGGCCTTACGACAGCCGCTACGTGCTGCAACAACAGGTACAGCGCCTGGCCGACAAAGGCTGGACCCTGAACACTGGCCTCGAACCGGAGTTCAGCCTGTTTCGTCGGGACGAAAGCGGCAAGCTGCAGTTGGTGGATGCCTCGGACAACCTCGACAAACCTTGCTACGACTACAAAGGCTTGTCGCGTTCGCGGCTGTTCCTCGAGCGCCTGACCGAGGCCCTGCAGCCGGTCGGCTTCGACATCTACCAGATAGACCACGAGGATGCCAACGGCCAGTTCGAGATCAACTACACCTATTCCGATGCCATGGAGTCGGCCGACCGTTTCACGTTCTTCCGCATGGCCGCCGGCGAGATCGCCAACGACCTGGGGATGATCTGCTCGTTCATGCCCAAACCTGACCCCAAGCGTGCGGGCAATGGCATGCACTTTCACCTGTCGCTGGCCAGCAGCACCAACAAGAACCTGTTCCACGATCCCTCCGACAGCAGCGGCATGGGACTGTCCAAGCTGGCCTACCACTTCGCCGCCGGCCTATTGGCCCATGGGCCGGCCCTGTGTGCCTTCGCCGCGCCAACGGTCAACTCGTACAAGCGCCTGGTGGTGGGCCGTTCGCTGTCTGGCGCCACCTGGGCTCCGGCTTTCGTCGCCTACGGCGCCAACAATCGCTCGGCCATGGTGCGCATTCCTTACGGGCGCCTGGAGTTTCGCCTGCCGGACGCGGGCTGCAACCCTTATCTGGTCACCGCCGCGATCATCGCCGCCGGCCTGGATGGTATCGACCGGCAGTTGGAGCCGGGCGAGATGTGCAACGAGAACCTCTACAACCTCAGCCTCGAAGAGATCGCCGACCGCGGCATCAAGACCCTGCCGCAGTCGCTCAAGGAAGCCGCCGACGCCCTGGAGGCCGACCCGCTGTTCCGCGAGGTGTTGGGTGCCGAGATCGTCGACGAGTTCATCAAGCTCAAGCGCATGGAGTGGGTGGAATACAGCCGCCATGTCTCCGACTGGGAAATCCAGCGTTACACCGAGTTCTTCTGACCGCCCCCAATCCCCTGGGCGGCTACAGCGAGCGCGGTCGCCCACTGCCTTGTAAGGAGTATCACCATGTGTGGAATCGTAGGTCTGTACCTGAAAAAGCCCGAGCTGGAGGCCCAACTCGGCAAGCTGTTCGAACCCATGCTGCAAGCCATGACCGATCGCGGCCCCGACAGTGCCGGCTTTGCCATCTACGGCGACGAAGTGGCCGAGGGTTGGGTTAAGTTGACCTTGCAGGCCAGCGACATCGACTACCCCTGGACCGCCCTGATGGGCGAGCTGGAAGGGCGTCTTGGCTGCTCGCTGGACTGGTTCCAGAACGCCAGTGCCGCCGTGTTGAAGGTACACAGCAGCGAGGCCGCCGTGCGCCAGGCACTGGTCGAGCTGGCGCCGAACGTGCGCATCATGAGCGCTGGGCGGAGCATCGAGATTCTCAAGGGCATGGGCCTACCGGCGGAGATTTCCAGCCGTTTCGGCCTGGCCACCATGAAGGGCAGCCACATCATTGGTCATACCCGCATGGCCACCGAAAGCGCGGTGACCATGGAGGGCAGCCACCCGTTTTCCACCGGCGCCGACCTGTGCCTGGTGCACAACGGCTCGCTGTCCAACCACTTCCGTCTGCGCCAGGAGCTCAAGCGCGAAGGCATCAGCTTCGAGACCGACAACGACACCGAGGTGGCTGCCGGCTACCTGACCTGGCGCCTTCGCCAGGGCGACACCCTGGCCCAGGCCCTGGATGGTGCGCTGGAGGACCTGGATGGCTTCTTCACTTTCGCCATCGGCACCCGCAACGGCTTTGCCGTGATTCGCGACCCGATCGCCTGCAAGCCGGCGGTGCTGGCCGAGACCGATGACTACGTGGCCATGGCCTCGGAGTACCAGGCCCTGGCCAGTCTGCCAGGCATCGACAAGGCCAGGGTCTGGGAACCAGCACCCGCCACCCTCTACGTCTGGGAGCGCGAAAGCGCCTGACCCTTTCACCGAACACTGGAGCACTTGCATGAAGACCATCGACCTTTCCAGCGCCTCGGTGCGCGAGCTCAACCAGGCCTTGCACGGCGAGGTGCAAGACCGTGAATGGCGGGTCAGCCACCCGGACGGCAAGCACAACCTGGCTGTAGGCATCAACCAGGCCGTTTCCGTGGACATCGACGGCCATGCCGGCTACTACTGCGCCGGAATGAACCAGAGGGCTAGCGTTACCGTGCACGGCAATGTCGGCGTGGGCGTTGCCGAGAACATGATGTCCGGCTCCGTGCGCGTCAAGGGCAGCGCCTCGCAAGCAGCCGGCGCGACTGCCCATGGCGGCTTGCTGGTGATCGAGGGCGATGCCGGAGCGCGTTGCGGCATTTCCATGAAGGGCGTGGACATCGTCGTCGGCGGCAGCATTGGCCATATGAGCTGCTTCATGGGCCAGGCCGGGCGCCTGGTGGTGTGCGGCGATGCGGGCGATGCACTGGGCGATTCACTGTATGAGGTGCGTATCTACGTCAAAGGCACGGTGCAGTCGCTGGGTTCTGACTGCATCGAAAAGGAAATGCGCGCCGAACACCTGCAAGAGCTGCAAGAGCTGCTGAACAAGGCCGGCCTCGACCACAAGGCCGCCGATTTCAAACGCTACGGCTCGGCTCGCCAGCTGTACAACTTCAAAGTCGACAACGCCAGCGCGTACTGAATCAGGAGCACCATCATGAGCGAGCAACCCACCCCGGTACTGCGTGAGTCGGCCACCTTCGACCGCCTGACCATCCAGGAAATCCAGCGCGCCGCCGAAACCGGCATCTATGACATTCGTGGCGGTGGCACCAAGCGCCGTGTGCCGCATTTCGACGATCTGTTGCTGCTGGGCGCCAGCGTGTCGCGGTACCCGTTGGAAGGCTACCGCGAAAAATGCGGCACGGACGTAGTCCTGGGCACCCGTTTTGCCAAGAAGCCGATACACCTGAAAATCCCGGTGACCATCGCCGGCATGAGCTTCGGCGCGTTGTCAGCCAACGCCAAGGAGGCTCTGGGCCGTGGGGCCACCATCGCCGGTACCAGTACCACCACCGGTGACGGCGGCATGACCACGGAAGAGCGCGGCCAGTCGCAGCATCTTGTCTACCAGTACCTGCCTTCGCGCTATGGCATGAACCCGGATGACCTGCGCAAGGCCGACGCCATCGAGATCGTCCTTGGCCAGGGCGCCAAGCCTGGCGGCGGCGGTATGTTGCTGGGCATGAAAGTGACCGAGCGGGTGGCCGGTATGCGCACCTTGCCGATCGGGGTCGATCAGCGCAGCGCCTGCCGCCACCCGGATTGGACCGGACCGGATGACCTGGCGATCAAGATTGCCGAGCTGCGCGAGATCACCGATTGGGAAAAGCCCATCTACGTCAAGATCGGTGCCAGCCGACCGTACTATGACGTGAAGCTGGCGGTGAAGGCCGGTGCGGACGTGATCGTGCTCGACGGCATGCAGGGCGGTACCGCAGCGACCCAGGAAGTGTTCATTGAGCACGTGGGTATCCCGATCCTGCCAGCCATCCCGCAAGCGGTGCAGGCGCTGCAGGAAATGGGCATGCACCGCCAGGTTCAACTGATTGTCTCCGGAGGCATCCGCAATGGTGCTGACGTGGCCAAAGCCATGGCCTTGGGCGCCGATGCCGTGGCCATCGGGACTGCCGCGCTGATCGCCCTGGGCGACAACCATCCACGGCTGGATGCCGAACTGAAAAAAATCGGCTCGGCTGCCGGCTTCTACGACGACTGGCAGAACGGCCGAGACCCAGCGGGTATCACCACGCAGGACCCGGAGCTGGCCAAGCGCCTGAACCCGGAGGAGGCCGGTCGTCGCCTGGCCAACTACCTGCGGGTCCTGGTGCTCGAAGCCCAGACCATGGCCCGCGCCTGCGGCAAGTCGCACCTGCACAACCTTGACCCTGAGGACCTGGTGGCGCTGACGGTGGAAGCAGCGGCCATGGCGCGGGTGCCGCTGGCGGGTACTGCCTGGGTACCGGGGCAGGCGCAGTACTGATGTTGTTGCACTGACTGCTCTGGTCTCATCGCCGGCTTGCCGGCGATGAGACCGATGCAACGCCTACATCGGCAACAGCCGATCCTGGATCACCTCTTTCATCACCAATGTCGAACTCAAGCGTTTCACATTGGGAATGCTGGTCAATTGCTCGTCGTACAGCTTCTGAAACGCCGGCAGGTCCTTGGCCACCACATGCAACAAGTAATCTGGGTCGCCAAACAACCGCTGGGCCTCGACGATCTGCGGAATTTCACCCAGTGCGCCTTCGAAATCGGCCACGGGCTGGCGGGTGACTTCGCGCAAGGTGACGAACACCAATGCCGCGAAATTGAGCCCCAAGGCCGAGGGCGCTAAGCGTGCGTGATAGCCAAGAATCGCGCCGTTCTCCTCCAGCGCCTTCAGCCGCCTGTGGCATGGCGACAGGCTCAGGCCGACGCGGTCGGCGAGCTCTGTGACCGACAGCCGACCGTCTTTTTGCAGTTCGGCAAGTATCTTTCTGTCTGTTCTGTCCATTGGGAAGAATCTTCCACCAAATAACGTTCCGCGGGGAATATACGAAAGAAAATCCCCTGGCGGAACCCGTACGCTGTGTCCATCCCCTACCGCGTGCAAAGGAAGTTTCAAGTGGCTATGAGTGTGCTGATGGCGTTCTGGGCCGTGTCGTTGCTGTTCGTGATTACCCCCGGAGCCGACTGGGCATATGCCATCTCGGCGGGCATGCGTGGGCGCTGGGTGATGCCGGCGGTAGCAGGAATGCTGTCGGGGCATTTCATGGCCACACTGGTGGTGGCGGCGGGTGTTGGTACCGTGCTGGCGGGGCACCCCGTGGCCTTGATGTTGCTGACGCTGGCCGGCTGCATCTACTTGCTGTGGCTGGGCGGCAATCTGTTGCTCAGCCCACCGGTGCCGCAATCGGGGCAAAGCAGTATTGCTGACTCTGGCAAGCGCTGGGCACTGAAGGGCTTTTGCGTGAGCGGCCTGAACCCCAAGGTGTTCCTGTTGTTCCTGGCCTTGCTGCCGCAGTTCACCGACCCGCAATCGAGCTGGCCGGTACCGTTGCAGATTCTGCTGCTGGGCCTGGTGCACTTGTGCAGTTCGCTGGTGGTCTATTCGCTGGTGGGGTACGGCGCCAAGGCGGTGCTGAGCAGCCGTCCGGGCGCGGCCAGGATGGTCGGGCGGGTGTCAGGGGGGGTGATGATCCTGGTCGCAGTGGGGTTGATTGCGGGGCAGTTGGGCAGTTGATCACGCCTTTGTCGGCTCAGCGCATGAAATGCACTTTGCCGGTATCGTCATTACCCATGTAGATCCCATACACCCCCGCCTGCCGTTCAAGGATGTAACGCTCGAGAATCTGTCGGATCGCCGGGTAGTAGATGTCGTCCCAGGGAATCTCGTCAGGCTCGAAGAACTGGTAAGCCATTGTCTCGGGCCCGAACTGGCCGGTCTCTTCGGTGGCGATGGCGCGGAAGATGATGTACACCTCGCTGATCTTCGGCACGCTGAAGATCGAATAAGGCGAGACGATATCGGCGCGCACGCCGCTTTCTTCCCAGACTTCGCGCAGGGCCGCCTGTTCGGTGGTTTCACCGGCCTCCATGAAACCGGCCGGCAAGGTCCAGGTGCCTGGACGGGGAGGGATGGCACGCTGGCACAGCAGGTACTTGCCCTCGCGCTCGATGATGCAGCCGGCGATGATCTTCGGGTTGATGTAGTGGACGTAGCCACAGCCAGGGCAGTGCAGGCGCTCGTGGGTGTCGCCAGTGGGAACGCCCCGGGCCAGTTCCGTGGTGCAGTGCGGGCAGTAGCGCGGGGCGGTGGGCATGGTCAGCGGCCTATGCGAGGTTCCTTGAGGGCCAGGGGCTCGACGATATCGCGCACCTTGGTGTTGTCGTCCTGCTTCTGGCGCAGGTATTCCAGCGCTACCTTGGCGGCGGCGCGAACGTGGTCGACCGAAGCTTGGTGGGCAACCACTGGGTCGCCACTCTTGATCGCCTCGACAATCTTCTCCATCTCACGGTTGCTGGCGCCGCGGCGGTTCTCTTGCGACACCGAAGTGGCGCGCAGGTAGCTGATGCGGGCCTGAAGCTGGCGTAGCTGTTGCGCCGCCACCTGGTTGCCGGAGCCTTCGAGCAGGACGTCGTAGAAGCCTTGTACCGACTCGAGCACTTGCTGCAGTTCGCCTTCTTCGAGGGCTTCGCGGTTGACCTCGAGGGCGCGCTCAAGGGCGCGGATGTCCTTGGCCTTGGCGTTGAGCGTGAACAGCTGCACGATCAGGCCTTCGAGTACACAGCGCAGCTCGTAGATGTCGCGGGCATCTTCCAGGGTGATGATGGCAACGCGTGGGCCCTTGGCGTCGGCGAATTCCACCAGGCCTTCGGATTCCAGGTGACGCAGGGCTTCGCGCACCGAGGTGCGGCTCACGCCAAGGCGGTCGCAGAGGTCGCGCTCTACCAGGCGGTCGCCTGGTAGAAGGTGGAAATTCATGATCGCGCCGCGCAGCTTGTCGAGCACGATTTCACGCAGAGTAACGGGGTTGCGGTTGACCTTGAAGCTGTCGTCGAGTGGCTGGCGTTTCATCAGGTGCGCTCTTTATGAGGCTGTTGCGCCAACATCGCGGAGTGCCTTGAACCTGGCACTCCTTGCAGTGGTTCGAACAGCCCGTTGTTAACGGGTTGACTCCGCATCGGCTTCGGCGAACGCTTCGCGGGCCAGGCGGAAACTGTCCACCGCCGCGGGTACGCCGCAATAAATGCCGACCTGGAGCAGGATCTCGCGAATCTGTTCACGGCTCAGGCCATTGCGCAATGCGCCGCGAATGTGCAGCTTGAGCTCGTGGGGCCGGTTGAGCGCGGAAATCATGGCCAAGTTTATCATGCTGCGCTCTTTGAGCGACAAGCCTTCGCGGCCCCAGACGTGGCCCCAGCAGTACTCGGTGACCAGCTCCTGCAAGGGCTTGGTGAAGTCGTCGGCATTCTGGATCGAACGGTTGACGTACTCCTCGCCCAGCACCTGGGTACGGATCTGCAGGCCCTTGTCGTACTTTTCGTTGCTCATTGCCGTGCTCCGAATGAAAAAGGGGGCCGCAACCGAGGGTGAGAGGGTGGGCGCGGCCCCTGAAAACAGGGGAATGTGTGTGAGCTTCTGCGCGGTTTTACCCGCGAAGAAGCCAACACCGCTTCCTTGGGGGTCTTAACCCAAAGGTGGCAGGGCACCTAGCTTGCCTTTGTGGTAGACCATCGGCGTCACCGGCTCGGCTGGCAGCACCAGGTTCTTCACCGCGCCAACGATGATCGCGTGGTCGCCGCCGTCGTATTCACGCCACAGTTCGCACTCTATGATCGCCGTGGCCTTGCTCAGCAACGGGTTGCCCAGTTCGCTCAGGTGCCATTCGATGCCTTTGGCCTTGTCCTTGCCTTTACCGGCGAAGGCGTAAGCCTCAGCAGTCTGGTCGGCTGACAGCAGGTGAATGGCGAACTGCTTGCTGTCACGCAGGATCGGGTAGGTGTCGGAGGCGTAGTTGGGACAGAACAGCACCAGTGCCGGGTCGATCGACAGCGCGCTGAACGCGCTGGCGGTGATGCCGACGATGGCGCCGTCGGCATCGAGGGTGGTGACCACCGTCACGCCGGACGGGAAGGAGCTCATCACGTCTTTGTAGATGCCAGGTTCGATCATCTCGTGTTACCTCTTAGCGCATCACGAACGGGTCGGGCATCGGCGCGGTGGAGAGATTGATCCACACCGTCTTCAGCTCGGTATAAGCCAGCACCGAGTCGATGCCGCTCTCACGGCCGTAGCCGCTGTTCTTGAAGCCACCGATCGGCGCCATGGCCGACACGGCACGGTAGGTGTTGACCCAAATGATGCCGGAGCGTACGTCACGGGCCAGGCGATGGGCACGGCCCAGGTCACGGGTCCAGATCCCGGCTGCCAGGCCGAACTGGGAGTCGTTGGCGATTGCCAAGGCCTCTTCCTCGGTCTTGAAGCGGATCACCGCCGCGACCGGGCCGAATACCTCTTCCTGCATGATGGTCATCGAGTTGCTGTCGCACTCGAACAGGGTCGGCTCGTAGAACCAGCCGTCCCCCTCGACCTCGGCACGCTTGCCACCCATGTGCAATTTGGCGCCTTCGGCCTTGGCGGCCGCAACCAGGCCTTCGACCACGGCCAGTTGCTGGGCGGTGGCCATCGGGCCCATCTCGCTGGCATCGTCCTGCGGATTACCGATACGAATGCGCTTGGCGCGGGCGATCAGGCGCTCGACGAACTCATCGAAGATCTCATCCTGCACCAGCAAGCGCGAACCTGCCACGCAGCTTTGTCCCGAGGCGGCATAGATGCCGGCTACGGCGCCGTTGATGGCGCTGTCCAGGTCAGCGTCGGCGAAGATGATGTTTGGCGACTTGCCACCCAGCTCCAGGGACAGCTTGGCGAAGTTCTCGGCGCTGCTGCGCACCACATGGCGGGCGGTAGCAGCACCGCCGGTGAAGGCGATCTTGCGCACCAGTGGATGGCGGGTAAGCGCTGCGCCAGTGCTTGGGCCGTAGCCGGTCACCACGTTGACCACGCCAGCCGGGAAGCCGGCTTCTAGGGCCAGGCGGGCCAGCTCCAGAATGGTCGCTGAGGCGTGCTCGGACGGCTTGAGCACGATGGTGTTGCCGGCGGCCAGAGCCGGCGCCAGCTTGATCGCGGTCAGGTACAGTGGGCTGTTCCACGGGATGATCCCGGCCACCACGCCGATCGGCTCGTGCACGGTGTAGGCGAACAGGTCAGGCTTGTCCAGCGGCAGGGTGCCGCCTTCGAGCTTGTCGGCCAGGCCTGCGGTGTAGTGGAAGAACTCCGGCAGGTAGCCGACCTGGCCGCGGGTTTCGCGGATCAGCTTGCCGTTGTCGCGGCTTTCGAGCTGGGCGAGGTGCTCTTTGTTCTGGGCGATCAGATCGCCGAGGCGACGCAGCAGCTTGCCTCGGGCGGTCGCGGTGAGGCTGCGCCAGGCTCTGCTGTCGAAGGCACGCTGGGCGGCCTGCACGGCCAGTTCGACATCGGCCTCACCGGCGTCGGGCAGTTGCGCCCAGGCCTTGGCGGTAGCCGGGTCGAGGCTGTCGAAGGTCTTGCCGCTCTGGGCATCGAGCCATTGGCCGTCGATGCACATCTGGAAACGAACGAGGGTCATGCAACAATCCCCTTGGCGGATTCGGTAAGGGTGCGGGCTTGCGCCAGGAAGTCCAGAAGCATCTTGTTGACTTCCCGCGGCGCTTCCACCGGCATCATATGCCGTTGCTCGGCGAGGACCACGCTTTGCGCACCAGGAATGCGCGCGGCAAGCTGGCGAGTCATGGCCGGGGTGGAGCCTGCGTCGAGTTCACCGGTGGCGATCAGCGTCGGCACCTGGATGCTGCCCAGGTCGTCGGCGCGATACATGTCTTGGGTGGCGAACAGCGCATAAGTGGTGTGATAGCCCTGCGGATCGTTGCTCGCCAGCACCTGGCGGATGGCGGCGACCTGCGCGGGGTTGGCGGCTTTGTATTCGCGGCTGAACCAGCGGTCGAGCGCGGCATCGACGTTGGCGTCCGGGCCTTGTTGCGCAGCCTGGGCGGCACGGGCGATGACGCCGGCGCTCTGCTCGGGGGTGCGGTTGAACACGCTGTTGAGCACCACCAGCGCGGCAAGGCGCTGCCGGTGGTGAAGGGCGAATGCGCGCGCCACCAGGCCACCCATCGAGAAGCCAATCACGGTGGCTTGGGCAATCTGCAGGTGATCGAGCAGTTCGGCCAGTTGGTCGGCGTAGCCTTCCAGGCCTACGTCGGGCGGTGGCAGGGCGCTCTGGCCATGGCCGAGCATGTCATAGGCGATGACCCGATAGTCGTTGGCCAGGCCCACGAACTGCCCGCCCCACATTTCTTTGTTCAGGCCCACGCCGTGGATCAACACCACAGGTTGGCCCTGGCCTTGGACCAGGTAGCTGGTTCCGGCCGGTGTACGTTCAGCGACAGGCTGAATCATGGAGGGCGCTCCTTGAAGGTCGGGCGTGGCGCTTGCACGCAACGCCCCGGCCCGTCTTGGTTGTTGTTATTGAGCGTTGGCTTTTTCGGCAGCCAGTTCTTCCAGGTCGATGTAGCGGTTGCCGATGCGCGGGTGCAGGCGACCGCCGTCGGAGGCGCCCAGGACCACGACGATTTCATCGGCGCGCGGGGCGTCTTCGATCTGCATTTCCAGGGTGATGTAGTGAGAACGCAGGCCTTCGTCGTCCTTCTGCATCATCGGGATCTGAATCGAGGTGCCTGGGCCGCCGCGCTTGTTGGTGAAGCTCAGGTAGCTCTTGGCCTTGACGGCTTCGCGGTAATGGTTGCCGAAGCGCAGGGTGTGGATCACGGCGGAAGCGTGTTCGATTTCGCCATCGGCGCCGACCACGGCGGCCTTGCCGTAGGCTTCGATCTTGTCGGCACCGCCGATGGCGGCGGTCAGGCGCTCGACCATCAGCGCGCCCAGCTCGGAGCAGTTGGCGCGGATTTCCGGCTTCAGATCCTCAACGAAACCGCGACCGGCCCATGGGTTCTTGATCACCACGGCCAGGCCGACCATGGTCACTGGCTTGTCGGTGGCTTTGCCGCCTTCGATGCGGGTCTCTTCGGAGTAGGTGACGATCTTGCGGATTTCGAAACTCATGGGGGGCTCCTGGTGAGGGTTATCAGCTCTTGTTGTCTGATGGTATACCATAATATTTGTTGTGCAAGAGGTGCCGAACAATTTCTCTGGTCAGGGGGACGAAAGGTGGGCTGATCCCTTGGTTTTTGGGCTGTCTGTGCTGGACTTCTCGCGGGTAGCCATGCACCTGCAGGTGCTGCACTGTTCTCGATTTCAGTGGGCTGGCGATGGGAACGCCGCCCATGCAAAAAAATGCCCGCTCACGCGGGCCACGAGGGCCCGCGGGAGCGGGCTCATCCCGCAACGGTTTCAGGCAATGGGAATTCAGGCGAACGCCGGCACCACTTCCTTGATGAAGAGTTCGAGCGACTTTTTCTTCTCGGCGTGGGGCAGGCTGTTGTCGCACCAGAAGCTGAACTCGTCGACGCCCAGTTCCTGGTAGTACTTGATGCGCGCGATGATTTCTTCCGGCGTGCCGATCATGGTGTTCTTGCGGATATTCTCCAGCGCGAACGCCGGCACTTCAGCGAACTTGGACTCCGGGCTTGGCTCGAGGAATCCGTTGACCGGCGTGGTCTTGTTGCCGAACCAGGCGTCGAAGGTGCGGTAGAAGCGCGAGATGGCCTGGGCGCCAACCTTCCAGCCTTCGGGCTCCGACGGGCTGTGTACGTGGGTGTGACGCAGCACCATCAGTTGCGGGCGCGGTACTTCGGGGTTGTTGTCGAGTGCGGCCTGGAACTTGTTCTTCAGGTCCAGCACTTCTTCGTCGCCCTTCATCAGCGGGGTGACCATGACGTTGCAGCCGTTTTTCACAGCGAAATTGTGCGAGTCCGGGTCGCGCGCGGCGATCCACATCGGGGGCATGCCTTTTTGCACGGGCTTGGGCACGCTGGTGGAGGTCGGGAACTTGTAAACCTCACCCTCATGGGCGTAATCGCCTTCCCACAGTTTGCGTACGGCCGGCACCATTTCACGCAGCGCCTTGCCGCCGTCGGTGGCGGGCATGCCGCTGGCCATGCGGTCGAACTCGAACTGATAGGCGCCACGGGCCAGGCCCACTTCCATGCGACCGTTGCTGATCACGTCCAGCAGGGCGCATTCACCGGCCACGCGGATAGGGTTCCAGAACGGCGCGATGATGGTGCCGGCGCCCAGGCGGATTTTCTCGGTGCGCGCGGCCAGGTAGGCCAGCAGCGGCATCGGGCTCGGCGAGATGGTGTATTCCATGGCGTGGTGTTCGCCGATCCACACGGTGCTGAAACCGCCGTTCTCGGCCATCAGGGTCAGTTCGGTCAGGTCTTCGAACAGCTGGCGATGGCTGACCTGTTCATCCCAACGTTCCATGTGCACGAACAACGAAAATTTCATGGGGCTTTCCTCGGAGCTTTAAGGTGTCGCCTGGTGCGCCAGGCGTCATTGATGACGATAGGTGGCTCAGGCGAAGGCGGGCAGGCTGGCCATCTTGCCGCGGCAGTAGACCATCGGCCGTGGGGCCTCTTCGGGCACGATCAGGTTGTGCACCTTGCCGACCATGATGGCGTGGTCGCCGCCTTCGTATTCACGCCACAATTCGCATTCGATGACGGCGGTGGCGCCGGCCAGAATGGGGTTGCCAAGCTCGCTCAAAGTCCACTCGATACCAGCGGCCTTGTCCTTGCCTTTCTTGGCGAACGCGTAGGCTTCGGTCTGTTGCTCGCCAGAGAGCAGGTGGATGGCAAAGCGCTTGTTGCGCATCAGTACCGGGTAGGAATCGGAGCTGTAGTTCGGGCAGAACAGCACCAGCGGCGGGTCCATGGACAGGGAAGAAAATGCGCTGGCGGTAAGGCCGACGATCGAACCATCGTCGTCCAGGGTGGTGATGACCGTGACGCCGGACGGGAAGGAGCCCAGGACATGCTTGTAGACGGTTGCATCGATCATGGCGAATACCTCGAGAGGGCTGCGGTGGTCCGCGGTTTTTATCGTTGATGTGTCTGATGGTATACCGTAATACTCGATTTGCAAGTGGAATTTTACACCGGGTAAAAATCACGATGAATGGCGCAAGGCCGCATGAACAGCGGCTTTGAAAAAATCAAGCAAGCATTGCGGGTGCTGCTGAACCGGATCAGTTACACATTTTTCAGCCGCATCAGTGTTGTCAAAAGTTTGGAATACCATAATATGGTCTTCAGCTGAGAGGCCGCCCCGCGCGGTTTCCTTACAAAGATAAAAACGACCTTTCGAGCTGAAAACCTATGTCCCAACCGTCGTCGCAACACCAGTTTGTCGAGAATCACACGGTCGATTACGTTCCACCTGCCGAGCGCCATGGGAAGGCGCGTGATCTGTTCACCCTTTGGTTCAGCACCAACATAGCGCCCCTGCCCATCGTCACCGGCGCCATGGTGGTCCAGGTATTCCACCTGAATCTGTTGTGGGGGTTGGTCGCCATCGTGCTGGGTCATCTTGCCGGGGGCGTGGTCATCGCCTTGGCCTCTGCCCAGGGACCGCAGTTGGGCATTCCGCAGATGGTCCAGAGCCGTGGCCAATTCGGCCGCTATGGCGCCTTACTGATCGTGTTCTTCACGGCGCTCATTTATGTGGGCTTCTTCATTTCCAACATCGTGTTGGCGGGCAAGTCGATCCATGGCATCGCCCCCAGCGTGCCGATGCCCACTGCCATCGTCATTGGTGCGCTGAGCGCAACGGCCATTGGTGTGATCGGTTACCGCTTCATCCACACCTTGAACCGTATTGGCACCTGGGTGATGGGCTCGGCATTGCTGGCAGGCTTCATCATGATGTTCGCCCAGCAGCTGCCGGCTGACTTCTTCAGCCGCGGAGGGTTCAACCTGTCAGGCTTCATCGCCACGGTGTCGCTCGGCACTATCTGGCAGATCAGCTTCTCGCCGTACACCTCCGACTACTCGCGCTACCTGCCGCGTGAGGTAGGCATCGCCAAGCCATTCTGGGCGACCTATTTCGGCGCCACACTGGGCACCATTTTGTGCTTCAGTTTCGGTGCCGTGGCGGTGCTGTGCGTGCCGCAAGGTACCGATGCGATGGACGCGGTCAAGCAAGCCACCGGTTGGCTGGGGCCGATCCTGATGGTGCTGTTCCTGCTCAACATCATCAGCCATAACGCCCTCAACCTCTATGGCGCGGTGCTGTCGATCGTCACGGCCATCCAGACCTTCGTCGCCCAGTGGACCCCGAGCATCAAGGTGCGGGTGATTTTGGCGTCGCTGATCTTGGTGGGCTGCGGCCTGGTAGCGCTCAATGCATCGGCGGACTTCATCGGTCAGTTCATCGGCCTGATCCTGGCGCTACTGCTGGTGCTCGTACCGTGGGCATCGATCAACTTGATCGACTTCTACCTGATCAAGAAAGGCCAGTACGACATTGCCTCGATCTTCCGCGCCGATGGCGGTATCTACGGGCGCTTCAACCACCATGCGATTGTCGCCTATGCCTGCGGGATCCTGGTGCAGTTGCCGTTCGCCAACACTTCGCTGTATGTCGGGCCCTACTCGAACATCGTCGAGGGGGCCGACCTGTCGTGGCTGTTTGGCTTGTTGGTGACGGTGCCGCTCTATTACTGCCTGGCGACCCGAGGCAAGGAAGAGAAAGCGGGGCAGGTTGTCAGTGCGAATGACTGACTGGGCTTCGTAACGACCGTGATGGCGCTCCTTTGGCAGCGCCATCTTCGTTTTCGGGGGGCCTACAACGGATAGTGCTTCAGTTCCCGAGCGATCAGCATCCGCTGGATCTCGCTCGAGCCCTCATAGATCTGCGTGATCCGCGCATCGCGGTAATACCGCTCCACCGGATAGTCTTCCAGGTAGCCATAGCCTCCGTGCACCTGAATCGCCATCGAACACACGCGCTCGGCCATTTCCGAAGCGAACAGCTTGGCCTGGGATGCTTCCGACAAGCACGGCTTGCCCGCGCTGCGCAGGCGCGCAGCATGCAGTATCAACAGGCGCGCGGCATTGACCTGTACCTGCATGTCGGCCAGCAGGTTAGCGATGCTCTGGTGTTCATTGATCGGCTTGCCGAACTGCACACGGTCGCGCGAATAGAGAAGGGCAGCCTCGAATGCCGCGCGGGCTATCCCCAAAGCTTGGGCGGCGATGCCTATCCGCCCGCCTTCGAGGTTGGAGAGGGCGATAGCCAGGCCCTTGCCGCGCTCGCCAAGGATGTTGGCGGCCGGAATACGGCAGTTGTCGAGGGAGACCGCGCAGGTATCCGAAGCGCGGATGCCCATCTTGTGCTCGCTACGGTCGACCTTGAACCCCGGATTGTCGGTCGGCACCAGAAAGGCAGAAAGACCCTTCTTGCCCAGCTCCGGGTCGGTGACGGCGAAGACGATGGCCAGTCCGGCACGGCGGGCGTTGCTGACGAACTGCTTGGAGCCGTTGATCACCCATTCGCCGTTGACCAGCTCTGCACGGGTGCGCAGGTTGTGCGCTTCGGAGCCGGCTTGCGGCTCGGTCAGGCAGAAGCAACCGATGACTTCGCCGCTGGCCAGGCGCGGTAGCCAGGCCTGTTGCTGCTCGGGCGTGCCATAAGCCAGCAGCGGGCCGCAACCGACGGAGTTGTGAATGCTCATCATCGCCCCGGTAGCGCCGCAGCCAGCAGCGATCTCCTCGACGGCCAGGGCATAGGCGACATAGTCGGTGTAGCTGCCGCCAAAGTCTTCAGGCACCACCATGCCAAGCAGGCCCAGTTCGCCCATTTTCTTCACCACGGCGTCATCGATCCAGCCGGCCTTTTCCCAAGCCTGGGCGTGGGGGGCGATCTCGCCGCGGGCAAAGTCCCGGGCCATGTCGCGGATCATGATCTGCTCTTCGCTCAGTTCCAGGTCTTGCATGTGCGTACTCCCAGGCTCACAGGCCTTCGAAGAAGTGGTCGACCCGCTGGCGGCTCAGCCCGCTCAAAGTCGGCGGATTCCAGCGTGGTTGTTTGTCCTTGTCGACGATCAGGGCGCGTACGCCTTCGATGATATCGCCGTGCTGGAACCACTGGCGGTCCAGGTGCAACTCCATGGCGAAGCAGTCTTCCAGTGCCAGGTGGCGGCCTCGGCGCAGCATCTCCAAGGTCACTGCCATGGCCAGCGGCGAACGGCTTTCCAGCAGGTCGGCTGTGGCTATGGCCCACGGGCGACTGTCACCGATGCTGACCGCGCGCAGTTGCTCGATGATTGCGAGCGGGTCGGGTTGGGCGAAGAAGTGGTCGATGACGGGGCGCAGCTTTTCCAGAGGGGCATCGTTCAGGGTCTGGGTGCCGAGGGTGGCCATCAGGTTTTGCAGGTCCTTGAGTGGGTATTCGCCGAACGTGATGTTATCCAGGCCTTGCTCCAGGGCAGTGAGGGCGTCGCTGGCCAGGTACCAGTCGGCCAGCCCGCAGTACAAGGCATCGGCGGCCTGGATCTGCACGCCACTGACCCCCAGGTAGATGCCTAGTTCACCGGGAATGCGCGGCAGGAAATAACTGCCGCCCACGTCCGGGAAGTAACCGATGCCCACCTCGGGCATGCCCAGGCGGCTGCGCTCGGTGACGATGCGCAGGTCCGCGCCTTGGGCCAGGCCCATGCCGCCGCCGAGGGTGAAACCGTCCATCAGCACCAGAACCGGTTTGCGGTAGCGATGGATGAGCAGGTCGAGGGCATATTCCTCGACGAAGAAATCTTCGTGAAGCCTGTCACCAGCCTTGAAGCTGTCATGCAGCGAGCGGATATCGCCACCGGCGCAGAAGCCCTTGGGGCCTTCGCCGCGCAGAACCACGGCCTTTACCTGTGCGTCCTCGGCCCACCGGTCCAAGTGCTGGCGCAGGCTGCGCACCATGTCGAGGGTCAGGGCGTTGAGGCCGGTAGGGCGGTTGAGGGTGAGGTGGCCAATGTGGTTGCGAACCTCGGCCAAAACGTGATCCGTTGCCGAGATGTGAGCATGCGCGGTCATCGCGTTCTCCCTGCTTTGTTATTGATTTTCCAAGTGAAGTCTGGAGTGCGCTGGAGTGTCGCAGGATCGTGGCATGCGAATTTACCGTGCACAATCGACAAATCTGCAGGGGTGTCCTGCATTTTTGCCTTATGTGCGCGCCTTCCGGACAAGTCATGCAACTTTAGCGCTGTCGCGTCCCCGCGTCGTCCGTCGCTGGCCACCTTCGATCCTTGCACCGTGAAACATCACGCTTACCGATCTCGCCCGATGTAGTCCGTATCCCACGAGTCGTGTCGAACTGCATCTGACATACATGGGAAGCGCGTCCCCGTACTGTTCTCGCACCGCGACTTGCCACGTTCACCTGTCAGGTCGCAGTCGTTTTCACTACGTTTTCCTAAAGGAGGACAGGGATGTTTGCCGCCGCGAACCAGACCCATTTCAGCTTGCACATCGACGGCCTGGAGCACGATTTCCAGGTCCTCGCCTTCAACGGCACGGAAGCCATCAGCCACGCCTGTGCCATTGACCTCGAGCTGGTGAGCGAATGCCCTTCGCTGGACCTGGAACGCCTGCTACACAAACCCGCTTTCCTCCAGCTCGGCGATGCCGGCCGTGGCCTGCACGGCCTGAGCCCTCCCGCCAACCCGGCCAAGCGCCCGCTGGGCAGTGAGGTGCTGGCATGAGTGGCGAA